>NZ_JAVTSU010000009.1:0-288329 GCF_032678605.1 Pedobacter miscanthi
TCTAAAGGTTTTCCGTAAGTGGATGGTTTACAGCAGGAAAAAGTTTAACCCTCGGCAAAACTTTTTGGGATATCGGGTGTTTAGGGCGACTTAATAAACCCATCAGGTTTCAAAAACCTGATGGGTTTGAAATAAAGCGTGCCGTAATAACATACTTATATAGTAGCACTGAATCTGATTTGCTAAATAACTATAGCTATCCTCGTAAATATTTATAAATTAGTTATATGTTACAGGTTAAACGATGGTGCGATGATTTAATCGGTTTATTATTACCAAACCTCTGCAATGCCTGTGGTGCGGCTGTATACCACAGCGAGGATTTGATCTGTACCAAATGCCCGTACGATTTGCCTTTTACCGATTATCACCAACATGGAGAAAACAGGGTAGCTAAACAATTATGGGGGCGTGTACTGTTTAATGCTGCTATGGCAATGTTATACTTTAGAAAAGGAGCCAAAGTGCAAAACCTGATCCATAACCTGAAATATAACGGCAGAACTGATGTTGGCGTACTCCTAGGGGGATTGCTTGGAGAACGACCAAAAGTGAGTTCTTTTTACCAGGATGTTGATTTAGTAATTCCAGTTCCATTGCATCATAAAAAGTATAAATACAGGGGTTACAACCAAGGTACTTTTATTGCCGAAGGAATAGCAGATAAAATGGAAATTGGGTTTAGCGAAAAAAATTTAGTACGCAACAATGCTACAGAAAGCAGACTAAAAAAAACCGTTACAACCGCTTTGAAAATATGCAGAACGTTTTTAGCGTAACTGGCCCGGAACATATTGCTGGCAAACACACTTTATTGGTTGATGATGTGATTACAACTGGTGCAACTTTAGAAGCCTGTGCAAACGAACTCTTAAATAGCGGGGCCGCAAAAGTTAGTATTGCCGCACTGGCTTTTGCCGAATAGCTTTATTATACCATGGGCCCCTTGTAAGAACTCAAACATTTTTCTAAGTTTGAGTTATGCTTTCAAAAACTATTTTATTGCTATTGATGATATTTTTTGTTTTTGCATGCAGAAAGGGCGAACGCATTACCACAGATACAAACGCAAGGTTAAATATTCCAAGTAAGGAATTGTTGTTTGATACCATTTTTACTTCAGTTGGTTCTATAACGAAACGGTTAAGCATTGTAAACAGCAATCATGATGCGGTAAAAGTTTCTGAAATCACACTTGCTGGTGGAAACAGTTCTGCATTTAGCATCAATATTAATGGGGAAGATAGCTTTAGCAAAAATGACCTGGTTATAAATGGTCAGGATTCTATTAATCTCTTTGTAAAGGTTATGATTAATCCAAACACAGATCATTTACCCTTCCTGGTTCAGGATTCAATTATTTTAAATACCAATGGAAACAGGCAAGTGATAAGGCTTTTAGCTTATGGCCAGAATGCGGTTTTTGTTAATGATCAAACCATTGCCATTAACACCACCTGGACAAAATCGTTACCCTATATTATAATTGGATCTTTAACGGTTAAAAATGGATCTTCACTTATGATCCAGCCTGGTACTAAAATTTATTTCCACAAGGATGCCGGTTTAAACATAGAAGGCAATTTAATGGTTAATGGAAGTATTACCGATCCGGTTGTATTTTGTAGTGATAGGTTGGAAAACCTATATAGCGAAGAACCCGGTCAATGGAAGGGGATTTTTTTGAAAAGGACCGGCAACGGAGTAATTAAAAGCGCACTGATCAAAAATGCCTCGGTGGGCATTACATCTGATTCGTTATCGTTAAATGCCGATCCTAAATTGATTTTGAGCAATAGTATTATCAAAAATATGCAGGTGGCTGCCTACATTGGTTATCATTCGGAGCTATTGGCCTTTAATAATGTGATGTACAATTGTGGCAATTATTTAATTTATGCCGTTGGAGGAGGAAATTACAGCCTTAAACAAAATACTTTTGCAGGTTACAACTTAAATTTTCCCCGTAAAACAGCATCCCTAAGCTTTTCAGATTATTTATCGGCGAATGTATACAACAAACTCCAGTTAGATTTAACCAACAATATTATTTGGGGTAGTTTAACGAATGAACTGGATATCCAAAAGAAAACATCCGCAGCAGTTCAGCTTAATTTATGGAGCAACTTAATCAGATCTACCAATAATAGTTATGGCAACAATGGCAATATTTTGAATACTGACCCCTCTTTTATCAGTAAGGAGATGGAGAATTTTGAGGTATCGGCAAATAGCCCGGCAAGAAAAAAAGGTGCTGATTTAAGCAACGACCCCTATTTTTCAGGCTTTCTCAATAAAGATATAAAAGGCCATACAAGAATTTCTCCCTCAACCTTAGGAAGTTACGAGAAATAATCGTTTTTTTTCATTTTCAAAAAACAATTCGGCGAGAAATCTCGTTTATATATATGAGAGCGTTAATTTAGATGGTAAGGGTCGATATTTCTTCTAAAGAATATCGGCCCTTTACTTTTTACCAGGATTTTAAGATCGCAGGATTGCCGCTCAATTCTTTCAGGTTAGTTTTGAATATCCATCTATTCCCAGTAGTATTATTTTTTGAAAGTGGACATTGGTGCCCGTGGCGGCCTGCAGTCCCGCTTTTCCTCCTACTGTTTTAATTTATCGATATTAAAAACATAACGCTCAAAACGACATCCGTTCAATCGGGCTTAATTAACAAAGTCGCTATTTAAATATGATTATAATGAAAAAAGCAGCTACAAATTAATGCAACTGCTTTATTTATTTGTTTTGTTGTAAATTATTCTACGGTTACCGATTTAGCAAGATTCCTTGGCTGATCTACATTACAACCACGCATTACCGCAATATGATACGATAATAACTGAAGTGGAATAGTTGCTAAAAGTGGTAAGAAAGCTTCGTTTGCATCAGGGATCTCGATACAATAATCAGCCATTTTCTTCACCTCTGTATCGCCCTGCGTTACAATAGCAATTACTTTACCTTTTCTGGCTTTTACTTCCTGAATGTTACTGATCACTTTCTCATAAGATGAGTTTTGTGTAGCAATAAAAACTACCGGCATTTCTTCGTCGATTAAAGCGATAGGGCCATGTTTCATTTCTGCAGCTGGATAACCTTCTGCATGGATGTATGAAATTTCTTTCAATTTTAAAGCACCTTCTAATGCTACAGGGAAGCCACTTCCTCTGCCTAAGAATAAACAGTTGGTAGAATCTTTAATTTTTTCTGCAACTTCTTTAATCAGGTCATTCGATTCTAAAGCTATCTGAATCTTTTCAGGGATATTGTCTAGTTCAGTTAAAAGTTCTATTAATTTTGAAGTG
The DNA here is from genome assembly GCF_032678605.1 of Pedobacter miscanthi. Taxonomy (GTDB): domain Bacteria; phylum Bacteroidota; class Bacteroidia; order Sphingobacteriales; family Sphingobacteriaceae; genus Pedobacter; species Pedobacter miscanthi_A. Next base: position 3,315 of record NZ_JAVTSU010000009.1, read on the forward strand.
GTTATGGTACCTTTTTGTTGCGCCATGTAAAAGGCCATCAAAGTTAAAACAGTTACCTGTGCGGTAAAGGCTTTTGTAGAAGCTACACCAATTTCTGGTCCGGCATGGGTATAAACACCAGCATGGGTTAAGCGTGGAATAGAAGCGCCTGCAACGTTACAAATTCCAAAGATAGTTGCTCCACGTTCTTTTGCCATTTCTATGGCCGCCATGGTATCAGCCGTTTCTCCGGATTGTGATATGGCAATTACCACATCTTTTTCAGTGATAATTGGATTTCTGTACCTGAACTCTGAAGCATATTCTACCTCAACCGGGATACGTGCATACTCTTCGATCAGGTACTCGCCAACCAAACCTGCATGCCACGATGTTCCGCAGGCTACAATGATAATACGATCAATATTTTTTAGTTTCTCTGCAAATTCTTTAATCCCACCAAGCTGTACTTTACCTTCTTCAGGATAAATACGGCCACGCATACAATCTTTGATGGAACGGGGTTGTTCATAAATCTCTTTTAACATAAAGTGATCAAAACCACCTTTTTCGAGCATTTCGAGTTTTAACTCTAATTCCTGAATCTGTGGCGTTTGAACAACGTTGTCCAAATGTTTGATTAAAAGATCCTCTCTGGTAATCAAAGCAATTTCGCCATCTTTTAAATAAATTACATTTTTAGTGTACTCTATAATCGGGGTAGCATCAGATGCAATAAAATATTCCCCTTGTCCAACGCCAATTACCATCGGACTACCTTTTCGGGCAGCAATTAAACGATCGGGATGTTCCTTATCCATAATTACAATGGCATAAGCACCATTTACCTCATGCAAAGCCAAACGAACGGCTTCTAAAAGATCAATCTTTTCAATTTCCTGGATTTCTTCAATCAGATGGATCAATACTTCTGTATCAGTATCACTTTTAAACTCGTGCCCGCGACTAACTAACTCTTCCTTTAGCGTGGCATAATTTTCAATGATCCCATTGTGTATAATAGAAAGTTTACCATTATTTGAAGTGTGTGGATGGGAATTACGATCTGAAGGAACACCGTGTGTAGCCCAACGGGTATGGCCCATGCCACTTGTGCCTGATTTATCTTCTTTTTCAGCAAACTCTTCCAAAACAGCAACTTTTCCGGCTTTTTTATAAATATGCTGACCGCTGCTATTCATCAGTGCAATACCAGCACTATCATAACCGCGGTATTCTAATCTTTTAAGACCTTTTAATACAATTGGCCAGGCTTCTCTGTAGCCAATGTAGCCTACTATTCCACACATATGTTTTTATTATCACATTAATTTGCCAAATATATAAAACAAACGTTTGTTTTACAGCATCAACGCTAAAAAACTTAATTCATCAAAAAAGCAGTTACAAATTAATGCAACTGCTTTTTAACATTTTCTTTCTAAAATTAATTAGAACTATTTTTTACTTATATAATGGAAATGCACTTACCAACTGAATCACTTCAGCTTTTACTGTGTTTAGATTGGCTTCATCTTCAGGGTTGGTTAAAACGCGATCGATCAACTCAACAATTTGCTCCATTTCAGCCTCTTTTAAACCACGGGTAGTAATAGCAGCTGTACCTACACGGATACCAGAAGTTACAAACGGAGATTTATCATCAAATGGCACCATATTTTTATTCACGGTAATTTCTGCTTTTTCTAGAGCATTCTCAGCCAATTTACCGGTGATGTTTTTATTACGAAGATCGATCAACATCAAGTGGTTATCGGTGCCACCAGAAATAATACCATAACCTTTAGCTACAAATGCTTTGGCCATTGCCTGTGCATTTGCTGCAACTTGTTTAATGTAAGTTCCGTACTCCTCGCTTAAAGCTTCACCAAAAGCAATTGCTTTTGCTGCAATGATATGCTCCAACGGGCCACCTTGCGTACCTGGGAAAACAGCCATGTCTAATAAATTGCTCATTAGGCGAATTTCACCTTTAGGCGTCTTTAATCCCCATGGGTTTTCAAAATCTTTTCCCATCATAATCATACCGCCACGTGGACCACGTAAAGTTTTGTGGGTTGTTGTGGTTACAATATGGCAATGTGGAAGTGGGTTAGCCAATAAACCCTTAGCAATTAAACCTGCCGGGTGAGAAATATCAGCTAAAACCAAGGCACCAATTTTATCAGCAACAGCACGGATAAAGGCATAATCCCACTCGCGAGAGTATGCAGATGCACCGCAGATAATTAATTTTGGTTTTTCAGCTAAAGCTACTTCCTCCAGTTTTTTATAATCGATTAGTCCGGTTTCTTTTTCAACACCATAAAAAAATGGTTGATATAATTTACCCGAAAAGTTAACTGGTGAACCATGTGTTAAGTGACCTCCATGAGAAAGATCGAAACCTAATATTTTATCACCAGGCTGTAAAACAGCAAGCATTACTGCTGCATTTGCTTGCGCACCAGAGTGCGGCTGAACATTTACCCACGCTGCACCAAACAATTCTTTTGCCCTATCAATCGCAATCTGCTCTACCACATCTACTACCTGGCAACCGCCATAATAACGTTTTCCTGGTAAGCCTTCAGCATATTTATTGGTTAGTACCGATCCGGCAGCTTCCATTACCTGCTTGCTTACAAAGTTTTCTGATGCAATAAGCTCTAAACCATGCTCCTGGCGGTTTAATTCTTTATCGATAAGTTCAAAAATTTGGTTGTCGCGTGTCATCTTATATTAGGTTTGTATTTTTTTGGCAAAAGTAAGGATTTCAAATTTAATTTAGGCTGGTTTAAGTTAATGCTTTCACATTAAAGTTGTTAAAACCGCTTCCAATGGTTATCTCTATGATTTGTTGTTGCAACATTTCTAAAATAGCCAGGAAATTATATACGAAATGCACCTTATTTTCTGAGTTTTTGAGTACGAGGGCAAAATCGATCTGTTTATTGATATCGAGCAGATTCGCAATAAAATGTTTTTGCTGCTCAATGGTGTAAGGATATTGCACCACCGTATGTTTAACTTCTTCGCTACGCAGCTCATATTTCTGCATCGTTCGGTGATAAACCGTTAAAAGTTTATAAAGATCCAGCGATAAAAGTTCATCCTGATGAGAGGAAGATGCAGCAGCAAGGGTTAAATCGAATGCAATGTTTCCCCGATGATCCTGTTTTAAACGTTCCTCTTCGAAACCCTTCATTTCTTCTGCGGCAGATTTAAACTGTTTATAAGCAATAAGCCTCGCGATCAGGTCTTGTTCAGCATTGATTTCGTTTCCAGCTTCATCAACCTCAATCCTAGGCAAAAGCATTTTAGATTTAATGCGCATCAGGGTTGCCGCAACCAGAATAAATTCGCTGGCTATTTCTACATTTAAGGCAAGGAGTTGATGAATATAGGCCAAAAAGTCATTTGTAATCTTCGCAATCTCTACGTCCTGAATGCTCAGCTCGTCGCGCTCAATAAAGAACAACAACAAATCGAAGGGGCCTTCGAATACTGGAAGTTTTATCTCAAAATTCTCTGCCTGCATGTGAAGGCACAAACATAGTGAAAAATTTTAGTCTGGAGGATATTTAACCCCAATGTAAAAAGATAGACATCATTATTACAATAGCAACCTAAAGCACTAAACATTAACCGCTTAACCTTCAATAATAAACCACTATTTTTCTCTTCTATATTAAAACAAAAATACCTTACTTTGTATCTTGTTTTTTACCAAAAATTTCGAATGCAAGTAAAAGCTGGCCCTCTGCTATCAAAAATCAACTATCCTGCTGATTTAAAGCAATATAGCGAATCTGACTTAGAACAAATAAGTCAGGAATTACGACAGTATATTATTGATGTAGTTAGTGTTAACGGAGGCCATTTTGCGTCCAGTTTAGGTGTTGTCGAATTAACGGTTGCCTTACACTATGCATTGAATACCCCATACGATAAATTGGTTTGGGATGTAGGCCACCAGGCATATGGACATAAAATTTTAACCGGTCGCAGGGATTTATTCCACACCAACCGTGTGTATGGAGGCATCAGCGGCTTTCCAAAAATTTCAGAAAGTGAGTACGATACTTTTGGCGTTGGTCACTCTTCTACCTCTATTTCTGCCGCTTTAGGTATGGCTGTGGCTTCGCAGCTAAAAGGAGAAACAGATAGACAACATGTTGCCATTATTGGTGATGGTGCGATGACTGCTGGTTTGGCTTTTGAAGGATTAAACCACGCGGGAATTGAAAACAGCAATGTGCTGGTTATTCTGAATGATAATTGCATGTCTATCGATCCGAATGTAGGTGCACTTAAAGAGTATTTAACCAGCATAACGATTTCCAAATCTTATAACCGTTTCCGTGATGATATTTCTCATGTATTGGCCGGGCTTTCTAAATTAGGTCCAAATGCACATAAGTATGTTAAAAAAATAGAAAAGAGCATTAAAGGAACTTTACTTAAACAAAGTAACCTTTTCGAGGCCTTAAATTTTAGGTATTTCGGCCCTGTTGATGGCCACGATGTAAAACGTTTGGCTCAAACCATAAAAGACTTATCTGCCATTCCAGGCCCTAAACTTCTTCACTGTATTACGGTAAAGGGTAAAGGTTTTGCGCTTGCAGAAAAAGATCAAACAAAATGGCATGCACCAGGTCTTTTTGATAAGATAACGGGTGAAATCAATAAAAGCATTCCAGATAAACCACAACCACCAAAATACCAGGATGTTTTCGGACATACCATGGTAGAACTGGCTGAGGCTAATGATAAAATAGTAGGTATTACACCTGCGATGCCTTCAGGATCATCATTAAATATTATGATGAAGGCTATGCCAAAACGTGCTTTTGATGTGGGTATTGCAGAACAACATGCGGTAACCTTCTCTGCTGGCTTAGCCACACAGGGCTTGGTTCCTTTTTGCAACATCTATTCAAGCTTTATGCAAAGAGCATACGATCAGGTAATCCATGATGTGGCGATACAAAAACTAAACGTTGTTTTTTGTTTGGATAGGGCAGGTATGGCAGGTGCAGATGGGGCAACCCATCATGGTGCTTACGATATTGCTTATATGCGTTGCATCCCAAATTTAGTAATTTCTTCTCCAATGAATGAAGAAGAACTACGTAACCTGATGTTTACTGCTCAACAGGAAAATGTTGGGCCATTTGTAATTCGTTATCCTCGTGGCAACGGTGTAATGCCTGATTGGAAAAGGCCATTCAAAGCTTTAGAGATTGGCAAAGGACGTAAAATTTGCGATGGTGAAGATGTAGCGCTATTAACCATTGGCCACGTAGGTAATTTTGCTGTTGAAGCGAGAGCAGAATTAAACAGCGAAGGCTTTTATCCGGCTCATTATGATTTACGTTTTGTTAAGCCTTTAGATGAGCAATTATTACATGAGGTGTTTGCTAAATACAAGAATGTAATTACTGTAGAAGATGGATCTTTGCCCGGAGGGGTAGGCTCAGCTGTATTAGAGTTTATGGCCGATCACGGCTATCATGCTAATGTAGTCCGTTTAGGTATTCCTGATCAGTTTATAGAACATGGGGAGCAACCTGAGCTTTGGGCAGAATGTGGTTATGATAAAAGTGCGATTATTGAAGCGGTAAAGAAAGTTGCAATAAAAAGAACAACGAATACAATGGCTGGATAGCTTAAAAGAGCAAATTTCTTTGATAATTGTATGTTTAGATTATCAAAAGGTTAAGTTTTGATGATGATTTTAATCAAATTACTCAAAAATAAGTATTGATATATGTCATAACTACAAAAGGAGGCCTAGAATCGATTTTATTGTTCCCATAATCTACTTTGATCGGCAAACAGTATTTAAGTTACTATGTTTACTGGTATCATATTTGTGTTGATACCAGCAAACCTTAATAATATAGTAATGAAAACGTTTAAAAAATCCATCCTATTTACCAAAACCGTTCTTAATTTTTTTGGATTCTTATTTAACCAATCTTTAAACAGAGACAAACTCAGCAAAAAGTCTGGATAAAGAAATGCAAATCTTTAAAAATCGTGGTAGATATTTCTAAATGAGCTTCTTAATCCAATAGTTAACAATCCCGTTTTATTGATCCCCAACTCGTTACTTTCTCTTCTATATGTACCTGCCACTTCTAATCTTAAATTGTATTTAGGATTAAGTAAATAAGCAACCTGCCCTTTTACATAGTAGAGGTCTGTGCCTTTGCCTTGCCCTATGTGACTACCATATTGAACAGATCTGGTATCATAACTCTTAAAAATATCACCACCATAATTCATGCCTGCAGGATCTAGGCCATATCTTGAATATAATGCTTGTCCCTGAAGGTCAAATCGTTTGTAGCTATAGTTTAAAATCCCCAAAAACTCTCTAAAGTTTGCGCCACGTGGATGCGCTAAGGATTGATTGTAATTGGCGTAATTCGAAATTCTATCGAAGTGCGCGTAAGTATATGGCCTGGCTGTGTTAAATTCAGCGAGATAATTTAAGCCCTGTACTTTAAATAGATCAGATCCGCGTACACCAAACTGAACAGCAAATTTATTAGCCCAATAACCATTTCCTTTAAAAAATTCTTTGGCCGTAAATTCATCGAACATGAACTGCCCATATAATGCTGTTTTTTCTAAGAGTTCATATTTTAGGTTAATTCCTAAACGCATTTTATCCGGCGAGGTGGTATTCGTACTCTCAACTGGGCGCAAAAACAAAAAAGGGTGGATATAATTAAAATCAAATCCACGTTTGCCTTCGGGCTCTGCATCAGCCCAAGTAACTGCCTGAAAAAAACCAACGGAAAAACGTTTCGTTGCATTCCAATCTACATAGTGCGCTGCCATCCATTTCCCACGGTCTCCTAATCTTCTATCACTCGCTAATTTTGGCGCCCCTGGATCGAGCATGTAGGCAAATATGGTTTGATACTGCACACTACCTACAGTTGCCCTTACTCTAAAGAAAGAATAATTTGAAGAAACATCTGATAACAGCATCGAACGATAACCATCCCCTATGAAGTTCTTATCATATCCTAAAGCAAAATTTAAATATTTATTTGGCGTATATGACAATAATGCTGTAACGTAAGACCAGTCTTGTTTATCTGCTCCCAATTTACCATATCCCTGCCCAGGTACTACCTGGTTCGCGACGATAAAGTTGTTTACATAATCCACAAATTTACCTTGATTTTCAAAACCATTCAGGTAGAATGAAAACTGTTTTCCTACGTTACCTCCAACCTGGAAACCACGTGTATTTAACCATGTTGACCTATTTCCGCTAAAATCTTTCCCTATCTGAAAATCAGGAAGAAAATCTGCGTAGATATTATAGTCATCACTTTTAAATTCAAAAAGATGTTCCTGGAATAATTTACGATGCACCCAGCTTCTTTTATTTAAACTGTCCGTTCCGGCATTCATTAATGAATCATACTGCTTTTGTAAAGCACTATCATCCGAATAGAAACCCTTGATGGCAGAGTGAAATTTAGATTGCTGATCGTAAACAGCAGGGCTTAATTTTTGATAAAATTGATAATCGTAGGGAATAATACGATTAGGAGTAGGGTTTTGTGCATCAGCAGCTAAAGCAAAAATGGCCATGAAGGCCATTAAGAAGATTCTTTTAATCATATTTTAGTCGTTTATTACCTTATCTAATTCTTCAAATATCGAATTTTTACTTTTAAATTCCGGAACCAGTTTTTTCATATTCATTACCACCTGCCGATCATTATCCGATTTGGCAGATGAGATTAACTCATAAATCTGTTTCTCCACATCTGCGAATATATATTCCCTTACTTTACCGATCATAATTTTCTCATGATGGGTAGGCATAGTATTTTCATTATCATTGAGTAATTCTTCGTATAATTTTTCTCCCGGACGTAAACCTGAATATTCAATTTTAACGTCAACATTAGGTTCTAAACCAGCCAGTCTAATCATCTTTTTAGCCAATTCGACAATCTTAACCGACTTACCCATATCAAAAACGAAGATTTCACCACCTTTCCCCATACATCCTGCTTCGAGTACCAAACGACAAGCCTCAGGGATCGTCATAAAATAACGCGTGATTTCCGGGTGGGTTACGGTAACTGGTCCACCTTTTTCAATCTGCTGTCTAAATCGAGGAATTACAGAGCCATTAGACCCTAAGACGTTTCCAAAACGGGTAGTGATAAATTTAGTGATCGGTTTAACATTCAGGTCATTGATATATTGTAAGCCGTTGCTAAAAATAAAACCATCTGTACTTAATGAATTGTTAAGTGATTGAACATAGATTTCGGCAATGCGTTTTGAGGCGCCCATAATATTGGTCGGATTTACAGCCTTATCAGTAGAAATCATTACAAATTTCTGAACACCATATTTAACAGATTTATCCGCAATGGTTTTAGTCCCCAATACATTAGCTTTAATGGCTTCCGCAGGATTATCTTCCATCAAAGGGACATGTTTATAGGCAGCCGCATGATACACGTAATGTGGCTTGTAAGTTTCAAACAGCTTATCCATGCGCTGCTCATCACGAACATCGCCAATAAAAGCGTGGAAATTTTTACTCTTATTGGTTTCCTCCAACTCAAGGTATAATTCATGCAAAGCAGTTTCTGATTGATCGCAAAGAATAATCAGTCCCACATTAAATTTCGAAAGCTGACGAACAATCTCACTACCGATAGATCCTGCCGCACCTGTAATTAGGATCCGCTTTTTGTCCAGCATCTGTCCAATTCCATCAATATCAATTTTAATTGATTTTCTATTCAATAAATCCTCGATATTTAATTTCTGAATCTGTGTCGACTTTAGCTGTCCATTAGTCCATACATCAGGAGGAGGGATGTTTAAAACCTTAATATCATTCTCCAGGCACAAATCAACAATTTCATCCTTTTTTTCATCTGGAATAGTGTAAGAAGCAAAGATAATTTCATCTAACTCATGTTCACCAATCAGATAGGCAAGATTTGCAGCATCTAAAATTTTAATACCATCTATAGTTTTGCCAATTTTTCTCTGGTCATCATCTACGAAAGCAACAATATTTTTATTTACACTTCCGTCATGATCAAAAGTCCTTTTAGTCGCCAAACCGGCTTCGCCTGCGCCATATATGATTACTTTCTTTTTATCGAGATTGAGGTTTTTAACATAAATAAAGAAATATTTAATCAAAACCCGGTAAGTCATCAAAAACAAAAAGCTGGTTAGGCCATTGGTAATTAATATCGTAATAGAGATTAAAGGGTATTGAAAGAAAGTAATTGCAATTAGGTTGAGTACGAAAAAAGTACCATTACCAATTACTACGGCAATTAAAATACGGAATGAATCCTGCGCACTGGTATAGCGGATGATACCCGTAAATGTTCTAATATGAAAGAAAACTGCAATATTAATGGTACCAATAATCAGGAGATTTCTCGCAAGTTCAGGCAATTCTATTGCTGTTAAATCTAAATTATGCTTAAGGGAATAAGCAAATATTAAAGAACAGGTGCAAATGGTCAGATCTAATAAGAAAATGACCCAGCGCGGAACAATATTAATTTGTGTAAACAAAATACAATAGGCTAAATTTTAGTAAAGATACGCATTATAACAAGATTAATACAAGTGTAATGCAACAACTTCATCAGGCTCAAAAGCGCGGGAAATAGTGCTAAGTCTGCCTATTGCACTACAGGCATCTACACTTGTACCCATCCCAATTTTAGCACTGCCTCCTATATACGAGTTTGGATAAATACAACAAAAATCTTCAATAATGGCATCATGGTCAACAGTTACATTTGCATTAACTATCACATGTTTGCCAATAATAACGCCAGATTGAATTACTGCGCCTGCTAGAATTACACTCCCTTCACCTATAACTACATTATCCGCAATTATAGCCTTTGGATGTATCAAGGTGCCAAATTCGTGCACGATATACTTAGCAATATTTCTGCGTACCTCATTGTTACCAACTCCAATAATTAACTTAGCCTGTTGCTCAACACTTTCGTGATATGGCAAAACAGGAATATTGTTAATGGAAGACAAATCTTTATTATCATCAAAGTAGGTGATTAACCGACCTTTATTAAGTGTAATTGCATCGCCAATTACCCTGGCATGGCCTCCGCCGCCATAAACTACCCAATCATTCATTTGTTACTGATTTTATCAATCTATCTTTCCCCTCCATCATAAAACGGACAATAAGGAAAATAATTCCCGACGTTACAATCAAAAACAATGCCGTTAGCGAATCTTTTCCCACAAATAAAATAAGAAGGACATTGATGATCAATTGGATTAAGATATAAATGCTCACCACCAATAAATGAGGCCATTTTTTTTCATTGGAAAGAAACTGATAAAAATGGCTTCTGTGCGCTTCAAAAATATTCTCTTTTCTAATTACCCTAAATACAATTGTGGTTACAGCGTCTAATCCATAAAACAATAATAATAGGATGTAATTAAAATTCTGCGTTTGGATCACCAGCTGCCCTATGAGAAAAACAATAATGAAAGCGATGCTCACACTTCCTACATCACCGGCAAAACACTTAGCTTTTTTTCTGAAATTAAAAAAATTGAATACGAGTAACGACAAGCCAACAGTAATTAATAAATCAGATGAAGTAAATGAGGTAACCTGTTCGTTAATATAATATAAAGTTGCAATTGCCAATAAGCTATATCCTCCTGTAATTCCGTTTATACCATCCATAAAGTTATAGGCATTAATGGTTCCGATCACAAAAATTAATGCAATAGGAATCCAATACCAGCTTAAACTAAATAGATTCCATTGGTAAAACATGAGCAAAACAGATAAAAGATGGATACTTAATCTTAATTTGTTGTTTAGAGTGAAAATATCATCTAAAAAACTGATTAAACTGATTAGAAATAAACCCAGAATAAAATAGGTATATTGAAATCCAAAAGTGAAGAAAAAAATTAGCGCTGCCAGTGTAAAAATAATTCCTCCTCCGCGGATAGTTACTGTTGTATGAGAACTTCTGTGATTGGGTTTATCTATGATATTGAAATGATCGGCTATTTTAAAGTAGAAAATTTCCAGAGCAAACAGGCCAATTAGAATAATTAAAATAAAAATCGGTGCCATTGGATTATTGGATAAAGGATTTAAATTAAAGTTAATAATAGTCAAAATGCAGTTAGGTGTTACTGAAGGATTTTGCTGTAATCCTTAATCCTTCATTCGTTTTGAGAGGCAAATGGCCCCCTATCGCTTTTTTTATTTTATTATTGCTTACCAAATAATTCTCTGTTAACTTACTTAAACGTTCAGAATTCAACGGTAACTTTAAAAGGTCACCAACTTTAGCTAATCCTCTAATTATTCCCGGTGAAATTGCCCATAGTTTAGATTCTCTATTCAATGATTGTGCTAAAATACCTACAACCTCATTAGTTGATAAAGCATCATCATCTGCGATGTTATATATTCCAGAAGGAATATCTTTCTTGAGTAAGTTCGCAATTACAAAACACAAATTCTCAACACTTAAGAATGAGCGTTTATTTTTAAATGAGGCTAAAGGGTAAGGGATTCCTTTTTGAACAAATTTATATAGTAAATTTAAATTCCCCTTATTACCAGGACCATGAATCATACAGGGGCGAAGGATGTAATACGACTTTCCTTCAGGCAATGGCTGGCCCTGTATATATTTTTCGGCCATAAGCTTGGATCTGCCGTAATGAGTTATCGGAGCTGGTAGAACTTCTTCGGTCAAAACTCCATCAACTTGATCAGCTGCAGCTTTTACCGAACTAATAAAAATAAATTTTCGGCAATCAGATTTTAAAAATTCATCGTAGAGTTTTTTTGTAAGTTCAAAGTTAACCTGATAATATTCCTCAGGATTTGAAAAATTTTTTAAATCATGTGCCTTTCCAGCGAGATGAACAATAGCTGCTTTATCTCTGATAATTTGATTAGAAATTAACTCAGACCGCTTGAAATGCTCCACTTGCATTTCTAATTTACTGAGGTAAGGACTTAAATTTTTACCGACAAAACCGGTAGCTCCCGTTATTAGAACTTTAATCATTTAAATTGGGATAAGGCTTCGTTATTAATTTTTTCTCTTTCACTATCAAAAAACCAACCCCATTTATTGAAGTAAGCAACTGCAGATTTTATAAAAATTATAAATAATTTTTTGCTTTTGTTTGCTCCGGATTCATATCCATGATAAACCGATACTTTAGGAAAATATATAGTTTTATATTTCTGATGCATTCTTCTGGATAGGTCCCAGTCCTCAAAATACATAAAGTATCGATCATCATACATTCCAACATCTTTAATTGCTTTTAAATTTAACAATGTAAAACAACCAGAAAGTACAGGGGCATTATAAACTAAATCTTTTGGTACAAACCTCAGCTCATAGTTATTTATAAATTTAAGATATGCTTTGTTAGGCTTTTTTAACTTACGCCATAAAATGTGCAGGGGTTTTGGCAGTAACTTTGGCAGATCCTGGACAGTATTATCTTCGTTTAAAACTCGCGGCATCATCATTCCAACACGATCATTTTCTTGCATATATTTCACCATTGGAAAAATTACATTTTCATCAAAATAAATATCAGGATTAATTATGAAGTGATGATTTGAGCCTGCAGAGATTGCTTGCTGAATAGCGAGATTATGCGCAGAGCCAAAGCCCGGATTAGAAGGATTATGAATGTATATGATATCTTGAAAATTATGCTTTAGATGGATTAATGCATCAGTAGGAGAGTTATCAATCAAAAATAAAATTATATTATTAGGCTGATAGCTAAAAATACTTGAGATTGCTTTACTTATTTCTATAACATTATTTTGATACAGAACTATGCTTGCTGTTACCTTCATACTATCTACCTAGTTTCACAATTAATAACCTTCTTATATATTTAACTCTTGAATAACAAAAAAGGAAAACAAATTCTAGTAGTTTCACAACTTTTAATTGATATCCTAACCTCATATTTTGCAAATCACCGATAGCCATTTCTCCAAGATTAGATGAAAGTCCGACATGGCCAAAATGGGGCTTTCCATCTCCAGTAGTAACCAAACTTTCGTTCAAAAGGAAACATTTAAAGCCAGCTGACGCAATTCTTATCCAATAATTAGCATCTTCACAATAATCTTGATTTTCACTAAATAAGCCTACATTATCCATGACATTTTTTTTAATCATAACTGTAGGTGTTGCAAAGAAATTTTTATAGAGAAGCATTCTCGCAGTGATTCTAGTCAAATGAGAAAATTTAATCCAAAAAAAACGAAGAAAATGCTCATTATTTCTATTACATCCTATAAATGAAATATCCTGATTTTCAGTAATAAATTTCATTTGTCGCTCAATTTTATTGCTTGCCCATTCATCATCAGAATCCAAAAATGCAATCCAATCGCCTTTAGCTAATTTCATCCCTGTATTTCTAGCCCGAGAAACACCAGCATTAATTTTATTTGTTAATTGGATGGTCATAGGCCCAACATTGCTTTCGATAATCTGTTCAATTATTTTTTGAGAATTATCTTTTGAACCATCATTTATAATTATTATTTCAATTGCACCTGTATAGGTTTGATTCAAAATTGAATCAATACAAACTTTAATAGTTTTTTCAGAATTATACACCGGAATTACTACAGAGATCAACATTTTATATAGTCAAATTTATTATACTAGATATTTTACTTTTCAATCTATTCAGTTTATACCTTTTTAAATACAAAACTCTGTTTCATTGCTTTATAGAAAACAATAAATCCTTTGACGAAAAGAATAGTCAATAAAGAACTGTACAGCTGTGTAAATACCATTACCCAGTCAAAGAAATAGATCAAATCATAGAAAGTTGATAATAGTATAATTATTACAAAAGGTTTATTTTTAAAAAAAATCAATAACCTATAAAATCCTGTAATATAAAATATTGTAAATAAAACCCCAAAATAACCGTACTTTAAGTATAAGTAAATTGGCAACGTAAAATTTACGGACATATAGTTCTCCCTTACGAAAGATTCTGAAAAGCCCATAAACATTGCCCTGTAATAATTATTGGGCATCACATCAAATTCAAATATCTGACCCGGCAACAATGCATCAATACATAGTTTCAATTGATGCCAAAAATCATATTTAGAATAAAATAAACTTAAATCCAAACTATGACTCTCATGATATAAGGGAAGCATAGATGTTTCAAGTGTTGACATCCTTCCCACAATTTGATTCATAATAAAATCAAAACCAACTAGTTCAGTTATACCACGGGATAAAGTTGCATAAACGAATAAAATAGGTGCAATCAACAGCCCATATTTTAAAAAATTTTGCAGCTTACTTTTGTAATGCTTAAACCCTTCAAAGGCCATGCCAATAAAAAAGACAAAAAATATAGAAATTATACCACTTCTACTACCGGATAGCGTAATGTAAGCGACATAAAAAAATATCGCCTTAATAACACTAGACCTCTTTTTTTGAACAAATAATAATAATAGTAATAATGTAAAAGGATTTAAAAAAAGTGATACATAATTTGTCAGTGATCCTGTAGAATCTCCATTTACCAGCGACTGAAATCCACCACTTAGATAAAATACCAATAATTTGAATAAAATAGAAAAGTAATATAAAAAATTAATTGGTCTGCCATCAACAATTGGTTTTACCACAAAATCTTTTTTTGTAGTAATTTTCAATACAAAAACACTTAATAGTAAAGAACTTGCAATTAACAAGATAGATTTATATAGGGATGGATAGTCTACTAAATCCGAATACACAGGAGTAAACCCCATAAATAGGTAATAGACACACGGAATAAATACGTGTAAAATAAGAACATACCAAATAATCGCAATAACCGCTTTTTTCATCTATATATTTTTCTATCACACCAAATGAAAGAACAAAGAATTTATTATTTTAAAATACTTAATAAACTTTTTGATATGATTCTTATAACGCCAAATTTAATAGCTAAAGAACCATAATAAAATGCATATGATATCGGGCGAATTCCTTCTTTAATTTGCGATTTGTTAAAATAAATCCATCCGATATGGTAATTTAATGTTGCATTTATCTTTTTTTTATTTTTTTCATCTTTTTCCGAATCAATATAGGTTTGGAACAAAAATTTATATCTATTGATCCGGCTATTATCATTTAAAGAAAGATTTGAACTTCCCAAAAAATAATATCCCAGCGCTATAGAGATATATTTAAAGCGTATTCCTGTTTTAGCTAGTTCAATCCATAAGTAATAATCTTCCAAACCAATTAATTCTTTCTTTTCTGAAAATCCAATTGACTCTGTGAAAATAGATTTACGCACACATACAGATGATGTAGGAATGCCGTAGCTGCCATATAGTAAATCATGGTATGAATCTTTTTTATCCAAATCCCTCGACTTCATCTTTTTTACAACCATCCCATTTTGAATAATATCTAAATCATGATAAATAAAATCAATTTCCTCTAAATTCAGTTTTGATATAAAATCTAATTTATCGCTCTTATACCAATCGTCAGAATCTAAAAAGCAAACCCATTCTCCTATCGCACTGGATGCCGCAATGTTTCTTGGCCGTGCAGGTCCTCCTGAATTTGTGGTCAAATAAATATATTTTATATCTAATACCGATTTATATTTATCAACTACCTCTTTTGTATTATCGGTTGAGGCGTTGTCGCATACAATAACTTCAAAGTTAGTATACGTTTGAGCCGCTAATGAATCTAAACAACGTACTAAATCAGAAGATCGATTATAAGTTGGTACTATAATCGAAAATAATACAATTGAATTATCTTTCATTTCGTTCCAAACTATCAAAAAGTTCTTTAATTCCATCTTCTAGCGACCATTGAATGGTGAAGCCGATGCTAAGAAGCCTACTGTTATCCATTTTATAAGATATTGGTTTCATTTTTTTATCTGATGCCACGGATGTTATTTCTAATGCAGTGTGGTACCTTTCAAAGTAGACCTGCCGTATCTTAAAAGCAATTTCCATTATCGATAAAGTTAATCCAGAACTAAGGTTATAAACTGTGTGATTGGAATCTGTTTCGAGTATTGCTTCAACAGCACCACAAATATCCCATCCATGAATAAAATCACGCAATGGCGAACCATCAGATTGAAGAATGATCTTTTTTTCCAAAATAGCCATTCGGCAAAGATCATTTATCACTAACCACCAACAGTTACTATCATCAAATATCGGAGCGCCATAGCTATTAGATAGGCGAATTATCTTGCACTCGACATCCGAAACTCTATTATAATGTTCACAGATAACTTCTCCGATATTGTGAGTAAGTGCATATGCATTTAGTGTTTTAGTACATTCTAATTCCGTAACAACCTCATTTTGTATAGCACCATAAACCTGCATAGTTGAAAAATACAAAAACTTAGATAATCCTTTTTTTGAAAAAATATCAAGTAAGCTCCATACCGGAGTTATATTAACTGAACTCACAAATGAAGGAGAGCCATTAGACTGATGATGATCAAGAGAGACTAAATGTATAATGGCATAAAAATCTTCCTCAGCAAGTTGATAAATAAAATTTTCATCCCTAATATCACCTATAGCAACTCTTTCCATTTTTGCTATCCAATCATTATCTGATGGTAATTTTGAGTAGCAAACAGGCGTTACCGCATATCCTTGAAGTGCTAAATGTAAACATAGCCGTGCACCAATATAGCCACTGCCACCTGTTACCAGCACTTTTTTATTTACCATTTGTATTCAATTTCATGCAACTCATCTTTGCGTTCAACTTCTGAAGGATCGTGTTCCATATTTGCTAAATTTAGCAACAAATTATAAACTTCGCCTTCACCATAGAATGCAACCCAAACATTGGGTGGAATAGTAATTCTCTGATAATTATTCACACCCAGTATTACATCATAAAAATTACCCTTTGTAATACTCTCTTCTC
The DNA here is from genome assembly GCF_032678605.1 of Pedobacter miscanthi. Lineage (GTDB taxonomy): Bacteria > Bacteroidota > Bacteroidia > Sphingobacteriales > Sphingobacteriaceae > Pedobacter > Pedobacter miscanthi_A. The sequence continues at coordinate 20,339 of NZ_JAVTSU010000009.1, forward strand.
TATCATCATATATCACAAAACGAATTGTGCCGACGGGAACAACAAAATTAAGAGTCATTCTTAAATGTTTCTTCCATGGTTTGGCGTCCTTGTAGTTTATCGTAGAAAAATAAGCTTCACCAAAACCAGAAAATCCTGCATCCGATTTTTTCATTCCGTGAAATACATCTCCTTTAGGATGATGTATTTTTTTTAATGAAGTTAATAAAACTCCCTCTACATTTATCTTGTCCATGCTATTTCTTCGGCTAAAGCTAAATCTTCGTATGCCTCAATTTGTGCCTTGGTATAAGTAAACATATCGCCTTTATTTTTATAAAACTCATAGTACCAATCGCTCGTAAACTCAATCAAAGTTTTATAATTAAGCGTTGGTTTCCATTTAAAATGAAACAGAGCTTTATCACAATTTAGCTTTAGCAACCCAGCTTCATAGAATTTAATATCTCCAGTTACTATATAAGCATCCTTTGAGTTTTCAAAATGCCAACGTACCGACATATCTTCCAATATTTCCTGAACAGAGTGGTTGTATTCAGACTTAGGCCCAAAATTGAAACTTTCTCCATTTAATGAATGATCTTTATGTAGTCGTTCACCTAGTTGAAGATAGCCACTTAATGGCTCCAAAACATGTTGCCATGGGCGAGTTGCCTTTGGACTCCTAATTTCAACAACTTTTCCCACACTCCAAGAACGCATACAATCGGGTATTATTCTATCTAATGCCCAATCACCACCTCCTATAACATTTCCAGCACGGGCTGAGGCAATTCGTACATTTACCCCATCTTTTTTGAAAAATGAATGATAGTAGGATTTAAACATCAATTCCGCTGCTCCCTTACTTCCACTATAGATATCTTTCCCACCAACGGCATCTGTCTCTTTATATCCATAAATCCATTCCACATTATCATAACACTTATCACTTGTGATAATGATTCCTGTACAATTCTTATCATACTTTCTTAGTACCTCAAGTATATTAGCGGTTCCCATCACATTGCTAGAAATAGTGTCTAATGGCTCGCTGTAAGAAAATGACACGATTGCTTGTGCTGCCAGATGGAATAAAAAATCAGGAGCCACCTCATTAACAATTTTTTCAATACTTTCAAAATCGCGAACATCGGCTACATAATGAGTCATCTTGTCTGCTAATCCTAACTCGAGAAACATTGATGGATTAGATGGAATATCTTTAGATATTCCGTAAACATCTGCGCCTAAAGAAATCAGCCAGCTACATAGCCAAGAGCCTTTAAATCCAGTATTACCTGTAACTAATACTTTTTTGTTACGATAAACATCTCCAAAAATTATTTTTTTTCCCATTTCACCCATGGCGCCTGATTGTTGTTATAAAGTTCATTTAATAAAGTGTATTCTCTTGAAGTGTCCATAGGTTGCCAAAAGCTATCATGCTCGTAAACTTTCAATTCTCCTAATTCTACCAGCTTTTTCATTGGCTCTTGTTCGAGCACTAAGTCTTCTGCATCACTCAAAATGTCTAAAAACTCATTATTGCAAACAAAATAACCACCATTAATCCATCCACCACTTGCTTGCGGTTTTTCATTGAAACCGGTAATTGTAGAACCATCATCAGCAATGCCTAATTCACCAAATCTTCCAGGAGGTCTTACTCCGGTTAGGGTAACCATTTTGCCATGCGACTTATGGAATGCTACCAGAGACTCTATATCAATATCACCTACACCGTCACCATAGGTTAACATAAAATAAGGATCATTCCCTATATATTTTTTTATCCTTTTTACCCTCGCACCTGTCATTGCTTTTATACCAGTTTCAGCTAGGGTTATTTCCCAACCATCTTCTTCGTGGTTCGCCTCTGAAATTATTTGCTCCGATTTTTTACCCAATCTAATCGTAACATCAGAACTTCTAAGTTCATAATTAATAAAAAAATCTTTAATTACTTCACTTTTATATCCCATGCATAAGACAAAATCAGCATAACCATAATGGGCATATGTTTTCATGATATGCCAAATAATTGGTTTCCCTCCGACAGGAATCATCGGTTTTGGAATGTCATCAGCTACATCACGGATGCGAGTACCGTATCCTCCGCATAATATTACTGTTTTCATATTTTTATTGTATCTAGTTATAATATGTTTAATTAAATCAATCCTAATCTTGATTTTTCCCAAAAAACGGTCCTCTGAATCGCCTCTTCGAACTCAGTGAATTTAAAATTTACTAGCGATCGCATTAATGAAATGTCTAAACAGAAATCTTTAACATCGGTTGATTTAGACTCAATATAATTGATGTGCAGTGTAGGAAAATATATTTTTATAATGCTCAATATATTATTCAATTGATAAGCTTGGCCAGAACCAATATTTATTATCTCATTAACAATACCAAGCTTTAAGAGACGAAAAATTATTTTCACTAAATCGTCAACAAAAATATAGTCTTTAGATTGGTTCCCATCTCCCCAAACCTCAATTGTTTCGTTATTTAAAGCTCTTCTTACAGCAATATTGATAACGCCCTGTTTTTCCGACAAATGGAATTTCCCAAATGGGTTTGAAACTCTCAAAATCAAGTAATTAATACCAAATTGCTTTTGATACAATCGCAAAAAATTTTCAATCGTAAGCTTAATCACCCCATAAGAACTTACTGGACTACAAACTGTCTGTTCAGAAACCGCTTCTAAATTTTTATCTCCATATACTGCTCCTCCAGATGAAAGGTAAAGTATAGAAAAACAGCCAAAATCTTTCATAACATCTAATAATCCAATTGTAGCTATTAAATTACCGTTGATATCAGACAATATGTTATTATTTGAGGATAGCGGAGTTGTTGATGTAGCACAATGAAAGACCCTCGTAAAATTCCATTTTGAAAACAGTCGAATTAATATGTTCTTGTCTCCGTAATCGCCCGAAACATACTCTACACCATCAATCTTTTCATTTTGAAAATCTCTTGATAAAACAACTATTTTATGATTTAAAGATTCTTCATTATTGATGACAAAATCGATAATATTCCTGCCAATAAAACCGGAGCCCCCGAGTAATAAAATTGTGTCTTTAGCTGTCATGAAGTTGATCATAAATTTGTTTCAATTTCAATCCATAACTCTCAGGATTATAATTTACATAGGTCCCTTTTGCATTAATACCTAATGAAGTCCTCAAATCTTTATTACTGTACAATCGAAAGATTTCATTTGATAAATTATCAACAAAAGTTAACATATCATTTGGTATTAAAACACCGTTAACATTCGCATTCAGTACCTGAGAAATCCCTGCAAAATCAGTCGCCACAATAGGCTTCCCGTATCCCAATGCTGATAGTAAAACTAATGGCATATCTTCATCTTTAATGGATGGCAATAAAAATAAATCGCTAGCAGCTATATAATCTTCACTGTTATTTTTGTACCCTAAAATAAAAACATTTGAAGCAAGGCCCAGCTCATTAATGTAATCTCTCAAATAATCTTCTTGCTCGCCGTTCCCAACAAAAGCGCAATATACCTTTTTTGTTGAAAGTAATCCATTCCTAAACAAATTACAGAGAGCGTCTATTAAATATTTTTGCCCCTTTCTTTCGGACAAAAAAGCAACCTGAACAATAAGAAAACTATCCAACGGAATATTCAATTCCGTTAAAATTTCTTCCCGATTATTTTTAATTGCTGGCAATGGAGCACAGTTATTAACTAAAAATATTTTATTAGGATTAAAATTTCGTGCTTCTACCAACCGTTGTTTTGCCCTAATGGAAGCATTGATGAAACAGTTTACATGCCTATCGATAAATTTATCATAAATCTTTTCAAAATAACTTTTGCGATCCAATGCTTGATTATTTACCTGGTAAACAACTTTTGCCTTAATTGTCAAATAATTAGCTAAAACGATTACACTGCAGCTACTTGCGGCTGGATATCCTCCATTATTAACATGAATTATATCTGGTTTATTTCTACGTAATAACAAAATAAATCTAACCAAATTCCATAGAAAATAAATTTTGAACTTTGAAAGTAGAAAAAACGGAACTTTAATTACTCCTTTTAAATATTTAGAGATTTTAAGACAATTTATTTTGTAAAACAGTGTATTATTAGATAATAAAGTTAGAGGGAAGTTATTTTCTCGATCAAACAAACCTTCATTTTTCAATCCGATCTCGTATTCTCTATGCTTTCTATAGCTATAGAGAAGTTTAAAATCCCTATTTAAAATCTCATTTTTTAATAAGAAGGCCATTAACTTTTCACTTCCTCCATATATATAACAATCAGTAAAAATTAGTATGCTTTGCTTACCCTTATTTTTCATTTCTTACCCTTAACTTTCCTAAATTATTTACTTCTGAGTTGTTTTACTGTTTTGTTCAATTGATTTTTCCAGTTTTGAGATGTTAAATACAGTACGACAAAAGATCCTAATATTAATATACCAATTACTGCAGCAACAATCAATAAATAAAGTTTAGACTTTTCCTGTGGCAGATAATTCCTAATGGCAAATGAAGTTAACGTCAAGAATAAAACAGGCAAAAATATAGGGCTAAAAATCTTTTTTATTGAATCCAATAAATTAAGCTTGAGATAACCTATCATAAGTTTGTACAAAACTATGGCAGAAAACAAAAATGCAATTAATTTGAATATTGCAAATGAGTTTGCGCCCCACATACCTATTGTGACAATTATCCCTATCCAAAAAATAATTGGAAGTAGGGTATTGATAAAATATAGTTCTTTTTGACGTTCTTTTGCAATCAACATAAAGTTAGTTGGATAAGTGATAAAGGCAAAAACATTGCAAAAGACTAAAAACTGAACTATTGATATTGAATTATAATAACCAGCACCAACCCATGTCACAACAATTGGTTTGGCAAAAATAGCAATTGCAATAATAGGAAATATAACTACGGGAGCTAGAATTGAGACCACCTGTAAATAAAAGGATTTTAAACTTTCCTCTTCTTCACTACCTACAAAATGATTGAACCTCACATTAAAAGGTGAAAAAAGAATCCCTAAAATACTCCTAAAAAAAGTAAGAACCGTTAGTCCGATAGCATAAACTGCCACTTGATCAGCTCCTAATAGTTTACCGATGGCTACAGTATCTAGCTCGTAGTATAATATCCAGGAGATAGTGACAAATAAACTGGCAAATGCTAAACCTTTTATCTTTTCAAAGACAGCTTTATTAAAACTAATAGATAAAAATAATTTTTTAAAATTATAATTATATCTGCTCCGAGCAATTTGTAAAGTAATTAATGCCGCAATTAAATTAACTACCTGAGTGAATAAAAAGTAGCCAATAATATCGTACTTACCTTCCCTAAAAAACCACAGTACCGATGATATCCTAATAATACTTCCTAAAATATTAGTACGCTGAATTACAAAATCTTCCATCCTTACACCAAAAATCATTTGCAATAAGCGCTGCAACAAAGTTGTAGGGGTAAAAATTGCAAGTATTAATAATAGCGAAGATGCAACATGCCTTTGCTCAATAGTTTTTATTCCTTTAACTAATAGCTCTGGCTGAAGACTTAGAAAAATAAAAACAATGGAAAACAAAATCAAAAAAACCAATAAAACAAAATTAGTGAACCCTATTGTTTTAATCTCTCCATCCCTATCACCTTTAGCAAAAGATTCAGCTGCATATTTTTGCCCAGCGCCCATAAATCCCAGATCAGCATAAGCTAGAAATATCGAAAAAGATATACATACCGAGTAAATCCCATAAACTGTTGGATTAGAAGTAAGATAAGGGATTACCACAAACATGGAGAGAAAATTCAATACTAAGGAGACTCCTTGCCAAAGATAAATTTTAAGATAATTTTTTGTGTAGGATTGTTGCATTGAATTTAGATTCTTTTGTATGGGTTTTAGTTTAGCTTTTTAATGAATTTTGCAGGTACTCCAGCTACCAAAGTATTTGCTTCAACATCCTTATTAACAACAGCACCAGCTGCAATTACCGCATTATCTCCGATTATGACTCCAGGTAAAATAATACTTTTTGCACCAATCCAAACATTGTTACCAATTGCTATTTTTTTTGCAACGTTAGGTTGTTCTCTTATCAAGATGTCTGTTTTTGTATCATGATTACTATTTATGATCAAAACATCTGGTCCTAAAAGACAATCATTTCCAATTATAATATCTTCTTGGTTGGCACTAAAAAAGCAGTTATAATTGGCGAAAAAATTATCTCCAAACACAATTGAAGCCCCATTTTCAGTAAAAATTTTAACATCAGGACAAACTCTAAAAAAATGACCAATTTTAATATTCTTTATATTATCAATAGTCACATGATCGGGGATAACAAAATCAGAATGTCCCCAAAACCTGGAATAATAAAACTTTCTTAAACGTACACCTCCAAAAACAGAAGGAAATGTCCGAACGAACCAAATCCATAAATTCATAGTTTGAATTATTACCTTTTATTTGCTATAAAGTCTAAAAATATATTCTGAGATAATTCGAACTCACTTGCTTCTGACGTTAAATACTTATAACTATAATCCATATATAAATCTTCATTTATTCCTGTAGGAATATTCAATTCTTCAGAATCCATAGATATTATGGCACATCCTGATGCATTCTTTATTGCATTTAAAGATAATTTATAATCAAGAAAAGTTTCCTCTAAATATTCATTGGTCAAAAGAATAAGTTTCTTTTTGTAACAAATAGGAAAGCAAACAGCGGTACTATTATGAGTTAAAACTAAAGAAGCATTTTTCACTAACTCATTTGGTTTATAAAATATAATTTCTCTACCATTGAATGGGTTTTCCGTATTATATTTAGCTGCTTTGGGATGAGCGGCTATAATAACCCTTTTATTGGTTCTTTTTTCAAATTTCTCAAAAAAGGCATTTAATTCGCTATAATATCTATTTGCTTCAACTGTTTTTATATTAAAGTAGATAGTATCTGGATGATATGGAAAATATTGGTCCAAAAAAACAGCATAGTCATCTTTGAACGCCTCTTTTTTTTCTCTTTCAATTAGAAACTTATCATAATCAATAGTGTTAACGTTAATAATTTCTGCGTTCAATAAATCTATATCATTACCATAACCAAATGCAATATGACCATCTGAACCGGCTCTAAAAATATAATTGTAAGTTTTTACATAACCATAAATTTTAAACAATCTTGCCAGCCGATTTTTTACCATTATGCTCAAGCGATTCAGGCCAAAATTTTTGATATTAAAAATATATTTGGTTACCGTAGAGTCATAAATATTCGGGAATGCACCCCTGCCAAAAACACCTGTAAATAATTTGTGTTTCGTAAAAATTCTGAATAGCTTAACAACTCTCCATTCATAACCTATAAATGATATATATAAATTTTGAGAATTATCCTGCCCGATCAAATATTTTTCCAAATCCTTGTAGGAAGAAATTTTAACCGTATCCTTATAAGAAAATTCATTTATTAGATCTACATTAAAGAAAAGTGCAGTTACGTCTAAATATTCTACTAAAATATTATTCTGCAAAAGCGCTTCAAAGTAATAATCATTATATATAACGTTTGTTAAAGGAAAATAACCAACGTATACAATCTTCTTAAACTTCATTTTTTATATTTCTAATTATTTTAGCTGGGCTACCCACAGCTACAACTCTGTCTGGGATTGATTTGGTAACGATAGAACCTGCTCCTATAACCGAGTTTTCACCAATTGTTACTCCTGGTAAAATGATTGCATTGGCACCAATCCAACAGCCTTTTTTCAATGTAACGGCCTCATCAGGGTAATAGCCTTGATCAATTAGCGAAACTACGGGATCATCAAATTTATGATTATTTACATATATATGTACTCCCGCACCTATCATGACATCATCCTCAATTCGAATTGAGCAATCCATTTCTATGACGGTATCACCAAAAAGCATTGTATTAGGCCTTATAATTACTCTTTTACCAATTTCTATTTTAGAACACCCAACAGCATAAGCTCCAGCCCTAAACTGAGCTGTATCGGAAAATTTTCTAAACTTTTTTCTACACAGCTTAAGCATTCTATTTTGGTAATGAAGCATCCAGTGCGTAAACGGAATATCCGGACCAATGCGATCAGCTCCGATACAAAATTTAATTTTCCTATATATATCAACTAATAACATCCCATTGAGCTATATTTTCTCCCGAACTTATTATATGTTTTCTTGCAATGGGTAAACCGTCTCCAATAAAATTAAAAAGATTAGCTGTCGCTACAGCACTAACTCCTTGAAGTTTTAAGCCGTCAATAAGATGCTTTTCATTCCCTGCTCCCCCAGCTATGATAAGCGGAAGATTGATTTGATCCTGCAATTTGATAATATTATCAAAATCATAACCAAAACCGGTTCCATCTTTATCTATGGAGTTCAAGTAGATTTCACCAATATTGAGATCTTCTAAATATTTAATGTAATCAGTTAAAGATAAACTGATTTTTTGGGTGCCATCCTTAATATAAACTTCGTCGATACCATTAACCGTTTTATAGTCTATTGATGCAACCACACTTTGAGAGCCATAAGTTTTGACAATCTCAGTAACCAATTCGGGGTTTTCGGTAAGAACACTGTTCAACACGATTTTATCCGCACCGCTATTAAACATAAGTTCTGCATCACCAATAGAACGGATTCCTCCGCCTGCAGCTATTGGAATAAAAACATCATTAACAAGACTAGTAACTGTTTTAGCAAAATCAGATATTGATTTTTCACCTTTTGTGGCATCTAAGACAATTAGTTCATCTAAAGAAAATGCAATTTTTTGAAATTTATAGTTACGTTCGAGCCAATTGACGTTTCCAACTTTTTGCAAACGGAAATTTCTACTTTGCATGAAATATCCATCACTATATATCAAAGTGAAAATTATTCTCTTTCTTAACATTAAAATTTCTCAATAAAGTTTTTCAAAAGCTTAAGCCCATTGGTTTGGCTTAATTCTGGGTGAAATTGCACACCAGCTATATTATCTTTTTCGAAGCCAGCAATAAATTTATCCCCATAAGTACAATATGAAGAATTAATATCAGCATCGCCAGTCATCTTGTAGCTGTGAGTAAAATAAAAATCCGGCAATATACTTAATCCATCAAATAACCGAGACTTTTCACAAACTTCAACCTGATTAAATCCAACATGTGGTATTTTTAAGCCCGTTTCATGAAACTTGGTAACTTTTGTATCTACCAAAGCCAACCCGTCGTTAAAGCCATCCTCATCGCTTGAATTCCCAAATAATTGCATTCCCAAACAGATTCCCAAAATTGGCTTTTTATTTATATTTACTAAATCATTTAAGTATTTATCAATCTGTTTTTCCTTAATACGTTGCATTGCCTTACCAAAAGAGCCTACGCCTGGTAAAATTAATTTATCAGCACTTTTCATAATGTCGAAATTGGCTGATAATAAAACATCTTCAACTCCAAGGAAACTTAAAGAACTAGAAATAGATTTAATATTTCCCATTCCATAATCGACAATTACAAGTTTCATAACACAAAATCCTCACCTGGGATAAATTTTGGTTCCCATACCCCATCTATTTTCTCAAATAACTCTTTATTTGCATATTTATCCAAAACAGCATCAAATTCTTCTTTAGTCATTTTATAATAATCTAAATAAGTATCGATCAAATCGCGTGGGTAAGCATTATCATACATCTTAACTAAATTAAGTGCCTGATCTCTAGTCATAGACCCCCTACGGATCTCAATCCCGGCATCTTGAGTTGCTCGTCCAAAACCAAATTTAAGATACATTAAATAGGCGTGAAGTGCATATAATGCCTGGTCATTTTGAGAGAAATTAGTAAAAGTATCTAAATTACCTTCATCTTTCTCAATTAAACCACAGTGTTCTTTTGCAACGACATAATTACGATAAGAATCCCAAGGCTCAAAATAAGACCAATGTGTAAACGATAAGCCAACTTCTGATATTTCTTCATCTGTAGGAAATTTAAAGAATGACAAATCTGCTTCTGAAATATCGCCGTCCTGCATTATTCTTTCAAATACTTTATCGTGTCCACCTTCTAGATAAACACGCTTCATATAATTAATATCATATAAAGGCTTGTTCTTGCTTTCAGTAGAACCTCCATATTCTATTTCACCATCTTCTCCATATACTAACAATGGGATTTTAAAATTTGTTGCAGTCTTTATTACCGCGGTCATAATAGCAATTAACCAACCATAATAAGGAAATCCTTTTTCAATAAATCCATATTTATTTAAACGATTTAAAACAATAGGATTTGGTGTTAAGTGAATGTGATTATAGCCCGAATGAATAAAATTACTTAAATTTTGATCACCAATTTCTAAAGATAAGGCAGGCCTAACAGTTATGGCCAATGGATTCATACCATACTTATGCTTTAACGTATAAGCAACATAAGAACCATCTTTCCCACCACTAACCGGAACAATACAATCGAAATTCCCATTCGTTGATTTATGTTTTGCCAATAAATCTTCAAGCTCTTTTGCTCTCGGATTCCAGTCCATTACTTTTTTTTCTTCCATCCATTGGCACGCATTGCACCAACCTTTTTCATCAAATGTAATTCTTGGTCTGGTTGACATATTCAAGCAGTTTTTACACCAAAAAATTGTTTTATTGCCCATATTTATATTTCGTAATAATTTAATATCTAAATGCTTGTCCATCCGCCATCTATGGCGAGATTCTGACCTGTGACATATTTTGATTCGTCAGAGAGAAGAAAAACAACTGCGGGCGATATGTCTTCAGGAGTTCCCATTCTTTTCATTGGTACTTTTTTGTTATAATTTTCAACAAAGATAGGGTTTTGATTATCGAAAATCCCACCTGGAGAAACTGTATTAACCCTAATGTTCTTTGGGCCAAAATAAGAAGCTAAATATCTGGAGAAATTAACAATTCCTCCTTTTATAGCAGAATAAGCTGCAGGCATTGTCATTGTTGTTCCGTTGTACACTGTAAAATCAGGCCCAACTATACCATAAACAGATGACATGTTAACAATAGCACCAAGTTCCCTTTCAACCATATATTTGCATACCTGCTGTGTAAAGTAGAAATAGCTATTCAACTGCCAGTCTACATTTTTTTGCCACGATTGATATTTTATATCTTCAAATTTATTTCCCCAATCTGCAGTTCTGGGATACGCATTGTTTACCAAACCATCAATTTTTCCATATTTATGGATTATTAATTCAATGCAGTTCGTTACAGATTCTTCATTTGTAATATCACACTTTAAAGTTGATAAATCTTCTTTAGTTTCATTGCTGATATCGACGTTTATACAAAAACCTCCCTCGCTTAGAATACTTTTAATTATTTCTTTGCCAAGAAGTCCACTTCCTCCAGTAACAATAATAATTTTATCTCCTAATCTATTCATTTATAAGGCAAACTTTAAGTGTTTCAAGTGATTCTTCAAAGGTATTCATTGGCATTTGATTATTCATCAAACAGTCTATAAAATATTGCATTTGTGATTTATACGTTTGTAAAATCGTAAAGTCACTTGGTTGATAGATTAATCCATGTAAACTGGATGTAATTTTATTCTGCAACAAATCCACTTGCCAGGTTTCATCCTCAAACAAAATTTCTAAACTTCTTTTTGCGTCCTTCCTATAGTAATTGAGCACTATATTCACACAAAAATTCGCATACTCTAACGAGTAATTAGCATAATCGTATGCATCAATATCAAGTGAAGATTTATTTCTTTTAATGCAAGATCCATTTAAAGGAATATCAAAGAACCATTTAACATAATCTATCTCATGAAATAAATCTAAATGAACGCCTCCGCCCATAACTTTGTTCGCACTATATACTTGTTTATAATCAACAGAAGGTCTCCACTCTGGCAAATATGAACCACAGTATACATTTACCTCATTTATTCTTTTTTTATTCGATGAATCAATGTAATTCTTTACAAATGATACGCATGGATGAAACCTAAGATTACATGCAACATAAGTTTTTAAACCTATTTTATTAATATTCTTAACAAGTTCATCAGCTTCAGCCAGTGTGCTAAGCGGAGGTTTTTCAATAAATAAAGGAATATTCTTATTGGCTAATGAATTAATATAAAATGAATGGAGGTGTGTAGGGTTTGAGATAATTGCAAAATCAATCTCTCTATCAAAATTATCTAAATCATATACATTAATGACACCATCTATTATCGAGGCACCTTTTTGAGATCGTAAAGCATAAATCTTCGATTCCACATTTAAAGCCTTTAAAGCGTCAATATGCTTTTTCGCAATAGATCCCAACCCAATGATTAAAATCTTTAGCATAAAATATCGATTTTTTTATTTACAATCAAGTATTCTAAAAATTCGAAATCAATTGGATGATCAAGATCAAAACAAATATGTTTCATTTCAAAAATTAAAGATCGACTAGTGATAGGTGATTTTAATCCTAAATCAAAGAATGAACGTTTATACCAATAAAAAGATGCATTTAAATCGTATACCGGAGGCGCCATTTGTCTACTCATTACCGAACCATCGCTCGATTTCTTAATTAAATCAAAATAGCCATTACCAGCAGGTTCAACCATATTAAAATAAGGATTTCTCGCTGCTGGATTAACGGAAAATAGTGTTAAGGCATTTTCATTTTTCTGTATTAAATCAAATCCTTCCTTTAAGTCTTCTTTAGTTCTTAACGGAGATGTTAAATCTAAATCTAAAATATAATCGTACTGATCACCGAATAAAGACTCTTCATATAATAAAAGATCTCTGATAGTATCGATCTTACCAGCACTATCAGAAGCAAGTTCATTAGGTCTTGAATAATTAGTATTTAAATGTAACTGGGCTGCTGCCTGTTTTATTTTATCATCATCAGTAGAAAGCGCTATTTTAGCATTATAATCTTTAGCGAAATTCCTTGCAACCTCAATGGTATATTCAAGTAGTGGCTTTCCAGCCAGTGGCTTAATATTTTTGCCTGGGATTCCTTTCGAACCACCTCTGGCACAAAGTGTTATTAGAATATTCAACATTATAATTTTATGTGTTTAATATCTTCTTGAGCCTTAATCAGATCATGATGTTTACCAATATCTAACCAATATCCTAAAAGAGGATAGTGAATTAAAGTAGTATTATCATTTTCAATCACTTTATCCATTAAATCAGTTGCGTTAAAAAACGTGCCTCTTTCAAATACTTTTTTTAACGAAAATTTTAAAAGATAAATACCCCCATTGGAATAATAAGTATAATTTGGCTTTTCCGAAAATGAAGTAATCTGATGCCCAGATGTTTCTATCACAGCATACGGTATATTAACGTGGTAAGGTACACTAGCTATGGCCATATCAGCCTTATTGGTTTTATAAAAATTAAAGAAATCTTCAAAATCAATATTTGTTAATAAATCCGAATTCATTACCAATATGTCTTCATAGTCGATTTGATTTACAAACCCCATAGCACCAATTGTACCTAAAGGTTCATTTTCTTCGAGATAATGTATATTTATTCCTTTATCTATGCCATTGCCAAAATAATCTATAATCTGTTCTTTTAGATATTTAACACTAATATAAATATCCTTAACACCGTAGGAGATTAACCGATCTATATTATGTTCTATAATTGGCTTATCTCCAACTTTTAACATGGGTTTTGGACATCCATCAGTTAAGGGCCTTAACCTTTCTCCTTTACCACCTGCCATTATTAATGCTGCAATTGGGAGAACTGTTCTTGTTTTTTTTAAATCTAAAATTTCTAATAACTGAAATTCATCATCAATTGATGGTATCAGGTTAATTTCAGCTATCCGGTATTGCTTTATAAGATCAATATTATCTTCAGAGACTTTAAGGTATTTAAAGTTTATATTCATGAAATCCTGAATAGGATGGGAAATTTCTAATCCATTTAAAAGCCCTCTTCTAATGTCTCCATCAGTTAACGAGCCAACTAACTTATTATGATCATCAACAACAAATAAAGTCCTACTTGCGCTATCGCCCAACTCATCTAAAGCCTTAAGTGCAACCCTTGCTTCATGGTTAACACTTACAATATGCTCTTTATTTTTATCTATAAGATTCATAATTTTTTACAATATTGGTTATTAACTTGGCGGAATTTCGTTTATAATAAATATTTTCTCCTGTATATGAATTATCTTGACCGATTTTATTTACTGCCTCGATGATTTTGGATGAGTCAATGGGTACATGAATAATATTTCCACCCGCTGTTCTACCTTTTTGACGGTCGCCCAGATTAATAACATATTTATTAAAAGAAGCAGCCTCTATTATTCCACTTGAAGTATTACCTAATAAAAACGAGCAATACTTCATCGCTGAAAAATAACTTTGAGTGCCTAAATTTTCTATTAAAAAGACTCTTTTGTTATTAGAAAAATTATCAATTAAAGCTTTTCTGACAATGTTGCCCGAAGTGTCTGCATTAGGCATAGTTACAAGTACCTGATAATCGGCCAGATTAGCTAGTGTTTCTACCAATTGCCCTGCGTAATGGCTGTTTTGTTCAGCAGCTACAGTTTCAGGATGAAATGTAGTAAGCATTGTTGGTAATGACAGATCAATTCCCCACTTGCTCTTAAACTCTTTGATACTTAACAATGTAATATCGTTCAGGTTATCGAGACTAAGCGCTCCAATATCAAAAATATTTTCTTCACTGCCTGTGATTTGAGCAACTCTTTTTGCATGGTTTTGTGTAGATACAAAATGACACTTTGATGCTAAAGTTATGGAGTGTCTAAAAACATTATCTATTGCTCCTATGGTTGTCTCACCACCGTGAATATGTGCAAATGGAATTTGAAATGGAATACCAGCTGTAACTGCAGCAAACATTTCATACCGATCACCTAAGCAAAAAACAAGTTCAAAACTATCTGAATGTTTATTCCAAAAATCTGCAAATTTAATTGTTGTTAATCCTATTGCAGTTGAAATTGAACTCGCTGAATCTGTTAAGAGCATTGATTCAATAGTATAACTAACATTAAATCCAAGGTTCTCGATCTGGTTAATGGTTTTGCCATGAAAGTCAGAAAGGTGCGTTCCAAAAGCTATTATTTTCAGCTCAAAAAAATCATCTTTTACCAATTCTTTTAATAATGGCAGATAAATCCCAAAATCAGCCCTTGAACTCGTTAATAAACCTATTTTCATTAGATAAAATCTGTAGAGTTTAGTTTGTAGCCTGCGGGCAAATTACCAACTATTTGTTTCCCGATTACTTCTCTCATTTTCATTGGTGAGAGCCCATCACCGGGTCTTAACATTTCCAAGTCAGACTCTAAAATAATCTCTCCCTTTTTCTTAGCAACTGCTAAATGAATACTTTTTCTTGCTATAGCTATATTTTTAATTTCAGACTCGCTAGGCTCTTTTTTACTCGAACCTAAAGAATGCTCAATATTACGAATAGCATTTACCATATCCTTAAGCTCTCTAGGCTCTAAGGATGCCGCGTGATCCGGTCCAGGTAAACTACGATCTAACGTAAAGTGTTTTTCAATTATTTTTGCACCAAGGGCTACAGCAGCAATTGGAACTTCAATTCCGAGGGTATGATCAGAATAACCTATTTCTACATCAAATTTTTTCTGAATCTCCAACATAGCGAATAAATTAACATCCTTGTATGGCGTAGGATATTCCGTATTACAGTGTAAAACTGATATTTTAGCTTCTGAATTTTGTTTCAACACCGAAATGGCCTCTCCAATTTCCTCCATCGTGCTCATTCCAGTGGATAAAATAATTGTATCGGCTAATTCAGCAACTTTTTCAAGATATGGCAAGTTGGTTAATTCACCAGAAGGAATTTTAAATAAACTTAAGCCCAATTCCTTTAAAAAAGTTAAACTATCTAAATCAAAAGCTGTTGAAAAAAAACTTATATTCTGTGATTTACAATAATCAATCAACTCGTAATGATCACTTATCGATAATTCGAGTTTTTGCAACATCTCCAATTGACTTTCGCTAGAATTACCTGTGTTTTGATTTTGATAATCAGCTTTCACAGCTTTACTGCTTACCAATTTATTGGCCTTAAAAGTTTGAAATTTAACGTAGTCAACACCAGCTTCTGCAGCGGCATCAATAAGTTTTTTAGCTGTTTCAATGCTTCCATTGTGATTTACTCCTGCCTCTGCGATTATTAATGTTCTCATAGGTTATTTCTTTTTAGCAGGATTTCCATAAACGATTTCCCCATCTTGAATATCTCTTACCACCACAGAACCTGCACCAATAATTACATTTTCTCCGATAGTAATTCCTTGCCTTATTACTGCATTTGCTCCAATAAATGTCCGTTTTCCAACGGAAATATTACCTGCTAATACCGCACCAGGTGCTATATGCACATAGTCATCAATTGTACACTCATGTTCAATAACACTGCTCGAATTACAAACAACAGCTCTTCCGATCTTAGCCAATGAATTTATTACTGCACCCGGCATTACAACTGTACCATTTTCAATAGTAGCTAAATTGGAGACATTCGCTTTGCTATGAACCAAATATGGACAACGTATTCCTTTATTCACTAAATGTTCAAAAACTTTAGCTCTGATCAAATTATCACCCAAACCTAAAAAGACATCACTATCCTTAAGATTATTTAATATTTGAGGATCATTTTCATTTCCTAAATATGTTAGGTTATATGGATTATTAACTTTTTCTTCTCGTTCGCAATATCCAATCAAGCGGTAGTTAGCAGACAGAATGGAATCAATAACTACAAATGCATGTCCGGAATAGCCTATTATTACAGCTTTCATTATAACCTTACACTGCTAGGTATATTAACTAAACGGTCAGCAATCCACTTACTATTTTCAAGATTTCCTCTTTCTGAATTTTCGAACATTTGTAGCCTGTGCATCAATTCCCAAACAGGTCTGGCCATTACACCATTACTATTCATATATCCCAAAAATTCTTGCTGTTGTTCTTTATCCTCTAAAATGAGTGTATTAAGCCAATAATTAGCCTTCGCATCTGCTAGTTCAGTTACAAATTTGATATTAGTTCCTTCTAGTTTGTTTTGATATAAACCAGCTAACTCTCTTTTATTTTCAACAAATTTACCCAGTTGTTCCAATTGTGCACAAGCTAATGCAGCATTCAAATTTGGCATTCTATAGTTGTAGCCAATTTCATCATGCACAAATGCCCACGGGTGAGCAACTTTAGCTTGTGTGGTTAAATGCTTGGCTCTTAATGCCAGTTCTGAGTTGTTGGTAATCAAAGCACCACCACCACCACTTGTTACAGTTTTGTTCCCGTTGAAACTAAATGTTCCAATTTCTCCAAAAACACCAGTATGTTTATTTTTATAATAACTTCCTAATGATTCTGCTGCATCTTCAATTAACGTAATATTCCAACGTGCACAAATTTCAGCTATTTCATCAATACGACATGGTAAACCAAAAGTATGCATCGGAACGCAAGCCTTTATTTTCCTTCCCGAATTTTTGTTATAAGTGAATCCATCAGCTTTTATAGTTGCATTTTCCTCCAAAAAGCTTTTGATCGAGGCTGGAGAGAGTCCTAAAGTATCTTTATCAACATCTAAAAATACTGGCTTAGCGCCGATATAACTAATGGCATTACAAGTAGCAATAAATGTTAAACTTTGTGAAATAACTTCATCTTCAGCTTTTACATCGGCTAAGATTAAAGCCATGTGCAATGCATTTGTTCCGTTGACAATTGCTATAGCATGTTTAGCGCCTGTAATTTCACACATCATTTCCTCGAAACGATTAACATAGCTTCCTACAGAGGAAACAAATGTAGAATCCAACGTATCCATCACATATTTACGTTCATTACCTATAAATAATGGCGCGTGTAAAGGAATAAAGTCTTGATTTGGAAATAATTCTTTAATGAATAAGGCTAAATCTTCGAAAATAACTTTCATACTACATTTTTGCATCTAAATATTTACCCGTTTCTTTATGTCCAAAATCTGGAATCATACTGTGAAATAAATCAACTATAGTTTCTTTGGTCCACTTCTTTCCGGCTTTCAAACTGGAGATATTCTTTTCAAAATGATCAAGTTGATCATGATCAAATTTAAGTTCGTTTTTAATGATACCTAAGTTATCAAACCTATCCAGATCCAACACTTCATTCTCAGTATAAAATTCTTCAAAGTCTTTTTCTCCAGTAGTATCACTATGCGTGAATAAGCACGGCCATTTACCTTCGTGAGGCAAAGTTTTGATTAATGCCCTTGCTTCGTCCTCAGTATTACATAAGTAAGGTTCATACCCTAAATCATTTAAATACCTTACCGCGATATCGGCAAAAGTAATGAGATGCAGATTTTCGCTTAATTTAGGAAAGAAAACATCTCTATTTTCACCAAAAATACAAGACATTAAACACAATTCTCCAGATTCTTTAGGGATAACGAAGTACCTTTTAATGTCGTTAGGCGCAACTATTGGCTGTAATTTTTGAACACGTTGATTAAAGCCATGTAATAAGGAGCCATCAGAAAAAGCAACGTTAGCAAAACGAGCTGTAGAAATGTTGATTTCTTTGCTTTTACGCATTAAAAACATTTCCATAATACGTTTTGAAGCTCCCATCATGTTAACAGGGTTTGCAGCCTTATCAGTTGATACACAAAAATACTTCTTAACTCCTTTAGCAATAGATTGATTGATTGTTTTTTCAGTATTAAAGATATTCACATCAATCATGCGCATTAAGGTAAAAGGATCTTTTTCGCTTCTTACATGCTTTAATGCTGATAGATTAAGGACATAGTCATACTGGCCATCCGATTCAATAAATGCATCATACTCGATTGAGCCAATATCTAAAGCAAAGGTTTGGAAATCTCCGTTAATATAACCAAAAGAACTTCGAATGTCTCTAACCAATTCTACCATATTATTTTCGCTGATATCTACAACATGAAGCTTTAGTGGATTTCTTTTGAATATCTCTTTGGTTACAGCCTGCCCTATAGAACCAGCCCCACCAATGACTAAAAACCTAGATTGACTAACTTCTTCACTTAATCTATCTTCATTTCGACTGATGTCATCATGAAATAGTTCTCTTTCACGGCCGATTAAACTTAATATTTTCATTTTTCTTTATCAAAATAACTTCAAAATTAGGTTCAAACTTATTTTAGAACAACAATGAAGTAGCTTTAAATTATTTTTTAAAAATCTTTTGGTACCATTTCTCGTTAGAACTTTGGCCATAATTCCCGTACCCATAACCATAACCATAATACTTGCTTACGATATCATTAACGACAATCCCTAGGTTCTTCATTTTTCTGGTCTGATATAATTCTTCAACAATTTTGATCTGATCTTTTTGTGTGATCTTTTGTCTTACTAGATATAGAGTTACATCAGCATATTTAGAAAGTAACTGAGCATCAGCAATAATTCCCACTGGAGGAGCGTCCATAATAATATAGTCAAATTCCTTTTTTAACTCTTCAATTAATTTTGGGACATGTTCATTCATTAAAGTCTCTGCTGGATTGGGCGGTAATGGCCCAGAAGAAATAATGAACATATTTTTATTGATTGACAAAGGTTTAACAATATCGGCCATTTTTATTAAAGGGCTTATGGTGAAATTACTAAAACCCATATCATTGCGAACCGCTAATTTAGCCGAGAGTCCCGGCTTACGTAAATCTAATTCCATCAACAATACTCTTTTCCCTGCTAAAGCAAGTATATTTCCCAAATTAATTGCAGTAAATGACTTACCCTCGCCGCTCATACTAGAAGTTAAAAGTATCACTTTCTCCTTTTCTGTTTTTAAGTAAAAGGAAAGATTTGTACGTAGAGCTCTAAACTGTTCAGAAATAGCTGAACGACTTTGATTGGCTACAATTAGGTTATCATCAATAGAATTGTGACTAATTTCTCCTATAACTGGTACACTTGTGAGAGAAGTAATCTCCTCCTTTGTTTTAATACTTGTATTAAGCAGTTCTTGTCCAAAGATTAAAGCAATGGGAAAGATTAATCCAACTACTAGACCTACAAGATATATAGTGTTTTTCTTAGGGCTAATCGGACTTACATCAGACTTTGGAGGATCAATAGTTTTAGCTATTGAAATATTCGCTGTTTTGGAAATATTGGTTTCTTCGGCTTTCTGCATCAAAAATATGTACAATTCCTGCTTAATCTGCTGGTTACGGGCAAGTTTCAGATAATTTTTTTCTACCTGAGGAACGCCAGAGATCTGATTTTCGGCTGTATTGAGTTGGCTTCGAAGCTTATCTCTTGTGAACAAAGCCGATTTTTTTGTATTTTGAATGTTGGAGAGCATATTACTCCGTAATTCAGCAATTTGTTTATCTATATTTTGAATGAAAGGACTTTGCTCCGTAACTCCAAGTAACTGTTTTTCTCGTTCAAGGAGCAAAGAGTTATAGTTTTGCATAATATTAGAAAACACCATATCTTGGGGTATCAGAGACGAAGGGAATGCGCGCTTATTATTTTGATTGTCCTTTAAATATTTCTCCAGATCATTGATTACCGTAACTTGGGTTTCTGCCTTAGCCAATTCAGAAGAAAATACGCCAGAATTTTGGACTAATAATCTTCCCTGCTCACTCATATCAGCTAACTGATTTTGCTGTTTAAATGTTTCCACCTTATTTTCTACATCTCCCAGCTCTGAAGCAATTACATTTAATCTTTCTTTGATAAATCTGTAAGTACTGTCCGCAACCGCATTTTTATCATTTAAATTGGATTGTGTATATTTCTTAATTAAGGTATTCAAAATATCCTCTCCTTTATTCGGTAAAGGATAAGACAATTTTAAATCAATTATACTAACCTGTTTGTTGCTCGCTGCAACGCTCAATTGCCCCATAAGTGAAGCGACTCTAGAATCAATTGAACTAATGATAACATGGTATTCACTATCATCAAATTGACCTAATTGAGTTGACTCAAGTTGCAACATACCTATTCCATTAACTTTAAACTGCTCATTCCATCCAACTTCTTTTTTAAAATTCTTAGTACTGACCAAAAACTTGTTTGCAGTTTTTTTGACTATATCCAATTTTGTCGTTACAATTGTATCAACCCCCTTAATAATATTTATTTTAAATGGCGCTTGATACAATTCACGACTAACTAGATTCGTTTTCTTTGAGTACACAATATTTAATTGCATTTCTCTAACAACCTGTTCCATCAAAAATCTAGTTTTTAAGATTTCCACCTCATTGTCAACGGAATTCTTAGACCCCATCAGCCCACCTAGATCCATGAGCGCTCCAGCCTGTTTTGCCATCCCACCACCTTTTTGATCGTCGTTAACAATTAACTTTGCATTGATCTGATAGGCTGGAGCAGTATATTTGCCATATATGAATGCAACTATTAAACAAGCAAAAATACTAATTACAAACCACGTCCATTTATCTAAAAGTTTATTAAATATGTCTTTAAAATTAATTTCAACCTCTTCATGGTCTTGTACGATATTCATTTCTTGATGATTATTCATTTAAATGGCTACTATTATTTAAAGTTAGAAATGGCCAAAACAATAACCGAAACTACTGAGGCAATTACACCAATAGTCTGGATTTGAGCAGAATTTGAAGCAGAAACCTTGCGTTTATTTGGTTCTACATAAACAACATCATTCTGCTTTAAGTAATAGAACGGACTGCTAAAAATATTGCTGGAATTGAGGTCCAACCGAGCAAATTCCTTTTTACCATTATTATCTCGAACAATCAACACATTTTCTCTCCTGCCGTAAATAGTCAGATCCCCAGCTAAACTTAAAGCATCTAAAATTGTTACTTTTTCGTTTGGTAAGGTATAGGCAGATGGCGAATTTACTTCACCCAAAACGCTCACTTTAAAATTAGCAAAGCGCAACTGAACGTTAGGTTGTTTATAAATGTCAGTAGATTTTTCGCGGATCATTTCTCTCGCCTGATAGGTTGTTAAACCCGCTACTTTTAGTTTTCCAATAAGCGAAAGCTCAATTTCTCCATTTTTGTCAACTAGAAAACCAGTGCTCTGAGCGGCTAAACTGGAATTCGTATTGCCGCCAAGTGCTGGAGTTGAAGCGGCTTGATTAATGATTGCACCGCTTTGAGGATTAAGGGTAAAGATGTTAATACTTAATATATCATCTGGTTGTATTACAGGCTCTGTAAAAGCAATAGCGCTATCTAATTTGGCTTGTTTAACAGACTGAATGTCTTGAAAATAAGCAATTTTTTTATTACTTACACAAGAAAAGCTAAGGGTAATCATAAAAAACAGAACAATCAGCTTCGATCCCTTATTCACATTATTTTTTTTATTCATAGGTATAAATCTGTTCTAACATTATGGTGTATAATGAACAGCTTGCAAACTTAATCATTTAATTGTAATATCTAAAAAGCATAATTTCAGATTAATTATAACTAGTTTAATTTCAGCGTTAATTATAAAAATGATGTCAATTTTGAATTAGTGAGGTATAAATAAATATTAGATCAAAACCGATCCAAATATTTCCTGATTCTTAAAGTCATAAGAACCAATTAAATCATAAAGTTTACCGGATTGTATCGCCTCTTTTAACGTATTTAAATGTTTATCATGATGTAAGTCAGTACCTGCTAAATCATACATTTTTTCTTTTAAAAGCGATTCTGCGAGTTGTTTTACATCTTTACCATAGTATCCCAAAACCGACAAAAGATTCAGCTGTAACAAACAGCCTTTTTCTTTAAAGCGTTTTAAACGGCTCTTGTCTCTAAAATAGAAGGTATAACGCTCGGGATGTGCCAAAACAGGCTTATAGCCCTTAATTTCAACATCAAATATGGTTTGACTAATGCTTGGGCTTTCAGAAAGATAAGACATCTCAATCAACAAATGTTTCTGATCTAGTGAGCATAAATTTTGATCTAAAGTAAAATCCTGATCAATCATATATTCTGCCCCCGCACCTAATTTTGTCGAAATATTAGCATGATCAAGTGCTGTTTGCAAATCCCGTCTGGCCTTATTTATACTTTCTGGCGTATTAGGATATAATTCCTTTAATATATGCGGGGTAGCAATCAATTGATCAAAACCAAGTTCTGTAAGTGATTTCACAAATCTAACAGAAGTGGCTACATCGGGTGAACCATCGTCAATTCCCGGCAAAATGTGTGAGTGTATATCAACACCAAGCCATGAAATATCGGTAACTTTATTTTTCTTACTAAAGAAACTGAACATATATTATAAATGGAAATATCAAATTAATTCACTCAACATTAATACTAAACATATCAACTAAATCCTTATTCATTTATAATTGAAAGGAAAAAGATAATTACTCAAATTAACTGCATAAATCTAAGGCATTTTATACAGTTTTCCTATAAAGAGTAGATTAAATCAGACAAATAGTCGAAGTGATCTCTTCATAAATAAGTTTATAGCTAACCTCAGGTAAAAGGTTATTCAAAATAGTTTAAAGTCTTAAATCCGCCTTCTTTTAAATATTCATTCTTTTTCATTAAATGAAGATCTGAAGTTATCATATCCTTAACTAAAGCAGCCAGATCATATTTAGGCTCCCATCCCAACTGCGTTTTAGATTTGGTTGGATCGCCCAACAACAAATCGACTTCTGTTGGCCTGAAATATTTAGGATCTACCTGCACAATTGTGCTACCTAAAAATAATTTATCACTTTTCAATCCATTTTGTGCCAAAGTTTCTTCATCTAAACCAATAATTACCCCTTTTTCGTTTTCATCTTTTCCAGAAAATTCGATATCAATACCTAACTCAGCAAAACTCATACGTACAAAATCACGAACAGTGGTGGTAATACCTGTAGCTATAACGAAATCTTCTGGTTTTTCTTGTTGTAAAATTAACCACATGGCTTCAATATAATCTTTTGCATGCCCCCAATCTCTTTGAGCGGATAAATTACCGAGATAAAGACATTTTTGTAGACCTAAAGCAATTTTAGCAGCAGCCCTGGTAATTTTCCGGGTAACAAAGGTTTCGCCTCTTAACGGGCTTTCGTGATTAAATAAAATACCATTGCAAGCAAACATGTTATACGCCTCACGGTAATTTACGGTGATCCAATAAGCATACATCTTAGCAACAGCATATGGCGAGCGTGGATAGAAAGGCGTAGTTTCACTTTGTGGAACAGCCTGAACCAAACCATATAATTCTGAAGTACTGGCTTGGTACACCCTGGTTTTTTTGGTTAAACCCAAAATACGTACGGCCTCTAAAAGTCTCAAGGTCCCAATGCCATCTGCATTGGCAGTATACTCAGGCATCTCAAAACTTACATGCACATGGCTCATTGCCGCAAGGTTATAAATTTCATCAGGCTGTATTTCCTGAATAATACGGATTAGGTTAGTAGAATCAGTTAAATCACCATAATGCAATTTGAAATGCACATCTTGCTCATGTTGGTCCTGATAAAGGTGATCAATTCGATCAGTATTAAATGATGATGAACGCCTCTTTAACCCGTGTACGAAATAACCTTTTTTTAGCAGAAACTCCGCCAAATAAGCTCCATCTTGTCCTGTAACACCTGTAATTAAAGCAACCTTCATATTCATTGATAATTTTTATAAGTTACAAACATACAGAATAATTTATTTGGTTGATAAGCGATTTTAAAATGGTGACTGGCTTTATTACGCCCTTAAGCAGGAAACGTTGATCATTACCCATTCTTCTTACCAAGCTCACACTAGCCAGGCCCTTTGCTATTTTAGACATTTCCTCATATCCGCCATTTTTATATTGTTTGTTTACCTTTTAGGTAATAAATGGGTAAAGAATAGGTAACCCTGGGGTTAACCTGGTAGCAACAAGGGATAAAGAACAGGTACAGAAGGGGTAAACAAATATCAGCAATATTATAGCCTTGCATCTGCCAAATCCCTGTTGATGAAGGATTTCGTATCGAAAATAATTGATCCTTTTGCTTTAAAACCAGCGTAATCGATATGTAAGAATTGCTGGTGAGCTACTGCTAAAATAACCACATCATAATACTCAAAGTCATCATTTTTAATCATTTGAATATTATATTCTGCTTTCACTTCAGCTGCATTGGCCCATGGATCATACACATCAACCTGCATACTAAAAGAGACAAGTTCTTTATAAATATCAATCACTCTAGTGTTTCTGGTGTCAGGGCAATTCTCTTTAAACGCAAAACCCAAGATGAGTGCTTTAACTCCATTAATGACCTTATCTTTGGCTACTAACATTTTGATCACCTTATTGGCCACAAACATCCCCATGTTATCATTTACCCTTCGGCCAGATAGGATTACTTCTGGCTTGTAGCCCAATGACTCCGATTTATGTGCCAAATAATAAGGATCTACTCCAATACAATGACCGCCTACCAAACCTGGTTTGTAATTAAGGAAATTCCATTTGGTAGCAGCAGCAGCCAATACATCAGCTGTGTCAATGTTCATACGATCGAAGATTAAAGCCAATTCATTGACAAATGAGATATTGACATCTCGTTGAGCATTTTCGATGGCTTTTGAAGCTTCTGCAACTTTAATACTAGGCGCTAAATGAGTCCCTGCCGTAATAATTGACGCGTAAAGTTGGTCAACCTCCTCTGCAATAACAGGAATAGAGCCCGATGTTACTTTTTTAATTTTAGTAAGTGTGTTGATCTTATCGCCAGGATTAATCCTCTCTGGCGAATAACCACAGAAAAAATCGTTATTATATCTTAAGCCTGAAATTTTCTCTAAAACAGGCACGCAATCTTCTTCGGTACAGCCTGGATAAACCGTAGATTCATAAATCACAATATCCCCTGTTTTGAGCACAATGCCCAACATTTTACTGGCAGCAAGCAAAGGTTCTAAATCTGGTCTTTTAAGATGATCAATAGGGGTTGGAACGGTAACGATATATATCGTACAAGCTGTTAGATCAGGTAAGCTCGAGCTTAAAGTTAAGCCATTATCACTATTTGCTGAATTGCACACATTTTTCAAGTCGTTCAGATTGGCTTCATGTGTACGGTCTACCAATCGATTTAATTCAGCCACACGACTTTCATTGGTGTCAAAACCAATTACTTTATATTTTTTAGCAAATTCTATTGCAAGTGGCAATCCGACATAACCTAAACCTATAATGGCAATTTGCTTTTTTTTATTCATTTCTCTTTCGGTGATGGGGCAAAGATAAGATAAGATAAATCAAGAATGCTTTAATTGTGCTTGATTCAATGCTGGCAATCTTTTTACCACAAAGCACACAGAGAAAAAAGCACAAAGCACACAGAGTCGGAGCAGCGTAATGTTTAAATGAATCTTACATTTTTATGTGCATCTGTAAAGATTCTTCGCTGCGCGATAATTGACGTTAGTCTATAATGTTTAAAATGAGCGCATTATGCAAGATGTACGTTTCCAGCCAGCTAGGCCTTAGCATCATTTCCCCGTTCTACGTAATCCGTCCTAACAAATTTTTCGGTGCCTACTATTCAAGCCATACCACTGACTTCGAAAGAAAAATTTTCAGCTGGTGGTTTTTGTTTCTTTTTGGCAGCAAAAAGAAAGAGCCCATCGGCGGCGGCGAGCCGAGGAAAGACTGTGCGGATGGATAACGTCACTAATATTGATTTTTATACAATAAATTATCCCTCAGGATGACAGAGCATAAAAATAAAATCGCCAATAAAAACATTTGTATTTATCGGCGATTAATAAGGATAATATGCTAAACAGGATTACTTAATCTGTTTCAACAAGTAACTACCATACCCACTTTTAACCAAAGGGGTGGCGATAGCTTTAAGCTGCGCTGCATTGATAAAACCCATGCGATAAGCAATCTCTTCAATACATCCGATTTTTAAACCTTGTCGCTCTTCTATGATCTGTACAAATTGTCCTGCTTGCATTAAAGAGGTGAAGGTTCCCGTATCTAACCAAGCCGTACCTCGGCTCAATACACCTACTTTTAATTTACCCCTTTCTAAGTAAATCCGGTTTACATCGGTAATTTCGTATTCACCTCGTGAGGAAGGTTTAATATTCTTTGCAATTTCGACTACCTCATTATCGTAAAAATACAATCCAGGTACTGCATAATCTGATTTTGGCTGAAGTGGCTTCTCTTCAATGGAAATGGCTTTTTTATTAGCATCAAACTCCACTACGCCATAACGTTCAGGATCTGCTACCTGATATGCAAATACCACACCGCCGTCAGGGTCTGAACTGGCCTGTAATAATTTTGCCATTCCATCACCATGAAAAATATTATCACCTAACACCAGTGCTACTTTATCTTTACCTATAAACTCTTCACCAATTACGAAGGCCTGTGCTAAACCATTAGGCTCAGCCTGTACTGCATAGCTAAACTTACAGCCCAGTGAAGCCCCATCACCTAATAATTTCTCGAAATTAGGCAAATCGTGAGGGGTAGAGATAATGAGGATTTCTTTTATACCAGCCAGCATTAGGGTTGATAAGGGATAATAAATCATCGGTTTATCGTAAACCGGCATCATTTGCTTACTACAAGCCAAAGTTAAGGGGTGCAAACGTGTTCCGCTGCCACCAGCTAAGATTATACCTTTCATATTAGATTTGAGATTTGAGACATTAGATTTGAGTGAATACTCAAGCTAACAACTTATTATTTATCTATTATTAATTTGTTTTATACATTCTGCCAGGCTATCTCTCCAATAAGGGATTTCCAAATTAAAAGTTTCTTTTATTTTAGTTTTATCCATTACCGAAAATGCCGGACGGGTAGCTTTAGTTGGATAAGCAGATCCTGGAATGGGATTTACTTTAACACTTGTTTCATTGATATCAAAAATTGCTTTAGCAAAATCAAACCATGAGGTTACGCCTTCATTACTATAGTGATATATGCCATAAGCTTTTGAGGAACTAGCAATCACATCAAAAATAGAATTTGCCAAATCAATGGCATAAGTTGGTGTACCCACCTGATCGGCAATAATATTAAGCTCATCTCGTTCAGCGCCAAGCTTTAACATCGTTTTTACGAAATTATTGGCATATTCAGAATATAACCAACTGGTACGAATAATGAAATACGCAGGTAGTATTGAAGCAACAGCTTTTTCACCATCCAATTTAGTTACTCCGTAAATATTGATCGGCCTAGCTTCATCTTCCTCTTTAAGCAATTTCACTTCATTTCCTTCAAAAACGAAATCGGTAGAAATATGTACAAGTGCTACGTCATTGGCCAAACAAGCCGAGGCAAGATAAGCTGCGCCAGTTTCATTAATGGCTTTAGCTAAACCAACCTCATCTTCTGCTTTATCAACTGCGGTATATGCTGCGCAGTTGATTACATAAGCAGGATTTTCTTTTGCTAAAAGAGTATTTAAACCACTCTCATTTAAAATATTGGCATCTTGCTCAGCAGGAAAAACAATTTCTATAATTCCCCTTCGTTCTGCAACTACTTTTAAACACTGGCCCAATTGCCCGCCAGCACCAATAACTAATATTTTACTCATATATGCTGTAAATCGGAAAAAGGTTTTAGAAGCAGGTCTTTATCCGATATGGCCTTATCTTTTTCTGGGATTAACCAATCGATATTCAAATCCATATCGTTATAGATTACCCCAGTTTCTGAAGCTTTATTGAAAAAATTATCACATTTATATAAAAACTCAGCGGTTTCACTTAATACTGAAAAGCCATGAACAAATCCCTTGGGAATATACAGTTGCAATTTATTTTCAGCACTTAAACGTACTGCAATATGTTTACCATATGTTGGTGAGCTCGGGCGTACATCAACGGCAACATCCAATACTTCACCTTTGGTTACCCGCACCAGTTTTGCCTGTGCAAACTCTCCTATTTGCGCATGTAAACCACGGATCACACCATAAGAGGAGGAAGATTGATTATCCTGAACAAACCTTCCTGATAAACCTGTTTTTTCTTCAAAAGTATTTTGATTAAAACTTTCGAAAAAATATCCCCTTGGATCTTCAAATACCCTCGGTTTAATAATCAAGCAGTCTTTTAATCCTGTTTGTTCAATTTCCATTATTTATTGCTGTACTGCTGTTCGTAATACGATTGATAATTGCCAGAAGTTACATTGTTTAACCAGTCTTCATTTTGTAAATACCAGTCGACCGTTTTGGCTAAACCTTCTTCGAACTGTAAACTTGGTACCCAATCTAATTGATTTTGCAACTTACTAGAATCAATAGCATAACGTAAATCATGGCCTGCACGATCGGTTACGTATGTAATAAGTTTAGCTGAATCCCCAGGTTCACGACCTAGTTTTTGATCCATGATCGTACAAAGTAAATTGACCAAGTCGATATTTTTCCACTCATTATGTCCACCAATATTGTAGGTATCCCCAGTTTTCGAATTATGGAAAATCACGTCGATTGCCCTTGCATGATCTTCTACCCATAACCAATCGCGAACATTTTCACCTTTACCATAAACAGGAACAGCTTTATTATTTTTGATATTATTAATGGCTAGTGGAATCAGTTTCTCTGGAAAATGATGCGAGCCATAATTGTTAGAGCAATTAGAAATCACGCAATCCATACCATAAGTATCATGATAGGCTCTTACAAAGTGGTCGGAACTTGCTTTTGACGCTGAGTAGGGGCTATGTGGATCATATGCAGTGGTTTCAGTAAACATACCTTCCTCACCCAAGGCTCCATAAACCTCATCAGTACTTACATGGTAAAAACGTTTTTTATCGTAATCACCTTTCCAATACTCGCGGGCAGCGTTTAATAAATTTACAGTTCCAATTACGTTGGTAATCACAAAAGCTGTTGGATCAGAAATAGAACGATCTACATGGCTTTCTGCCGCCAGGTGGATTACTGCATCGAAGTTTTCTGTTTTAAACAGATCAAACATCGCGTTAGCGTCTGTAATATCTTCTTTTACAAATCTATAATTTGGTTTATTTTCAATATCGGTTAAATTAGCCAGATTACCCGCATAGGTAAGTTTATCTAAATTAACGATTTCATACCCGGGATAGTTATTAACAAAACGGCGAACTACATGAGAGCCAATAAAGCCCGCACCACCAGTGATTAAGATTTTTTTCACAGTTATTAAATGATTTTCAATTCGCTAAAGTAAGTTAGATTTCATTGAATTACAACTAATTTTTGGTAATCATGATTACTAATTTTCCTACCGCAACTAAACTTCAACGACAAACTAAAAACTATTTAATTAATTTTCAGTATTAAAAAGCAATCCTGTTGTCCTTAATAAGGAATAAATATGTTATAATGGACGAATTCAAGTAAATTAACTTTATAACTATGTCAACCTGATAAACCTGACACATAAGTACTTTTCTTTTGTTCACAACACATTTTATTTCTTTTGGACTAATGCCTCACAGCTATTTCTCAGATGAAAAGATTCCCAGCGATGATGAAAAATTAAATTAATACTTTTCTTCATCTAAAATTAACCTCTTTTAGTAAGTACTCTTAAAAATTCTTCACGAAAAATAAAAGAAATCAAGCAGCTAATTTTGACGATATCAATTTACAAGCCGTATTTTATTTATTTGCTATCCACTTTATTATATAAGGCCCGGGTACCAATATCCCATAATACTGTGGAGATTTATAATTTGCCATTAAAACCAACGAGACGGGACATTCCTCGAATCATATTTGTACGAAGCATCGAGTTTATTATGATCATTTCTTTACAAGCAACCTTTTTTTTATGGTTTCGAATTGGAGACACTATTCATAAAACATTCAATTAAAAACACAGAATTACAGTAAAGACCTACCCTAAAAAAATAGTTTTATCATACCTAAAGTTGCTGAACTATTCTGATACCCTCCAAAAAGACTGAGAAAATCAAATAAAAGTACAAATTTATTATTCACAAAATCAAATATGCTATTGATCACAGGTTTCCTTCCTGCCTGGAAGAATGATGGTTTACATTTTATCTTTTACTACAATTAGAACAAAATTGAACTAAACTATGATTAAGATTAAAATTAGATTTATGTCTCATTAGTTATTCGCTGATTAATCACGGTAAACGCATCTTGGGGATATTACTCAAGTAGTGCATCGTACAGAGATATTATCTTCCCCTCCTTGCCATTTTGTTTTCTGAATCAAACGCTCCACCTGACATCTTCACCGCCAGGTTGGGCACATTGTTAGGTTGATATCGTTTTTGATCGTCATAAAATATTATCCTATCACCCTGAAAAAATCCTTCGGGACGAACTAACGGCCTGACCAGGCGCTTAAAATCAAGGATCTCGCTTCCGTCGTAAACCCTCTTTGTACGATGATTGATCAAGGTGAAGCCGATAACATCCCCGCCCTTGGTATGATAAATGATATCAATATTTAACTTCTCTCGGAACGCCTCTGAAAGATCGGATTTATAGTTTTTCCTTAGATAAGAATGCCAGAAAGAAGGGTGGCGGACGGGCGTGCCGGAAACAACCTTCAAAGAGAGCTCAATTGCCTGTTTAAGTGCACTGACTTCAACACTGTTATGTTTATAGCTTTTTATGATATTATTTATAACGTTCAGATCTACCTTTCGAATTGATCTCGAGTGCCTCACCATATAGAGGGTTGTAGCTCTAATGTAAGCCGAATACCCCATAGTCTTTAATAGAATAGTGAACTGATCTAGTGTTGTAAATTGATAAGTAATTGCTTTTGAATAATCCATCTCAGCCTGGGCAACGGGATCAAAGCCTATAAGCTGGTGTAATGCCAGAGATGCTCTCAATTTTTCATAGCGGGATTCAACAGATTTTCTGTTTTTACACACCCTTACTGAAACAATGTGTACATGATTATTGGTATTATCATTATGAAAATAAATCAGGTGGGGATTATTTGCGTAACCCATTTTTTCGAGCCAAAGCCCAGCAATATGCGTTAACTGACGTTTATCATATGAGTGGCCTTTAGCCATTATAACTGCATGAAGCTGCTTGTTTTTAACTTTTGGGTTAAGCGCCCCAATCATCCGCAGGTAAGACCTATAATCCGAGGGCTTAGGCTTATCCAATACTGATAGCGATTGGAAGTTTTTAACACACATCAGCTCGGCCTTTCCTGCGGACACTTTGTCTGCATTATATTTAATTGCCGCAAACCGGCTATTGGATGAAAGAAACTGAACTATCATGATTTCGGATCTAAATAAAAACTGAACTTGTAATTAATTACTGCCAATAAGCTTAATTAATTTTTTCATGCATTTCCCTATATTATATTGTGATTCATAACACTTGGCGACCAAAGAAATTAATTCATTCATATAATATTTATCGGTCGGTGATTCGACAGCGCATTTTTGCACGAAATTTCGAATGGCCAGGGTCGAGGAACCCGACTCGACAGCAACGCGATCCATCCACTCGACCAGATGAGCTGAGTCAAGTAAAAGATGTGCCCTTTTATCAAATATTAATCTCCGGATATATTCGGACATCGTAACGCCGAGCTTTGAGATTTCTTTTTTCATCTCGGTGTACTCTTTATCTGTCATACAGCATATTGCTTTTCGGTTTCGCAATTCATTAACTTTATATGGTTTCTTCATAAAACTCTTTTTTACTAAGAACCGAACCTGAAGCCCGGTCAACGCTAATGAAATTCGCCATCATTTTTCATATTTATTGACAATACCCATAACAATACCTAGATATTTTAAAGATATTTCACATCATTCACGATACTGAGCTACCTTGACTAACAAGCTATGTACTCATTAAGCTTCCTGGTTGGCCTACGGTATTGCTGTCTATAATCCCGTACTTCAGATCGTATCTGGAGTATCTACGCCTGATAGAAATGAGGGACTTTGAAACCGAAGCAGTGACTCATTAAAGCCAATCAATCAGCAACCGCTGGTTGCGCTCTTCTTAGAGCTTAAATTGGTGGAAAAGCTGGCGATCAAGATGGTAAGGAGCAGTGCAAATAGGAATGAAAGTAAAAAGCCAGTATTGGGATCTAGTGTTGAAATAATCATAGAAAGACTTGCAGACGAAGAAATTTTGCAGGAAATCCATCAACCTTATATTGATTAGTTATAGGCCAAAGATGAAATATTCCCTTATTAGAAATAAAAGTTCAGGATGACATTGACAGTAAAGCCATTAGCAAAGTAAACTGCCTAACAAAAAACATACATCCTTTCAGATGCCGATAACATTAGAACGGGAACCCACTCATAAAGCTGCTGTCTTACTTTTGTTTCACTCTAAGTAAAATAATTATGCCACATGTCTCCCGCTGTTCCTGCTTTTCGCAAATAGGGAATAGGTTTTCCGATAAAACCCAACTCAAATGCATCGGTCCTAGGGTAAATGTGATCCAGGCAACGACCGTTCCGGAATATCATTTTTTGGGATCGGTGATACGTTATCAAACGCTGACATGAAACCCGCCATTGCATGCCTTATCTATAGGCTCGTGAGCACATGGATGTCTCACCCTACGGTTCTGCAAAAAACCTCTTTTTATCTTATGATCATTTATATGTCTGCTTGTGCCGCATTATGGCCGAACTTCTGCAGCATAAGTACCCGTCGGTATCATATTATAACATATATACCCTGATGCTTTACAAACTATTCTCTATTCGAACGCAGTTTAACATCGAATGTTCTCTCTTTCTTACATGAGCTCGCCATTGCAATGCCCTTTCTATTGGGCTTGTGAGAACATATATGTCTCACCCTGTGGTTATGCAAATAACCTCCTTATTGTTTATTCTGTGATTACCTGGATACCTGCCAATTCTGCCTTGTAGTTGATCTTTTCTTTTAAGTTGTAATAGCTCCAGTTCTGTAGCAGGTAAGGGTCTTCCTTTGCCATTTCCTCTTTTTCCTCCTGATTAACAAGCAGGAGTGTTGCAGCGCCGTGCTTTACGCAGAAATCGATCAACATCCTGCTGTAAAGGTGCAGCTTCTGATCGACGTAGCGTTTTTCCATGTGCCTGTAATCCTCCACACTTTTCATCTTTCTCTTTCTCCCGTGACCGCTGCTGTTGAAGGGCACAGCCTTTTTGACCCTGTTGACTGCTGCCTTTATGGCCATCCTGCGGTGGAGGAACTCTTCCCTGTTGCCTATCACACGTTCATGTTGCCCGATCTTGACCGTTACCGGATGTTCAATGGAAAGTGATGCCTCGGCAATAATCGCAGGATCAAGGGCATGCTGTTCTTTCTCTACCGGTACGGATGCGAGCAGGAATATTTTTCCTTTGTCCAGTTGTATCTGGCTTGCACGGAGTTTTAACGTGCCGTTGATCATCCGTTCGAATATCTTTTTTTTGCCCGACCTGTCTTTCCCGAGGTAGGTCTTGAAAGGGATCTGAAAAAGCCTGAAGGTAAAGTCACGGTTGTCGGCCGTTCTTGATAGTCTGCAAATGATTTCTGCGCCAAAGGGCAGCGGTATATTATGCTTATAGTTCCTGAGGGATTTCTCACCTCTCCAGTAGGCATCCTTTTCCTGGTTGAAATAGGCAATCAAGGTATTATTGAGGTTGCTCAGGATATTGGTGGGTATCTGACCCTTGAAATGATCGGACAGCAAGCGATAGGTGGTATTCTGCCGGGAGGATTTTAGTATCCCATTTTCCTCCTTTTTAACGTCGGCGATCTTGAGCTTGATGTCCTCTGTCAGGTAGAAAAAGTCCTTGACCCTTTCCTGTATGAACTGATGGCTCATTATCATGTTGGCCGCACGGTAGCAGATTGATTGCCAACCGTACAGCTGTCCTATTGTCTGCCTGACTGTTTCCTTATCACTGGAATCGATCCGCAGCTGTATTTTACGGGTTACGATCATCATGTTCTTTTCCATATCACCTTTTTCTGCTTTTTTTGATTCTGAGCGAAGCGGCGGCGAAGGCCCTCTGTATATATCCCTGATCGAGGTTTAATGCTACCGCGATCTGACTGAAACTATACTGTAGCTCGTAGCGCATATTGAGGATTTTAGATTCTTCTTCGCTCACTTCGCCCTCAAAACTGAACTTAGTGGTCTTTTCCAGTTTATTGAAATTCGCTGCATCGCTGATAACTGCTTTCAGGTATTCAAGCGTGCGCTCCACCTTTCTTGCTACCTGATAATCGGAGATGCCACCAATGTGCCAGGCCATGCGAGGGTAATCAAATGAATATTTTATACATAGCCGAATAAATAGCTGTTGATCAGGACTGAGATTGGGCAGAACGGCCTCAATCCTCTCCCATTGCTTTTTTTCTTCATCGAGTGGTTCATGATGATAGATGACATTTTCTTCCCAGTCAGAGTCCGGATTGTACCCAACCTTAAACTCCTGATAGTTTTCAATTTCATCCAATCTAAGCATATTGCGCTGGAAACTGTTAGCGTTAGTTTTGTAATATGCCCTGCAACCTTCAGCAGTCACTTTTGTTAAGAAGGTTTCGATATGTTCAATGCAGGTAATGTTTTGACGGCATAGCCAGAGCCGGAGGAAGGCTTCGCTTACTATGCAGTCCGCACTGATATCATCTTTGATGTACCTAAAGCTATAATAGTATATGGAGGAATATAACCTTTTATAGAAAAATTCAAGTCCCCTTTCATTTCCCTCCTTAAACTCGGCGAAATATTTTTTCTGATTCGGTATGGATGAAACCCTGGTTGATTGCATGCTGGCATTATTTAATTTTTATAAATAAGCCTGAACAAAGTATTTACCAATTAAAATAGGGCTGGTAACCCACTTAGTTCGTTGCAGCATGGTTCTGGTAAACCGCCAAACCTTTCGGAATGGATCTCAACAACAGACATAAGCGAGCACCAGCCCTATTCTTACATAGGGTGGCAATGCTACACTTACGCTCGCTGAGATTAAATTTACCAGATTTAGCTGCGAGGCTCGTATGCAATCCTTCTAGTTCTCGGAATGCAAAAGTATAACTTTAATTTATTATCATTTTTATCAAAAATAACAATAAATAATGTAAAAGCAAAATTAAATAATTTAAAAACATAATTAATTAACTTTTTACATTAATTTTAAGGCTTAATCAATAATTTTCTGAATCTTATATTTGTTTTACTACAGCTACAATGAGTAAGACAATCTATAATCGCATCAAGTCGGTATTAGCCGAGAAAGGAAAAACAAATAAAGATTTAGCTGATGCTCTAAATATAGCTCCTGAAACTGTTTCGAGTTGGTGCACGAACTCAGCTCAACCTTCAGTAAAAAGATTGTTTGAGATAGGTGAATACCTTAATACCGAACCTAGGGATTTATTGATTTCAATTAAAAAATGAAGTACCCTTGATAAAAATCTAAATTAATTAGCATTAATATTTATTACCTATCGATTTAGGACTTTTAGTATTTTTTAATTTGTTACTCCAGCTGCTAATTTTGATAATAGTTTTATCCAACTTCATCTTGTCCTTTTCCGATATTTATTTTCTCAATTTTGCTTTTTCTTAAAAGCCAAGGTAGCCACATTGAGTTTAATGGTCAGCTCCTGATCATACAGGGAATTTGCAGGACCTCTTTTTTTGTATTGTCAGTACCAAAAGCAACAACATCACGCCATTTCCGTAACATATCGAAATGCTCGGGTAAACCTGCAATATAAATTAAATAAGGCATCCTGAAATGTTAGTGGGTTTACGATTTCATCATTATCAAGATTTAAGACCCTGCTTTTTGGTTGTTTTTTTATTAGTTTTTTTATGACCTTGATTAACTGAATAATTAAATATGTTCCTATTTATGGATGCTGACTAAATCGAAGGGCGCGCTTGCCCGAGACTGCTGTGAAAGTCGATATTTCGCGGCCTCCGCCTGCAACAAATCAATTTTTCATTAAACATAGTTCTCGCAAATTCAAAAAAGGACAATAAAACCTGATACAAGTCTTCTGCATCCATCTTACATATATAGCAAACCCCTCT
The DNA here is from genome assembly GCF_032678605.1 of Pedobacter miscanthi. Classification (GTDB taxonomy): domain Bacteria; phylum Bacteroidota; class Bacteroidia; order Sphingobacteriales; family Sphingobacteriaceae; genus Pedobacter; species Pedobacter miscanthi_A. Next base: position 57,523 of record NZ_JAVTSU010000009.1, read on the forward strand.
TTGTAGCATGCGCTGGAATAACTTTTTGTCATCAGCTTAAAAAGACTTCCATTCTTCCATATGGAAAGTAATAGTTTATATGATTTCTCAGAAAATGAGTTGCATAGGCACAATAATAGGCTAAGGTTATAGAATTCGGAACGATAGCCTAAGTGGGCTTGGCTAAGGCAGATACAGCCTTGCTCAGCAGCCTATTATCAATATTATACAGGAGGGAACGGAAAGAAAAATTGTTGAAAGAGTCAATTTAAATAAAGAAAAGTACGATAAATAATTGGAGAAATTTTTTAGGACAAAATATAATTCTCGCACTAATCTTTCATACGCTACCCTTATTTATCGTTCGACCATTAAATAACTGATTCCTGAATTGTTATAGACATGATATTTCGATTGAATAAATAGGCATTACCATTTAATTGAGGCAACTTAAACTTCATAAGGCTAATCAACACATAAATTTATAAGGCAATTTTATAAATGCATGATAAGTAAAAGATCATACCAAGAAACTGCAATTACAATTCAATAAGCTCTTACATCGCAGCCACAGAACTCTCAAGTTCTTTATACCACTCTTCTCCATACTTCCGGATGAGTGGCCCTTTTAAAAAACTATATACAGGTACTTTAAGCTCACGGCCGAAGGTGCAGGCATCATGACAGATATGCCAGCGATCGTAATTCAACACATCAAACTCAGGGTATTTGGTAATGCGGATAGGGTAAAGGTGACAGGAAATTGGTTTCTGCCACTCAACTATTCCTTGCTCGTAGGCTTTTTCGATAGCGCATTTGGTAATGCCTCCTTCAAAAAGCACATAAGCACACTCTTTATTTTTATCAACACAAGGGGTGGTTAAATCGCCATCTTCATCAACAACGTAAACACCTTGTTCTTCAATAGCTTTAATGCCTTTTTCGTTTAAAAGGTGTTTGATTTTCGGATAAATCCCTTCCAGGATACCTTTCTCATCATTATCCAGGGGTGCACCAGAATCACCTTCCACACAACAGATCCCCTTGCACTTGCTTAAATTACAAACAAAGTTTTCTTTCAACACATCTTCGTGTACCAACACCTGTTCAACTTCTATCATCATTATTCTTTTGCTAAAGCGTATTTAAGGCCATCGGCCGATTTTAATTCCATGGTTACTGCACCCACCAATATCTCAACCTGAGCCTTTACCGGTACGCGGTTTCCATCGTCGGTTACCCAAAGGTACAACCTGCTGTCTTTTTTAAAGATTCTACCCGGTTTAATTGACGGGCTAAATTTCAAGCAGCGGATACTCCCCAATTTACTCTTCACCGTTTCTTTACCTACGTATTCAACTTCAAGGGCCGAAATTTCATCACCCAGGAAATAGTTCAGTTTAAACTTATCGCCCACTTTAATTTTACTGATGTCGAGGCTCCGGGCAAAATAATAGGCCGAAACAAGGTCAAAAGTCTGGTTTGTTGGTGTAGTAAATGTTCCCCTGTTCGATACTACCTTTTTCGCACCCTGTGTAAAACGTGCTTTATCCTGACGTTTGTAGCTCGCTTCACGGATATTTTCCTGGTAGAAGTAAGGCAACAGGTCAGTTTTATCAATATACGAATCGTAATGGTCTCTTATTTTATAGAAAATATCAAAAGTACCCGATGTCTGTGCATCCACCGTAAGTTTATACGTTGGCTTGTTATCAAACTTTAAATCAGAATTGGTTACTTTAATGGTGGCTTCTGCCGCGGTAATAAAGCCGTATCTCAATTTATATTGTAAAACTTCACCTTCCTGAAAAACAGCATCCTTCTTCAGGGGAAGTTCCTGAGCCATTGCAAAAATGTTGCATAAGCTAGCCGTAACGGTTATCAATATCTTTTTCATTGCTCTTGTATTCATTTGTGTGTGTGATTGAGAAAGAATCAGGCTTCTTTAGAATCCGGTCAAATTCCTTTTCACTATGAAGATATACAAAAAGCAAACCAAAATTTAATCTTTTCGCTTATATACAGGAACGGTAGAGCACGGCTCGCCAAACATGATGCTTTTTACCACAGGGGTAAGCAGGTTGGTGATTTCTACATAAGCTGAAACCGGTACGTCAATATCGCCACATCCTTTTACCACTACACGCTCATTGGCATATTCTTGCGGATTAACTTTAGACAGCGCTTTGGTAAATAAAACAGCTTCTAAAGTATCCAGACCACCAAATACCACTTCATTAGCATAAGGCTTTAATTTATTGGCCAATAACATGTAAGCCCAGGTAGGAACAATGGCATCTGCGGAGCAGGTAATGGCTACATTTTTATCCTGGTATTGTGCCCAGTCATGATCTTTAATAAAGGCCCTGAAATCTTTTTCCCTCAGCATTAAGCCGTGAAAGAGATTATCTACAATATCATACACAACTCTTTCGCCTTTATGATAAAAGTCTTCGAGGTTTAAGGTGATTAAACCGCTGCTGGCAACTTTATTAACGATGTTCTCTTGAATTTCCATGGTCTTAAATAAAAAAACCGTTCCGATGACAGATCGGAACGGCTACAAAATTACGTATTTTCTAATTAATAGAATTTCACGCGATTGTCTTTTATCTTTGCATTTTCCTGTAAGGCCTGGAAAGCTGATCCTAATGAACGCTGACCTAAGCTTAACAACATGCTTTCTTTTTGTTTAAACATATTGGCAATAGGAGCCGGGCTTGTAAATCCATCTACAGTAAATACATATACACCACGCTCACCTTGAACAGGAGCAGATACTTTACCTGGCTGTGAACCAAATACACTACCTACTAAAGCATTTTCTTGTGCAACACCTGGAATTACAGGGTTAGCAAATACTACGTTCTGTACTGGATTAACCGGACGGGCAACTTTAGCCGCAACCTGATCTAAGTTTGAACCAGCATTAGCAAATTTCTCTTTCAATTGTTTTGCTTTAACTGCATTGATTACCATTGGTTCGATTTCTTTTTTCACATCAGCCAATGACAAGATACCTTTAGGGCTAATATTAGTTAAACGAGCCACTACATAAGCATTACTCATGGTATAAATTTCTGGTAACACATCACCTTTATCTGCAACATAAGCATCCTGGATCAATTTACGTGGGTTATCTAAACCTGCTGCAAATCCTTGTGTTGGTGCTACCTTATCAGCCACACCTACTTTTAATCCTTTTTGAGTTGCCAATTTGCTAAAATCATTACCTTTTACATCAGCTAAGAAACTGCTCGCTGCTTTGTAAGCTGCTGCCTGGGTTTTACTACTTGCTGTTAAGGCTTTTTCTACGTAAGCCAATTTAGCCACTTTAGAAGAACCAATGTGTTTTTCGATTTTGAGGATGTGATAACCGTATTGTGATTTTACCACTTTTAGATCTCCAGGTTTACCATCAAATGCTGCATTTTCAAATTCAGGCACCATTTGTCCACGAGAGAAAGTTGGCAATTCACCACCTTTATCTTTAGAACCATCTACGCTATAATTTTTAGCCAGTTCAGCAAAATTGCCTCCTTTTAAAATTAATGTTTTTAATGAGTCAGCTAATTTAGCTGCTTTATCTTCGCCACCTACTTTAGTCGGGTCGATTAAAATGTGGCTTGCTTTTACCGAATCAGGAGAGATACGGGTTGCAACCACTTTTATAATTTTGTATGAGTTACCGGTTAATTTCGGGCCATAAAAGCTGCCTGCAGGTAAAGCGAATACTGCCGAATCAACTGCAGGGTCTAATTTACCTTTAGTAAGATAAGTGAATGGTATTTTAACTTCTGAATTGATCGCAGCAAAAAGTGAATCGTTTTTAGCCACCTGAAAATCAGCCGCAATTTTATCAACCTGAGCTTTAATTGCTAATGAATCTGCTTTATTCGGACTGATGCTGAAAGTTACGTATTCGAAAGCACGGGTTTCTTGTGGATTGTTGAAACGTGCTTTGTTCTGATCGTAATATTCAGAATAATCACCATCAGTTAATTTAACTGATTTATCCGGAATAGACGCATAATCTAAACTTACATATTTAAAATTAGCCAGTTTGTTACGGTTGTTATATTCATCGGTAGCTTCTAATGAAGTTACATAAACCGAATTACGGATCAAATTAGAATATTTGGTCTGTAAAGCCTGATTTTTAATTTCTTCCTGCAACATTGTAGATTGTTGTAATGCCTGAGGCTCTTTTGATTTTAAAAAGTTCATCAAGGTTGCACGGTCTACCTGTCCGGTTTGAGGGTTAGAGAAATATTGTTTGATCAATGGGCTAGGGTTTTGGCCTTGCAATAAATCCAACAATTCATCTTCTGATACGGTTAAGCCTAAACGATCATATTCTTTGGTTAACAAAACTTTAGCAAGCTCTGCATTCCAAGCCTGATCTACAGCCATAGCGGTCATCTGTGCATTTGCACTACCGCCATATTGTTGTTTCATTTGGTTTACACCTTGATCAACTTTTGGTCCGAACTCGTCGATATTGATATCGTTACCATCAATAGATCCTACAACTTTTTGATTTGCCGACCAAAAAGGTTTACCCACGTTAATTGCATCACCTACTAAAAATGCAACAATTGCAAAACCGATAGCGAAGACTAGGATGTAGCCCGCACGGTTACGCAAAAATGTCATTAATCCCATATTGTAATTATAAATTTATTTAGTTCTTTTTTAAGAGGGCGCAAGATACAAATTTGGATTAAAAAAGAAAATACAAAATTTTATTTATCAAGTGTTTAATTTTTAAGGTAATAGAAGCCGAAATATTTGAAATTATTAGATGCTAAAACCTTTTTACCAAAGTTGATGATGCCAAAAGAATTTACCGGTTAACTATCGCAAAAGAAAAAAGCTGTTGCTTTAACTGAATTGGCCTAAATAAAAAGTCAATTGTGGCTTCTTATTTATTTTAGACTTCATTTAAGCAGATATCCAAAAAGTTAAAAAGGCTCATCCCTTACAGGATGGGCCTTTTTGGAAAACGGCAATAATTTATTGTATCGTCATTTTAGCACTAACAGATTCTTTTCCGTCTTTATCATAAGCAACAAAATCCATTGCGATAACAGCAGTTGCTGTATTGTTACTTCTAGTAATATTGGTCAGAATTAAGTAGTGCGTTTTTATTCTATTTATTAAGGTGTTTGCGTCATTTACATAGGAAGCAGCTCCAGTATAATAAGGAACTAAATCTATTCCATTATTTCCAGTCGCAGCCCATACTGTTCCAGTTGGTGCAGTACTACTATTTGTTATAATGAATGGGTACAATGATATGGCTGGTTTCGCTGAAACATTTACAAAGGGGTCCCATGTTTTCAAAGCAGCAATATTTCCTGCACTTTGAATGCCAAATGACAAATTAGCCGTCTGGGTGGTATTGTCGGCATATGTTAGTGCTAAAATAGCTGGTCTATTAACCACACCTACTCTCCAGGTTGTATTTTCCAAATCAAATTGTAAATTTTTATCTATCCAATCCCAATTTGCAGGGCGTTTAAATAATTTATAAACCACGCCGCCCTCTGGCTTATAAACCCCACCACTGCGATAACCTCTTATTTCTATACTTTCATCGCTAACACTTATCACTTTAAATATGTGGTCTGTAATATCAGAATATTTGGAGCCTACTTTAAATAAGCTGGTTATATCAGAGCCTGTAGTAAATGTTAACAGAATACTTCCGGTACCGTCTTCTATTTCGAAATAGCTTGGTGTAACTTCAGATTGTCTGTATATTGATCTTGTTATAACGGTATTTTTTGTTGTATCAAATTTCATTATTACCGGTACATAAGCAGAACTGGCTGTGCTTTTAACCATCATTACCCAACCATTTGGAGCACTATGCAAGGCTTTTTTTAAAGCCTGTTTATTTTGGGCTGTTATTAATTTACTTTCTGTAATTGAACCATTTACAACATCTTTTTCGCAAGATATAAAGACAACGGCTAGTAGAAAATAAAAACAAATTATTGATTTATTTTTCATCTTATCAAATATTTAAAATTAATAATTGGTTCTGTAAACAACAGAATCCAAAACGTCATGAAGTTTGTATAAATCCATTCCCCTGGTGCTGTAAAAATTATCTATGTATCTATATTTAGTTACCAGTTTAGGATTTTTAGTTAATAAAACATCAACATTGGCCTTAGTGCTTCTCGCAATATTTTCAACTGTTGTTGCAAAATCTTCTTCGGGTGCATAGCCTCCATAAGCAGTTGTAAAACCATCTGCATTTGCAGTAGCAAGTGATTTTGAGCTATAACTAGACCCATAATAGGTACCTACTGAAATCCTGTCAAAATCAAATCCTCTTCCGTATTTATGATCTTGCTGATGAGCATGTTCGTGGTATAAAGTAACAATATGATCAAAAAGCCATGCTTTATTGGCCTTATCAAAATTATTTACCCCCCCCATACCCAATCTGTAAAATTGAGCGTTCATACCAGCTCCGGCTGCAGCACCAGCAGTAGTGATGTCATTAAAATGAATAAAACCACCTGCCAGCACAAATTCAATTGGTGTTTCCTTGGAAAAATAAAGTGGAAACTTTTCTTTAAGAGGTTTTAACCAAAACCCAAGCAAAACAATCCTGGTGTAGTTTAGTGCTTTGGTATAATCAGGAGGAGTAAAAAAGGTAGTTCCTGCAATTGTTTGTGGCGAATACTCGTAAATGATCTTTACGCCATAATCTTTATAGATTTGCTCACATAAATAATCAAGCTCATTCCATAGAGGTTTTGGTTTATTGCTAACTGTAAAATAATCAACATTTGGTTTAAATTCTCCTACCGGAGTCTCTGTTTTACAGCTTCCAATAATAAAACTCACTAAAAAAAGTAATATAATCTTTTTAAAATTTTTCATGTTACCTTGGGTTTAATTGTGTTTCTAAAGCAGGGTTTCCAATTCTTGCAGATAAAGGGATTTGTAAAGCGGTCCGTAAGTCGTTACTTTTTAATATCGTACCAGTAGCTGGTAAATACCTGATTAACCTATGCTCTACCTCTATACCTAGCCTCTTTATGTCGTACCATCTCATCCCTTGTCCCAAAAATTCAATCCTTCTCTCTTTTAAAATCAAAGCCAGAATTTGCTCATTGGTTAATCCGGCAGTATTTAAGGCAGTATATGGAGTAAATCTTGTCTTCCTAAGGGCTTCCATATCTGCGATAGCTGCAGCCACATTTGGCGTACTTGCTTTCATGTAGGCTTCAGCTCTATTTATTAATGCTTCCTCTACAGTAAAGCATTCATATCTAGCTGCTGGTACACTTGGTTGATTGTCTTGATGTGCATATTTTAAATACATTGAAACACTGTCGATTACAGTTGCTACACCAAGCATTAATCTCCTTCTATAATCAGTTGTATTCCACAAGGTAGATGAAGCTAATGAATAGTTGTGTGATAGGTAAAATCCCCCCAACCGATATCCAACAGGTAATTCTAAAAAAGTCCCGGTTTGACTTGCCAACAAAATATTTTTATGTGTACTGGGATTCATAAATTCTAATGTAAAGTTGGCATTAGAAGTAGATGTTAATACTGCTAAATCTTTAACATAATCCCGTAATGTTAATCCAGTTTGACTTAGTACATCATTAGAATACTTAATGGTTGCATCCCAGCTGCCTTTATATAAATTTAATCTGGATCCGAATGCATTTGCACTAGCTACACTAAATCTATATGGATTTTTAATCAGAAATGATTCTCCGGCTTTTAATAAGGCTAAGCCTTCTGCAAAATCCTTATCAATCTGATCATAAACTTCCTTTACAGTATTTCTTTTAAATGTTGGCCTGTTGTCTTTTGGAACTTCGGTAATTAATGGAACAGCCAAGTTGTTGCCATTGGTTGAGGGATTATAATGCATTCCAAAAAGATTAGTTAATGTAAAATAGCAATAGGCCCTTAGCATCAACGCTTCCCCTAACACGGCTTTCTTTTGTAACTCATTACCAGAACTCCCCATTACCCCCTCAATCACAATATTTGCCATGTAAATTTTACTGTAGTAGTGAGCATAGGATCTTGAAGGTGTAGCAGTTGCTTCTTCATAATCATCTTTATACATGAAAATGGGTACATATCTGGATACGTTACTAGCTTGCATGGTAGGTGCGTAATGATGAAAATCATCTGTTAAAATATCAGTAAACATATCTTGTCTTTCAGGGTATGCTTTAGTTACCACATCTTCAAAATCTCCTACAGATTTTAATTCCAATCTGTTATCGTAAGGTTTATCTATAAATTTATTGCAGGATAACAATAGTAACACAGGTACTATTGCAGCATATATATATCTTAATTTCATAATTTATTTATTATAGTCCAACAGATAACCTAAGTGAGTATGATTTTGGATTTGGCATAGAAGTACCGCCAGAAAGTAATAAATCAGGATCAACTCCTCTTAACTTTCCACTTGCCCAATAATGAATATTATTTGCAGCAAATGATATTCTGGCCGATTTTATGCTTTTGTTTTTAAGAAGGTTCTGACCAAAGTCATAAGAAAACAAAATCTCACTCAATCTCAGGTTATTACCACTTGCAACCCTTAAATTACTTCTATTGTAGGCCAGCTCATCCATATTTGATATGCTGTTTAAATAAACTGCTTGAATAGGGCTGATTAATGCCGGGATATTGGTGTTGAACTGATCACCTGGCGCGCCATATCTATACTGTAAATCAGCAGAAATTGATGAATTATTGCTATAGTTTCTTTGATAAATTGGCGACATAAAAAGTTTGTGCCCCATAGAGTATGTTAAAAACACCCTCACATCAAAGTTTTTATAAGAAACATTAGTTGCAAATGAACCCGTTGAGGTAGGTTGCCTTGAACCAACATATTCTACCAAAGATCTATCTCTTTCAGATGTAGGAATATTCATAACAGGGGTATTTCCTCTTAAAAAAGTAGGCCTTCCATCGGCATTTAACGCATTATATTTAAAAGCGAAAAGCGCATCAAGCGGATAACCATTAAGTGGGTAACCAGTTGGCCTTGTTATTTGACTCAGAATAGAGGATTCTAATTCTCCATCAGTTACTTTATTTTTTACATAACCATAGATAAAATTAACACTCCATAAAACTTTATCATTATTTAATATATTGTTTATACCTAATAATACATCAACACCTTTATTAGACATATTGGCAAAATTTATTAGTTTGGTTGTAAAGCCCTCTTCTTGAGCTACATTAACACTATTTACAAGGTTTTTATTTTTCCTGTCATAATACTCTGCTGTTAGATTAATCTTACCAAATAAACTTAAGTCGAAACCAACATTAGTAGTATAATCCTTTTCCCAGTTAAGGTTAAAAAGTTCGGGAGAAGTGATATCAATACCTGTTTCACTATTTTCTGTATCTAACCGGTTAATATTAACGTACTGAGCATTTAACATGGGCGAACCCTGATAAGCATTTCCTCGCAATGCATAACTAGCTTTTAGCTTTAACATATCAACTATGTCTCCCGAATTGATTTTCTGAAAAAAGGGTTCTCTTTCAACATTCCACGATACCCCAACGCTATAATTTGGTAAAAACTTAGATCTTGCCAGTTTACCAAACATATTGCTGGTATCAAATCTCATGGCCCCTTCCAAATTATATCTATTTAAATAGTTGTATTGAAAATTACCATAATAACCAACTAATGACTGATCGGTAAAGGATTCGATGTACAATCGATCATCTTCTAATACCGATTTTTGATAAGCTAGATTACTTGGAGAGATGATCTTGCCTCCATAATACATGTAGCCAATCGCTTTAGTATATTTATAATCTGTTCTAAGGCTATTAATATCCATACCTACTAATCCAGAAATACTATGGTTTTCCCATTTTTTGTTCGCGGTAAGCATATTTCTGACATAATAATTAGAAGACATATTACTTCTTGAATATAAAAATCCACCTTTTGGTAAAATTGTTGTTGGAACTGAAAATGGATTGGTAGGATCTTTATAAAGTAAAGTATTTTGACTTCTTAAAACATCATTATAATCTACTCTATGCGCGTTAGACCAGTTAGATCGCTCAGTAATCGTATGATCATATGAAGTATTAGATCTATCTATAGAAAATGTTCCTTCGTATTTTAAAAAGGGAAGTAATTTTACAGTAGGCTTAATCATCAAAGAAACTGTTTGCGATTTCAGTGTATTGAAATTTTCATTCAATTCTTCAACAATGTTAAATGGAGCCAGATTATTTAAATAATACTTATATGATCCATCGTTATTGTAAGGATACATCGCCCTGCTGGTACGCATAGCATATAAAAAAGGGTTTATTTCTGCTTGCCTTGTAACCTCTGAAAAAGATGTACTACTATTTAATGTTCCTGGGGTACGCTGATTTCTGAAATTCCAATTTAAATTGATATCTAAATCTAAAAATTTAGTTAAATTAAATATCGACCTGGCATTTGTAGTAAACCTGTTCATATCGAAACCCACTGACTGCCCGTTATCATTTACATAACTTCCGGATAAATAATATGTATTTTTTTCTCCACCACCTGAAAATGACATATTATATTCTTGCAAAATATTGTTTCTGAACAACACATCAAACCAGTCGGTATTAGCATTTGCAGATCTATCTAATTCAGCATAGGCTTGCTTAAGATTTATATCTCTTAATGCATATTGTCTGTAAGTTTCCGTTAAAGCACCAGTTGAACTTGGCCAATTTGCATTAGCAAAATAGCCCATGTTATACAATTCGTTATAAAACTCCGTTTCCTGATAAGAATCCATCAAGTTGAAATCTTTTGCTTTAGGCTTAATGCCGTAACTCAATGCGGTTGTAAAATTTATATTTCTTTGGTTTTTTTTACCAGACTTGGTTGTAATTGAAATAACTCCATTTGCAGCTCTAGTACCATATAATGATGTAGCCGACCCATCTTTTAGAATTGAAATATCTTCAATATCATTCGCGTTTAAGCCTGCTATTGCAGAACCTAGTAAACTTGCAGGATCGCCAGAATAAAGCTGGCTAACACTTACATTTGCAGGCGATGTTACAGGCACACCGTTTACCACATACAATGGCTCTTGATTTGCACTGATTGATGCATTACCACGAATTCTAATTTTAGGTGTAGCACCAAATGTACCGGAAACATTTTGAACACTTACTCCGGCTGCTGCCCCCTGCAACATTCTAGAAACATCTACAGATCCCGATCTTTCAATATTTTTCATATCTACCTGACTTACAGAACCAGTAAATTTAGTTTTATCGATTTTCTGATAACCTGTTACAATAACCTCATCAAGTTTATTATTACTGCGAAGTACAATTTTCATTGAATTTGTAGCTGCAACTTCATGGCTGGTATAACCAATATAGCTAAAAACCAAAATTGCACCTGCCTGTGAAACTTTAATATTAAAATTTCCATCATTGTTGGTTTGTGCATAATTCTTTGTTCCTTTCTCCGTAACCGTAGCTCCGGGCAATGGCTTTCCACTTTCATCAACAACCTTACCCGTTATGATTACCTGAAACGTTTCGGTATTTAATTTTTTTTCGGGTTCATTTAAAGGGTTAATCAATATCGTTTCGCCTTCGATTTCAAATTTAAAAGGCTGGTTGGTCATTGCTATGTTTAGCGTTTCAGTAATCGAAGCATTATTTACTTTTAAGCTAACCGTGTTTGCCTTGCTAAGCAAATCGGTATTATAAATAAGCTTGTAATTACTCTGTTTCCTGATTTCCTGCAAGACCGAATTTAGGGTTGCATTTTTTACATCGAGTGTAATTTTTTGAGAAAAGGTTTTAGCAGAGATGTGCAAGCTTGCAATAAGGATTAAAACTGCTGTTAGTTTCATGGTTAGTGAAAATTTGGAGATCGTTCTTCCCGCGCGCCCATAATTCTGCTGTAGGCAGAGCAATAGCTTGCGCTGAATATTTAAATTCATACTTTTGTTTGGTTCTAGTGATTAGTTGATGGACAGTTAACTTGGTTGCTTTAATCAAAACCGGTTGCGTTGGTAGCGCAATCGGTTTGCTTTTTTTTTTGTAATTATTTACATAGGCGAATTTTTAATGGTTTATCTTAATGGTATTATTGGTGATCTGAAATTTTATATTTCCTGTTTTTTCCAGCATACGTAATACTGCCGAAAGTTTTTCATCTCTGGAGATGAAAATATTGTACCTGGTTTCAGGAAGGTCGTTATAATCTACTTTTACGTTATACCACCTGGATAACTGCCTTAAAATATCTTTCAGGTACATATCCTCACAGCTAAAATCTCCATCTTTCCACGAAACTGCTTTTTCAGCATTAACTTTTACCACTTCTAAATGGCGGCCGTTCATGGAGACAGCCTGTTCGCCAGGGCTTAAAATTTTATGTTCGCCGGTTACCTGTTCTTGCACATCAACTTTGCCTGATACAAGCGTGGTTCTAAATGCAGGATCATCATTATATGCACTGATATTAAACTCTGTTCCAAGCACTTTAATAATTTGTTTTGGCGTTTCTACATAAAAAGGAATGCGATTGTTATTTAGCAATAGTTTTGCTACTTCAAAATAGGCTTCACCGGTAAGCGCTACTCTACGTTCTTCATGAGCAAACTTTAAGGGATACTTTAATGATGAGCCGGCATTTAACCATACCCTCGTTCCATCAGGCAACAAAACTTCATATTTGGCCCCGTTTGGCGTAGCAAGTACGTTATATCCTGAAACATCGCTATTGCTTTGGCTGCCTGTAATTTCATATACCAGTGCCCCATCTTTCGCCCTTTTTATTTTTATTCCTTTATCGCTAAATACAGCGTTGCTGTTATCTGCAGTAAGTGCAACAGATGATCCGTCTGCCAGGGTCAGAATTGCCTTATCAACACCCGGCTGGGCATCATTTATCAATGCTGTTTTTACTTTGACCTGATCTTGTTGTTTATTATACCGCCATACCGTAAAAGATAAAATGCAAATGATTGAGGCTGCTGCTGCATATTTAAAAAACAGCATAGAAAAATATGGCTGTTTAGTTTGCCCGGCAAAAATATTTTCGTGGAGGTAACGATCTGTTTGATTAAAAATCTCCGCTATTTGGATTTTCTCTTCAAAATGTGGAGGAGCATCTTTTTTGAGTTCATCAAGGATCAGCAATTTCAGGTCGGTTTTTAACCCATCTTTACCAAAATACGCTAATAATGCTTTTATTTCTTCAGCGGTACACTTATTATCGAGGTATTGCTTAAATAAGCTGGAAATCTCCTGCATGTTAGTTTGTTTCTTTCAAGCTAATACGCTCGAAAAGAAAAAACCAACTACTTTAATTTAAATTTTTATTAAAAATTATTTAATCAGGAGCAAAATCAACATAAAACTAACCTCAGAAAGGTTTGTCTTCAAGATTTTCGTTGCTTTTACAATATGATTATTAACTGTTGCTGTAGAAATATTTAAAATTTCGGCCACTTCGTTATAACTTCTCCCTTCTACCTTGCAAAGCATAAACACTTCACGACATTTTGGAGGAAGTTGCTCAATGAGATTTTTTATGAGGTTAAAATCTTCTTTTAAATGCAAATCATGTTCAATCGGATTATATTCTTTACCAATAGAAAGCATAATTAATTTTTCTTCGAGCTTTTTATCCCTTGAGGCCTTTCTGAAAAAATCATAAACTTTATTTTGGGCAATTCGAAAAATATAATTTTCAAAAGATTGGGTAGTATCAATGGCAGATCGGTTACGCCATATGGCAACAAATACTTCCTGAAGAATATCAGCAGCAATTTCTGTAGACTTTGTTAGTTTAAGGATATTTGCAAGTAATGGTACCCTATACTTTTTATAAAAAAAATCGAAAGATTTACTATCTCCTTCTTTTAACCGAATAAGTTGTTCAAAATCTACAACCAAAACATGATGTTTGTCAACTGGTTCTGCTCCAAAATTTACCATACCTGTAAAGGAATAATTGAGTGGTTAACAATAAATTTGGGATGATTATTCTATTGTTGTAAAATCAAGAATCCAACAATGTCCTGTTTTATATAAATAGAGAAACTAAGATATAAAATAATAATAAATAACAGTAATTAAATCATTATTTTAAAAACCAGATGGGTTTAAGCCTAAGAAAAGTATAGAAAGAAGATTGAGTTAAGGTGCTACACCTTCTTTCATATTTAACTCCCCGTTACCACTATCCATTTCGTAAGTGCTAAAATCCTGAGGGGCTTTAAAATTAATCCCTTCACCTATGCTGCCATCAGCGCCCTTAACATACACACGCTGATTGGAAAAGAAGTATTTTTTTGATTCGTCCCAGATCAGTTCCTGAGAAGAGAAAGTATCACCTTTGCTGTTCTTTACCACAACGTTTTTCCTGAACTCGGTTTTAAGCTCTGCATCTTTTCTGATGGCATAATCGCAAACCAGGTTTCCATCAATGGTTCCGTTCGGATTATAAAAATCGATATTTACACCTTTAACCATTTCCTGATAAGAACTCCCGTTAGCTGGGGTAACCTTATCCATTATTGGGGCATATCCTTTTGCCTTTACCCTTGCCGAATCGCTATAGGTAATATCAACACCAATGGTCCTGTCGCGCGATAGAATTGTTTTATTTACCGCAACTGAACTTGCATTTTTTAAATCGTCGTCTCCACATGATGCCAGAAACAAAGGCAACAACAGAAACAGACCATATAAAAATGTTTTCAGTTTCATTAGTCAACCCTGTACTTACGGAACCAGGTATCGTTCAAAGTAAAGCCTAAGTGAAAGTTAATGTATTGTTCTTTTACCAGATTATTGTTTAAAGTTCCCCTTTGTCCAACCTCAGTGGTAAAATTGATTTTATAAAATGCAGTGCCACCAGTTGCTGTAGGTAACGGGAAACCAAAGCCTAATGATGCACCCATTTGTTTAATGTCCTGATTGTTGATCTGGATATAGGTTTTATCGTAGCTTACGCCCAAACGGTAATCAATACGTTTTAAGTAACTGTTATAAGAATAGGCATCAGGCGTCCACTGGCCACCTAATGATGCACCCCAGCTATCCTGCAAGCCTTGATTTACACCGTTTATGCTGGTTTTAGACCATTTGCTCATTCTGAAATCGGCACCAACCAGCCACTTATCGTTCTGCTGGATTGCGATACCAAAATTATGTGTTAATGGTAAAGTAAGATTAGATTTTCCATTATTGATTGAACTTAAAGTATCAATCGCTGTATTTTCGTTTCCATCCTGATCTCTGGTATACTGAGTAGCAAAGAAGGTTTGTGTAGAGTTTATTTTGCCCGAAGTGCTACCTGAATAACCTAAAGTAACCAATGTTTTTTTGCCTACGTTAAAATCGTATTGAATACCGTAAGAGTAATTCAAACCGGCTACACTGTTTTTGTTCTGAAGTTTAGCGTTTAAAGCACCTACCGACTGGAATTCGGTTGCGCGGGTAGTTTGCAGGTTACCAAAAATGTATTCTAAGTTACCACCAATCCTTAAGTGATCGCCAAAACGGTAACCATAGCCTAAATAAGCTTTTGATAAACCACCTTCACCTTCATAAAGCTGATTTACTGTTGTGGTATCAACTTTTGTTGTGTTTTTATAAGAATAACCTAGATCAGAATAGGGTAAGATGCCAAAACTCAGGGCCGATCTTCTGGTAACCGGAGCAGCAAATGCCAGGTGACTAAAAGTAGAGTTAAAGCTCGATTCGCTTAAACTTCCCCTGGTTAAATTGGTTGTACCTGCACTCATACCAATATCAATGGTGGTTAAGTTAATACCTGCATATGATGCCGGATTTTGCATATTGATATTATTGAAACCGGTAACTTTGCCTACAGCAGTAGAAATTCCGCCCATTGCCCTAAATTGAGGCAATAAAGATCCTTTTATATTTCCGAGCCCATATCTTGAATATGGTGATGATGTGGTAACCTGTGCCTGAGCACCAAAACCACAAACTAGAACGAGTATGGCTGCAATATAATTTATTCTTCTGTACATTTTAATCTGCAATAGCTTCATTTAATCCTTTTAATACCAGGTATGGATCTTTTATAATTTGAGGCGCAAAGATGCTGTTTTGTAATTGCTTATACAAAAAATTAGCATCGCCACCCGTTATAATCACCTTTAAGGCACTTTCTTTTTTATTATTTAGGGCAATAAAGCCTTCAATTTCATTTATTATCCCTTGTAAAACACCGTTTTTAATGGCCGATAAAGTATCGGTTCCATCCGTTATGCCTTCACTTTCATCCCATTCTACCAGTGGCAACCGGCCGGTAAATTCGTGTACTGCTTTAAAACGCATTTTTATACCCGGGCTTATACTTCCACCAAAATACTCTTTCGATCGGCTTAAAGCATCATAAGTAATACAAGTTCCGGCATCTACCACCAAACTTGCGCTTGCAGGGTATAATCCGTTTGCACCCAAAACTGCTGCCCATCTGTCTAATCCTAAAGTAACGGGTGTTTTATATCTGTTTTGCACGCCGTTGCTCAATAGGGTTGAAAAACGGATGTACTCGGTATGCTTTTTTAAAAATACTTCCAGCGGACCAATTTCCTGGTTTACACTGCTGATGATGGATTTTGCCGGTGAAAATTTTTCAATCAACTGCGCTAAATCAATGATGCCAAGTTTATTGAAACGCTGATGGTGAACAATTTCCTTATTTGCAAAAACGGCAACCTTGGCAGCAGAATTTCCAATATCAATGCTTAACCTGCGCATTTAAAATCTCCTCCTGCAAATAATATGTTCTTTAGAAATTCCAATGACTCCATTTTTTATCCATCTGATTAAAACCCAAAAGGCTTTAATTCTAAAATCATGCACAAAGCTATTAATCTTTGTCAAGTTTCGTTCTAGTTATTTGTTAAAAAAGGTTAAACAAACAGAAAATACTGTATGGAAAGCACAAATAAAAGGAACAAAGTTTCGTAAAACCAGCGTTTTTTTGCGTTGCTGAAATAGTAGGCCAGCAGTACCGATCCGGGTGGTACGCAAAGCAGGAAATGCCATGTTCTGAAATCCGGTTTAAGGTAAAAGCTGGCTGCCGAAACAATAAACATAAAAAATAACAGCTGGAAGCTTTTCCTTGTACTGATAAAACTCCTGAAGAAATTTTCGCGTAACTGTAATGATGCCAATATAATAATTACCGCTACCGGAATCAGCACCAGGTAATCGTTATAATTGATTTTAAAAACAGAAGGAAACTTATTGCTGAGTGGTTTCCAGATCTGATAAAAAGAGCTCAAATTATCATTCCAATAGTAAAATACCGCCAGGAAAAAGAACACAGTAATAAAGCCGATTAATCCGGCCACCCACTCGCGCCAGTTAAAAGACCTGAAAAGCAACAGCGCCAAAAAGATCATCAGCAGCATCACCATAAAAGGAAAATAAACCAATGTACCTATGGCGATAATCATCCCGATATCAAACACAGTGTTGATTGAATTGGCGCTTTTACCCAGTTTTAGAAATTTATCGATAATCCAGATGAGTAAAAAATTGCAGATCAATGCCGGCGATAGGATCATGAAGGGCATAAACAAACTGGTACCGGTAATGAACATTAATCCAGGCAGAAAACTGGGTTTACCCAATAAATTGTGGTTGTTTATAATTCTGTTAAAAATTAAGGCTTGTATATAAACCAGGATCCCCGCAATAAAAATATTGGTTTGCGGCGTAAAGGTGTTATCCAAATCTACATTGATCAGCAGCCTGGCGAAAGGCTCTAAAAAATCGAAGTTTAACTGCGCAGGTATTTCGTAAAAGATAGCCATACGCAAAAAAAACGTATAAGCCAGCAATAATACGAGGTTAATTGGATTTAGCTTTCTAAACTGATTAATCATGCCTTTTTAAAGAGTAGGCAAAGTAAAGAAAATAATTTAAGAGTAACCGAAGAAAGATAAAAGGGGGAAGACTGAAGGGGAAAGACTAAAGAGAGGATTTATAGTCAGATATTTATAGAATAGTCAGTCAGAGCGGAGTCGAAGAGCGTTTGATAGGCAAAAAGCGGAAAGACTAAGACTAAAGCGGAGGGCGGTAAACGGAAAGATTAAAGAAAGGAGTTTTATTATTTTTTGAAAAGCAGGTTCCAGTTCTTTTCGATTACGGTAGTCCTGCCGCCCGCTTTATCCCGATGAAAAAATCGGGATGCCCGCTTCTGTCAGGTTTAGATAACATTTTAAGATGCAATAAATTAGGATTATTTGCTAGAAGTTAAACAGTAACTTAACAAAACTTACATTTTCTTCTATTTCTTATATGGTTCAAATGACGATTGGTTACAACGGTATCGTTTAATTAAAAGATTCTTCACTAAGTTCAGGATGATAAAACTAGTCTAATCAATTCTGGACTAAAGACTTAGGACTCCGGACTAACCCTACTATATTTCCTCACCATATCGTCAATTATCTGAGCCGTTTCATCCGGGAAATCAAATTCATGCTTTTGTGGATTTTCTACCCAGTTTTTAATAATAGGAAGCCAGTTACGGGTACTGCCCCAAATTACAGGCAAACCAAACTGTTTTAAAGCGTAGGCGTTACACTGCTGTTCGAACTGAAAGCGCATAGGTGCAACCAACAGCTTTTTCTTTAAATAAAGTGCTTCAGCAGGCCCTTCAAAGCCGCCTCCGGTAAACAAACCTTCGCAGGTGGCCAAACTTTGATTAAACTTTTCGTTGTTAACAGGCTCTACAAAAACATTGTCCTGTTGATAAGCTACTTTACTATGCTTAGAAAAAACCTGCCAGGTAACGTCAGGCAATTGGGTAAAAAGCTTTACCAAACGTTTATCATCAATAGCCGGAAGATATACGGTATAATGACCTAGATTTTCACTTTTCAGGTTTCTGATCTCCGCCCTGATTACCGGAGTATGGATAAAGGTATCGTAACGGTCGAAATGAAAACCAATATGGTATTTTGTCGGCGCATAACGGCTTAAAATCAGCTTCCCCCAATCTAAAGTCCTCGGGCGGGGTACTCTTTTCGATTTAAATGCCGCCTGGTGACTTAAGGATACGCATTCTATGCCCTGCAGTTTACAGGCCCAGGCACTTACCGGCTCAAAATCGTTAACAATTAAATCATATTCTTTAAGCGGAAGCTGTTTCATGTCTTTCCTAAAACGGAAAAGATTCATGTTTAGCCAGGTTTTATAATGATCTACACCACCTTTTTTTCCAAAAATGAAACTGAATCCATGTAGTTGGTATTTTACAGGCTGGCTCAATTTTACATCGGCCTGCGTTCCACTGACTAAAATATCCAATTCGCCATATTTTTGAAGCAAAGGAATAATTTCCCTCGCCCTGCTGATATGACCGTTTCCTGTTCCCTGTATTGCGTAAAGTATCTTCATTTATGCCCGAATATCTAAAATTATTGGGCAATTTCATATTTTATATTCTGTAAAAGAATATTAATATCCAGTTTGCTTTTTAAATCTTCAGCATCCGAAAGGATTCCTTCGTCTAATTCATCCTTTGTAAAATGCTGATGCTCATATTTAAATATTGTCCAATTTTGATCCTGATATTCTAAAGCAGTTAAACTTTCTACCCAGTCGCCGCTGTTCAGATAAGTTACTTTTCCGTCATCGGTTACAATTTCGCGTTGTTCTGCCTGGTGTATATGGCCACAAACTACGTACTGGTAACCTTTCTCAATTGCGAGCTCAGCCGCCGTTTGTTCGAAACTATTAATGAATTTAACAGCATCTTTAAACTTTGCCTTAATTTTTTTCGAAAAGCTCATTTTTTCCCTTCCAAATGCAGTAAGCACCCAGTTTACAAAACTATTGATCAGGATGAGGGTATCGTAACCTACGGCACCCAGTTTGGCAAGCCATTTAGAATGCTGCATGGTAACATCAAAAACATCGCCATGAAAAAACCAGGCTTTTTTACCATCCAGTTCTAAAATAAGCTTATTTTGAAGGTGAAATGTCCCCATTTCCATCCCGTCGAATTTGCGAAGCATTTCATCGTGATTTCCGGTGAGGTAATGCACCTGAACGCCCTCTGAAACAAATTTCATCAATTTACGGATTACTTTCATGTGCGATTCGGGCCAATAACTTTTACTAAACTGCCAGATATCGATGATATCGCCGTTTAAGATTAATGTTTTTGGCTTAATGCTTTTCAGATACTTTAAAAGTTCTTTTGCATGACAGCCATAAGTACCTAAATGCACATCGGAGATTACGACTACATCTACATTTCTTTTATCCATAAAAGGGAAATTTTAGGGGGAAGGGTATTATTACCGCCCGGTTAAAGCAGTTTAGAGATAAATTAACCTGGTTACCATTCTTCTTCCTCATCGAGTTTTACCTCAAAAGGGCTAAAGAAATAAAGTACAACAATTAATAAACATACGGCAAAGAATGACTCTAACATATCACCTGATTTTTCACTACAAAGATAAGACACTGTATATCAAACAAATGTTACGACATTGTTAAATTTTAGTTTGGCGGTTAATTAGTTCAGTAGTTCATTTGCCATTGGTTTATGGGTAAAGCAAACTGCCAATTCAAAACCGGGTATTGGTTAATCGGTTAACTGAAGCCAAAGTCGTCTTCTCGACCGAAGCGCAGCGAAGTGGAGAGATCTATTTAGACAGATGCGAAGAAAAGTCGTCATTGCGAGGAGGTACGACGAAGCAATCTTAAAGCGCATGCCAGTAGCGGTCGTTGTAAGGATTGCTTCGTGCCTCGCAATGACGATTCCCCGCAGCTGAGCATTTCTTCAAAATTATCTTTTCTCTACTGGTTTTTATAAAATAAATTATCCCTCAGGATCAAAAACCGAGGGAAATTTTCTGTGTTTCCGTGGCAAAAAAACAAGGGCAACAAAAAACCCCGCAAGAAATAAATCCTACGGGGCGTAAATTTATCTAGAGAAAAAATTAAGCTTTAACGGCTTTCTTTTTCTTCTTTTCTTCAGAATAAAACCCGAAACCTAAGCCAGCCAATAACAAAATCGATCCTGCTAAAGAGATTTTCTCACCAGCGTAATAAGATGTTGGGTGAAAAATAAATTCGAGTTTATGGTTACCTGCTTCAAGCTGTGCTGCACGTAAAACGTAATCGGCCCTGAAATATGGTTTTTCCACACCATCGATAAACATTTTCCAACCCTTGTTGTAATAAATCTCCGAGAATACTGCAATTGCATCTTTGGAGGTAGAATATTCGTAGGTTAAATGATCAGGATTATAGTTGGTTAATTTGATAAAACCTTCCTGTCCGGTTCCTAAACGTTTGGTATCCATTGTATTTTTGAAGCTTTCATCAACAATGGCTTCCTTTTTAGCATCGAAACTGCTGATGGCTTTCATTTCTTCATCGGCATTTTTAACAAACTGCACACTTTCAACAAACCAGGCATTGCCCGCAGCGGTTGCGTTACGTTGCATTTTATACGATCCGTTTTGAGGATCCTGGGTAATGATGTATTTGGTATTTAGCATATCCAATACATCTTGGTTGATACTTTTGGTCAGCTGGTTATCTACCAATTCCTGAAAACGTTTTAACCTTGCCGAGTGGAAACCACCAACAGTTTTATGGAAATAAGATGTTTCAGCACTTTTAAAAGGATCGCCTAATGATAAATCGAAAACCCTGAAGTTTGGATCTTTATCGGCCGAGATAAAATTATCTACATCTCTTGGTTGATAATGATTATCTAAGTCAGATTTGCTTACAAAATTCTGGTTATTTAAATAACGACGGTCTACCTGCCATAAATCTACTAAAACAAACAAAGCCAATAAGCCAAAGGCCAATTGCATATTCATTTTTTTGGTGATGAAAGCCCAGGTAATACCAAAACCAATGGCAATGAATATTAAAGTACGTAAAGCATCGGTACGGGCTAAACTTATTCTATCTGCTTTAACCGCATCTAAAATTTGAGCGGTTAACGAGGTGTTATTTTGTAATATCTGGTTTAACCAGGTGGTTAACTGGGGTTGCGATGCGTTGGTAAAGCTAAAAAATGCTGTTGGCGCAACAGCAACCAAAAGGGCAAAACCACCGGTAATTCCGGCTGACCAGGTAAGGCGCTGAACCAGGTATTTTTGATCATACTTGCCATCCTGTGCTTCCTTAACAGCTAAAATGGCCAATAAAGGAACCAATAAACCCACTACAGCAAGAATAGATTCTACTGCTCTAAACTTATTGTACATTGGCAAATAATCAAAGAATATATCTGAGATTAACGGAAAATTCTGTCCGAATGAAAGCAATAACAATAAAATACTACTTCCCAATATCCACCATTTCCAACGGTGTTTAACAATAAATAAACCAAAAACGAACAAGAAACAAATGATAGCACCAAAATAATATGGGCCAGAGGTACCCGGCTTATCTCCCCAATAATTCGATCCTACATTTTGTGCAATGGCATTTAAGGCTTTCTCCGTATCCTGACCATAAACAGGGCCAATTACATTTGATACCGTACCATCCTGCAAAATTTTAATAAATTTCCCGTTAGGATCTAACTGGCCACCACTTGCCCCACCATATAAATTCGGGATCAGAAAAGTAAAACTCTCGCCAACACCCTGGCTCCATTGGTAAGCATATGCCTTATCCAAACCATTTGCTGGTTCGGCTTTATCGGTAGTTAAGTTAGATTTACCGCGGATGGTTTCTTTACCATACTCGTAAGTGGTCCATAACGTACCCGCATTAACCAACACCGCCAGGAATAAACCAGCTACGATATAAGCAATTGATTTACCAAAAGTGGCAACCTGTTTTGCTTTAATCGCGTGGTAAAGCTCAATACAACCCAAAATAAACAGGGCAATAAACAGGTAATAGGTCATTTGGATATGGTTCGAACGAATCTCCAAAGCCATAAACAAGGCGAGTAAACTACCCCCCACCAAATACCTGCCCCTAAGCGTGAGGATAATAGCGGCTAAAATAGGAGCGAAGAAGCCAATAGCCAAAGCTTTATTGCTATGCCCGGCTGCTATAATGATAAAGTTATAGGAGGTAAATGCAAAGGCAATGGCACCCGCAGCTGCCAGCCATGGATTTATTTTTAGTACACAGAATAGTAAATATGCGCCCAAAAGGTATAATAAAACCGTACCTACAGGATCAGGAAATACACCTTTAATTACATCAATACCATAAGTGGTAATGTTAAGCGGGTACTGCACCCAGATTTGGTAAGCCGGCATACCGCCAAACATCTGGTTGGTCCAAAGTGGTCCTTTACCATCTTTAGCCTTAATATCCATAATTTCCTTCTGCATGGCTTTGGCCTGCAAAACATCGCCCTGTTGCGGCGCTTTACCCTGTAAAACAGGACTGAAGTAGGCAAAAGTGATGACTACAAAAAATGCAATAATGGCCAGGTGTATGCCATTTTTATTAAACCAGTTATTCATTAAGGTTTGTTTAAGTTTAAACGAACGTCAAAAATAAAAAATTGGGCGGTATAAAAAAGGAATAAATTAAATGCGTGCTGAATAAAAAATTAGATTTGTAGCAAAGAATAAAAATTCAACCCATTTATTATGAGAAAGTTTGTTGTCACCATCGCGCTTGCTTCGCTATACTTTGCTTCGTTCGGGCAGATTGTAAGTTTAAATACCACTGAAACCGAAAAGCTTAAAAACGCCGTAAAAAATGATGAAGAATCCAAAAAACTGTATCAGGGCTTCGAAAAATCGGCTTTAAAATATTTGAATGAACAGCCTAATCCTATTGACACCATTAGAACGGAAGGTTTATTGAAAGGAAATCCGAAGAAAGTGAAAACCCAGCAGGCCCTGGCTGATATGAACAAAATTTTTGCACTGGCTTTACAGTACCGGATGACCACCGAGCAAAAATATTTAAACAAATGTGTAGAATTTCTTTCGGCATGGGCAAAAACGAACAAAGCCAACGGAGATCCTATCGATGATACCAACTTAGATCCGGCGGTTGAAGCTTACGACCTGATCAAAGCCGACATCCCGGCTACAGACAAAAAACAGATTGAGCAATGGCTGAACGAAACAGCCTGGGCAGAAATTAACAGCAAAAGGATGAAACCCGGTAAGGGCACCGCTGTTAACAATTGGAATGCGCACCGCTTAAAAGTAGTTGGCGAAATCGGTTATGCGCTCAACAATCAGGAATTAATTAAATGGACCATTGATAACCTGAAAAGCCATATCAACATTAATTTATATGCTGACGGAACGAGCCTGGATTTTAAAGAACGTGATGCCATGCATTATCATATTTATGATCTTGAACCGATGCTGAAACTGGCGATTATGATCGACAGGGCAGGCGGCGCAAACTATTATACTTACGAATCGCCTAAAGGATCTTCAGTCAAAAAATCGGTAGAGTGGTTAATCCCGTATATCAATGGCGAAAAACAGCACGAAGAATATGTAAACACCAAAGTTAAGTTCGATCGCGACCGGGCAAAAAACAATGAGCCGGGTTTTGCGCCAGGAAGTATGTTTAAACCGGGTTTAGCCTTGCCTGTGTTAAGGTTGTCGGTTTATTTCGACCCTTCACAAGCCGATCTGTTAAAAAAGGTAAGTGGTGACTCGAACAACTGGCAAAGGGTACTGGAAGAATTAAAGCATAAACAATAAGTATTTTCAAATTAAATAAAGTTTCAATAATTTTTGAAAGTTTAAAAATAACTTTATATTTGTGTATGGAATTAGCAGCAGCAAAATTAAAATTTATAGAAGCCTGGGGCAAATTAGGCTCAGAATGGGGAATTAACCGCACGATGGCCCAGGTACATGCATTGTTGTTAATTTCGGCAGAAGCATTAACCACCGAAGAAATTATGGAGCAGTTGAGTATTTCGAGGGGAAATGCCAATATGACCCTCCGCGACCTGATTGGTTGGGGGCTGATTGAAAAGCAACATAAAGCCGGCGAACGTAAAGAATATTTTTTTGCGGATAAGGATGTTTGGAACATTGCCCGTCAGGTTGCCAAAGAACGCAAAAAAAGAGAACTTGAACCTGTTTTAAAGGTATTGAACGAACTCTCGTCTGTAGATGGCGATGAAAAAGACCCGGAGTATATTACCTTCAAAAAATCGATTAAAGACATTAATAAACTGGCCGGAAACGTAGATAAAACTTTAGAAACCATGTTAAAAGCAGAAGAAAGCTGGTTCTGGGGTTCGGTGTTGAAGGTGTTTAAGTAGGGAGTATTAAGTAGCAAGATTATAGTATCAAGTAGCAAGACTAATAAAAAAGTCCGTCATTGCGAGGTACGAAGCAATCTTACAACGGTAGCAGGAAAGTGATGGTAAGAAAGAAGTAGCAAGACATGCGTACCCTAACCGCTAACACTAATCCATAAACCCAAAAAAGCCTTACCAATAGTTCGGCTTAATTTTTTAAATCAATGTTTCATATTTTACTGAAAGTATTAAAATTTAAATAAGATGAGAACGCTTAAAAACCATGTGATTTTATTTGATAATGAATGCCCAATGTGTTACGCCTACACCAAAGCCTTTGTAAAAACAGGAATGCTGGCCAGTGATGGTCGCGAGGCTTACCAGGAGATGGCGCAGAATATTTGTCCATTGGTAGACCGGCAGCGTGCGGCCAATGAAATCGCGCTTGTAAATACTGAAACTGGCGAAGTTATTTATGGTATTCAAAGCATATTCAAAATTATTGCGCACGCCATGCCCTTCTTTAGGCCATTGTTTTTGTTCGGTCCGTTTATTTACCTGATGCGTAAATTTTATGCTTTTATCTCTTACAACCGCAAAGTGATTATTCCGGCTGCCGTTAAAGAAAATACGATACAACCTACTTTTAAAGTCCATTACCGCATAGCATACCTGCTTTTCACCTGGTTGGTTACGGCTTACATTTTAACCGGTTATGCACATTTGCTAACCGATTTTGTACCCTTGGGAAGCAAATACCGCGAATATTTAATCTGCGGCGGACAAATATTTTTCCAAAGTGCCATCATTGTTTTTTACCGGAAAGAAAAACTTTGGGATTACCTGGGCAATATGATGACCATTTCTTTTGCCGGTTCATTATTGCTGCTGCCAGTGCTGATTTTGGCAAAGTACTTTGACGTACAACCTGTCTTTTTTATCCTTTATTTTTTAATGGTTGCCGGATTGATGTTTTTGGAACACATTCGCAGGAGCAAATTATTAAAACTGGGTTGGTTGATGAGCATGAGCTGGGCGCTTTACCGCTTAATGGTTTTGGGATTAATCTTTTTATTATAACATCATGAAATACGGAAAAATTGTACTCGCAGGTGGCAATGGTTATTTAGGTAATGTATTGGCCAAACATTTTAGCAGTCTGGCTAATGAAGTAATTATTCTGGCCAGAAAACCAAAGGCTGATAATGGCAATATTAAAACCTTGCTATGGGATGGAAAAACGATGGGCGATTGGGCAAATAATTTATCAGGTACCGACCTGTTGGTGAATCTTTGCGGCAAAAATGTAAACTGTAGGTACACCGAAAAGAATAAAAAGGAGATTTTCGATTCAAGACTGATCCCCACCCGTTTACTGGGTGAGGCGATCAAAGAAATGGAAAACCCTCCGAAACTTTGGATTAATATTACCTCTGCAACCATTTACCGTCATGCGGAAGACAGCCCACAAGATGAGTTTACGGGTGAAATTGGTGCCGGTTTCTCTATTGAAGTTTGCAAAGCGTGGGAAAATAGCTTTTTTGAAAATGAAACACCTCATACCCGGAAAATAGCGCTCAGGATGGGCATTGTGTTAGGTTTAAAAGATGGTGCATTTCCACGCTTGCTGAACCTTGTTAAACTGGGCATGGGTGGTAAACAGGCCAATGGCGAACAATACATGAGCTGGATACATGAAGATGACGCCGCCAGAAGCATGGAATGGTTGCTTAATCATCCAGAAATAAATGGCGTAGTAAACTGCACCGCACCAAATGCAGTTAAAAATGATGTTTTTATGCTTAGCATCCGGAAAGCTTATGGTCGTAATTTCGGCTTACCTGCTCCAGCATGGTTATTGGCCATAGGCGCTAAAATTATCGGAACGGAAACAGAACTGATATTAAAAAGCAGGTGGGTTAAGCCAGTTGTGTTGTTGAATAGTGGTTTTGAGTTTAAGTATGGGGAAGTGGGTGAAGCAATGGAAGCGTTGAGCGGGAAGCGATAAGTAAAGGGACTAGGTTTATTATGATACGTGCAATACTGTATTTTCTTTACCGCTCTTTGCCGCGGAGGCATTCTACTTTGGAGCGCCAAAGTAGCCAAAGCGCTTTGTCAATCCAACAATGGGCCTTTCACACGATCCCTACACACATCAAAAAACAGCGGCACTTCGTTTTGTTTGTCACAGCGGGTTGAAAGTGTTTGCAAGCTATTAAACACAAAACCACTGCGTTTAAGGCTTGGTACTGCTATTGGCTCTGTTTTGCAACTGTTTTTTGATTCGGCAGGCCCTTGGGATTGACGGCGTGCTTCGGTAGATGCAGTGGGGTTTTTAAAGCAAGTTAGCATAGTGCCTCAAACTATTCTTAAAAATATACCCGATAGATAAATACGCAAACGTTAATTATGCCTACCATCATTTTAAAAACATTGATTAATGCAACGGTTGAGCGTTGCTTCGATCTATCTAGAAATATCGATCTTCATATGCAATCTATGGAGCGCTCGCAGGAGCAGGCCATAGCCGGAAAGGTAAATGGATTGATCGATTTAAACGAATCAGTTACCTGGAGGGCCAAACATTTTGGCCTCTATTTCGAAATGACCAATAAAATTACAGCCTTAAAATATCCAACTTCCTTTACCGATGAAATGATAAAAGGACCATTTAAAAAACTTCATCATCAACACTTCTTTAAAACAATAGGCACACAAACCGAAATGACCGATGTTTTTGAGTTTAAAGCGCCTTTGGGTATTTTAGGCTGGCTGGCTGAAAAACTTTTCCTAATCCGTTACATGAAGCTGTTATTAGTAGAAAGAATTGAGGTAATAAAGCGTGATGCGGAAGGCGATAAGCGGAGAGCATAAAGACTAAAGCCGAAAGACCAAAAATCAGCGCTTTTTTCACCATGTTACATATTTAAGTACCATATAAGCCTACATGCCCTTTTATTACTCATATGCTAAAACCCTTTATGCGACTGAATAATGTCATTTAACAGCTTAGTTGTGCTCAGGTAACTAAGGTGGTAAATTAAACCACGCAATATTTATTTTTATAACCACCTGAGATCACCTGATTTTAGCGCATTTTTTTCACCATATAAGACATTTAAGGATCATATAAGCTTGACTGCTCTTTATATTCCTTAACCCCTTGTGTACAAATGTGAGACTGGCCAATGCCATTCAACAGCTTAGATGTGCTCAGGTGACTAAGGTGGTAAATTATACCCCAGTTTCTTCACCATATAAGACATTTAAGCACCATACAAGCTTACATGCCCTTATATTCCTTATATGGTAAAACCCTTTAAGCAATTGGCTAATGCCATTCAACAGCTTAGATGTGCTTAGGTGACTAAGGTGGTAAATTATACCACGCAATATTTATTTTTTATAATCACCTGAGTACCCAAAACATCATCTCAATTTTTTATTCCCATAATTTCCGCTTTACGGTTTTCCGTAAGGATTGCCGTTGCCTTGCCTATACTTTTGATCAGCTAAACAATACTAAAAGCATTAAAATGTATAAATTATGAAAACAGGCAATACCCTGAACTTTTTCAGGATAATGGGATTATTGGGCTTAATTGCAATTTCAGCATGCAAAGGTTCTGGAGGATCTAAATCAGAAGATCCGTTTGCTGCTACAAACTTCAATTTTTACGATCAGGATTTAGGCAAGCGTATCGAATTATACCATATCGCTACCACGCCGGGAAATGAAACTAAAAGAGGCATACCTGCGCTTTACATCGATTTTTCATCAGGTATAAACAAGGCATTTTCTGATCCGGCGATCAAAAGCATGATGTCGGCCTGTTTCAATACCATTCTGGCACAACAATTTGAAGTTTACAAATTAGGTTCTAACAAAATATCATTATTAAATGTAGCCAATACTACTGAGCTTGGGCAACAAGTAAGCGACCCTAAACAATATGCTGATATCTGGGCACCTTTGCAAGCAACAGTAGAGAAAATTGTTGCCGGCAATAGTGATGCGCTTCTGATTACCGATTTTGAGGAGTGGCAAAAAAACATAGAAGTTACCAATACCGCTTTTCTAAAAATCCCTTTCTCCAAATGGCTCGAAAAAGGAAACGCTGTTCACTTTTTTATTGCTGATTATAAAGAAGGCAAGGTGAGCAAACATCTTTATTTTACCATATTCAGCTGTGGCCATCCTGATGCAGGCAGTATGATTTCAAAACTCGAATCAAAACTTGCCCCTTCAACAACCAGGTTCGATTTATCGAACAGTGCTTACCAGTTATCAACAGCATATCCCTCTGAAAAATCAGGAGGCATTTTTTACGATGAAAGTGCAAAATCAGACAAAGCGAAAAATATACTCGATTTAAAAGAGGGTTACATCAACGGACTTAAAAACGGGCGCAATTTTGAGTTTTATCCACTAGGATTAGATTGGAAAAACATCGATCAGCTACACAGCACCTATGCAGCCCAGAATCAGTTTAACGATATCTTCAGGGAACTTTTCATCAACCCCAGCAATGATGATAGTTACACTTTCGGAAACTTCAGCGTAAAAGTTTCGGATGTAACCACCGATTTCGAAAATTTCGCAAAAGCAGAAGAAGCTAAAAAACACCAACCCAAATTAAGCAAAGGGAGTAATGGCGAGGCCAAGTTTTCTGATCAGGAAAAGGATGAAATTGCTCTGGTATGTTACAATACCGATGGGAAATTGAAAGCGCAATGGATTTACAAAACACAGGCATCAAATCAGCTAAATGAGGTTTTTACCTTAAACCAAACACTCTTTACCAATACCAGGGCATCAAATCCTAAACATGTAGAATTTGGCATTGCTTTCGACCCTAAATTCAGTGTAAGCAACATGCATAATCCTGAAGGCTTAGTTAGGGTAGATATTCTATCAAACACAGCTACCCCTAATTTACAGGGCACTAAAATGGCCAAATTTGAGTGGATTAATGCTAAAAACAGTCCAAATACAGCTTTGTCAGAATCTATTAAAACCACCTTACAGGAGCTTAAACCTGTAGATAAAGTAGTGTACTCCTACTACATCAAAACTCAACAGTAACCTAAAATTTTTAAAATAAATTCTAAAATGGAATCAACTTCAGCTTACATCATCTCGATCATCACCGCATTGATCTTTCTCCTGCTATCTGCCATCATTGCAAACGCCATTAAATTTGAAGGCGGGAGCAATCCAAAAGATCCGCAGGCCCGCAAAACCTGGTTTTGGATATTGGCCATCTTAAATCCTGCAGTATGCTTTTTATTAGGCTACTATGCATTTAAACCAGATGCAAATATCATGGTGGTAAATAACTACGTAACCGCCCTGGGCATTGGCACAGCTATCGGATTCATCCTCTACATCATCATCGGTTTTGTAATGAGCAAAATATTTACCACTGGCAAAATCGGACACTGGTTTTGATTTTTTAATAAGATATAATGGATAAATTATTCGTAATCGCCATAGGCGGTACAGGGATGCGCTGTTTAGAAGCCTTTACCCACCTGTGTGGCATCGGGATGTTCGACAACCAGGAAATTGAAATCCTCACGCTTGATACCGACCAAAATAACGGGAACAAAGGCCGGGTTGAAGAACTGATCGGCCTTTATAACCGGATTAAAACAACAGGCACCAGCGTAGGCGGAACACCAAATGCAAATACTTTTTTTTCAGCAAAACTGAATTTATACCGGTTTTTCACCAATTATGCCAGTCCGGGAAGGGAAACCTATAAAAATATCACTAAAATCACTACAGGTTCACCAGAACAACAAAAGGCCAATAAATTAATTTCCGACCTGTTTTTAGACAATGGTTCGGTACAGGAATTTGCTTTAGATCATGGCTACCGTGCACAAACCCACCTGGGTTCTATGCTGATGTACCATGGCATTGTAGAGGCAGCCAGGAATATTATTAAAGGTGCTGCGGTGCAATCGCAAGAAAGGGAACTGGATACTTTTATGGGCAAACTAGAGGGAGCAGGTGCTCACGCAAGGGTATTCATCTTCGGATCTATCTTCGGGGGTACAGGTGCATCATCTATTCCGGTAATCCCCAAAGCGTTACAGGATTTTGTAAAAATACGCTCTAATGGCAATGCCAGTATCGATTTTGCCAAGGCCAAATTTGGCTCTACCTTATTAACAGAGTATTTTACCTTTAATAAACCCGATGATAAACAGAAAGCCAGCAAAGCCAATAGCGTAATTGCCGATTCGTCGTTCTTTCCGCTAAACAGTCAGGCGGCACTGCAGTTTTACCAAAGCGACCCTACGGTGCAGAAATGTTATAAACTACTTTACCATATCGGCTGGCCGATAGAAAGTAAAAAAATTGATGGCAACAATGTTTCCAATCAGACCATCACGGGTGGTAGCGAACAAAAAAATCCATGCCACATTACAGAGCTTTTATGTGCCTGTGCCGCTTACGATTTTTTTACCCGGAACGATGGCTTTAACAGTGCAAAAGCAGATTACCTGTATAAAGCGGTAGAGTTTAAAGATAATTCGTTCAACTTTTCTTTTGACGACTTTATAGGGAATGAAAATAAATCGGGCGAAATCTTTGTAAACAAACTCGGTGCATTGTTCTCCCTGGCACATATTTCATTAACCAAAAACGGTGGTGCTTTTGATGATGCCGGTATAAAAGGTTTTATAAAACAATGTGAAAACCAAAAACTCAACCAGTACAGTACCATTACCGATGCGGAGTGCAAAGATATAAACGAATATTTCAAGCTATTTGCCTACACCTTTAAAGATGCCAAATTTATACCCGGCTGGCTTTACCAGGTGAGGAGTTCTGTTGCGCCGGGCAAGTTCCTTTTTGATAGCAAAGCATTCCCGGATAATCCTACTGAACTAAAAAAACTGGATGTTGGCACCATTTTCCTCGATGAAAAGCACCATTGGAGTAAAGGAGGGCTTTTTAGGGACCGCTATGACCTTTTTGTTGAAAAACTGATCAACACCAACCCAAAAGATGAGCAAAAAGTAAATACCACCAAGGAAAAATTCCTTGCGCACATTTTTAATGCACTCACCATTTCACAAAACTTCGATATAAACTAAAGATCCATGTCTGATAAAAGAATCAAAGCACTGGCGATAAAAGTTCATCCCAAAACAGAACCGAACGGTGTCGAATTTGCCTGGGATAAAATCCCCCAGCTTGAAGTATTTACCAAAAACATCCTGATACCCGAAATTGCTGTCGATCAGGATGGGAATTCTGCTGTTAATATCGGAACAATTGTATCGGGCATACCCTCAGTATTTGCCCGTGCCAATTTGTTTAAAAATGCATTAGATAATATCCTTGATAAAGATGCCGAAACATCAGGTTTGATGTTGTTCTATAAATCGCTGATCAGCGAATGGAAAGGCATGATTAGCTGTATAGCTTTAAACTATAAAGATATTGAAGCAAATAGAGTTCATCTGTCATATTCAGACGGCGGACATTTAAACACTACAATAAATATATACGAGCCTACCGGAGCATTTGGCAATATGCTGTTTGAACGTAAACCTTTATGGTGCGATCAATCATTGGCAAATAATACCGACAGGGTACCTTTTATCGACGTTATTTCATTTAAAGGCCATGTGATCGGCGGAACTTCGCCCGATAGTTTTGTTTTTACTTCGGTATCGTACCAGATTAAAGAAAAGTTCCCGTTTATTAATGTTCAGAATGGGAAATTTATCGATCCCTTACAATCAGAAATCAACCCGCAGGAACTTTTTACCCTGTATGGTTATGCCAAACACATTTTAGAAAACATTGAAAGGTTCAGGTTAAATTATGCCGGTGTAGAGGAACTGATCAGGCCTGAATATGGAAATATTTCTACCTGTATCCAGGCATGGATGAACGATATGGTCAATTATCAGCAGGCAAAGGGATACCCTAAACTCGATAAATCTACCCCGCCCGAAGTTGGTTCCCTGTTCAATTATCCTTTCAGCCTTCTTTTTAATTATTCAACCGAACTATTCGGCTCGGAAGGTATTATCTATAATGAAGCAAAAGAGGGTAGCATCTTATTTGATCCGAAAGATTTATTGCTACCGGATACCACAGAAATTGCACAGATAGATTTTGGCAGGGAAGGAATGGAAACGCGGAATTTTCTAAAATCAAAACCCATACTGCTATTATCGGCCGAAACCAAAGGCCAGTTAAAAAGTTATGCATATTTTACCCTTCCGTTAACGCCATTGGCATTAAATGTTTTTGGTGCCACGCTTGATGCATTGGTGGGCATTTCGGAATCATCAAACGTAAAATCGCGGATTACCGCCATTTACGACCCTGCGGATAAAGATGGCGAACGTTTAATCGTTCAGTTAAAACTTTATACCGAAACCGGCAACGAGATTGTTAAGGAGGTAATTTATAAGGTCACCTCCGAATCCATCAGTGGAAAAGACATTTTAATGTGGCCGAATTTTATTTCCAAACAATGGAACCGTTATTTTCTATATTCAGAAATCCCACATAACGATGCAAAATTTCAGGCTACGCCATTTATCGGCAATGTAGACGACGATTTTTTCAGGATAGCTTTAGATGAAAAGGGCATTCCTTTATACCTGGCCAATAACGGAAAGGCAGCGGTAATCTCCGAAAAATATGGCAACATTAAAGCGCAGTTGCATATCGCATCCAATAATGCGGTGGCCGACAATAAATATAAATACGAGATCTACGAAAGCAATAAACCTTTTAAAGGCGTAAAGTTTGCACATGCCGGGCTTGATTGCGGCTTCGGGATCATCCGTTATGATGGTTCGGGCAATACACAAGCCTTGCCTATAAACATGTTAAATGCACCAAGGGCTTTATCTCCAGCCTTTTTGGGTGTCGACTTTGGCAGTACCAATTCTTCTATCGCTTATTTTTCCGATCAACGGAACGAGGTTTGCGAAAATTTAAAACTGACCAACAAAAGGGTATCACTCCTGGCTAGCGATAGCAAAAACAACGATGAAAGGCCAGCTGTGGAAGATGAGATTTTCTTTTTTCAGAACGACGAAATCTTAACCAATTCCATTAAATCGGTGTTAACCATCCACGATTCGAGAAGGGTGGTAAACGATGGCAATATCCAGGTTAATTCATTAATGGCCCAGGCTGTAAAAGGTGGTTTTCCATGTTTCGAAAAAAACCTACCGATCGAAAATGCAGAAAACAACCGCTACATTTTGGGTTATAACCGGATTGGCAGGGCCGAGCTGGTGTACAACATGAAATGGTCTACCCAACAAATTGATAAAAGTTATAAAACGGCTTATTTAAGCACCCTGCTCCTTCATGTATATGCACAGTTATTTATCGAAGGGCATGAGCCGCATACCTTAAAATGGTCGTATCCATCATCAATGGGCAAAGAACTACTGAGCGAATACAGGGCCATTTGGGATTCGCTTAAAGAAATATCGCCGATTGAAAGTAGTGTAAAATTAAAAACCTACCCTCCTTCCGATCTTTCGGATATAGGCGATACATCGGGCGGCAGTAGCTGGGGTGCTCCGGTGGCTACCCCTGGCTGGGGTACTCAGGTTTCAGCTCCCGCGGCCACAACATCGGCCTGGGGCTCAACGGAAACCGGAAATACCGGATGGGGCGAACAACCTAAAACAAATGCCGCTGAAGGATGGGGCAGTGAAACCAAAAAATCGGTTACAGTAGTTGATATCAAAACCGAAACAGGCCCGGTACGGTTCGATTTCAAAAAGTTAAGCAATGAAGAATCCTTATCCGAAGCCTGCGCCGTGGCCAATTACCTCGTACGCCCCAATGGCGGTTACGCCATTAACCCGGGAGAATTGGTGTTATGTTTCGATATCGGTGGAAGCACAACGGATATTACGGCACTGAGCCAAATGGGAGAAGGGAAGGCAATGATTAAACAGAATTCCATCCGTTTTGCTGCCGAACGTGTGGCCCAAGCCACCAAATTTTCGCCCAACTTTAAAAACGTGCTGCTGAGGATCTGCGAAAAGAAAAAAATATCTATCCAGGGTTTAAATTCAGGCACACCTAAATATAACGAAAATACCGCCCCATATTATTTCGAGCAGGTTGTTGACCGGTTAGAAGCGTCGGATTTTGAAACATTTTACCTGTTAATTGCTGCCGAATGTAAGGAAATGATGAGCGTTAATCTTTATGTTACCGGCCTGATTATGTTTTATGCCGGTCAGATTGCCTATAAACTAAGGAACGAAATTGTAAGATCGGAAGATGCACCACCGGCTGTTAAAGCGATCGCCCCAAAAATAAAAATTGCTTTTGCAGGCAAAGGGGCCAGGATATTCGACTGGTTTACGGCGGTAAATCCTGCCGCAGCCGATGATTATTATACCCAGATGTTCATCAGGGGAATGGGCGGAGAGGCTGTTGCCAAACAAACCATTAATCCGGTATCGGCAAGCCCATTAAAAATAATCGATATCAATTCGCAGCGCGGAACCGATAATGCAGATGTTAAATACGAAGTATCGAAAGGGCTGGCCATTCCAACCAACATCAC
This sequence comes from Pedobacter miscanthi, assembly GCF_032678605.1. Classification (GTDB taxonomy): domain Bacteria; phylum Bacteroidota; class Bacteroidia; order Sphingobacteriales; family Sphingobacteriaceae; genus Pedobacter; species Pedobacter miscanthi_A. The sequence goes on from NZ_JAVTSU010000009.1 coordinate 93,376, forward strand.
CAGCATTTTGGTACCTACCAATAAACAGGCCATTGAAATATTAGGCGAAGATAATTTCTGTGTGGTTACGCCAAACGGGGAATTTAAATACCTCGAGTCGACTAATTCTATTACGCCGGAAATGCTGGAACATATCGGCAACCATTTTATCTGTTTGCCGCAGGAAGGCAAACCGCACTGCCCAAGGTTTATGGATTTTGCCGATCTCTTTTATAAAGTTTCGTCTGGCATGTTTGGTTTAAAAATGAATGCGACAGATTTTATGGCCGGTTTCCAGGATATGAACATTGAGAACTACATCAAAGGCGAACCCGACTTTATTAAAGCACAAAAGCGGAAACACGAGGAACAGAAAGAGTTTGATTATGTGGCCCCGATCATTATTCTGGAAGGGATGAAATTCTTCGAAAAACACCTGCTTAAGGGCATTCAAAAACAATAATTGCGATGAAATTTTGTGTATTGGCAAAAATATCGAAGCGTACGGTTACTTTCTGGTATCAATCAGAAAGTAACCCCTATGCGCCATTAACAATGAGGGAATCGAATGAAATTCCCTTATACTTTTATGTAAATGGCAACGATTTTATTTTTGGTGCCGCAGCGAGGGATCGATTCTATAAAAACGATCCGCATGCCTATGGCAATTATTTTGAAATTGTAAAAGACCCGGGCAAACATTTCAGCATTTACGGCAATAAAAAACCGGTTAAGCAGCTTTTTTATTATGGTATAGAACAGTACCTATCCCATTTTTTAAATACGGTATTATACAAGGCAGATTCTATCGAATCGTATAGACAGCAGTTCCCTTTGCGCTTTTTATTTGATGATGATATTGAAGACAATGAAAAATCGCTGATCGAAAACCTGTTTCAGGAGGCCGGCTATTTTAATTTAGACCGTATAGCATACAATCATGCGCTTTTTAATATACTGGGCCAAAAACAGCTATTGCCAAGTAACAGGGCAATATTGTTAATGAATGGTATTGACGATGTGCTTTATTTAAAACTATATCGAAACATCAAAGCCGAAACGCTTGGTTCGACTAAACTGGCAGGTCAGGGTGCCGACCCGAGGGTAAAAATCCTGGCCGATATGATTGTAGAATACATTACCGTGCAAAACTCTTACCTGTCGATCAATAAAGATACAGAGATTGCTTTTCTGCTCTCTTTTTGTGCAGGTTTACTTCAAAATATCAGTCCCATTATTAATGGTGAGGCTGAACTATCTGACGGAAACCGGTATTGGTTTAATGTAAGAGCGCGAAATTTGAACGACAGGCTTCAATATTATGCCAATGACGGGATGATTTTCACGGCAATAGACGACCTGTTAAAAGCAAACAGTTTACTGGCAGATGATGTGATGATCTTACTTGGATCTGAAGAAATCAATACGGCCTATTTTTCTGAAAAATTGCTTAAAAAGTACCATCATGTGGTCGCATTACAACCGATTGATGTTAAAGATACCATGCATTCGGTTTTCATGGCCATTGCGAGTGCCAGTTACAGTGTTAAAATAAAAGCGCCCACTACACCACCGGTAATGGCCCGGCCGCCCCTCCCAACACCAAAGCTACCGCCGCCATTGCCGCCGAAAAAGGAAAGCAGCGCTCCTAAACCTGTAAATATACCCAGGTTACCCGAAATAAAAGTTACACCAAACACTAAAAACAATGCGGTAAAACCACCGCCCTTGCCTCCTAAAAAAGGTTAGGCATATCAATCAAAAATATCACAAAATGGCTATACAAATAGAAAAAAGAAAACCTGTATCCCTAACCAGGGAAGAACCCGGCTTAAACCATATCATTGCCGGTTTAGGCTGGGATCCGGCACTTGTAAACGGACATTCCGTAGATCTCGACCTTTCGCTGTTTATGCTGGGCGAAAACGGTAAACTCATCGCTGATGAATACTTTGTTTTTTATAACAATGATACCAGTCCGGATGGCTCAAGCCACTACCCTGGCGATAGCAGGGGTGGCGAAGGTGATGGCGATGATGAAGTAATCCATATCGATTTATCCAAAATAGATCCAAGGGTTGAGTTCCTGTATTTTACCGTAACCATCGATCAAAGCGAAGAAAGGGGCCATCATTTTGGTCACGTTCAAAACGCTTACATCAATATCAGGAACCATGCAGATAAATCTGTGCTGTGCCAATATATGCTTCAGGAAGAATTTACGAACGAAGATTCCCTCATGATTGCTTCCATCTCCAGAAATGGTGGCGAATGGAGTGTAGAAGCGCTTGGCCAGGCCTTTTCTGGTGGCCTTAATACATTAATAGAATTATATCAATAAGATGAGCAGTTTTAACTTAAACAAGGGAGACCGGTTCTCCCTTTCAAAGGCAGCGCCTGGATTAACCATTGTAAAAATAGGAATGGGCTGGGATCCTAACGACGAGCCCGGCGGGCCGGAATTTGACCTCGATGTTTCGGCATTTTCAATAGGCAGCGATTTCAAAATCCCTTCTGATTCTTACTTCACCTTTTACGGACAGATCCGGATGGGAAATAAAATTGAAGATAAGATAGAAAAAGGCCTTTTTAGGCCATTTACTGAGGATGGGGCTATTACCGGTGCGATAGATGATCCGGATGGAAGCAGAAGTGATGGCGACGACGATGAAGATATGTTTATCGATTTATCGAAGGTAAGCCAGAAAATTGAGCAGATTATCATTTGCTGTACGATTTGTAAATACCCTAACGACAATAAAAAAGACAGAAGAACATTAGACCTCAACTTTGGAAAAGTAAACGACTGTTACATCAGGATTGTTGACGAAAGTAATGGTTCGGAGATCCTCCGTTACGACCTGAAAGACCAATATACCAATGAAGATGCCGTAGAATTTGGGCGTTTGTTCCGTGCCGGCGATAGCTGGGAATTTGAGGCTATGGGCAGGGCACACACCGGCAGTTTGCAAACTTTAGTGGAGATGTACACCTAAGCAATATAAAATTATGGCATTTGATTTAAATAAAAACGATGGTTCTAAAAAGGAACCATCCAAATTCGATCTTTCCAAGGCAGAGATTGAAAACCCGACTCCAAAATCACGGACCTGGTTCATTGGCCTGTTTGGAATATTAGTTGTTGGTGGGGTTATCTGGTATTATTCATCGGGCAAAACAGATCCTGCAGCAAAAACATCTACACCAACCGTTTCTTCCAATCCCGCTTCGGTTGTTGTACCTGTAACGCCAAAAGAAAAAGTTAGCGATATGGATACCACTGCTGCAGCGCAGGTAAAATCACCGGCGATTAAAGAAGATTCGATCAGAAAAGACAATCTGGATGCAGCCCCTGCCCAATTACCAACAAAAGCGCTTAAAGCTTTAAACCATACTGTACCGGTAACATTTGTTCAGGGTTCATCATCTTTTGCCAGTACCAACAGCGCTTTAATCAAACGCATTGTGGCTTATTTGATCAAAAACCCTGCGGCATCCGTTCATATTGATGGTTATGCCAGCAGCGATGGTCCGATAGCCGTAAATCAGCAAATATCGCAGGCAAGGGCTGATGCCTTCAAAAATCATTTAACAGGATTAAATATCGAAGCAAACCGGATAATTGCCACAGGCAAAGGCATTGAAAATCCGGTTGCCTCTAATAATACTGCTAGTGGAAGAAAAAAGAACAGACGTGTTGAAATTACATTGCTATAAATTAACTATTAAACAAACACCTGTGGCAAAAAGAAGAACCAGGAAAACAAAACAAAGAGGTTTTAAGGAAATTTTAATCTTATTGGGGGTGCTCTTTAGCAGCATCCTCTTTATCATCAAAATAATTTTCGGGCGCATTGGCTGGTTAGAAGTTTTTGCCCCAATTGTAATCGTATTTTGCACCCTTTTTCTCCTGTCGGCGTTAAAAACTGCGCTGAGAAAAGTATAAAAATGAGGTTGTGCCATAATGTGGATGACAGGGGACTTAGAGAATCGATAAGCTACGAAAAATCGTCATTTCGCCTGAAGCAGAGCGGAATGGCGAAATTTATCTCAAGATGTCCAACTTTGCTAATAGCCTGAATATTTACTTACTAAGCAGTTGTTTTTGTGGCTTGCGCCATTCCCACGGAGCAATAGCTGTCATATCTTGCCATAAACCTATTTTATTTTTCCTTGCGTTTATCTCCAATTGCGCATATAACGGATCGCTGGAATATTTTTTAAAATGCCAGGCCATGCCGAGTTTAATCATTTCCTGATTAATTACCTGTTTTTTATCGTTAATCACTACAGCAATCAATCTTTTATAGCGGTCGTATTTTTGGCCCTGCACCGTTACCATCTGTCCGAAACACAGATTGGAAAGAGCTTGTTTGGCTTCGGTACCAAAAGGCTGGTGGCCACGTTTCTCGGGGCAATCGATATGTGCCAAACGGATTTTAAGGGGATGTTCCTGATACAATACTTCCATGGTATCGCCATCTAATATGCGGATGACTTTGGCCGTAAAAACCAGGTTGCTGTAATTTAAGGGTTTCCCTTCTCCGGGCTGGATAATACAGGCCTGCAGTGTTAATAATAATACGAGTAATCCTACTTTTCCCAGCCGCATAGTGTTTTTCCGTCTTTTTTAGCTTTTTCTATATCTATTTTTACAATCTTATACGTACAGTTACTCAAACCCTTACAACTAGAAGAATTGTGGTACCTTTTAGCATTCGGACTGTTGCAAATGTACACCGTTGTGCTTTCTTTGCAGGTGATGTTGGTTAAAAAGAAGAGGATGAGTAAGGAGAGTGTTTTCATTATCTCAGAATAGTTTATTATTACTTGTGAATTATAAGTAGCGCATTATAATAATTCAATTTTTCTTAAATGTATATCCATTTGTTTCTGAATTGTTTTATCATAATCAGATTCTGATTCGTTTGATTTAGCAATTAAAATAAGTAACTCTAATAATAAAAAAAACATGAGCCAGATAATATATACAGTTGCTGCAATGGTAGATTTTTGTAAAATGCTAAACATAATTCCAAGTTCATCCAAAAAACCAATTTTACTGCCTACTTCTTTTTCCAATAAAGCCTTGAGACTTAGCAGTACATTTTCTTTAGCTATTTTCTGATCATTAAGTAATTTTAATTGGTTGTCGATAGGCTGAAGTTGATCTACTTTAGGGTTAGGGATAGTTTTGACAAATTTTGTAACAGTTCTCGTTAATGTAGTACTTGTAATTAGTCGGTTAGCGCTGTCCAATGATGTTTTTGTCACAGGTGTATTGCCTGATGTTGTTTCTACTATTTGCTTGGTCGGATTTTTGTTAATATCATCTAAAAGTTCCCTTCGTTCATTCTCTTTCTTTTGCACAGCGCTATTTAAATCTGCAATTTGATCCGATATTTGTTTTGTTCTACCAGGCATTAATGAATTAACCTGATCTTGATTACTTGCCATTTTTGTTTTATCTATATCATCCTTGAAAATAATCTGGTCTACAATTAATGAACCTATTATCGACATCAATACAGCTAATCCTATGCGAGTAATTTTTAGCCCTCTGTTAGTTTTTCCACTAAGCAAAATCTGTCTCTCAATTTGAACAATTATGAATACAGATATAAGAGCGCCTAAAATACTCCCAAAAACGCCTATTTTCATATATGTATTGCAAAAGCAAAAGCCTACAAATGCCCAAATAGTTGTGACAATTAATAAGGCAGCTGTATATTTTTTAACTTTTTGAGTGGATACTTCACTACAATTTGAGAGGATATAGAAATTATATCCAGTTAAAAAGCAACAGAATTTAAGCCACCAAATTTGAAATCTTTTCATTTAAAACCGCTTTAATATTGAATGATGAGAGATTGCCGATAGACCGTTCATAAAACCTCTTGTGTAACTAATTATTATCCCTTTACTATCTCCGATATTATTTATATGCTCTGTTTCAATTTCTAAAACTTTTTTCATATGACTTTCTGCTATGTTTTTCTTCATCTTTAGTTCATCGACCACATCTACCATTCCACTCCTTGCTCGACTATCGATATGAAAATCAATCTCTTTAATAAAGTCTTCATAGAAAGTTTTTACTCTCCTTATTGTACGTTCCAATTGATTTTTTAATGAATCTATATTCTGTTCCATATGTTTTGTATCAGGATTCATCAATGCATCATCATAGCCTTTGGTTTCATGATTTTTATCCAAGAAATCAAATAATAACTCTATGCTATGATCAACCTTTTTAGCGGCCACATCATCATTTTTCAATGCCAGATCTTTTTCATTTTCTATAAATATATTTTCTGGGATATCAATAGGGTTTATCCTGTTAATTTCTTCGTTAGTTGAAGATGGATTTAAAGGCAGAATTTCTGCTTTTCTTTTAAAAAAGTTAAACATATTTTTAAAGATAAATTATAGGAACTTTGAATTTTGAGTGGCCACGCTGATGGCAAGAATTACATAATGTGATTAACAATTTTTCTGAATAGTCCCAAGGAACTTTAAATTTCTTCACTTCAATTAAATAATGATATTGACGATGATGTACCTCTAACTTTTCGTCAAATCCACAGATCACACATTTATTAAGATCTCTTGCTAAAATCATCGCTCGTTTTTCTTTCCACCTATTGTCAAATAATAATGCACCATAAGAGCCATGCTTCTTTATATTTTCCTTCCCAACATTTGAGGATTGGTCTTCTGTATTAATAAATCTTCGATAAACTTCCATAATTGAGCTTTGTAGCAATCAAAATTATATAGAATAAAAGCACAAACCTTACGGGAAACCGTAACGCAAAAAACTATTTTCATGATGCCTGCAATCTAAACTGACATTAAAAACACTAAATATCAAACAGTTAAACAACACTTAAATCATCGTGAACAGTAAAAGAAGTATGACTATATTTTCTTAGCAGATTTCTCCACTACGGTCGAAATGACGACCTCACGAAACCTATCGTTTAAGATTGCTTCCCCGAAAACCGGGGCAAGCTGCCGGCTTAAAAAGCATCCTCAAAATGACGAATAATCACAAATTATTCCTTCGGCTTAATATAATCTTCTGATTTTTCTTTCTTCCACCAACTGTTATCGAGGCGTTTAATAGACATAAATGTTCGGGTAATGCCGGGTTTCATGGTAGCCGTATCGAGGTGCCTGGGCCATACGTGGATAATGGTATCTTTCCCGATGCATACCCACCAGAATGTTTTTCCGTAACGTTTGGTGGTATAAACTTCGCTGATGGTTCCGTTAATTACTTTGGTGTTAAAACCAGGTTCCATTAACTGGTAGGTTAAAATTTTCTGTGCACGGGCGGTGGCTATCGCGAAGGTGAGTAATAACAGTATCATCAGGTTTTTCATAGCGCTAAGGTATTCAGGCTAAAAACGGATTCTTTACGGCTAACCTTAGGGTAATCCTTCAACTTTATCCGATAGCTATCGGATCAGGATGATAAATCGCTTTTTTAACCATAGAGATCCACTGAGGTAAGACACGGAGAACACAGCGGGTTGCAGGCTTAAATGATCTTATTCCTTACATGGTTGACTAATAGCAGAGATTGTTTTGCGCATTAATACGTTAAAGAAAATATAAGCTTAGGTGGCTTACCGCCTTGTTTTTTACCACCTAAGATACCTTAGCTCACCTTAGCGTAAGCAATTTCATTCGATGTTAATAAGCTAGATGTTCTCAGGCGACTTAGGTGGTTTACAATAAAGATAGGAGTAAACCTAAGTGGTGACAATTTTCGCAAAACTATCCTTCGACTCCGTTACCATTAACAGATTTAGAAAGGTCGTTATTGCGAGGTACGAAGCTAACCGAACGAAGTGAGCTCATGAATGCCATTAAAAACAACTGCAAAAATGAATAATCTTAATGTGCACGCTAGTAGCGATCGTTGTAAGATTGTTTCCCCTCAAATCGGGGCAGGCTGTCGGCTGAAAAAGCCTTCTCGCAATGACGACCCCTATAAGCCTGTTAATTTTTATCCAATAAATTATCTTTCAGGATGATAAATCGCTGAGCGTTTGCCTGTTTAAAATGAGAGGTTGCCCTGTTTGCTCCCAAACAAACCATCAGGCAACCCCTACATTTTTGATTGATGAGAGCGGATAATTAATAATTTTCTAAGGTTTGGTGTAACTGGTTTCTGTAATTGTAAAGCTCATCGAGGTTAAACAACTGCTTTTTCTCACCCGCGTCCTTTCCGTTCTGGAAAGTTTCGAGGTATTTATTGGCGGTATTAAAATGGAACCTGCAGATGGGTTTCCGGTTATTGTCATCAAGCAATACCCCAAAATACGATTGCGTATCGCGGGCGGAAATGCGTGCAGCAGGAATCTTTTCGCGTAAAATGGCCTTTACAATCTGAAAAGCTTCCAACTCTTCTTCAGTGGTTACAATTTTGGAATCATCTGGAATTTCGGTAACCGGTAGTGTTTTATCTTCCTCCTTTTTCTCAATTTTTTCGTTGATATTCAGGGCTGATTTTAAACGATCGCTGATTGATTCATTTATGGAAATGGTCAGGGCTTTTTTAGCGTATTCTTTAAAGGCAATCATCCGGTTTGCGGTGAGTGGTTTATCGAAAAACCGGTTCACCAATAACTTCACCATTTCATCAGAAGGAGTATCGATTTCCTTTTCAAATTCCTTTCTAATGGCTTTAATGTATTTTAAACCTTCGGCCGAATCGAGAATGGTTTCTAAGTTATATTCATTTTTGGTAAAACTTTCGAGAATTTTTATCGCATTATCCTTCAGGTCTTCAATATCAATGGTGAGGAAAGGTTTCTCATCCATAATATTCGGCTTTTCCAGGTCGGCGTAAAAGTTGTAAACCGTACCATTGGTTAATACGCCAAAGCGGGCTTTAGAAACATGGTAATATCGGTGCAATTGCGAATTATGGGCATCGGCACTTTCTTTCCAGTGTTTACATTCGAAAATGAGGATGGGCTCGTTATTTTTACGGATCACGTAATCAACTTTCTCTCCCTTTTTTGTGCCGATATCGCAAATGTGTTCAGGTATTACCTCCGTTGGGTTAAAAATATCATACCCTAGAATTTGAATAAAAGGCATTACAAATGCATTTTTGGTAGCCTCTTCGGTATTGATCTGGTCTTTTAATCCGACCACACGCTGGTGAAGCTGCTCTAATTTTAATTTAAGATCCATAACCTGCTGCATTTAAATGGTTTCATCTACTACTGGTGCAGCGGGTGCATTTAATTTTACCGATTCGATACCATTATCGCATGTATCTTCAGTATTATACATTTGGCTTGTGCCAATAATTTCGCCATTGCCAGCCTTTAAATTGAAATAAAATGATCCGTTTTTGGCCGTTTTTCTATCGTACCTGGCATCAGTTGATGCGTTGTTTTTAACCGATTCGATTCCTTTAATGCAAGATGCCTTTGTGGTGTAACCTTCGCTGGTGAGGATCACCTTTCCGTTTGATGCTTCGAGGTTAAACTGGTATTCGCCGTTGGTTCTTTTAGTAATGATAAATTTTCCCATAATTAAGTTTTAGCTGCTCAAAAGTATGAGGGCAATTTGGTTGATCTTTACGGGAAACCGTAGGTTGGTTTAATAGTTCACTGGTCATTAGTTTAATTGTTTGATAGTCTATAGCAGTTTTCGTCATTGCGAGGGAGGTATGACGAAAACTGCTAGCGACCCTTACTAGAAATATTCTTCCCGGCCAATAAACTGCATTAAAACCTTCTATTCATATTTGATTTTTATACCATAAATTACCCCTATCAATGCCAGATTCTAAAGAATGGTCGTCATTCTCGAGCAGGGAACCACGAAGTGCTCAGCGAAGCTAATCTTAATGCAGCTTACAACCCCTACCAAGGCATTACGATTGCCAGTCGGGCTGGCAATGACGATTCTACGCGCTGTCATTAAACCTCCAATGTATTTGAAAAATGCTAACCTCTACCATTGTCGGACATAAAAACACTCGTCATTGCGAGGAACGAAGCAATCTTACAACGATCGCTAAGTATTAAAACTATATTAATGCTTTTTTGTCCACCCATTGTAGTAAGATTGCTTCGTGCCTCGCAATGACGATTTTTGGCAGATTTATCAGCTCCGCGCTCAATGACAGATTCTAAAGAATGGCCGAGGTCAATCGACTCATGACTATGGACTGAAGACTTAGGACTAATCAAATAATCCCTACATCTTTACAATAAGCGATCAGTTGTTCATTTTTGGAGAAGCCAAGCACTTCTTTCATCAAATTAAGGCGTTTTTCGACGCTGCTGAGGCCAGATGGTTTAATATTGTTTTCCTGCAGGTAATGAGGAATATTTTTTTGGGGTGTTCCATCAACCAGTTGAGAAATGATGGCGATATCCAGTTCTGTAAAGTCGTGCGAGTTATTTTCTTTCCTTGCCAGTTTTACATCCGGAGAAAGGTATTTTTTATGATGATAAATAGCGGTTAAAGCCTGTTTGAGGTGATGGGCATCATTGCGTGCCTTACATACATAAGCATCAATCCCCATTTCTTTAAATAACATGTCGATAATTGCAGGTTTATTCTCTGCGGAAAATACCAGGATTTTTAAATTGGGTTGTACTTGTTTTACAGCTTGTATAAGTTCTGTACCGCCAGCTATTTTTTGTTTATTATGGTCATCTATAAAAGTGAGGTCGGTAACCAGCAGATCATAAGGTTGTTCTGCCCTAATGGCGTTATTAATCCATGCAAGTGCATCATCACAATAATATACGTATTCAGGATTTTCAAAACCCAGATCAGTTAATGTTTTCTGCATCGAAATATTGGCCATTAAATGATCTTCGGCAATAAGTATTCTTTTAAACATATCTATATTAATTAGGAAACCGGAAAGAGGATCTTAATTTTTAGCCCCTTTTCTACATTAGTATCAAAGGTAAGTGTACCATTTATTGCTTTAATACGGTTTCCCGTATTGGTAAGGCCATTTTTAGCCTGTGGTTTACCTGAAATGCCGATTCCGTTATCTGTATAATAAATGTTTATTTTTTCGTCTGCATGCTCAAACCTGATCACCACATCATTTGCCTGGCTATGTTTGCTCATATTTACCATCAGTTCCTGAAGAATATGCTCTATTTCCTCCTTCGCCTGATCAGATGCTTTTTCCCATAATGGGGCTGAATTACCTACAAGGATTACTTTTGTGCCTTCGGAAGCGAATGACCTTAACAGATTCGCTATTTTTTCGTTAAATGGCAGATTTTTAGTTTTTGGTTTTTCGTACGAAATATCACGCGATTGCTCATAAAGTTCTTCTATTTCGTTAATGATGGGATCATCTTTTAAGGTTTCCTGATGATCAAGTTTACTCATGATCCTGTATAAGCCGTTAGCAACTACATCATGCACTTTTTGCGAGGTGATTAACTTATTTTCGCGGATAGAATTTTGAGCTTCGAGTTCTAATCTTTGTTTTCTTTTTTTATACCAAAGGGTACCAGCAATAATGAGTAAAAGAATACCGATAATGAGTATGATGATCTGGTATCTTTTACCGTCATTATCTTTTTGTAGAACAAGGTTATCGGCTTTACTTTTCTCTGTATCGTAACGGATTAGTGCAAACTGGTTTTTAGCCGCACTGCGTGCAGTTTGTAGACTATCGTTTAATTTTTGATAGGTAGCAAAGAATTGCTTAATGTTTCTAGCAGGACTTAATTTAATTAGCTTTTGCAAAGCTTCTAATTGATCATCAGGACTTTCCAGTTTTTGCGCTATCTGGTACATTTTATTTGCGTACAAAAGTGCTGAGTCTGGTTTGATTTTAAAATAATAATCGGCAAGATGAGAATAACTTGAATTTAACCCCCAAATATCATTTTCTTTTTCTCTAATCTGGAGCGCCTTTAATAATTCCGGTATAGCATTATATTTTTCATTTTGTTCCCATTTTGCCGATGCCATATTAGTTAAGGTCATTGCATAATTTTGAGGGCTAATGATTTTTTGTTGTAAAATCTCCTGATAAACGGCTAGCGATCTTGAATATTTTTTTTGATTATTATATGCGTTCGCAATATTGTTTTTTGTTATTAAAGTAGAAGCGCTATCCTGGGCATATTTTAAAGATTGATTATAATATTTAATGGCTTGCTCATAATTTTTCAGTTGAAAGGATGCCAATGCAAGTTCATGCAGATTAGACTCTAAATATCTAAATTGCTCTTTTTTATTTACATTGAAATAAGTTAATGCTTCCAGTGAGCATTCCTGGCCGCCGAAATAATCTCCTTTATCAATGGAAATCAAGGCCATGTTTACCAGGCACTTTGCAATTCCTAAACTATCTTTTTGTTGCAAAAATAGCTCTTTAGCTTTGTTGAAATATATAAAAGCACTATCAGGAACTTTCTTTTCTCTGAATTCAAAGGCTTGATCATAATAAAGATTAACCGCTTCGCTTTTTTTTTCTTCCTTATCTTGTGAGCAAGAAAAGAGCAGTAATAGTGAGAAGAGCGTAAAATAGAAGTATTTCAATTTTATTTGGTTTTTATTCTAAATTATAAAAATAATCATAATTATTCTATTCAGCTTGAACTACTGACATCATAAAAGCTCAAAAAGAAAAAGGGCGACAATAATGCCGCCCTTTAATCTATTACTTACTAGTCAATTTTTGGAGGAGGTAAGTGTCCGTTATCTCCACCTGTATCGTCACCCCCAGGCTCATTACCTGGATCACCAGGGGTGTTACCGTTTGTACTTACTTCTGTACCGCCGCCGTGGGTACAATTACTATTTGTATTTGTAGGTGTTACCAATCCTAATAGGATAGCGATAAACATTGGAATAAACATGATTCAAAAATTTAAAAAGTGATGTACACGTAGTTCCCCACGCCCCATGCGTGGGGGTTGCTACAAACTGTAAATCAGAAGGCCTTCTGAAATTTTTGGGAAGTGGTGAGTGTCTGTCGCGGGAGCTAGTAACTGCTTCCCAAACCGGCAAATAACAACCGCGATTTCTACTCGTTTTTAACATTTAGTTCTTGCTAGGATTATCGTTTGAATCGTTGCTTGAATTAATTGTTGGGACAAATATTCAAGCTTCAAATCGCTAGTTTTCAGATAATTCCAAAGATTCTAAAGAATTCTTTTTAAATTCCAAAGAATTCCGGAAACCCGTAAGGATTCCAGAAATTCCATTTTTACTTTTACGCTTAAATTTTTAAAAAAATGCTCGAAGATTATCAAGACATAGTATTGGCTGCCTATAAAAAGATGAAGGATGGCGGGAAGTTGCATGCAATTTTGCCAAAAGAGACAACTACCAAATTAAGAAGCGCATGTTTAAAGGTTTACAAAAGTAGGCACGATCCAAAGGACCAGGATATACTTGCAACTTTTTTTGATGTAGATAGAATGGTTTGCGATATCCAAAAAAAATTAAACGAATCTGAGCCTGATGATTTTAGACCTCTTTGGAACCATATTACTGGTGGAACAGTTACAACTGAGGAGAGAAATACCGATCTTCTAGCATGGTTAATAGATTTGGAACCTAGACCAAGTAGTTCTTATTATTTGAGTGCTGATAAAACAATTAAAATCGGGGGCATACCTATAGATGATCTTTTATCCCCTCCAAAACCTGAGCCACCAAAACCTGAGCCACCAAAGCCACCTGAAAGATTTTACAAGCCCCGCTTCTCACCACGCTATATTACCATTTCCTGCATCATTTTACTCTTCATTAGCACCACTACTTTTGTTGTATGGGAACGTCACATTAAAATGATTAAAATGCCCGCATCAGGAGAGAAATTTATGTATTGGGATGGCGATCATTATGAGCCGGTTAAAGATGATAAACAAAATATTGGGGGGCCAATAATTCCGTTAAATGTTCAAACTTTAACACAGCAAAGAAAAATTAATTTACCTGATACGCTAACGAGTTATTCAATTGGGAAAGTATGGTATAAAGGTCGCGGAAAGGGTCATGAGTTTTTTACCGATAGCGGTGCGTATCCTTTAGATACACAAAGAGTCCTGTTACCACTTTCGAGTACTATTTTAACAAAGTACACTTCCAATTACAGATATATGCTTACCCGGTTAGTATGGTTTTTATGTGCTGCCTTTTTTATTGGTCTTTGTGGTTATGGAGTAAGTACAGTGAAGAAAGTTGATGAATCGAAAGGAGAGAAGAATCCGGAAATACAGGTATCACCAGAAACGTCTCATGAAATGAATGATACTACTTTAGCGCCTGAGGAATACAGTTTATCATCCTGAGGAATAATTTATTGTATAAAATCGATATTACTCACAGAGAAGTTTTTGAACCTAACTCCCCCTAACCCGTCATTTCGACCGGAGTGCAACGAAGTGGAGAAATCTGCTGCTGACAACTCCATTCAAGATAGATTTCTCTCCCGAATATTCGGGATTATGCTTCAGTCGAAATAACGTATAGGGTTTTATGGGCAAAAAAACATGATTATTATCGGAGATTTATACAAACGTCATTATAAACGGAGTACAGCAAAGTCGAGAACCACCTAAGTACTCTGCGAAGCAAAACCTATCTAGATGGATCTCTCCATTCCACTGCGTTTCAGTCCAGATGACGAAACTTTTATTGGCGTCTGTTATGGTGGCGTACTAGAAGGAGCTATGGAAAATGAATTTAACCGCCTAGCCTTGGGCGATTAACATCAGGCACAAAGCATCTCTGTATTCTCTGTGCCTTTTCTCTGTACTCTCGGTGGTAAAAAATGCAAGGAGTTCAAAAGTCGGAGGACCGGGGTCCGAAGTTAATAGCGCAAAAAAGCCACCCAGCTTTGCGTTCTTTTGCGCCTACGCTCTGTGAACTTTGCGGTTAAACGATCAAGGATATTTCACCATTTAGACAAGCACTACGTCAGAAGCATCTCAATGTTCTCCGTGCCCTTCTCTCTGTAATCTCTGTGGTTAAAAATGCAAGGAGTCCGAAAGTCGGAAGACCGGGGTCCGAAGTTAATAGCGCAAAAAAGCCATCCAGCTTTGTGTTCTTTTGCACCTACTCTCTGCGAACTTTGCGGTTAAACGATCAAGGATATTTCACCATTTAGACAAGCACTATGTCAGAAGCATCTCAATGTTCTCCGTGCCCTTCTCTCTGTAATCTCTGTGGTTAAAAATTCATATGTATTGAGCATCCTACACAATTAACCGGTTAACCAATTTAAACAGTTAACCCAATCAACAAATGACTAATGAACTAACGAACCAACCCTCCTTTTAAACTATACACTTCCCCTTCATAAAGCCCTTCCAACAGCTGCACCGCCATTTTGCTCCGTTGCCCGCTTTGGCAATAAAACACCAGTTTTTTATGCTTTGGTAGTGTTTCAAGTGAAGAGGTTAATTCATATAAGGATATATTTACCCCACCAATATTGTTTTCCTCGTGTTCATAATCTTCTCGTACATCGATCAGGAAAATTTCATCAGTGGATTCAGAAAGCCATTGATCTAAAGTAGCCTTATCAATTTCATTTGTACTTATTTCATTTTTAACACTTTGCGGTTGTTTTTCTGGTGTAATTCTGAATACAAACATCGTGTTATTCAATGCATCGATCGTCATTAATTTACCAGCTAAAGTTTCGCCGATACTGCAGATTAATTTAATGGCTTCGTTGGCCATGTATAAACCGATAATTCCGGGTAGAATGCCAATTACACCACCTTCTGCACAATTAATACTTTCGGTTGGTGGTTGCGGATAAAGATCCCGATAATTTGGCCCTCCATGATGATTAAATACCGCAACCTGACCTTCAAACTGTAAAATAGAGCCAAAAACCAGGGTTTTACCTAAACTTACGCAGGTATCGTTCACCAGGTAACGGGTAGTAAAATTATCCGAACAATCGATTACCAGATCATAAGGCTGGCAGATAGCTAAGGCGTTATCAGCCATAAAACGTGCTTGGTAAGCGGTGAAACCTACATGCGGATTAAGAAATTTTAGTTTAGTTGCAGCAGTTTTTGCTTTCGATAAACCGATATCGGTATGGTTATATAAAATTTGCCTGTGTAAATTGCTCAATTCTACCACATCATCATCTACAATTCCGATTGTTCCGACGCCAGCCGCGGCCAGGTATTGCAATACCGGACAGCCCAAGCCGCCGGCACCAATAACCAATACCCTGGTGGTTTTCAGCTTTTCCTGTCCGCCGGGGCCCATTTCAGGCAAAATCATCTGCCGGTTGTAACGGCTGAGTTCTTCTTTTATTAACATGATTTACTGATCAAACTCATATCCCAATCTTTCCAAATCGGTTCGTAACCTTGTTTTCTAATCATCGCAGCAATTTCCTGTGCCGAACGTTCATCCGATATTTCGAACTGCTCTAACGATTGTGGTTCTACTTCATAACCGCCCGGATTGGTTTTCGAACCGGCACTAATGGCGGTGATCCCCAATTTAATTACCTGATTTCTGAATGCCTGTGTTTCGCGGGTAGAAATAGACAATTCTACTTCGCTGTTAAATAAACGGTAGGCACAAATCAACTGTACCAATTCTTTATCGTTCATTACCACTTTGGGTTCTAAACCACCACTAAAAGGACGCAACCGTGGAAAGGAGATGCTGAACTTACTCTGCCAATATTGTTTTTCGAGATAAGATAGGTGCAGGGCTGTAAAAAATGAATCGGTACGCCAGTCTTCTAAGCCAATCAGCACACCAAGTCCCATTTTATGGATTCCGGCTTGCCCCAAGCGGTCAGGAGTTTCTAAACGGTATAAAAAGTTCGATTTTTTCCCTTTGGGATGGTGTTTGCGGTAATCGTCCTGGTGGTAAGTTTCCTGATAAACCAATACGGTATTTAAACCATGTGGAATCAGTGTTTCGTAATCAGCGACATCTAAAGGCTGCACTTCTATCGAAATATGGGCAAAATGCGGACTAATCAGATCCAATACTTTTTTAAAATAATCGGTGTGTACCGTTTGGTTGGCTTCGCCTGTGACCAATAATACATGATCGTAGCCCATACCCTTAATTACGGCCACTTCCTGCATAATTTCCATTGGGTTAAGCGTTCTCCGCCGTACCTTATTATCGTAACTGAATCCGCAATAAGTACAGATGTTATTACACTCATTGGAAAGGTAAAGCGGGATGTACATCTGAATTACCCGCCCAAAACGGTCTAAGGTTAAACGTTGACTGATCTGCGCCATATCTTCTAGGTACGGCAGGGCTGCCGGAGAAATCAATGCTTTGAAATCCTCCAGATTCCGCTGTGGATTGCTCAAAGCCCGCTCTACATCAGCAGTTGTTTTATCGTAAATACTGGCTTTGGTATCGTCCCAATTATAGGATTCGAATACCTCGTTAAAACTCTTCATCTAAAAATGCAGTTAGTGGACTGCTTGCCGCAGCATAGTGTTGTTGAGCGCCTAATTTAGATTCGAAAGCCATTCTACCAGCTTCTACCGCCAACTTAAAGGCAATAGCCATATTGGCTGGATCTTTTGCAATAGCAATAGCCGTGTTTACCAAAACAGCATCTGCACCTATTTCCATCGCTTTTGCGGCATCAGAAGGCGCACCAATGCCAGCATCTACAATTACCGGCACCCTGCTCTGGCTAATGATAATCTCTAAAAAATCGATCGTTCTTAATCCTTTATTACTACCAATTGGAGCGCCTAATGGCATTACCGCAGCGGTACCCACATCCTCTAAACGTTTACATAACACCGGATCGGCATGGATATAAGGCAGCACCACAAAACCGAGTTTAACCAGTTCTTCGGTGGCTTTTAATGTTTCAATCGGATCGGGCATCAGGTATTTGGGATCGGGATGGATTTCCAGTTTGATCCAGTTGGTTTCTAAGGCTTCTCGTGCCATTTGAGCTGCAAAAACAGCTTCTTTGGCATTGCGTACACCCGAAGTGTTGGGCAATAAATTAATGTGCGGATATTTAAGGTGCTGGAGAATATCATCATCTTTTCCTTTTAAATCAACACGTTTAAGGGCTACGGTAACAAGCTCAGAGGCGGAAGCAATTAAGGCGCTTTCCATTTCTTTTGCCGAACTGAATTTTCCGGTTCCGGTAAAAAGGCGGGAGCTAAAGGTTTGATCTGCTATGGTTAACATATCTGTAATTTTTAAATCGAATGAATACTGAATTTGCTGTTAATCTGTTCGAGAACGGCAGCAGTTTGTGTTTGGTTGGTGAGCGCAGCTGATATGGCAATTCCGAAAATTCCGGTTTGGAGTATAGCCGGAATATCTTCCGTTTCAATGCCGCCAATGGCAATAATCGGGGTATTAATTCCGGCATCTTTTACTTTTTCCATTAAGCGGCTATAACCTTCTAAACCTACAATCGGACTCAGATTTTCTTTTGTCCGGGTAAACCTGAAAGGTCCTAAACCTATATAATCGGCACCTTCTGCTACCCTTTGCCTGATATGCTCGAAAGTATTGGCTGTACCCCCAATAATTTGATGTTTGCCTATGATTTTTCTGGCTTCGGCAATCGGCATATCCTGAAGGCCTAAATGCACGCCATAACTATTTACGGCTTTTGCCAGGTGCGGATAATCGTTTATAATCAGTTTGGCACCATAACTCTCGCATAAGGCCTGCGCGGCTTTCGCAAAAGGCAGGATTTCGGCTTCGGCCTGGTTTTTTATGCGGAGCTGGATCCATTTTCCGCCAGCCTTGAGCACCTGTTCAATGGCATCTATATGGGTGCCTGTTTTAGGTGCTTGCGAGATATATTGTAAGGGCTGAATCATGTGTGTATGGTTAAATTTTGAGCATAAGCGAGGCATTTTTCCTGTGCTTTTTTAAAAGTAATTAGTGCTTGCGAAAGATCGTTCCAGATGCTACCCAGTAACGCAACGCCATCGAAGTTCATCTGTTTTACCTGATCGATTTCATTTAAACCGATGCCACCAAGGGCAATGATTTTCGTTTTTACATGTTGTTTTTCCAAACGGAAATCAGGCTGGATTACCCCCTGATAATCCGGTTTGGAAAAGCTGTTAAACACCGGGCTAAAAAAGCTATAATGGTATTGCAAAATGTGATCTATATCGGATAATTGATGGATGGAGGTGCTGCATATCTTGTTTTTAGGATAATCTTTCTCTATACTATTTTTCCTGAAACGCTCTGTATGGTGAATCCGCTGAATATCGTAATCGCTGGCAAGCGAATGGAAATGATGTAAAGCAATCCGTGGGTGATATTCGGATGAAATGCCTTCAATGATTTTCCGGTAAGCTGCCTCGTCAGTATTTTCTTTACGCAGGTGAAAAACCTGTAAACCGGCTTCGAAAAGCTGATTTACCAGATCATTTTCTTCCTTAAAAACAATGGGTTTGGCAATTACGATCAGGTCCATAGTAATTTAAGAATAAATTTCGCTTCCTTTTTCAGTAAACTCTTTCGATTTTTCCTGCATGCCTTTAGCCAGAGCATCTTCTGCTTCTACACCTTGTTTCGCGGCATACTCACGTACATCCTGGGTAATTTTCATCGAGCAGAAGTTTGGACCACACATTGAACAGAAATGGGCGATTTTTGCACCCTCAGCAGGTAAAGTTTCATCATGGAATTCTTTTGCCGTATCCGGATCAAGTGATAAATTAAACTGATCTTCCCACCTAAACTCAAACCTGGCCTTACTCAAAGCATTATCCCGGTATTGTGCTCCAGGGTGACCTTTAGCCAGATCGGCGGCATGGGCAGCAATTTTATAGGTAATTACACCATCCTTAACATCTTTTTTGTTTGGTAAACCTAAATGTTCCTTCGGGGTAACATAACACAGCATCGCCGTTCCGAACCAACCAATCATAGCTGCACCAATGGCCGAGGTAATGTGATCATAACCCGGCGCAATATCAGTAGTCAGGGGGCCTAAAGTATAAAAAGGAGCTTCTGAGCAATGTTCGAGCTGCTTCTCCATATTGGCTTTGATCAGGTGCATCGGCACATGCCCGGGCCCTTCAATAATGGTCTGCACATCGTGTTTCCATGCAATTTTGGTCAGTTCGCCAAGGGTTTCGAGTTCCGAAAACTGTGCTGCATCGTTAGCATCGGCGATACAGCCTGGCCTTAAACCATCGCCTAAAGAGAAAGCCACATCATAAGCTTTCATGATCTCACAAATTTCTTCAAAATGGGTGTAAAGGAAGTTTTCTTTATGATGGGCCAAACACCATTTAGCCATAATTGATCCGCCACGAGAAACAATGCCGGTGATTCTTTTTGCGGTTAAAGGCACATAACGGAGCAATACGCCCGCATGGATGGTAAAATAATCAACCCCTTGTTCAGCTTGTTCGATTAAAGTATCACGAAAGATTTCCCAGGTGAGGTCTTCAGCTTTTCCATTTACTTTTTCAAGGGCCTGGTAAATCGGAACGGTACCAATTGGCACAGGCGAATTGCGGATAATCCATTCACGGGTTTCGTGGATATTTTTCCCTGTAGAAAGGTCCATAATGGTATCGGCACCCCAACGGCAGGCCCAAACGGCTTTTTCTACTTCCTCTTCGATAGTAGAAGTAACTGCGGAATTACCAATATTGGCATTGATTTTTACCAGGAAATTACGCCCAATAATCATCGGTTCAAGCTCGGGGTGGTTAATATTACATGGAATTACCGCACGGCCGGCAGCAACTTCTTCCCGTACAAATTCTGGCGTGATGTAGCCTTTTGGGGTATTGGCACCAAAACTATTGCCATGGTGCTGGTGGTTCATTACCTCATGCTGGTTGCCCAATTGTGCATTCAGCAATTCAATTTGCTGGTTTTCCCTAATGGCGATATATTCCATTTCGGCGGTAATAATGCCTTTTTTGGCATAATGCATTTGTGATACATTGGCTCCCGGCTGGGCTTTGTAAGGTTTATTGGTATAATTAAAACGCAAAGCATCAAGTTTATCATCGGCCAGGCGTTGTTGCCCATAAGCAGAAGATAACTGATCAAGCTGCGTAACATCCTGCCTGTCTTTAATCCATTGTTCCCTTAATCTCGGAATTCCTTTTCTTACATCAATAACCGCATTGGGATCGGTATAAGGCCCACTGGTATCGTAAACCGTTACTGGTGGATTAGGTTCGGTAAGGCCAAAACCATTGTGGATTTTCGTTTCCGTTAAACTGATTTCGCGCATGGCCACCTGTATATTGTGGATTTTGCCGGGTACAAATATTTTGCGTGAAGCCGGAAACGGACTGCGACTGATGACTTCCTGGTTAGGTGTTTTTTCTTGTTTCATATTGGTAGTTCAATTATTGAATGATTGAATTTTGAATAATGGAGATCAGAGAAGGATTGAATGAATTATAACATCGCGCATCAATCATTCTCTCATTCAACATTATCCGCCTTGAGTGGCTTTTATGAGTATGATCTGATCGCCCGGATGCAACGCATGTGTAGGCCAGGCGGATTTGGAAATGATGGTTTGATTAACGGCTATGGCAAGGCCATTCGTTTCGGTGGAGATTACAGTAGCGAGCATCTGCTCAATGGAACAGGCTTCGTTGAGCAGATAGTTTTGATTGTTTATAGTTACTTCCATAATTTAAAAAAATTGGAAAAACTATAGAGATTGCCCCAAATAGAGGTCGAAAAGACAGCAATATAACATTGCTTTCACTTTTCCCTTCGGCAGTACTAACTGCATCAGGTTCAAAGGGTATTTCTCAGCACGTAGGCACCCCTAAAGTTTTTTGTAAATATATAGGATTAAATTTCTATTGCAAATAAAAATTAATATAGATAAAATCTATAGCTTGCCATTAGTGGTATTGTTGTCATTCTGAACGGAGTGAAGAATCTTTCGCCAATGAAACACAGAACCAAAAATCGTGTAATAAAGATCCTTCGTTGCACTCAGGATGACAGACTGAAGGGATGAACGATTAATTCTTCATTCCGCAGACTGCCGACTTCGGACTAAAGACTATGGACTAACCAACCACCTTTCGCAAAACACAAAACTTTCTTACCTTTGCACCATCATCAAAAGCACCCGATAAATGTAAGATTCATTTCTTTTCAAAAATAGATAACTAAGCCAGGCAACAACGCTTGTGCAATTATTTACCAATAAGAAAGAAATTTATGCTTAATATACAAGGAGCAACCTATATCCATCCTAATGGAGATTTACTGTTTTCAGATTTAAATCTCACCATAAACAAACACGAAAAAGTTGCACTCATTGGTCACAATGGAGCAGGAAAATCGACACTTTTAAAAATTTTGGCAGACAAACTCAAGCCAACTGCCGGACATGTTAAAACAGCATCAACACCTTATTACGTGCCACAGCTTTTCGGTCAGTTTAATGATTTTACCGTTGCACAGGCATTGAAAATTGAGGCTAAACTAAAAGCGCTGAACGAAATCCTCAATGGGGAGGTAACGAATGAAAATTTGACTATCCTAAATGATGACTGGGCCATTGAAGAACATTGCCAGGAAGCTTTAAGCTATTGGCGCTTGGGCGGACTGGATTTAACCCAAAAAATGGGAAGTTTGAGCGGCGGACAAAAAACCAGTGTGTTTTTGGCAGGCATCGCTATACATCGGCCAGATATTGTTTTGCTGGATGAACCTACCAACCACTTGGATTTGGACGGCAGGAACAGGCTATACAACTATATCCAATCAACCAGGAACACCTTGATAGTGGTGAGTCACGACCGCACTTTATTAAACCTCATTGAAAAAGTTTGCGAACTAAGTCTGCGGGGAATAAACGTATATGGTGGTAATTACGATTTCTATGCTGCGCAAAAGAAAATTGAAAGTGAAGCCTTAAACAATGACTTAAAAGCTAAAGAAAAAGCACTGCGCAAGGCTAAAGAAGTGGAACGGGAATCTTTAGAACGGCAACAAAAGCTGGATGCCCGCGGGAAAAAGAAACAGGAAAAGGCGGGATTGCCGACCATTTCGATGAATACCTTAAAAAACAATGCAGAAAAAAGCACAGCAAAAATAAAGGGTATCCACACCGAAAAACTTGATCATATTTCAACTGAACTTACCAAACTCCGTTCGGGAATGCCTGATGCGGATAAAATGAAAATAGGGTTTAATCAAGCCATGGTTCACAAAGGAAAAAGTATTGTTGAAGCCAGGGAAATCAATTTTGACTTTAATCATCAGCTGCTTTGGAAGAGCCCGGTTAGTTTCCAGTTTTTTAGCGGCGGCCGTTATGCGATAAAAGGTAAAAACGGATCAGGTAAAACAACTTTACTCAGGATTATTTTAGGAGAAATAAAGCCATTAACCGGAAGTTTACACAAAGCAGCTATTAACGCCATGTACATTGATCAGGACTATTCGTTAATTGATAACCAGCTCACGGTTTACGAGCAGGCGCAACAATACAACGCTGGCGAATTGCAGGAGCATGAAATAAAAATTCGTTTAAACCGGTTTTTGTTTGGTAAAGCAGATTGGGATAAACCCTGTGTAGCACTAAGTGGCGGCGAAAAAATGAGGTTAATCCTTTGTTCGTTAACCATCAGTAATCAATCTCCCGATCTGATTATCCTGGATGAGCCCACCAATAACCTCGATATACAAAATGTAGAGATTTTAACTAATGCCATTAATGAATACCAGGGAACACTTGTGGTGGTATCGCACGACGAATATTTTCTTGAACAGATCCAGGTAGAATATACAATCGACTTAAAATAAAACTTAGCCTTATCTTCGTTTCAAATTATTAAAATCAACAAAACCTATGCAAAGCCTGTTAGCACTACAAAGCGGCGAACTAAAAGGAGCAGTTTCGCTTAAACTTTCAGAAAACCTAACGGAATTTCCAAAAGAAATATTCGACCTGGCAGAAACACTGGAGGTGCTGGATTTATCTTTTAATAAACTCAGTTCGCTGCCTGCAGATTTTGGCCGTTTAAAAAAACTGAAAATTTTCTTCTGTTCAGAAAATCTTTTCAAGGTTTTACCCGAGGAACTGGCCGATTGCCCTTTGCTGGATATTGTTGGTTTTAAATCGAATCAGATTACAACCGTACCGGCGAAGTCGATCAACCCGAATCTGCGTTGGTTGATTTTAACGAATAACAACATTGCTGAATTACCAACGACAATCGGTTCTTGTAAACGGATGCAAAAACTCATGCTCTCGGGGAATCGTTTATCTACGCTACCCGAAGAATTGGGTAATTGCCAGAATTTAGCGTTGTTGCGGATTGCCGCGAATAAACTGCATGAACTGCCACAATGGATAATCATGATGCCTAAACTTTCGTGGATTGCATTTTCTGGCAACAATTTTAGTAAAACACCGGCCGTTGAAACACTTTCACTCATCAATTGGCACGATTTAGAAATTAACCATTTATTAGGCGAAGGTGCATCAGGTGTTATTTCTAAGGCAAACCGGACAATCGGTGATGAAACAAGTGAAGTGGCTGTTAAAATATTTAAGGGAAATGTAACCAGCGATGGTCTGCCGGAAGATGAAATGACAGCTTACATTGCAGCAGGTTATCACCCCGGCTTGGTTAACCTGATCGGACAGATTGCCTTACATCCTGAAGATAAAAAAGGCCTGGTGATGGATTTGATTCCACATCATTTTTACAACTTAGGCAATCCACCAAGTTTAGAAAGCTGCACCAGGGATGTTTTCCCGACAGATATGAAGCTTTCGGAAAAGCAAATCGTTAACATTGCTAAAACCATTGCCTCTCTGGCGGCTCAATTACACGAAGCAGGCATTATGCATGGTGATTTATATGCACACAATACTTTGATAGATGACGAAGGCAGTACCTTATTCGGTGATTTTGGTGCAGCCAGTTTCTATGATAAAACAACTACTGAAACAGCTTATGCCCTGGAGCGGATAGAGGTAAGTGCTTACGGTTATTTACTCGATGATTTACTTTCTTTAAAAGATGAAGGGCTAAGCAGGGAGGTTTACACAACGATAAGTAGACTTAAAGATGCCTGTTTGGTTTCAGCACCTATGGAGCGGCCAGGTTTTCAGGATTTGGTTGATGTATTGGAAAAGGTTTAATTACAACAGGTTGTTAGTCTGAGTCTATAGAAAAGTCGTCATTTCGATTGTTGTGCAGTCCCGAAGTTTCGGGAGAGAGATCTATCTAGGCAGATTTCTCGGTTACGTTGCACTTCGCTCGAAATGACGGCACGGGGCGTTTTATTAATTCTGTTGCTTTTTTGCCCAATCCAATCTTCGCTGATCAGGCGTAGGCGTTACCTTGAAATTTTCGAATGTGGCGTTAAAACCTTTTCCATCCGGGCAGGCCGCCACTAAACCAACCATTACAGGGGCATTATCTTTAAAATAGCAGGTGCGGAGCATCGTATATTTTTTATCATCAAGTGAATAGAAAATTTCTACTGCATCCAGTTTCCTAACTGCTTTCATCCATATAGAAGCCGGTGCCTGTGTCAGTTCCACCACACTCCAATCGCTGGTTTTATGCGTTACTACCGCACTTACATTTTGTTTCCCGTTTACAAATTCTACCCCGGCCTTAATCCATTCTTCTTCGTTAATGCGGAGCATCAATCCCATCTGATCGAAGGTGGTTACATAGTTACCGGTAATTTTTACCTTTACTTCAAACTCGCCGCCATAAGTAGCATAGTAAAAAGGTGCATCATCAACCGTAAAACCATAATGCGAAATGCGCCAGTAATCAGTTTTAGCAGGCACAAACATGCTAAAGGTGTTTTTATCCTTAATTTCCCATTTATCCGGCTCATTAAACCAATTCATTTTAGCCAGGCTCTGTGCATTTGCCCTTTGGGTAATTAAGTAGGCCAATATGGCCATTATGGCTGATAATTTAAGTTTCATTTGTGTGTTATAGGTTGGTTTTGTGTGTTTGTGTTCTGCAAACATAATGTAAGGACTAACTTTTGAAAAGGACATACATCACTATTTTAATGTGATGATTATCACGTTTATATTTGATTAAGACAAACCAACCAGGATTATAAATCTTCAATAAACAGTACATTTGTTTTGTTGTATCAGAAACATGGAAACAAATTTTTTAAGAGCGCATATCCATCAGATTGTTTGTTTAACAGATGAAGAATTTGAATATGCCGAGTCTTTTTTTACAAAGCGGAAATACAAAAAACACCAATATATTATCCAGGCAGGTGATGTAGCCAGTCAGGAACATTTTGTAGTAAAAGGCATTGTAAAATCTTCTTATACCGACCATGAGGGCAAAGAATATATTTTACAGCTGGCGATGGAAGAGTGGTGGTTTTCGGATCCGAACGCCTTTAACACCGGCATGCCTGCAACGCTGAATGTAGATTGTATTGAAGATACAGAGACGCTCTCCATCTCTTTTGAAAACAAGGAAAAACTTTGTGCCTCATCCCGGAAAATGGAATACTTTTTCAGAAAAAAATACACCACAGGCAATATGGCTTTGCAAAAACGGGTATTGGCTCTACTGAGCAATAATGCTGGTGAGCGTTATAAACAATGGCGTAACCAATACCCATCTTTACAGAAAAGGATTTCGAAAACCCTTATTGCATCTTATCTTGGTGTAACCAGGGAAACTTTGAGTAGATTGTCTCTTTAAATATTAAAATCTCCGCGTTTTTAACCGCAAAGGCCACGGAGAACACAGAGAAAGGCACGGAAAACACAGAAATACTTACCACATAGCCTCTGACTTAATGTTCTTAACTTCTTAATGGTGAAAAACCCTGATCTTTTAACCACGGAGAAAACAGAGAAAGGCACGGAGTACGCAGAGATACTTACCACATAGTCTCTGACTTAATGATCTTAACTTCTTAATGGTAAAAAACCCTGATCTTTTATAACCACGGAGAACACAGAGAAAGGCACGGAGGCCGCTAAGCTGAAAACTTTACAGGTAAATCCAGCTTAGTAAATTTCCGATGGGGAAAGGAAGCAACACACCGATATAATCCCTGTTTATGGTTAAAAAACCATTAAATTTATTTATAACTCCCGAAATTAACCATCCACTGGACACCAAATTTATCTTTAAAACTTCCGAAATAATCACCCCAGAACATATCTTCCATTGGCATTTCGATTGTACCACCGGCAGACAGCCCATTAAATAAGCGGTCGGCATCTTCACGACTTTCGGCGTTAATATTGATGTACATGTTATTGCCTTCTTTAAGCACATGCCCCATAGAAGGTACACAATCAGACGCCATTAAAATGGTATGTTCGTTAATGGGTAAAGCCACATGCATTACACGATTTTTTTCTTCCTCAGATAATTTATCAGCATCTGGCATATCGCCCATTTTTCCAAAGAAGGTAAATTCTCCACCAAAAACAGATTTATAAAAATTAAAAGCTTCTTCGGCCTTGCCATCGAAGTTTAAGTAAGGGTGCATAGTTGTCATAATCTTATTTATTTTGTTAAGACTAAGTTACAGCTACAAAAAACAACGAAATGGGTGCAGAACGGACAAATTTAAGGGTGATTCGACCATTTAAGTGTATTCACGAATCAACGCGATGTATAAACATCTACTTTACAGGTAAATAAAAATCTTTAACCTGTATTTCCCACACTTATATTGGGTCGTACACTTATTACAAGTGTGGTCTGTGAGGATACAGGCCAGGGGATAGAATCTGTGGTTATCTGTTTGTATCTGTGGTTAAAACCTTAACACCATCAACACTCCATTTATAACCCGGCAAAGTAGCCAGTAATAAACTCGAAGCACTCACTACGAAAACGGAATAATTAAAAGGTGCCCTGTAATTTGCGAAGATCAGCATCGAAAGCGCAAAAGCAAGCGTAAGTAAAAAACTACCAATAGCCGCCAGTTTAATCTTATAACCGATAATGAGCAATATGCCAAAAATCAATTCGCCGGCGGTTGCAATACCTCCCATAACGTTGGCTAAAGAACGGCTTAAATAGGGCATAAGTGAATGGGTATAATCTACAAATATTGGCCAGCTGCCCCAACCAACGGTTGGAGAGCCCGGTGTACCCAACCAGCCAAAGCGGTCCATTACAGGAAGGATAAAACCAATGCCCAAAGCGAGCCTAAGAAATAATTGGGCAAAATGTGGCGTATTTTTCATCTTGTTTAGTAGTTTATTATAATATTTATAATGAGGCAATTTAGGGCCTATCCGTTACAACTATCTTAAACTAGATTAAGAAATAAAACTATTGCAGAAATTACAACCTGCAGGAAAGATCAATTTAAAAACACTCTACTTCCCAAAACCTTGACCATTTTTCGCCAACCGCTAACTTAACAATCCCCTCTTTATTTACCAGTTCCTGATCGTGGTTAACGCCATCTGCTACACCGCACCAAGGCTCTAAACATACAAATGGCGCATCGGTTGCAGCCCATATGCCAAAGAAAGGAAAATCCTCAAAATGAAAGTGAAGGCCATAATCATTTTTAGTATTCAATAAACTGATGCAATTACTTTGCAAGGTTTTAAACACCAATGCATCATCGTAAAACAGCTCGTGTTTAAGGTTTAATTTATGATAACTTAGCTCAATATTTTCGGTTTCATCTGCCACGAGGCCCTCTTCCAGTTTCCAAAAAGTTAACTTTTCATCCGCATTAAATGCGAGGTAATAATCTTCGTAAACCGTATCAGGTGTATTGGGAACGGCAAAAGCAGGATGCGCACCCAAAGAAAACAAAAGTTCTTCGGTACCCGTGTTAATGACCTCATAAGTTAAGTTTAACTTTCGGTCTATCAATTGATATTTAAGTTTCAACCCAAAATAAAAAGGATAAACTTTTAAAGTTTCTTCCGTTTGGGTTAATGTAAAAACGGCCTCGGTTTCGCTTATTTTTTCAAAATTGAAAACATGATCGCGTGCAAAACCATGCCTTGGCAATTCGTAATTTTTATCCTGATAATTAAAACTGTTATTTTTTAAAGAGCCTACAACAGGAAATAAAACCGGACTATGCTTTGCCCAATATTTGGGGTTGGCATTCCATAAATATTCCAATCCGGTTTCTTTGCTAAATAAGCCCTGCAGTTCTGCACCTTTAGCCGCCAGGCTAACTTTTATAAAGTCGTTCTCGAGAGTAATCATTTGCAATCTAAATTAACAAAAAGATGGGCTTTGAAGATATTTTTTTAATTAATGCGAAAAATAAATTTAGCACATGGAGCTAAACGCCTGGCGTTCTAGCAACATATAAGTCGGCAATTTTCAATTGGAAGTTAAATATAACCCCGAACTCCAAGCTCCCCACTCAAAACTAACTACGTTCTTCCCAGATACAGGCAATATTGATAATCGTTTGCACGGCTTTTTCCATATCCTGTACACTCACCCATTCTTGTTTACTATGAAATGCATGTTCTCCGGCAAAAATATTCGGACAGGGTAAACCCATATAAGAAAGGCGCGAGCCATCTGTTCCACCACGGATGCTTTGTTGTTTGGCTACCACGCCTGCCCGTTCAATGGCCTCAATTCCGTATTGCACAATTTTAGGATGCTGATCGAGCACTTCCTTCATGTTACGGTATTGTGCTTTAATTTCTAAAGTATAGGTTGATTTCGGAAATTTTGCCATCACCTGCTTTACTGTTTCCTCTAAAAACCGACCGTGCGCAGCAAGTTTTTCATTGGTAAAATCCCTGACGATAAACTGTGCTTCAGCTTCCTCTACCTGTCCATGCATACTTACCGGATGGATAAAACCTTCTTTTTGGTATGTGGCTTCGGGTGTTAAGGTATCTTTAGGTAAGGAATTTAAAATTTCTGAAAGGATTTTAATCGCACTTTCCATTTTTCCTTTTGCAAAACCCGGATGGGTACTTACACCATAAATTTTAAGGATTGCACCATCAGCAGAAAAAGTTTCATCTTCTATGGATCCCAGGGTTTCACCATCAATGGTATAACCAAAATCAGCTCCCAGTTTTTTTAAATCAGCTTTATCTACCCCTCTGCCAATTTCTTCATCTGGTGTAAAAAGAATTTTAATGGTTCCGTGTTTTACCTCGGGATTTTTCATGAAAAAGGCTGCGGCTTCCATAATTTCGGCAAGGCCGGCTTTATTATCAGCGCCCAGCAAAGTGGTTCCGCTTGCCGTAATAATGTCGTTTCCAATCTGGTGTTTCAAATCTTTATGATCAGCCATTTTAATCACAATTTTCGGATCATCGGGTAAAATCAGGTCCTGCCCTTGATATTTGTCATGAATAATCGGTTTCACATTTTCTCCGCTGCAATCCGGCGAAGTATCCATATGCGAGCAGAAAAAAATTACGGGTAATTGCTTGTCTGTATTAGACGGAATAGTACCGTACACATAGCCATTATCATCCATTTCTACATCAGAAACGCCGATTTCCAACAACTCCTGAACCAATTCTTTCCCTAAATTCTTTTGTTTTAAGGTTGAAGGACAAGTAGGAGAATTTGGATCGGATTGTGTATCGATCCTGGCATATTTTATAAAACGCTCTTCAAGAGATTTGTTAAAGTTGTTGTATGTGCTCATAATTCAAAGGTAAAAGTTATAGATATTCGATAAACATATTATTTTTGTAAAAAAACAATATGATTTTCAATTTGCTGAGAGCTACTTATATAACCCTTTTGCTTGTTTTTATTGGAAGTTTTTCTTTTGCCCAGTCCAATTATTTTAAAATGTCGTA
Organism: Pedobacter miscanthi; assembly: GCF_032678605.1. Lineage (GTDB taxonomy): Bacteria > Bacteroidota > Bacteroidia > Sphingobacteriales > Sphingobacteriaceae > Pedobacter > Pedobacter miscanthi_A. The sequence continues at coordinate 124,118 of NZ_JAVTSU010000009.1, forward strand.
CGGTTTCGGTGGAGGAGTAAACAAATCCTATACCGACGTGTACAAAGGGGGCTTTGGCTACACCGCTTATGGCGTATTTGATTATCATATTACCCCGTTTGTAACGCTAGGTTTGGAGGGGCAGTATGGCATGGTTCAGGGTGGCGATATTGTAAACGATCCGCATAACCGCCAGTTTGTAAATAAATACAAAACGCTTTCTGTTAATGTAAAACTGATGCTCGGCGAAGTGGTTGATTATGATAAAAGTGAATTTTTATACAATATCAGAGGCTTATATTTAGGTTTGGGTGTTGGGGTTGTAAACAATAACATTACTGATATTGTGCGGTATAAACCAAGCTGGGCAGCTTACGATCCCGGTTATGGTCCTTTTCCGGGGCAGGATAAAAGCAATAACCTCCTGGTACCTTTAAATTTCGGGTTTAACTATTTCATCAATGATGGATACGGTTATATGAGGTATGTAATCAATATCAATGCACAATCGAACTTTACCTTTGGCGAGGGATTAGATGGATATAACGATTCGAGCACCAAGTTTAAAAACTATTCGCCAGATGTTTACAATGCCTATACCATAGGCTTTAAGTACATGTTGGGCAGGATTAAATCTTATCGCAAAACACTTTAATAACAGCATTTCATTTGTTAGCTTTAAGGCATGAGAAAATTCTTTGTGTTATGTTTGCTATCGATGAGGCTTAAAGCTGTCGCACAAAAAACACCATTCGAATTAAGTGGCAAAACGGAAACCACAACTTACACTGCTGCAATATCTTATTACGAAAATCTGGCTAAAACTTATCCCGAAGCCAAACTGCTCACCTACGGAAATACCGATTTTGGAAAACCGTTGCACCTGCTGGTACTGTCTCGTGATAAGGTTTTCGATCTGGCATTGATCAGAAAAAGCAATAAAAGAGTATTATTGATCAACAATGGAATCCATCCCGGAGAACCGGAAGGAGTAGATGCTTCGATGATGCTGGCCCGCGACCTGCTTAAGGGAAACAAACTTCCAAAAGATGTGGTCATCTGTATCATTCCGCTTTACAATATCGACGGCAGTTTTAATCGCACGGGCACTTCGCGGGCTAACCAGAATGGCCCGGTAGCCTACGGTTTTAGGGGCAATAGTAAAAATCTTGACCTGAACCGCGATTTTATTAAAACTGATTCAAAAAATTCAGCAGCATTTCAACTGATTTTCAATACCTGGCAGCCCGAAATTTTTGTAGATACCCATACCAGTAATGGTGCCGATTATCAATATGTGATGACGCTTATTCCGACGCAAAAGGATAAGCTAAACCCGATACTTTCTGCTTATTTAACAAAGACTTTGGTGCCTGATCTTTATACAGCAATGGAGAAAGCAGGTTATCCGATGATCCCTTATGTAAATTCGATCGGTGAAACACCAGAAACCGGAATAACCGGATTTATCGACCCTCCACGTTACTCTACAGGCTATACTACCTTACACAATACCATTGGTTTTATGCCCGAAACACACATGTTAAAATCATACGATTTACGTGTGGATGCCACTTATAAACTTCTGGAAAGCTATATTCGGGTTGTAGAACGTGATGCAAAAATCATTGGCGAGAACAAACGCAAAGCCGATGAAGCTGTTGCTAAACAAATGGAATTTCCTTTGGAATGGAAATTAAATAAAAGCGAAGTAAAAGATTTAACCTTTAAAGGTTTTGAGGCCGGACAAAAACCGAGCACGGTAAGTGGTACCGATCGTTTATACTACGACCGCACTAAACCTTATACTAAAACGATTAAAGAATGGAATAAATATGAGCCGGCAGTTTCTATCCAGAAACCTGTAGCCTATATCATCCCAAAAGCCTGGGATCGTGTAATTGCCTTGCTTAAACTGAACAACGTTAAAATAAGTGAACTAAAAGCGGATCAGAAAATTGCAGTAGAAAGTTATTACATCAGCGATTTTAAAACGGGCACCAGGCCTTACGAAGGGCATTACTTACACTCAGGTGTGAAGGTTAATCCTGTTCAGCAAAATTTGCAATATTATGCCGGCGATTTTGTAGTATATGTAAACCAGCCAACTAACCGTTATATTGTAGAAACGCTGGAGCCACAAGCTACCGATTCCTATTTTAACTGGAATTTTTTCGATTCTATATTGGATATGAAAGAACATTATTCGGCTTATGTTTTTGAAGATACGGCAACAGAATTGCTTAAAAATAATCCTGAACTGAAAAGTAAACTGGAAGCCAAAAAATCAGCAGATCCAGAATTTGCAAAGAATGGTGCTGCACAACTTGATTTTGTGTATAAAAATTCTGATTATTACGAAAAAACACACAACAGATATCCGGTTGCACGTTTGGTTACAAACGCAAAACTTGATTTAAAATAACCCCAATGGAATACTTCAATATTGCACCAGTTGCATCCTTAATCTTCGTTTTTACCATTATTACCAGCTTATATGCTTTCTACGATCATTCGGTTTACGGAAAGTTTATGCTGCACCCGTATAGCGTATCAAGAGGCCACAAGGTTTGGACAGTGATAACAAGCGGACTAATACATGCCGATTGGATGCACCTTTTCTTCAACATGTTTACTTTCGTTGCATTTGCTTTTACTTTAGAACGACTAATGGGCAGTTTCTTGTTCGGTTTGCTTTACATTTTGGCGCTCATCCTCAGTGATGTACCAACGATATTTAAATACAAGGAAAATTTTAATTACAATAGTTTAGGTGCATCAGGAGCAATTAGTGCTGTACTTTTCAGCTTTATTTTGTATAGTCCGAAAAGTGGAATAAGAATACTTTTCATCCCATTCGATATTCCTGCCTATATTTTCGGAATACTATATCTTGTATACTGCTACTACGCCTCTAGAAACTCCAGAGATGGCATCAACCACGATGCACACTTTTTCGGAGCGCTAACCGGATTGATTTTTACCATTATTTTCGTTCCGGGTATTTTACAGAATTTTATTGCCATGTTTTAACAGGCGGGAGGTAATATCCATTGGGAAGAATCGTCATTCCCGTGAAAACGGGAATCCTAATGCAACATACAATAACATTTTTCGGTTTAAGATTCCCAATCAAGTTAAGAATGACGGATTCCAAAAAATCGGGCGCCATTGCGAGAAGAAACGACGAAGCAATCTTTCCAACTTGCGATAAAGATTGCTTCAGCCAATGAAAAATCGGCTTCGCAATGACGACATCCTTAGAAAAATCTATGATTTAAACTCCACTGTTTTTACAAAAAAACTGACCTCTGGGAATGATGGTAAGCAAAAACCTACCCCGCAGTAGGCAAATAAGGTTTTTCGAAGAAACTCATCGGTTCATCAGGGTTTTTAATAATCTCGAATACCACATAACCCCATGGTTTCCAGAAATTTTCGAGTACCTGCGCATATATTTTATTTTGCCAAACATCAAAAAGCGGCTTGGTCATGTTGCCACGCAAAGGCATGGCTTCGATATAAGTAGTGCCCTCAACAGGCATAAAAGTATATTCGGGCAGGCGGTTAAAAAGATAAGCCGAATAATAAAAACGTGCACTCAGCTCTTCAAACTGCTCGGCAGATAAAGCTTTACCTTTTACCTCATTGATAATATCCTGATGATAGCGTTTGTTGGTTCCATTATCCTGCAGGCAGGCAATGATCCCAAAATCTTTCATTTTTAAAGAAAAAGTTAGCGTATTAATTTCATCACGGAAACTGAAAGGCGTTTCTCCGTTTTCTAATTTCACTATGGTAATAGACCATGGCGAAAAATCTTCGAACGCTAAACTGGTGTACAGGTTCTGCATCATGAAATTGAGGTTGGCAAATTTCATCATCAGCGATTGCGACATGTTTAACCCATCTGCAGTCATCTCCTTACGTAAGGCCGAATGCATTTCGATGTACACAAAACCGTATAAAAACTTGCCGATCCAATTGAATAAATCCAGCTCGGGTAATGCAGAAACGGCATCATAACCTTTCGCAAAAGCTGCTTCAATTTTATCTTCTAATGGATTTAAAAACTGCTCGTTTACTTCACTGTTTACCGGAATAACCAGGGTATTGTATGAGCGGATACTTTCATCTAAAAACTGAATTTGTTCTTCGCCGCTTAACCCTGCCTGCTCCAACAGCCATTTCGGAAGTAAAGGCACCTGAACAACAGGAGAATTAAAGGTTTTGCCACTTAAAAAGCAGGTTTTATATAAAAAATCGAAATTTTGGAAAGGATTGTATAAGCCGGTATTCATTACTGCAATATTAGCCATTATATTTTAAGGGCCTTATATCGATGATTTAATTTAACGCAGGGATTACAAGCTCACCCTGTTAGCGGAAGTAATATAGCAGTGTCAATCGTCTCCCTCTCCTGCAGGAGAGGGATGTTACCGTAGTGGGTTAAACCATTTCTGTTAACAGGGTGAGGTCTAGTAATTATTATAATAATACCCAATATCATCAACCAACTGGTTATAAATCGGCTTGGTAAACTCCAAAAACAACGCGCTTGGTGGAGGTGGTAATTGTTCTTTTCTTCTGGTGATGGCCAGTTGCTGATTGCTTAAAGCCCTGTCATCGCCTTTGTAACTCGCCCAGCTATCTCTCCAAACATAAGTACCTGGGAATTTTTGCTGGCGGACCAATTTTCTGCTTTTCCAATCAGTAATGCTCATATCCAATAATCCCGATGACGAAATATTCTTTTCAAAAATACTTAAAGTGGCTTTCACTGTGCCATAAACTGGTTTTTTATCGCGGGTTTCGCCAATCACCACACTATCACGGCTTATTTTTTCAACCCTCTCCTTTACATAGGTTTGGCCAACTATAAAGTCATCAAAATTTAAACTTAATACCTGATCGGGAACAATTTTCTGATTGGTGGCCTGCTCTTCGCCATAAAAAATTACAAATTTATTTCTGGAGTATTTTGCAATATACTGGTCAATCTGTTGTTGAAAATAATCGGCGCTTAATTTGTACATGCCGCTATTTACAATAATGGGCTGTACCACCACCCTGGTTACAGCTGCCCAATATGCATCGTCCATTTTTGTTTTGGTATCTTTATAATTGGGTTCCAGGTTAAGGGTTTTCTCAAATTCGTAATAAGCTTTTTTAGCGGCTTGGCGGTTATTTTCTCTTAAATAGCCTAAACCAGAATTATACCGTGCGCCGGCAGCGTTATATTTACTTTCAGCCAACTCGCTAATGTATTTAGATGGGTTTGGAACAATAGCCAAACAAGCGGGGCAGCTATTAATATTATCAGCCAGCTGATTAATTTTTTGATAATCATACATCACCGATTCCCATCTAAATAAATCATTTGACATTTTCGCCTCATCTACTTTACGCAAATGATCTTTTAAAGCTAAATCGTATGCCGTTTTTAGCACTTCCATCGCTTCGCTGTTTTTCGGCGAATTTTGGAGCCTGCTTACCGATTTTTCGACCGAAGTATCATAGTCGCCTTTCTGTAAGGCTTTTTTTCCTGTACTACATCCTCCAATAATTATTAAGGATAAATAAATAAAATACCGTAATCTTGAAATGTTTTTCATGGCAGGAATATTTGCGTTAATGAACAAAGATAATTTGTAATGCGATAATTACCTCATTTATTTAGAAGACGATTGATAATGAAGATTAGTTGCAAGCAATTTGAGTTAGAATTAAAACATCCTTTTTCGATTTCGAAATTTACACGTACCAGCACCCCCTTAATCTTGTTAAAGATTGAACATGAAGGAGTGGTAGGTTATGGCGAAGCCTCTATGGTACCCTATATGGGCGAAAGTTATGAAAGTGCCAGCGCTTTTCTTAAACTGGCAGACTGGGGTAAAATTCAGTTTCCTTTCAATTTTGAAGAAATTATTAATTATTTAGATAGCCTTGCACCTGGGCAACCGGCCATTAAAGCGGCTATCGATATTGCACTTAACGACATTCAGGGAAAGCTCCTAAATAAACCTTGCTACGAAATTTATGGTGCCGACCCGGCGAAAATGCCTGTAACTTCTTATACCATCGGGATTGATACACCGGAGGTAATCCGCGAAAAACTGAAAGATGCCGAAGCTTTTAAAGTAATCAAAGTAAAACTGGGCAAGGATAATGATCAGGAAATTATCGAAACCATCCGCAGCATGACCAGCGTTCCACTTTATGTAGACGCAAACCAGGGTTGGACGGATAAAATAAAAGCGATTGACTTGATTTACTGGCTCCATAACCAGGGCGTGGTATTAATTGAGCAGCCGATGGATAAAAATAACCTCGACGGTAATGCCTGGCTTACCGAACGTAGTCCGATTCCATTATTGGCAGATGAAGCGGTGCAACGTTTAGCAGATATGGATAAACTCAAAGGTGCTTACCATGGCATTAATGTAAAACTGATGAAAAGTTGTGGCATGTACGAAGGGCATCAGATGATTTTAAAAGCCCGTTCTTTTGGCATGAAAGTGCTGATTGGCTGCATGAGCGAAACCAGTTGTGCAACTTTAGCCGCAGCAGCCTTGGCGCCGCTATGCAACTGGGCCGATTTAGATGGCCCATGGTTGACCAAAAACAATCCTTTTACCGATCCGGCTTTCGAAAACGGAAAATATATCCTGAAAGATTTACCCGGATTGGGACTGGAAGGAACTGCTACTTCTGATCTTTTTCTTTAAAGTTTTTTCTAAGCTCTTTAGTTAACTGATACTTGAAATAAAACAGGCAGCAGGCCACACCAACCAAAAATGCAGCAGGTATATATTTATGGTTGTTGTAACACCAAACCAATCCAAAAATAGAAAGGATAATGGCCAGGTTATAAAAGATATTTAAAGCAAATTTTTTACCCACAATAGAAGGATTGAATGAGAGAATGAGAGAAGAATTGAATGACTGCATGAGTGAATTTTGAATGAGTGAATGTGATTAACTTAAACTAATTCTCTCATTCAAAATTCAACAATATTTAATATACCGTCATGCTTGGATCAAAAGCTTCCTGCCAGGCTAAAATTCCGCCTTTTAAGTTATAAAGATTGTCGAATCCGTATTGTTGCTCCAGCTGCATTACTGCTGCTGCGCTTCTTTTTCCACTGCGGCACTGAATAATTACCGGTTTATCTTTAGCAACCTTATCAGCTTCAATTAAAATTCCACCCAAAGGGATATTCTCACCATCAAGATTGGAAACCTCGTATTCGAATGTTTCACGAACATCAATTAATTGAAAATCTTCTTTGTTATCGATTTTCTCTTTTAGTTCTTGTACCGATATTTCTTTCATTTTATAAATGTATTTATGCAAATATAGGAAAATCAGCTTTACACTCCCCATCAAAAAAATGCCATAAAATTTTGCCAGATACTGTAACAACTGAAACCCTTAGGCGTTTAAATATAAATAGTTACAAATGGACAAACTGAACCGTTTCTTCTGGTTTTGCTCTGGCGCCCACATCTCAACGCTGGAAAAATATCCTTCAGAACAAAATAAATATACCGGCATTGGTGCCACCATCTTTTTTACTGGATTATTTGCCGCACTTTCTGGCGGTTATGCCATGTATTTTGTATTTAAAGGAGCCGATTTGGCTGTAATTTTCGCCATTGTTTTTGGATTTTTATGGGGTGCAGCCATTTTTAATATGGACCGTTATATTGTATCCAGTATCAATAAAAGCGCAAGTACAAACAAACAATTGTTACAGGCGACACCACGTATTTTACTGGCCATTATGATCGGTATGGTAATCTCACGCCCAATTGAGCTAAAGATTTTCGATAAAGAAATTAAAGAACGTTTAAAAGTAAGTTACCTGAACGGTCAGCGGGCTAAAATTGATACGCTGAACAAAGCTTTCGAAAAAAAATATCAGGTAGAGTTTGGTAGGTTAAACCAACAGAAAGCGACAAGGGATTCTCTTGAAAAGGGTATAAAAGCCGACCGGCAAAAGCTTAATTTCGAAATTTTCGGAAACAAAACCACAGAAACTTCGGGTGTAATGGGTTATGGCCCTTATGCCAAACGTAAGGAGACCGAAATTGCGCAACGTACCACAGAACTTGATTCGTTGAAGTCAGCCATCAATAAATCAGAAGGTTTTGTAGATAAGCGAAAAGAATTTGATGGTTTGTTTACCGAAAAATTGTACACTAAAAAACAGTTAGATAGTTTATCGGATATTGCCGGTTTTGCCGACCGCAACTGGGCTTTAGGTCAGCTTAAATTCAATGTAGATGGCACTAGCGACAACAATACCGCAATAGCTGTTACCTTTATCGGATTGCTGTTTATCTTCTTTGAATGTTTACCTGTATTTGTAAAACTGATGAGTGCCCGCGGACCTTATGATTATGCTATATCAGATGGTGATGAGGTTGCAATCTATCACTCCAAAAAAGATAAAGATTTTCATTTTGAGGTAGCCGATAATATCCACGAAACCAGGGTCGATTCCGAATCAACCAAGAAAAAAGAAATAATTAAAGGAAAAGCCTACCGCGATCTGGAGAAACACAATTGGGACGGAGAGGAATAAAGAATGGTTCATGGTCAGATAGTTTATAGATCATGGTATAAATTGTAATGTAATATTGAAAGGTTGGAATGGCAATACAAACTCAAATCAGTATCAAACTACGGCTATTAACCATGAACCAAAAAACCATTAACCAATAAAACTATCCACACTGAATTATCAACCAAAAATCCTAAATTCACCACTCTATACTTATTATATGAATAAAATATTCCTTTTTACACTTGCCGGCATGGCAAGCCTGCAGCTTAAAGCGCAAAACATTGATAAAATTATCACCCGTGAGTATACCGATCACCTGATTAAAACCTTGAGTGCTGACGATATGCAGGGACGTGCCACTTTTACTCCTGGAATAGATAAAGCCGCCACATTTATCGAATCAGAATTTAAAAAAATTGGTTTGCAGCCTTTAACCGGTGAAAAAACATTCCGCCAGACCTTTAACAAATACCAGGTTGCAAATGTAACTACCAGTGTTAAAATAGATGGGCAGGAAATTACGCCGGAAAACTTAATGGTTACTGGCGCGACTACAGAAAGCATTACGCTTGATAAATCGAACACCACAGTTGTTAAATTAGATCCTGAAAAACCTTTTGTAGCGCAATTCCGGGCAATGCTAAATGCTGATAAGAATCAGATTGTTTTGGTAGACAGTAAATTTGCTGATTTATTTAACCGCTATAAAGATCATTTCAGCAAACCGACAACGGTTGATGAAGAAGATATCAAAAAAACAGTTAGTGTTGTACAGGTTTTTATTTTAGGTAAAGATGCTGCAACAGATTTTTCTGCAACGTTTAAAAACAAGGTAACTAAAATGCCTTTGTTTAATGTTGCTGGTGTAATTCCAGGTAAATCTAAGGCAAAAGAAATTGTGGTATTCTCTGGCCATTATGATCATTTAGGCTTTTTAAAGGCCGTAGATGGCGATAGTATTGCCAACGGGGCCGATGATGACGCATCTGGTACTACAGCAATGATTGCTTTGGCTAAATATTATAAAGCACAGAAAAATAACGAACGTACCTTAATCTTTGTTGCTTTTACGGCTGAGGAAATTGGTGGTTTTGGCGCCAGATACTTCTCAGAAAAATTAAATCCTGATGATGTGGTAGCCATGTTCAATATCGAAATGATTGGTAAAGATTCTAAATTCGGTAAAAACACTGCATTTATTACCGGTTATGAAAGATCTGATTTCGGTAAGATTTTACAGAAAAACTTAACCGGAACAGAATTTACTTTCCATCCGGATCCTTATCCAGATCAGAATTTATTTTACAGAAGTGATAATGCTACATTAGCCGCTTTAGGCGTTCCGGCACACACCATCAGTACCGATAAAATTGACATCGATAAACTGTACCACAGCGTAAAGGATGAATACAGCTCTTTAGATGTAGAAAACATCCTTTCTACCATTAAAGCCATTGCAAAAAGCGCTGTTACCATTGTAAACGGAACAGATACGCCAACCAGGATACCGAAGTTGAAGAAATAAAAGGGACAGCAGTTATAAAACGGTAGTCATTCCCGCGCAGGCGGGAATCGTAATGCAGTAAGCTTTAAGATTCCCAATCGAGTTGGGAATGACGAGCCGCCAAATACAATATTATAAATAATGGCCAGTGAAAAATCACTGGCCATTATTATTTATAAATCTTTGCAAGCAGATTACTTACTCAAATACATTGATTTATCTTTGTAAAGCTTGCGGAAGTAAGGATCTTCTAAATCTTTGATGAAACGGATTGCCTCACCGGTAGATTTCATTTCAGGACCTAATTCTTTCGCTACTTCAGGGAATTTCTCATAAGAGAAAACCGGCTCTTTAATCGCGTAACCTTCAAGCTTGCGCACAATTGTGAAATCTTTCAATTTCGCAACGCCCAGCATAATTTTAGCAGCGATGTTGATATAAGGAACATCGTAAGCTTTTGCAATGAATGGAACCGTACGAGACGCCCTGGGGTTCGCTTCGATAACGTAAACCTTTTCGTCTTTAATTGCAAACTGGATGTTTAACAATCCGCGTACATTTAAAGCCTTCGCAATTTTGATCGAGTATTCTTCCATCGCTTTAGTTACCGTATCTGGCAAACTAAAGGTTGGTAGCACAGCGAAAGAATCTCCAGAGTGAATACCTGCAGGCTCAATGTGCTCCATCATACCTACAATGTGAACATCATCCCCATCAGAAATCGAATCCGATTCTGCTTCTTCTGCTCTATCTAAAAAGTGATCGATCAATACGCGGTTGCCCGGTAAATCGCCCAGTAATTTTACTACTGCCTTCTCCAGGTCTTCATCGTTGATTACGATGCTCATCCCTTGTCCACCCAATACATAACTCGGACGAACCAATACCGGATAACCAACTTCGTTTGCTACAACAATTGCTTCTTCAGCATTTTCTGCAACACCATATTTTGGATAAGGAATATTTAATTCTTTTAACAGGTCAGAGAAACGGCCACGGTCTTCAGCAATATCCATATTCTCGAAAGATGTTCCGATAATTTTGATACCTCGCTCCGTTAATTTCTCAGCCATTTTCAACGCTGTTTGTCCACCCAATTGAACAATTACACCTTCAGGTTTCTCCAGCTCAATAATTTCGCGAACATGCTCCCAGAAAACCGGCTCGAAGTATAATTTATCGGCCATGTTAAAATCTGTAGAAACCGTTTCGGGGTTACAGTTAATCATAATGGCTTCGAAACCTGATTCTTTTGCGGCCAATAAACCGTGTACACAAGAGTAATCAAATTCAATCCCCTGACCGATACGGTTAGGGCCAGAGCCCAATACAATTACTTTTTTCTTATCGGATGGAATAGATTCGTTTTCCTCTTCGAAAGTAGAGTAGTAATACGGTGTTTTCGCAGGGAATTCCGCAGCACAGGTATCAACCATTTTATACACCCTGCTGATGCCCAAAGCCTTACGGCGATCGTACACCTCATCTTCGGTAACGTTTCCTAATAACCAGGCAATCTGAATATCAGAGAAACCTTTCTGTTTAAGCGTTACAAAGAAATCCTGAGGGATGTTATTTAAAGAATATCTTTTTAATTCAGTTTCAAGTAATACAAGCTCCTGAATCTGATTTAAGAACCATTTATCGATTTTGGTTACCTTACGGATCGACTCCAAAGGCACACCCATTACCATGGCATCTTTTATTAAGAACAAACGGTTCCATGAAGCATGCTCCAAACCGTCCATAATTTCTTCAATATTGCGTACCTGCCTGCCATCTGCACCTAAACCTGCACGGTTAATCTCCAAACTCTGACAAGCTTTTTGCAAGGCCTCAATAAAGGTACGGCCGATGGCCATTACCTCACCAACAGATTTCATCTGTAAGCCAAGTTCTTTATTTGCACCTTTAAATTTATCAAAGTTCCAGCGAGGTACTTTAACAATTACATAATCTAAAGTAGGTTCGAAATATGCTGAAGTGGTTTTGGTAATCTGGTTTTCAATTTCATCCAGGTTATAACCAATTGCCAGTTTGGCGGCAATTTTCGCGATTGGATAACCAGTTGCCTTACTTGCTAAAGCTGATGAACGCGATACACGTGGATTAATTTCGATGGCGATAATGGCATCATCTGCAGGGTTAACCGAAAACTGAACGTTACAGCCACCGGCAAAATTACCGATTGCACGCATCATTTTAATTGCCTGGTTGCGCATTTCCTGGTAACAACGATCTGATAAAGTCATTGCAGGAGCAACCGTAATCGAGTCTCCTGTATGGATACCCATCGGATCAAAGTTTTCGATTGAGCAGATAATGATTACGTTATCGTTGCTATCTCTTAACAACTCTAACTCATATTCTTTCCAGCCTAAAACCGCTTTCTCTACCAATACTTCATGTGTTGGCGAAGCTTCTAAACCACGTTTTAACGCTGCATCGAATTCCTCTTTCTTATGCACGAAACCACCTCCAGAACCACCTAAAGTGTATGAAGGGCGGATAACCAATGGATAACCGATTTCTTGTGCAGCCTCTTTACCTTCTAAAAATGAGTTGGCAATTTTCGATTCTGCAACACCTACACCGATATCAACCATTAACTGGCGGAAAGCTTCACGGTTTTCAGTTTTTTCAATTGCGGCAACATCTACACCAACTACTTTAACACCGTATTTTTCCCAAACACCACGTTCTTCTGCTTCTTTACAAAGGTTTAGTGCAGTTTGCCCTCCCATTGTAGGAAGTACCGCATCAATTCTAGGTAAATCTGCAGAGTCGATGTGCTCTTGTAAAATAACCTCTATTGAATCAACAGTTAACGGGCGCAGGTAAACATGGTCACCGATAACCTTATCCGTCATAATGGTAGCCGGATTGGAGTTGATAATGGAAACGGTAATCCCTTCTTCTTTTAAAGAAAGGGCCGCTTGCGAACCCGAGTAATCAAATTCACAGGCTTGGCCAATGATAATTGGTCCAGATCCTATAATCAGTACTGAGCGGATGGAAGTGTCTTTAGGCATGATAAAGCTTAAACAATAATTAAAATTCTAAAGTATTTGGGTATTTTAAATACCCTGAAAGCAACGAGATTTTGTGCTTGTATGAAGAAAAATCCCAACTGTTCTGTCGGGATGCAAAGATACATCTTTAGAAGGATTTTAAGCTGATTTTTTTAAAATAAAAAAGAGGATTTGCTGAACCCTCTTTTTAAATTTTTCTTTTGCAAAACTTACTACTGCTGCAATTTAATTTCGCCTAAATCCGTAGTGGCGCTATCTTTTACGGCCACCTTTTCTATCACGGCATCTTTATATGGCGCATTGGCTTTTATCACTACATTATAAACACCCTGTTTAAGGTTGGTAAAAGTAAAAACGCCCTGATTTACTTCAGCTCTAAGCGTGTCTGTTGCAGCTACAAGCGTAATGGAAGAAGCCGCATCTACCGGGCTTATTTTTCCGATTATTCCACCTAATTTAATATTTGTAAAGGCAATTGCACCCAAAGTAAATATGATAAGGAGTGATAACACAACACATAACTTTTTCATGGTATAACGTTTTAGTTTGATGTCTTAAATAAATAACACCATTTCGTACAAATAGTTTTAAATAATGAACACCCAAAATAAACATTGTACTATAAATTATACACGACTGTAAAATGAAGATGTACAATAATACCGCAAATGTTAATTAGTGTTAAAAGAATTTAGAGAATATGGGGCCACGCGTCAGAATTAAGTCATGAAGTGATGAAGATCGGAATATTGGCAATAATGTTGTAATAAGGAGAACATATATACGTTTTGTATATACTTTAGACAATGATCTAAAGCTTCCTCCGCGGATTAGTTACCCGCCATGAGGATTTCTTCATAAATAGTTTGTTTGGTTTATTATCCGGTTGCAGGAGCCCTCCTCAACCGGATTTTTTCTTTTAAAGCTTTTTCCTTTACATTTGGAATATCGTGAATAAAAATATCAAAAAGATTGCCATTGTTGGCCCGGAAAGTACGGGAAAATCTACCCTATCTCAATTGCTCGCAAAACATTACAAAGTTTCGTGGGTACCAGAGTATGCCCGTTATTATTGCGAAAACCTGGTTACCGAATATACTTTGCAGGATGAAGAAAATATGTATTATGGGCAAGTGGCCCTGGAAGATGCTATTTTAGCCATAACAGAAAGCGAATTTATCATCTGCGATACCACTTTTGTTACGGTAAAAATCTGGAGTGATGAAGTGCTGGGCGAAACACCAAAGGTGGTGCTTGATGCTTTGCCTGAAAGACCATATGATTTATACCTGTTAATGGACATCGATTTGCCATGGCAGGACGATCCGCTGCGCGATTTCCCTGATAAACGCGAATATTTTATGCAGGTTTGGCACAAGGAGCTACAAGCGCTAAATGCCAATTATAAAGTTATTGGTGGTTTAAGTGATGAAAGGATAGCAAATGCTGTTAAGGCCATTGATGACTTTTTGGGTAGATAGGGGCTTTATTTTTTTGGAAATGATTGTTAGTAGCTTTTGGCTGCCGGCAGCCCCGCCACCTAAACCGTATTGAAGCGGATAGCCCGGATCCCGATTTTTCATCGAGGACTTGGAGTGCAAAGCAGGACTAAAAATGCCATGCACACAGAACCGCTCATTTTCAAAACCTAAAAGCAATCAATTATTCCATTTTGCTGTCAATTTTTGGACTATTAATCCATAATCCACCAAAGAATGCCCGAATTGCCAAATATTTTCTACATTTGCCTCATCATTAGGGGTGCCTTGTTTAAATAACACAAAAACAGGCTGAGATCATACCCATTTTGAGGTAAAAGGTAGAAGGTAAAAAGGTAGAGGGTAATGCCATCAACCTTGAAACCCTCCAGCCATCAACCTCGAATGCACCTGATCCGGGTAATGCCGGCGTAGGGATTGGAGTTATGGAAGTTTAACTGAAATCGGGGAAACCCCTTTTTCCGATGGGTTTAACTAAAAACAAAAACATTGAAAAATTTACTTTTTGCAGCGCTTGTTGCAATACTGCCATTCTTTGCATCGGCACAAATTTCGGTTACAGGAAAAATAACAGATCAAAACCAGAACGTTCTCCCGCGTGCTACGGTTAAATTGAGGAATCAAAAAACAGCAGTAGTAAGCGATGCAAACGGAAACTACACCATTACAAACCTATCGAACGGGAAATATACCATTGTAGTAAGTTATGTCGGTTATAAATCGGTAGAAAAAACGGTAGAGTTAAAACAGAGTATAAGTTTAGATTTTAGCCTGTCGCCACAAAATTTCCTGGCCGATGAGGTGATTGTGCGTGCAACGCGTGCTACAGATAAATCGGCTACCACTTATAAAAATATCAGCAAGGAAGAAATCCAG
Organism: Pedobacter miscanthi; assembly: GCF_032678605.1. Lineage (GTDB taxonomy): Bacteria > Bacteroidota > Bacteroidia > Sphingobacteriales > Sphingobacteriaceae > Pedobacter > Pedobacter miscanthi_A. The sequence continues at coordinate 139,581 of NZ_JAVTSU010000009.1, forward strand.
CAAAACAATTTCGGACAGGACCTTCCATTTATCCTTCAGAACACGCCTGGGGTGGTGGTTAACTCTGATGCTGGTGCCGGCGTGGGTTACACGGGTATTCGTATCCGTGGAAGCGATAACAGCAGGATTAACGTTACGGTTAATGGCATTCCGATTAACGATAGCGAAAGCCAGGGAACGTTTTATGTAAACATGCCCGATTTTGCCTCGTCTGTTGATAATGTACAGATCCAACGGGGTGTAGGAACTTCTACTAATGGCGCAGGTGCATTTGGTGCAAGTTTGAATATCCAGACCACTGCCAGCGAAACTGAACCTTATGCAGAGGTAAACAGCACTTATGGTAGTTTCAATACCTGGAAAAATACGGTAAAGGTGGGAACGGGTTTAATTAATAACCGCTTTAGCTTTGATGGCCGTTTATCAAGAATCAGTTCTGATGGTTATGTAGACCGCGGTTCATCTTTGCTTAAATCATACTTTTTATCTGGTGCCTATCACGGAAATAAAGACCTTTTACGTGTAAATGTATTTTCTGGAAATGAGAAAACTTACCAATCATGGAACGGAATCCCACAATCGCGTTTAGAAAATGATGTAGCCGGAATGAACGCTTATATTGATAGAAATGGCTTAAGTACCGAAGATGCGGCAAATCTTTTAAATTCGGGCAGGAGGTATAATAGTTTCTTATATAATAACCAAACGGATAATTATACGCAAAACCACTATCAGTTAATTTATGCCAGGCAGTTTTCTGATCAGTTTTCTTTCAACGGCGCTTTACATTATACTAAAGGTGAAGGTTATTATGAAGAATACAGGGTACAGGATAGCCTGAAAAATTACGGTTTAGCCCCTGTAGTTATTGCAGGAGGTACACCAGTTGCCACAACTGATCTCATCCGTCGCCGTTGGTTAGATAACGATTTTTATGGCGTTACCTACGCCTTTAATTATGTGCCTGAAAAGAATTTAAATTTTACTTTGGGCGGAGCGTACAACGAATATAAAGGCGCACACTTTGGGCAGGTGATCTGGGCACAATATGCTTCAAACGGAAATATAGACAGGCATTACTATGATAATGAAGGTTTCAAGACTGATTTTAATGTGTATGGCAAGGTAAACTATAGTCCCATTGAAGCTTTAAGTTTATTTGCCGATCTGCAGTACCGCCGTGTATATTATGATATTGCCGGTACAGAAAACAAGCTGAATACTTTGGCCATTAACCAAACCTTAAATTTCTTTAACCCGAAATTTGGCGCCACTTATTTTATCAATCCGCAAAGTAATGTTTACGCATCATTCAGTGTGGCCAACAAGGAGCCTAACCGCGATGATTACGTGGATGCAACCGTAGGCATTACCCCTAAACCAGAGCGTTTAAATGATGTAGAATTGGGCTACCGTTTTAAAGATGATCAATTTAATATAGGCGCCAATGCTTATGGCATGTTCTATAAAAACCAGTTGGTGGTTACCGGAAAGATAAATGATGTTGGAGGAAACTTCCGCCAGAATGTGGATAAAAGTTACCGTTTGGGAATAGAGCTTGATGGTTCTTATAGCATTAGCAAACAATTTATCGTAAATGCCAATGCAGCATTCAGCAGGAATAAAATTAAAAACTTTACCGAATATTATGATGATTATGATAACGGCGGGCAGGTAGTAAACACCTATAACCTAACCGATATCTCGTTTTCGCCAGGTGCGGTTCTTTTTGGCGAATTGGTGTACAAACCGATTAGCGGTTTTGCCATAGCCTTACAGAGCAAATATGTGAGCAAACAATACCTGGATAATACGCAGAATAACGACAGAACCATTAATGGTTATTGGGTAAACAATGCCCGTTTGGGTTACGATTTTAAATTTGCCGGCGTTAAAAATATTAACCTTGGTTTATTGGTTAACAATATCTTCGATAAGAAATACGAAAGCAACGGTTATACTTATGGATATCAGTTAGGAGGAAGCAGAACTACCGAAAACTTTTTTTACCCACAAGCAGGAACCAACTTTTTGCTAAGTTTGAACGTTAAATTTTAAGAAAGCTGAAAGATAAAGCTAAAAGCTAAAAATCATTAAAATCGCCATTGGAAGATAAACGCTCCATGGCGATTTTGTTTATATTGCCCTCCTGATCTTAAATCCTTTAATCTTACCAATCCTGATCCAGAATGAAATATATCGAAAAGTTCCAGTACATCACACACGATATCCCACACTTAAGCCACATTGAGCAGGCACAGCTAGCTTGCGAAGCGGGAGCAAAATGGATCCAATACCGTTGTTTGAGTAAAGCGGATGAGGCACTTTTACAGGAGATTAACGCCATCGCAGAAATTTGTGATGATTGGGGCAGCACTTTAATCGTTACCAATCATATTCATTTAAATGGAAAGGCAGATATCCAGGGGTTTCATATCGAAGATATGGATGCCGATTTTGTCGCCCTGCGCAAATTGGTTGGTAATGATATTACGCTGGGTGGTTCTGCAGATACCATTGAAAATTTAATCAGACTGGCCAGCGAAGGGGCAGATTATGCGGGTTATGGTCCATTTGCTGTGAGTGAAACCAAACCCAACGGTTACGCACTTATCGATCTCGAAGCTTACCACCATACCATAAAGGAATTACAGGCCAAAGCTATCCAACTTCCGGTACTAGCCGTAGGTGGTATCAAAAATTATGATGTAGAAGCTTTAATGCAAACAGGAATTTACGGAATAGCCGTTTCGGGAGCCATAAATTTTGCGGATGATTTTATTGAAGCCTATCAGGATTTTTACCTATTAGTTAAAGAAAGCCCTGTTAATTAACACTTTATAGTTTGATGCCTGTTGGATAATTTTTAGTTTTGGGATAAACCCAAACCAATATGTCTGAAAACGCGCTTCAAACCAACTCCCCATGGAGCATTTATAAAAAAATATCCTTTAGGTTTTTTTTCCTGCTGTTATCGCTTTTTATCATCCTGAACAATAATGGCGCTTTCATGGTCCTGTCAAGCATATTGCAGTTGCCCAACCTGGTATTGCACGATTTTATTCCCTGGTTTTCCAAACACATTATCCATTACAATTACGATTTTAGCATCCATACCAATGGTAGTGGCGATACCTCTTATGACTGGGTATTATTGCTGGTTATGTTTCTTATTTCGGTGATAGGCTGTATCATTTGGTCGGTTTTAGACCGTAAACGTAAAAGCTACAACGCCGCCTATTACTGGCTAGTGGTATTGGTCAGGTTTTACCTCGCCTTTACGTTATTGTTGTATGGCGCCGTAAAGGTGATCAAACTTCAATTTCCCGATCCATCCTTAACCCGGTTGCTCCAACCTTTTGGCGAAGCCTCACCAATGGGCCTGGCCTGGACTTTCCTCGGTTTTTCTAAAGGTTACAATATTTTTATGGGCATAGTAGAAGTTTCTGCCATTTTACTCTTGTTCCGCAGAACGGTAATTGTCGGCGCGTTACTGTCATTGGCAGCAACCGCCCATGTAATGTCGATGAATTATTTTTTCGATGTTCCGGTAAAACTGCTTTCTACCGCACTGGTGGTAATGAGCCTTTTTATTTTGGCACCCCATTTTTTAAAATTATACCGTTTCTTTATTAAATATGAAAGTGAACAGCTTGATAAAATGTACCGCCCAACCTTTAAAAAACGCTGGATTTACATTTTGGCCTATAGCCTAAAATACCTGTATATCACAGCCTCAGTGGTTCTTTTACTTTATTCGTTAATCGGGCAACGAAAAACCTACGGCAGTGCAGCGCCCAAACCATTTTTATATGGTATTTACCATGTAGAGGAGATGAGGCTTAAGGGCGAAACACTAGCGCCATTAACGACCGATAGCAACCGGTGGAAACAGATGATTATCAGTTATGAGGGTTATGCAAGGGTTAAAAAAATGAATGATAGTACAGTTAATTTTACCACCGTTTTTGATCAGAAGAAAAAAGAACTGGTACTGAAATCTACCACCAAAGATTCATTGAAATATGTGTTAAACTACAAACTTATCGGGAAAGATAAACTCATTATTTCTGGCTTGCAGGATAAGGATTCTGTTTCGGTAAGCTTTAAAAAGAAAGACCTGAAAGATTTCAGGCTCATTAACAGGGGATTTCATTGGGTGAGCGAATACCCATACAACAGGTAATCATTTTACCGGCAGCTGATTCTTTGTGTATCGTACTTAATGTGAATTTTCTATATTCGCAGTATGTCTTCACACCATATTGTAAAAGAAAAACAAGAACCAGCTTTATTTATAGAGGAGCTTGGAAATTTTAACGAAGAGCTTTTGGGCCAACTGTTAGAATGGAGCCCTACGCTTTTGGTTAATGCAGAAAGCTATGATAAAATCTTATCCTTAGGTTTAAAGGTTGATGTTCTTGTAAACGGAACACAAACCGAAACGCAGGAAAACACCAAAATAATCCAAGGGCCGGTTGATGCTTTAATGGTAGCGATTAACTACCTGTACGAAGAGAAATATCCTGCCGTAAATGTGATTAGCCGCAAGTTCGACTTAGAAAAATATGCCGGATTTGAAGACAAAATCAATCTTGTGGTATTTACCGAAAGAGCTAAACATTACGCTATAAAGTCGGGTTTTTCGGTTTGGAAACCAGCCGGTAGTGAATTTTTGATCCATGGCAACCGATACCTCGAAGTAACCAACCTGATGCAGGATGAAGATGAAATTTTTAAGGTGGTAAACGACGGTTTTGTCGAATTCACTTTCTCAGGACACCCCATTTTTATTAGTGAACCAATATGATTACCCTTAGAAGAGCAAAAGAAGAAGATCTAGAAATCATCAGGGATATTGCCGCTGCAACCTGGCCATCAACCTATCTTGATATTATCGGACAGGCACAGATTGATTACATGCTGGATAAAATGTATAACAGGGGCGAATTGTTGAAACAATTGATGGAAGGCCACATTTTCCTGATTGCCGAAGACGCCGAAAAGCAATATGGTTTTGCAGGCTATTCTATTATTGGGCACGACGAACGCATTTACAAATTACATAAACTTTATGTGTTGCCATCAGCACATGGCAAAGGTGTTGGCAAAATCCTCATCAACGAGGTTTTTAACCAGGTAAAGGATGCCGGTGGAAGTGCTTTACAATTGAATGTAAACAAACACAATAACGCTAAAGATTTCTACTTAAAAGGAGGATTTACCATTAAAGAATCGGTAAAAATCGATATTGGTGAAGGTTATTTTATGGATGATTATGTGATGGAGTATAAATTTTAAATTAATAAGTGATTGGTCCGTGGAGACACGGACCATGGCGATAAGATGACAGGTATAGCCGGATCTTCATTTCGATCCTGAAAATTCGGGAAGAAATCTTGTAAATTGCATTTTAATAATTTCGTTCAAAGGTCTCCCCACTTCGTTGCTTCGGCCGAGATGACGAGCCTGTAACCCCTAATTCTTCATTCTTCCTTGCTCAGCCTCAGTACCTGTAGAACGGCGGCGGGCTGGTTTGATTTCATTTTTACCGAAACGATAAGTGAAACTGATCCGGGCCACCTGACTTTCATTTTTTTGACGCACCTGATAGGTTAATCCTGATAAAATGCTTGATAAATTAGTTTTATAGGTATTAAATACATCTGATAAGGCAAATTTCAAACTCGCTTTTTTATTAAACAATGCCTTACTCAAACCGGCATCAATGGAGTATCGCGGTCTGATGGAAAAAGTACCATAATCAAGTGGCGATTCGTAACTACCGTTCAGTTCTGCCGTAAAACCACTCATAATGGTAAAGGTTTGCTGCGTTTTAAACTGGAAAGATGTTTTTCCGGTTTTTAATTCCTTTCCGGCTAAGTCTGGCGCCTGAAAACTCAGGTAAAAAACATTTAAATTATTATTCATCTGCCACCATTTGGTAACCTGCACGGGTATATTTAGGTTGGCATTATAACTGATATTTTTGGCCAGGTTTGCATTGGTTTGATACAACGCTTTTTGAGCGGTATCTGGCAAAAGCACTTCCATAATTACATCGTTAACCCTGCTGTAACCAACTGATAACATATATTTTTGCATCAGGGTATAACTCAGTTCTAAATTATTGGTATACTGTGGATTTAAAAAAGGGTTACCTTTACTATAAGTAAATTGATCGAGATAGTACACAAAAGGATTTAAAGCATCATAACTTGGCCGGTCTATCCTTCTGCTATAAGAGAATCCAAGCTGGTTGTTTTTAGAAAGGGTTTGTTGCACAAACAACGTAGGGAAGAAATCCCAGTAACTTCGCTCAACCACGGTGTTGTTGGTAATTAAATTTCCTTTCGAATTGGTTTGCTCTAACCGCAGACCAATTTGCACACTGGTATTTTTAAATTGTTTATTTAAATTGGTATAAGCCGCGTTTACATTTTCATCGTAAATAAACTGATTACTGCGGTGTACATCGTTCCGCCAGGTATTGTTTACAAATTCTTCTGCCTGAAGATCGTTATCGGTTTTAACCCAGCTGCTTTTAACACCAGCCTCTAGTTTAACGGTTTTACTCAACGAAACATTATAATCAACCTTAAAAGCTTTAATATCGATAATAGAAGGTGTATTATTTCTGGTATAAACAATAGGACGAATCCGCTCACCGTTAGGAAAAAGATAATCGTTATCGTAGTTTGAACCATCGTTTCCGCTGTATCTGGAATAATCAACATCTGCCGAAATTTCTGAACCAGCGGTATCTAAAACCGATTTATAATTTAAATTATAAGAAAGATTGTTGTACTTATTGGTCTGTAATGTATTCGAAATCAACAATGTATCTACTTTTTGAAAAGACGGACCGATTAATGTATTGTTTACTGAAGCTTCCGTACCGTGGTTAAAATAGCCATTTACCAATACCCCAATGGTGTTATTTTTATCGATAAAATAATCTAAACCAGCCTTGAAATTATTATTCTGTTGCTTTCTAAGGCTCCCACCTGTTTGCATAAAATACGTATCGGGCGTACCATTTGCTATCCGGTCAATATCAATCTGGTTTTCCCTCACGTTCCTACCATAATTGTAATTACCAAACAGATTCAGTTTTTGTGTTCTATGATTAAGATTTAAACCCGTATTACCCCTAAAGTTTTTACCATATCCGGCGGTTCCGGTTAAACTACCGTTAGTGCCTCCGTTTCTATTCTTTTTTGTTTTAATATTAATGATTCCAGAATTACCAGACGCATCATATTTTGAAGAAGGATTGGTGATCAGTTCTATACTTTCGATTTCTGAACTTTGCATATTACGGAGCAGGTTTGCTACGTCGGCACTACTCATGTAGGTTTGTTTGCCATCCAACTGGATCAATACGCCTTGTTTACCCATCATCGAAATTTTGTCGTTCTGGTCTACCGTTACGCCAGGGGCTTTTTGCAAAACCTCTAATGCTGTAGAGCCGGTCATAATCGCACTGTTTGATACGTTCATCACCACCTTATCCATTTTACGCTCAATTAACGGTTTGGTTATGGCTACGTTCACTTCCTTTAGATTTTGAGCAGTTGCAACAAGCTGCGCAGTGCCAAAATCTACTTTTTGGTTATCTTCTGTTAGTATGATGGTTTTACTTTTAAGCGTTTTATAACCCATATTACTGGCCTTATAAAAATAACTTCCTTTAGCAGGAATATTAAAACCAAATGTGCCGTTCGGATCAGTAAAAGCTGTTTTAACCACAGTCGAATCGGCAGCTTTAAACAATACAACGGTCACATAGTCTGCAGGTTTTTTATTTTCATCCAAAATTACCCCGTTGATATTAGGCTTAGGATTGGTTTGCGCAAAGCCCACCGCAGCGGTTAAAAATAGACTTAAGGTAATCGATATGCTATATAATGTTTTCATTTTCAGGTATTATTATCTTAAAAAATTGGGCAAAAAGATTCCATAACGCTTGTAAACGCGTTTTTAACTTTTGCTTGCTTGTTTAAAGTTTAGCTCGGAACGAAAGGTTCCCCATTGTTTAGTTATAAATAAGACGACCGTTTTTTGAAAAGGTTACAAGGATTTTGAAAAAGTCCGGAATCGGGAGTCCGAAGTCTGGAGTCTATTGTGCTACAATTCACAAGGGTGATGTAATCCTGAAGGATAATTTTATGGTATAAATCAATGTTAGCGAGAGATTTTTTGGGCAACAAGCTGCAAGGGATCGTCATTGCGGGGCAATTTTCATTGGATGAAGCAATCTTTATAGCAGGGCTCCCAAGCATGAAAGATTGCTTCCCCGAAGTCGGGGCAGGCTGTCGTTCCTCCTCGCAATTACGAATTTTTATTTGAATCTGATAATTGTAGACATTAGTGTCAGCAAAAAAAGGGGTTGGAATGAAAATATAGTCGGATCGTCATTTCGACTGAAGCTCACCGATTCTTCATCGGTAGCTAGTGGAGAAATCTTTAACCTTTTAGGTAACACGGGCCAAAGATCTCTCCACTACGCGTTGCTTCAGTCGAGATGATGACCTTTCTATAAATCTGCCTGTAGTAGCGGATCTAAATATTCTTTAATGAACTTCCTCAATTAACCAGTTTAAACAGTCAACCAATACCCAGTTGACGGTTTGCAGGTACTAATAAACCAATGGCCAATGAACAAATGAGCCAAAAAAGCCACAGATCAGCAAGCTTACACTTGCCTATCTATGGCTTTTAATTTTTTGATTAAGAATCTTCTATTTTACCCCCAATACATCAACACCTTGTTCGAAAACAACATCTACCGGGATATTCTTTTTGGTTAAGCGATCTAAATCTGATTGAAGTTCGGTATGGATAATTGCTTTTTCTTTCTGTGCTTTTTCTACCGCAACTTTATCGCCATTACCCTGAAGCGTAATAATGAATGCACTTAAATCGTTCATTGCAGTTGCAAATTTCTCAAAATTAACTTTGTAAGTACCTTTAGCAGTACGTTCAAAAGCACCTTTTTCCTGAAAATAATTAAAGCATTGCATATTGGCTTTTCCATGCGCTTCAGAAACCCCGAAGCGCACCGAACGTAAAATACCAGCCATAAATGTGGTGTAGTAATCTTTTATGTCACCTTTTAATTCGCCTTTTTTAAGTAATCCGGTTACCATGTATAAACCTAAAATATCGGCTTTACCTTCTTCTAACCAGCTATATTGTTCTTTTAAAGCCTCACGTACAAATCCTTTTCCTGTAATGGTTTTTTTAATCCCCAAACCATGGGCCACTTCATGAAACATTACATTGGCAAAAAAAGCATCAAATTTAATATACTGCTGCTGATCTGCATCAATTAATTCTTTCGAAATCGGCAGCAAAATTTTATCAAATTTGGCCTGCATGGCATTTTTTAGCTGCGAGCGGCGGGTACCTTTTTCCTGTTGAATTTTTTCATCGTTTGGAAGGTTAACAGCAATGGTTTTCGATCCTGCGTTACAATCCCCTGCGTAATAAACTACATCATAAGCATTCAACTCAGAATCCGTTCCCGGGGTTTCTGCCTTATATTTTGCTGCTACAGGCAGGTTTTTCTGCAATTCGGGGAGCATTTTTACATACTTTGCCAAACGTTTGCTCCACTCCTTATCCTTAATTAAAACATAAGCCTCGTAACTGGTGCGGGCATTAAAGAGTTTATCTTCATAATTTTCAATCGGGCCGATAATAATATCCAACCCATTGGTTTTCATATCCAGCCAGGCATAATCACTGGCGGTAAAATTATCAGTTACCAGGGCATCAGCTCTTAAGTTTAAATATTTTTTCAAACCGGCATCTTCCGTAATTAAAGCGGCCTGTTTTAAAAGAGAGCTCACCCGCTGTAATTCTGAGGCAAATAAAACATGGTAAGGCACGGTAGATAATTTGCCTGTGCTATCCTTTTGAACCACAGAATAAGCACCAAATTTATCGGCCAGATCAGATTTTTCGATCTCATCCTTTGTGATTCCGTAAGGATAAAAAGATGCACCTTCTGGTTTAACGCCTACACCTTCAACAAAAGGTTTATCATTATTTAACCGATCCCAGGGACCATAATTGATATTCAGAAAATCGCGTGTTTTTTCATCCTTAATTGTGGCCAGCAGGCTATCTCTTTGTGGGTAGGCCTGTTTCCAATACAACTCATCCATAATTTCTGCCGCCTGGATCAGTAAAGGCAAAATTTTACGGTCGTTAACACTCAATTGATTGATATTGGTCGTGAGTTTAACTTTTTCGTAAATGGCTAAACGCTGTGCAACATAATTGGTCAAGCTATCTTTTTGTACCGTAACCGTCTTTTCGCCGGTTGTTTTGTTATCGCCTGTACAAGATGACATTGACCCAGCCGCAATAGCCAGTGCAGATAAAATCAGGGTTGATTTGTATAAATTCTTCATATTAAAGTATATCGCCGCTAAATTAGTAAATTTTGAAAGCTTTGTATAAAGTTTGATGTATTGGCTGAAGTTTCGCATAACTTTGTAACTTCAACTTGCTAACAATTCATGCCCATGTTATTTTCCAGATTTTCAAAACCATCATCTAATCTTACTTTTTCGCTTCTGCTTGTTTTATCGGCCTGTAGCACCAATAAATATGCTGCAACAGAAAAAATATATAAAGATAAGGCCAAAGATTTTTCGAAAATAATCAGTACAACTCCTCCGGTTGGTCAGCTTTACGATTCATTAGAAGCAACAAACCAAAGCTGGGTTGGTTCTGTAAATTTTGGGATACGTAAACCGAATTTTGTAGTGATCCACCATACGGCGCAAGATAGTTTGGCACAAACCATTAAAACATTTTTCTCGACCAAAGCTGGTACCAGTGCACATTATGTTATCAGTCGCGATGGTAAAGTAGTGCATATGGTTAACGATTACCTCCGTGCCAACCACGCCGGGATAAGCAAATGGGGTAAAGATACCGACCTTAATTCTTCATCCATCGGCATTGAGTTAGACAATAACGGCTTAACAGATCCATGGCCTGATGCGCAGATGAATAGTTTGTTAAAGCTGTTGGCTACTTTAAAGAAAACCTACAATATCCCAACCGCAAATTTTATCGGCCATGCCGATATTGCGCCAAAACGTAAAAACGATCCCAAAAATTTCCCATGGAAAAAACTGGCCGATAAAGGTTTTGGCTATTGGTATGATGATGTGTTAAAAAACCCACCGGCAGATTTTAATACCGAAATGGCCTTGAAATATATAGGGTACGATACCACCAATCTACCGGCAGCCATTACGGCTTTTAAGCTCCATTTTATCCAGAGTGACATTACGCCAGCTTTAACGCCCGTTGATATTTTAGTGCTTTATAATGTTTATACGAAATACTAAAGATGGAAAATGTGAAGAGGGATGATGGAATAGTCCGAAAGTAGGGAGACCGAGGTCCGAAGTTTAGGTGTAAAACACTCTGCTTGGCGTACTTTGCGGTTAATGATGGATGAAACTATCGGAGCGCCACGCCCCACCAATGAACTCATGACTAATGAAAAATCCCAAACCTATTTGGATGCTTCCTCAATTGCCCTTTCTAAAATTTCGTCGCGGTTCTCTTTAATGCCTTGTATTGTTTGCTCAACATAAATATTTGGAGTTATTCCAATCCCGTGGTGCTGCGAACCATCGTGCTTTAACACTTTCATTCCTGTAAACCACATACTATATCCTCCAGGTAAGGTTATTGTATTGATATCTCCATTGGTACCCGCTGTTGGCTGGCCAATTATAGTGGCTAATTTATAATGCTCGATGAAACTCATATAACTTTCGGCATAACTGATCGCCTGACCGTCTATTAAGAAAAATATTTTGGCATTTAAATGTGGTGATTTTGCTTTCAGATGCCATCTTTCAAATTTATAGCCTGCAATATTCTCCCGATCGGGATAAATGACTTGAGGTATCTGCATCCATTTAGATGAAGTATCATCTTTAACCATCAGGTATTCTATTAATCCCGTATTATCAGCCGGATACCCCCTTAAATCGCATATAATGGCTTTGCTTTTTTGAAGTAGGGGCAACGCATTGTTAATTGCCTCCATTTTTGCATTGCTTATACTGATATAGGTAATATCGTTCCCTAGCGATTTAATTGTATCCTGTTTTGGAAGCAGTTCATAATATGTTGAAGAGTGCATATTTCTGGATAATTTTATTTCTTCACCCTGAATCAGCCCAAGATTAAAAGGTGTATCCTTTTCTCCCATTAGCGATTCTGTTTGAGCACGATGATTTAAAAGACCAATTGTGGCTGCAGAGATATAACTGTTAACCCTGGCAAAATAGGCTTTAACATCTTCTCCATTTATTTTTTCCACCACGTCGCCCTTTCTCAATTTTAAGGTGGAGTCCATTACACCTGTAACAACCAGGTTATTTTCTAGCCATTTCCATGTAATTGGAGGCAAATATTGATTTTTACTACTGCTTGTCGACCATACATTGATGTGCCCATCCTTTAATTTAGCCGTTAGTTTTTTAAGCGTTTTAGCATAATCCAAATCATTTTTATCTTGGTAACAATCACTAATTGCCCGATTTAAATCGTTTCCCCAATTGGTTTTAGCTACATCAAAATAAGGGAAAAAGTGTTGAAAAACATTCCAGGTATTAATGGTATTACCCAGTCTAAAATATAAATCAGATCCATTTAAAATATAATCAGATTGATTGATCTTCGCTAATGCGGATGATGTTTGTACCGAATCAGGAACTGGAAAAGTATGTGTTTTGGTGCCATACAACGCAAGTGGAACAATTATTTTTAAACCACTTCCTATTGGTTTTTCAATGTACTCGCCAAATGTTGCGTGTTTTTGAAACAGTTCTTCATTTATGATCTCGCTTTTTTCTTCATCTTTCGGCCCCATTAGCGATAGGTACTTATTCCCATTTGCTTCACGAACGGTAAAAGAATACTTACCCTTCGAATCGGAGAAATTCTGTGAAGCAAAACCGATTGATTTTGGTTCAGCATTTACGGTTTCTGATTCAAAATTATCACTAAAAATTTCATATCCTTCAACCTTTACGGATAGATCATCAATCAAGAAATTACCCAATCCTGATAGATACGCCCCAAAGCCAATATTTTCTGCCAGGTCATCAATCTTACCTTTAATGCTAAAATTAGTCCATTCTTTATTGGTTATAGGACGGTCGTCCATATTGTCGAAAAACCCCATTTTCTCCTTCCCATTTTCTACTTTAAACCAAAAATGACCAGCCCCACTTCCACTGGATAGCTTTGCCCTGCCACTGAGCTCAAATGTTTTACCCGCAATCACTTTCGCATTGGTGTGGACAGATACCGTACCATAGCCCATAAAAGCTGTTTTAAATACTTGTGGTCGATTAGTCCTGGCACTTTTATATAAATTGGCCTTGTCTTTTACCAATCCTACCCCCAAATGCTGCCAGCTAATAAGTTCATACTCTGTTAAATCTTTTGGGGTAAATGGTTTTGGATTGAACTTATACTTTTCTTCAATATTTTTAACCACAACGCCAGGCATGAGCTTTTTAACCAGATTATTTAAACTGTCTTTTAAGGCTGCAGTTGTTTTACAGCTTTCAATATGCTTGGCGCCATAAATAGAAAATTTATCCCAATCTATTTTTGTAGCCTCATCACCAGGATAAAAATATTTGATGTACCCATAAAACTTTGCAAAGGCAATTTCATTTTCAACTTGCTGGGGAGTTTGGGCAAACGATTTAAAGGCGATGAGAAAGAGAGCGGCAATTAAGATGTTTTTCATGATCAGTTTTTTATAAAACTAACAAACATCTGTCTTTCCATTTGTTAAAAAATGCAAAAAGTGATTTTTGGCGATTAGCATGATAAATCGAAAAACTGAAGTTAGGCGTTTAGTTTAGTCCGAAAGTCGGAAGACCGAGGTCCGAAGATTAGGTGTAAAAGAAACCGCTTGGCGTACTTTGCGGTTAATGATGGAAAGAGTCTGAAAGTCGGGGGCACCGAGGTCCGAAGTTTAGGCGTAAAATAATCAGCTTGGCGTACTTTGCGGTTAATGACGGAAATCGACGGTAGAAGACCATATTCGACCAATTGACAAATGATTAATGAACCAATGAACCTGTTCAGTTAATCTTTCTAAAAAAAACACGGATAAATCTGTGTTCATCCGTGTTTATCTATGGCAAAAAAAGCAGCGAAAAATTAATTCGGCTTCTTAAATGTATCTTTTAATGTTACCGTTCTATTGAAAACCAATTTATCAGCAGTAGATTCTTTATCCAAACAGAAATAACCTTTACGGATAAACTGATAACGGCCATCTAAATCTGCGTCGGCCAAAGCTGGTTCGATATATACATTAGGTAGTACCGTTAAACTTTCAGGATTTAAATAATCTTTAAAATCGCCTTCTTCCGCATCAGGTGTTTCTGAAGTAAATAAACGATCATATAAACGGATTTCTGCAGTTTTAGCATGTGCCGCACTTACCCAATGGATGGTACCTTTAACATTAATGCCACTGGTATCGCTTCCGCTTTTTGATTCCGGAATGTAAGTACAACGAATTTCTGTAACGTTTCCGTTTTCATCTTTCACAAAATCTTCGCATTTCACGATATAAGCAAATTTTAAGCGTACCATTGCTCCAGGCGCCAAACGGAACCATTTTTTTGCAGGCACTTCCATAAAATCTTCACGCTCAATCCAAAGTTCGTTACTGAAAGGGATCACACGTGTGCCACCGCCATCTTCAGCTTCAGGATTGTTTTCGCCGATTAATTCTTCTGAACCTTTATCATAATTGGTAATAACCAATTTAATCGGGTCCAAAACTGCCATTACGCGGTTAGCCGTTTTGTTCAAATCCTCACGGATACAAAACTCCAATAAGCTCAACTCAATTAAATTTTCGCGTTTGGCAATACCAATACGCTCACAAAACTCACGGATACTTTTTGGTGTAAATCCTCTTCTGCGCAAACCCGAAATGGTAGGCATGCGGGGATCGTCCCAGCCGTTTACCAGGTTTTCATTAACCAATTGTAAAAGCTTACGTTTACTCATTACCGTACTGGTAAGGTTTAAACGGGCAAACTCATATTGTTTTGAAGGAAAAATATCCAGTTTTTCGATAAACCAGTCGTACAATTCGCGGTGTGAAACATATTCTAAAGTACAAATCGAATGGGTGATGTTTTCGATACTATCGCTCTGTCCGTGGGCAAAATCGTACATTGGGTAAATACACCACTTGTTACCGGTACGGTGATGTTCTGCATGTTTAATGCGGTAAATAATCGGATCGCGCATTAACATATTCGGACTTGCCATATCGATTTTAGCCCTTAAAATATAAGCGCCATCAGCAAATTCGCCATTTTTCATTTTCGTAAAAATGGCGAGATTTTCTTCAACCGTACGGTTGCGGTACGGGCTATCCTGACCAGGTTCGGTAGGTGTACCCTTTAAGGCCGCAATTTCATCTGCAGAACTTTCATCCACATAGGCCAATCCCTTTTCAATCAGTGTAACGGCAAAACCATACAGTTCATCAAAATAATCTGATGCATATAATTCATTTTTCCAGTTAAAACCTAACCACCTGATATCTTCCTGCTGGCTGTTAACATATTCTGTTTTCTCCGTTACCGGATTCGTATCATCAAAACGCAGGTTGGTATAACCGCCGTATTTTTGTGTTAGTCCGAAATTTAAGCATATTGCTTTCGCGTGGCCGATGTGCAGATAACCATTAGGCTCCGGCGGAAAACGCGTAACCAAAGTTTCATACTTACCACTATTTAGGTCGTTCTCAACAATTTCTTCAATAAAGTTCAATGACTTCTCTTCACTCATAAAAACCTGTAAATTAGGAATGCAAAGGTAAAAAGATTGAGCGTATTTATACAATGATTAGCGGTTTATTAGCATAGGGTTAATATTAAATGTTTTTCAATTACTTTATCGAGTTGTTAAATAGCTATGCACCATTATCCTGATCAACTTGCAGGCAAAAGCCCTGATCATCAACCATGATCTAATTTCGCTATTAGTGAATAAAATCAATACATTTACGTCAACTTAATATTCATTTATGAGCAAAATATTAAATCGGCCAATACGCGTTTTGGTGGCTAAAGTTGGTTTGGATGGCCACGATAGAGGCGCCAAAGTAATTGCAACTTCTTTACGCGATGCAGGCATGGAAGTAATATACACCGGCCTGCGCCAAACACCCGAAATGGTGGTTAATACAGCGCTTCAGGAAGATGTTGACGCCATTGGGATTTCGATTCTTTCAGGTGCTCACATGACCGTTTTTCCAAAAATTATCCATTTTATGAAAGAAAAACAGATGGATGATGTGTTATTAACCGGTGGTGGGATTATTCCCGAAGCCGACCGGTTAAAACTTGCTAATCTTGGGGTAGGAGAATTATTCCCTCCGGGCACAACAATGGCAAGCATTGTAGAATATATTCAAAATTGGGTTACTGAAAACAGAAATTTTTAAGCTATGGCATACCAGAATTTAATCTCAGAAGTAAAAGAAAACATTTTATACATTACCATAAATCGCGAAAAGTCTCTTAATGCATTAAATAAAGATACCCTTGCCGAGTTAGCCGATGTAATTGCCTATGCGGGTAAAACCGATGAAGTGAGAGGCGTTATTTTAACAGGTGCAGGAGAAAAAGCCTTTGTGGCGGGGGCAGATATTAAAGAATTTGCAGATTACAGTGGCAAACAGGGGGAGGAATTAGCAAAACACGGGCAGGACCATGTTTTTAATGCCATAGAAAATTCGCCAAAACCATTTATTGCGGCCATTAACGGGTTTGCTTTAGGCGGCGGACTGGAACTTGCAATGGCCTGCCATATTCGTATTGCAACTGATAACGCAAAGTTAGGCTTACCGGAAGTTACTTTGGGTTTAATTCCGGGCTATGGAGGTACGCAACGCTTAACACAATTGGTTGGAAAAGGCAAAGCGATCGAGATGATTACAACAGCGAACATGGTAACAGCAGCTGAAGCTGAGAAAATCGGACTTGTAAACCATGTTGTTCCACAGGCAGATTTAATCAGCAAAGCACAAGAAATCCTTAATATGGTTAAACAACGCGCTCCTTTAGCTGTTTCTGCGGCTATTAAATCAGTAATCGCATCTTTAAATGGTGATAACGGCTATGCCACGGAAATAGAATCTTTTGGCAAATGTTTCGAAACTGCCGACTTTAAAGAAGGTGTTACAGCGTTTGTTGAAAAAAGAAAAGCCAATTTTACAGGACATTAACAGCCCTGTGGTATTAATGCTTTTAACAAAAATTAAAAGGATAGCGAGTAGCAAAGAGATTGATCTCGATGTGAGGATTATTATTGCAACCAACGAAAATCTTGAAGACTGTATACAAAAAGGAACATTCAGAGAGGATTTATACCACCGATTTAACGAATTTTCCATCAATGTTCCTTCATTAAAAGACAGGGGTGAAGATATCATGGTCTTTGCTGATTTTTTCCTTGCAGAAGCGAACCAGGAACTGGATAAACAAATTTTATGTTTTTCTAAGGAGGTTAAAAATTGTTTTTTAAGCTATAACTGGCCGGGTAATGTACGCGAACTTAAAAATGTAATCAGACGGGTGGCTTTACTCACCAACCGGCAACAGATAGAAGTAGATGCTTTACCTTTGGAGCTCGAAAAACTTAGTGCTGTTAAAAACCTGCAGCGCGAAAAAAAACTGCCCCTCTTAAAGAAAAGCTCCGATAATCCCCCTCAGGATCTCAAAAAAACAACCAAAGAAGCAGAATACAGTGCTATTTTAAATATTTTAAGGGAAGTTAACTTTAATAAAGCCAAAGCAGCCAGGATACTTAATATCGACAGAAAAACGCTTTACAACAAAATAAAGGCAATTAACCTGAATGAGGAGCAACAAATTTAAAATCGATAAAACAAAACAGGCTGATTTGGCATTTAAAGAATAATCCCAAGCATCCTAAATTATGTCAGTATTTTCTTATAAACAGCGTAACAACATTAACCTTGTTATCATTATTGCGCTTGGAATTCTAATTGCCTATTCTTTACAAAGTATTTTTAGTGCCATCCTGAGCACCCTGGTGTTATATACGATTATGCGACCAGCCTATATACACCTGGCCGAAAACAAAGGTTGGAATAAAAGGCTGGTGGCCATTTTTCTCATCACCATTAGCATTATTTTAATTGTATTACCGTTTTATGCACTGAGCAGCATGGTTATCAGTAAAATCTCAGAACTTCGAAGCAACGAAATATTTTTTAAAAATCTTTTAGTAAAGTTACAGCATCTTGTTCCGGTTAAAATTAACCAGGAATTGATTCAAGATGGCATGAACCGCCTGGGTAACTGGGCCACGCAGCTTTTCCCTTCGCTCATATCAAGTGCTGTAAATATTGTACTGAGTTTACTGGTGATGTACTTTTTACTCTATTTTATGTTAATAGAACGAAAAAAATTCGAATTTTCGTTAATAAAGTATGCCCCTTTCAGGGAACAAAATGCATTACGTTTTGGTGATGAAATGCGCAATACAACCTATGCTAATGTTTTAGGTCAAGGGCTAATCTGTTTGGTACAAGGTTCGCTGGTAAGTCTTTCATTTTATGTGCTGGGTTATAAAGATCCCATTTTTTGGGGCGTTATTACCACATTTATTTCCTTTGTCCCCGTTTTAGGCCCTCCTGTAGTTTTTGTGCCAGCTGCCATTTTGCAGATTGCCAATGGAAATAATTTTGCCGGCTGGGCCATGCTTATTTTCGGTTTTGTGGTGATTATCAACATCGATAACGTACTTCGTTTTATCATTGCAAAAAAAGTTGGCAACATTCATCCCATTATTACAGTAATTGGCGTAATTATTGGTATTCCTTTATTTGGAATTTTGGGCCTTGTTTTTGGTCCGCTGCTATTATCTTATTTTATTTTGCTCATTAAAATTTACGAAACCAGTACCCTTGCATCAGAAAGATTGGAAAGAATTAAAACAAATAATGAACATAGTGAGTTATAAATATAGCTTAACAATAAAATAATGTAGTAGTTTTATATTGTACATAATTGTTAAACCCTTAAAATACATTGATTATGAATGATAACTCAAAAGTTGTAGTTGCGCTTTTAGCAGGATTAGCTGCAGGTGCAGCACTAGGAATTTTGTTCGCACCAGATAAAGGTGATGAAACCCGCGACAAATTAAGCCAATCGCTAAAAGATTTAGGCGATTCTATTAAAGATAAAGCTGCTGACGAAATTAACAACCTGGCAAGCCTGAAAGATAAAGTGGTAAGCTCTATTAAAACTAAATTAAGAAGCGTAGAAGAAGAATATAGCGACGACGTAGAGCACGCTTAATAAATAACATTGCATGGCCGGGCATTTTGCCCGGTTAAATCTCATCTGAATTATGCAGGAAAATAAGGATAAAAGTATTGAAGATCTTGTAGATGATGCCAAAGGCTTTTTAGAGGCCAGGGTAGAATATACCAGACTTTATCTAGTTGAAAAAGTATCAAAGGTTTTTGCCGATCTGGTAACCAGTACTGCTGTTATTGTTTGTTTTATACTGGCTTTTTTATTTGGCTCGGTAACATTGGCGCTCTATCTTTCGAGTGTGCTGGGCAGTTATGCAGGGGGCTTTGGTTGTGTTTCCTTGTTCTATATTTTACTGGCCATAATTGTATATCTAACCAAGGATAAATACATTGAAAAAGCAATTATTAATGTAGCCATCAGGAAATACTTTGATAAACTTGCAGATAAGGAGGAAGATGAGAAGCTATAAAGACATCCGCAACCTGAACGACCTGCAGGCTAGAAAATTAGAGCTTAAGGTTGAATATACGTTGAAGCAGAACATGCTTAAAACAGACACCAAAACTTTTTTCAAGCAATTTACACTTGGCGCATTGATTAAGAGATATGCCACGCCCAACAATTTATTTAAGGCCGATGAAAAGTTAAATATAAGCGGAACAGCAATGTCATTACTTTTGCCAATGTTTATGAATAAAACCATATTCAGAGGTGCAGGCTTTTTAACTAAAGCAGCAGTAGGATTAATTTCTGGTAAAGTAGGCAAATCGCTTGATGCGGAACATTTGTCAGCAATTTTCAACTCTGTTAAAAGCTGGTTTGGCAAAAAGCAAGAAAAAAAAGATAAAAAGTTTGTCGATTACGGCATCCCGCCAGATAGCGAAACGTATTAGTTCAATGTTTCATTAGTCATTTGTTTATTAGTAAGCAAGATGCAAAAATGATCCAAAATCAAGAAAGCCTCAGAATTTTAAATTCTGAGGCTTTCTTTACTTAAAGCTATTTTGGCACTTACAACCCACCTAATGGGCCGTGTTATCTAGTATACTCCTAACCCCACTGAACCAATGACTAATGAACCAGTGGCCAGTGAACTAATGAACCTACAAATCGGTCTTAATCTTCAATTCTTTCAGTTGTTTCTCATCAATGGTACTTGGACTATCAATCATAACATCTCTGCCCGAGTTATTTTTAGGGAAAGCAATTACATCACGGATGGAATCTAAACCTGCGAAAATTGAAGTTAAACGATCGAAACCGAATGCAATACCACCGTGCGGAGGTGCACCAAATTCGAAAGCATCCATTAAGAAACCGAATTGTTTTTGTGCTTCTTCTGCACTGAAACCTAAATGTTTAAACATTAAGGCCTGCAATGTACGGTCGTGGATACGGATAGATCCGCCCCCAACTTCTGTTCCGTTGATCACCATATCGTAAGCATTGGCCCGTACATTTTTTGGATCGGTATCCAATAAAGCAATATCTTCTGGTTTTGGCGAAGTAAACGGATGGTGCATCGCATGATAACGTTCAGTTTCTTCATCCCATTCTAAAAGTGGAAAATCCAATACCCAAAGGGCTGAGAAAGTATTTTTATCGCGTAAACCCAAACGGTTACCCATTTCTAAACGAAGTTCATTTAACTGTTTACGTACTTTATCGGTAGAGCCGGCTAAAATCAACAATAAATCGCCTTTTTCTGTTGAGAAAGCTTCGCTCCATTGTTTAAGGTCTTCTTCGTTAAAGAATTTATCTACTGATGATTTAATCGTTCCATCATCATTATGGCGGGCATAAATTAAACCTGTGGCACCAATTTGCGGACGTTTGATAAAATCTGTCAGCTCATCCAATTGCTTGCGTGTGTAGCTTGCAGCGCCTTTTGCGTTGATACCCACTACCAGTTCAGCATTATCAAATACAGGAAAACCTTTTCCTTTTACCAAATCGTTAAGCTCTACAAACTGCATATCAAAACGGGTATCAGGCTTATCAGAACCATATAAACGCATCGCATCAGCATATTGCATGCGTGGCACTTCCGGCAGATCGTAATTACGCACTTCTTTAAATAAAGTACGGATTAAACCTTCGAAAGTATTTAATATATCTTCCTGTTCAATAAACGACATTTCACAGTCGATTTGGGTAAACTCCGGCTGACGGTCGGCCCTTAAATCTTCATCCCTGAAACATTTTACAATCTGGAAATAACGATCGAAACCCGAAACCATTAACAATTGTTTAAAGGTTTGCGGCGATTGAGGCAAAGCATAAAACTCACCCTCGTTCATGCGGCTAGGCACCACGAAATCTCTTGCACCTTCTGGTGTAGATTTAATTAAAACAGGTGTTTCTACCTCGATAAAATCCAAAGCATCTAAATAACGGCGAACCGATTGTGCCATTTTATGACGTAAAACCAGGTTATTACGAACCGGGTTACGGCGTAAATCCAGGTAACGGTATTTCATACGCAACTCATCACCACCATCAGTTTCATCATCAATCATGAAAGGAGGTAATTTTGCAGCGTTTAAAATTTCTAAAGCAGAGACTTTAATTTCTACATCACCGGTTAACATTTTTGGGTTTTTGTTGCTTCTTTCTACAACGGTACCAACGGTTTTAATCACAAACTCGCGACCTAATGAACGTGCCGTTTCGCAAAGCGCTTTATTATCGTCCATGTTAAAAACCAACTGGGTAATACCATAACGATCGCGGATATCGATAAAAGTCATACCGCCCAAATCTCTTGATTTTTGTACCCAACCACATAACGTAACACTTTCGCCTAAGTTGTTCAGGTTTAATGCTCCACAAGTTACTGTTCTTAACATATATATAATCTAAATTGAGCGGCAAAAATACCGATTTTGTTTTAAAGTTGGTGCTATAGCCGAAGGTTTTTGAGATGGGATTTTTAGCGCACAAAAAGTTTGCATTTTGAAACCTTTTTATATAAGTTTAATAAAAGAGAGAGATCCTTAAATGTTGTCGTCCTGTCCTGAATGCTCGGCATCAGGGTCTTTATTGCAGGAAAGATGCTGAAATAAATTCAGCATGACGATCGCATTGCATAGCAAACCAAAAAACATTATTATTCAACTCTTAATAAATTCAACTTAATGTAAGTAACTATTTATAAATGTGAATTTAAAATGCTTTTTAGAGAAAAATAACTTAGCATACTTAAAATTACACCCTAAAGCTATGCCTTTGATTTCAACCTGCTCAGCGTTTCCTGCGAAATATTTAAATAAGAGGCCACCATTTTATTTGGCAAATGTGCTACCACCCTTGGGTTTTGAACCAGCAACTAGCGGTAACGCTCGGTGGCATCAAGGGTAATAAACGACATTAAACGATTGGTATTGGTTACATAAGCATACTCCAGGTAATGACGGTACAGTTTCTCCCATTGTGGAACAATTTTCAGCAATTCATAAAAATCGCTCTGCCATATATAATAAAGCTCAGTATCTTCTACCGCCTGCACAAATTCTTTTGAAATTTCGCCCGTAATAAAACTGACTAAAGCTGTAGCAAATTGATTTTCGAAAGCAAAATGCCTTGTCGCTTCGCTACCACCTTCGGTTAAGAAAAAAATCCGCAGACAGCCTTTTACAACAAAATAAATTCTTTGAGGTTTTTCGCCAGGGCTGACCAGAATTCCATTTTTCTTAACTTTTAAAGTTTTAAAATACGACAATACGGTTCCAGATCCGGATCGCTGATCGTGATTTTTTCTCTGATATAAGCCGGAAGCAGTTTGTACATATTTTAAAATTACACAAAGTCAGGATTTACCCGTAATTTTTTCAGCAAGCTTACGGGCATTCGGAATAATAACGAATGCAGCAAAATACGCTACAGGCAGCATTACACTCCATGCTTTTAAAAATTTAATGATCCAATCTTCACCAAAACCGTAATTACGCATTAAACCCACAAAGGCCATAATCAAAGTCATAGGGATTACCACAAACAAGGTATTGATGTATCTAAAGTATTCTTTTTTCATTTTATTTCTTTCTAATACCGCAAAAATGCAGGTATTAAAAAGCTTAACCTTTGATGTAGGTCAAAAAAGGAGAGGAAGTTAATATTTCTCTTCCAGCACGATTTCAATAGCGATCACTTTCCACTCTCCATTAATATTTTTCCAATGGTAAATTTCTTCTGTCTGGATCGTCTGTTTTTTGGAAAAAAAGAACAATTTGGGTTTTACCAGAACCGATTTACGGGCAATTTTTTCGATAAAAAGATCATCTTCAATGGACGATTTTATTCTATAATAACTGGTATTAATTTCCCTGGTTCCGCTGAAATACCTTTTTAAATCAATGGTAAAATCGCCTTTGTTTACGCTAGATTTTTCAAAGGGTGTAAAACTCAAAGCATCGTCAAACATGGTTGTGTAGGCGATTACATCTTTATTTTCTAAAGCCTGGTTTGCTTTCTGGTGTAGCTCGTTTATTGCTGAAAGGATTAAATCAGTTTCCATGGCATGAAGTTAATGGTTTGTATCAGGGTTTTCAAATTTATGATGATCTGGTGGCTGATTTTCCACAAATGCGAAAAACATAGTCCTGCCCTTTTCATTAATTATAAATTATTTTTTGGGTTTAGGAAAGGAGTGTCACCAGCTCCTATCGGGCTTAGTTAACAAAGTGTCGTTCTAAATCGCCCTGCTTTTTGCCTTTAAATGGATGAAGGGTTTGAATTTCCTGCACCAGCCCAGGTCAAACAAACCCGATTGCAGGGAAGAGCTTCCGATCCTTCATCGGAACTCGTACCAAAAAGCGGGATTGAAAATGCCAAAAGAACAGCACCCTCCGTTTCCAATTAATCATAAAATGTTTTTTTCAGGAAACGAAAGTGCAGCATTTCATAGTTGCTGTAGCCTCACCACACGCTTTAATCTTTTGCATTTCTATCGTGCTGAGGCACGAAGGATGCGTTTCATAGCTGGCAGATGCTATGTGCCTCAGCATGACAGCGTTTTTAATCATACGGGAACAAATTCATCTTTTGAGAAAAAGCATTCTTTTAATCTTAAAACTGTATTAACATATTTTAAACTTTTTTTATACCTTGATGCAACGTTTTAAAATCCCTTATGTCTTATAATCAGAATATTCGAAATTTTGGAAGCCGTATACATCGATAAAAACCTAGAACTAGTAAAAAAATGCATGCAGGGCAGCCGCGCAGCGCAGTTTGAATTGTACAAACTGTATGCAAAGGCCATGTATAATGTTGCGCTGCGCATTTTAAATTATGAAGAAGAGGCAGAAGATGTTTTACAGGAAGCATTTTTGGATGCTTTTACCAGGATTGTCGATTTTAGGCAGGAAACCACCTTCGGGCTTTGGCTAAAGCAGATCGTGATTAACAAATCCATCAATTACCTGCGTAAACGTAAGATGGAATTTGTAAGTACCGACGAAATATCGGAAGTGCCGGATGAAGATAGTTTTGATGATAGCGAAATGCAATTGCAGGCCGATGAAATTAGAGAGGCCATTACCCAATTGCCAGATGGTTACCGGGTAGTATTGAGTTTATACCTGTTAGAGGGTTACGACCATGAAGAGATTGCACATATTTTAAAAATTAGTGAAAACACCAGCCGTACACAGTACATGAGGGCAAAAAAGAAGTTAAAAAGCATTTTAGAACAGAAAGGGATGAGAGATGAATAATAGATTAGAAACCTTTGTAAAGGACAACCGTAAGGCTTTTGATATTATGGAGCCATCGGAAGGGCTTTGGGCAAAGATTGAACTAGGTTTAGACGCTAAAAAGAAAAAAAAACCGGTAAAGCTGTATTTATGGATGAGTGCTGCAGCAGCTATTGTAGTGGTTTTCGGTTTAGTTTGGCTTTACGCAGGAAGGTTACAAAACAAAGATTTAGAAATAGCCGACGTTAGCGCTTCTTATGCCAAAAAAGAAGTCCATTTTGCAGGCTTAATTACCGAAAAAAGAGATAGTTTGGCCATTTTTGCCTCGGCAAACCCTGAATTATATAAAAAATTTACTGCCGACCTGAGAAAACTTGATGAAGATTATGAAAGGTTAAAAGCAGAATTGCCAACCTCGCCTAACCAAACATTTGTGGTAAAGGCAATGGTTAAAAACCGCGAAATACAGTTACAGTTATTAAAACAACAATTATTAATTATTAACCAGGTTGACGATTATAAAAGGGTTAACCAGATTTAAGCTGAAAACAGCGAAAGTAGACAATAGCTCGATCAGTTTTGACCACTGATTCAGGTTACTTGATACTTAGGAGAGAACGCTCACCACATTTATGTTGCTTAAAACCAGCCGGCAGGCTTTAAGCCATTAGATGTTTAACAATTAACAACATGAAAACAATAAAAATATTTTTGGCCTTTATGGCTTTAATCGCCGTAAAAACACATGCACAAGAAATTGCGGCAAACAGTCCAGCCGAAAAAGCAATCGCAGAAGCTTCGGATAAATCTTCTTCGCTGGCCATGGTTAGCTACTCAAAATCGACACAAACAGGAGGTGATGCCGAACGTTCAAAATCTTTTAGCAAAAGTTTTAGTGTGGATAATAACGATAAGGTTAACCTAAATAACCAATATGGATCGATTACGATAAAAACCTGGGATAAAAAGGAAGTGCGTGTTGACGTAGATATTAAAGCGTACAGCAATTCGGATAATGATGCGCAAAAGCTGATCGACGGCGTTAATATTGATGCAGGCAAAAACGGTGATGTGGTTTCTATCAGAACAAATATGGGCGATAGGAACGGACGTTATGGCCGTGGGGTTAAAAATGGGGTAACCACCTGGAGAAGGGAAATTAAGGTAATTTATACCGTGTATATGCCTGCTGCAAACCCTTTAACGGTTTCGCAACAGTACGGAAATGTAGAAATGGGAAATTTTTCTGGCCCTACTTCTTTAAAAGTAGAGTACGGCAACCTGGTTGCAGGCAATTTAAGCAATGTTAACAATTATATCAATGTGCAGTATGGTAAATGCGATATTCAGGACCTGAATGCAGCCGTGGTGAAACATGAATACAATGGCCCGGTAACGATTGGCTCGGTGGGTACTTTGGAGCTTGATGCTGAATATGTTGCAGTAAACATCAATACCATCAGAAAATCTGCTGATATTAAAATACAGTATGGCAAGGGTTTAACTGTTGGTACCATTGGCGGCAACCTGCTCTTAAATGCCGAATATGCCAAAGTAAACATCAATACGGTTAAAGGTAATACAGTTGCCAAACAGGCTTATGGTGATTTTAATATTGCATCGGCAGGTAAAATTGCTGTAAATGCAGAATACTCAAACGTTACTTTGGGCACGTTAAACGGTGATGCCAACATTAATATGGATTACAATCGCTTAAGCGTAAACGAAATTACGCCAGCCTGCAGAAACTTTACCTTTGGGGGCGAATATGTAAGTGTAAGTCTGGGTTTTGCTGACCGTTATAATGGTACATTTAATGTTTCTACCTCTTATGCAGGCTTTAAATATGGCTCAAACGTAACCTCGAGCATGATAAGTAAAGATGATGAAACTAAAAAATATTCGGGTAAAATAGGGGGCGGTGGCACTTCGAACGTATCGGTTAAAACCGAGTATGGCTCCGTTACTTTTAAATAAAAATTTTCAAATCAACCAAACTATTAAGTCCTGCCACATTGGTAGGACTTTTTTTATATTTATGGCCGATGAAAATTTACCTGACAATCCTTTTTTCTATTTTTTATTTACCCCTCCTGGCACAAGAAACTCCGGTTAAATGGGCTACGCAAGAAACTTTTTTTGAAGATTTAGCAGGAAAAGAACTGCCTGCCTTTACAGGGTTAACGGTTAACAAAAAAACATTCAGTTATGCCGGTTTGAAAAACCAGGTAACGGTAATTAATTTCTGGTTCGAAAAATGCCCTCCATGCATTGCCGAGATGCCTGAATTAAACCAATTGGTAGCCAAATATGGCACAAAAGGTGTAAGGTTTATTGGTATTACACATGATACGCCAGCCAGTGCCAAACGTTTTCAAAAACGGAACGGTTATAAATATGAAATTGTATCGTTAAGCAAGGATGAGATTCGCAAGTTAAACATCAACCATGGTTTTCCATCGAATATCCTGGTAGGTAAGGATGGGAAAATTATTTATGCCACCGCTAATATTTCGTTTTCAGATTCTTTATTTAAAGCAAAATCGATTCTTTTTGAAGAGAAGTTAAAAACCGCCATATCATTCTGATCGCAGTAAAGAATCCAAATAATTCATTTTTGTTGACAAGATATTTTTAGGGCCTTAACTCATTGGTAAAAAATCCTCGTTCCTCAGGATTGACAAAATCCGCAGTGGAATGGAGAGATCTACTCCGAAAGATTTAGCTTCGCTGAACCTTGGGGTTCTCGACCATACTTCACTTCGCTCGAAGTGAACGTTAATCAAAACTTAATCTCCTCACAACTGTTCCATAAGTCGGGATAGTTTTGTATATCTTGGCTTTATCAGATAATAATTAGTATGGATTTCTTAAGTACGCCAGAAGCCTGGATCTCACTGTTGACACTTACTGTGCTCGAAATTGTGCTGGGTATCGACAACATTGTGTTCATTTCGATCCTTTCAGGGAAATTGCCGGAAAATCAGCAGAAAAAAGCCCATCAGTTAGGCTTAGGGCTGGCCATGATTACCCGGGTTTTACTATTGCTATCGCTAAGCTGGATTATGACCTTAACGTCGCCAATATTTAATATAGGTGGCTGGGTTGGCATAACAGACGGAGCATGGTTCGAAAAGCTGGCTATCTCTGGTCGCGACCTAATTTTGATTATCGGGGGCTTGTTCTTGATTTATAAAAGCACACACGAAATCCACAATAAATTAGAGGGAGAAGAAGATGAAGAAGGAAAAGCAAAAGTACATTCATTTTGGGCCACTATTGTACAGATATTGATTCTGGACATCGTATTTTCACTCGATTCGGTTATTACTGCCGTAGGCATGGCAGATCATATCGAAATTATGATTGCGGCTGTAGTAATTGCGGTAATTATCATGATGATTTCTGCAGGTTCGATCAGTAGTTTTGTAAATAAACACCCAACGGTTAAAATGCTTGCATTATCATTTTTATTGTTAATTGGTGTTTCGCTTTTGGCAGAAGGTTTAGATCAGCACATCCCTAAAGGTTATGTTTATTTCGCCATGGCTTTTTCGGTTCTTGTCGAAATGCTGAACCTTAAAATGAAAAAGAACAGTAAAAAACCAGTTGAACTGAAAAATTCACCAAAGAAATAAGAAGCTCATTTGTTACTGATAGTCGAGAGGACGATCTTCTATTACTGGTCATAGCGCCTCGCTAAGCCAAATTAAATGAAATAACATTTGTTTTTGGAAAATGATGAGCTATAGGAGCCGTCATTGCGAAGCCAATTTTTCTTTCGATGAAGCAATATTAAAGCGCATGTTAGTAGCGATCGTTTTAAGATTGCTTCGCACCTTATAATGACGACTTTTCTAGTGAAATATTTTTGAAATGCTTATCTTAGTTTTTGAGATAAGCATTTTTTATATCCCTACACGATGAAGTCTTCAGCTAATGCGAAATTTTATGTGGCTATTGCTGCGCTGGTTATCTGGTTCTCTATCGGTCTCCAATTTACAATCAGCCTAAAACTAACTGATTATAATTATCCAGAAACCCTTAAAGTTTTCCTTTCTTACTTTACTGTAAGCACCAACATTATTGTTGCCATTTGTTTCACTGCTTTATCTTTTGCTAAAAAGAGTGATAATGGAAGTTTTTTCACAAAATCTGGTACCTTAACCGCAATAACAGTTTATATTGTGGTGGTGGGTTTAATCTACAACACCATGTTACGCGGATTAATGCTACTTAATGGGTGGCCGAGAGTCGCCGACGAACTTTTACATGTGGTAAGCCCGATCATATTTTTGATCTTTTGGATATTCTATGTCGATAAAAGCCACCTTAGGTATAAAAGCGCCCTTAAATGGTTAATTTATCCCTTAATTTATGTAATTTTTACGGTAATAAGGGGTTATTTTATTAACCGTTATCCCTATCCATTTATCGATGTGGTACAATTGGGTTACCCTACAGCCATACTGAATGCAGCAATCATCATCTTTATTTTTTGGTTATTATCCCTCTTTTTTATTTTTATCGGGAGGAAGACAACTAAAGCCTAAAGAATATATTCGTCATTAATCGGTTTAATCGGCTCCGGAATCTCATCTTCTTCGAGCATCTGTAAAAGATTAATTTCTATGGTTCTGGTAATCTGATTAAGGGGTACGCCTGCCGAATTGTTTTCGAAAGGATTAACCAGGCTCATCCCGTTAATCTGCGTAGATACAAATACAAAGCCAATTAACCAGCCCAAAAATATAGCTGCCGGTCCGGCATCCTGACTGATTACAAGGGTAAAGGTTACCACAAATAACCAGATAAATACCTTCGTTAAATAAGTGTATGTGGTTGGAAATATGGTATTTTTAATGCGTTCGCTCATTCCCATCGAATCCGAAAAACGGGTGAGCATTTCATTAATTTCAATAAAACGGAAGCCATCAATGCCGTTTGCTTTTGACAATTTTTGTAAATCCCTCGACTGGATGTTAAGCAATGCATTGTGTATATTGTTATGCTTTTTAAGCTCCTGTAAATCGGCTTCGGACAAGTATTTGGTGTAAATCTCATCTACCGTGTTTCTAAGATTCGCCTTCAGTGCGTATAAAAAAGCAATATGCCTGTAAACCATACGTTTTACACTTACCTCATCTTCATCCACATAATTAATCAATGCCCTCGCAAAAGAACGCGAATCATTTACCAGTGCACCCCATATTTTTCGGGCTTCCCACCACCTATCGTAAGCCTGGTTATTGTTAAAACCGATAAAAAAGGCAATGGCTGTACCTAAAACGGTAGGAATAATGGATGGAATGGAGAAATGATGGGCAATTAAATACTCCCTAACAAAGTAAGCTGCTGTGCAGGAGGCGATCATAATCAGGTCAACCTGCCATGTATTTCTTAAAATTCTACTTAACCTGATATTTTGTATTAAAAGCATATATTTTGATTGGAAAATGAAAATACAAAACTAAAGCCAAAATGTTTGATAATGTAACAAATTAATTGACAGACAGTACAGGTTGCCAGTTCTTGTTCAAATGTTTATCTTGGAGAACCAAATATTCTTTTTCTTATGAGCGAAACGTTACCCAAGAACAACATTTTTAAAGTAATTGGTGCTTCATCACTGGGCACATTGATTGAGTGGTACGATTTTTACATTTTTGGCAGTCTCGCCGTTATTATTGGTCATCAGCTTTTTCCTGAAGATGCAGGTGCTTCGGCTTTAATCAATACCCTGGCCATTTTTGCTGCAGGTTTTATTGTCCGGCCTTTTGGTGCATTGGTTTTTGGCAGGCTAGGCGATTTAATTGGCCGGAAATACACTTTTTTGCTCACTTTGGTATTAATGGGTGGCTCTACATTTTTTATCGGTTTAATTCCCTCTTACAAAAGCATTGGTTATGCTGCACCGATTCTGGTTTTGATATTAAGACTGATCCAGGGTTTGGCTTTGGGTGGCGAATATGGCGGTGCGGCAACTTATGTGGCCGAACATGCACCCAAAAATAAGCGCGGTTTTTTCACCAGCTGGATCCAGACCACAGCAACATTGGGGTTGTTCCTATCGTTGGGCATTATCGTGATTACCAAGAATATTTTAGGTGCCGAAACTTTTGGCGATTGGGGCTGGCGGATCCCCTTTCTTTTATCCATTGTACTGGTTGTGGTTTCGATTTATATCCGGATGAAAATGCACGAATCGCCCATGTTTTCGAAACTGAAAGCGGAAGGAAATGTATCGAAAAACCCTTTAAAAGAAAGTTTTAACAATAAGGCGAATTTTAAAATGGTGCTTCTGGCGCTTTTTGGGGCTACCATGGGGCAAGGCGTAATCTGGTACACAGGTCAGTTTTATGCGCAATCGTTTTTAGAGAATACCTGTAAACTGGATTTCAACGATTCGAGGTACATTTTACTCTGGGGAATTGCCTTTGCCACACCATTTTTTGTAATTTTTGGCGCATGGAGTGATAAAGTAGGCAGAAAGTGGATTATGCTGAGCGGAATGTTGCTCGGAATCCTTTTTTACCGCCCGATTTACCAGGTATTTTTAGATGATACGGATTATACAAAAATTGAACAGACAGCTGTTTTATCGTCGATACCGGCTCCGGTAACTTCAGTTCTCATTGCCAATTCACCAGATAGTTTAAGAACAACATCGCTTAAAGTAATATTGAAAAATGGAGCCTCTTTTAATAAAGTTCAGATCGATACGGTATCAGCTACAAAAGGTATCCTTGCAGGCAAAGAAATAATTAAAGATAAAGTTTTGGCCACACCTATCTTTTGGAAATTTGTGGGTTTAATTTTCTTTCAGATTTTGCTGGTAACGATGGTTTACGGTCCGATTGCGGCTTTCCTTGTTGAGTTATTCCCAACAAAAATAAGGTACACGTCGATGTCATTACCTTACCACATCGGAAACGGTGTTTTTGGAGGCCTAGTACCATTTATTGCTACACTGATTGCCAGTTTTTCGGGTTCTACACCCTTATCAGGACTGTGGTATCCAATAGGAATTGCAGCATTGAGCCTAGTTATCGGAACAATTTATTTATCGAATAAACGAGACGAAAGCATTAACGATTAATACGAAAAAGATGAATACGTTAAAGAAATTTTTAGGCCTGGTTTGGATGGTTTTAGGTCCATTAACCATGACTTTCCTGTTTTTACAGGCGATTGATAAAGTGGGTTTAACGCACACTGATATCGAACGCACCAATACCATTTTGCAATGGGGAATTATCCTGTTTATTTTTCTGCCGATTAGCTTAGGACTGATGATTTTCGGCTTTTATGCCTGGAAAGGAGAATATGAGCGTTTGCCGGAAAGTTCGGAGGAATTGTAACTTCGGTTTTTTAACCAAGAAGTTTTCAGTTGGCAGTAAGTTTCTAAAACACGCTAACGAATGAACTGCTTTTTCACCACAAAGGCACGAAGACACAAAGAAGTTTTCAGTTAGTAATTTTAAGTTGGCAGTATTAAGTTCTAAAACATGCTAACGAATGACAAATGAACGAATGAAGCACTTTTTCACCACAAAGGCACGAAGACACAAAGAAGTCTTCAGTTGGCAGTATTAAGTTTCTAAAACATGCTAACCAATGAACGAATGACAAATGAAGCACTTTTTCACCACAAAGGCACGAAGACACAAAGAAGTCTTCAGTTGGCAGTATTAAGTTTCTAAAACATGCTAACCATGAACGAATGACAAATGAGGCAGTATTAAGTTTCTAAAACATGCTAACCATGAACGAATGACAAATGAACTAATGAACCATCTCTGACTATAAAACCCGTAACAGTAATCCTTTCAAATATTCTCCCTCTGGGAAAGAAATCCTAACCGGATGATCTTCAGGCTGACAGAACTGTTTAATAATCTGCACTTCTTTACCCGCATCAAGCGCTGCCCAGGCAATAATCTGTTTAAAAGTTTCGAGATCAACGGCTCCGGAGCAGGAGAAGGTAGCCAATAAACCACCTTTTTCGAGCAATAACATGCCTAAACGATTTAAATCTTTGTAGGCTCTGGCTGCGCGATCTAAAGCGGAACGTGATGGGGCATATTTTGGGGGATCGAGTACAATTACATCAAATAGCTCCCCCGATTCTTTAAAAGCACGTAATTGTTTGTTCACATCCGATTGAATGGTTGTTACTTTTTCTGTGTCGAATTTATTTAAAGCTACGTTTTGTTTTAGCGTTTCAATGGCCAGGCCCGAACTATCAACGCTGGTTACACTCGCAGCTTCATGGGCTAAACTGTTTAAGCTGAAACCACCGCTATAACTAAAGCAGTCTAAAACCTTCTTATCTTTTGTATAACTGGCTAAAATATGCCTATTATCACGCTGATCGCAGTAAAAACCAGATTTTTGTCCTTCGGCTATATTGATGTGGTAAATAATCCCGTTTTCTTTTACCTCTAAAAATTCTGGTGGATTTTCGCCCCAAAGCAAACCATTTTCGATAGGTAAACCTTCGTGTGTACGGGCAGTGGCATCACTTTTATCAAAAATTCCTTTTGGTTTTAATTCCGTTTTTAAAATTTCGACAATTTCTGTTTTCACTTTTTCAATACCCGAACTTAAAATCTGCAAGGAAAGGAAATCCGCATATTGGTCAACAATTAAGCCTGGTAGAAAATCGGCCTCGCTAAAAACCAAACGGCAAGTATTGGTTTGTTCGCTTAAAATAAACTGACGTGAATCAATGGCTTGCTTTAAGCGGTTTTGGTACCAGTTGTTATCGATGGTTTGTGTTTCATCCCATTCTAACAAACGAACGGCAACGCGAGAATTACTGTTAAAATACCCATAGGCTAGAAATTCATTGTCGAAAGCAAAAACTTTTACTACATCGCCATCTTCAGGTTTTCCTTTAACTTTTTCTAATGCGCCAGAAAATACCCATGGATGCCTTTGTAATGCCGCTTTTTCTTTGCCCTTTTTTAAAATGATTTCTACCATGGTGCAAAGGTAATAATTAGTTTGGAGTTGGGGGTTTGGAGTTTGGAGTATCGTTCATCTGCCCATACCACTAACACTAGAATACCCCGCGCTGGAAGATAAGTTGGGAGTTAGGCTAAGCGCCAACCGGCATACGCTTAGCGCTTCTGCATTTTCACTAGCTCTGTATCTAAAACCTTTGTTTCGAATTCGGTGATAGGTCTTTTGGCTTCAATCATTGAAATTAACAATTCTGTAGCAACCTGTCCCATTTCGAACGCAGGTTGTTTAACTGAAGTTAAGGATGGATTAAATAATTCGACGAGGTTGGAGTTTGTAAAACCTGCAATTGCGATTTTATGCGCCACCTCGGGATTGGTTTTTTTCAGCGCCATAATGCAGCCGGTGGTTAAGCGATCACTCGAGATGAAAATTCCATCGGGATTTAGGGGCAAAAGTTCTTTAACGGCCTGTTCCAGTTCTGCACTGTGCATACCACCATGCTGGCAATATTTAACCAGTTCGGGTTTAAATTCGATATGATATTTGGCCAGGGCCGCCTTATAGCCTTCTAATCTTTCTTTCGTTATTGAAAGGTTTTCAGAATTGGTTAGGTGTGCAATGATGCGTTTTCCTGATAAAATCAGGTGTTCGGTGGCATCAAAAGAGCCTTTAAAATTATTCGCGATTACTTTATGGGTTTCAAAATCTTTCGGCACTCGGTCGAAAAAAACTATGGGCAAACCTTTGGCATATAAGCTCCTTAGGTAATCAATATCCTGTGTTTCTGATGAAAGCGCAATTAACAAACCATCAATAGAACGAGAGGCAAGATGCTCAACGTTTAGTTTTTCCTGTTTGTACGACTCGTGGCTTTGAGAAATAATTACATGATAATCTCTATCATAAGCGATTGATTCAATGCCATTAATCACCTGAGAAAAAAAGTTATTGGCAATTTCGCTCACAATAATACCGATAGAATAACTGCGGCGTTCTTTCAAACTCCGGGCAATAGGATTGGCTCGATAATTAACTTTTTCGGCATAAGCCAAAACCAGTTTTTTTGTCTCTTCGCTAATTTCGTAACGGTCTCTTAAAGCCCTCGAAACCGTTGAAGTTGACAGTCCTAATGCTTTAGCAATATCTTTTATGGTAGATGTTTCAAATCTCATTTTCGTATTGCGTACAAGTTACAAAAAATATCTCTTTAAGGGGATTGGATCAGCAAGATTAATAAACGTCACAACAACGTTTTTGGGAACGTTTGCACACTTTTTTAGTTAAAATTGGTTTCAAACGGTTTTTAGTTTGTAAAATTGTTACATCAACGTAACCAAATATAAAGAAACAATAACATCCCGAAATAGAATTTAATTCTACATGCAAGCGATTGCAGTATCTTAAAATAACCAAATCACTTCAAATAAATAATTTATGAGCAGAGTTCTACTCTTTTTAGCATTTTTCTCTTTTTTTGGATTAGCTGTAGCGCAGGCGCAAACCAGGCAAGTTACCGGAACGGTAAAAGATAAAACCGACGGGCAGCCGCTGGTTGGGGTAAGTGTAAACGTTAAAGACTCCAAAATTGCAGCCAGTACCGATGCAAACGGAAGCTATAAAATCAATATTCCGGCCAGTGGGGCAACCATAACTTTCACTTATGTGGGTTACAAAACCAAAAATGTAACGGTAACCAACCAAACCAAGGTCAATGTTAGCCTGGAAGAAGATGCCAACAATCTTCAGGAGGTTACTGTAAATGTGGGTTATGGAACGGTTTCGAGGGATAAACTTTCTTCAGCAGTATCGAGTGTAACAGCCAAAGATCTGGCCGATTTCCCGGTGAGTACAGTAGCGCAGGCATTGGCCGGTAAACTGGCAGGGGTATCGGTAACCACAACCGAAGGTTCTCCGGGTGCAGAAATAGAAGTTAAAGTAAGGGGCGGAGGTTCATTAACACAAAGTAATGCCCCGCTTTATATTGTTGATGGGGTTCAGCTGGATAATGCATTATCGTTATTATCTCCAAACGAGATCCAATCGATCGACGTGTTGAAAGATATTGCATCTACAGCCATTTATGGTGCCCGTGCGGCCAATGGAGTGGTTATTATTACTACAAAAGGTGGCAAGGAAATGAAAACTTCGGTTTCTTTTGATGCTTATGCAGGTGCAAGGCAGATTGTGAACGAACTGTCGGTAATGAATCCCTATGATTATGTTTCATACCAGTACCAGCTGTATAACTACAATACTTCGCAGGATGTGAAAGACGCATTTACCAAACGTTATGGCACTTTTGAAGATCTTGATATTTACAAAAACATTCAAAATATCGATTGGCAGGACAAAGTGTTCGGTCGTCAGGCGTTTTCGAATACGCAGGTTGTAAACTTAGCAGGCGGAACCAAAACCACCACTTTCAATTTTACGGCAAATAATACTCAGGAAGACGGAATTATGCTAAATTCGGGTTATCGCCGTACTTTTGCTTCGCTCCGTTTCGATCATAAAATTTCGGATAAGTTCCGTACAGGGATCAACCTACGTTACAGCCGTCAGCGTATAGATGGTGTGGGTACTTCGAGTACGGGTTCGCAGGGCACCAACCGTTTGCGTAATTCGGTGCGTTACCAGCCTTACAATGGCGC
The DNA here is from genome assembly GCF_032678605.1 of Pedobacter miscanthi. Taxonomy (GTDB): domain Bacteria; phylum Bacteroidota; class Bacteroidia; order Sphingobacteriales; family Sphingobacteriaceae; genus Pedobacter; species Pedobacter miscanthi_A. The sequence continues at coordinate 176,286 of NZ_JAVTSU010000009.1, forward strand.
TGGCGATTCAGGCGATCAGTTTGATGCCGATTATGGTGCAACTTTATTAACCAACCCGATAACATTGGCTAATCAAGAGTTGAAATATGATTACCGTAACGATTTTATCAGCAGTGCCTATATAAGTTATCAGATCTTAAAAAACCTGAGCTTTAAAAGTACGCTTGGTTTAAACTTTACCGATCGTAAAACGAATACTTTTAATGGTCCTTTAAGCGGTGTGGCCCGTAACGCGGCAGGTTTACCGGTTGTAGTTCTGGCCAATTCGAGCACCACAACGCTAACGAATTCGAATACGCTTAATTACAGGCCTAATTTGGGTGGAAAGAACGAACTTGACCTTTTGATCGGTCAGGAGCTTAACCAATCTGATAACAATCAGAACAGCACCACCGTTAAATATTTTCCGGTTAACATTACTGCCGAAGAAGCTTTTGGAAACATCCAGAAAGCAAGTCCGGGAACAGGTCAAGTACAGGATGCGCCAACAACAGGTGTAAGCGGTTTCAGGTTATTCTCTTATTTCGCCAGGGCAACCTACACCTTCGACAACAAATATATTTTAACGGCTTTGGTGAGACGTGATGGTTCTTCGCTATTTGCTGCAAACAACCGTTGGGGAACTTTCCCATCAGCACAATTTGCATGGAGAGCATCAGAAGAGGGTTTTATCAAAAATGCACAGTTAAACTGGCTGGATAATTTAAAACTCAGGGCCAGTTACGGTTCGGCAGGGAACAACAGGATCGATCCAGACCTTTATAAAACATTATTTTACACCAATTCGGTAAGTGCTGGTTACGCAGCGAGTGATGCCTCTATTACCCCGGGACTTGCCACAACAGCTTTAGCCAATCCCCTGTTAAAATGGGAAACCACCATCTCGTTAAACTTTGGTGTCGATTTCAGTTTATTCAAAAACCGTTTATCAGGATCAATTGACGTGTATCAGAACCATGTGAAAAACCTGATCCTGAACGCCGATATCCCGTCTATTTTAGGAAATGCTTTCCAGCTTCAGAACGTTGGTTCTACACAGAACAGGGGGCTTGAATTCCAGTTAACCGGTTTAATTGCGAAAACCAAAGATTTTACCTACAACAGTAGCTTTAACATCGCCTTCAACAGAAATAAAGTTTTGGGTCTTGCATCAGGCGTTACCGCAGTTAAAGCAGCTTCGGGCTGGGTAAATAGCCTTGATGATTTCTATGTTGAGGTGGGCAAACCGGTAGGTCAGTTTTATGGCTATGTTTCAAACGGTTTTTATAGCCTTGATGATTTCGACCGTGCCACTTATGAATCGACCAACAGATGGGTTTTAAAACCAGGTGTAACGGATAATGCGGCCATTATCGGTAAAGCAACCGTAGCTCCGGGCGATATGAAATTATTAAAAACGACCAATTCGGCCAGTAATGTAATTACCGTTGATGACAGGACGGTTTTAGGTAATGCACAACCGAAATTTACCGGTGGTTTAAACCAGCAATTTGCTTACAAAGGTTTTGATATGAGCATCTTCGTTAACTTCTCGGTTGGTGGAAAGGAATATAACGCCAATAAAGTTGAGTTTACCTCTCAGTACAATGTAAAAGATAATAACCTCTTATCAACGATGAACGACAGGTGGAAATGGTACAATGCCAACGGTGCTTTGATCACCAATTGGGATCAGCTTGCTGCTGCCAATGCCGACACAAAAATCTGGACACCGGTTACCAACAACTATTTCTTAACTTCTTACAGTATCGAAGATGCCTCTTATTTAAGGATCAGCAATGTTACCCTGGGTTATTCGTTACCTCAAAAACTATTGGCAAGAACCAAAGTAATTAACAAAGTCCGCTTTTACGCTTCAGTAAATAACCTTTACACCATTACCGGCTACACCGGTTACGATCCTGAAGCGAGTACACGCAGAAGCAACCCTTTAACACCGGGTGTAGATTATGCGGCCTATCCCCGTAGCCGTTACATTTTGGCTGGCTTAAATGTTACATTTTAATTTGAACTGATCATGAACAAAGCATATTTGAAATATAAATTATTGGTGGTGATGTTGGGTGTAATGGCATTTACCTCCTGCAAAAAATACCTCGATGTAACTTCCCCATCAACCACTTCGCCCGAATCGGCTTTTGGAAGTACATCAAATACCAACGCCGTATTAATTGGCGTATACAATAAACTATGTGGCGATAATGGCTATGGAAACCGTTTATCGGCACTTTTCCCACAAATGGCCGACGATTTCAGAACATCCGGAAATTTTACCAACGGATCAGACCGTAGGGGGATCAGCATGTATGCTGCAACGCCCGATAATTCAGATCTATACAATCCATGGCTGCAGTTATACAGCGGCATTTCGAGGGCCAATTATGCCATCAAATACATTCCGTTATCGCAACTGTATACCAATGGATCGGATGCCGAGAAAACAGAAATGAAACGTTATTATGGCGAGGCTTTGGCGCTTAGGGCACAGTTTTATGCCGAATTATTGCGCAACTGGGGCGATGTGCCTGCATATTTTGATGCACCTACCGATGTGGAGGATGCATATATTCCCAATGTTAACCGCGACGAAACCTATAACCGCATTATTGCTGATTTAAAAATAGCCGAGGATTTGGTGCCATGGAGAAGCGAACTGCCGAGTTACGGCGATTTCCGTTTTACCAAAGGTGCCGTTAAAGGTTTAAGGGCAAGGATTGCCCTGGCAAGAGGAGGTTATGCTTTCCGTACTACCGAAAATGCCATGGTGCGCAGGGCCGATTATCTGGATTTTTACAAAATAGCCAAAGAGGAGTGTTTGGACATTATGAACCACAGGGGTGATCATAGTTTAAATCCGGTTTTCGAAAATGTTTTTAAAACACTACATACCACCACCCGTTATGATGATGCACACGAACTGATGTTGGAAGTTGGTGCTTTTGGTACCAATGCCTCTACCGATAGTAAAATCGGTTATTACGACGGCCTTGTTTTTGCCGCTGGATCATCTTACGCTTCGCAACAGGCTGGCGGTGGTGTAAATGCCATTCCAACCTATTTTTACGAGTTCGATCAAACCAAAGATTGCCGCAGGGACGTAACTATTGGTACCTACCAGATCAATGCCTCAACGTTAAAAATACCGGTATTGCCTACCTCGCAGACCAATTCTAAATTCCGCAAATCGTGGACGGCATTTAACAATGCAAGTACATCACAGAATTTCTCGATCAACTGGCCAATCCTCCGTTTTGCAGACGTGCTTTTAATGTATGCAGAAGCAGATAATGAGATCAATGGCGCACCGTCTACTGCTGCCATATCGGCTTTGCAAGAAGTTCAGAAACGTGCCTATTTAGGTTTCGAAACACAGATTCCGGCGGTAGCGACCGATAAGGATGGCTTTTTTAATGCGATTGTTAAAGAACGTTTATTAGAATTTGGTGGTGAAGGCATCCGCAAGTTCGATTTGATCAGGTGGAACTTATTACAGACAAAACTTGAGGAAACCCGGACTAAATTGAGATTGTTTATGACCAATACAGGAGCCTTCGCCAGCGTACCGAAAACGGTATATTATATTGCTTCTGCTTATAATTTATCACCAAGTGTTACAGAGGTAGCCACGATCAATTTTTATGGTGGCAATGCAAATACCGCATTGTTCCAGCCTACAACAGCAACTTCTACGCCTACAGGTTATACCTCATTGGCATGGTCTACCAATATTACCGAAGATGTAATTACCAGTGCCGCCAAAGGTGTGGCACCAGGTTATGTTCCGGCAAAATCGCTGTTCCCATTTCCGGCAACAGCCATTATCCAGAACCCAAAAATCAAACAAAATTCTAGTTATTAACCGCTTTTTAGGTATTAATCATGAAAAAATATATTAACCAACTGGGCTATAAAATGACTTTCCTTTTAGGGATAATCATTTCTATTTCAGCCTGCAAAAAAGATGTTGATCAGCCAACAGAAGCTGCCCGTTCTTTTAAACCTAGTGATGTTAAAGTTAGCGCATCGGCAACTTCGGCAAAATTAACCTGGACGGCACCTTTAATGTCGACCGGGAAAGCACTAAAATACAGCATCGATTTTTCTACAGATTCGCTCTTTTCGAGTGTAAAATATTCAACTACATCCGACACCTCCGGTGTTTCGGTAACAGAAGAAAATTTAGCTGTCCGGACAAAATATTATGCAAGGGTAAAAGCAAACGCAACTGAAACACAGCCGGAATCTAAATACCTGGTAAGTTCATCGTTCCAGTTAACGGGGATCCAGTTGTTTTTACCCATCCGGGATTCGGAGATTAAGGAAACCGGCATTACACTGCGCTATACCCCAACCGTTGGTCTTACTTCGATCGTATTAACGCCAACAGCAGGAAATGCAATCACCGCTACTTTAAGTACTGGCGATGCGGCTGCCGGATTAAAAACCATTACCGGCTTAACTGCGGGCATTAAATACAGTGCAGAATTGTTTGCAGGTACAAAAAGCAAAGGGATTACCACTTTTACTACCCAAACACCTACCAGCTATACTATTGTAATTTCAGCTACCGACGATCTGGCCGCAACCATTGCAGCAGCAGCCAATGGTGCCGTGATCGGTTTAAATCCGGGCACCTATAATTTAACTGCCGCAACAACATTTATTACGCAGAAAACCATCACCCTAAAATCGACTTCAGGCAATGCCACAGATACAAAAATCAACTATAAAGAATTTGATCTGGAAGGTACAGGAGCTGGTTTAACCTTATCAGGGTTAGAACTTGATGGAACAATCGGTGCTTCGCCTTATTTTATCAACCTGATCGGCTCGCAGGCCAATAATGCATCAGCAGCAACCTTTACCAACCTTGTGGTTGATAACTGTATTGCACATGGCTCTACCACTGCGTTTTTACGTGGAGACCGTGGTACTGCGGCGAAAGATTTTAAAATTACTGGCATTACGGTTAATAACTCTATTGTTTACGATATGGGTGCCAACGGAACTTCAACCTATTATACCTTCAACATTACTAAATTGCAGTTTAATACGCTTACGGTATCGAAATCTACTTTTTATAATTGTGGTCCGGGTTTGGTGCTTACGTCAACTGCTTTCGTGGGCGATCAAACCCCAACCGTTCTGATCAGTTATTCTACCATCAATGCATTTGGCGGAAGCGCTAAATATGCCCTGCTGGATGCCAATACCAATCCAATCAATTTCAGCATCCAGAACAGTATTTTGGCCAATACACCAAAAGCCGGAACGGTTAATGCAGCCGCCATAAGGGGTACAGGCGCGGGAAGTTCCCTCACCATTTCGAATACCAATTATTTTAACCTGAACAGCGCATTAACCGCTGGCACCGCCTTAACATTTGGTACGGCAACCTTAAGTGTTACACAGCAGCAAAACTTAGGTTGGACAGCAATAACCACCGATTTTACATTACCGGCAGGTTCAACATTAAGAACTTCGAGCACCACCGGAACCGCAATAGGCGATCCACGCTGGGCTTTTTAAAACAACATTTATTTTACGAAGGGCAGGGGTTAACCTGCCCTTTTTTAATGAAATTTAAATAGCAAAAGTTCGTCATTGCTTCGTTGTTCCTCCTCGCAATGACGAACATTACTTTAACCAACCAAAATGAAAAAAATACCCTGCTATAAACTGATTACCCTCCTCCTTTTAAATATCATACCCTTTATTTACGCCAATGCTCAGGATCCCGAATATCCATCTACAATTACTGTTTCGAAAGATGGCAATGCGAACTATAAAACCATTCAGGAGGCCGTAAATTCGGTAAGGGATTTAGGGGAAAAAGAGGTTAAAATCTATGTTAAAAAGGGCACCTATAAAGAAAAGCTGATTATCCCATCCTGGAAAATCAGGATTTCAATTATTGGGGAGGACCTCGAAAAGACCATTATTACTTTCGATGATTATTCAGGAAAGTCAAATCTGGCAGGCAAAGATATGTTTGGCAATGCTAAATTTAGTACCTATACTTCATTTAGCGTATTGGTTCAGGGAAATGATACTCACCTCGAAAATTTAACAATAATCAATGCTGCAGGCCGTGTTGGGCAAGCTGTTGCCCTACATGTAGAAGGCGATCGTTTTACAGCAAAAAACTGCAGGTTTCTGGGCAATCAGGATACACTTTATGCTGCCGTTGAAAATAGCCGTCAATATTATCAGAATTGTTACATAGAGGGCACAACTGATTTTATTTTTGGCAAGGCTACCGTTGTTTTTCAGGATTGTACGGTCAAAAATTTAAGCGATTCTTATGTTACAGCAGCCTCTACCTCCGCACAACAGAAATTCGGATTTGTTTTTCTAAATTGTAAGCTTATTGCCGACTCTTCTGTAACGAAAGCTTTTTTGGGCCGGCCATGGCGACCTTACGCAAAAACAGTGTTTTTAAACTGTGATTTAGGGAAACACATTCTGCCTCTAGGTTGGAATCCTTGGAAAGGCGACGCGATGTTTCCGGATAAAGAGCTTACGGTCCTTTATGCTGAATATAAGAATACAGGTGCAGGCGCATCGCCCAAAACAAGATTAGCCTGGACAAAACAACTGACTGATAAAGAGGCTAAAAATTATACTTTAAAAAATATATTGGGTGGAGCAGATCAATGGAATCCAATTACAAATTAATTGAACAGATGAAAAGAAATCTCTTTAAAATTTTTGCGGCAGGGGCTTTAGCGATTTTATTCTCCTTTACTTTTGTCCAGAAGAAAACAAAACTCTACATCATTGGCGATTCTACCGCAGCGAACAAAGAAGAAAAAGCTTATCCGGAAACGGGTTGGGGCATGGTTTTGCAATCTTTTTTTAAACCTGATGTTACTGTTGATAACCGGGCTTTAAACGGACGCAGTACCAAATCGTTTCGTGCAGAAAAACGCTGGGATCCCATTTTAGCGCAATTAAATCCTGGTGATTATGTTTTTATAGAATTTGGGCATAATGATGAGAAAATTGATAAACCAACCATTGGCGTTTCTTTAGCTGATTTTAAAACCAATTTGGTTAATTATGTAAAAGAAACCAGAAGCAAAAAAGCTTTTCCGGTTTTATTGACGCCAATCTCGCGCAGAAGTTTTAAAAATGGTATTTTAATCGATTCTCACGGCGATTACCCACGCGCTACCCGCCAGGTGGCCGACTCGTTAAATGTGCCCTTAATTGATATGCTTGCCAAAACAGAAAGTTTATTAACCCGTTTGGGGGATGAGCCTTCGATTAAGCTATTTAACCATGTGGATTCGGGAAATGTAAATTACCCAAACGGCAAGAAAGATGATACGCATTTAAGTCCGGAGGGAGCAAAACAGGTTGCTGGCTTGGTAGTGAAAGGGATTAAGGAGTTGAAGTTGAGTTTAGCGAAGAGTTTGAAGTAAAAAATAGAGTCATTTCTGTTTTTACCGCAGAGAGCACAGAGAAATTCACAAAGTACGCTGAGTTGGGTGTCTAAATGCGCTTATCGTCCCGATTTGCAATCGGGATGCACGAGAAAGGCGATTGTATCGCCATTAATTGCTCTTACCGCATTACAAATGCGAATCTCGCTAATCCTCGTTATAAACGAGGGCTATGAAGGGTAATGTTTCGGACAGGTTGGTGAGGCACCGACCTTGGAGTTAAAGCTAAAATAGTTTGTCATCCTGAACGCAGTGAAGGATCTTTTAAATGATCCTAAATTAAATAACGAATCGATCAGGTGCAGTATTTCATAGGCTAGGGATTCTTCACTGCGTTCAGAATGACAGAAAAACAAAAAAGCCGCAAACCCACAGATTAACATCCATGTTTTTGCGGCTTGGTTCTTATAAACTATTCGTTAAAAAATATACTTCGTACTTAAGAAGTTCGAATCATCTCCTCTAACAATTTCATTCAATAACTTTTTATTGTCCTCTGTAAATTTAGTAGCCACCAATGAGCGAATCGAGAATGAACGCAAGGCATCCACTACAGAAAGCGTTCCTTCGGCACTGTCTTTACGACCGGTGAAAGGGAATACATCTGGTCCACGCTGACATTGGCAATTGATATTTACGCGGCTTACCTGGTTAACCAAAGGATCGATTAACGAAGAAATTACTGCAGCATTGTTGCTAAAAATACTCACCTGCTGGCCATGTGGCGAACCGATTAAATACTCGATAGGTTCTTCCAGATCATCAAAAGGCACAACTGGCACAATCGGACCAAACTGTTCTTCGCGGTATAATTTCATGTTGCTGTTTACCGGATAAACGATCGCAGGATACACAAAGGTTTCTAAGGTTTGGCCTCCATTTTTGTTTACCACTTTTGCACCATGCGAAACGGCATCATCAATACATTCTTTTAAATATTCCGGTTTGTTCAACTCTGGTAATGGTGTAAGGTTTACACCTTTTTCCCAAGGCATGCCGAATTTCAGTTTTTCTACTTCTGCAGATAGACGTTTTAAAAATTCCTGTGCCAAACTGCGGTGTACATACACGATTTTAATCGCTGTACAACGTTGTCCATTAAAAGAAAGCGAACCTAAAACGGTTTCAGAAACCGCTAAATCCAGGTCTGCATCTTTGGTGATGATCGCTGCATTTTTGGCATCTAAACCTAAAATTGCCCTTAAACGGTTTACTTTAGGGTGTAGTTTTTTGAGTTCGTTGGCTACTTTACTCGAACCGATTAAAGTAAGCACATTGATTTTACCAGATTTCATTAAACCCGGAACAATCGTATTACCACGGCCATAAATGGTATTCACCACACCTTTAGGGAAACTAGAACGGAAAGCCTCCAACAAAGGATAGTGTAACAAAGTACCGTGTTTAGGTGGTTTGAATAAAAGTGTGTTGCCCATAATCAAAGCCGGAATAAGCGTTGTAAAAGTCTCGTTTAAAGGATAATTAAACGGCCCCATACAAAGTACCACCCCAAGCGGAGAACGGCGCACCTGGGCTACAATTCCCTGCTCTATTTCGAAACGTGAAGACTGTCTGTCGATATCCTTCAATGCATCGATGGTTGCATAAATGTACTCTACCGTACGGTCGAATTCCTTTACTGAATCGGCATAAGATTTACCGATTTCCCACATAATCAATTTCGCAACAATTTCTTTTTGCTCAAGCATTTTGTGCGTAAAGTTTTCGACGCAGCGGATGCGGTCGGCAACACTCATGGTTGGCCATTGTCCACGACCATTGTCATAAGCGGCTACAGCAGCATCTAAAGCTTCTGTCGATTCTTTTTCTGTACATACCGGAAAACTACCGATACGCTTTCGTTTCAAACCTTCGGGGGTTTTTACGCATACTGGAGAAAACACTTCGTTAAATGGTCCGTTCCACGGTTTCATTTCTCCATTTGAAAGAAACTCCTTTTGATTGATTTCTTCCGTGAGCCTAAATTCATCTGGAATCTGGCTCTCTTCAACGAAAATACTTTCGAGGTTTAGAGGTGTACTCAATTTGGGTTGGTTGTTAGGGGTTTATAATTGTGTTAATCTATGGTTTAAGTATAGATTAACCTTGTTGCAAATATATCAATACGCAGATAATTTAACTTTACCTGCGTATTAAATCTGCAATTATTTTAATTCGATTACTTTATATTTTGGAACTAAAGTTTTCATTACTGTCCAGCCGATTAAATAACATACCGCACAGATGGAAAAGATAATGAAATATCCGGCTTCTTCACCTTTAAAACCCATAAAAACGATCTGGTTTTTGCCGGTATAATCGAACAGTAAACCAGAGCCTTTATTGATGATGAAAGCGCCTATACCGCCTGCCATACCGCCAATACCGGTAATGGTTGCAATGGCTTTTTTAGGGAACATATCGCCCACAGTAGAAAATATATTGGCCGACCATGCCTGGTGGGCAGCACCTGCAATACCGATAATGATTACCGGAATCCAATAGGTAATGTGCCCTAAAGGTTGTGCTGCCAGGGCCAAAAGCGGGAAGAATGCAAAGATCAACATGGCCCTCATCCTTCCTTCATAAGGATTCATACCTTTTTTATCAACGAAATAGGTTGGTAACCATCCGCCAACAATGGATAGTAAAGTAATCATATAAAGTACAAATAACGGAAGCGCACTTTGTGTAGAATCCATTCCGTAAACAGATTTTAGGTAGGCTGGTGTCCAGAATAAAAAGAACCACCACACGCCATCTGTCATAAATTTACCAAAAGCAAAAGCCCAGGTTTGTTTATATTTAAAACAATCAACAAATGAAACTTTCTCTTTAGTTTCTTCAACATAATCGGCTAATTTTCGATCGTTGATCACATCCTGTTGGATATAGGCCAATTCTTCGGCACTCACTCTTTTATGCAATTCTGGCTTGTTATAAACGAATACCCATAATCCCATCCATAAAAAACCCAATGCACCGATGATAATGAAAGCCATTTCCCAGCCATAAGCTTTGGCAATAAAAGGAATGGTAATGGGTGCCGCAAGTGCTCCAACAGTGGCACCAGCATTAAAAATACTGGTGGCAAATGCCCGGTCTTTTTTAGGGAAATATTCTGCCGTAGCTTTAATTGCCGCCGGAAAATTTCCAGCTTCTCCAACTGCCAATACAAAACGGGCAAAAATAAATAAGGTAACACTCACTGAAACCACCATCCCGGTATCGTTAACACGGGCAATGATTTCTTTAGCGCCTTCAAAACTTACAAACCAGTTGCCATTAATGATCCCTGCGGTTGCAATACCACAAAAAGCATGTAAACAGGCACCAACAGACCAAACACCTATTGCCCATAAAAAGCCTTTTTTAGTATCCAGTTTATCAACTAAACGACCTGCAAAAAGCATCGATATGGCATAAAAAATAGAGAACAGCGCTGTTATATTTCCATAGTCGTTATTGTCCCAATGAAACTCTGGTTTAATAAAATCCGTCCAGGTTAAAGAAAGTACCTGCCTGTCTAAATAATTTATCGTAGTGGCTAGAAATAACAGCAAACAGATGGTCCATCTATATTTGCTTGTTTTGGGTTGGTTCATTTGGTTAGGGTGTGTTAAATTTTTATTTGCTTTGCTGAATCAGATCAAGCGCTAATTTTGTATTGTCGAATAACTCCTCGTAAAGGCCTTTGCTCATTACTTCTTTGCTAATCAATTTGCTCCCCATACCAACGGCACAAACACCTGCTTTAAACCAGGTTTTTAAATTATCGGCATTAATTTCTACACCACCAGTTGGCATAAATAGCTGTCCGGCAAAAAGATCTTTAATTGATGAAATAAATTCAGGCCCTAAAATGTTAGCTGGAAAAATTTTGATCAACATGGCTTTGTGTTCTTGTGCCACGCTAATTTCGGTCGGCGTCATACAGCCTGGGATCCACAGCATACCAATTTTGTTGGCAATTTCGGCCACTGCAGGGTTTACAATCGGGGCAACAATAAAATCAGTTCCAGCTTCGATAAAAGCATGTGCATCTGCAGGAGTTTTAATCGTTCCGATACCTAAATAAAGATCGGGCATTTCGGCATCACGTACTTCTTTTAACTTTTTAAAGTTTGGCAAAGCAGATTTTCCACGGTTGGTATATTCGAAAACACGAACACCAGCTTTATACAAAGTGCGTAATATTTCTACACTACCCGCTTCGCTATCCTGATAAAAAAGGGGTAACATGCCCTGCTCTAAAATGGCATCTAAAATTTTGTGCTTGTTGCTAATCATTGCGTATTATTCTTTTTTCTATATCTGCTACTGTACTGGTTGTACCATCACTTGGAATGTATAATTTATCGTATGCTGCCGCTGTGGCAAAGTTTAAAGTTTCTTTGGCTGATAGCTGGTTGTAAAAACCGTAAATCAGGCCAGCCATAAAACAATCACCACTGCCTACTTTATCTAAAATTTCATCCGATACATATTCTTCAGATACGGTTAATTCTCCCTCAGTGTAAATGGCAGTATAATACCTGATGCCCTTACCATGATCGAATCTGAAAGTATTGGCAACCGCTTTACATGCCGGAAACAAACTTAGTATTTCTTTAGAGGTATCGGCTGCCTGCTGCAGTAACGTTTCTTTTGCATAACCCTCAGTTGGCAATAAATCTTCGTGCAATGCAGTACCCAGCATTTTATTGGCCGCCCAAACATTACCCATAATCAGCGTACAATATTGCGCCAGTTCAGGTAAAACATCGATCGGATCTTTACCGTATTTCCAAAGTTTTGCACGGTAATTCAAATCCAGTGAAATGGTAATGTTCCTTGCGCTTGCAGCTTTTAAAGCTTCCAGGCAAACATCAGCAATAGATTGATTAATGGCAGGACATATGGCACTGAAATGAAACCAGCTCACCTCCTCAAAAACTTCATCCCAGTTAATCTGTCCAACCTTTAAATCGGCATAAGCAGAATTTGCCCGATCGTAAATTACTCCTGCATTTTTAAGGTCTTTCCCTTTCGGAAGATAATACAAGCCTAAACGCTCACCGTGGTAAACCATTGGTGTAGTATCAATGTTCCGTGCATCCAGATAATCTACAACTTCGCGGGTTACCGAATTATCGGGCACTGCCGATAAATAGGCGGAAGGAACATCCCAAAGGGCCAGTGCAGTGGCTACATTCAGCTCTGCTCCACCCACATAAAACGGTAATTTATTTTCTTTTAGCCATTGGCCGTCCATATCCGGACAGATGCGTAAAAGTATTTCACCAAAGCTTAAAACTTTTTTTCCTTTTTTTGATGAAGCGAATATTTGGGTGCTCATTTTTATATATCATCGGCGTATTTCATGCTGTTTTCTGCAACGGTATGAAAATGGAAGGAAAACGATTGAAATGATTTATTTCCAACGAAATACCTCTTTAAAGCCTTATTTTGGTTAAAATTTAAAGTAATTTTTTGCGTTAAAGTACGAAATATCCTGAACAATTTTGCCAACCCACTCCAGGTCGTTAGGCAATTCGCCATTCTCAATGTCTTCTCCAAAGAGGTTACAAACAATCCTTCTGAAATATTCGTGACGGGGAAAAGAAAGAAAACTGCGCGAATCGGTAAGCATACCCACCAAACGGCTTAAAAGCCCCATGTTGGATAGTGCGTTTAATTGTTTGATCATGCCATCTTTCTGATCCAGGAACCACCACGCTGAGCCAAACTGTACTTTACCTGCAACAGACCCATCGTTAAAGTTACCGATCATGGTTGCAATTAATTCGTTATCGGCAGGGTTAAGGTTGTAAATAATGGTTTTGGCTAGTTTATCCTGGTTATCTAAACGGTTCAAAAATTTAGAGAGCATCCGCGCCTGGCTAAAATCGCCGATTGAATCCCAACCGGTATCAGGGCCTAATTGCCTCAACATCCGGGCGTTGTTGTTGCGTAATGCACCAAGGTGATATTGTTGCACCCATCCTTTTTCATGGTCCCATTCTGCAAAATAAACCAGCATGGCCGATTTAAATTTCAGGTTCTCCTGGTAAGAAATACCTTGTTTACTACGGATTTTATCAAAGATGGATGAAATTTCAACATCGGTATAATCTTCGGCATAAATCTGCTCCAAACCATGATCGGAAACCGAACAGCCATTATCGGCAAAGTAATCGTGACGGCTTTTTAAGGCATCGATATAATCCTGAAAGCTGCTGATGGTTTTATCTACAACACTTTCTAATTTGTTTATATATTCGTTTAAACCTTCAATATCGTCACTGTTCATCGCTTTATCCGGACGGAAAGCAGGTAACATTTTCAGGTTTGCACCTTCTCTTGCCAATTGCTGGTGGAAGTTTAAGCTATCCAACGGATCATCAGTAGTACAAACGGCTTCTACATTCATTTTGGCCAACAAACCACGTACTGAATATTCTGGTGTTTGCAATTTTGCAGAACATTCGTCATAAATTTTCTGTGCGGTTTTGCCAGATAATAAATCGGTTACACCGAAATAACGTTGAAGCTCAAGATGTGTCCAGTGGTAAAGCGGATTGCGCAGGGTATAAGGAACGGTTTCTGCCCACTTCTCAAATTTTTCATAATCTGATCCTACACCGGTAATGTATTTTTCATCAACACCATTGGCACGCATGGCCCTCCATTTGTAATGGTCGCCAGCAAGCCAAACCTGGCTCATATTGGCAAATTGGGTGTTATTGGCAATCTGCTCCGGAATAAGGTGATTATGGTAATCTATAATCGGCAATGGTTTTGCAAAATTGTGGTAAAGCTTTTCTGCTGTTTTACTTTGCAAAAGAAAATTTTCGTCTAAAAAAGGTTTCATGTTATGTGATTTGAGACATTAGATAATAGATTTGACATGATCAAAACGACTATCGATTCATTTTTTATTTATTAGTGGTCTTTTATCCCCGGTCTATGCCCTCACAGATCGGAACTCAATTTATGTTTCGCTTAGTGGTTTGTGAGGACACAAACCACGGCGATTGGATGATCAAAACGCTCATCTATTCTTTTTTTATTTATCCCCGGTCTGCGCCTTCACAGATTGGAACTCAATTTATGTTTTATCGTTTAGTGGTTTGTGAGGACACAAACCACGGCGATTGGATGATCAAAACGCTCATCTATTCATTTTTTATTTATCCACGGTCTGCGCCTTCACAGATTGAAACTCAATTTATGTTTTTCGCTTAAAGACTTTAGACTTTTCTCTGCACCCAAAACTCCCAACTCCGGACTAAAAACTCCAAACTAAAGACTCACGCCCCGTTTCCATGGAATAAAATCATCCTGGTTAAGTAAAACCGCTTTAGGAATTACTTCTCCGCTAGCTGCTTTAATACAATATTCCAAAATATCTTCGCCCATTTGTTCGATTGTTTTTTCACCCTCTATTACCGGGCCGCAGTTGATATCGATGATATCGCCCATGCGTTTGGTTAAGGCATTATTGGTGGAAACCTTAATGGTGGGGCAAACCGGATTTCCCGTTGGTGTTCCCAGCCCTGTGGTAAACAAGATTAAGGTTGCGCCCGCTGCTGCCTTTCCGGTAGTAGCCTCCACATCGTTTCCGGGTGTACAAACTAAATTTAAACCGGGTTTAGTTGCGGGTTCGGTATAATCCAAAACATCTTCTACAGGTGATGTACCACCTTTTTTTGCTGCACCTGTACTTTTAATAGCATCCGTAATCAAGCCATCTTTGATATTTCCAGGCGATGGATTCATGAAAAATCCGGAACCAACGTTTTCTGCGGCCTGATTATAAGCCGTCATCAACTGAATAAACTTACGAGCCGCGGTTTCATCTTTGGTACGGTCGATTAGCTGTTGTTCGGCACCACAAAGCTCTGGGAACTCAGCAAGCAGCACTGTTCCACCTAATGCCACCAATAAATCGGAGGTATAACCTACAGCCGGATTGGCACTGATGCCACTAAAACCATCACTACCACCACATTTAACGCCCAAAACCAATTTACTTAATGGTGCGGGCTGGCGCTCAATTTTATTGATTTCGGTTAAACCGATAAAGGTTTTACGGATGGCTTCTTTAACCAACTGTTCTTCGCTTTGCGATTGCTGTTGCTCAAAAACAAATAAAGGTTTATCGAAATTCGGACTACGTAATTTTAAATCGTCCATAAAATCTTTAACCTGCAAATTCTGGCAACCCAAACTTAATACCGTTACACCGGCCACATTAGGGTGATCGGCATAAGCGGCCAATAATTTGCTCAAAACGGCTGCATCCTGACGGGTACCGCCGCAGCCGCCCTGATGGTTCAGGAATTTAATGCCATCTACATTTTTAAAAACACGGTTAGCCGATGGGTTGGCCAATCCGATAGAATTTGGATCGGCTTCTTCTAAGATTTCGCCATTTTTATACGCCTCTACCAACTGGTGGGCGTACGATTTGTATTTATCGGTAACGGCATAACCCAGCTCGTTATGTAAAGCTTCACGGATGACATCTAAATTTCGGTTTTCGCAAAAAACGGTTGGGATAAACAACCAATAATTTGCTGTTCCTACACGGCCATCGTTACGGATATAACCGTTAAAAGTTCTGCCTTCAAATTTAGAAACATCAGGTGCATGCCACTCGTAATGATACGGGCGAAATTCATATGGGTCTGAAGCATGTTTGGTATTTTCGGTATCCATCAAGCCACCTTTTAAGATGAAATGCTGCGCTTTACCAACCAGTACACCATACATAATAATGTGATCGCCGGCATTCATATCCTGCATAAAAAACTTATGCTTGGCCTGGATATCATCCTGCAAAGTATATTCCTGTCCGTCGTGGATAATGGTTTCGCCTTTTGCCAGGTTTTGCAGGGCAACAAGCACATTATCGTTGGGATGGATTTTTAAAATTCTAGTCACCATTTTAAATTGTTCTTTCTGGATGCAAGTTACTTAAAGTTTCTTTTGCACCCTTATTTTGTAATAATTCTACGTAAGATTTTACGGCCTCGTTAAAGCCTGGATAATTGTTCAGGTTTTTATCCCAAAGGCGTCTATCGCCGAGGGTATTATCTACAACAGTTTCAGGATTTCTCCAATATTCGAATAAAATTTCGGCAAATTCATCCTGTACCGGGTAAGTTTTTCCGTTTGCTTTAGCCGTATAAACATCGCCATCTTTGTTTACGTTCATAAAAAGGATGTAGGCGGCAACTCCCAAAGCGGTAAGCTGGGGGACTTCATTTTTTAAGGCGTAATACTTTCTAATCAGCGGCATGTTACGCATCTTCATTTTAGAAGTAAAATTTAGCGTAATGGCTTGCCACTGGTGTTCTAAAAAAGGATTGCTGAAACGGTCGATTACGCTATCGGCAAAAGCAATGGCTTCTTCGTAGGTGATATCTTCGTTTACCACAGCCGGCGCAATTTCTTCCTTCATCAGTTTTAGCACATTGTTGGCAAAATCTTCATCAGCCATTGCTTCTTTTACGGTATTAAAACCAGCTAAAATGGCCAATCCGCAGCTAATGGTATGTGTGCCGTTAAGTAGACGGAGTTTTAATTCTTTAAATTTATCGATGGACGGAACAATGAAAATTCCTTTATCTGCCTTTTCGAAAGATAAAATTTCTTTCACTTTTTCGCTTGATGATTCAATAGCCCAAAGCCTGAAAGGTTCTGCCATAATCATCAGTTCATCTCCGTAACCCAGATCGTTTTCGATGGCTTTTTGTTCAGCGGCCGGAAGTTTTCCAGGCACGATCCTGTCGACCAAAGTTTTACAAAAATGGTTGGCGGTTTTTAACCAGTTTTCGAAATCCCAGCCCAACTTGTTCTGGATGGCAAGTTCCAATAAAATTTCTTTCAGTTTATCGGCATTATCGCTGATGAGTTCTGTAGGTACGATCACCATTCCGCTTTCGGCAGAACCATTAAAAGCTTTATATCTTTCGTGCAGGAAAGCCAACAATTTGCCCGGGTATGATTGTGGTGGGTTATCGGTAATTTTATCCTCACTTTTCACAATACCTACTTCGGTGGTGTTCGAAATTACCACCTGCATTTCGGGCTGATGAGCGGCCTTTAAAATTTCTGTCCAATCCTGCGAAGCGGATAAAACCCGACTGATAGAAGCGTTGATGGTATTTTCTTCCACACTCACACCATCTTCAATACCTTTTACGCAAAGGGTGTACAGATTATCCTGTTTTGCAAATTCATCTGAGCCACCCCTTGAAGTTGATTTAACCACCAAAACCCGGCCGTTAAAAACACCTTTTTGATTGGCCTTATCGATAAAATAATCAGGCAGGCCACGCAATAAAACACCCGTTCCAAACTGAATTACCTTTTCGGGCAAGGCTAAAATTTCGGCAGTTGGTTTTGTAACCTTATCGCCATTAATGTTTTTTAGATTTTCTTTGTTTAAAATCATTGGTAATGTTATTTGACCACCCAGGCACGAAGGCACCAAGTGAGATTTATAATTTCCTGTTAACGAGTTATATTTTATTTATTTGCCGTTTGTGGTTAACCACTTGGGGTATTCTTTTTCGATTAATTTCTGCCCCCAGTTGCCGTACCAGGCATAACCGTTGCGCCTTTCGGGACTTAATTCTTCTAATTTTGTTTTGATGGTATTGTCTCGATCGCCGAAAATCGGGGTGTTTTTATCGAGGTCGTAAAAACGTGCCCAGGTATTGGCTGTATCATCAGCAATCAAAGCCGCTGTTTTAATATTGGTTTTAGGATCGCTTGGTCTATCGAAACGGTAACCTGCAATTTTATAGGTATCGAACCATTTTACCGCTGCAGCTATCGCATTTTTTTCTGCCTGTGATGGATTTTTCATCCGCATTAAAAAACGAATAATTCCTGCCGATTCACTTGTACTTAACGAAGCCGGTTCGAATGCCCTTGCTTTTGCAGGTAACATCGAATCTTTATCATACTGAGCCGCCCAGATGGTTAAGGTTCCATTTTGTTTTACCTGTGTTTTTAAAATACACTCGATGCCTTTTGCCACCGCTTTTTCTGCTTTTTTAATATAGGCGGGGTTAACCACTTCGAAATCATTTGTTTGTGTGGCAATGTCTTGCAAAATGTTGAGTACATTGATCATTGCATCATCGTTATAAGTAATTTCCGAACGGTACAAAGCTTTATCCGGATAATATTGTGGCCAGCCACCATTTGCATACTGGGCCGACAAAATATAATCCAAACCTTTTTCAGCCGCGCTTAAATAAGTTTTATTTTGTGTTTTTTTATAAGCTTTAACCAGGTAAAGCACCTCTCTGCTGGTGGCTTTATTATCGAAGGTGGCATGCAAATCTTTAGTGGCTTTTATTTTGGCCAGTAATTCTGGTGTTAAGGCAGCACCGTAGTTTACCACACTTTTATCTTCCAGTTGTTTTGGCCAGCCACCATTGCCCAATTGGTAAACGAGCATTTTATCTGCCGTAGAATCGGTTGGCTGCTGTGCGTAGCAGGATAGTAATAAAGTGCCACACAATAAGGTTAACAATATTTTTATTTTCATCATTTTGTTTGTTCCGTGGTCCGTGTCCTCACAGACCACCAATTTTCTTTTTTTCATTTACCATGGTAATTGTTTGCCACGGATGCACGGATTAACACGGAATTTTTTTTAATACCTATAGTCCTTTACGCCGTGGTTCGTGTCTTCACGAACCATTATTCCATCTGTGTTCATCCTTTTCATCTCCCGATAATCGGGACAAGTAGTGGTTAAATTCTACTTCTTCCCCGGCACCTGCTTAATCAACCAGTTTACCAGATCATTGGTGGCTTTAAAATTTTCTAAGTCTGCAGGCAATTTCCTGCCATCTATATATTCATTGTAAAACCAGGGATCGCCTACCGCGAAAACCGTCCCTTTACCATATTTAGCGGTGGCAACAATTACATCTCCCTTATCAGTTAATGCAGAAACGGCCGGATTTTTCGCCACAATGGTCGAAATCTCTTTGATATATACTTTTTTGGCCGTTTTAAAAATAGAGTTCCCTGCAGGCATTGTTACCGCACCTTGTTCAAAGTTTGCCCCCTGCACTTTGTTTCTGCTATCTTCGTTAAAATGGATGCCAAACGTTTCTGGCAGTACATTAAATTTCGAGATTTCGCAGTTACCCACATCGTTTAAGAGCAATACCAAAACACCACCTGCTTTTACCCACTCACTAATCTGTTTGGCGTGTGCGGCGTTCATGAAATTCGGATTTGCCGTTTCTTTTTCGGTATCCGGATCTACAATAATATAAATATTAGTTCCTTTTAAATTAGCAGTGCCTGGTGCAACTTTAAGAGTAGCAGTTTTTACACCAGCATCGTTAAATACTTTTCCGAATAATGAAAAACCGTTGTTATCATCCTCATCCCAAAGGTAATGGAAAGGGATTTTATCACCTGTTGGCCCTGTGATGTACTCGTTATTAAAGAAATTATCAACGGTAACGGTTAAACCTTTTCCAGGTTTTGGTAGCTGATCAACTTCCATTTCGGCAGCGGCACAAACAAATGCACCCATGCCTTTCGGGTCGTTGGTAATGACCTTTTCGCTGATGTAATAATCAAAACTACCATCACGGTATTTTGGTTTTCCGCCCAAACCTGATACAGAAACCGTTTTGGTCAGGTTTATTCTTTCATCTGCTGCCTTTTCTACAAATTCTTTCTTTAAACCCGCATAACCTTTATTTGCAGCAGCCATAAATGATGGCGCTAACCAACCATTACGCACGCCTTTAGCCAAACCATATACAAACATGCTCGATGCCGAACTTTCAAGATAATTCCCTTTTCTAGTCGGCAGATCTAAAATATCAAACCAAACACCCGATTTCGAATCCTGGTACTTTACCGCAGCTGTTGCGGTACGGTTTAAAATGGCTAGTAATTCTTTACGTTGCGGATGATCTGTTGGGAAATTATCAAGCACATCTACTAATGCCATAATATACCAGCCCATTGCCCTGCCCCAAAAATTTGCCGACCTACCGGTTGTTTTATCAGCCCATTGTTCTGTCCTGCTTTCATCGTATCCGTGGTAAAGTAATCCCGTTTTAGCATCACGGGAGTTTTTTTCCATGAGGATAAACTGTTTGGCAATATCATCGAAAGCCGCATCCTTTTTCATCAGTTTGGCATATTCTGCATAAAACGGCTCGCCCATGTACAAACCATCCAGCCACATCTGGTTTGGATAAATTTTCTTGTGCCAAAAACCACCTTCTTTGGTACGTGGCTGTTTTTGCAGCTGATCGTATAATTTAGTCGCTGCCAGCAGGTATTTTTGCTGTCCGGTAACTTTATATAACAGCAACAAAGCGCGGCCGTTTTTAATGTTATCAATGTTAAAATCATCTGGTTTGTAGGTAGTGATATTACCTTCTTTATCTAAATAAGCATCCATCGAACTTTGAATGTATTTAAAATATTTTCCATCGCCTGTATTGCGCCAAACTGCAGCAGCACCTTCCAAAACCACGCCCATATCATAACTCCATCTCGGCCCCTTTGGTCCTTTTAAAACGGTAGTGTCCTGCCAGAGGGTTTCCATTGCAGTTAAGGTTAACTGTTCTGATAATTTCTTTTGAGCAAATCCACTTTGTGCTAAAATGGAAAAACCGATGAGGGCAGCTGCTGTATATAAAATTGATCTCTTCATTTTTATTATTTTGAAATTTCCAGTGCTTTTTTATCTACTTCTGTACCTAAAAGAGAAGCCGTTTTTGCTTTAGAGACATCCGTTCCGCTGATTTTTACACCTTTGGATTTTTCTCCCGAAACATCGAATAAAACTTTACTGTTAACCGGATAGGTGAGGTTGCTGATGTTGATGTTCGAACCATTCCGGATCATCACCACCGGACTGGTATTATCGGTAATTACGTTAACGTTCTTCAGAAAAATTCCTGCGGCCTCAATAATTTCGATGCCTTTTTTTGCTTTTATGGTTACGTTTTCCAGGTGGATATCTTTGATGTTCATTTCAGGTAATCCCCTGAAAAATATCGCCTTTTCGGCACCATTGGCTACCACATCTTTGATGTAAAAATTCCTGAACTGCGGGGTAGCTTCGGTAACCGGAACAGTAACTGTTTTAATGGCTTCGCGTTTTTCTCCAGCCAAAGGAACCGGATCAACCGCGGCATAATACATATCGAACAAAATGGCTTCACCGGGAATATCGATCATGTTGATGTTATTGATGTAAATATTTTCTACCACACCGCCACGGCCGCGGGTAGTTTTAAAACGGAGGCCGATATCGGTACCAATAAAAGAGCAATCGTATACCCAAATGTTTTTAGCGCCGCCGCTCATTTCACTGCCGATTACAAAACCGCCATGCGCATGGTAAACAATGTTATTTCTTACAATCACATTTTCTGTTGCTACGCCACGTTTACGGCCAGCTTCATCACGACCTGATTTGATGCAGATGCCATCATCACCCACATCAAAAGTGCTGCCCTCAATTAATACATTTTTGCATGATTCTACATCAACACCATCGCCATTTTGTGCAAACCAGGGGTTTTTTACCTGTAAATTCCTCAACGTTAAATCTTCGCAGAGCAATGGATGTAAATTCCAGGCTGGCGAATTTTGAAAGGTAACGCCTTCTAAAAGCACTTTTTTGCAACCCGTTAATACCAATAAATTAGGACGAAGGAAATCTTTAATGTCATCATAATCTGCTGCAGTTTTGCCTGCTTCAATTACACCCGCATTTTTAGTGTTCGAGCCTTTAACCGTTTTTTCTGATGGGTACCACATTTTTCCATCAGCTTTTACAATACCGCCTGATGCAACGAGGTTTTTCCACTGTGTTTCGGTAAGTTTATCTTTTTTAACCATGCGCCAGGCTCCACCGTTCCCGTCGATAATCCCGGTTCCAGTAATGGCTATATTTTCGAGGTTAACACCCGAAATCGGACTTTGGTTTCGCCATGCGGGTTGACCTTCCCAATTTCCCTGAACAAGTTTATATTGATTAAAATCAGCGGTAAACTGAAGGATCGCATCACGTTTTAAATGCAGGTTTACATTGCTTTTTAGTTCAATTGGCCCGGTTAACCACAAACCAGAGGGAATTAGCACCACACCACCGCCTTTTTGGCTTACACTGGCAATGGTTTTATTTATGCTTTCGGTATTTAAAGTAATGCCATCTCCTTTTGCACCAAAACTGGCGATGCTCGTGGTATCTTTTTTAAATTTAACCTGCTGGATAATGGGTAAACTTTGATTTTGTTGTGCCATAGCCGTTGCAGAAGATAAAAATAAGCATGCGAGCGCTATTTTAAAATGGCATAAACTACCAGGAATATGTTTCATTATTTGGGCTGTTAAATTATACTTGGTTATTGTAATAACAAGTGTACGTTGTTTGCAGTTAAAACAGAAGAGAAATCTATGCAATCGTTACCGGAAACCCCAATAAAAAAGCGCCTCACAAAAGGCGCTTAACAACTGTATACCAACAAGTTGAATAGCTTATTTTACCTCCGGATTCCATCCACGGAAAACGTTTTCCAAAATATAAGCCTTGTACTCATTATCAGTTAACTGGTGCGACCAATTGGCCCTGTTTTGAGGGCTTGCACCTTTTCCTGTGCTTTTATATTCGGCATAGTAGGCCGTTTTTTCGTTGCTTTCTTTACCCCAGTTATTCCAACCTTCGGGGCGGATAAAATCAGGCAATTCGCAATTGAGGTAAGCTACTTTGGCATAAGGCCTCCAGGGGCGGCCCAGATAAAAACTGTTGACAGCAGCATCTCCCTTTATTTTACATTTGTTGAGTACATAGCCAAATTTTGTGGTATCGGGAGTTGAAGCGGCCGTGATGTAACCCGCTTTTTTACAAAAAATGGTACAACTTTCGAACCAGGCTGTAGAAGCGCCGAAAATAAAATCGACCGTTCCCTCTATATAACAGTTTTTATAATACTGGCGGTTACTGCCTCCATAAGTATAAAGCGTATCCTGAAAACCCAAAAACCTGCAATTGGTAAAAATCAGTTTATCGCCACCAGCCCAAACGGCCACAGCTTGCCCCACCGGACCAGATGAATTTTCGAAAGTGATATTCTCGGCAGAAAAACCTTCGCCATAAATGTAAAAGCTAGATGAACCCGAAGTACCTTTTTCTTCGCCAAAAGCATTTTTCTTCTGGGCAAAATCATCATAAGTTAAAATGGTTTCGTTTAAGCTCTCGCCAATAAATTTCACATTCTTTTTGGAGGCCGCCAATACCAGTTTTTCCTTGTAAATCCCTTTTTTGATAAAGATTACCGTTGTTTTATTCCTGAAGTCGGGCACCGCATGGATGGCTTCCTGTACGGTTTTAAAATTTCCGCTACCATCTGCAGCCACCACGAAATCGGGCTTAACATCCAGGGCATAAGCGGTAGATGAAATGGTAATAATGAAAAATAAAATGATTGCTTTCATATTAATTTGGTTAGGCTTAAATTAAAATCGGCCACGTAAAAGTAGAAACTTCGTAACGCAGCCGTGTTTTAAAAATATATGATGAACAATTTTAAACATTAATATCGAAGCGAAAGAAGTTTTTGTCAGATTAAACATTGCAAACGATGTCGGGAACGATTGCACAATATCAGCTTGCCTGAAAAAGAAAAAAGACTTAATCTTGTTAGCAGCCTTATTCATCATAAATAGAGAATTGTCATCCTGAGCTTGTTGAAGGATTTGCCTTAACGTATTATGAAACGTTTCGACAGGCTCAACGTGACGAACTATTTAAGAAACTTAATTTCACGACGGGCATGTTTTTTTTAATTAGCACTAACCAAACATCATTGTAAGATGAAATATCTATACAGTTCAATCCTATTTTTAAGCCTCAGCATAAATGCCTTTGCTCAACAAAAACCAGATAACCGATATGTTTCTAAAGTTTGGGTTGCCGATCAGGGCAATGGAACTTATAAAAATCCGGTAATCAATGCCGATTATTCTGATCCTGATGCCATCCGTGTGGGTGATGATTTTTATATGATCGCCTCCAGTTTTGATGCGATCCCTGGGTTGCCGATTTTACACTCAAAAGATCTGGTGAACTGGAAAATCATTGGTCACGCGTTAAAACGCCAGCCTCCTTTCGAGCATTTTGAAAAAACACAACATGGCAATGGGGTTTGGGCACCTGCTATCCGTTACCACAATGGCGAATTTTACATTTATTACCCCGACCCCGATTTTGGCATTTATTTAACCAAAGCAAAAACCATAACCGGTGAGTGGTCTGCTCCAAATCTTGTTGTTGCAGGTAAAGGCTTAATCGATCCCTGCCCCTTGTGGGATGAAGATGGGAAAGCATACCTGGCTTATGCTTATGCAGGTAGTCGTGCAGGTATTAAAAGTGTGTTGGCGATTATGCCATTAACTGTTGACGGTTCAAAAGCAACAGCAACCGGCCGTATTGTTTACGATGGACATGAACTCGACCCCACCATAGAAGGACCAAAATTTTACAAACGCAATGGCTATTACTATCTATTTGCTCCGGCTGGAGGTGTTTCTACAGGTTGGCAGCTCATTTTGAGAAGTAAAAATATTTATGGTCCATATGAAAGAAAAGTAGCAATGGATCAGGGTAAATCGTCAATAAACGGACCGCACCAGGGTGCCTGGGTAAATACCCAAACGGGCGAAGACTGGTTCCTCCATTTTCAGGATAAAGATGCCTATGGCCGTGTGGTACATCTGCAACCCATGAAGTGGATCAACAACTGGCCGGTGATCGGAATGGATGCGGATGGCGACGGAAAAGGCGAACCCGTTACTACTTATAAAAAGCCAAATGTGGGCAAAATTTATCCGATTGAAACGCCGGCAGAGGATGATGAGTTTGAAACTGCTCAATTGGGCTTGCAATGGCAATGGCAGGCCAACCCGCAGCCTACCTGGTTATTTACCGATGCAGCAAAAGGTGTGTTAAAATTATATACCTCGAAAATTCCTGATGACGGGAAAAATCTGTGGGATGTACCTAATTTGTTAATGCAAAAATTCCCCGCAGAAGAATTTACGGCAACCACAAAACTTTTGTTTAAACCTAATCCTAAACTGGAAAATGAAAAAACGGGTTTGGTAATCATGGGAAGAAGTTATGCCGAGGTCAGTATCAAAAGCAAAAAAGATGGATTTTATCTTGTGTATGGTATTTGTCAAAATGCCGACAAAGGAAAAACAGAAAATGAAAAAGAAATTGCCAAACTACAATCGGGTTCAGTTTACCTTCGTGTAAAAGTTTCTACAGGGGCAAAATGCCAATTCAGTTACAGTGAAGATGGAATAAGTTTCAACAATGCCGGAGACGAATTTCAAGCTACCGCCGGACAATGGATCGGTGCAAAAATAGGGATATTTGCCATCAGGGATACTCAGACAAACGACTCAGGAATTACCGAATATGATTGGTTCCATGTAGAGCCTTTAAAATAAAATATGATGAAAAAGTATAAATACCTTGTTGCAGCATCTGCACTTGCCATTGTATTAATGGCCTTTAATATTAAACCCAAGCCGGTTAAAGTTTATTTGATCGGTGATTCTACCGTTGCCGATTATACTTTGGATGAAGGCTATATGCAAAAGAAATATCCTATTACGGGCTGGGGACAGGTTTTTCAACAGTTTTTGAACAAAAACAACTTAAAAAGCTTAAAGCATCTGATTAAAAGTGACAGTGCCATAGTGGTTGATAAAGCAAAAGGCGGCAGAAGCACCCGAACATTTTTTGAAGAGGGCAGATGGAAAGATGTTTTGTCAACCCTTGAAAATAACGACCTGGTATTGATCCAGTTTGGACATAATGATGCGGCAAAAGACAAACCCGAACGTTACGTGGATATTCCGGGATATAAAGACTTTTTGAGGATGTATGTGAAAGAAACCAGGGAAAAAGGCGCTTTACCGATCCTCATTACGCCAGTTACCCGTAATTACCCATGGAAGGACGGAAAGCTAGGTAGCACACATGGCGAATATCCACAGGCGGTAAAAGATGTGGCTAAAGAATTAAATGTTCCCATAATCGATCTAACCTCACTTTCAGCTGATTTTTTCAGCACCAAAGGAAACGAATTTGTAAGCAAACATTATTTCATGAATTTAGATTCAGGTAAATATCAAGCTTATCCGAAAGGACAGAAAGACAATACGCATTTCCAGCCAGATGGAGCAAAAGAAGTGGCAAGGTTGGTATATGAAGGATTGAAAGAGATTAGCGGAGCGCAAAATTAGACCTAAATGTTTGCGCTCGTTTCCAAACGAGTGCATAAATAGCCACACAATTTTATCGTTTGTAAACGACAAAAATTCAATATTTTTTTTAATAGACCTATGAGGTTTTAAAAACCTCATAGGTCTGAAAAATATAACTATCCTACCATTACTTTAGCGGTAATCGCCAGCCTGTTCCAGGCATTAATGGTAACAATAGCCATAATAATCTGCGCTACCTCCTGCTCATTAAAAAAGCCTGCTACTTTTTGGTAAGTGGCATCAGAAACGTGATGAGTGATTAAGGTTACTTCTTCTGTTAAAGCCAAAACTGCTTTTTCCTGTTCAGTAAATAAAGTGGTTTCTTTCCAGGCATTTAATAGGTATAAACGTTGCTCAGTTTCACCTATTTTACGCGCATCGGTTGAGTGCATATTTAAGCAAAAAGCACAACCGTTAATCTGCGAAGCACGCATTTTAATCAACTCTAAAAGGATCGGATCTAACTTGCTGGTTGATAAATATTTTTCTAAACCATACATGGCCTGATAAGCTGCAGGTTCTACTTTTGGGATATCAATTCTACTTTCCATTTTACTTGTTTTTTGATTACGATGTAAAGGTCGGCATCCCAATAATCAAAAAACTTAATGTAGTTTAAGAAATGAATTTTGTAACCTGAAAGGGTGTAAAGGTTTTGCAAAAGACGCTAAGTAGGTTTACAAGGCCTGCCAAACCGCTATTTAAAAGCCGCCCGATAAAATTTAGGCGATCCTTTATTTCGACCGCAGTAGAGAAATTTAATTCGTTCTTTGGTGCCCCACCAAATATTATTTTTTTTGCCCCGGAAATACGAATAAAGAGGATGAATGCAGGTAAATGTAAACGGAACTTATAGATTTCTCCATTTCGCTGCGCTCCAGTCGAAATGATGCAAAAAACTGTAAATTCAACTCTGCGTACTTTGCGGTTAAAGCCACTATTTCTTCGCCCTGATTTTACTCAAAAACTCAGGCGTAAAACCCAGGTAAGAAGCCAGCATATATTGTGGTACACGTTGTACAAATTCAGGAAATAAACTGTTAAAATGGCGGTATCTCTCTTCGGCGGTTTGACTGTACAGGAATTTTATCCTCCGTTGGGAGGCCTGGTGATTTTTCTGCAAAATTAGCCTGAAATATCTTTCCAGTTTGGGCAACTTCAGGAACATTTCATCATAATGATGTTGTTCAATGGCAATCACCTCAGTAGCTTCGGCGGCCTGGATATAAAATTCGGAAGGGTTTTGAAACAGGAAACTGGTAAGGTCGGTTATCCACCAATTTTCGATGGCGAACTGGGTGGTTTGTTCGGCACCTTTTATATCAATAAAATAAAGCCTCAAACAACCCTTTACTACAAAATAATTGGCCCTGCAGGTTTGTCCTTCTGTTAACAAAAAGGCTTTCTTTTTAACAGAAAAAGATTTGAGCATCGATGCAAGAATTTCTTGTTCACCGGTACTCAAATCTATAAATTTATTAATGTGGTTATAAAGTGCACTGTACATGTTATCTTATTGATTATGCTAAACTAAGCATAATTATAAGAACCTAATTCATCGTGCTAAAGTGAAAAGGCTTTAAAAATAGGATGTGCGTATTCACCCCAGTTTTTCATTGCACCAAGTAATATGGCTTTTAATCCTTTATTATCGGTCGGTTTTCCCTTTGTAGGGGCCAGCAGGTCTTTTTCGGGCACGGTAACTTCTGTTACTTTCGTGGCAAACCAGGTTACATTTTCGTGTGGTAAAGCTAAACCTAAAATCATCCCTGGTAAGCCTGTAAAAGATTCAGGGCCGCCGGAAACAGCAATCTGGTTACTATAATAAGCCACTACATAAACCGAATCCATAATAATGGCATTTGCCCTGCGGCATTCGTAACCAGCAATTTCGCGGGTCTCATCGGTAATTTTCCAGTTAATTTTCCTTACGCTGTCTTTAACGAGGTAAACGTCTTCATATACATTTTTCTGTGTCGCACTGCTTTGCAGATCGAAATTTGTAGCTATGGTATTTTTTAAATCAGCCAGTACATCCGATGAGATCCAGTTGTTATTCGCAGTTTCTTCTACCGTTGGCCATTTATATAAACTTTTATCCTTGTTAAAGCTTAACGTACTTTTGGCCACTTTAAACTGCGGATTGTTTTTTTTGTACATTTCAAAAGCCTCATTCATATAGCTTTCATTATCCTTATTGATTTTCTTTTTGATCAAAGCATACATGTTCGATCTTTTTTCGAATTCAACAACCCCGTTTTGTATAAAGTGTATGTTTTGAGCAAAAAGATCGCTGCTGATGAAAATAACAGCAAATAGGATGATATATTTTAGTGTAGTTTTCATGATTATTTTTGTGTTTTAACGCCGCCGCCCATTTTGTTGAAGTCCCATGATACCGAGAACATAAAATACCGCTGAATGGTTGTATTCCGGGTTTCGCTGATGGTGGTATTGGTAGCCGAACGATCAAACCCTACATTTTGGTTTAAAATATCGTTTACGGTTAGAGAGAATTTTAAATTATCCGTTTTGAAGAATTTTTTGCTCAATGAGGCATTCCAGATAAAACGTTCAAAATTCTTGTTAAGCACCTGTGTTTTTCCATTATACTGGTACTCTCCATCCGTAGAGATTTCGAATTTAACCGGCAACTGCACATTTCCGGAGAAATAACCACCCAATCCCCAGCCATCGCTGTTTGTACCTATACTTACCCTCGACATGTTATACGTTGGACCAAAACGACCATAAAAGCTGTACTTCTTTTCTACATATTTCGAAATATTTAACCCTCCACCATAATTGTAGTTTTTAGTGTTGTTTAGCTTCCTGACCTCTTTAGTGGTGATGTAGTTATAGTTAGAATTTCCGTTCGCATCCAGGTTTAAACCGATGTTCATATCCAGAAACTTAATTTTTCTACCAATTTGTCCATACAGGTAAAAATTAGTCTGCATTTTATCCGAGAAATTGGTATAACTGTAAGTGCTTTTACCAACACCATCGGTGTTTACATCGCTAATGATCGGGTTTGAGGTAAAACTGTAAGAACCGCTTAACCAGATTGATTGATTGGTTAACACCTTGTAAGAGTTGTAACTTGCATTAACACTGCTTCTGAAGGATGGCCTTAAATCCTGATTTCCTTTAACCTGATTAAAAGGGTCGCTATTTACCCTAACCGGCTGTAGCTGATCGAGCGAAGGCTGATTGGTATTCCCATTATAATTGATCCTGAGTGATTTTTGCTGAGAAAAACGATACTGATAAGAAGCCTGAGGCATGTAATTTACAAAATTCCGGATGTATGTGCTGTTGTGGTAAACATCATCCTGTTTAAAGTTTACACCACTAAATTTAGATCCGAAGTTGATGACCGTTTTGCCTTTTTTATAATTGAAAATGGCACCTCCCTGGTTAATGGTCTGGTTTAGTTCGAAGTTATTGCTGTATAAAGTATCTAGAATATCATATCTACCGCTACCAGATTGATTGAAAGATTTACGGTCTGATTTTCCGTTCATTAAAGTTAAACCATAGTTTACAATTACCGTTAAGGTTTTAGAGAGTGGCTCGGTATAAGCTGCATTTAATTTGAAGGAGTTGTTGGTAACATCATTTACTTTAAACTGGTTGGTAAGACTATCAACTTTTAAGCCTGTTTCTATAATCCTATTTGTATTCTTTGAATCTAAATAACCTTCAGTATTATTTTTATTGATCGATTGGTTGAGATTTAATGATAATGTACGACCCTTTTTCTTGAGCTTTTTGGTTAGCAACACATTCATATTAAAATTCTGATCATCCGCCTCGTTACTGACCGTTCTATCTGACGAATTTAAGAAATAGTTGTTTTCTCCATTTGTTTCCGTTTTATAATGATTCGCGGTGTTGCTTTTTTTCAGGGCTCCATCAACACTCACTTTCATGGTTAAAGTGGTATCAATTTTCAACTCATAAGTTGCATCCAGTTTTTGCCTGAACATGTCGTTATCAAAATCTTCATCAGAAGTGCTAAACTGCGTGCCTGATTCTAAATTATTCTGACTGATTGAATTCCGGCTACCTTTTACCCTGATCGAACCGATTTTGTAATTGGTATTGATTGATTCTTTGTCTTTATTCCACTTATTATCAAAATGTAAACCACCCGTTCTGGCTACCGGCAAACCTACCCCATTATACTGGCCACTGTAAGAGTCGAGGTCATCACCACCACCATAACTGAAATACATGCCACCATCATCGCTTATGGTTAAACCGCTCGATCCGCTATATTTATCGCGGTCATCCCAGCCTAAACCTACCGTTCCGTTATTGCCTAAAATACCATAGGCAGAAAATTTCTTTTTCCCCCAGAATTTATTGAACATCGCCTGGCCCTGATAAAAATCTTTGGTACCATAACCGCCCTGCACTTTACCGAAATAACCGTTCTTTTTATCTTCTTTAAGTTTTATGTTCAGTGTTTTGGTTTTTTCGCCATCATCAATACCTGTAAAACTGGCCTGATCGCTGGCTTTATCATAAAGCTGAACAGATTCTACCATATCAGCACGCAGGTTTTTGGTAACCAGGGTAGGGTCGTCGCCAAAAAACTCTTCCCCATCTACCAGTACTTTCGGAACGGTTTTGCCCTGGGCTGTAATTTTTCCGTCTTTATCCACCTGGAAACCCGGAAACTGCTTAATCAGGTCTTCCACTTTCGAGTTGGGTTCGATATTATAAGCTTTAGGGTCAAATTCGGTGGTATCGCCTTTAATTTTAATGGCGGTACGGTTTCCCTTAATAATTACATCAGCCAGAATTTTAGCCATTCCCGTAAGGTTAATCTTTCCATAATCCTTAACCTGCGTGGTAGAATCTAAGGTAAAATGATCAACGAAATCGGCATATTTTGGATAGGAAACCAGCAGGATAAATTTTCCGTTTTTGATGCCGCTAAGTTCAAAAGAGCCATTTTCAGCTGTTCTGATAAATTTTACCAGCGTAGAATCCTTTGCATTTAAAACGGCCACGGAAGTTCCGGCCAAAAGGGTTGTAGATGCGGTATCAATCGTTCGGCCTTTAATGGTGTGGAGGCTCTGTGCTTTTGAGTAGGAGGTGATCAAAACTAAAAAGCATAACGAGAGTAATAGACGTTTCATAGAGAAGATTTGGTTTTGTTGCCCGAATATAAAACTAATATATTAGTTACGAGCAATGGTTTAACTTTTTTTAACAAATTAAAAACTGATCTTTAGTCTCTAAGCACAAAAGATGATATCTTTAAATAAAAAAATAAAATGAAATTACCCTCTCTTCAACAGCTTTACAATGGGTTTCTAACTGTAATTAAACGTTTCCCTTTACAATTTATCTTTGCAGTTGCGGCCACCATATGCTGGTGTTATTATATCCATATTTCTGATTATCGGAATCATTCAGAACAAAACGAGCATCTGGAAGATCAATTAATAAAGGCGATTGCCATTTTAAACCTGGCACTTACGCTTGTATTAGCACTCGATTTAATTGCTGAACGTAACCAGTATTCGTTAAAGAAAAAGTGGCTACTGCGCTTGGGTGGCTTGCTGCTTAGTGTTCTGCTTTATTTTAGTCTCGATCCAACAAACTATTCAGCAGATCTTTACCGCATTTTCTTATTTGCTTTTGCTTTTCATTTGCTGGTGGCATTTGCACCTTTTATTGGCCAGGAGAATGTAAATGGTTTCTGGCAGTTTAACAAAGCTCTTTTCCTCCGTTTTCTCACCTCAGCACTTTATTCGGCTGTACTATATGCTGGCTTAGCGATTGCTTTGGTTGCCATAAACGGATTGTTTAATGCTAATATTAGATGGCAAACGTATATGACTTTATTTGCCATTATTGGTGCCGGATTTAACACTATCTTTTTTTTAGCAGGAATCCCAAGCGATTATAAATGGTTAGAGGAGGACCGAAGCTACCCAAAAGGTTTAAAAATATTTGCCCAGTTTGTACTTATTCCTTTGGTGACTATTTATTTAGCTATTTTACTGGTATACGAGCTCAAAATTGCCCTGTTATGGGAACTACCAAAAGGTTTGGTATCGAGCCTGATTTTAGGTTACGCAGTATTCGGAATTTTATCCTTGTTGTTGGTTTACCCGGTTAAAGAAACGGCAGGCAACAGTTGGATTAAATTATTTTCCAGGTTCTTCTATGTGATGATGATTCCGTTAGTGGTGCTGTTATTACTTGCCATTTGGAAAAGGGTTGGCCATTACGGCATTACCGAAAGCAGGTATATTTTAACGGCATTGGCTTTATGGCTGGTGGGTATAACTGTCTATTTTCTTTTTAGTAAGAAGCAGAACATTAAGGTGATCCCGATTAGCCTGTGCATCATTTCATTAGTGGCTACATACGGTCCGCAAAGTGCTTTTTCGGTTTCAAAATTTTCGCAGGTCAGCCGTTTAAAGCGAATTATGAACAGCAATAAAAAAGACGATATTAAAGAAAAACCTGCTGTAATCAGGTACCTGGTATATACACACGGATTAAAAACGTTGCAGCCCTTTACCAAAAAAGACCTCAGCAAAATCGAAAAAAAGATAGATGCCACCAATAACTACCGCTATACCATGCGCATGAACAAGGTAGATACAGCCCTGGCAGTTTTTAAAGTTAAAAATGATAAGGAATATGATTCCGGTGTTACCATTATCCTGCAAAATGATGAGAACCAGATTTTAAATATTAAAGGTTATGATTACCTGATCGAACTAAACGGATATCCGGAGCAAAAAGTAACGCGTCTTTATGGTACAGATTTAACAACAGATAAAAACAATACGAAAATTTCGTTAACGGTTAATAACCAGCCGGCCTTGCTCATCGAATTAAAAACAGTGTTCGATCAGGCAGTTAAAGCATATCAAAAAGGTGCTTTAAAGCCCACCAATAAAAAGCAGGAATTTCTTTATCCCGCAAAGCTGATGAGTGCTTCTAAAAACATCAATGGGTATCAATATACCATAGTTATCACCTCTCTGGAAAGTACTTACCACGAAAATAATGAAAATGATTATTTCTGGAACGATACCAAGAGTTACCTGCTCATTAAAAAACTTTAAGCTAACCTTCTTCCCTTAAAAGCCGCTCTTTAAACAGAGCGGCTTTTTTTGTTTGTCGATGTTTCAAAAAACCAACCCCTTTTCGTATAGGTTATTTTGGCGTTCGTCTATAAATACAAGTGCATGGTATAATTGCCCGTATTTCGCTGAAACGTTTTCGGCCAACCGCAGTCTTAATTACAAAACCACCTAATAATTAGGGATTTAAAGCAAAGATTTATAAACATAAAATATTAAGGTCATGAAAACTTCTATCAAAAATTTATTCGCAGCTGCATTAGTAATGGTTACTTTAAGTAGCGCAACCGTAGTCGCAAACGCATCAGAAAAAAATGCCAGCTATACCGCTTTAACAAGCGTTAAAAACATCAGCAAAATCGTGGTATCAGGAAATGTAAAATTAATCCTCGTTCAGGATGCTAAAGAAAGCGTTGAGGTTTACGACCAATACTACACCAAAAATGCTTTGGTACAACAACAGGGTGCAGAATTGAGGATCAGTTCTTTTAATACAAAGACTTTAACGGTAATTGCCCACGTAAATAACCTATCTGCAATCGAAGCATCAAATACTTCAACTGTGAGCACCGCCGGAAATTTCAATTTATTAAACTTAAGCATTGTTTTAAATGATGATGCATCGGCAGATATTAAGGCCAATACCGTTAATTTATCAACAAGTGTAAAAGATGGTGCATCGTTAAAATTAGAAGGCAGTACCGTTACACACCAGGCTGTACAGGGTGTAGCGTCCAAAATAAACATGACCGGTTTTACTGCTCAGGAAACTATTATCAGACTAACCGGAAAATCACTTTTGGCAAGTAATAACAAATCCCGTTACGATGATATACAGGTAGATTTATTAGAGAAACTATTCTAACTCCATCATATATTTTACCACAAAGCCGCTGAATTTAAAGTTCAGCGGCTTTTTTTGCTACTACCGTTATTGCGAGAAGGCTTTTGCTGCCGACGAAGCAATCTTACAACGATTGCCCATAATCAAAAAAGATTTTACGCAAACCGGGATTTACAATTCTGTCTTTCATCCTCAGGATTTATAATCCTGGTAACTGATCCAAGCGAAGACCTGGATTACAAATCCAGGCCAATATTGGCAATAAAAACGTCTTTTTCATGCATCCCCGTTACAAACGAGGACAATCGTACCATATTACAAATCAAATTTAATCCCCTGCGCTAAAGGCAAAGTATTCGAATAATTAATCGTATTCGTTTGCCTGCGCATATAAGCCCTCCAGGCATCCGATCCGCTTTCTCTGCCACCACCTGTTTCTTTTTCACCTCCAAATGCACCGCCAATTTCGGCTCCAGAGGTACCTATATTTACATTGGCGATACCGCAATCTGAACCTTTCGCTGATAAAAATTGTTCTGCTTCCCTTAAATTTAAGGTCATAATAGCCGATGATAAACCTTGTGGTACACCGTTTTGCAGTGCAATGGCATCATCTAATGTTTTATATTTAATCAGGTATAAAATTGGTGCAAATGTTTCATGCTGAACAATTTTAAAATCATTCTGCACTTCGGCAATACAAGGTTTCACATAACATCCGCTGGCATAAGCATCGCCCGTTAAAGCACCGCCTTCTACTACGAAATTGCCACCTTCGGCCTTACACTTTTCAATCGAATCTAAATATGCAGCAACCGCATCCGTATCAATCAGTGGTCCAACATGGTTATTTTGATCTAACGGATCGCCAATCCGTAATTGCCCGTAAGCTTTAATAAGTTTAGCAGTAAAAGCATCGTAAACACTTTCGTGGATAATTAACCTCCGGGTTGAGGTACAACGCTGCCCGGCGGTACCAACCGCACCAAATACTGCACCAATTAAACTCATATCCAGATCTGCATGTTCAGAAATGATGATCGCATTATTCCCGCCAAGTTCCAATAAACTCTTACCTAAACGCGCACCAACAGCAGCACCAACGGCTTTGCCCATGCGGGTAGATCCTGTAGCAGAAATTAATGGAATTCGGCCATCATTCGTCATTAATTCACCAACTTCACGGTCGCCTAAAATTAAATTACACACGCCTTCCGCAATATCATTCTCTTTAAAAACCTTTGCTATAATATGCTGACAGGCAATAGCGGTTAGAGGCGTTTTTTCTGATGGTTTCCAGATGCAAACATTACCACAAACCAGTGCTAAAGCAGTATTCCAGCTCCAAACTGCTACCGGAAAGTTAAATGCAGAAATAATGCCTACAATACCCAGCGGGTGCCATTGTTCGTACATGCGGTGGCTTGGACGTTCGCTGTGCATCGTTAAACCATAAAGCTGCCTCGATAACCCGACTGCAAAATCACAGATATCGATCATTTCCTGCACTTCACCCAATCCTTCCTGCAAACTCTTTCCCATCTCGTAAGAAACCAGGGTACCCAAAGCCTCTTTATTTTCCCGAAGGCTATCGCCAAACTGACGCACAATTTCTCCCCTTTTCGGAGCAGGAACAGTCCGCCAGTCATTAAAAGCCAACTGTGCTTTTCCTACAACAGCATCATAATCGGCAACACTTGCAACTTTTGCCGAAGCAATCAGTTTACCATCCACAGGCGAATAACTTTCTAAGTTACCTGTGTTCGATGCTCCGCCCCAATTGCTTCCTGTACTATAAGCAGCATTATCTGCTTTTATGCCCAAATTATTTAAAATGGATTGAATATCTGTAGTCATATCTTTAACGATTTACACAAAAAAACAAAAAAATAAGGTAAAGCAGGTTACATTCCGGTGCTTAAATTATCATAATCATTAATATCCTGCTTTAAAGAAAAATGGCGCATATAATTGACTAATTTTTGCTTTGCGAGGTAAATATTGTAGTTTAGAATAATACTAATCGGTTAAACCTCTCATTTTTATGAAAAAAATAAAATTACTCCTTATCCTTTTTATAGGATTTAATTTTGCCCTTCAGGCACAATCCAAAAAGGCTACCAATTCACTTTTATGGGAAATTTCGGGTAATGGCTTAAAAAAGCCATCCTACCTGTTCGGTACCCATCATTTAGTGAATGCAAAATTTGCAGACACCATGAAGGTTTTGCAGGAAAAACTAAAATCGGTTGATGCTGTAGTTGGCGAAATTGTGATGGACAGTACCGTGCAGACTAAGTTAGGGCCATTTCTGATTATGAAAAATAATACGCTGGATAGTTTACTAACAAAGGCCGAATACAAAGAGGTAGAACAATATTTTCAAAGCAAACAACCAAATTTTGAGCTAAAACAGCTCAATAATTTTAAGCCCGCTATGGTATCGATCATGGTAGCCTTATTTGATGACCCGGATCTGCAGAAAGGATTAAGTAACGGCATTGACGACAGCTTTCAGCAATACGCTAAAAAAAATGATAAATCTGTATTAGGCCTGGAAACAGCCGAGTACCAGGGAGCACTTTTATTTGATAATGACTTGCAGAAACAAAAAAAGGCACTGCTAAAATCGCTCAGGGAAATTGCTAAAAGCAAACAAAAAATGGAAGAACTTAAAAGGTATTATTTAGCGCAGGATATGGATAAGCTGACCACTTTTTTTAAGGCTTTTGATGAAGAAAACAAAGAGTTTATGACCGAGTTATTAAAAAACCGCAACAAAAGGTGGTTAGACCAGCTACCAGTGCTGATGCAAAAACAATCGTTATTTATTGCGGTAGGCGCAGGACATTTAGTTGGAGATGAAGGGCTGATAAAAGGCTTGCAAACTTTAGGCTTTACCGTAACCCCAACCGCAACAAACTAAAATAAAGCAAGTTACACCAAAAGCATTAATTATACCACAATTCTTAATATCTTGCTTGCATAAAACTGACTTATTAAATCTTAAAAAATGAATAAAAAATTTATTGCCTGTGGGGTAATATTGGCTTCAGCTTTTATGGCTAATCCACTTTTTGCACAGGAGCAGCCCGTAGAAAAATCAACTAACCTTAGCGTTTACCGTGTAACGGCAACTAAGGTTAACGATCTGGTACATACCAAACTTGATGTATCTTTCGATTATGCAAAACGTTACCTTTATGGAAAAGAATGGGTAACCCTAAAACCACACTTTTACGCAACAGATTCTTTAACGCTTGATGCACAGGGAATGGATATTAAAACCGTTGCCCTGGTTGGAACTAAAGGGAATACCCCGCTTAAATATGTGTACAACGACAATAAATTGTACATCACCCTGGATAAAAAATATACCAATACCGAAAAATACACAGTTTACATTGCTTATACGGCCAAACCTGACGAGCTGAAAGTAAAAGGAAGTGCAGCCATAACCGATGCCAAAGGCCTGTATTTTATCAACCCGGATGGTACCGATAAAAATAAACCGACCCAAATCTGGACGCAAGGTGAAACGGAATCATCATCAGCCTGGTTCCCAACGATAGATAAACCGGATCAGAAAACCACCGAAGAAATTTCGATGACCGTAAAGTCGAAGTACACTACACTTTCTAACGGGAAATTGGTTAGTCAGAAAGCCAATGCTGATGGCACAAGAACCGACACCTGGAAAATGGACCTGCCACATTCGCCATATTTATTTATGATGGCCATTGGTGAGTTTAAGGTTACGAAAGATACTTACAAGGGCAAAGAGGTAAATTATTACCTGGAACCAAAATTTGCCCCATATGCCAAACAGATTTTCGGAAAAACGCCTGATATGATCCAGTTTTACAGCAATATTTTGGGCGTAGATTATCCATGGAATAAATATTCGCAGGTGGTGGCCAGAGATTATGTTTCGGGAGCTATGGAAAACACCACAGCAACTTTACACGGGGAGCAGGTACAGAAAACAGACCGCGAATTATTAGATGGCAATGAAGAAGGAACCATTGCACACGAACTTTTTCACCAATGGTTTGGCGATTATGTTACGGCCGAATCGTGGTCTAACTTAACCATGAACGAATCTTTCGCTACTTTTGGCGAAGTTATCTGGCATGGGCATGATGCTGGAAAGGATGCAGAAGATAAATCGCGTTACGAAAAGCTACAATCGTATTTAGGATCGACTAAAAAAGGCGAAAGCCCGGTTCTGGCCCGTTTTTATTACAACGATAAAGAAGATATGTTCGATAATGTGAGTTATGCAAAAGGTTCGATCATTTTATATGCGTTGAAAAACCAAATGGGCGATGCAGCTTTTTACAAATCACTTAATCGCTACTTAACTACAAATGCCTTTAAAAACGGCGAAACACACCAATTGCGCTTAGCGATGGAAGATGTTACCGGTAAAGATTGGAGCCCTTATTTTAACCAGTGGTATTACAATGGCGGCCACCCGATTTTAAGTATAGATTATGGTTACGAAAATGGCAAGGCAACCATTAAAGTGAAACAAACACAGGATTCGAGCGTGCAAATTTTTACTTTACCAGTAAAAATAGATATTTATGCAGGCGGTAAAAAAATCAGAAAAGATATCCTGATCAATAGCCGTGAGCAGAATTTTAGTTTTGAAGTAGGCACTAAACCCGATTTAATCGATTTTGATGTGGATAAAATCATTGTGGGTGAAACAAATGATAATAAAACAGCCGAAAACTATTATTTTCAGTACAAAAATGCACCAAGTTATGCCAACAGAATTGAGGCTTTACAGTTTATTATGCAAAGCAAAGCCAAAAGCGGTCAGCAGGTATTGCTGGAAGGATTAAAAGATAAATCGGGCGATTTACGTGTATTAAGTATCGACGGGATTAACCTGGAAGATGCCAGCATCAAACCGGCTGCTTTACCCGTTTTGCTTCAAATGGCTAAAACCGATAAAGACACTGAAGTAAGATCAGCTGCAATTGTAAAGTTGTCTGAAACCGGGGATCAGGCTTACAAAGCTTTGATGTTAGAAAGCCTGAAAGACAGATCGTACAAAGTGCTTGCTGCTGGTATTGGTGGTTTGGCCAAACTGGCACCACAAGAAAGCATTGCTGCATTATCTGCATTGGATGCTGATACCAAGGAACACATTGCACCTTCTATCGCATCGTTATACATCAGCGATCCGAAAGACGAACACCAGGCATTTTACGAAAACATTATGTTAACCGGCGACCGCAATAAAATTTTTGGTGTAATTGGTCAGTATTTCCAGTATTTAAGGGCAAATACAAACCCAACGATTACTGAAAAAGGCATCAATAACATTAGCAGCGCAATAGAAAGATTAAAACTGCAAACGTTTTTAAACAAACAACTGGCTGGCGCTTACACCGCAACCGCCCAGGCTAAAACAAAGCAGGCAGCAGCAGCAAGTGGCGATGCAAAAACCAACCTAAACAAACAGGCAGAACTGTTTAAGAAGGGAGCTGCAGATTTAGGAAAAGAATAAGAAATTAAATCACATTTTTAAAAGGGCTGACATGGAAACATCGTTGGCCTTTCTTTTACCAAACGTTCCTACGGAACAAAAAAAACACGTAAATATTGTTTTTTCTACCCAGCAAGCATTCCTATGGAACGGCTTTCACGTTGGCAAATAGTAACCCCGAATAGTAGCAACAACAATGGTAAAGCCCGGCTAGCAATAATTTACACACAGGTTTTGCTATCCAAAAAAATAAACCAACAGTAAAACCTACTTACAATTGTCCTTTCTCCTCGTATCAATAATATAAACAATTTGCCAGCCTTTACCACCCTTTACCAATTGAAAGGAGTTAACCCCGCAATGGCTAAATTTTTCACCTACATAAAACTTATAATCCGTCCATACAGAGGCCAGCGGCCCATCAATTAATATTTTGGTAAACACCACTCGTTCATCGTATATTTCTTGATGTGGTGTACCAATAAGTTTAACAAAATCATTAACAGATTCTGTTCTAACGCTTACTTTTCCATCCTTACTTACAATAGTTTGCATTACCGCCCCGGTGGCAAAAGCTGATCTGGTTAAAACACTGTCGGTTGTTTTCATTCCGGCAAATAGATGATTAACGGCTTCCTTAACCGCACTTTCATCATTACTTTGTGCAAAGCTGTTTGTAGTAAAACCGACTAAAAACAGGGCAAAAATGATCAATCCTTTCATGACTTCTTGATTACGTATATCCCATAAATTTATAGTATTTTTGTAAAAGAAGGGAAAAGGAACCGCGATGTTGCAAAAAATCTATCGATTATCCACACATCTTAATCACAGTTAATACGCTTTATATTCAGCTATTTACATTGTTTTAACCCATTGATGTTAATAATTATTTAAAAAACGAATAATTTAAATTGGTAAACTTATAATGTGTTTTTCTGCTAATTGGCACGGTTCTTTAATAGTATAATATATGGAAGAAGAATTCTTTTTTGAATCCAACGAAGACGCACAACGCTCAGTAGAACGTTACGAAGAAATGCTCCGTAATCAGGATCAGTATTTTTTCGATGCAGGCGCTTTTGAATACATTGTAGATTTTTACATTGAAAAAAATGATCCGGTAAAAGCTTTGCAGGTAGTTGATTTTGCCATCAGTCAACACCCTTATGCAACTGTTTTTTTAATCAAACAGGCTCATCTTTACATTTTAACCAACAACAACGAGCAGGCTTTTATTGCTTTGCAAAAGGCTGAACTTTTAGAACCATCAGAACCGGATATCTATTTGCTGCGCGGTAATATTTTTCAAAATACCGAACGTTATGATGAGGCACTTGAAAATTATGAAAAAGCTTTAGGCCTGGCCGAAAGTACGGATGAAATTTTGTTGCAGATGGCTTATGTTTACCAGAGCATGAGTGATTATGAAAGCGCCATTACCTATATTAAGCTGAGTTTAGAGCAAAATATGGAAAACCAGGATGGTTTGTATGAGCTGGCTTTTTGTTACGATGTTTTAGACAAGCAGGAAGAAAGCATTAAATTTTATCAGCAATATATCGATACCGATCCGTATTCGTATGCGGCATGGTATAACCTGGGCAACAGTTTTCATAAACTGAATCTTTTCGAAAAAGCAATCGATGCTTACGATTACGCCATTTTAATTAAAGAAGATTTCAGCTCGGCTTATTTTAACAAAG
Organism: Pedobacter miscanthi; assembly: GCF_032678605.1. Lineage (GTDB taxonomy): Bacteria > Bacteroidota > Bacteroidia > Sphingobacteriales > Sphingobacteriaceae > Pedobacter > Pedobacter miscanthi_A. The sequence continues at coordinate 218,240 of NZ_JAVTSU010000009.1, forward strand.
GAAATGCATTGGTGCAGTTGGATAAATACGACGAGGCGATTGAGGTTTATAAACAGACTTTCGAATATGAACCGCCTAATGCGGACACTTATTGTGCCATTGGCGAGTGTTACGAAAAGCTGGAGAAAATGGACGAAGCACGTTCTTATTATAAAAAATCGGTAAAAATGGATCCAAAAATGGCAGATGCCTGGTTTGGAATCGGTGTTACGCTGAATTTTGAAGAACGCTATTTCGAATCGCTTCATTTTTATAAAAAAGCAATTGATTTAGAAGCCGAAAATCCAGATTTCTGGTTTGCTATGGCCGATGCTTATTATAAACTAGGCCAGATTGACGAATCAATTGAAGCTTACGAAAAAGTACTGGAATTTAATCCGATGGATATTGAAGCCTGGTTAGATTTCAGCACGGTGCTTTACGAGCAGGGAAAATTACTGGAAGCATCAGAAACCATGGCCGAGGCAATTAAAAATAATCCCGAAGCAGCCGAACTCTATTATCGCATGGTGGCTTATCTTTTTGCCATGGGTAATTATAGTGATGCGCTGGGATACCTGGAAACAGCTTTAACAACCGATCCTGACAAACACTATATTTTGTTCGAATATCTACCGCAATTGCAGGATAATAGTGCCATTTTGAACGTTATAAACAGATATATAAGATAACGACCTTGTGAGAAAAATTTAACAAATAAATCTCAAAATTTTTTTCACTTTTGTACGCATATGAATTATCCATTATTAAACGTTCCCGAACGTCCAGCTAAACCACGCCAAAAAGGCTTAACAATGGTTATGGATAAGGGATTGAGCCTACGCCAGGTAGAAGATTTTATTGAAGTTGCCGGCGTACATACAGATATCGTAAAATTAGGTTGGGCAACATCACATGTAACACCAAACCTTAAAGAAAAATTAGCTTTATATAAAAGTGCAGGTATCCCGACTTATTTTGGCGGAACCTTATTTGAAGCCTTTATCATCCGTAACCAATTTTCGGATTATCAGCGTATTTTAGACCAGTACGGAATGGAATATGCAGAAGTTTCTGATGGTTCTATCGAGATCGAACATGATAAAAAGTGTGAGTTTATCCGCGAACTTTCAAAACAGGTTACTGTAATTTCGGAAGTGGGAAGTAAAGATGCTGCAAAGATATTTGCCCCATACAAGTGGATTAAACTGATGCAGGCAGAGCTTGAAGCAGGATCGTGGAAAGTAATTGCCGAAGCCCGTGAAGGCGGTAACGTTGGTATTTACCGGGGAAGCGGTGAAGTACGTGAGGGTTTGGTGGATGAAATTTTAACACAGATTCCTGAAGAAACCATTATCTGGGAAGCACCACAAAAAGAGCAGCAGGTTTGGTTTATCAAATTAATCGGCAGCAATGTAAACCTGGGCAATATTGCCCCTGCAGAAGTAATTCCTTTAGAAACCATTCGTTTAGGCTTACGTGGAGATACTTTCGATTATTTCCTGAACCAGGTTAAATAAAAGATAAAATTCGTCATTACGAGGCGCATAGTTAAATAAACCTTACAGGTTTCAAAAACCTGTAAGGTTTGCTTGTTTATATCAATATGAAAACATACGGCTTAATCGGATATCCATTATCTCATTCTTTCTCCAAAAAATATTTTACCGAAAAGTTTTTAAATGAGGGCATAGCCGATCATCAATATGAACTTTTCCCCATCGAAGATATCAAATCGCTTCCCGATCTGCTGATTGAAAATCCTTCACTTTGTGGCCTCAATGTAACCATCCCTCACAAGGTAAATGTACTTTGTTATTTAAACGAAGTGGATGAAGCTGCAGAGAAAATTGGTGCCGTAAATTGCATTTCCGTTAAAAGTTTCGAAGGCAATAATTATTTAAAAGGTTACAATACCGATGCCTATGGCTTTGAAGCCTCATTAACACCACTGCTAGGTTCACAACATACAAAAGCGCTGGTTTTTGGTGATGGAGGAGCAGCCAAAGCGGTAAAATATGTTTTAGAAAAACTAAACATCGAATACCAGGTGGTGGTACGCAAACCTGTTGAGGGTGCTATTTTATATGCAGCGATTACACCCGAAATTTTGGCCTCACACCATTTATTGATCAACACCACCCCATTGGGAATGTCGCCAAATGTTGATACCTTTCCTGAAATTGATTACAGCCAGCTCGGGCCTGCTCATTTAGCTTACGATCTGGTATATAATCCATTAGAAACCGTATTTTTGGCTAAAGCTGCTGCACAGGGCGCTGCTATTAAAAACGGACTGGAAATGTTATACAAACAGGCCGAAAAAGCCTGGGCCATCTGGAATAAATAACTTAACTTATCGTCATGGCGAGGAGGAAGGACGAAGCAATCTTTGATAGAACGTTATGAAATTAAAAGAATTGATTTTTTTACCGCTTGTGTTACTTTTATGCATAACCGCCTGTCAAAACCACGATTATAGTCCTAAACCCAGGGCTTATTTCAGGATTGTATTTCCCAAAAAAGAATATACTCCATTTACCGAACCGGTTCCTTTTAGTTTTAAGTATCCTACATACGCAACTGTAGAGCAGGATCTGAGTCGCGATGCCAGAAAGAACTGGTACAACCTCCATTTTAAACAATTTAATGGCTTTTTGCACCTGACTTATTATGATGTATCAGGTAAAGGAGCATATGATGAAATGGTAGAAGACGCCCGGAAACTTGCTTTTAAGCATACCATAAAGGCAAGTGCCATCGATCAAAAGGTCATTAATTACCCCGGTCGCAAGGTTTATGGCATTTATTATGCCATAGAAGGAAATACGGCCTCATCTGTTCAGTTTTTTTTAACGGATAGCGCCAAACATTATTTTAGGGGTGCCCTGTATTTTAATGAGCGACCACAATACGACTCGATAGCACCCGTTGTTAATTTTATTAAAAAAGATATCGACACGCTCATCGCCACTTTTAAGTGGAAAAATTAATTTAAGACCTGTTTTAAAAACTATGATTACCGTAAAAACCTTCACCTTTAACGCTTACAGCGAAAATACTTATCTGCTTTACGATGAAACCAAAGAATGTGTCATTATTGATCCGGGCATGTATGAAGGTTTTGAGCAGAACGAAATTGCCGCTTTCATTAAACAGGAAAATCTTACACCCGTTTTATTGTTAAATACGCATTGCCATCTCGATCATGTTTTTGGCAATAAGTTTATTTTTGACACCTATGGCTTAAAACCGCAGTTCCACGAAGGTGAATTGCCGATTTTAAATGCAATACCCGGATATGCACCATCAATGGGTTTTACCCGTTATGAGGTTTCGCCGCAGCCCGATACCTTTCTGCCTGAAACCGGAACCATATCTTTTGGCAACAGCACTTTAAGTTTAATATTTGCCCCTGGTCATTCGCCGGCGCATTTGTGCTTTTACAGTGCTGCTGATCATATTTTAATGGGTGGTGATGTACTTTTTTATGGCAGCATCGGTCGCAGCGATTTGCCCGGAGGAAACCATCAGCAATTAATCCAAAACATTTCGGATAAACTTTTTGTATTACCTGATGAAACCAAAGTTTACCCTGGCCACGGACCAGCTACAAGCATTGGTTTCGAAAAGCAACATAACCCGTTTTTTTAAATGTAAGGTGGGTGATGGAAAAAGGATGATGGTAATATCCATCTCACATATTCCATCTTACCTCATCCATCTTTTACTATCTTTACCGCTGTGAATACATCGTTTTATATTGCCAAAAGGTATCTTTTTGCCAAAAAATCTACCAATGCCATTAACCTGATATCGGGCATATCAATGGTTGGTGTAATGGTAGGCAGTGCGGCATTAATTATTATTCTTTCGGTATTTAACGGTTTAGAAACAGTGGTGTTGAACATGTTCGATACCATTACTCCTCAAATTGCCATTACCCCTGCTAAAGGAAAAACCTTCGACCCGAATACCACTTATTTTAACCAGCTTAAAAAAAATAAGGATGTTGCTGCCTTTACAGAAGTATTACAGGAAAACGCACTGTTAAAATACAATAATAAACAAGCCGTTGGTATGGTGAAAGGCGTTAGCCCCGATTATTTAAAAAACACTAAATTAGACAGTACCATTAAAGAAGGTCGTTTTATACTTCATAACAAAAGTGGCAATAATGCGGTTATCGGTTCGGCCCTTCAAAGTTATCTGGCCGTAAATACGGTAGATCCTTTTACCGAGCTTGAAATTTATTCGCCAAAAAAAGATATCGTACCGAACAGTTTAAACCCAGCCGATGATTTTGTGGCTAAAAGCATCCGGGTAAGTGGTGTTTTCGAGGTGCAGCAGGATTTTGATAATGGCATTATTGTACCATTAGATTTTGCCCGCGAGTTGCTGGGCGAAGAGAAAAATGTGTCTGCAATTGAGATTAACCTGCAACCTGGGGTAGATTTAGACGGTTTTCAGAAAGAAGTTATAGAAAAAGCCGGAAAAGATTATGAGGTAAAAAACCAGGCAGAACAGAACAAATCGCTTTACCACATTTTAAACACAGAAAAATGGGCTGTATATATTATTCTTACTTTTATCCTCATTATTGCTATATTTAATATCATAGGGTCGTTAACCATGTTAGTAATAGATAAAGTGAAGGATGTTGCCATCCTGAGCAGCTTAGGTGCCGGGAAAAAATTAATCAAACGTATATTTTTATTCGAGGGTATGATGATTACCATGTCGGGCTGTGTGCTGGGCTTAATTATCGGCCTTATTTTTTACTATTTTCAGCACACTTACGGCCTGATTAAAATGGGCGAAGAAAATAAAACGCTGGTAAGTTCTTATCCTATCGGCTTAAAATGGAAAGATTTTGTTTTAGTTTTCGTTACTGTAGGAATCTTCTCATTTTTGGCATCTGCTTTGTCGTCCAATTTAAGTGTTAAAAAGATCGATCAAATTAATCAATCCATATAAAATGAAGTTATTTAAACAAGCAATTGTATTCGTTGTGCTCCTTGGCGTGGCCGCTACAGCTTGTAGAAACGATAAAGCCGAGGGAGAAAAAAGTAACCTGAAAATTGTTAAAGGTTTGTATAGTTTCGGTCCAGAAATGAAATCTTTTACCCTTTGCGAAGATACCCGTGATTATTGGGTTACCGACAGCGTAAAAAAATTAGAACTGGCTTATAGCAATTTAGGCTTCGAAAAACCTTACGAGCCGGTATATGTAGAATTAGAAGGTTATTTTAAAAAAACCGATACGGCTACCGTTTCTGCCGATTTTGATTCTACATTAGTGGTTACGAAGGTGATCAAGATCAGCAAAGAAATCCCTGACGGGCCTTGTGCGCAATAATTGATTAAATCACTGCCTTGGTTCATGGACACACGAACCAAATTAATTTTATAAGAAACCACGCCATGGTTCGTGTCTCCACGAAACAAATCAATTTCAAAAGAGATAACTGATCCTTATAGATCGTCTTAAATTCAAAATATTTATTTTTTGGAGCGCAGTTGCAATGCTAATCGGATGCAGCAGTCCTGCTTTCCGCTACTTCCGATGAAAAATCGGAACCGCTTCAATCAGGGCTAAAGAAATAGGCTTGTTGCGAAAATTTCCACGCCATGGTTCGTGTCTCCACGAACCAAATCAATTTTATAAGAAATAGGCTTGTTGTGAAAATCTCCGAAGTTTCCCAAGGCACTGGCATTGGCAAACTTCGGAAGCCAGCAGCGCTTTCCTCTCCACCTAAACCTGATCGCAGTGGTTCCGGTCTGCCTACCGTTAAACCAGCACAAATTATCACCGGAAAGAACGGAGAGCAGGAAGATTTTTATCTAACTGCTGCAGTATCTGCTTTCCAAAAAATATAATTGAATTTTATTTCACTCAAATAACCACTTTGAAAATACTGCTAAAACAAAAAAGCTTTCCAGTTTCCCAGAAAGCTTTAAAATATACTAATCGCCTTGGTGCGTGTCACCACGAGCCAATCGATACTACCAGTAAATACCGTAAAGGGCTACTAATAAACCAATAATAATCAAAGCACCAACAGCAAAACCCGTTGTAGTTTTAAACATTTTCGAATCGATTTCCAATCCTTTAGGGTTAACGCCATTTTTATTTTCGAATAAACTGATAATTACCATGCCCAGAATACAGAATACGAATACAAAACCCATTCTATCTAAGAAAGGAATTTCGTAAATGCCGGCTCCGTTTTTAACCGAGAAGCCCATACCCGATAACCAGGAAAGATCTGTCCAGCCGGGAAGGAATTTTAACAGCAACGATAAACCGAAACCACCAATGGTTGCAAAAAGTGCTGCATTAGAGGTTGCTCTTTTCCAGAAGAAACCCAATATAAACATGGCAAAGATACCCGGAGATACAAAACCAGTGTACTCCTGAATATATTGGAATCCTCCTTTTTTATCGATGCCTAAATGTGGTGCGATTAAAACACCCAATGCCATCGCTATCACTACAGCAATTTTACCCGTTAACACAAGGTTTTTTTCAGACGCGTCGGTTTTTAATACTTTTTTATAAATATCTAAGGTAAAAATGGTGGCAATGCTGTTTGCTTTACCCGCTAAAGAAGCCACCACTGCAGCGGTTAAAGCAGCGAATGATAAACCTTTTAAACCTGCAGGCAATAAATTTAGCAATACAGGGTAAGCACGATCAGGGTTAACCGATCCGTCCTGCAGCATTTCTGATTGGAAAGCACCATCTTTATATAATACGTAAGCGGCAATACCGGGTAAAACCACGATAATTGGCATTAATAGTTTTAAAAATGCAGCGAAAAGGATACCCCCGCGGGCCGTTTTTAAATCAGCACCTAAAGCACGTTGGGTAATGTACTGGTTGCAGCCCCAATAATTCAGGTTCACAATCCACATCCCACCTACCAGGACACTTAATCCTGGTAAATCGATATAATTTTCATTATCTGGCTTTAAAATCATATGAAAATGTTCTGATGCTTTTGAAGTCATTAAACTATAACCTTCAAAAATACCTGAGGTTCCATAATGTGTAGAAACCAAATTTAAGGCTAAATAAGTGGTTGCTAAACCACCCAGTATTAAGAAAAACACCTGGATAACATCGGTATACCCAATTACTTTCATTCCACCCAGCGTAATTACAATGGCAAAAGCTGCAATGGCGTACATACAAAAGGTAAGATTAAAACCCGAAATACTGCTTACTGCTAAAGCACCCAAATAAAGGATTGAAGTTAAATTTACCACTACATATAACAATAACCAGAACACCGCCATAATCATGGCCACGGTTCCGTTATACCGTTGATGTAAAAACTGCGGCATTGTGGCAATTTTGTTTTTCAGGTAAACCGGAATGAAGAAAACGGCAACAATTACCAAGGTAAGGGCAGCCATCCACTCGTATGTTGCAATCGCTAATCCCATTTTAAAGCCCGATCCGCTCATTCCAATAAACTGCTCGGCCGAAATATTCGATGCAATTAAGGATGCGCCTATGGCCCACCAGGTAAGTGAACCTTCAGCCAGGAAATAATCTTTTGAGCCTGTGGATGCGGATTTCTTCTTGTTGTAGATGTACAGACCGTAAGCAGCCACAATAACGAAGTACACTGCAAATACAATGTAATCCTTCGTGTCCAATAAGTTGTGTTTCATTAATGTAATAGTGGTTATTTGGTTTAGAAAGTTAAATGTAATAAAATCATAAAATAATATCCGCTTTTTTTTAAACTAAAAAATGTTAAATTGACATTTATTAATTTTACTTCTTCTTCAAATATGGAGAATCTCATAAGATAAAACAAAAGCGGTTGAGCTCATTGGCTAAATAAAAAGATGTCCTTCGATAACGCTATCAATGACAGATGCTAAAGAATGGTGGTCATTCCCGCGCAGGCTGGAACAACGAAGTGCTCAGCGAAGCTAATCTTAATGCAACCTGCAACCCCTGCCAAGGCATTACGATTGCCAGTCGAGCTGGCAATGACGATTCTACGCACTGTCATTAAACCTCCAATGTATTTGCAAAATGCTAAGCGCTACCATTGGCAGATTCTATAGTAAGGTTGTCATTCCGACTGAAGTGCAATCCCGAACATTCGGGAGAGAAATCTTTTAACATGGCTCAAAGATTTCTCCACTGCAGTCGAAATGACGATATTTTGAGACCATTCATCTCCCTCAGGACTGACAGCTTTTTTTATTTAACAAGCCTTAGGTCTTCAACTACGCATCCGAGGTCTGTGTCTCCACAGGCCTCGGAATATTATCTATTAAAAATAGTTTTAAATATACCTGTTGATCAGATTCTCTAAATATTCCTGTTTTCCGCTACGTACTTCTGGTTCACCGTTTTCGGCAGCGTAATTTCGGAGGTCTTCTAACGTTAACTTACCCTGTTCAAAATCTGCGCCTTTACCACTATCAAAAGAAGCATAACGATCGGCCCTGATTTTTTTATAATCTGATTTTTGGAGAATGGCATCCGCAGTGATCAAAGCGCGGGCAAATATGTCCATGCCACCAACATGTGCATAAAATAAATCTTTAGGATCGGTAGAGTTACGGCGGATCTTTGCATCAAAGTTTACACCACCGCCTTGCAAACCACCGCCTTCTAAAATGATCAGCATGGTTTCGGTTAGTTCATTAATATCATTCGGAAACTGATCCGTATCCCATCCGTTCTGATAATCGCCACGATTAGCATCAATAGAGCCCAAGAGGCCATTATCAACGGCAACCTGTAATTCGTGCTGAAAAGTATGACCAGCCAGGGTAGCGTGGTTCACCTCTAAATTTAATTTGAAATCGGCCAGCAGATCATATTGTTGCAAAAAGCCCTTAACCGTTGCCGCATCATAATCGTACTGGTGTTTAGAAGGCTCGCACGGCTTTGGTTCGATAAAGAAAGTTCCTTTAAAACCTTCTTTACGGGCATAATCTTTAGCCGCATGTAAAAATTTAGCCAAATGCTCCTGCTCACGTTTCATATTGGTGTTCAACAGGCTCATATAACCTTCACGACCACCCCAGAAAACATAATTTTCTCCCCCTAAAGCAATTGTGGCATCTAAGGCAGCTTTAACCTGCGCAGCACCATGGGCCAATACATGAAAATCGGGATTAGTAGAAGCTCCATTCATGTAACGCTTATGGCTGAACAAATTGGCGGTTCCCCAAAGTAATTTTACACCACTATCAGCTTGTTTCTGTTTGGCATATTCTACCAGGGTTTGTAGTCTGCGCTCATTTTCGGCAATATCATCAGTATAAACTACCACATCCACATCGTGGAAACAGTAATAAGGAATCTGCATTTTGGTGATAAATTCAAAAGCAGCATCCATTTTATCCTTTGCCCTTTCTACGGCATCTTTTTTTTCATCCCATGGAAAAACATGTGTTGCGCCGCCAAATGGATCTGAACCGTTGCCATTAAACGAGTGCCAATACGCACAGGCAAATTTAAAATGTTCGTTCATGGTTTTTCCTGCCACAATTTTATTGGCATCGTACCACCTAAAGGCTAAAGGATTATCGCTTGTTAAGCCTTCAAACTGAACTTGTTCAATCCCTTTAAAAAATTCTTTTGCTCCTGTTACTACTTTTGTCATGTGTTTTTGTTTTTTTGTTGATGGTTCATCTTTTAATTCATGGTTGATGGTTCGTAGCCCACCTAGCTATGAACAATTAAACTATGATCCATGAACCCTTATCTATCAATTAACTCTTTCTCTAATATTGCTTTCCAATCCTGGTAAATTGGTTCGTATGCTTCTGAATTTTTCGGGCTTAACATTTTAATCGCCTCGTGCTGCGTAAAAGCTTCTTCCGCGCTGTTAAAAATACCGGCCCCAATCCCTGCTCCCAGCGCAGCTCCAACACTGCCATCGTTTTCGTACAACTCAACCGGAATACTCGTAACATCTACGAAAGTCTGCGCGAAATTTTCGCTTAAAAACAGATTTGCAAGGCCAGCCCGGATTACCTTAGGTACCATGCCATTTTCGCGCATAATATCCAATCCGTAACGAAACGAAAATGCAATTCCTTCTTGTATGGCCCTGAAAATTGTTGATTGGTTATGTGTATTTAAATCAATTCCCAATAGCTGAGCACCGGTATATTTGTTGTTTAACATGCGTTCGGCGCCATTACCAAAAGGAAGAACCTTTAATCCATTACTTCCTATTGGTGCATCTGCCGCCAGCTGGTTCAGTTCGGCATAGGTAGCCTGGGGAGCAAAATTATGTTTCGCCCAGCGGTACATACTTCCTGTACCATTAATACAAAGGAGCACGCCTGTATGCTTTTTTTCTGCTGAATAGGTTACATGGGCAAAGGTATTTACCCTCGATTGTTTATCGTAGGTAAGATCGTTGCTTACGCCATAAATTACACCCGATGTACCTGCCGTTGCAGCAACCTCGCCCGGTTTTAATACATTTAAAGAAAGTGCATTATTAGGCTGATCGCCAGATTTGTAGGCAACAGGAATACCTGCAGTTAAACCTAAAGCAGCAGCAATATCAGTTTTTAAATAACCATGCGCTGAGAACAGCGGTTTTACAGTTGGAATAAGCTGTTCATCAATGCCATAATAGTTTAGTACATCTTTAGAAATTTCGTGGTTTTCAAAATCCCATAAAATACCTTCTGAAAGCGCGGAAATACTGGTGGTGATTTCGCCGGTTAATTTCATGGCAATGAAATCGCCTGGCAGCATCATTTTATCAATACGGTTATAAATATCGGGTTCATTTGTTTTTACCCAAGCCAGTTTTGAGGCGGTAAAATTTCCTGGAGAATTTAACAGGTGTTTCAAAGATTTATCATGACCAATGGTTTCAAAAGCTTCATTGCCCAGTTCAACAGACCTGCTATCGCACCAGATAATGCTATCACGCAGTACCTGCTGCTTTTGATCTACCACCACCAGGCCATGCATTTGGTAAGCAATACCAATGGCTTTAATTTCCTTGGGATCGAATAAACCTGTGGCATTTAATTTAAGAACGGCCTGCTGAACATTTTGCCACCACTCATCAGGCGATTGCTCAGCCCAGCCAGTTTGCAGGGATTTGATCGGTGTTTCCTCTTCGGGATATTGAACTGTAACTACTTTTTTTTGTGTAGCTACCTCAACAATGGCAACTTTTATGGATGATGTACCTAAATCAATTCCTAATAAATACATGGTTAAAAATTATTTTATACTTGGTTATGCAAACGGTTGCATAAATATAGAGGTAAAAATATAAATCGCAAATTTTTTATACTGCCAATGTGATTTAGTGCATTTAAATCCTAGCTGAATAATGTATATTTTTGATCATTATATTAAATTGAGCGATGGAACAAATTACCTGGGATGATTTTGAAAAAGTAGAATTAAGAGTGGGAACAGTATTGGAAGCCTATGCGTTTCCTGAAGCCCGCAGACCAGCCTATAAACTAAAAGTAGATTTTGGCGAGTTCGGGATTAAAATGAGTAGTGCACAGATTACCAAACATTATACCCTGGAGGAATTGGCAGGCAAACAGATTGTTGGGGTAATCAACTTTCCTAAAAAGCAGATTGGCAAGTTTATGTCTGAGTTTTTGGTTACGGGTTTTGCCGACGAAAACGGAGATATTGTGTTAACCGCAGTACAAAGCAAGGTACCGAATGGGAGTAAGCTGGTTTAGGAGTTGACTTCCGAAGTTTTTAGCACGTACCCCACAAAATAGCCCTCATTGGAGCGTAAAGCACGCAATCCCGATTTTTCACCGGGAGAGGACTTGGAGTGCAAAGCAGGACTGCAGCAGCCGATAAGCACTAAAACTGCGCTCCAAAAATCTAACCAGCCCAGCCTTTAAACTTCCGAAATTCGCCTGCGCCATGCCCATCGGAAACTTCGGAAGTCTTTGCCGCTTAAACCCTATATTTGCTCCATGAGTTTTTATAATTTCGAAGATACCAATCCCGGGGAAGAAGACATCCATTATATGAAACTGGCTCTGGAGGAAGCTAAAAAAGCCCAGGCAGAAGACGAAATCCCTATAGGCGCTATTGTGGTAAGCAAAAACCGTATTATTGGCCGTGGTTACAACTTAACCGAACGTTTTAACGATGTTACCGCACATGCCGAAATGCAGGCATTTACCTCAGCCGCCCAAACCATTGGTGGAAAATATTTAAGAGATTGTACGCTTTATGTTACCATAGAGCCTTGTGTAATGTGTGCCGGCGCCAGTTACTGGACACAAATAGGCCGGATTGTTTATGGCGCCCGTGAAGAAAAAAGAGGTTTTATTTCTAAAAACGCAAGTCTCCTCCATCCTAAAACGGTATTGAAGGGAGGAGTGATGGCAGAAGAATGCGGAGCGCTAATGAAGGTTTTTTTTGCGAAGAAGAGATAGGCGTTGATGGCTCATGGCCTAACCGTTTAATGGCCGAAAATGCTATTGATCCAACAAACCATCAACTATTAACCAATAGAAATTAATCATTTTTAACCAATCCATCCCGGAGTTATCGACCTGAACCTTACAACTTTCAGACCTTTTAACTTTACAACACCAGAGCAGAAAACGATTTGATGATAATAACATGAACAAATCTTAACGTTCTAATGTTATATTTGCTACAAGAAACATTTTTAAATCTTAAAACATAAACATTATGGCTTTTGAATTACCTGCGTTACACTACGCAACCGATGCATTAGAACCGCATATTGATAAAACTACCATGGAAATCCACCATGATAAACATCATCAAGCTTACGTTACCAACTTAAACAAAGCGTTAGAAGGTAAACCAGAAGCAACTTCTAGCATCGAAGAAATTGTAAAACACATTTCAAAATTCCCTCCTGCTGTTAGAAACAATGGTGGTGGTCACTATAATCACTCTCTATTCTGGAACATTTTAGGTCCAAATAAAGGTGGTGAGCCAACTGGCGATTTAGCAAAAGCAATTAACGAAACTTTCGGTTCGTTTGCTGAGCTTAAAACTAAATTACAAGAAGCTGGTGCTACCCGTTTCGGTTCGGGTTGGGCCTGGTTATCAGTTGGTGCTGATAAAAAACTTCAGGTTTCTTCTACTCCAAACCAGGATAATCCTTTAATGGACATCGCTGAAGTAAAAGGTACTCCAATTTTAGGTATTGATGTTTGGGAACATGCATATTACTTAAAATACCAGAACAAACGTCCGGATTATTTAGCTGCAATCTGGAATGTAGTTAACTGGGATGCAGTTGCTGAACTTTACAAAAAAGCTTTGTAAGCTAATTCCAATAAAATTTAAGAAAGGTCCCGATGCAAATCGGGACTTTCTTGTTTTAAGATAATTAAGTAACTTCGCACTACTAAATGTTTAAAATGAAAAGGCTTGTAATTTTATTTTTAATTGTTATTGGTGTAAATGGATGGGTGAGCGCGCAGCAGAACAAAATGCCTACACCTACTGAAATTGCACAAAAAAATGTAGACGACCTGGATAAAAGGTTAAAATTGAATGCTACGCAAAAAAGTGTGATTTATAGTTTCACTTTTAACCAGGCAAAAGAACAAGCCGATTTAATTAAAAGACAACAGGCCGGAAACTCACGTGAGGAGGATGTAGATAAGTTTTACAAACTACAAAACGAAACCACAAAAAACATCCGCAATGTTTTAAGACCCGAGCAACAGTCTGAATATGACAAAGTTATAGAAGAACGTTTAAGCGGAAAAGGCCTAAAGGGCAAAAACAAGAAAAAGAAAAAAGGTGAGGAAGAAGAAGTGGAAAGCGATATTAAAGGTTTGCTTTCTGGTCCGCCGGTTGAAAAACAAAACCAATAAGCTTAGGGCTTAAATAAAGGTAATAATCTATTAAAAATGCCAGAAATAATCCTCGGATCTCTTGTACTCGGGCTATTACTATCGCCGCAGTTACTTGCTGGTTTTTTAGCAAAAAGAACTGGTAGAAAATTCTGGTTTTGGTTTTTAATCTCCTTTTTAATTCCTATTATTTCGCTGATTATATTGATCTTTTTGGAAGATAAAAATCCTGAAGCCCAAAGTTATAAACTGGCTGATCATGTGGATAAGGATAGGGAGTTAGCTTAAAAGGTTGCGAAATAAACCAATCCTATCGAAAAGTCGTCATTGCGAGGAGGAACGACAAAGCAATCTTTTATGCTTTTGAGTCCTACCATAAAGATTGCTTCGTCAGCTGATAAAGCCTTCTTATAATGACGATCGCAGAGTATGTTGAAACTTAAATCCCAACAATATCTTTTTTCTTTTTTTGCTTCATAGCTTTAGGGATGATTTCTAAAATCTCATCTTTTAACGCATTAAGCATTCGCTTTTTGATAAAGTTTTTATGGGTTACCAGACTAATTTCGCGAACGGGTTCGGGAGATTTAAAATGACGAATTTTACTGCTTTGTTTCGCATTTAATTCTGCAATGGCTAGTTCAGGAAGCAAGGTGGCACCACCATTTAAATCGACCATTCGCACCAAAGTTTCTACACTACCGGTATTGTATTCTAAGCCCTGTAACCTGTTATTTTTAGTAGAGCGGCAGATATTTAAAACCTGGTTACGCATGCAGTGGCCTTCGTTTAAGAGCCAGATGTTTTCGTCGTTCAGGTCTTCCGCATCAACTGCTTTCTTTTTATAAAGCTTGCTGTTTTTGCTGATATAGCTTACAAAATTTTCGTAATATAAAGGTGTTTCTGTAATGTTCGGATCGGTTAGCGGTGTGGCTAAAATCCCACAATCCAGCACACCTGTTTTTAAATGATGGATAATATCTTCGGTAGTATATTCCCAGATTAAAAGTTTCAGTTCGGGATATTTCTCCAGCATGGCCGAAATTACTTCTGGCAATAAATATGGGGCAACTGTTGGGATCACGCCAATTCTTAATTCACCTAAAACATCCTGCTGCTGGCTGCTGATAAGCTCTTTTATTTTCCCGCTTTCTTGTAAGATGATCCTGGCCTGCGCAATAATTTGTGCGCCAATTTCAGTCGGGCTTACAGGCTGTTTACTTCGGTCGAAAATTTTAACACTAATAAGTTCTTCCAGTTTTTGCACCTGCATACTTAGGGTTGGCTGGGTTACAAAACATTTATCGGCAGCGGTTACAAAACTTCTGTAAGTATCAACAGCAACAATATATTCAAGCTGAACTAAAGTCATATAGGTAAAATTGATTTATCTTATCAAAGATATAAATTTTAACTATAATAAAAATGATTGAATTAGAGAATTCGTGAGTGATTGAATTTTGAATGAAAGAGCATGATTAAAAACATTCTCTCCTTCAATACACTAGTACCTGCTTTCGAAATCCTGATAGGCCATTGCAATACCTTCTCTTAATTCAACTTTATGTTTCCAGCCTAAATCATGCAGTTTGCTTACATCCATTAATTTACGCGGCGTTCCGTCGGGTTTGTTTGCATCGAATACCAGTTCGCCTTCAAAACCCAACACCTCTTTAATCAGCAAAGCGAGGTCTTTAATAGTTAAATCGTGTCCGGTACCAATGTTAATCAGGTTTGGTTTGCTGTAATTCTGCATCAGGAAATAACAAGCATCAGCCAGATCATCTGCGAATAAAAACTCACGCATTGGCGAGCCCGATCCCCAAACAACAACCTCCTTTTCGTTATTCGCCTTTGCTTCGTGAACTTTACGAATCAGCGCGGGTAAAACGTGCGAATTTTGTGGATGGTAATTATCATTATAACCATAAAGATTGGTTGGCATTACCGAAATAAAATTACAGCCGTACTGATCGCGGTAAGCATCGCACATTTTAATCCCTGCAATTTTTGCTATAGCATAAGGTTCGTTGGTATGTTCTAAAGTTCCGGTTAATAGGTAATCTTCCTTTAACGGTTGCGGAGCCATTTTAGGATAAATACAACTCGAGCCCAAAAACATCAGTTTTTTAACCCCGCTTATATAAGCATTATGGATAACATTATTCTGGATGGCCAAATTTTCATAAAGAAAATCTGCCCTATAAGTATTGTTTGCTACAATACCACCAACTTTCGCTGCAGCAAGAAATACATAGTCTGGTTTTTCTTCAGCAAAGAAATCGGTAACGGCCTGCTGGTTGCGCAAATCCAGTTCATCCGAAGTTTTGGCAATGATATTTCTGTAACCTTCTTTTTGCAGTTTACGGTAAATGGCCGAACCCACCATACCACGATGGCCTGCAATATATATTTTAGCTTCTTTTTCCACAGTAAATTTTATAGGTTACAAAAATACGATTCCTAAACAAGATTGACATGAATCTTTCTGGCAAAAGAAACATGGGTTATTGATTTAATTGTATTTTTGCAGAAAAAAAACTTTTGGGTAAAGATAAACTTAGGCGTTTTGCAGAAATCGAAACATTTGCAAACGTATATCAATTAGACGCGGGAAAGGCTTTAAAAGGGAATTGGGCTTCACAACATTTTAAAAACGAAAACCCTATTGTGCTCGAGCTCGCCTGTGGCAAGGGTGAATATTCGGTAAACTTAGCCAGGTTATTTCCTGATAAAAATTTTATTGGATTAGATTATAAGGGTAACCGCATCTGGCGGGGTGCTAAAACAGCCATTGAAGACGGCATAGATAATGTTGCTTTTTTAAGGATACAGATTGAAAACATCCTGGATTATTTTAATGAAGGAGAAATTGACGAAATATGGATTACCTTCCCTGATCCACAGCCACAGGATAGCCGCGAGAAAAAACGTTTAACATTCCCAGCATTTTTGAACCGTTATAAACTGGTTTTAAAACCTGGAGGGAACGTTAATTTAAAAACCGATAATGATCAGTTATACGCTTACACCTGCGAAAAGGTTGCAGAATTAGGCCTGCCTGTACATAAAAACACGGATCATTTATATACTTCGGACCTGGTTGACGAAGTGCTATCAATTAAAACCTATTACGAGAAAAAATACCTGTTACACGATAAAAATATTAACTATATTCAATTTTCTTTTGAATAATGGATACCAATTTCTACGAGCAGGTTTATGAGATTGCCCGATTGATCCCCAAAGGAAGAGTTACTTCTTATGGGGCAATTGCCAAAAGTTTGGGCGCGGCAAAATCATCGCGGATGGTTGGGCATGCCATGCTTTATGCCGGCACCGCTCATCCTAAAGTACCTGCCCACCGCGTGGTAAACAGCAGCGGACTCCTTACTGGAAAATTCCATTTTAGACCACCCGAATTAATGGAAGAACTGTTAAAACAGGAAGGTATTGAAGTTAAAAACGATAAAGTGGTTAACTTTAAAAAGGTATTCTGGAATCCACTGGAAGAAATCAACCTCGACTAAAACCCATCAGATTTAATATTAACGTTATTCTCTCATTCAAAATTTATCACTCAATAATTAATCATGGGAAAATTAGTAGAAGAATTTAACGGCTATCGCGAAAAAATGAACGATAGGATTATGGAAACAGCGAATACGAATATTAAACGTTTTTTCGCTTTAGATACCACTTCCTATGCTGATGGAGCCCTGGATGTTAAAACAAAAGAAATGCTTGGACTGGTAGCATCAATGGTGCTCCGCTGTGATGACTGCATTAAATATCATTTAGGCAAATGCTTCGATGCAGGCGTAAACAACGACGAAATGAACGAAATCTTCATGATCGCCAACCTCGTGGGCGGCAGCATCGTAATTCCTCATTATAGAAGAGCAGTGGAGTATTGGGATGAATTGAGTTCTTCTTAGTCCAGAGTCTGTAGTCCAGAGTCCTTAGTCTATTTCTCTTCCCAAATTATTATATTAGTTTAAAAAACTATGGGAAAGTTTAGAGAATTAATTGCCTATAAAAAAGGATTTACTCTTCTGATGGATATCTTTAGCTTAACAAAAGATTTTCCTAAATCAGAGCAAAATAGTTTGGTAGATCAGATCCGCAGATCTTCAAGATCTGTTTGTAGCAGTATTGGCGAAGCTTATAAAAAGAGAAGGTACCCAAATCATTTTACAAGTAAATTATCAGACGCAGACATGGAGAATGGTGAAACTCAGGTTTGGTTAGACGTGGCCCTTGCCTGTAACTATATTTCTAAAGAAAAATTCAATCATTTGGATGCACAATGTGAAAAAATTAGTAAACTATTAAGCTTCATGATTAAAAACCCTGCAAAATTCGCATAATATGACTCAAGACTCTGGACTAAAGACTAAGGACTCAATAAGCCGTTGCTCCTGGGCTACTTCCGATCCACTTTACATCAAATACCACGATGAAGAATGGGGGAAGCCCGTTTACGACGATAAAATTTTATTCGAATTTTTGATACTGGAAGGTGCGCAGGCTGGTTTAAGCTGGATTACCATTTTGCGCAGACGAGAAAATTATCGTAAAGCTTTTGCAGATTTCGAGGTTAAGAAAATAGCTGCTTTTACCGAAAAGGATGTAGAACGGCTGATGAACGATGAAGGTATTATCCGCAACCGTTTAAAAGTAAATAGCGCCATTACCAATGCAAAGCTGTTTATCGAAATTCAGAAAGAATTTGGCAGTTTCTCTACATACATGTGGAGCTTTGTTCCTGAGGGTAAACCGATCCAAAACCATATTGAAAAAATGAGTGATGTTCCTCCAAGAACCGAACTGTCGGATAGAATCAGCAAAGACATGAAAAAACGTGGCTTTAAGTTTTTTGGCACCACCATCTGTTATGCCCATATGCAGGCCACCGGAATGGTGAACGACCATTTATTAAACTGTTGCGCAAGATAATGTTTGCTTCACATACACTATATACTGATAGATTTTTATTGAGGCAATTTCATCCTAACGATCTGGCATCCGTATTTAAAGGCTTGTCGCACCCAGATGTTATACGTTATTATGGCGTAAGTTATTCTAGTCTGGAGGAAACCCATGATCAACTAACCTGGTTTAATGACCTTCAAAAAAACGAAGCAGGCATATGGTGGGCCATCTGCGATAAAGGAAATCATAAATTCTATGGCGCCATCGGGTTTAATGACTTAAGTAAAATCGATAAAAAGGCAGAAATTGGCTTTTGGTTACTACCCGAATATTGGGGAACGGGCATCATTAAAGAAGCAGCCAATCCGGTTTGCGATTATGCCTTTGAGAAATTAAGCTTAAGAAAAATTGAGGCTATGGTTGAAACAGAAAACGAAAACAGTAAAAAGATTCTGAGAAAACTTGGCTTCGATTATCAGGAGACGATGAAGAATTGCGAAATTAAAAATGATAGGTTTATCAGTCTGGCGATTTATGCAAAGTTAAAGAACGATAATATGACTTAAACGATCTTGTAATCCTAAAATCTATCATTAATTCTGTCTACTTTTTAGCCGCATTATAATCCTTTACCCATTCAATTACATCCCTGCTATTAAAGTCCGTTCCTGCTTCTACTTTAGCTCTTATTTCAGGTTGATCGGCCATTTTTTGCAATAGAATACTTCTAACTTCCATCTTTCTGCCATCATCCGTTATTGCTTTCATAGGCACTTCCTGTAAAGGCCCCGCACCTGGCTTTTCGATAAAGTAGCGGACTGCAGGTGCCCCTGCTGGTCTCTCCGGAGCGGAACTTCGTCCACCGCCAATGCTAATTCCTCCACCCATGCCCATACCACCGTAACCACCCGTTCCGGTTCCAATGCCTACTGACGGCCTGAACCTTACTTTTTTCTCTTTTGCCTCAGGCACTAAAGTACCTCCACCGAAAGAATACAGATTAACCGTCCCCATTTCAATTACTTTTACAAAACGGTATTCGAAATTACGTCCGTTTGCAAAACCTTTGCTCACAAAGCTATTGCCGTTCCAGAAGAAATTTTTAACCTCCTTTGCTGGCAAAATCACATCAGCTTCATCATTAGCACTGATAAAAACTGAAAAATAATCGGTCCCCTTTATCGTTCCACGAATCACGTCATCGTTGTTTTTAACGATAAAATCCTGCGCCTGGATTGTAAGGGTTATTGAAAAAAATAAAATAAATAAGCTAAAAATCTTCATATGTTAGTAATCTCGTGATATAACGCAAGTTATTCAAAAATAATATTCAAAATAAGAATGATACAAACACGCTCTACATTTTGGCAATTCTTAAAAAAGCCAAAACTTTTAAAACTTAGTAAAGATAATAAATCTCTTTGGAGAGATATGTTATGGCTGCTCATACTTGATTTATTATTTGCAAGTTTAGTGATGGCCACTTATTATATACTGGCACATTTTAAAATTATTAAAGAATATGTAGAGAAAATCGATCTATTAAAAAAATACGGGTTTATAACAAGCTTATTTATTGCCTGCATTATTGCTCCAACAATAGAAGAATTTTTATTTAGATGGCAATTGCGCAAAAAGTATCTGCCCATTTATTTTGTATGCTTTACCTTCGCTTTAATATCTGCTTATTTTATAAACAGTAAGTACCTCACTTGGTCAATCTATATCTTTTTTCTCCTTGTAGCACTAATTTTTCATGGATATTTTAAACGGATGAACGTCCGTAAAAGACTGGTTTTTCAACAACGGTCATTTGGTTATCTATTTTATTATTCTGCCATTATATTTGGCCTGATACATTTATCCAATATTAAAGGTTTAACGCTTAGTGATCCTGCCTTTATCATATTTGTCATCTCACAAGCTTTTACCGCCTTGTCTTTGGGCTATCTCCGTATAAAATATGGCTTATTATATTCTATCTTACTGCATTGCTTTTTTAATTTTGTAATGATCACACTAGAGTTCTTTTTAAGTTAAAATGAGTATATATCTCTTCTAAACCTTTAACTTTGGTTAATTTATCATCCGGTAAATCTATTTATCGGTGTAATCATAAAATCAGTGTAACCACATGAATAAAAAACTCTTTCTCCTAGACGGTATGGCGCTAATGTACAGGGCGCATTTTGCATTAAGTAAAAATCCCCGTTTTACTTCAACGGGTATCAATACATCGGCAGTGATGGGCTTTACCAATACCTTATTAGATGTTTTGAAGAAAGAAAAACCGACACATATCGCGGTTGTTTTCGATACGGAGGCACCAACAGAAAGGCATACTACATTTGAGGCATATAAAGCCCAACGACAAGCAATGCCCGAAGATCTGGCTGCTGCAATGCCCTATGTAATTAAACTGATTACCGGCTTTAATATCCCGGTGATTACTTCTGATGGTTACGAAGCCGATGATATTATTGGTACACTGGCTAAAAAAGCGGAGCAAAAAGGTTATCAGGTATACTGTATGACACCAGATAAGGATTTTGCGCAACTGGTTTCTGAAAATATTTTTATTTACAAACCGGCCCGTATGGGTAACGATATGGAAATATTGGGTGTAAAAGAAATATTGGCCAAATGGGAAATCGAAAATGTGTTACAGGTAATCGATATTCTGGGTTTATGGGGCGATGCCGTTGATAACATCCCGGGTATTCCAGGCATTGGCGAGAAAACAGCAAAAGCGCTGATCAAACAATATGGCTCGATGGAGAAAATTATCGAAAACTCGCACGAATTAAAAGGCAAGCAGCGCGAAAACGTAGAAAATTTTGCCGAACAGGGTTTGCTTTCTAAAAAACTGGCTACCATTTTATTGGATGTTCCGGTTGAGTTGGATGAAGCGAGCTTAGAGCTTTGCGATCCGAGTCGCGATTTATTAGAACCCTTATTTACCGAATTAGAATTCAGGACGCTAGGCCGCAGGGTATTTGGAGATGAATTTTCAGTTACCACTGCCCGTTTTCAGGAAGGCACCCAAACCGATTTATTTGGCAACCAGGCTGGTGAAGCCATTCAATATACCAATACGCTCGAAGAAGAACCGGCTGAAAAACTTCCGGCTAAAACCATCGAAAATACAGAACACGATTACCAGTTGGTTGATACCGCTGAGCAACGTGCCGATTTAATCAAATTATTGCTTGCCGAGAAACGGATTTCGTTCGATACGGAAACAACAGGCACTGATGCAAACATGGCCGATTTAGTGGGTTTATCTTTCTCGATAAAACCAGGTAGAGGTTATTATATCCCTGTTCCGGCAGAAAGGGAAAAAGCCCAGCTTATTGTTGATGAGTTTAGGGTAGTGCTGGAGAATGAGGCTATCGAAAAAATCGGGCAGAATACCAAATACGACATTCTGGTATTAAAATGGTATGGCCTTCAGGTACAAGGAAAACTGTTCGATACGATGCTTGCACACTATTTAATAGATCCTGATACCCGCCATGGCATGGATGTTTTATCAGAGAACTATTTGGGTTACTCGCCCATCTCCATTACCAAACTGATTGGTGCAAAAGGTAAAAACCAGGGCACCATGCGTGATGTACCGGTAATTGATGTGGTAGATTATGCAGCCGAAGATGCTGATGTTACCTTACAGTTGGCCCACATTTTCGAGCCGAAATTAAAAGAACTAAACGCGGCTAAACTGGCCGAAGAAATAGAGAATCCTTTGGTTTATGTATTGGCAGATATTGAAAAGGAAGGTGTTCGCATTGATATTGAAACCTTAAAGGCCTATTCTAAAGAGCTTGAAACCGAAATCATCAAGTTCGAACAGAATGTATATGACAAAGCAGGGATTAAATTTAACCTGGCCTCGCCAAAACAATTGGGAGAGGTGCTGTTTGATAAACTTCAGCTTGATCCTAAAGCTAAAAAGACTAAAACTGGTCAGTATCAAACCGGAGAAGATGTTTTAACAGCCTTAGCCAGTAAAAGTGATATTGTACAGGATATTTTAGATTTTCGCCAGCTACAGAAGCTTAAATCAACTTACGTTGATGCATTGCCTTTGATGGTTAACCCAAAAACAGGTCGTGTACACACATCTTACAATCAGGCAGTAGCCGCTACTGGCAGGTTAAGCTCTAACAATCCGAACTTACAGAATATTCCGATCCGCAGCGAACGTGGCAGAGAGGTACGTAAAGCCTTTATTGCACGAGATGAGAACCATATCCTGTTATCGGCCGATTATTCGCAGATCGAATTGCGCATTATTGCCGAAATCAGTAAGGAAGAAAATATGCTCGATGCTTTTAACAAAGGGATCGATATCCACACCGCCACAGCCGCCAAAGTATATGGTGTAAGTATCGAAGAGGTAGACGGAACCCAGCGTAGAAATGCAAAAGCAGTAAACTTTGGGATCATCTACGGTCAATCTGCTTTTGGTTTATCGCAGAATTTGGGCATTCCGCGTAAAGAGGCAGCAGAAATTATAGAACAATATTTTGAGCAATACCCGGGCATTAAACGTTACATGAGCGATACCATGAACTTTGCACGGGAGAACGGATTTGTGGAAACGATAATGGGTAGAAGACGCTATTTAAGAGACATTAACTCGGCCAATCAGACGGTAAGGGGTTTTGCCGAACGAAATGCCATTAACGCACCTATTCAGGGCTCGGCAGCAGATATGATCAAAATTGCCATGATCAATATCCATAAAGAAATGAAAGCACAGCATCTGCAATCCACCATGACCATGCAGGTACATGATGAGTTGGTGTTTGATGTGTTACGCTCGGAAAAAGACGTAATGAAAGCCATTATACAGGATAAAATGGCGAATGCTATTAAATTAACCGTTCCTATTGTAGTAGAAATTGGTGAGGGTGATAACTGGCTGGCGGCACATTAACATGAAAACCTTATCCATATTCATTTTATGTTGCCTGATATCCATTGGATGTATGGCCCAAAAAAGTGATACGCTGATTACTTATAGTTTTGGCGAAAACTATTATAAAGAAAAAATTAAGCCGGTTGAAACATATAAAGTGTACAAAAAAGACAGTGTTTGGCTCAAAACAACTTTTAATTGGAAACAGGAATTAATCAAAACGGAGACATTTGCCGATCGTAAACTAAAAAAGCTAAATGGCGGGTATTTTGAATATGAAAACGGTAAAATTTTATTAAAAGGATTATACCTCAATAACAAAAAAACAGGCCTTTGGACAAATTTCGATGCTGATGGCAAACCAAAAGAATCGAAAATATTTGAGGAAGATAAGCTTAACGGACCGCATATCCAATACTGGAAAAACGGCAATACAAAATGGAGTGAGCATTATGCGAAAGCCTATAAAGTTGGTGAATCGAAACTCTTTTATGAAGATGGTAAACTTGCCCTAAAAGAACTTTATGATGGAAAGGGTAACTTGACTGACAGTACCTATCTGGACAGGAATGGAGAACCGGTAACCAAAGCCGGTATTACAACCGAGCCATCATTTCAGGGTGGGATGAAGAAGTTTTATATGTTTTTGGCCAAAAGTATCAGGTACCCTGTAGAAGCCCGAAACAACAGAAACCAGGGAAAGGTATACTTATCCTTTATGGTGTCCGGTACGGGCAAAATAGAAGATATAAAAATTATTTCTGCACCTCACATCAGCCTGGCTGAAGAAGCCATCAGGATTTTGCGCCAATCGCCGGATTGGATTCCGGCCACCCTGTTCGGAAAACCTATCTCTGTACCATGCAACATCAATATTAATTTCACGATAAGTTAGGTTTATTAAAAAAATAAAAATATTCGTTATCTTCATTAAAACTTCATATCAATTAATGAATTTTATATCAACAAAAAAACGAGTAAAACAAAAATCAGAAATTATGAAAAAGTTATTGAGTTTAATCGCAATCGCAGCATTTGGTTTAACAACAGCATTTGCTCAAACACCTGCAACAGCGCCAGCAGCTAAAACCAAAATGGTTGCTAAAAAAGAAGTAAAAACAACAACTGCTCCGGTAAAAGCAGGGGTAAAACAAGAGGCCAAAAAGGTAGAGACTAAAACCACTACTACAGCTGCTAAAGTAAAAGCAGATGGTACGCCAGATATGCGTTTTAAAGATAATAAAGCAAAAGCAGTAACTAAAGTTGCTGGTCCAACTAAAAAAGATGGCACAGCTGATATGCGTTACAAAGCAAATAAAGAAGCTGCTAAGAAGAATTAGGTTCAGGTTTATAATTTGAAGGGTCTCTAATGAAAATTAGAGGCCCTTTTTTGTTTTTACGCTACATGAATTACTCCTTAAGCATGCAATTCGCAAAAAAAATCGTCATCTCGACCGGAACGCAGTGTAGCGGAGAGATCTACCTCGAGATAGATTTCTCTCCCGAATATTCGGGATTGCACTTCAGTCGAAATGACGAATAATTGAACTATAAGCTTATCGTTTCACCTATTTCAGGTAACAATAAAGTTTTCTTTTCGCGCTCAAATTTATCCAAAGCAGCTTTGGTATCAATTTCAATTACAGGGAAAGTATTATAATGTACACCAATTACCTTATCGCAATCAAAATACTTAGTGGCGATTAAGGCATCATCAACATCCATGGTGTAATTTCCTCCGATTGGTAAGATCGCATAATCCAGGTTATAAATATCAGCCAAAACCTTCATTTCGATGGTTAAACCAGTATCACCTGCAAAATAAATTTGTTTACCTTCTACTTCCAGCACAAAACCGGCTGGGTTACCGCCATAACTTCCGTCGGGTAAACCAGAAGAATGTGTAGCAGGTACCATGCGTACAGCACCCCATTCGAAAGTAAATTTACCAAAATTCATTCCATGTACTTTTTCTACACCTTGCTTCGAAGCCCAGTCGGTAATTTCAGGCATTGCAATAACAGTTGCCTGGGTTTGTTTGGCCAATGCTACTAAATCGGCTACATGATCTCCATGACCATGACTAACCAAAATATAATCAGCCTCAATAGCCTTAATATCTATATTTTTAGCTAATGGGTTATGTGATATAAATGGATCGAACAATAATTTTTTACCAGCAGCTTCGAGTAAGAAACAAGACTGGCCATAATAAGTGTATTTCATAATTTTAGTATCAAGTAGTAAGATTTGGGAATCAAGATTGATTTAGTGAGAATGGCACTATTGACCAAACATGCCACCTAAGCCACCCAGCATATCCTGTGCTGATGCCTGCATTTCGGCAGCGCTAACCTGTTCAGCACTTGCCATGGCTTTGTTAATAGCAGTTAATAAAAGTTCTTCCAACTCCTCTTTATCTGCATTTTTTAAAAATTCTTCGTCAATGGCTACTGCGGTAATGGCTTTATTTGCTGTTGCAGTGATTTTTATCGCACCATTTTCAACTTCTCCATATACCGATATGGTATCAAGGCGTTTTTTAATTTCTTCGGCTTTTTGCTGAGCCGCAAATAATTTATCGAACATAACAGTTAGTATTTATAGTAAAACTAAATTCGGCCCAAAATCGTATTCGCTTCATCCAGAAAGCGCTCAATTTTTTTAGTGCCGGTAAAGTGTTTAAGGTTTAAGATGGTTACTTTGTTTTTGGCAGGCAATAAAATCTCTGCCCTTACTTCGGTACCTGAATACATAAGATTGGTTGTTTTCCTGATCACCTGAAAACGGATCAGGTCATCAAAGGGATATTCTTTTATTACTCTGCCTGCAAATGTAGATCGGATAATTTTTCTTTGGCTCTTATCAAAGCGGAAATTCGAAGTTGCCGCAAAAAGAAGCCCGAAACCAATGGCCGCGGGGAGGTAGCTTAAAAACATTCTTTTAAAAGCATTCTCGTTAGCCATAAAGCCGGGATTAAGCAATATAGCAACGGTAGCGCCGATAAAAATGAATCCAAAGATCAAGCTGCCCAGCTTATTATCGCGCAACAGGTATACGCCTCCTTCATCTTTAAAAAACTGAAAGTCGTAAATGGCCTGTTTAGGGATTACGGGAGCATTGGCAAAAACCAGTTCATCAATTTTTGGCAATACTTCTTGTTGAAACTGGATGAGGTTAGGGCTACTGGCTTTGCTGTAACCACCGGAAACAATTAATCCTTTACCATGACGGTTACTTTTTTTAAAAAGCCTGTAATTGTAACCACTGCCCAATATTTCGTAAGGCTCAACAGAAGCGATATCATCAAATGGGATCGACCCTGTAGGCAAAAACGCAATCTTTTTATACAAAACTCTGTTATTTCCATCAAAAACGACTTTCGTTTCGGCAATAAAAATCAGCAAAAGTGGAATTAACAATAAAAGTCCATAATATCCAAAGGTGAGTTCAGTTGAATAACCCTGGATCGATCTCGATAAAAAGAAAATAAAGGCCGCAAATAGTACAAAAAAGATAACACCAACTATCCTTAAATTTCTTTTAGGATAGATGGTTAATGTACCAGGGCCGATAATCCATTTTGTTTTTGCCATAAAAATTAATCTTCATCCGAACCTGGCAAACTTCCGTTACCATGGTAAGCCCCTTTACGGATAATTGGCATATCGAAGTGTTTATAAAGATCGTCGAGATGCATTAAACTTCCGTTAGTCAGATTGCCTAAAAACACAATAACGATGTTTTTGTTTAAATCTCTTACATAAATATGTCTGAACCCATGCCACCAACCCGTATGGTAAACTACTTTATCCATTTTTTCGCCATCAAACATCCTCCAGCCGTAACCATAGTTAAAATGTCCGTTTACGGGCTTATTGTGACCTGTATAAGCAGAATCAAGGCTTTTTTGAGTCAGCAATCTTCCATTTTTTAAATATTTATCAAACAGTACCAGGTCGTGTACCGTACTGTAAATACCTTTATCTCCAACGGGGCCATCCAAAAAGTTTTGTGCAACAGAATAACGCCACGTACGATCGTGACCAACCACATCAACCGGGATTTTTTCATATTCGGTTGTGCTATATACGTGAGTATGTTTTAATCCGGCTGGCTTAAATACGTGCTCCATCATATACTGTGAATACCGTTGTCCGGTTACTTTTTCGATGATGGCACCCAAAACCATAAAGTTTGAGTTATTGTAGTGGAAACGGTTATCGGGTTTGGTGTATGGATTAGGTTTGCGTTCGGCAATTACATCCATCACTTCCTGATTCGTTACTCCTTTTTTCATGTTGCGCTTTTCTTTACGCCAGATATCATCGATAAAGTACACGTAATTCATCATGCCGCTTCGGTGAGAGAGTAATAATTTTACAGTGATCCCATCGTAAGGAAAATTCGGATAAAACTTTTTTACGTTGTCGTTTAATGATAGTTTTCCAGCTTCTACCAATTGCATAATGGCTGTGCCGGTAAAGGTTTTAGTAATCGAAGCCAGCTCGAACTCGGAGTTAATGTTAAGGCTATCGCGGTGAAGATAGTCAGCCCATCCAATGGCTTTTTCGTAAAGGATTTTTCCGTCTTTAGCCACCAGCATATTGCCGTTAAAGCCAAATTTCTTATGCAGGTTATCTACAAAATCAGCAATCCATTTATCTCCTTTTTCCGGATTGTAAACCAATAAAAGGCTATCGGCCTTGTCATCTTCTTTGGTGCGGATTTTTTTTTCTGCCGCCTTTTTCTCTTCAGCTTTTTTGCCTGAACAGGCGGTTAATAAGGTTGCGGAGAGGGCTAATGCTGAACATATATATCGAAAATTCATTTATATCAGGGATAGTGTATTTAAAACCCGAAAATTAAAGAATTTTAGACGGTAAAAACGAAAGAGTTTTACACATTTTCGCATTTTTGATTGTACCAGCACTCAAACAAATGGCCTTTACTTCCATAAACAGGGTCGCTATCCGGATTGTTCACTTTAGCAATGTCATCATCAGCCTCAGGGCGCTCTTCTACCGTACCATATTTCATGTTATACCCGGCACCATTCGGGTAGGCTGCCACCACGGTAAAGTCATCACTTGAGTTTAGTTTTTTGTGTGCAACACCTGCCGGAATGATGATCACATCGCCCTTATCCAGTTCGATACAAACACCGTGATCGCCACCAAACTGTACATCGGCCTTGCCACAGAATACCCCCATCACTTCGTGCGTATTACTGTGGTAATGATGATAATCGAAAATGCCATCCACCCACGAATTGGTATAACCATTCTGCGCAAAAACCTTTCTGATTACCTCTTCCGTATCGTCAGGATGTAACCTGAAAGTACCTTTGTAGATCATTAATGGCAAAGTGGGGTTATTAGGGAAATTGCCATTTTCTTCAATTTTATGCGCAACTAAATAAGCTTCTTGTATCAATTTTTCTCTGTCCATGATTTGGGTGTTTTAATCATTAACAAAGTAATTGGAAAAGGGTTTCGGAATTTGATGAATTGGGATAATAGCGGTTCTTGCAGACACGAACCACGGCGTAAATAATGATCGTCATCTCGACTGGAGCATCGCAGAATGGAGAGATCTATCTAGATAGATTTCTCGGCTGCGTTTCACTTTGCTCGAAATGACGACTTCTTGGACAACTATATATAGATCTTATTTCTGGCTTGCTGCCCAATCATCCATTTTTGTTTCAAAAACAGATAGCGGCAACGATCCATCTTTTAAAACAGCAGTATGGAAAGCGGCCAGTTTAAATTTAGGTCCTAACTCTTTTTCGTATTTAGCCCTTAATTCGCGAATTTTCATGGCACCGGTTTTGTAGCCCAAAGCCTGTGCTGGCATCCCCATATAACGTTCTATTTCGGCTGTAGCGCCTTCGGTACTGATGGCTTCATTATCCGTCATATATTTAATCGCAGCTTCTCTGCTCATGTTCTTGCTATGAATGGCTACATCAACAACCAAACGGATCGCCCGGTGCATTTCATCACCCAAAGCACCCATGTGTTGGTAAGGGTCCTGATAAAGGCCTAATTCTTTCCCTAAAGATTCGCAATACAACGCCCAACCTTCTACATAAGCATTGTGCCCACCAAAACGACGGAAATTAGGTAATGATTTATTCTCCTGTGTTAAAGAAATCTGGTAATGGTGGCCAGGAATTGCCTCGTGCAGAAATAAGGATTCCATCCCCGAAGTAGTGTTAAATGTTTTTGCATCTAAAATCGGCACATAAAATATCCCTGGCCTCGTTCCGTCAGCCGAACCCTGATTGTACTCTGCACTGGCCGAAGCTGCCCTGAAAGCCTCTGTTTGGCGAATTTCGAA
Source organism: Pedobacter miscanthi (assembly GCF_032678605.1). GTDB lineage: Bacteria > Bacteroidota > Bacteroidia > Sphingobacteriales > Sphingobacteriaceae > Pedobacter > Pedobacter miscanthi_A. The sequence continues at coordinate 248,262 of NZ_JAVTSU010000009.1, forward strand.
AGGTGTTTTAGGTTCTACGTCAAACATCTTTTTCAAATTGGGTTTCATGCGCTGGTGGATATTTTCAAAAGCATCTAAAATTTCTTTTGGTGTTTTATAAGGCATAAATTTTTTATCGGTTTTCATGTACTCGAAAAAGGCTTTTAAATCGCCCTTAAAACCTACCAGATTTTTAATGCTATCCATTTGGCCTTTAATACGGGCAACCTCCTTTAAACCTGTTTGATAAATCTCTTCGGGTGTTTTGGTAGTAGTGGTTTGTTGTTTCACCAGATAAGTGTACCAGGCCAAGCCACCAGGCATGGCAGAATAACCAGATGTTGTACGGCTTTTTGGTAAATATTCATTTTGAAGGTAATCGCCCAGTTTTTTATAGGCTGGAATGATCACATTGGTAATCGAATTGCGGTACGCCCCTGTTAATTTCTCTCTATCTGCTGCAGAAAAACTGTTTGGCATTAACTTAATGGGGCCATAAAACAAACTTTCTTCAGGTTTGGCTACCACCATACCCTGCATCTGGGGAATCATTTTTACCACCAATGCTTTTGGCAATACAATACCTGCTGTTACACCTTTTTTAAAATTTCCAATGGCAGTATCTGCCCATACCGAAAACGCTGCGGCACGCTTTAGCCAATCTTCATAATTTTTTACGGTTTTAAATGGTTGGGCTCCCGTTCCTGAACCGAGTTGACCAATGGTGAGGGGCAGAGCGATCATTTGGTTAAATGGCAGATATTCTGAGTGATATTTCAAACCTTCCAAATTGACTTCCAATTGATCTTTCAGGTAGTCGAAAGATAATTTATCGTTTGCATCAAAACTTTCGCGGTCATACTTACCTAAGCTTTCCAGATAACGCTGATTGTAGCTTTTAAATTCTTTTAAATATGCCTGCGATCCATCGTTGGCCAAAAGATCATTATAACGTTCATCGCCAATATATGTAGCATTAAGCGGGTTTAATTTTAATCCATCCTGATAATATTGTTCACACATGGCAGCAAAAGCTTTATTATCGGCATTCTCCGAACTACTTTTTTGCTTACAGGCAACTACCGCGCTAATACAGGCAGCAAAAAGAATTATTTTCCTCATTTGTTTTGGTTTAAGGTTTAATCAAAAATAGCAAATTAAGTCGCCATTTACTAAAAGCCTTAAACGCAAAAAAGCCACCCTGAAAGGATGGCTTTTAATTTTATAATGAGATCCTTCGAGAAGCTCAGGATGACAAATGCATTACGCCAATAACCTGATTGGCTCTTCTAATAAACCTTTTAACGTTTGTAAGAATTGTGCTCCTGTTGCACCATCAACAACACGGTGATCGCAACCTAAAGTCAATTTCATTACATTACCAGGAACAACAGCACCGTTTTTAACAACCGGAACTTGCTGGATAGCGCCTACTGATAAAATTGCACCATCAGGAGAGTTGATGATTGATGTAAACTCATCAATACCGAACATCCCTAAGTTAGATACGGTAAAGGTAGAACCTTCCCAATCTGCTGGCTGTAATTTTTTAGCTTTTGCTTTTCCACCGAAATCTTTTACTTCAGCAGAAATGTGTGATAATGATTTACCATCAGCAAAACGTACTACTGGCACCAATAAACCGTCTTCAACAGCCATGGCTACACCAATATTGGTATGCTCGTTAAACCTGATTTTATCGCCACCCCATGATGAGTTAACAGCCGGGTGTTTTTTCAAGGCAACCGCAACCGCTTTAATAACGATATCGTTGAAAGAAACCTTAACCGGAGCAACAGCATTGATTGCAGTACGTGCAGCCATTGCATTATCCATATCAATACTGATGGTTAAGTAGAAGTGAGGAGCAGTAAATAAACTTTCTGCTAAACGTTTTGCAATTACTTTACGCATTTGCGAAACCGGAGCTTCAGTAAATTTAACTTCGCCAACGTAAGTAGGAATAACTGGTGCTGGTGCAGCAGCTTTCTCAGCAGCCGGAGCTGAAGCAGACTCTGCTTTAGCAGGTGCAGCTGATGGTTTAAAGTTTTCGATATCTTTTTTAATGATACGGCCACCTTCTGCACTACCTGCAACTTGTGCTAAATCAATCCCTTTATCTTTAGCGATTTTCTTAGCCAAAGGAGATGCTTTAACACGGCTATCTGATGAACTTTCTGCAACAGGAGCAGAAGTATTTGCATCAGCAGTTGCAGCTTGTTTTTCTTCTTTCGGAGCTTCTTCCCCGCCTTCAGCTTTAGCGTTTGAGCTTTGAGCTCCTCCAGCCAAAATTCCGCTAACATCTGTTCCTTCGGGACCAACGATTGCGATAATTCCGTTTACTTTAGCAGCCTGGCCTTTTTCTACACCGATATGTAATAAAGTTCCGGTTGCATAACCCATTACTTCCATAGTTGCCTTATCGGTTTCTACATCAGCAAGTACATCATCATCCTTAACTTTATCGCCAACTTTTTTATGCCATTCGGCTATTACGCCTTCAGTCATGGTATCGCTTAATAAAGGCATGCGGATCACCGTAACACCTTTAGCAGCCAATTCTTCTTCGCTTAAACCACCGCCTTGAGCAGGGGCAGCTTCCTCTTTTTTATCTTCAGCTTTTGGAGCATCGTCTTTGCTTTCAGACTTCGGACTTGCCGACTGTTCTGCTTCCAGAGCAGTTTTATAATCTTCACCTTCTTTACCGATAACGGCCATGATGGCATCAACAGGAACAGCTGTTCCCTCTTCTACACCTATGTATAAAAGCGTACCATCCCAATAAGATTCCATATCCATTGTTGCCTTGTCAGTTTCTACTTCTGCCAAAACATCGCCGCTTTTCACTTTATCGCCCACTTTTTTATGCCACTTCGCCAAAACCCCTTCGGTCATGGTGTCGCTCATTTTGGGCATTTTAATTACATCAGCCATTATATCTAATTAATTGAAATCTTATTAATATTAGTCCATTACGTAAGGGTAGTTCTCGGTCATATATACATCTTTGTATAATTCAGATGCTTCTGGCCAAGGAGATTCTTCAGCAAATTTCACTGCCTGATCAACAGTTGCTTTTACTTTAGCCTCTACTTCTTCAATCCATGCTTCGTCTGCATACTTTTCTTTTAGAATAGTTTCTCTTGCATGCTCAACAGGATCTTTTGCTTTGTAATCTTCTAATTCTTCTTTGGTACGGTATTTAGCAGGATCGGACATCGAGTGACCACGGTAACGGTAAGTTCTCATTTCTAAGAAAGTTGGTCCTTCGCCTTTACGTGCACGTTGAATAGCCTCATCCATGGCGTTGTGAACCGCAACCGGATCCATACCATCAACTGGTGCGCATGGCATATCAAAACCTAAACCAATTTTATAAATATCGGTCATGTTCGTAGTACGTTGTACCGAGGTACCCATTGCATAACCATTGTTTTCGCAAACAAAAATAACAGGCAATTTCCAAAGCATGGCCATGTTAAAAGTTTCGTTTAATGCACCCTGGCGCACCGCACCATCGCCCATATAACAAATGTTAACGTTATCGGTACCTTTATATTTTTCTGCAAAAGCAACGCCAGCACCTAGAGGAATCTGACCGCCAACAATTGCATGACCACCGTAAAAGTTATGCTCTTTACTGAACATGTGCATTGAACCACCTTTACCTTTAGAGCAACCTGTAGCTTTACCGTACATTTCTGCCATAATACTATCAGCACTAACTCCTAAAGCTAAGGCATGGGCATGATCACGGTAAGTGGTAATCATTGAATCGCCTTTTTGCATTGCAGATATTGCTCCTGCAACTACAGCTTCTTGTCCAATGTATAAATGACAAAAGCCACGTATTTTTTGTTGTCCGTATAACTGGCCGGTTTTCTCTTCGAATTTGCGCATCAGCAACATCGACTCAAACCACTTTAACCAGGTATCTTTATTTATTTCTACTGCACTCATTTTAGGGTATTTGTTTTTTGCGACAGCAAATCTAATTTTTTTATTGTAATTTTTGGCACTTTTAAGTGTAAAAACATCATGGTATTGGGGTTAAAATCAGATTTAACAGTTGTTTTACAATTAAATACAAACCAGAAGTGCTTTCGCTCATTTGATGCAGATTTTTTATAATTAAATCAACGCCCTTTATCATAATATGTATTCAATTTATTCTGAAATTTAATTTTGCATTAGCGCTTATTTCCACAATTTAAAAATAAGGCAATCTTAAACCAAAATGGAATATCAAAAACAAAAATACTTTTAAAAAAAGATTGTTTCAGGCTGATTTTCTGTTTGAAAACGGTGGATAAAAAACAAAAATGTTAATAACTTTCACTTTTTATAACATTACATTTGGATAACATTTGTATAATCAATACTTTTGACAACCAACAATAAGCCCATGTGGTGTACGTTAATGTGTAAGTGAATACCCAAACATAACTGTATAACATGATTAAAAAAATTTTGTTTTCTACCCTAATTGCTATCTGCACGCTCTCAACCGCATTTGCGCAAACAAAAACAAAAGAATCTGGTAAAGAATTAAATGACCCTGATAACCTTGCATCACAATATTTTTCGCAGGTAATGGGTGTTGCGGTAGATGCAACCTCGAATTTAAAACTCTACAAATTTATATACGAATGGATCGGAACACCATATAGTTATGGTGGAAACAGTAAAAGAGGCATTGATTGCTCGGCTTTTACTAAAGCGATTTACGACAAAGTTTTCAACACTACCATCAGAAGAAATTCTCGCGATATTTTCAGCATGGTAGATCCCTTATCTAAAGAAGATTTAAAAGAGGGCGACCTGGTTTTCTTCAAGATTAAAAGCAGAAGTATTTCACACGTTGGTATCTACCTTGGTGACAACAGGTTTGCACATGCATCCAGCTCACGTGGCGTAGTAATCAGCAACCTGAACGAGCCTTATTATAGCCGTTACTTTTACAAGGGCGGGCGTGTATTAGAATCGTTTAAAAAAGAATTTGAAGTAGAATAGTTCAGTTGGCGGTTAACGTTTTTAAGTTGACAGTTACTAAAAATATAGAATCCTCCTAAAGAAATTTCGGAGGATTTTTTGTTTAACACAACTCCAGGTCGTCATTTGAGCGGAGTGAAACGCAATGAGAAATCTACTGCAAATCTCTCTCCCGAAACTTCGGGACTGTGCTTCAGTTGAGATGACGACTTTCATAAATACAATACACACTTAATGAAGCTTATTAACACCATTTTAATATTACCTTTTGTTGTAATTACCCTGATCAGCTGTACCAGCAATAATGCACAGGTTGCAGCCCCATTGGTCAAACAAGACACCACAATCAGGAAAATAAAGGATACAATATCCATCACCGCTGTTGGTGATATCATGCTCGGCTCGGCCTTTCCTTCCAAAATCAATCTACCGCCTGATGATGCTATTAACAGCTTTCAAGCGGTAGATAGTTTATTAAAAGGTGATATTGTATTTGGAAACCTGGAAGGCTGTTTTTTGAATTCAGGCAGTTCTAACAAATGTAATGGCATTAACCCTAACAATTGTTATGCCTTCAGAATGCCTGAACGTTACGCGGAGATTTATAAAAAAGCAAGTTTTAACGTTTTAAGCATTGCAAACAACCATGTGGGTGATTTTGATGCGAAGGGGAGAAAAAATACAGCAAGAATTTTAGATTCTTTACAAATTCACTACGCTGGCCAGGTAAACAAACCTTTCGAAATTTTTGAAAAAGATAGCGTTAAATATGCCTTCTGTGCTTTTGCACCTAACGAGAATACGGTATCAATCAACAAGGTCGACAGCGCAAAAGCATTGGTTACCCGTTTAAAAAAAATGGCGGATATCGTAATTGTTTCTTTTCATGGCGGGGGCGAAGGAGCCAGGTTTGAACATGTTCCCCGTAAAAACGAGATCTTTTATAAAGAAAACAGAGGGAATGTTTATGCTTTTGCACATGCGGTGATCGATGCGGGTGCTGATGTAGTTTTGGGCCATGGCCCGCATGTAACCCGGGCAGTTGAAGTATATAAAAATAAATTTATCGCTTACAGTTTAGGTAATTTTTGCACTTATGGCATGTTTAGCTTAAAAGGCAATAACGGCATCGCCCCATTACTTCAACTAAAAATAAATGCCAAAGGCGATTTTTTATATGCAGATATAGTATCCGTTAAACAGGATAAAATTAACCGCCTAACCCTTGATGAGAACGACGCGGCTTTTAAACGCATCAAAGAACTCACTGATATTGATTTCGTCGGTCATCAACTTAAATTTGAGAATAACAAGATCAGCTTAAAAGATTAATCTTCTGCGACATCAATCTCAAATTAATTCAGAATATTTGCCTTATGAAAACGGGATTAATACTTCACTATATTATTGGTATCGCAGCAGCACTTATGGTTTTGGCCGCAGCATACTATATCAATCAAAATCCAAAGAATCTATTATCTGCAGGAATTATCATTTTAGCAGGATCTTTGGTTGCCTTTAGTCAATACCAGATCATCAAACACAAAAAGAAACAAAAATGATTGCTGTTATTCTGGACACTACTCATGCCGCAAATTTTAAAGATGGAATTTATCTTGGCCTGGCCATCGGCGCAGCAATTGTACTTTTTCTATTGTCGAGAAAGTATAGGAGGAAGGGTTAACCTAACTCTCATCCTTCGTATTCTTTACCAATCCAATACCTGATACAAAGAAAATCAGTCCGATAATACCGTAAACCATTAATCCCCTTGTATTTTGGCTGTGGTTTACGAATCCATATCCGGCATAAATTAGGCCGATGATTCCCAATATCGTTAACACGGTTCCAAAAGTGCGTTTTACATTCATGATCTGTTTTTTTTAACATAAGACAAAAATTTACGGCTTTTGTTTGAACACTGGAAAATGGATGATGAATCGTTTGTATTTATTTTTTTATAACTTCATAAAAAAATCTAATTATGCAATACACCATTTACGTTGTAGCTATTGTAGCATTCATTATCCTACTCAGCTCATTTGTTACCGTTAAACAGGGAACCATTGCGGTGGTAACGGTTTTCGGTAAGTACCGCCGTCAGTTAAGACCAGGTTTAAATTTTAAAATCCCATTAATAGAGCAAATTTACTCCCGCATTTCTATTCAGAACCGCTCGGTAGAGTTATCTTTCCAGGCGGTAACGCAAGATCAGGCCAATGTATATTTTAAAGCCATGCTTTTATATTCTGTTGTGAACCAGGATGAAGAAACGATTAAGAATGTAGCCTTTAAATTCGTTGATGCTACAAACCTGATGCAAGCTTTAATCAGAACCATCGAAGGTTCGATCCGTGCTTATGTAGCTACACAAAAACAAGCAAATGTGTTGGCTCAGCGAAATGAAATTGTATTGCATGTAAAAGAGCAGATTGACCAGGTTTTAGATGGCTGGGGTTACCACCTTCAGGATCTTCAGTTAAATGATATTACTTTCGATGAAGAAATTATGCGCTCTATGAGCCGCGTGGTGGCATCAAACAACTTAAAAGCAGCTGCTGAGAACGAAGGTCAGGCGCTATTGATTACGAAAACCAAAGCTGCAGAAGCAGATGGTAATGCGATCAAAATTGCGGCAACTGCTGAACGTGAAGCTGCTCAATTACGCGGACAGGGTATTGCGTTGTTCCGTGCAGAGGTTGCCCATGGGATGAGTAAAGCCGCCCAGGAAATGGAACAGGCCAACCTGGACATTTCGGTAATCTTATTCACCATGTGGACAGAATCTATCAAACATTTTGCTGAAAACGGCGATGGCAACGTCATCTTTTTGGATGGCAGCACCGAAGGCATGAACAAAACCATGAAAGAAATGATGGCTATGCAGGTGAATAAACAAAACGAACCTACGGCGAAGAAATAACGATGAATCTTTAGTCCTCATAGGTTTGACAAGCAAGATGTCTATAAATCTATGAGGGCTTTTAAAAAAAATGCCTCTTTAGCTAAAAACTAAAGAGGCATTTTATATGAATAAATCTCTTAAATTAATTATTCTTAGGCATCAAACCTAAGTTCATTACATAACTGCCTGATTGTTGCATAAAATCTCCCATCACCCTTAACGATTCGTCTTCAATAAAATCGAAGGCATCTTGCTTGGTTACTTTATCACCTTTTTTAATGGCTGGTAATCCCCTTAAAGCTCTTAATTCATTTTGTCTGGCAAGGGTTTTAACTTCCTGTGCTTCGCGTTCAGCTTTAAGTTTAGCTTCATTTAAGGTTACTGAAACTTCATTATCACGTTTTTTAAGATCAGCAATATCCTGTTTAAGGTATTTGAAATCTAAAGAGTTTGAAATCCTTTGTTCGCTGTTTTTAATCAGTTGGGGCTTAACGGCCGTTAAATTGGCAACAGCTTTAAAGTTAGAGCTAGGAATCACATCCCAAGGTAACGCAGATGGTTCGGTATCTTCACCAATTTTATCCATTGGATAAACAGAAGGGAAAACAACATCTGGTGTAACCCCTTTATGTTGTGTACTGCTACCTGCTACGCGGTAAAATTTAGCCATGGTTAAATTGATCTGACCTAAATTGATATCAGCGGGATTAGCGCTACTTGGAGATGTTCCTACTGTTTTATCTTTAGAGATTAAACCGGCTACTCTTTGCAACATGCTTGGGTTTACCAGTTTATTTAAATCGATAGAAGATTGAACGGTTCCTTTACCATAGGTTTGGCTGCCCATTATAATACCACGACCGTAATCCTGAATTGCACCAGCGAAAATTTCAGATGCAGATGCACTTAAACGGTCTACCATTACACCGAATGGACCATCCCATGCTACACCACTGTTTTCATCTTCATCAACTTCAATTTTGCCCCTTAAATCTTTTACCTGCACTACTGGTCCTTTATCAATAAATAAACCTGTTAAAGAAATGGCCTCCACCAAAGAACCACCACCGTTTCCACGTAAATCCAATACAATTGCATTTACCTTATCGTAAGTTTTTAATGAGTCGATCAGTTTTCTTACATCACGGGTAGTGCTTTTATAATTTTTATCGCCAGCATTTGCAGCTTTAAAATCAGCATAGAAAGCTGGCAAAGTGATAATGCCCACTTTAATGTCCTTACCATTACTGTTAATGGTTTTTACTTTTTTCTTGGCAGAAGTTTCTTCCAGTACAATTTTATCGCGAACCAATTCTATAATCACTGGTTTCGACGACATTTCTTTTCCAACCGGAATCACTTTTAAACGCACTTTAGTTCCTTTCGGACCTTTAATTTTCGATACAGTATTATCTAATCTCCATCCCACTACATCAACAAATTCACCATCACCTTGTGCCACGGCAATAATCCTGTCGCCAGCACTTAACTGTTTACCTTTAAAAGCAGGTCCCCCCGCAATAATTTCTGAAATTTTTACCACTTCGTTTTCTAATTGTAAACGCGCTCCAATTCCTTCGAAAGAGCGCGACATATCTTCGTTAAAAGCAGCAGCGTTACTTGGGTTGAAATAATTGGTGTGTGGATCAATAGATTCAGTAAATGCATCCATTAAAATCTGGAAAACATCCTGATTATTGGTTTTTGATGTTTGAGACTGAAGATTCTGGTAACGTTTGGTTAAAGTTTCTACATTTTTTGCCTCGGTTGTTCCGGCAAGATTAAGGTTAATCAATTCGTATTTAACACGTTTTTTCCAGGTGTCGTTTAATGCCGTAGAAGAAACTGCCCAAGGCAATTTTTCTCTATCGTAAACATAAGTATCAGTCTGGTTAAAATCGAACTTGGTTTTAATCTGCGCTAACGAATAAGTAAAATATTCATTTAACCTTTTAGCGTATACATTATAGATAAAAAATGGACCACTTAAATCGCCGTTTTTAAAATCGTCGTCTAAAGTAAACCTGTATTTTTCAAATTCCTTGATATCAGATGCCAGGAAATAATTTTTACCCTGATCTAATGATTTGATGTACTTATCTAAAATAATAGAAGATATAGAATCGTTGATCTGAATTTTTTTATAATTATAACTTTCGATCAAATTCACAACCTCCTTAATCACAAGCTGTTGCTGCTGATCCGGTTTCACATTGGTAATTCCCTCAACTATCGGCTGAGTTTTAGGTGCAGCATGGCAGGCAAGTACAGCTCCGGTAAAAATTACAAAAAATATTCTCTTTAACATCTCTTTAAATGATTTAAAATCCATTTCCAATTCTATATAGCCAATATGATACCATTTTAGCAAAAAAACAAAAAAGAGACAGCATTATTACCGTCTCTTGTTAAAACTTTATCAAATCTAACTAAAAGCTTTTTATTTAACAATTTCTTATAGCACAACGTTAAGAGATATTTTTTGTTTTGGGCAACATTTAAAATTTGACCAAATACAGACGTATAAGGATTTGAAAAGCAAGTTATTAAACTCAATTCGAATAATATTTATGAGTTGTCATCAATTTTAGTATCATTTTCTTAATACGATCCTCATGCTGAACTTGTTTCATCTTTCCTGCTAGATAGACCCTGAAATAAATTCAGGGTGACGGCTTGAGTTAAAAATATCTAAAAGACTTCTTTAGCTCTGATTTGCTTTTTTAGCTGTGGTTTTGCTGGCAATCATTTCCCTTGCATCCTTAATCTGTGTTTTATACTGGCTTGTTTTGATTGAGTTGGCAAGCCACTCTGCCGATTTTAAATCCCTTAGTGCAAGTGTAAAATCTTTCTTTTTGATTTTAACCTGAACAATGCCTAAAATGGATTCGATATAAGCATTATTACTTTTTAACTGCTTTGCCAATATGCCTTGCTGGGTGTAAAACCACATGGATTGGGTATATTTGGTATTGGCGAGGTAAACTTTGCCCAAAAGGCTATAGGTATTCATTATGCCTGCACGGTTGCCCGTTTTGGAATAATTTTTTAGGGCAACGTTTAAAAGGATCTGTTCTGCATCGGTAAAACGGCCCAATTGATAGTGCATGCTGCTCATTTTAATAATCGCCTGCCCGTATCTGTTAAAGTTTTTTACAGAATTATATTCGAAAGCTGCTTTTCCAAATAATGTAAGGGCTTCGTTATAATCACCTTTTCGCTCTAAATCTTCCGCTTCTTCAAAAAAAGAATTTCCATCTTCCAGATCAAATTTAGATACCGCTATGTTAATAGCACTACCTCCATTGGGTTCCTGGATTTCTGTTCTGTCTATGTTTTGAGCCTGAAGTTGTAACGATGCAAAAAGGCCGATTAAAGCCAGTACAATTTTGGTCATGCAACAAAAATAATACTTTAAATCTAATTTTAGCTAAATACCTGTAAATTAACATCAAAAGATGCCCAAACCATATATGGATGAGAATCGCAATGGTATACTTCGCCACCTGCAGTGATGCCTACAATGCCTGCAAAGCCATCAAAAGCCTTTAATTCGGCAAAAGATTTATCTGAAGCATCTTTTAAAGAAAAGCCATCGGTTACACGGGTAACGATTTTTGCGGCCAAAGCACCGCTTACAATATCTTCGCCAACACCGGTACAGGAAATACCTGCAAATTGATTAGCATAATTACCTGCAACAGTTGCCGAATCGCTCACACGACAAGGGATTTCGAATCCTTTGCCACCTGTAGAGGTTGCTGCTGCCAAATTTCCATCAGCATCAAGCGCCACACAACCTACGGTTCCTTTATTGTTTTTCTGGTTTAATTTAGCTTCGTATTCTGATTGACGCTGTGTTGTAATGGGATTAAAATATTCAAATCCATTATCACGGGCAAACTGTTGTGCCCCGTTGCCGCTTAAAACACGGTCATCATAGGTTAAAAGATTCTGCGCAACCTGGATTGGATTCTTCACATCTTCTACGTTGATCACACCACTAAATTTTTCGGTTTTACCATCCATTAAAGCCGCGCTTAACCTTACTTTTCCATCACTTTGGATTTGCGAGCCAATACCAGCGTTAAATAATTCGTTATCTTCTAACAAGGCAACGGTATAAACCACTGTTTCTAAAGCGGTGTGGGTTTTCAGGTATTCGTGCCCGAGCGTAACAACCGAAGCTAAAGCATCTTGCTTGGCCTTTTTTGTTTCCTGATTGGTGGATGACTCGCTAAAGAAGCCGCCGTGTATAATTAGTTTCATTTGTTAGATTTGAGTATGGAGATTTGTGATATGAGACCTCAGATTTGAGACCATAAGCCTTAAACCTTTTAACCTATTGGGATAACCTTTGGATGGTGGATCACCAAACTGTGGTCATTTAAATCATAAACATCGCCATCGCACATTACGTGCACCACCATATTTTTAATCGAAACCGGCTGGCCCATTTCTACATCGGTTAAATTGGTATCAGCCATGGTGCGGCCATCTACTAAAATTACCATGCCAGAGCCAATGGCTTCCATGGTATGCCCATCTGATATGAAAAGACCAGTATCTTCGCCCAAACCAATCCCTAAAATACCGGGATTACTAGCTGCAGCATATAATAAACGACCAATTCTACCACGTTGAACAAAGTGAGTATCAACTATCACATCGTCGATAAAACCCAATCCACCAGTAATTTTTACCTCACCTTTAAGTAAAGCATCTTTACTGCTGCCCTGGTAAATCATGTTTTTAGAACTTGCTGCTGCTCCTGCAGATGTACCCGCAATTACCACCGGTTCATTTCTATATTTTTCCAATAGGATTTGATGGATTTTCGTTCCACCAAAAATAGATGAAAGGCGGAGCTGGTCGCCACCGGTAAAAATGATGACTTCGGCAGCTTTGATACGCTCATAGTTTTCATCAGAATTGGCTTCTTCGCGGTTGGTAATATTTAACACACCAACATTATGTACATCCAACTGAGCGTAAGCTTTGATGTATTCTTCACCAACTTTTTCAGGCATTAATGATGCGGTGGTGATGATCTCGAAACGCGATTGGGTATCTTTAATTGATTCTGTGGTAATCCGTTTTAAAATTCCACGTTCAAAAAAATTCATATTTTCAGGCAGTCCAAATTGTGTTTCTGCGAAGCTACCAGTGTTTATTGCGCCACCTATGATGATGAGTTTACCTTTCGGAACCATTCTTTGTGTATCTAATTGTATCAAAAAACCCAAATATATAGGCTTAAGATAAAAAACACGACTTTTTTTGTCAATAATATTCAATTTATTAACAAAGGTTAAAATAATCTAACCTAAAATTAACACAATAGTGCTTGAAAATAAAACAAATACCTGCTAAAATTGATTTACGTAAATGGGACGTCTAATTTCAAAATAAATGCATATTTTACAGTCATCAATTTCATTCTCAAAATTGAGTTAAAAAGGCTGTCCCAAACCCTTGTTAAATTAAAAAACGAACAAAACATTACATGAAGATATTAAACATACAAGTATTAAGAGGGCCAAATATATGGTCGATTAGCCGGAAGAAATTGATCCAGATGCGATTGGATTTGGAAGATTTGGAACAAAGGCCTACCAATGTGATTGAAGGCTTTAGCGAAAGAATAGAGAAACTGCTGCCGAGCATGTTTACCCACCGTTGTTCTAAAGGTGTTGAAGGTGGTTTTTTTACCCGTGTGAAGGAGGGCACCTGGATGGGCCATGTGATTGAGCATATTGCTTTAGAGATCCAGACATTAGCCGGCATGGAAACTGGCTTTGGCAGAACACGTATGACTAAAACCGAAGGCATTTACAATGTGGTTTTCAGTTACCTGGAAGAGAAAGTGGGCGCTTACTCGGCAGAAGCAGCCGTAAGAATTGCTGAAGCTTTAATCAATAATGAAGAGTACGATTTAGAACACGATATCCGAAGGATGAAGGAAATCCGCGAGTTGGAAGCTTTAGGCCCAAGTACAGGTTCTATTGTAGAAGAAGCGGTAAAAAGGAGTATTCCATGGATCAGGCTGAACAAAAGTTCGCTGGTGCAATTGGGTTATGGCAAAAACCAGGTTCGTTTTAGGGCCACCATGACGGAAAAAACCAGCAGTATTGCGGTTGATATTGCCAGTAATAAGGAAGAAACCAAACGTTTACTTACCGAAGCCGCTATTCCGGTTGCCTCGGGCGTAACCATTTCTAACCCTGATGACCTTGAAGCATCGGTTAATAAAGTAGGATTTCCACTCGTTTTTAAACCTTTGGATGGTAACCATGGCAAAGGCGCAACCATTAATGTAAAAACGATGGAAGATGCGGTTGCGGCTTTTGAATATGCCAAAACCTATTCGAGAAAGGTAATTATTGAAAAATTCATTACCGGATTTGATTTCAGGGTGCTGGTAATTGATCATAAAGTAATAGCAGCTGCACAACGCGACCCTGCTCACATAAGAGGAAATGGCATCCACACCATCCAGGAACTAATTGATAAGGAAAATGAAGATCCACGCCGTGGTTACGGCCACGAAAATGTATTAACAGAAATTGCTGTTGATCGTGATACATTGGATTTACTGGCAAAAAAAGAATATACTTTAGAAACTATTCCTGAAAAAGGAGAAGTGGTTTATTTAAAATCGACTGCTAATTTAAGTACGGGCGGAACATCAATCGATGTGACCGATATTGTACACCCACAGAATATTTTCATCTGTGAAAGAATTTCGAGGGTAATTGGTCTGGATATTTGCGGTATCGATATTATGGCGCAAAACCTTACACAGCCTTTAACTGAAAATGGCGGTGTGGTTTTAGAGGTTAATGCTGCCCCCGGATTCAGGATGCACCTGGCACCAAGCGAAGGTTTGCCAAGAAATGTTGCTTCATCGGTTATCGACATGCTTTATCCGCAGGGTAAGCTATCGCAGATTCCGATTATTGCGGTAACCGGAACCAACGGAAAAACCACCACTACACGTTTAATTGCGCATATTATCCGCAGCAACGGTAAACGTGTAGGCTTTACCACCAGCGATGGTGTATATGTACACAATACCATGTTGATGAAAGGTGACACCACCGGACCGGTAAGTGCAGAATTTATTTTAAAGGACCCAACCGTTGAGTTCGCTGTTTTAGAAACTGCCCGTGGCGGAATTTTAAGGGCCGGACTAGGTTTTAATGCCTGCGATATCGGTGTTGTAACCAACATACAGGAAGATCACCTTGGTATTTCAGACATTCATAATCTTGATGATTTAACCCGTGTTAAAGCAGTAGTAATTGGTGCAGTTCGCCGCAAGGGCTGGGCTGTATTAAATGCTGATAATGGTTATTGTGTACGCATTGGTAAAGATGCCCGTTGTAATGTTGCTTATTTTAGCATGGATGAAAACAATCCGGTTATTAAAGAACATTGCAGAAAAGGCGGTATTGCTGCAATTTATGAAAATGGATTTATTACCATTAAAACCGGCGACTGGAAACTAAGGGTTGATAAAGCGACACATATTCCCCTAACTTTTGGTGGATCAGTAAATTTTATGATTCAGAATGTACTCGCGGCAACCTTAGCGGCTTATTTATGGGGTTATAAACCAGAAGATATCCGTTTATCGTTAGAAACTTTTATTCCTTCGGCAGCACATACGCCAGGAAGGATGAACATTTTCAGGTTTAAGGATTTTAAAGTTTTAGTAGATTTTGCGCACAATCCTGACGGATTTAATGGTATAAAAGGGTTTTTACAAGGTGTAGAAGCTACTGAACATGTAGGTATTATCTCTGCAACAGGAGATAGAAGAGATGAGGATATTATAGAAACAGCCCGCATTTCTGCACAAATGTTTGATAAGATTTATGTTTGTCAGGAGAAATACCTCCGCGGAAGACAACAACAGGAATTGGTTGATCTTTTAGTAAAAGGCATTAAGGAAGTTGATCCGAATAAAGAGATTATTATCAACAATAAAAGTACCGAATGTTTGAGAATAGCAATTGAAACGGCTAAAAAAGGCTCTTATTTAACCATTTTAAGCAACACGATTGACAATACCATTCAGCGTGTTACCGAACATCTGGATAGGGAACTGGAAGCGTAGTTCTTGAGTGGGTTTTTCCGTCGGTAATCGTCATTCCCAACTCGATTGGGAATCGTGATGCAATAAGCTTTAAGATTCCCACCTGCGCGGGAATGACGATCGTAATAAAAAAACCTCCTCCAATTCATAAATCGAAGGAGGTTTTTTCGTTTTTATATAATTCTCACTTACAATTGCGCATCACGCAATCTTTTAATTTCATCATGTGATGTTCTTAAAGATGCTTTTTGATCAGATATCAACTCTCTGATATTTGCAGGAATTTCTTCTTCCTCTAAAGCCATTTTATAACCATTTTGGGCAGCATCTTCGCCAAACTCGCAATTATTTAAAACGGTTTTACGGTCGTGACCAGTAAATATGGCTTTAACATCCATCCAGGCCCTGTAGATTTTACCCGAATTGGTGGTTCCTGTTTCCACATCTTGGCCTAATGCACTTACTTCTGTAGCCAAAGCCATTTTATATTTGCGGCTTTCGTCAATCATATTTAAAAATAGCGTTTTCAGATCTGCATCACCATCTTTTAATTCCTGACGGGCTTTTTCATAACCTTCGATACGGTCGTTATTGATCTGGATCAGGTCATTCAATACTTCTGCTGTTGCTGTTGTCGTTTTCATGTTGTTATTTTTTATAGTTTCGATGTATAAAAGCAACACGGGTAATCAAAAAAAGGTTTGTCATTTTTTCAATTGCCCACAACAAAAAGGAATATCATTACTATTTTTTTGAGAAGTATTGTGCGAGTTTTTCTTTTACAAAACGGCGAACACGGGTTACCATATTCCCTTTGCGTTTGGTTAAAAAGGATTTAATGGCTTTGTAAGCCAGTTCATCCTCAGCAATTACAGTTGGAAATTCAACGATTGGTTTAGGGTTGATAATTACATTATAAATATCGTTTATTCCCGAGTGTACACCAGTGCCATCATGGCCGATATTATTTACCAACGATTGTGATGGATTGAGGGTTAAACCATCTTTTAAAAAGATAGAAGCGTACCACCTGATGGCCCAGCTATTGTTTTTCCCTTTTTTAAACTCCTGCATTTGTTTCCAGAAATTCATTTTATTATCGATGGAAAAAGCTGCTTTTTTCTTTTTATCAAACTGTTTTAGTAATACATCGATATTGGGCTCAAAGTTTTTCCAGGCCCTTCCCCAGGTGGCCCAGCCCCAACTGGTAGCTGCTCTGTAAAAAAACGATTGTGAAAGGTTTTCTGATTTTAAAGGATACATGTACGCTCCGATGTGCATTACTTTTTCTTCTTCGCTATACCGGCTTAAGGCTTCATTAAAATAGTGCAGTGTATGTGGAGAGGTTACCAGGTCATCTTCAAAAACAATTACCTGATCATATTCTTCTATTAGCTGGGTTACACCCGCAATAACAGCGTTTGCTAACCCAGCATTATCCTTTCTTTCGATTACTTTAACCGATTTAAAACCCTTCGTTTTATTGATGATTTTACGCACCGCAGCCACATTTTCTTCATCGCGAACTGTTTTTGCGCCATCGGAAAAGATGTACAAATGGCTTTCGGCAGCCAGTTCGTTCTGCTGCAGAAATTTTAAAGTACGCTCGGTATGCTGCGGACGGTTATATACGAAAAGTGCTATGGGCGCAAGGTTTTGCATATTGTTTTATTTCTTAAAGGGTCGTCATTGCGAGGAACGAAGCAATCTTAACCTATACGCCAGTAGCGATTGTTGTAAGATTGTTTCCTCGGCTGAAAAAGCCTCATCGCAATGACGGATGCGAGTAAAGCCTTTACACCACCTAAAATATCTGCAGGTTATGATCTGATTTTTTAGTTAATACCGTGTAGGCATTCGCAAACTGTTCTTGTTTTTTTCTGCCGAAGAAATTACCTAACGTTTTCTTTATGCGGTACTCGAGTTCGATTTTTAAGTTTTTGGTAAATGTTTTTGGTGCCTTTCTATTGATAAACTCGTTAAATTTTACCGTTTCAGGAGCAGTCATCGAAACTTTATCCTCTAAAATTTCCAATCCTTCACTCTGCAACAGGAATCTTAAAGATGTTGGCGTATACATATTAATGTGCCCGTAATCCAAAAAATGTTTCATCCTTTGATCTACACCAAAACGGTAATCCTTTGGCACTTCTACCACAATATATTTGGCTACCCTTTTCAATTCGCGGATCAGGATCCTTTCATGTTCTACGTGCTCTAATACGTGTGCAAGAATAATCAGATCGAAAGTATCGTCTTCGTAAGGAATTTTATAACCATCAAAGGTCTGCGCATCTTTCAAGCTGGAAAGATTACGGTTTTTTATAATATCGACACCACTTTGTGCAATTTCCAAAGCGAACAATTCGGGCGCAAAATGCCATTCGTTTAAAAAATGTAAAATACTGCCATCGCCAGCACCAACCTCAAGCACTTTTTTGGGCTTAAGTCCTTTGCAAACATCGACAATATTTTGGGCTTTGTATTTAGCGCCAAGCATCCGCCAGGCTACATCGCTATTGGTATAAAAATTATCGTAGGCTGTTTTTACTTCTTCGCTTAACATGGTTCCAACTGATTTAAATACCTAAACAATTATCCTGTTTATAAAAAACCGAAGTTGCTTTTTCGTAGAAAAGTCCAGGTGAAATTCCACTGAAGCTGATTTCTTTAAAACCCTGCTGTTTCAACAATACCCTTGCAGGATGATAAACTTCGCGTTCACTATCATCTAAAACCAACACACCATTTGAAGAAAGGGCTTCTACGCTGTATTTACAACAATTTACACGATCGCGACCATCCACAATAATAATATCGAATTTTTTATTTAGCAAAGTTGCTTTTTTGGCATATTCGCCATCTTTTTCCAATTGGCAAAAGATCATTTCGGCATTGGCCGGACTGGTATTTTTAACCATATCATGCCATCCTTTATCGTGTTCAACAGAAGTTACCGAACCCGCTCTTTCCGCATAAAAAATGGTAGAATTGCCAGAGCCATATTCGAAAACATGCTGGCTTTTGTTTATCCGTTCTTTAATAAAATCGATAAACGAATAAGTTACCCAAGGCAGCGCTTTTCCGTTGCCATCTACGGCTTGTTTTTTATCAAAGGCTGTGAACCAGCCAATGCTGTTCAGGTAGCCTTTATGCCCGTATGATAATAATGCTTTAAGCCTGTTTGGCTTTGCAATTAATGTGCTTAATGCTTTAAGAGTACTCAACGTTTAAATATTTTTTGAAATGCGGTGACCAAAAATAATGATTTTAACATCATTATACCCTGTTTACGAAGTTTAGGGATAAATAGTATAAAAAAGGCGGAAATAAAGTATGCGATTACTGTTGCTACGGCAGTACCCATCATACCCATTTTTGGAATTAGTATAATGTTTAAAATGATATTTACAGCTGCACCTATCCCTGTCCTGATAAAAGTTAAGCGACCGAAGTTTTCGGCAATTAAATATTGACCACTTGCTACGCCAAGAAATATAAAAGCGGAGCCCCAAACATGCACAGACAACACTGGCGCAGCATCTGCATATTCTGGGTTAAAATAGCTGTAAATAAATGGCGAAGCAAAAGTTATAAAAATTGCGAAACTAAAACTTAACCAAACCATCAAATCGTATAAATTTTGAAGTCTTTTTTGATACCGCTCCTGATCGTCTCTTCTTGCGTTTAAAATTGCGGGAAAAAGCGACGAAACAATTGCAACCGGCACAAAATTTAGGGCTTCGCTAAAATTAACCACAGTTGCATAGGCGCCTGCTTCGGGTGTTCCCCTTTCTCCTAAAATTTGTTTAAGCATAATTAGATCAATTTTCATATAAATTGAAACCATTATGCCTGAGATGATTAAAGGCCATGAAAGCGAAAACAGTTTCTTAGCCAGTTCTTTCTCGAATTTCCAGTTAAAGATGTTTCTACCTTGCCTGTTATATGTAATGATATAGCCTATTGAAAGCAATATCGTGTCGAAAAGAAATGCAAAAAAGAAATAACTTATTGGCGAATGTGTATAAATTAAGATAATTTTTATCACAGCTGAAATCAGATTCCCAATAATCTGAACCTGCATGATGTATTTCGATTTTACTTCTGATTGGAAATAAGAATCGACAACAGTAAAAGATTGAAAAACTCCAATAAATGAAAGCAGAAGGATAAACTCGTATTGAATATCCCGTAATGGATAAATAAGCCACGCTAACGAAATTAAAGGGATGCATAAGAAACCTGCAAAAGTTTTAAGTCCAAACGCGGTACCTAAAATCTGATCGCTCTTTTGTGGAAACTGATGAAGTTCTTTAACAATAAATTGATCTAAACCAAGTCCCGCTAATGCCGCGAATAAAAACACATAAGCTATCGATGTAGTTAGAATACCATTACCATAAGAGAGTAAGTAGTTTGCAACCGCAATGTTGGTTAACATTTTAATTCCTAAACTGCCAACTTTCCCAATCAGGAGCATCCCAGTATTTTTAAAATACTTTTTTAGTGCTTCTTCGTCAAAACCTTTTATGGCGGGTAATTTCATTAACGCAAAGATGTAAAAAAATGTGCGTTAAGTAAGGTATCCTAAATTCAAAATATTTTTAGCCACTATATCGGGATTAACCTTCACTTTTTGTTTCCTGCGCTTTAGTTTCTATGGTTTTAGGATCAGGGGTAGAAACCGGAACTGGGTTTACAATAGGCGCAGGTTTGCTGTTTAATGGTGCACCAATGGCAAGGTCGCACCTGTGGTTTGGCTGACCATGCGGAGGGTTTAAACCTTTACCTACTTTTACGCCCGAAACCTGCGTAACCGCGGGTTGTGTAGTGGTAACTACCTGCGTTGGTTTACTATCTAAAGGCGCACCAACTGCAATATCGCATCTATGGCCAGGTTCACCATGTTTAGGATTTAGTTTTTTACCTGCTGTGTTTACTACAGGAGGCACGGGAACAGTTACTGGTTGTGGACTAGCACTTTTTTGCGCTTGAACTGCAGCTGTTTGGTGTAATGGCGCACCAACGGCTAAAGCACAGGTATGGCCGGCATCGCCATGTGGCGGATTAAATATCAGGTTACTTTTAGCGCTTTGCGCCACAGGCTGAACGGTATTGCTTTTTTGCAGACCTTGTATACCTGCAGGCGTTGGAATAACAGCTTGAGCAGTTTCTTTCTTTTCGCTGTTACAAGCAAAAAGTACAGTGAGCGTTAACAGGTAAAAAGCGTATTTCATGAGCAAGAGGTTTAGTATTAACCAAATATGGCGAAATTATTTTAGGCCTGAAAGCTCTTTTCTATTCTTTCTAACTGTTTAAGGTGGTGGTCTAAATGGATTTCGATAAACCTAAGCCACTGTTTTGCATTTAAATAGCCCAATCGAGGGTGTTTTGTTTTACAATCGACTTTTGCGTTTGCAATTAATGGGTAATTTTCATCCAGTGCCTTTTCTACCGCTAAAATAAAATCGAGGGCTTCGGCTTTGCTGATTTTTTTTACCCGTTCAATCAGCCGTTTCGGTACTTTATATTTTTGTGCAGGCGGAAATGCTCCAAAAAACAAAATCAATTTTACAACAAAATGTGTGGGTTTGTTTTCGCCTTTACCATTTGCAGCGTTTACGAGCGCTATTAAAGATAACAGGCTCGAATCAAAAATATGTGAGTATACCTCACTATAACTCCAGCCCGAAATTGGAGGGGTAGTTTGAAAAATATTTTCAGGATATTTTGATAGTTTCGATTTATAGGAATCGATGATTTGCTTTACCGATGCCTTAACTTTTGCAGCCGCCATTTAATAAAGATAGGCCGAATTACTGTTTCTCCAAATATTTTAAAAATTCATCTTTATAATAGGGAAACTCAAATATTTCGGCGAGTGTAAAATAATTCTGTGGATCTACTACGGTTTTATAGAGGTTTTGAGCAGTTTTTAAACGCTCTTGATCGAAAGTGAATGTTTTAAGTATCAGTTTGCATTGGCTACTGGAAAATGAAGCTTTTTTGCTCACTGCGCTGATCAATCTCACTCTTTCACTATCAAAACTACATTTTTTGTAACTGGCATAAAACTCCTGAAAAGCCTCACCCGACAATAACCGGTAATTTATATCAGGCTGTGAAACCACTGGCGGAACAACACCGCTGTTGTAGTCTCCAGCGTAACCATCAAAATCATCGAGCATATATTGCCTATTACCGTAAATATTCAGTTGCTTTAAAGTAATCAGTCTCCCATCGTCTAAACTTAAAATCAGTCTTTGTTCAGGAATAACCCTGATCTGTTGTTTTAAGATTGCAGTATTGCCCTGAATAATGGATAGTGTTGGTGCAGAATTGTATACATCGTAAAAACGGAATCTACCGTTTGATGAAGCAACAAGCTCATCGTCTAAATATACACTATACTTACCTGGATTAGCGATCTGAAGGAAAACCTCAGCAGATCGGCGATTGTTTTGAGCAAAACTTAGGGTAGCAAAAAGCATTGCCAATCCTAAAAAGATGGTTTTTTTCATTTTAATTAAGGTTTCATTTGTGTGTGTGTTGAGTTAATGCCAAACAGATGCCAAAACCAAACAAAAAAGGAGTAGAGTTAAAAAAGTTTTAACAATTCTTCCAGGTGGATAATTTCCTGTTTTACATCTTCAGGTTTGCTTTTTTTCAAAGGATTAAAGAAGATGGCTTCCATACCAAAATTTAACGCACCATAAATATCTGCTTCCAGACTATCACCGATCATGATACTTTCTTCTTTTAGAGCCTGAGCTTTATCCAACGCATATTCAAAAATGATCGGATTTGGTTTGTTTACACCTACATCTTCGGAAATAATTACATTTTCGAAATACGGATTAAGGTTAGAAAGATCCATTTTGGTTAAAGTAGTTTCCTTAAACCCGTTGGAAATAATATGCAGCGTATATTTCTGTTGTAAATAAGCCAGTACAATTTCTGCTCCTTCGAACAGGTTGGTTTTGGTAGGCGAAATGGTTACATAATCTGCCTCGAATTGATGCGGAACGGCATCGGGATGGATACCCAGCTGAATAAAGGTTTTGCTAAACCGCTCTGACCTTAAAAAATCTTTCGTGATTTTACCTAAATGATAATCGGCCCATAACTGATGATTATTCTCCGTATAAGAAGTAATAAAATCAGAACATGATTTAAGGCCAAGCTCCTCCAGTTTATAGGTATGATAAAGCTCATTTAATGTTTCTTCGGCATTGCGGTCAAAATCCCAAATGGTATGGTCGAGATCGAAGAAAATATGTTTTTTCATGGTAATAATTTCCACAAAGGTAACCTAATGATCTTTGTCCTGAAAGTTTGAGATTAATTAATGATTGAAGAATATTTTGTATTACAGATGTGGGGATACAAAATAGACTCCTTTAAACATTGACAGACCTTTAATAAAATTGCCGTCATCTCGGCCGCAACGCAGTAGAGTGGAGAGATCTATCTCGAGGCAGATTTCTCAACTACGCTGCACTTCGCTCGAAATGACAGAAATTTAGAGGAGTTATCTGTAAAAATAGTTTCTCCTCACAAATACCCCTCCACCTTTGATCTTATCTCCTCAATAAGCTCTTCATCCATATATTGATAATCGTCTGGAATATTCAAAGTAATCATTTCCTTCCCATAAACTTCTTCAGGAAAACGTTCAGTAATTCTTTGTTTGTGTTTTTTCTCCATTACAAAGATCAGATCGGCCCAATCGATCAATTTAGCATTGATTTTAATTCTTGCAGAAGGTTCGGTTCCGGCTGAGCGCACCTGATGTTCAGGATGATTTTTATAAATGGTTTCGGCAGTAGCACTACGCCATTTATTCCTGCTACATACAAAGAGAATATTCAAATTTATTACTTATGAAAATGTACAGACTCTGGACTAAAGACTTTATACGAAGGCCTATATTAAACTTTCTCTCCATAAGCCAGATCACCAGCGTCGCCAAGTCCGGGAACAATGTACGATTTGCTGGTCATTTCTTCATCGATGGCTCCAACCCAAATTTTCGCCTTAGGCAAATTGGCACGTACATGCGTCACGCCTTCGGTGCTGGCGATAGCGGCAACAATATGAAGTTCTTCAATTTTATAGCGGTTAATCAATTCCTTACAGCACATTACCATACTCTGTCCGGTTGCCAGCATAGGGTCGGCCATAATTAAAACCTTGCCATCTAAATCAGGAGTAGAAATATAATCCATCTGGATCACGAAATCGCCACTTTTTTCTACTTTTCGATAAGCCGAAATAAAACAGCATTCAGCCCTGTCGAAAATATTAAGCAAACCTTGTTGCAAAGGCAATCCGGCCCTGAGTATAGTAGCCAGAACAGGTTGTTGCGCTAAAACATCACAAGGCGATAAGCCTAAAGGTGTGGTAATATCTTTAGTGGTATAGGTTAATGATTTACTGATTTCGTAGGCAAAAAATTCACCAAGCCTTTCCAGGTTTTTACGGAAACGCATCGAATCTTTCTGGATATTTTCATCCCGAAGTTCTGCGATAAAAGTATTGGCAATCGATTTAATTTTGCTTACATCAAAAATCATCATTCTTATTTTTCGGTTTTTATAAAATTTAGCCCTAATTGGAAGTTAAGAATTTTTAACCTTACCCATTTTAATGGTTAAAATTAGCAATTCTAAAGCAGATAATTAAAAAAACCAGTTCGTTTCAAGATAGATTGCCAAGTGTAAGGCCATCAATTACCGACCATATAAGAAATATAAGGGCTGATGATTATAACTTGACTTAATTATTCTCTTAAATCAATTTCCGGCATAGTTGAGCATTTCGATAAACAGTAATCTTAATTTTTTATATTTAGGATGATCTGACAAACTTTTTAGGCTCCAGCTGCTGTAAAAAGTTCCATTTACAACCTTTACCGAATCGACATATTGGTTTAAGGTTTTTCTTGCCGATTCTGTTGTTAAATATTGAAGGACATAATCGGTTAAACAATAAGAATGTACAACCAAAGGTGTTACTTTTTCAAGCTGAAGATCGTACCAGTTAAAAGGGGTACAGGTTCCAGCCCTAAAACCTGGCACATTGCTATACCCCATGGAGTAATCGGAAGTAATCCCTGAATTAAGGATGTTTAAATAACAGATCGGAAATTTTAATATCTCCAGTTGCTGGCTAATTAAAGGAATAGCAGCTGGTTGAATTTTCTTAAGTTTGATCAGGCCTTCTTTAATTACGGCCATTTTCTGCCTGTCGCTGGCACAAGGCCTCAACAAACCAACAGATTGATTATTAAGGCTTTTAGCAACACCATTAATTTTAATATAATCCATCGGTACTTCAGGGAAATCGACAAAATAAAGGGGATTATTTTTTTTAACTCCCGTAATTATATTTACTTCATCTAATACCTGCTCATTGTTGATTCCCACTCCGGTGAGCCGGTCGAATTTAGCGCTCAGGTAATTGTTCTCTTTTTTAAAAACAGCGCTAAAAACAAACTTTGTCCGGTTCAAAAAGCCTTCTGGCATGCCCGGCAAAATATTGAAGTTGATGGTGGGCTGATGCTGAAATTTCTTTTCGTGAAATTTAAAATTTGGATGTTTCTTTTTAATTAAGCTCTTGATCATCAGTGCCCATTCGTCAATAATGGGTTTATCTAAAACCTTCCATTTATACTGATAACTTTTTGAAGGCTTAAACTCTTCTTCTGTATTTCTTTGATGCAGGTATTCCTCGTAACGGCTTAATATAAAAAAAGAAGCCGCAAAAACATCAAAAGGCAGGGCAGATTGTTCAACGGGAAAAGGGACCAGATACTCGCCAAACGAAATCTTTTTCAACTTAATTTCTTCCAGTTTATTGGAGAAAAGCAAAGCTGTACTTTTAAAAAAAAGCTCATCACCGAGCGGCTGATCGCCATAACCGATCTTAACTTGCTCACTTTGCTGAAAATACTGACTGTTACCAGTAAATTCTACCTCAGCTTTAAGAATGTCCTTAAAAATAAAATTGAAGATATATTTTATCCTGGGCGTTAATATATTGGAGAAGATGATTAGATGCATAACTTATTTTAACAACACGGGATTTAAAAAAAGATGACAAGAAATATTCCTCAGCTAATATTAACTTTTAATATAGCCTATTAAAATTAACGGTAATTTAACATTGAACCGTTATCTAATACAAAAATTACAATTAAAAGTTTGCGGTAAACTTCTTTTCGGGGTACAGGATTTTGGTGCTTTTGCGGATCTTAGCCTTTACCACGTGAACGATACTCATCTGATCATCAAACATATCGTATAAAATAACATCGTTAACCTCTACAGATTTTACATCCGGTATTTTTTCAACCTCGAGGTAAATATTGGTGGCTTCATGATCAATTTCAAATCCGATGTAATTCATGGCAACAGCTTTTCCATTGGCTTTTAGCTGCAGATGGCTAAACAAGTATTTTTTTACCAGTTCATCCATCGCGGTTTTCATATTTGGACTGCTTAAATCAGTTTTCTGTTTATACAATTTGGCTAAAATAGCTTCAAAATCATCAGAAAAAATCCGGCAGCTTATTTCTAAGGTTTTATCCTTTGCATTAAAATTTACTTCTGTTGTACTCACATGCAAAGGATGTTTGATTCCGGCTTTAACAGAAAAGAAAGTACAGCACAAAAGCAAAAGGATATATTTTAATCTACACATTAATATATTGTTGTTAGGATAAACAAAGTTAAGATTTAAAGGTCAAACGAAATAACGGCAAGAAACTACTCAAAAATCAGTAACAAATTTGGTATTTATGGTTTTGAATGAAGAATATTTGGGCTTTTTACAATTAAAAACATAATTTTAAGCCTTGTAATCTATTTTAACTCCAATAGTTAGCTTATTATTTCATGCCGTTACAGGATTTTATCTTTTATTTTAAACTGGGTTGGGAGCACATTATAAGCGCCGATGCTTTGGATCATCAGCTTTTTGTTTTAGCGTTGGTGGCCATTTACAGTTACCATAACCTGAAACAGGTACTGATATTGGTTACTGCCTTTACCATTGGCCATTCATTAACCCTGCTTTTAAGCGTTTTAGATATCATCAGGTTCGAGAGCAAATGGGTAGAGTTTTTAATCCCTTGTACGATTGTAATTACTGCGATAAGTAATCTGTTCAGAAAAAATTTTTCGTTAAAATCAGTCAAGATCAATTATTTTCTGGCATTGGGTTTTGGATTGATCCACGGAATGGGATTTGCCAATTCGATCAGAATGATGCTGGCAAAAGACCAGAATATTGGCTGGGGCTTGTTTGGTTTTAATGTAGGGCTTGAAGCAGGGCAAGTTTTTATGGTTTTCATCATTTTATTGATTACTTTTTTTATTTTTAACTA
Source organism: Pedobacter miscanthi (assembly GCF_032678605.1). Taxonomy (GTDB): domain Bacteria; phylum Bacteroidota; class Bacteroidia; order Sphingobacteriales; family Sphingobacteriaceae; genus Pedobacter; species Pedobacter miscanthi_A. The sequence goes on from NZ_JAVTSU010000009.1 coordinate 275,631, forward strand.
TACCCGCATCAAACGTATCAGCTGGGTATTATTTGTATCAGCAGCCGTATTTAGCCTGGCTTTAAAAATGGCTTTAGAAAGAATTCCCTTTTAACACAACATAACATGAATAAACTGTTTACTTTAACTGGCCTTTTACTCTTTTCGGGTAGTTTGGCTATGGCCCAAAACATTCAGAATAACCCTGGCAGCAACCACGGGAACAAGTTCGAACAGCTGGGTACCATTTTACCTACACCCAATGAGCAACGTACAGCCAGTGGGGCACCTGGCGTTAAATATTGGCAGCAACGTGCCGATTACAATATTAAATGTGAGCTGGATGAAAAGAACCTGTTGCTTACAGGCTCTGAAACGGTAACTTATACCAATAATTCTCCTGATCCTTTAACCTATATCTGGTTACAGCTTGATGAAAATGAGCACAGTACGGATAAAAATGCAAACTATCAGGATGCGACTAAAATGCCTCCTACAGGCATAACCAAAACCCTGGATCAGTTAAGCGCTACGGCAAACAATGGCGATGGAATCAACATTACCAAATTAACCGATGCAATGGGTAAAAACCTAAAATACACGGTTAACAAAACCATGATGAGGATTGATTTGCCCGTAGCTTTAAGAACCGGCCAGAAACTAATTTTCAACATCGACTGGAATTACAAAATTACCGACAGGATGAGTGTTGGCGGACGTGGTGGTTATGAGTTTTTCCCAACAGATGGCAATTACCTGTTCACCATGACGCAGTGGTACCCGCGTTTGTGCGTATACAGCGATTTTCAGGGCTGGCAGAACCATCAGTTTACCGGAAGGGGCGAATTCGCCTTAACTTTTGGTGACTTTAAAGTTCAAATGACAGTTCCTGCAGACCATTTGATCGGAGCCACCGGAGAATGTATCAACTACAGTGCGGTGTTAAACCCAACACAATTGAGCAGGTACAACTCTGCAAAAACCGCAGCTGCTCCTGTAGAAATCCAAACTTTGGCAGAAGCTAAAACAGCAGAAACCAAAAAATTAACCACTAAAAAAACCTGGGTTTTCAATGCCAATAATGTGCGCGATTTTGCATGGACTTCTTCCCGTAAGTTTATCTGGGATGCCATGCCGCAAAAAATTCAGGCCAATAACAATACGGTAATGTGTATGAGTTTTTATGGTAAAGAAGCCTACAACCTGTACAGTAAGTTTTCTACCCGTGCAGTAGCGCATACCATTAAAACCTATTCAGATTTCACCATTCCTTATCCATACCCCGTTGCGCAGAGTATTGAGGCAGCAAACGGAATGGAATATCCGATGATTTGTTTCAACTACGGTCGTACAGATGCAGACGGAACTTATAGCGAAAGCACTAAAAATGGCATGTTAGGGGTAATTATCCATGAGGTTGGCCACAACTTTTTCCCGATGATTGTAAACAGTGATGAGCGCCAGTGGACCTGGATGGACGAAGGCTTAAATTCTTTTGTAGAATATTTAACAGAAGAGCTTTGGGACAATAAATTTCCAAGTAAAAAAGGCCCTGCTTATACCATTGTTGATTACATGAAACTGCCAAAAGACGAATTGGAGCCAATTATGACCAATTCTGAAAATATTGCACGTTTTGGCCCGAATGCTTATTCAAAACCGGCAACAGGCTTAAACATTCTCCGCGAAACCATTATGGGCAGAGAACTTTTCGATTATGCCTTTAAAGAATATGCCAGAAGATGGGCTTTTAAACACCCTGAACCTGCCGATCTTTTCCGCACCATGGAAGATGCCAGTGGCGAAGATTTAGACTGGTTTTGGAGAGGCTGGTTTTACGGAACTGACCCATGCGACATTTCATTAGACAGTGTAAAATTTGCCAAAGCAGATTTCCCTAAAGAAGTTCCTGCAGCCAGATCGAGGATGGTAAAAATTGATAAACCTGCTGTAAATGCTTTTGAGGATATTTCAAAAATCAGAAACCGTGAAGACAAGAAAATCGGATTCTACGTTGATAAAAACACCGCTGCGCAGGATTTTTATTATAAATACGACAGGGGCATGGTTACCGTTGATACCACAGTTGCAACCAAAATGGATGCATCTATGCCTGTAGAAGTTGTTGCGGAAGCTGATCAAAGTAAATACGCAAACCAGTTCTTATACGAATTAAGCTTTAGCAATAAAGGTGGTTTGGTGATGCCGGTTATTGTGGAATTTACCTATAAAGATGGCACCAAAGAAATCGACCGGATCCCTGCTCAAATCTGGAGACATAATGAATTAAAAACTTCGAAATTTTATGTAAAAAATAAAGAAGTAGCTTCAATTTTAGTAGATCCATTACGTGAAACAGCCGATATTGACACCTCAAACAATACCTGGGGCGGTAAAGCAAAAGAAAGCAAGTTTAAGGTTTACAAAATGAAAGCCGGCGGAGCTGTTAGAGGCCAATCAGTTGGTAAAAACCCAATGCAGGCAGCTGCCGGGAAATAACAGATACTCACAATCATTCTAAGCGATCGTTATTTCGACCGTAGCGGAGAAATCTAATTATTGGCCAGCTATTGGCGAGGTGCATTAAGATTGCTTCGTTCCTCGCAATGACGACTATTCTCCTCATCCCCGTTGAAAAAAATCAACGGGGATTTTTTATTGAATTTGAGGTAAAATATTCAATAAGAAATTTTTCAGGTTGGTTACCGTTATATCGTTTGACGACACATAAGTTTCGCTTTTTGGCGTAATGATATATTTATACTTTGGCTCAAGATCCTTTATGCAACTAACAAATCCTTTTGATACTGTTGGAGCATTAGACAGTTTAATTTCAATACATGCTATTGGTGTAATGCCTTGAACGAGGATTAAATCACATTCTGCCCCAGTTTGGGTCCTGTAAAAAAAAAGGTCCGTCTGCTTTGCTTTCATCTGATAAATCTGCTCAATTACATAGCCCTCCCAGGATGCGCCTATAGCTGGGTGACCAAAAAGATCGTTATAACCTGGAATATTTAATAAACGATGAAGAATCCCAGTATCCCTTATATAAGTCTTAGGGGACTTAATCAATCGCTTCTTCGAATTAACAAACCATGGCTGCAAACGTCTGATCAAAAACCCTCCCTCTAAAAAATCTAAATACTTAGTAACAGTAGGTGCGCTTACGCCTAACGATCTCGCGAAAGACTCTCCATTAAATAAATTTCCATTCAAATGAGCAAGCATACTCCAAAAGTTTCTTAACAAAGTTGGCGCTAAATCTACGTTAAACATTTTCGCCAAGTCTCTTTCTACATAACTTACAATAAAATCATCAATCCATTCTTTACTCAACATATTGGTTTCTGCCAATATAGATTCAGGATACCCACCACGGAACCAATGTTGCTCAAAGTTTATTTCCTCGGGCAATTCAGTTAACCCTATTGGACATAATTCATTGTATGAAATTCTTTCGGCTAATGTTTCAGAAACTCCCTTAACCAATTCAGGAGAAGCGGATCCAAGCAATATAAATCTTCCAGGAGTTCTTTTTGTATCAATTAAAGGGCGCAATAAAGAAAATAATTCCGGCAATAATTGAACCTCATCAATAATTACGGTATAATCTTGCAAGCTTTCTAAAAAAGTATAGGCATCCTGTAGCTTAGCCACATCCCGGGGATTTTCCATATCAAGGTAGATATAATCGCTACCTAAACTTTTTGCTAAAGTAGTTTTTCCAACCTGCCGTGGGCCAAGGATTGCGATTGCAGGAGACTTTTTAAGTTTATTTTTTAAATGTGCTTCAAGATTTCGGATAATTAGCATAAACAAATATATACACAAACATAGTAAATCGAAAGTTAAACTTTCGATTTACTATGTTTATAGCCGTTTAAGTGTTAGAAAAGCAATATCTAATTTTCATCATAAATTATTTATACAATCATAAAACTATTATTAACCGCTCAATCTCCAACTTTCCTGACTTTCGTCTGTTTTACTTTTTAGCCCCTAAATCGTATATTTCCTCCGAGCCCCTTTATGTTTTTATCGGCGAAGGAGAGAACATTAAAATTGATTTAGAGATCAATTTTAACTAAGTTTGATATATCCATGAAATTTAAAATCACCTCAGAATATCAGCCCACCGGAGATCAGCCAAGTGCAATAAAACAATTGGTAGATGGTGTAAATGCCAACGAACATTATCAAACACTATTGGGCGTTACCGGATCTGGAAAAACGTTCACTGTTGCCAATGTTATTGAGCAGACCCAAAAACCAACTTTGATTTTAAGTCACAATAAAACCCTGGCGGCACAGCTTTACGGCGAGTTTAAAAATTTCTTTCCCGAAAATTCGGTAAACTACTTTGTATCCTACTACGATTATTATCAACCTGAAGCTTTTATCGCATCAAGCAATACTTATATCGAAAAGGATTTGAGTATTAACGAGGAGATCGAAAAGCTGCGTTTGCGCACTACCTCTTCATTAATGAGTGGCAGGCGGGATATTATTGTGGTATCGTCCATTTCCTGCATTTATGGTATGGGTAATCCCGAAGATTTCTCACGGATGGTTTTTCGCTTTGGGGTAGGACTAAGGATTTCGAGAAATGCTTTTTTGCATAGCCTGGTCGAAATTTTATATTCCCGTACCACAACAGAGTTTAAACGCGGAACTTTTAGGGTTAAGGGCGATACTGTAGATATCTACCCTGCTTATCTGGATCATGCTTATCGCATTTCCTTTTTTGGAGATGATATTGAAGAACTTTCTGCTATTGATCCGGTTTCCGGTAAAACCATAGAAAAACTCGAAGATATGGCCATTTATCCTGCCAATCTGTTCGTTACCCCTAAAGATCGTTTTAATCAATCCATTTGGGGAATTCAGGAAGAGCTGGAAATCCGTAAAAACCAATTAATTGCAGACAGGCATTTATTAGAGGCCAAAAGATTGGAAGAACGAACCAATTTTGATATCGAAATGATGAAAGAACTGGGTTATTGCTCCGGTATCGAAAATTATTCACGTTTTTTTGATGGAAGACAGCCCGGCATGCGCCCTTTCTGCTTATTGGATTATTTTCCGGAAGATTATTTAATGGTAATTGATGAAAGCCACGTTACCGTTCCACAGATCAGGGCAATGTATGGTGGCGATAGATCTCGTAAATTATCTCTGGTAGAATACGGTTTCCGCCTACCTGCTGCGCTTGATAACAGGCCCCTTAATTTTAACGAGTTTGAGGCGCTTGCCCCGCAAACCATTTATGTAAGCGCAACGCCTGCTGAATATGAACTCGAAAAATCAGAAGGTGTGGTGGTAGAACAGGTAATCAGGCCAACCGGTTTATTAGATCCGGTGATCGAAATCAGACCAGCCATCAATCAGGTTGATGATCTTTTAGACGAAATCGATATTACCATAAAAGATGGTGGACGTATCCTGGTAACCACTTTAACCAAACGTATGGCTGAAGAATTAACCAAATACCTCGATCGTTTAAATATCAAAACCCGGTATATCCACTCCGAAATTAAAACTTTGGAACGGGTAGAAATCCTTCGTGGTTTACGTTTAGGGGAGTTTGATGTTTTAGTCGGAATTAACCTGTTACGTGAGGGTTTAGATTTACCTGAAGTTACCCTCGTGGCTATTTTAGATGCCGATAAAGAAGGTTTCCTGCGTTCGGAGAAATCATTGATCCAAACCATTGGTCGTGCAGCCCGTAACGATAAGGGCCGTGTAATCATGTATGCCGATGGCATTACCGATAGTATGGAAAAAACGATTTCAGAAACAAACAGGCGTAGGGATATACAAATTGCTTATAACCTGGAACATGGCATTACGCCAAAAACGGTTGGCAAATCAAGGGAAGCCATTTTAGAACAAACTTCGGTACTCGATTTCTCTCAAAAAGCGAGTGATAATAAAGCCAGGGCTTATGTAGAAAATGCCGAAATCAGTATTGCAGCAGATCCGATTGTACAATATATGGGTAAAGCTGAACTGCAACGGGCAATTGACAACACCCGTAAGGATATGCAAAAAGCTGCAAAAGATATGGACTTTTTACAGGCAGCGAAACTCCGTGATGAAATGTTTGCATTGGAAAAAATGTTTAACGAAAAATTCCCTAAGTAACGATTTGGTTTAAAACAATGGTTTTTAGATAAATTTGGATTACAATTGCAATTCAATAAGTTATCTAAAAACCATTCAATGAAATCTTTTAAACTCGTAGCGCTGATCGTACTCTGCGCAATCGGTCTGAAAAGTCAGGCCCAAAATTCTACAACTATTTCCCTGCCGCTTGCAGGTAATGCCTACAGTTCCTTACATCAGGATTCTGAAAGAACCTTATCCAACAAAGGAATTGTAAACTGGATTGATCCAAAAGAGTATTTTACGGCTTATTTCAGGATTTCGAAACCTGGAACAGTTGTCATTTCATTAGGTGAAAAACCTATTTTGGAGGGACCATCTACTTTGGAATTTTCCTTAAACAATCAACCTAAAAAGGTCGTTCTTGATGAAAACAAATCTTTCGACGGTAAAATTGGCGAGTGGACAATTAAAGATACGGGCTATGTGGCCATCACCATTAAAGGCCTGAGTAAAAGCGGTAAAAATTTTCCTTCTATTCAATCTTTAACCTTCGCAGGGACTGCTATGGAAGGCAAAATCGCCTATGTTAAAAACAATGAAGGCAATTTTTTCCATTGGGGCAGGCGTGGGCCATCCGTTCATTTAAATTACCAACAGCCAGAAAATGTAAATGCAGAATGGTATTACAACGAAGTAACCGTGCCTAAAGGTGAAGATATTTTAGGTTCCTATTTTATGGCCTGTGGTTTTGGAGAAGGTTATTTTGGCATGCAGGTAAACAGCCCGACAGAAAGACATATTTTGTTTTCGGTATGGAGCCCGTTTAATACCGACGACCCGAAAAGCATCCCTGAATCGCACAAAATTAAAATGTTGAAGAAGGGCGAAAGTGTACATACCGGAGAATTTGGCAATGAGGGTTCTGGCGGCCAGAGCTACCTAAATTATATGTGGAAAGCTGGAAATACCTACAAATTTTTGCTTCATGGCGTACCCGGAAAAGATAGCGTTACCACATACACCGCTTATTTCTTTGCTCCGGAAACTAATAAATGGCAACTGATTGCCAGTTTCACCAGACCACAAACCAAAACTTACTTAAAACGTTTTCACTCTTTTTTAGAAAACTTCTCACCCGTACAGGGCGATTTATCGCGGAAAGTATTGTTCGACAACCAATGGATTCGGGATGATAAAGGCGTTTGGAGCGAATTAAAATCAGCACGTTTTACAACCGATAATACAGGCACAAAAGCATATAGAATGGATTATCAGGGTGGTGTAGATCACGGCGCATTTTATTTAAAGAATGGCGGCTTTTTTAACGATTACACCACACCACGAAAAATATTTACCAGAACCTCTGCAGGAAAGAAACCAGAAATAGATTTCAGCAAATTACCTTAACAATCAAAATAATTATGGAATTTTGAAGCTTTTATCATCAACTAATTACAGCACAATGGACGGGCAAAACAGAAAAGACATTTATCCAGGGTTAGAAGTCGGAATTATTTTGAAGAAAGATCAACGGTCGGGCAACATCACTTATGGCGTGGTTAAAGACCTGCTTACTTCATCGGCATTTCATTCAAGAGGGATAAAGGTCAGGCTCGAAGATGGCCAGGTTGGCCGCGTAGCTGAAATAGTTGAAGACTAATGAAACAAACTTATCTTATTCTTTTATTTTTTGTAATAACGGCTAGCGTATCAGCCCAAATAACTGATGCACTCAATAGAAACCCTGCTGATCATAAATCAGACGCTGGCCCAAAGGTCAGTATCTGCGCACCTTCAAGGGCTGGCATCATTGCAAATCAGCCATTATACGTTGTTAATAATGTTACACTTAGTTATCCAAATGCATTTGAATACATCAGGCCAAATGATATAGAGGCTATAAATGTGTTAAAAGGTAAGCAAGGGACAGACAAATATGGCCCAAGTGCAAATAATGGTGTAATTGAAATTTCACTTAAGAATAATGTTAAATTATTGAACCTGGCAGAACTGCTTAGTTCCTATAAAATCAGAAAAAAATACCATGATCTTCCAGTTTTTATCGATGAAAAAAGATTAGATCATCGTAATGATTTTTACCTCTCGAGTGACATTGTAAAAGATGTAGAAATAGCAAAAATTAAATATAAGTCTGGAAAAGATCGCTTTATCAGGGTTTCATTAAAACCATTATAGGCCTATTTGCGTATTATATTGTAATCAAATTGCAATTAAAGGCTAAAAAAGTAACAAAATAAATTTTGTGACGTCTATATTTGTAATAACAGTAAATTTAAAGAATGGCATTAGTAAAATTCATTTTCATCACGATATTGGTACTCTGGCTGATCAGAATGTTGATCAGACTGATTCTACCGATGCTGTTTAATAACCTGGCCGGCAAGATGCAAAGTCAGGCAACAGGGCAGCAACAACAACAAAGGCGGTCGAAACCTGAAGGTTCTATCTCGATAGATTATATGCCTCCTAAACCCGATCAAAGTAAAACAGATAAACTCGGCGATTTCGTAGACTACGAGGAGGTCAAATAGAATTAACCCTGAACTTGTTTCAGGGTTTTTTGTTTAAACCCACCCAAGTCGTCATCTCGATCCGATAGCTATCGGATGAAGCATAGTCCTGAATTTTCGGGATAGAGATTTACAATAGATTTCTCGGCAACGTTGCTCTTCGCTCGAATTGACGGCCTCTTAACAAGGTCCATTTTGTTCATCGATGCGTTTAAGTATGTAAGATAGAACAATCGTATACACTACATAAGTTACGAATACCCAAAAGCCCAGCTGCAGCGCCGAATTATTCGCGGTTACGGTCTTTAATGTATCATTCTGCATATTAAGCCCCGAAAGCTGGCTTTTCAGGATACCATTAAGCCCGATATAAGTCATGCCGATACCCACCACCATTACATCGGCCATATCCCATTTACCAAGATCGAATGCCAGAAACCGCAGCGCCTTTTGACTGCCAAAAAGATGGCCGCAGGATACATGAACACCTCTTGCAACAATTCTTAACAGCGGAAGCACTACAACAAAAATAAGCAACAATACACCCACCAGTACGGCATCGGGTTTTGGTTGTTCAATCAATGTGCCTATAATCCCCAATATACTTTTGCTTTGAAAGAAAAGCACCTGATTGGTAAATGCGATTTTATCTCCAAGTAATGCAAACTCCAGTGTTTGTATGCGCGCATCAACCTCAATAATCGGCGAAGTAACGCCTACGGCAAGCAAAATAGCGGCAAATAACAGCGACATGATAAACAAGGGCACATGCAATTGCACCTTTTTCCTTAAAAACAGCCACAGCATTAACGCAATGGCTACACAACCCAGCATTCCGAGTGCAGACTGAAAACTGGCCTTTTTGATTGTTGCCAGTCTGGCATTTACCAACTGATCAAAGGCTTTCGCATTTGCAACATGGTATTTCTGATAAATATTGTGCTCAACCGTGGTAATGGTCGTATCTGTACTGTCGTATGTCTGCGCTTCAAGTTCATCCACTTTGCTCGTTGCAATGCCCTTTAACCTTTTTAAACTGGTGGGGCTCGTTATTTTCGCTACAATTGTTTTGGCAAACGAAGGCACCTGGGCATGAAGTTCATCCACATCTACAAAACTTTTAAAGGCTAATTTTTTAAGCTTACCACCCAGGCTTTTCTGAGGTTTGGTTACTTCTGATACGGCTTTGTTTACCAAACCGTGCAGTTCCTTTTCAACCTCCTTCCGCATTTCAGTTTTTTGCTTTGCAGTAAGTTTGAAACCTTGCACCCTGCGATCAACAACTGCCGAAATTTTTTCTCCCCACCTGTCAACCGAGAAAATGCCAAAAGTAATGTTGTTTGATAAACTGTAATCTTCTTTGATGTGTTTCTGTTCTACAGAAAGCTGGTGGAAACGGTAGCCAAAATAAACTTCTCCGAACAAAAGCATGCAAAGCCCTGCAATGAGGATCAAAGATGTGCCCCTGTTCTTTTTTACCCGAATATTTTGAGTGGTATTTTCTGTAGTTGCCATAATTAATTATCAAACAGCTGAAATGAAAAGGATTTAATGGACGTCATGTGGTGTAATGAACTTCAAAATGGTGGATAATATGAGGCCATAAAGCACAAAACTGATAAATATGATATATCCCGGCTGCAGGGCTGTATTATTGGTGGTTAAAATGGTGAGAGAATCATTTTTAATGTTAAGTGCCTGTAGCTGCCCTTCCAGTAAACCATTAAGGCCAATGTAGGCCATTAAAACAGCAATTACTATTACATCGGCCATACTCCATTTACCCGATTGGAAAGCGAAATATTTAATAATTCCATTTTCAGCCAAACGTTTATTTCCTAAAAGATGAATCCCTGTTGAACTGAGTTTTACTACAGGGAAAAGAATACTAAATACCAGGATTAGTATGCCAACCAGTATCGAATCAATTCCTGGCTGGCCGATTAATACCCGAACAACATCCATAATGCTCTTACTCTGAAAAAACAATACCTGATCTTTAAACACTACGTGTTCGCCCAGCAATACAAAATCGAGCGAACGAATCCGTGCATCAACTTCGATCATTGAAGCCGTCAATCCTACAGCTAAGAGAATGAAGGCAAAAAACAACGACATTACAAAAAGGGTAACATGCAGGTCTCTGCGCTTACGAAGCCCCCACCAAAAACCGAGTACAACCACCACACAGGCGAGCATGCCAAAAGAATATGCATAAGTTTTTGTGCGGATATCAGCAAGTGATGCTACTAGTTTTTTGTTCAGCACCGCGGTAGAGCTTACCTGGTATTTATGGTACATCGCTTTTACAGCAGCAGCATTTAAAACATAGGCACTATCCAGTTTTTCCTCATTGGCCAGTTCGTTAAACTCACCAATAGCCATTTTACTTAACTGTTTTTTGTTTTTCGGGTTATCTACTTCTGCAATAATTTTTTTTGCAAAACCGGGCACTTGTGCCTTTATACTATCAGAGTTCACAAAATTCCGGATGGCAAATTTTTGTATTTTCCCGCTCAGGGTTTTTTTCGGTTTATTAACAAGGGCCTCTGCTTTATTGATTAACGCAAGCAATACCTGTTCAACTTCGTTTTGCAATATCTTTTTTTGCTTTTTGGTCATTTTGAGATTGCCTACCTGGTGGTGCACAATCTTCGACACATTATCTTTCCATTGCTGCACCGAAAACAGCCCGTAGGTAATGTTATTGATATCCGAATAATCTTCCTTAATACGTTCTTGCTGGTCGGAGAGTTGATGTAGCCTAAACCCGAAATACCCCTCTGCGCCAAGGAGCAGGCCAAGAGCCAGTATAAGCAGCAATTTAGGAAAAAATGACTTCCGCTCCTTTGTATGTTTTTCTTGTGTTTCCAATCCGATTAATTTAAATGGTTGAGGGGGTATTGCCACATAAAACCAATAACACCTAAAAAAGGTTTTAAAAGGACAATAAAATAGTGCAAGTAAAGAAAATGTGCTATTAAACTGAGCCTCCCAGACAAGTAAATTGAGCCATAGGGAAAATATACTGCACACAAAACTGTTGATCTTTGTTATGCTAATAATAAAAAAGCTTGCTATGGAAAATATAACGAAAATAAATCTTGGTAAAAACGGACCGCTTGTTTCCAAATTGGGATTAGGCTGTATGCGGATGTCATCCGTTTGGGGAGGGCCGGTTAACGACGAAAGTGAAAGTATTGCAACTATTCAATCTGCTTTAGATAGTGGTATAAATTTTATCAATACAGGGGATTTTTATGGAGCCGGCCATAATGAAATGCTTATCGGAAAAGCCATTAAAGGCAGACGGGACGATGCTTTTATCAGCGTTAAATTTGGTGCAATTTTTTACAATGGCCAGTGGCTGGGTCTAGACCTTCGCCCCATGGCTATTAAAAATTTTATCAATTACTCTTTGGTGCGTTTGGGTATAGAAACCATCGATCTCTATCAACCATGCAGGTTAGATGGCAGCGTACCGGTTGAAGATGTGATTGGCACCATTGCTGAGCTGATTAAAGAGGGAAAAGTACGCCATTTGGGCGTTTCGGAGATTACGGCTGATCAGCTTCGCAAAGCAAATGAGATACATCCCGTTGCTGCATTAGAAATAGGTTATTCGCTGGCCGACCGCCAAATTGAAAAAGATCTTCTGCCAACGGCAAAAGAACTTGGCATTGGGGTGGTGGCTTTTGCCAATACAGCTGAAGGCTTATTAACAGGCGACATGAAAGCTCCATTGGCTGCCAACGACTATCATAATCATTTCTCTCGTTTCCAGGGAGAAAACCTGATCAAAAACCTGGAGAAGGTAGAAATATTAAAAAACATGGCTAAAGAAAAGGGTTATAGCCCTACACAACTGGCCATTGCCTGGGTAAATGCACAAGGTGATCATATTATGCCATTGGTAAGTATGAGCAGAAGATCGCGTTTACCAGAAAATATACAGGCCATGAAAATCGGCTTCAGTCAGGAAGAAATGGATACACTAAATACACAATTTTCATCAGGTGCAATACTTGGCGGAACTTATTTACAGCGGTAAGAGGTGGGGCTAATATTAGCCCTACCT
>NZ_JAVTSU010000010.1:0-286970 GCF_032678605.1 Pedobacter miscanthi
TAAAGTTTTTGTATCTTTTGTAGTAGAGAAAAACGGAACCTTAACAGATGTTCAGATTACCAGGGGCCTTACAAAAGAAACGGATGATGAAGCAATAAGGGTATTGAGCAAATCGCCAAGATGGAACCCGGGCTTGGTAAGTGGCAAACCTGTGCGGGTGAAATACAACATTAATGTAAATTTCAAAATGGACTAGATTTTAAAATCCACAATTTACTTAAACGCACAAAACCCCAGCAAAAATTGCCGGGGTTTTATGTTTTCTCTCCTGTCTCGGAGGACTAAATTTAGGAAAATTTTAATGTATATACAAATATTACAGAATAAAATTTCTATTTAGGCAAAATTTTAATATGCAGACATAAGATTGTTGCAACTTTCGCAAACTTTTATTTCGCAGCTGCTTTGTTGTACTAGGTTTCGATTTTAAACCTTAGGCTTTCGAATGTTTTCAAAACATCAAACAAATGTTAAATCATGTATGAGTTTTCATGACAAGGCGACTAAGAAAACAACATTATTTAATAAATATATTGGTAATCCATTAACCTGTATTTAGGCAAATACCATGAGCATAATTGGGAATAAAGCTCCTTATTAAAACTAGAAAGCCCCCACAATGTGGAGGCTCAAGAATTCCGATGAATCGGAATGCACAGTATATTTTAAACGGTTTCTTCTGAAATGAATTTGGCAGAAGCGAAATCGCGGTTCATACGGGCTATATTTTCTAAAGAAATTCCTTTAGGGCATTCTGCTTCGCAAGCACCGGTGTTGGTACAGTTACCAAAACCTTCTGCATCCATTTGCGCTACCATGCTCTGTACCCTGCGGTAACGTTCTGGCTGGCCTTGAGGCAATAAAGCCAACTGAGAGATCTTAGCGGACACAAAAAGCATCGCTGAAGCATTTTTACAGGTTGCCACACAAGCACCGCAACCAATACAAGCTGCAGCCTCGAAAGCAGCATCTGCCTGCATTTTAGGAATTGGAAGGTTGTTTGCATCCTGGGCATTACCAGTGTTTATCGAAATAAAACCTCCAGCAGCAATAACCCTGTCAAATGCAGAACGATCAACCGTTAAATCTTTCACTACCGGAAAAGCAGCCGCTCTCCAAGGCTCAACTACGATAGTATCGCCATCTTTGAAAGAACGCATGTGTAACTGGCAGGTAGTAACCAGATCTTTGGGTCCGTGCGGACGGCCGTTGATAAACATTGAACACATTCCGCAAATACCTTCGCGGCAATCGTGATCGAATACAACCGGCTCTTCGCCTTTATTGATTAATTGTTCGTTTAATACATCGAACATCTCTAAGAAAGACATATCCGGTGAAATATCGGCCAATTTATAATCTACCAAAGCACCTTTGGTTTTGTTATTTTTTTGACGCCAAACTTTTAGCGTTAAGTTCATATTTCCTGTACTCATGATATTGAGATTTAAGCATCAAGTATTAACTATCAGGTATCAAGATTAATTAATTCAAGTCTTGATACTTGATCTTAGTTACTTAATACTATTTATAACTTCTTTGTGCTACTTTAATATTTTCAAACTTCAGTTCTTCTTTATGAAGTTCGAAGTTCACCCCTTCTTTAAATTCCCAGGCGGCTACGTATGCGTAATCTACGTCATCACGTAAAGCTTCACCTTCTTCAGTTTGATACTCTTCACGGAAGTGACCGCCGCAGCTTTCGTTACGGTTTAAAGCATCAATACACATTAACTCGCCCAGCTCAATAAAATCGGCAACACGGCCAGCTTTTTCCAATTCAGTGTTCAACTCATCAGCCGTACCAGGTACACGCACATTGCTCCAGAATTCGTGACGTAATGCCCTGATTTCTTCGATAGCCTCTTTTAAACCTTTTTCGTTACGGGCCATACCACATTTCTCCCACATAATGTGACCTAAACGTTTGTGGAAATGATCTACCGACTTGGTTCCTTTGATATTGATTAAAGTATTTAAAATACCCATAGCCCTTTCTTCAGCCTCAACAAAAGCAGGGTGATCTGTTGGGATTGCCTTTACAGAAATTTCTTTTGATAAATAAGCTCCAATCGTGTAAGGAAGTACGAAATAACCATCAGCCAAACCTTGCATTAAAGCAGATGCACCTAAACGGTTAGCACCGTGATCGGAGAAGTTAGCCTCGCCAGTACAATATAAACCTGGTACTGATGTCATTAAGTTATAATCAACCCATAAACCACCCATGGTATAGTGAACAGCAGGGTAGATACGCATAGGTGTTTCGTAAGGATTTTCGCCAGTAATCTGTGCATACATATCGAACAGGTTACCATATTTTTCCTTAATCACGGCTGTACCTAAACGCATACATGTTTCTTTATCAGGATTGTGGTTACCTGCTTTAGAAGCTTCGATTTTACCATAACGTTCTGTATTGGCTTTAAAATCTAAGTAAACCGCTAATTTAGAAGCACCTACTCCATAACCAGCATCGCAACGCTCTTTAGCCGCACGAGAGGCCACATCACGAGGCACCAGGTTACCAAAAGCAGGGTAACGGCGCTCTAGATAATAATCTCTTTCGTCTTCAGGAATTTCTGAAGCTTTACGGTTATCATCTTTCTTTTTAGGTACCCAAATACGTCCATCGTTACGTAACGACTCGGACATCAGGGTTAATTTTGACTGGTGATCGCCGGAAACCGGGATACAGGTTGGGTGGATCTGCGTGTAACAAGGGTTTGCAAAATAGGCACCCTGTTTGTGCGCTTTCCAGGCCGCTGTAACGTTACTACCCATAGCATTGGTAGAAAGATAGAATACGTTTCCGTAACCACCTGTTCCTAATACCACGGCATGACCGAAGTGACGTTCGATTTCTCCTGTAATTAAGTTACGTGCAATGATACCGCGTGCTTTACCATCGATTTTAACCACCTCAAGCATTTCGTGGCGGGTATACATTTCTACTTTACCCATCCCAATCTGGCGTTCTAAAGCAGAATACGCACCTAATAATAACTGCTGACCGGTTTGACCTGCAGCATAAAAAGTACGCTGAACCTGTGTACCCCCGAATGAACGGTTATCTAACAAACCACCATATTCTCGTGCCAAAGGCACACCTTGCGCCACACACTGATCTATAATATTTGCACTTACTTCTGCTAAACGGTGTACGTTAGCTTCGCGTGCCCTGTAATCGCCACCTTTAATGGTATCGTAAAATAAACGGTAAACGCTATCACCATCATTTTGATAGTTTTTAGCGGCATTAATACCACCCTGAGCAGCAATGGAGTGTGCTCTACGTGGTGAATCCTGAAAACAGAAACATTTTACTTTGTAACCCATTTCGGCTAAAGTAGCGGCTGCCGAGGCACCTGCTAAACCTGAACCTACGATGATTACCTCAATAGTTCTTTTGTTCGATGGGTTTACCAAAGGCACAGAAGACTTATATTTTGTCCATTTGCTGGTTAATTCGCCTTCTGGAATATTTGAATTAATATCTGACATATCTTTTGTGCTAAAAATTATTGAATAAGACCGAAATAAACTGCAATCGGCATGGCCGCGAAAAGGATCGAAATAATAATCGAATACCAAACGCCAGCTCCTTTAATGATACCGTTATATTTTGAGTGGTTCCATCCCAAAGTTTGGAAAGCTGAAGCAAAACCATGTAACAGGTGATAACACAAAGAAAACATAGCCAAAATATATACAGCAACCCTTACCGGATCCTGAAATTTCTCTTTCATTACGGCATAAAGATCTTCATGGCCGTTGGCATCAACTGTTGGGATTCCGGTAAAGCGAGAAACTACCCAGAAATCTTTCAGGTGGACAACCAAAAAGATCAGCAAAAGCGTACCTAATAAGCCCATAGAACGGCTATACCATTTGCTATTTGCTTTACCATCGTTTACAGCATATTTAACCGGCCTGGCTTTTTGGTTTTGCAGTGTTAACCGTAACGCCTGAAAAATGTGCGCAAGCAAACCAATAAACAACACAATTTCGCCTGCCCGGATAATCCAGTTGGTGGCCATAAAATGTGCGCCTACGTTAAATGTTAAACCACCGTCGTTAATAAATATTAAAGCATTAATACCGCAGTGTACAATTAAAAAAAGTATCAGGAACAAACCTGTAATACCCATGATGAATTTCTTCCCTATTGATGAAGAAAATGCATTTCCGAAACCACTCATTTGATTAGGATTTATATCTAAATTTCTTGCAAAAGTATCTAATTATGAGTTTAATTTATAAACGATTATGACAAAACAACGATAAATCATTTATTTAGAAACATTCTAAAGCATAATCGGAAATAATTGAAAGATTGGGAGGTTATTTATGGTTTCGAATGTTGATATCAGCGGTTATGCTAAATCATTTTACCAGCAGGAAACTGGATTTACCGTCGGTTATCCGTTTTTACCATTAAGGACATTAAGAATTTCTATATCTGCAATACTCATTTGTCCGGCAAAATCTTAAAATATTCATTAACGATAGGCACTATACTTTTGGTAATGTTATCAGTAAAAAAATTGATTAGCAATCCCTGCGGGGCACCAAGAAGTTTCATATAAGTTTGAAGTTGTGCATGATGCACAGGTAAGATATTTGCAATGGCTTTTATTTCCACTACAACACAATCATTAATGTATAGATCAGGTCGCAGATTTAAATCCATTGGCAAATCATCGTATATAACGGAAAGCGACAATTGCTGACAAACCTTGTATCCGTTTTTTTCAAGTTCGTATTTTAAACAACGTTCGTATATACTTTCCAATAATCCAGGACCAAGTACACTATGTACTTTAATAGCGAATCCTGTTATTTCGTATGATAATTGTGTAACCTCTTTTTTAGTCATCTCCTAGTTATTAATAACATGCGGTATTTAGGGATGATTGTAGGGAATTGTTAAGAAACTGCCTGTTTAGGAACTAAAATAAGAATTATTTTCTTGATTGTTAATAGTAAAAGATAAAAAGTAACGCAACAACTATTAAGTGATTAAGCACATTAAGAGAAGTAACCTATAACCTTAACTTTTTCTTAACTTCTTAATGATAAACAGATAAACCAAGGCAACAACCATTAAGTAATTAAGCACATTAAGAGAAGTAACCTATAACCTTAACTTTTTCTTAACTTCTTAATGATAAACAGATAAACCAAGGCAACAACCATTAAGTGATTAGGCACATTAAGAGAAGTAACCTATAACCTTAACTTTTTCTTAACTTCTTAATGGTAAAAAAGGATACATACAAAAGTTCACCCCACAAAAAAAGTCCCGGTTTGCACCAGGACTTTTTACGATTTATGTGTTCGAGTTTTCTTAAGCTACTTTTACATTTACCGCGTTTAGGCCTTTTCTACCTTCTTCTACATCGTAGTTTACGGTATCATTCTCGCGAATGTTGTCGATTAAGCCTGAAGCATGAACAAAAATTTCGGCATCGCCATTAGATGGAGTGATAAATCCGAAACCTTTAGTTTCATTAAAAAATTTTACTGTTCCTTGTTGCATTATATTGTATTTTAATTTGCTCCAAAGATAGAGTTAAATACCTATAAATCAATTTTTTATTTTTTATTATATAAATAATTGCTAAATATATTGAATATATGCCTTTTAAGCCCTATTTAGCTGCCCGATTTAATCCATCGGTGCTCGATGTATCGCCCGGTTTTATCAATAAAGCACGTTCAAAACAAGCCTTCGATTCGGGTTTTCTGCCTGAAAAAAGCAAAGACCAGCCTAGCATATGATTACCATCGTAGTCAAATGGATATAAAGCCACCACTTTTGCAAAGTATTTTGATGCGGCTGCATATTGTTTTTTGTTATAAATAATAATACCTGCCCAATAGTTAGCCTGGGTATTTTGTGGGTCGATTTTAAGGATGTTGTTGTATTGTTCCATCACTTTTTCCCAGCTACTTAAAAGAGACAGTGGTTTTATTAAGCCAAATTTTGCTTCAACAGCATTCGGTCTGGCGTTTATGGCCCTGGTATAATAATTTTGTGATGCCGTATAATTTTTTGCCAGATAATACAACCAACCAATACGGAGATTAATTTCATAGTTATTTTCGGCATAAAAAGGCATTACATCACTAATGGCTTCTGCATAATTCTTTTTGCCTTCTTCGTTATAACTATTCTGAAAAGCTTTCTGCAACGCAGCATTTGTTTGGGCACTTACCTCAAAAACAGATAAGCAAAACATTGCAAATACGGTAAATCGCTTTAAAAATTCCATGTAATGCCTCCGTTTATTGAGTGTTGTAAATAGTTAAATTTAAAAATATTATCAGATTTACGTTCAAATGTATAACTCAATCCTAAAACTAGGTGGTGTTTTAACAAAAAATAACAATTTGCACCTGCTTTAAACTTAGTTTTATCAAAACCATTATACATATATAGTGCATCGGCTTCTGCGTAATTATACTGATTACCTAAAGTAACCACACCTTCAAGCCAAAAATTATGGACAGGTTTTACACCAAATAATTGTTGAAAAACGAGATTATTCTCATTCAATACATTAAGAAGCGAGAACCTGCTGATGCTGTAAAAATTTAAATTACCTGATATATATTTAACAAACTGCAAATTATATTGCTTTGTTTTTTCGTCGCCGATTTGCGAAAGCACAAAATCTCCCTGCAAATCGCTTCCATTACCGGCATATTTAATACCTGCCAACAAAACATTATTCTGGTAAACCAAACGCCTTAAATTAGACCGCATATAATGGTAAGCGCCAATGAAACTGATTTGCCTGAAAGGAGTATAATTAAGTTTAGCATAATAACCCGGCTGGCTGATGTTATCGTTATGGACAGGCTGGTTATAATAAGAAAACGAAGTGGATAAATTTAGTTTATAGTTCAACCTCATATCGATAAAAGCCCTCGAAAAGGATGAATTTCCACGTTCGTAAATGTTGGTAAACTTTATCCCGCTTTCGGCTCCAATATCCAATAATTTAAAGGAATGGATGTGCTCCCCCTCTACCACATTACTATCTAAATGCGAAGCCAGATAACCCGCATTATCATCTCGGTTTAAATAAGTATTACATAAATACGCGCAATAAAGTGCAATCTGATTATATTTATCGTAATCTAAAACTTTATTGTAGTTGGTTAAAGCTTCAACATAATTTCCCCTTACATAATTTGCATAGGCGATCCTTAATCGCAACAAAGGAAAATCTTCGCCATTATTCAGTGCCTCCTTTCCGTAAACGATTAGCTTCTGCCATTCTGAAGCATTGAAAAGCGCCAAAGAAGTGCTATCCGTTTTTTGATAAGAGATTTGTGCTTTTCCGATCGTTACTAAAACAATTAAAAGCAATGCGGTTAAACAAAGTTTGTTTCCCATTTTACTTTTAATTTTTTGTTTTTGTATTCAAATTCCATTCCTGTTATGCCTCTGCTATCGAGATAGATTTTAGCATTTAGAAATATTTTATGGTGGTTAAAAATTTGTTTTTGTACCTCAGCAGTGATGCTCAATCCATCGTTTTTAGGCGTTATGTAATTAGAATAGATATTCTGGCTAAAAATAAAAAATGGAGCGATGAGGTCCTGGAGCCAGAGTGACGGTTTAAACTGCTCAGCGTCGATAGCATAATAATCTGTCGTTACGTGCGCAGAAAGATTGATTTTATAGGCAGATTGATAAAAAAGAAACAGGATTGATCTTTTATCACCATAAAACCTGGTAAAATAAAATACATTGGCATTATTTACAAAATAGGCTACAGCCTGGTTTTCTCGACAATAAAAATAAGTCGCATTAAACGCATCGGTAAATACTTCCCAGGTTTCCTTTTTTCCTTTATCATCCGTTATTACACCGATATATCCGGGCTGGAAATGAAAGGCATTTTTTAAATGGGGATTAATTTCCGGTTTTTGAATAATTTCGCCTGCTTTTGGAATCTGGAAAGATTTTGAATTGTTTGCTGATGAAAAATAAGCGAATGGATAAGCGAGGGTTTTAGAACCGATGTAAGGTGTAGCCTGTACCTGAAAATGCAGATGTGGTTCTGGAGAGCGGCCTGAATTACCACAAAGCCCAATAATATCGCCTTGTTTTACCTTATCGCCAACTTTAACCTTTGTGCTGTTCTTTTTTAAATGCGAAACTTTTGTAAATAAATATTCTGCATGTTTAATCACGATGGTGTTACCCCAATTCTGCTCCAGGTTAACCTGTCCGATTATATTATCGTCGATATGGCAGATCACTTCCTGAACAATTCCATCTGCTGCAGCAAGAACAGGTTTGTTAAAACAATAATAATCTTCTGGTCTTATACCGGGCAGCTCGTAACTTTTCCCATCGATATCGGTTAATACAAAATCTAGTGCATGCTGCCAATCACCTTTATGGGTAATTTCGCCATCATAACCCTGAGAAACCGTCCACGCACCCATAAAAGGCAAACCCAGGTTAAAGTATTTAAAATCTTTAAGCCTTTCTTCCCCGTTTAAAAACTGATAAAGGTTGGTTTCCGGCGAGTAGTTCTGCAAGGTGGTAAGCTGTAGTTTCCCCTGGCCTTTCCTGAGCATAAAGAAGTAAAGTAAACCAATACCGGCCAAACAGAATGGCATGGAGAATACAGGGAGATTATACATACCCACAACCCTGGAAAGTCCGTTTAAAACTAAAAATGCAAATGGTACCACTACAATTGCCCAACAATAGGAACGCCAAGATGGGATCAGAAAAAAGCCGCCTATTGCACAGCTTATCATCATAAAGTTTGCGCCGAGATAATAATTGCTGATACCATCAGGATAGGTACCGTTGATATTATTTACTAAACACGCGGTAATGAAACCGGTTAGCAATAAGCTAAAAGCAATACGCGAATGGATAAAAACCCCGATACTGATTAATATGCCAGCCAATACACTATTCTGAAATAACACAGCACTAACCGACCTGAAGAAAAGTAATGCGTACGCAGGTATTTTTAAATGATCGAAAAAGTGGCAAAGTTTGGTAAAATGCGAAGGTGCGTCGGTATTCAGCTCAAACAACAAAGAACTGCTTTTCTGCATTAACCCCATTCCTGGATAAGCACTTGCAGCAATTAAAACAACCCAAAAAGTAATGATAAATGGAATAGATAAGGTTGGCAGGGCGTACTTACCTAAAAATGAAGTTAAATTAACACTTAGCACTACGCAAAGCAAACATGCTGCTGATAACCAAAACCAAAAACTAAGGTTAAAATTGAAAAACGTACCAAAACCAATGCCCAGCAGTAACGAATTAAAACTATAAAGGCCTGACTTAATGTTTTCTCTATCGAACTTTAAAACGTTTACCAAAATTAACGAGCAACTAACACAAATCAGGCCTGAGAACCCTGCATTTAAATTAAACATCGAAACTACAAGCAATAACACACCTAAAATCTTATTCTGTGAAAAGAATAAGATTGCGTAGCTGTTTAAAGCTGCATTAAGATAGTATTGTAGTTGTTTTTTCAATTTTTGATTTAATCTTGGTCATTTAATCTCGGCATCATTAATTTTCGGGCTGAGCTTGTCGGCGCTTCCTGATAATCATATAAAACTTTTATCTTTCGATAAGCTCAGGACGACATCCTTTGTTTATTTTATCACTCAAATTAATTGCATTTACAGGGGGTTATTTTATTTTAAATGTACCGGCACTTCCTCCATCATTTCTAAATAGGCCAGTGTTTCAGGTTTTCTGATCTGGTGACTTTTTCCCTCCATATCGATCAATACCACCGCCGGCCGCATGTTGATAAACTGCATCCATTGGGTCATGTTATAGGCCCCGACTTTGTGTACCACCACTTGATCTCCACGCTCTAAAAGCGGCAAAGTGATGCTCTCCCGTACCACATCAATATTCATACATAAGGGGCCAAACAAAACAGTTTCTTCGGTATATTGACCGGCTTCTTTAGCAACGCTGATTTTATGATCGTACCAATTGGAAGTGAATAAAATATTGATACCAAAATCGAGGATGGTTGCCCGTCTTCCATCGCTCAACCGTTTGTTAGCCAACACACTTCCAATTAAGTAACCGGCATCATCAATGAGTACCCTACCACTTTCTAAAATTAAAAGAGGAAGTTCATCAGGCGCGAAGCCGAAATCCAAAATGGTATTGGTAATGGCTTCGGCAAAATCTTCAACAGATGGCACGGTATCAATCCCAGGCAGATAAGCGCCTTTTAAGGTATTGGTTGAAGGAAAACCTCCGCCTAAATCTAAATATTGGATAGGATTCTGCAATTCATTTTTACAGCGCATGGCCAAATCGCAAAGTTTGGTTGCAGCCACCGAATAAGCAGCGGCAGACAACATAAAGGTACCTATATGGCAATGTAAACCAACCAGCTCGAGCTGTTCGGCAGCTACAATTTTATTGATTGCCATCCACGCCTGCCCGTTTTCGTAGTTAAAACCGAAACGATCCCAAACAGGATAAACACCGGTATCAAAATTAACCCTAAGCGCTACTTTTGCTTTTTTATTGATGCGTTTACAGATGTCAATGATTAAATATAACTCGTCATTATGATCAATATGAATCAGTGAATGATTTTCTATAGCAAGGATTAAATCTGCTTCCTTTTTATCCGGTCCGTTAAATATAATCTGGTTACCAGCAACACCATTACCTAAAGCTTTATGGTATTCGAAACCTGAGACTACTTCAGCCCAGCTTCCTTCCTGGTGAAAAACCTTGCAAACGGCATTTAAATAATTGGTTTTATAACTCCAGGCGAATTGAACTTTCGGATAACGCGTTTTGAATGATCGCACGGCAGCCTGATAATTACGCCTGATTTGCTTTTCTGATAATACAAAAACCGGCGAGCCAAACTCAGCTGCCAAACTTTTAACCGGAACACCATCTATCGCTTCTACAGGATCGAAATCGCTACGGGTACCAAACTTGTTCATCAGTCCGGTATTCATCTTCCTTATGGTTGGTCGTTCGTATTTTTGTTTCATTGTTTTAGCGTTAATTTGTATAGTATCGAGTATCAGGCTATAAGTATCAAGATGTGAGTATTAAGTATCAAGTAGTGAGTATCAGGTATCAAGATTGAATTGATCCGGGATTAGTCGCCTTATACCTTACGCCCTAAAACTTCTACCTTTCTCATAGTTCTCCAAAGGCCGATAGCTTCTGGAATTCTTCTACATCTACAATATTATCCCAGGCATAGCGGATAAACATTTTACCCGCCTTATAAGTATTCATTTCGTCTGTCGGTCTGCCCAAAGCCAGATCTACCAAAGCTTTTGGCTGGTTTTGTCCGGCGGCAACCGTTAAGTACACCCAGGCCGGAAAGCGTGGATTTACCTCCATAATGTACAAGCTACCATCATCTTCCCTCATAATTTCGAGTTCGAAACCGCCTTTCCAATTGGTTGCTTTTGCAAAATCTTTGGCCAGGGTTATCAATTTTTCATCTTCGATCGTAATCCCTGCCCAGGCTTTACCCTTTTCAGTAATGTAAAGTTTACGCATCGGAATCACACTGATGGCATTTCCCTTTCCATCGCCTAATCCTGCAATGTTAATTTCGGTTCCTTTTATAAATTTTTGCAAAATGATAGGCAAACCCCATCTGGCATGCAGTTTATGAAAAGCTTTATGCGCATCGGCAATATTCAATGCGGTATGTGCCTCGTAAAATTTACCTTTCACCATTAATGGGAAGCCGAATTTATTCGCAACATTGTCTATTTCAGAAGCCGTAAAAATTACTTCATCAGCAGGTACATTAAACTGATACTTTTCGCCAAATTGGCGCAGGTTAACTTTATCCCGCTGCTCCAGTTGATGGTGTGATGGCAAAAAGGTCCTGATTCCCATTTGAAACAAAGCCTGCTCTATTTTTATAAAATTGTATAATTCTGCATCAAAATTAGGGATGAGTACATCTATATGCTCTATTTCCTGAATCTGCTGTATACGGGTTCTTAAAGCTTCAGTTCCGGCTGTTGGGTAAGGAATCCGATAGGTTTTATCGACCTGATCCCGCAAATAAATCGCCGGTTCCAGGGTTTCGTAAGCTAACCCGATAATGCGTAAATCAGCTCCAAAACCAGCACGCAATGCGCGTATAACTGCCAAACCAGGGCCTGGGTTATCGTTTGCATTTAAACCCGTAACCGCAATGGTGAGGTTTTTGCTTTTATTTAGATCTGGAGAAACGTTCATGATTGGTTTTTATTTTTTTGGTTACAAATCTAACAGATTCGCTTCCTTTAATTGTAACATGTAATCATCCCAGTCTCTTTCTAACTGATTTGATTCTACTTCGTAATGCTCCGATATTTTCTTTTTGATTTCTGCTTCACTTTTACCTAATTTCATATCAACTAAAATCTCGGCAGCAATGGCATTACTGGTAAATGAATCGCCGGTAGCGGGATTAAAAATAAACCCATTTTCGCTGGTTGCAATATTTGCTTTTAACTTCATATTCCTTTTTGCTGATTAATGAAACCGCTATATGCATCGCCAACAGGCAACTCTGCGCTGTTTAGGTGCACTTTTCTGTTATGAATTGATTTTATTTTAGACAATGCGGCAATAAAACTCCGGTGAATGCGGGCAAACTGATCTTCTGGTAATTTCTCTAAAACCTTTTTCATCGTCATAAGGGTTAAAACCGGCTTATCAATATTGGTGAGGTAAATTTTAAGGTAATCGCCCATACTCTCGATATATTCAATATCACGGAGCAATATTTTAATCATTTTATATTCCGAATACACATAAATACTTTCATCATTGGTATTTTCCTGTGTGGCATTTTTGTATTTATGATAATCGATCGCTTTTTCTACCGCGGCCGTAAAACGATTAAAATCTATCGGTTTCAACAGGTAATCAATGGCCTGTAACTCATAACTCTCGAAAGCATAATTCCGGTAGGCCGTGGTAAAAATTATCATCGGACTGTTTACCAAACTCCTTACCAGCTCCACCCCGGTAATATCAGGCATGTTAACATCTACAAAAAGTAAGTCGACTGGGGTTTGCTTCAGGTATTCAGCACCGGAAAGCGCATCTTCAAAAAGCTGCACCAATTGAAGGTCGGGGAATCGGGATACATACGTTTTGATGAGCTCGAGTGCCAATGGCTCATCATCAATAGCTACACATTTTAAGGCCATATCTGTTAATTTAGCAATCTACACAAAGTTTAACAGTGAATATACTGCTGGTGTTTTCTATGTCCAACCGGTGTTGCTGGGGATAAAGATGCGCTAACCTTTGACGGGTATTTGCAATTCCAATCCCGGAACGTTCTAAATTAGACTTGTGGTTATAAATTTTGTTCTGGCATGAAAAATCAATTCTTTCAGCATCGATGCTTAAATTGATATTGATGACCGTTTTTTCTTTTTTGGTTACACCATATTTAAAGGCATTTTCTATGAAGGTCATGAAAATCAACGGGGCTATTTTTTTACCGTCAGGTTTGCCCTGTACATTGAAATTAATTTCGGCATCAGCACCCAATCTTAACCTCTGCAGTTCGATATAATCACGCACACAATCAATCTCATCTTTCAGCATTACAAAATCCTGTGTTACATCATCTGTTACATAACGCATGATGTTCGATAGTTTCATGATGCTTTCTGAAGTATGCTCGCTATTGATAACCGATTGGGTATAAATGTTGTTGAGGGTATTGAATAAAAAATGTGGATTAATCTGCGCTTTGAGGAAAGAAAGTTCGGCAGTGGCTTTTTCTGCTTCGGCTTTTACCACTTTCGATTCGGCCGTTTGCCAACGTTGTACCGTGCTGGTGGCAATGCTCAAACCCATAATCATAAAGAAAATAAAAAGACTGATCACATCGATATTCATGGGCTGGTGCAGATCCAAAATTCCATCGGGCTTTCTTAAATTCGGATCCTGCATACGGAGATCTTCATTTGGCAGCGGACCAAAGGGCATTTCTACATTAGGGCCAACATCAGGGTCTTTACCCGGCTGTAAAGATTGGTTTAAACCTTTGGGTTGCGAATTGGGTGGGCCATTTAATGCAGCCATTACACTTTTGTTATGTCCCAATAAATTATCATAAGGTTGTGCATAGTACACAAAACTAAAGAGCAATAATACTGCAGCAACATATATTACATACCTTTTTTTAAACATCAGGCGTGGTACTAAAACCAGCGCATTGAAGTAAAACATGAGCATGTAAGTACCGCAGAAAAGCCAGTAATAAGGCGATGCAAGTAACAAAAAACTACTTTGCCCCGATTGTTCGTTATTGATGAACAACAGTGGAAAGGTGAGAAATAAAAGCCAACCAGCCGCATGAATGATGAAAGTTGGGGTTTTAAATTGCTGCATGCTACAAATTAATGATATTTTTTCGGGCTACCTGGTTAAACGGATGCTAAATTTAGCTATAAACCAGACTTTCATGATGCTGGTAATTCACGATCAGGTTTTCGGTGATCTTAACCATTAAAGTTTCTTCTTCATTACCATTATAGCTTAAAATCAGCAAATCGCCGATGATTTCGTGCAGGATTAATTTTGGACTGGTATAAGTTATGGAAACGACATGAGCACCTTTATTTAAAAGATCTGAGCTGCAAATATGTAATTCGGCCCAATCAAAAAGTATTGCCCTATCTTCAAGATCGTTTAGCACAGGCATTTTACGTTCTAATGCGGTGATGTTGTTCATTACCGAATACTGAAGTTTTTGATGCAGCGAACTTGCCTTTTCATTGGCCTGCTGCATCTGTAAAAAAGTGTGAAGGTGTTGGTTTAAACTGTATATTCTTGATTTTTTTTGAAACTCTTTGTAAGTATCGTGAAATATTCGTCTTTCAAAATCGGTTTTGCACATGAAATTGAAATATTGTTTTACACTGAGGTTAATGTGAGCTAAAGCCATAATATTCGGTTTTGGTTGCTGATTCAAATATGGGACAATAAAAAAAATTAATTTATAGAGTATCGGTAAACACTGATTATCAATCGGTAAATGGCGAAACTAAATCTTGATTATGAAAAACGGATGAATATTGCTTTCCGTATAAGAAACGGAGCTGATTAGCACCGATTTAAGGATTTTTAACAAATAGACCCGTCTACTGTACTCGAATCAATTGTCATTCTGAACGCAGTGAAGAATCCCTGTCATATGAAAACCTAAACAAACCAATACAAACCCTTGATCAGCATCCGATAGCTACCGGATCAGGATAACAATTCTCCGAATTAATCCGTGCATTCCGTAGCAAAAATATATCACTCTACAACCCGTGGCGACACAGGGCATGGGGTTAGTTCATTTTTTTTAAAAACAAGTTTAATTGCCTGCAGGTTATTACTATACAAAACATTTATAACCAAAATCTTAAACGATATGGAAACGAGAAATAACCATGGCTTAATTCAGGCTTTATTAGATTGCGCTCTGGCATGCGAACATTGTGCTTCATCATGTTTAAAAGAAGAAGATATCAATATGATGATCGGTTGCATTAAACTCGACAGGGATTGTGCGGATATCTGTACCCAGGCAGCAAGATTGCTCCAGAGAGACTCCGTTATTGCACACCAATATTTATTACTCTGTGAAGAAATCTGCAGGCTTTGTGCAGCAGAATGTGGCAAACACGATCATGAACATTGCAGGCAGTGTGCAGTGGCCTGCGAAGAATGTGCAGAAGCCTGCCATGCCAACCACGAACCGATTAACCAGGACTAAAAAAAAACTTCCCGATGTAAATCGGGAAGTTTTTTCAACTATTTTTTATCTCAATTAATTACTGTGCAGGGAAACTGTAGTTATACGAACCTTGCGCACCAACACCGGAAATACTCACCATGTTGTTTCTGCCTAGAGGCAATGCTTTTTGAACATCTGCCACAGAATTTACCGGTTGTCCATTTACTTTGGTGATGATTAAACCTTTTTCTACACCAATGTTATCGAAAGCTTTTCCGGTGGTAACTGAAGTTACAACCACACCACTGTTAATGCCATATTTCGTTTTTTGTGCCTGGGTGGCCGGAGCAAAAGTTGCACCCAACTTACCTACTTCAACACTTTTGCCTGCTGCATTATTTGCAGTTAAGCCTACACTTGCTTCACCTTTAAGGGTAACGGTATAATCTTTTAAAGCACCATCGCGTAATACGGTTAATTTAACTTTATCGCCAGGGTTTAAGCGACCTACCCTTTCCTGAAGGTCAGGTGAATCGTTAATAACCACCCCGTCAACTTTTTTGATCACATCACCTGATTTGATACCTGCTGCAGCAGCACCGCCACCAGCAACAACATCGTTCACATATAACCCACTAATTTCGTTGGTTTTAATACCTTCTGGTTTTTCTTCGCCACTTAGCGGCACGAAGTTAACACCAATATAACCACGTTTAACTGAACCATATTTCATGAAATCATCAACAATTTTACGGGCTAAGTTAACCGGAATTGCAAATCCGTAACCCTGGTTATAACCACTTTGCGAAGCAATTGCAGAGTTAATACCCACCAGTTCGCCATTTGCGTTTACTAAAGCACCACCGCTATTACCAGGATTAATGGCCGCATCGGTTTGGATAAACGACTCAATGCTTGTATTTGCCGGACGATCTGGTCTTTTACCGGTACGTTGATATTCGCGGTATTCTTCTTCTGTAATTTCGTTGCCTTGCTGCTCGCGACCAATAATACCGATACTACGGTTTTTAGCACTTACAATACCGGCAGTTACTGTTGTATTTAAATCTAAAGGGAAACCAACAGCCAACACCCACTCTCCTACCTGAACATTATCGGAATTACCCATTTTTACAACTGGCAAACCCGTTGCATTTACTTTAATTAAAGCTAAATCAGTATTCGGATCGCGGCCAATAACTTTAGCTTCTACTTTACGTCTATCCGTTAATACTACCTCAACTTTTTCAGCATTCTCTACTACGTGGTTGTTGGTAACGATATAACCATCCTGACTGATAATTACACCCGAGCCTGATGCTGCCCTTGGTTGGCGCTGCATTTGGCGACCGCCGCCTCCACCAAAGAAATCTTCCATCATATCAAACGGAGAAGATGATCCCTGCCCTTTTGATGCGGCATAAGTTGTTTTAATGTGAACCACACCCGGTGCAACTGCAGCTGCTGCCTGCGTAAAATCTGTAGCACCAGCTGAAGTTACTTTTAGTGGATTATTGGCAAAATACAAGTTCTGTTTTTCAGTAATGGTACTGCCAGTCTGGTTACGCTCAAATAGTTTGTAACCTCCAATTGCTGCTGCTCCACCTATAAAAGCAGCTAACACGGTAATTCCTAATATTTTTTTCATGTGTTTGTATATTGTTTTTTAAAGCCATGATTTTATAATAAGCTGTTTTGCTAGCTAATTGTTTAGCTTATCATATTTCATTTGTTAAATATTATTGTTTGCAGGAGCGCTTTTCACTTTGATTTAAGCAGAATGCTCCGGCAGTTTTTATCTGCTCAAATTTTCTTTCGTAAGTTTATTCAAATTTAATACCATATAAACGATATTTGTATCTTCAAAGCACTTAGTTTTGTGTTAAAAAATGTTAAATTAAAAAACACAATCCGCTTATTACCTTTTGCAACTCAAATATTGCATTAAAAAATGAAGCTTTCATGAAAATTAATTTTTATAAATACCAGGGCGCAGGCAACGATTTCATTTTAATAGACCACACTTCAGGTCCTTTAAAAAATATTGATAATCAATTGGTTGAACAATTATGCCATAGAAGATTTGGCATTGGTGCGGATGGATTAATGTTCATTACCAAACATGAAAATTACGATTTTGAGATGCATTATTTTAATGCAGATGGCAAATTGGGCAGTATGTGCGGAAACGGTGGCAGGTGCATTGTCGCCTTTGCCAAACAGCTTGGCATTATCGATCGCGAAACCAACTTTTTGGCAGTAGATGGACCACATTATGCCAGAATTTCAGAAAGCGGCGAATGGGTTGACCTGCAGATGATTGATGTAGATACCATTACCAAAGATGGTGAAGCTTACGTACTCAATACCGGTTCGCCACATTATGTTGCTTTACAAATTGATTTAAAAAACCTTGATGTTTTTCATGAAGGAAAAAGCATCCGTTACAATGCAACTTACGCCGAAAAAGGTATTAATGTAAATTTTGTAGAAGATAAGGGCGATCATTTGTTTGTGCGCACCTACGAGCGTGGTGTTGAAGATGAAACTTACGCCTGCGGTACGGGGGTAACAGCTGTAGCCATGGCCATGGCAAAACATAAAAACCAAACCGGCCATATTAAAACCGATATTAAAGTTTTAGGTGGCGATATTAATATAGAATTCGACTATAACGGTAAAGCATTTACCAATGTATTTTTATGCGGACCAGCTAAATTGGTTTTCGAAGGAGAAGTAGAATAATCTTTTTTTTCCAAACCTATCGGGTTTTAAAAACCTGATAGGTTTAATAATGTAAAACATACACCACCAACGCTTTTTATTGACTAAAATAAACAGCATTTATTTACAATAAAAATCCTCCGTAACAACCTGTTTTAACACCATTTAACATCTGTCGCAAGATATTTACACATTCATTTGAGCGATTTAAATTGAGATAAAAAGCTTTAAAACAGTGTTTTAACCCTAAAAAAGCGCATTTTTAATCACGAAATAAATCAATCGATTGATTAAATGACAGAATTTGGACAGAATTATTTTTTTTTAGGCTCTATTTTTGGGCAATTATTAGCGGAAATCGAAGTCTCATTTTTGACGATGCTCTTAATTCCGGAAATTTACATTTATACACACACAGAAATAATCCATGAGAAAAGTAACAACTCTCTTTTTTAGCGTAAGCATGGGTATGCTTTTAGCATCCTGCGGAAATAACGACGCCGCTAAAAAAGCAGCCGCTGCAGCAGCAGCCGGTCCACAAGCTTACCCGGTTTTTACAGTAACTTCACAAAACACGACTTTAGAATCTGATTATCCAGCAAACATCGAAGGGATCCAAAACATTGATATCCGGCCTAAGGTTGATGGTTTTATCGAAAAGATTTTGGTAGATGAGGGCGCCGTAGTTAAAAAAGGCCAGTTACTTTTTACCATTAATGCCCCTCAGTACGAGCAGCAGGTAAGAACAGCAAGAGCTGCCATTAGCAGTGCCGAAGCCGATGTTAATGCCGCTCAGTTAACCGTAAACAAAACCAAGCCATTGGTAGAGAAAGATATCATCAGCAAATACGATCTTGATGCCGCACAGTTAACACTACAAAGCAGAAAAGCAGCATTGGCACAAGCTAAGGCTGAGTTAGCAAATGCACAAGTTAATTTAGGCTATACTTCAGTTAAAAGCCCGGTTGATGGCGTAGTTGGAAGCATCCCTTTCAGAAATGGAAGTTTGGTAAGCAGTACCAGCACCCAGCCTTTAACTACCGTTTCTAATACCTCTAAGGTTTATGCTTACTTTTCATTAAATGAAAAACAGCTTTTAGATTTTTCTAAAACCTATAAGGGGAATACCCTGGCCGAACAAATGAAAAATATCCCTGCCGTGAGCCTCGTGCTTGCTGATGGAACAATCTACGCACAAAATGGTAAAATCGAATCCATCAATGGCCAGATTAATACCAGTACAGGTTCTGCAAGTTTAAGGGCAACTTTCCCTAACCCGATTTCTTTATTAAAAAATGGTGCCAGTGCCTCTGTTAGAATTCCTCAGCACATCGATAATGCCATTTTAATCCCTCAAAAATCAACAATCGATTTACAGGGTAAAAAGTTCGTTTATGTTTTAGGCGATTCTGCTAAAACCATCAGCACCGAAATCCAGATTATGGAATTGGCTAAAGGCAAGTTTTATGTGGTAACCAAAGGGCTGAAAGCTGGAGATAAAGTTGTTCTTGAGGGTTTCCAATCGTTAAAAGACGGAACAAAAATCAAACCTGAAGAAAAAAATGCAGATTCAGTTTACGCTGATATCAAAAAATAAAAATATAATCTTGCCAATCACACTATCACAGTGTAATCAATATTAATTATGTTTAAGAAATTTATAGAAAGACCGGTTTTATCAACGGTTATATCCATTATCATCGTAATTCTCGGTGTTTTAGGTTTAGCTACGTTGCCGGTTTCACAATATCCGGAAATTGCCCCACCAACGGTGCAGGTTTCTACTTCATACCAGGGGGCCAACGCCGATGTGGTAATGAACAGCGTTGTTGTTCCGCTGGAAGAGCAGATAAATGGTGTTGAAGACATGACTTACATGACTTCTACCGCCAGTAATGATGGTACCGCAACCATTACCGTAAACTTTAAGCTGGGTACAAATCCCGATCTTGCTGCTGTAAACGTACAGAACAGGGTTGCACGTGCTACCAGTTTATTACCTGCAGAGGTAACCAAATCGGGGGTTATTACCGCTAAAAGACAAGCGAGTAACGTATTGATTTTTGGCCTATATAGCGACGATCCTTCTTATGATCAAAAGTTTTTGCAGAATTATGCAAACATCAACATCATTCCGCAGATTAAACGTATTAACGGTGTTGGGGATGCGAGTGCATTCGGAACGTTGGATTATACCATGCGTATCTGGTTAAAGCCTGATGTGATGGCCACTTACGGTCTGGTTCCCAACGACATTAACGTTGCCCTTGCTGATCAGAACGTAGAGGCTGCTCCAGGACAATTTGGCGAACTGGGCGATCAGGCATTCCAATATACTTTGAAATATACAGGTAGACTTAAAGATGAGACTCAATTTGGCAACATCATTATCCGTACTACCGATAATGGCCAGATTCTTCGTTTAAAAGATATTGCCCGTATAGAATTGGGTGCACAGAGTTATGCCAGTTCGGTTAAATTTAACGGAAAACAGGCTTTAGGTATCGCGATTAACCAAACTGCAGGTTCAAATGCAAAAGAAGTAATCGAAAACTCCATCAAAACCCTTGATGAAGCCCAAAAATCTTTTCCTAAAGGCGTACATTATTCAACTTTGGTTAACGTAAACGACTTCCTGGATGCATCCATCGAAAAAGTGCTTCACACCTTAATAGAAGCGTTTATTTTGGTATTCTTAGTCGTATTTATTTTCTTACAGGATTTCCGTTCTACCCTGATTCCTGCCATCAGTGTTCCGGTGGCGATTATTGGAACGTTCTTCTTCCTGAGTTTATTTGGCTTCACCATCAACTTACTTACCTTGTTCGCCCTCGTACTGGCCATTGGTATTGTAGTGGATGATGCGATTGTGGTAGTTGAGGCGGTACACGCCAAGCTGGATGAAGGTTATACCGATGCCAGAAAAGCAACAATAGATGCGATGGATGATATTAGCGGTGCGATTATTTCGATCACCCTGGTAATGGCTGCCGTGTTTATCCCGGTAAGTTTTATCTCCGGATCATCTGGTGTATTTTATAAACAGTTCGGTTTAACACTGGCTATTTCCATTATTTTATCGGCCATTAACGCATTAACATTAAGTCCGGCATTATGTGCTTTATTCTTAAAACCACACAAAGAAGAGCACCAGAAATCTAAAAACTTTTTAAACCGTTTTTATGATGCGTTTAATACCTCTTTTGATGCTGTAACCGGAAAATATAAAAAATCGGTAGGTTTTCTATCCAGAAAAAAATGGATTGTTGGATTGGCTATTGCTTTCTTTGCTGTAGTATTGGTTTGGACGATGAATACCACACCAAAAGGTTTTGTACCAAATGAGGATTTGGGAACCATCATGAGTGATATTTCATTACCAGCAGGAACCTCACAAGAGGAAACCAATATTGTAATTGCAAAAATCGATAGTATCGCACACAAAATACCTGAAATTAAAAATACCTTAAGGGTTGTGGGCCGTAGTATGATTAGTGGTTCGGGTAGTTCGTATGGTATGGTAATTTCGCGTTTAACCCCTTGGGATGAACGTAAAGGCCGTGATGTAAAAACGATAATTGGCGAATTATTTGCAAAAACAGCAGGTATTAAAGGAGCTAAAATTATTTTCTTTGCTCCGCCAACCATCCAGGGTTTTGGTACTAGTGGTGGTTTCGAGTTCCAGTTACAGGATAAAACCGGTGGAGATATTAAAAAATTCAATGAGATCGGAAACGGATTTTTAGCAGCGTTGAGCAAACGCCCTGAAATCCAATATGCATCAACCTCTTTTAACCCCAATTTCCCACAATATCAGATTGATGTAAATGTGGCAAAAGTTAAACAGGCTGGCTTAAACGTTAGTGATGTATTAGGTGTAATGCAGGGTTACTATGGTGGTGTTTATGCCTCAAACTTTAACAAATTTGGTAAACAGTTTAGGGTAATGTTCCAGGCAGATGCTCAGTATCGTGCAAACGAGCAAACGCTAACGCGCATTTATGTTAGAAACTCGTCGGGTGGGATGGCTCCGGTTTCAGAGTTTATTACGTTAACCAAAGTATACGGACCGCAGGCTATTTCACGTTTCAACTTGTTTACTTCAATTTCGGTAACAGGTAACCCGAATGCAGGTTATAGCTCTGGTGATGCGCTGAAAGCGGTACAGGAAGAAGCGGCGAAAAACCTTCCGGCAGGATATGGTTATGAATTTTCAGGTTTATCTCGTGAGGAGATGGCCGGCGGAAGTCAAACTGTTTTCATCTTTTTACTTTGCGTAATCTTTGTTTATTTCTTACTTGCTGCACAATACGAAAGTTATATTTTACCATTAGCGGTTTTATTCTCGTTACCAGTTGGTTTGGCAGGTGTATTTGTTTTCGACAAAATTTTCGGAGTAGATAACAATATCTATACACAGATTACCCTGATTATGCTTGTGGGACTACTCGCGAAGAACGCGATTTTAATTGTAGAATATGCAGTAGATAGAAGAAGAAAAGGCATGAGTATTGCTAACGCGGCAATTGATGGTGCAACGGCACGTTTACGTCCGATTTTAATGACCTCTTTCGCCTTTATTTTGGGTTTATTGCCTTTGATGTTATCATCAGGTGTTGGTGCCGCGGGTAATACCTCAATTGGTACAGGTGCTGTGGGTGGTATGTTAATCGGAACCATATTCGGGGTTTTCGTAATTCCGGCCTTGTTTATCATATTCCAGTCTTTACAGGAGCGCATCAGTAATAAATCACCTTTTAACGAAGGTATTGAGCATGAACAAACGCCAGAGGAATATGAATTGGCTACTGCGAACAGCAAACATTAATATTAAGAAAATGAATTTTAGATATAAACATTCCATTTTAACCGGTTTAGCCATTATTACCCTGAGTGCCTGCGTAACTAAAAAATACGAGCGCCCCCAGGTAAAAAATGAAGGTTTATACCGCGATAACAATACAACGGATACCACCACCATTGCAGATTTGCAATGGAAAACGTTGTTTTCTGATACTGCTTTACAATCTTTGATTCAACAAGGGATCAATGAAAATCTAGACCTGAAACAGGCCATCGAGCGGATTAAAATTGCAGAAGCGACCTTAATACAAAGTCGTGGTGCGTTATTACCAAGTTTGCAGGCTGATGTTAACGTTACAGACAATAAAGCATCGGCAGCTGCACAAAATTTTCCGGCAGGGATTAACATTAATTTAGAAACCCAAACGTATAAAGCACAATTAAGCACCAGTTGGGAAGCTGATATCTGGGGAAAATTAACCAGCGCAAAACGTGGTGCTTATGCTACATTACTGCAAAGTGATGCCGCAAAAAGGGCGGTACAAACCCAGTTAATTGCAACCATTGCCAATAACTATTATACTTTACTGGCATTGGATAAACAACTGGCTATTACAGAGCAAACCATCAAGGTAAGAACAAAGGATGTGGAAACCATGAGGGAGCTAAAGCAAGGTGCGGTAGTGAATGGTGCGGCAGTTGTACAAAGCGAAGCTAATTTGTATGCTGCACAAGTAACCCTTCCGGATTTAAAAAGAAGCATTAAAGAAGCTGAAAATGCATTGAGCGTATTGGTTGCCAAAGCACCTAATGCCATTAACCGTACTACACTTGATCAGCAAACGCCGTACGCCAATTTACAAACCGGTGTTTCTGCACAGTTGTTAAAAAACCGTCCGGATGTGATTGCAGCTGAATTCGGTTTCAGGGCAGCTTTCGAAAACACCAATGTAGCTAAAGCTTATTTCTACCCTGCGCTAACCATCACCGCAGCAGGTGGTTTATCGAGCTTACAATTGAGCGATTTCTTCAGCAAATCTATCTTCTATAATTTAGTAGGTGGTTTAACACAACCAATTTTTGCAAAAGGCGCTAATAAAGCACGTTTAAAAACAGCAGAGGCTAACCAACAGATTGCCTTTTATAATTTTCAGCAAACACTTTTAACCGGTGGACAGGAAGTATCAAATGCATTGTATGCTTACCAAACGGCCGCAGAAAAAGAAGAAACGAGGACAAAACAAATTGCTTCGTTAACCAAAGCAGTCGATTTTACCAAAGAATTATTGCGTTACAGTTCAGCAACAAATTATACTGACGTTCTAACTTCAGAACAAAGTTTATTAAGTGCACAATTAAGTGGCATTAACGATAGGTTACAAAAACTGCAATCGGTAGTGAACTTATACCGTGCATTAGGCGGCGGCTGGAAATAAACAATAATTAACAAGCACATTTAAAGGCATTCTGATTTTCAGGATGCCTTTTTTGTTTTTAGCTTGTTTTGTCTGCGCTCGTTTCTAACGAGTGCACAAATAACAATGCGATTTAATCGCATAATCATAGTGTTAAAAAAACGCTTAATTCTAACACAAATTACTTAGAAAGCTTCCCGCTATAGGCGGCACCAAATCATTGGAAATAGTAGCAGTCATGTAATTTCACCTGTAGTATGAGGCAGAAAGCGCGGATTCAATAAATCTGATGTCATAAATTTACAACAACCCAAAACCCTGTTTATCAGCGGTTATCATTCCAAATCTGCGGGGAAACCTTGATTTATATTTCCAACAATGAACAAAAAAAGATTTTAACTAAAACCCTAGCCACTAAACTTTTATTTGTATTTTGGCTGCACCAAACAATTTTATGCGCTTCTCAAAATTTTTAGCCTTTATTGCAGGCTTATTTTTCTTCCAAAATGCTTATGCTCAAACTTATGTGGTTACCAGCAATGCCGATAGTGGCCCTGGAACATTAAGGGAAGGATTAACACAAGCGGCTGCAGCCAACAGAGCAGGCACTTTTACCATTAATTTTAATTTACCTGGTACGCCTAGCGATAACGCCAACCGCACCATCAGGCTGCGTAGCGCACTACCCATCGTATCGTCAAATGTGGTGATTGATGGTACCTCACAAACCGCATGGCCTGCCCTTGGCGTTTCGGGTGCAAAAGTTATCCTGGAGCCCGAATATACCAACACCACCTTTTCAGGCCTGGTGATCGGCCAATATGCCACAACACTGGTCCAAACAACCGGTGTAGAAATTTATGGTCTGTACATCCGTAATTTTGCTACCATCAATAATTTACAAAACGTAAATATGGGTCAGGGATCGGGTATTGTGCTCGATTACCGTGCAAATAATATCACCATTGGGGCACCCGGAAAAGGAAACGTAATCGGCGGCAATATCAATGGTATTGTTGTTCAGAACAGTTCTTTTTTCAGTACGGCGGTAAACACCAAGATAAAGATCCAATCCAATTTAATCGGGGTAATTTATGATGGTATTACACCCAACACCAACGTAACGGGCATTTCGGCCAGTCTTTACGATTGCGGACTGGATGTTGGTGGCGATAACGCCGGTGAAGGAAACGTGATTGCTGCAAACCGGATCAATGTAGATATTAACCGCTCATCGTACTCTACCACTGCAAGGTTTGATATCAATGTAATCAACAATAAAATCGGTGTGGATTATACCGGTAAAAAGGATTTCCATGAATTGCCGATTTTTCTTTCTTCATCCTCATTAGAAATTGCAGGTTTAAAGGTTAATGCGGTAAATACAGCGCTTTATGTACGCAACAACATTATCGGTGGAAATAGAACCACAGGGGTTTCGATTACCAATTCTGATTTTATTTTAACGGGTAACGCCATTGGTACTGATGCCGCCGGAACGGTAGTGATGGGTAATGGTTTAGGTATAAAAATAGAAGCAGGCGCAGGCGGAACCATTGGTGGCGCAACTCCTGCAGAAGCCAACTTAATTGCCAATAATAGTTTCGGGGTCGAAACCGTATCTTCAAAGCCGGTAAAAATCACGAGGAACAGTTTTTTCTGTAACAGGACATTTGGAATTGGAAAAACCTTAACCATTCTTCAACCTTACATTCAAATCCTGAAAAAAAGAACTGATTATGTTTCGGGCCGGGCAACGCCAAACGCTGAAGTAGAGCTATTTTATACCGTAAACTGTCAGGGCATTTGCGAGGGTAAAACCTACATTGCCACGGTACAGGCAGGCAGCGATGGCCGTTGGGAATATAATGGAGCACTTACCGGGATGGTTACCGCAACAGCTAGTTTATTAAATGCAACTACCTCCCCTTTTTCTACAGCTGAGTTATTACCAAATGAAGCTATAGTAGAACCTGTTACTTGTAGCGCCAATGGATCAATCACCATCCCTGAACCCCGCGAAGGTTTTACATTTACCTGGGTAAAAATAGAAACGGATGGTAGCCGGGTACCTAAAGGCAATACACAGAGCATTGCGGGCCTTGATGTAGGTACTTACGAAGTAACTGTTGATGATGGCTGTAAAGCATTTCCATCCGTATTTATCATTAAAGATCAAAAATTAACCAAACCAACCATCATACCAGTTAATCCGCTTTGCGGTCAAAGCACTTTCACGTTTACCGCAGAAGTTCTAAGAGGAAAAGGGGTATTGAAATATACCTGGATTAATTCGGCAACAGGAAATAATGTTAGTCTCAACAACCCGGCTACTTTACCCGAAGGCACCTATTATGTAAAGGTAACGGATGAGGCAAGTTGTTCGTTAGATTCTGATCCGATAACAGTTAAAAGGAAACCAAAAATCATCATTGCAACTACTATTCCATTTAAACATGCAACCTGTGGAAGCCAAAACGGCGCAATAAAAGAATTAAAATTTACCGATGTTACCGGAACAGCTACCTATAAATGGTATAAACCCGATCTTATTACAGGCGCATTGGGTGATGTAATTGCATTAACCGCCGACTTAGAAAATGTTGAAGGCGGTAATTATACCATTGTAGTAACTGATGAAGGAGAATGCGGATCTACTTCAGCCTCTTATTTTATCATTACCGATAATACCATACAGATTAGTAATGCTACAAGCGGAAGAAACGAAACCTGCAATAACAGTAATGGAGCATTAGGTGGAATTACACTTACTGACGCCGATAATTATGAATGGGCTGGGCCAAACGGATTCACCAAATCAGGCACTTATTCTGCCGGAACAATTTTGTCAATTGACAAATTAAAAGCAGGAACATATACTTTAAAGGCAATTAATAGCAAATCATCATGTGCTCCGGTAAGTAAACCTTTTACCGTGTTAGCCACACCAATTCCAGTTTATACATTTTCACAGCCTATCCCAGTACCAACAACATGCGGTTTAAACAATGGAAGTATCGAGCTTAATTTCAGTTCGGCACTACCATACCGATACGAATGGAAAGATGAATCAGGCAATGTTATTCCTAGTACAAAAACAATCAATTCTATTTCTATTAAAAATTTACCTGGTGGTACTTACACCATGTATGCCTATGACATTAATGGCTGTGATCCAATTATTATTGGTCCATACACCATAAATGTCACTCCATTATTAACCATTGTACCGAATACGGGAACACGAGTTGACGATGGTTGTACCTTACTTAGAGGCTCGGTTACGGGTGTTCAGGTAATTGGTGGTGTACCAGGTTACGATTTT
This sequence comes from Pedobacter miscanthi, assembly GCF_032678605.1. Classification (GTDB taxonomy): domain Bacteria; phylum Bacteroidota; class Bacteroidia; order Sphingobacteriales; family Sphingobacteriaceae; genus Pedobacter; species Pedobacter miscanthi_A. Next base: position 28,026 of record NZ_JAVTSU010000010.1, read on the forward strand.
AAATGGATAAATGAAGCTGGTAAAGCGGTTCAATTTACACAGGATTTGATAAAAGCCGGCGCAGGCACTTACCGTTTGGAAGTGTCGGATAAAACCTACAAAAACAACGATAAAAGCTGTGGCTACGCCATCAGCGAACCTTTTACCATTGTTGATGAACCATTTAAAATTTTAACGCCAATTGTTAACGATCTCCGCGTTTGTTATGTTTCTGATATTGTTCTTCCCGTAATTGCCCCTGAAGAAGGCACCTATCAGTTATTCGAAAAACTGGATGACACCAAACCATTTTTAGAAAGCACTATTGGTATATTCAAATTTAAGGTAGCCAAAACAGCCGATTATTATATTCGGCGAAAACTCGGCTCTTGTACCAGCGAGTTTACCAAAGTACATGTAGAGGTAACACACGATAACCTGGAAATTACCAATACCATTACCCCGAATGGCGATGGCATGAACGATGTTTGGCAAGTGCGCGGATTACCTGATTTTAAAGGTACCAACATCAAGGTTTATACCCGTGGCGGTCAGTTGGTGTACGAATCTATCGGCAATTACAATAAACCATTTGATGGCCGTTTCAGGGATAAAGAATTACCAGCAGGTGTTTATTATTATGTAATCGATTTACGGGCCGAATGTAAACCATTGGGCGGCAGTATTACACTTTTACGTTAAAACTGCCTGCTTGGACAAGCTACCTGATAACGGTTATTTAATAAAATACCCAATACAATTTCGTGGGTACCATTATTTACCGAGCGTAAACCTGAGGTATTTACATCATACGAGTAACTCAGGTTTACCAAAGAAGCAACATTAAATCCAGCCAATAATGAAAAGGAATCGTTATTTCTGAAACTGGTTCCCACCCAGAATTTGTCTTTATAGGCAAATTTCAGGTTGGCATCAAATGCTGCAGGCGCATTAGTCCAATAGGTAATCAAAGCAGATGGAATCATGGCAATATCTTCATCGAGGAATATTTTATAACCAGCGGTACCGTAAAAAGTAGCCGCCTGATAAGCATCAATTCTAATCTTATTACCTACTACGCTACTTTTATTCCCAATGAGCTGTTTGGCCGAAACACCTGCAAAAAACCTCGGACTATACAACCAGACACCAGCCCCCACATCAGGGCGGATTTTATTATTATAATCAGCTGAAAATAAGGGATCGCCAGATTCATCGGCTACAATTCCACGCACATCAACATTGATTGATTTAAAACCTGCAGATAAACCCAATGATAAATTGATCTCATTGGTAAGCCCAAGGTGGTAAGCATAGGTTACGCTTACGTTGGTTTGCCTGATTAAACCGGCCTTATCCGTCATCGCCACCAGGCCGATACCATGATGCGGCTCCGCTGCCGTATAGTTGTTTACATAACTCCTGCTCATGGGGTTTTCGCCATTACCGGCAAATGAATTTACATTGCTTCGCACAAAATCTTCGCCTATGGCTGTACTTAAAGAAAGGTATTGCGTACTCGGCGAACCTTCTAAACCTGTCCACTGTTTGCGCAGACCAATTTTTAAATCGGTATAGTTATCAATCCCCGATAATGCAGGATTTAACAAAATATTATTGAAGATATATTGGGTACTCCGTGGAATTTCCTGCCCATAGCCAGAAAAAAACAGACAGCTGAACAGAGAGAGCGCGTAAAAAAATTTCATTTAACCTATGATGATGCGTTAATTGACTGATAATAAAAGCTTACCAATCCAAGCGCTAAGATAATAAGTTGTAGTCAATTATAAAGTATTTAATATTTCTACCGCATTTTGTTTATTTTAGTTCGCAGGCAGCAAATAATTCAACTATATCTCTGCTAAACCATTGTTTTTCAGCTTTATTTTCAGCACAGGTAAAAAATCATTCATATTTTTATCCCAAAACCGTTCAGTTCTTTTGATGTAATCTCAAAATATTGTAAGTTTAAAGTTTTTTAAGCCCCTAGCTTCCAAAAATTTTATACCCATCAATGCTACGTGTCGATAGTTCTAAAGCCTGTAAAGTGGTGTACTCGTTGTGCAAACATGAGTACCTTGGCTATTTAATTGAACCTCACGTTGTTCAGTTAAATCCGCAGGGCGATTTTTCTTTTACTTATCAGCGGATTTTCACACACACTGCCGAAGAATTTAATGCTTGTTTAAACGAAATCGATTATAAGCTGATTAAAATTTTAGACGACATCGAACAAGATTCGCTGATTAAAAAGTATTATAAGAAATTAATCAGGCCAACTGAGTTTTTTACCAAAATTTTCGACGATAAATTTTACGAGAGTGTACGTCCGAAAATTGAAAAAAAACTGGCCGAAGCTTTAGAACTTTTAAAGGTTAAAAATGAGCTTTATGTAATGGATAAAGATGGCTGGCCAGTTGAACGTAAGATCGAACTTGCAGATGAACCAGCGTCTATCCTATTCCATTTCCGCCGGAATGAAACAGAAACGCGCTATTTTCCAACCATTAAGTACCAGAACCTGCGCATCGAATTTATGTTTAAAGAAGCGCAGATCATCAGCAACAAACCTGCCTGGTTATTGTTGAATGATGTTTTATACTTTTTTGATCAGGATATTGAGGGCAAGAAATTGCAACCATTTTTAAATAAACGGTTTATTGCCATCCCGAAAACAACGGAAGCGACCTACTTTGAAAAATTTGTTGCCCCGCTGATCGAAAAGCACCATGTTTACGCTGAAGGTTTCGAAATCAGGACCGAACAATTCGACGCTACACCTGTAATTAAGGTTTTATATGTGGACGGAGGTCTTTCGCAGATCCAGCTTTATTTTAAATATGGCGAATATACTTTCCCGGTAGAAAATGCACATAAAGTAACCGTACGTTTAGAAAAAACGGCCGACAACTATATTTTTCACCGGATAAAACGTTCGGCCGATTGGGAGAAAAAACAATTTAACCTGTTGTTATCGTTAGGACTTAAAAAAACAAGTTCATTATTCAGCAACCTCGAAGTGAGTGCTGCTGATGAAAACCCAAGTTATGCAGCCATTAACTGGGTAAATGAACATATTGAGTTATTAGAAACATCTGGATTTGAAATTGAACAAGCCACAGGGCAGAAAAAATTTGTTTTCGGTGCCAGCAAAATCGATCTCGAAGTTAAAGAAGGAAACGATTGGTTCGATATCCATGCTGTGGTGTGGTTTGGTAAATATCAGATTCCTTTTTTATCCTTAAAACAGCATATTTTACATAAAAAGCGAGAGTTTTTATTGCCGGATGGCGAAGTGGCCATTATCCCCGATAAATGGTTTACGCAATACGGCAGTTTGTTTAGCCTGGCAGAAGCCGGACAAACGCTAAAATTAAAGAAACACCACATCGGTTTAATTAACGATCTGGCTGAAGATAGTTTGGCCAATGTTACGCTCGAACGTAAACTTCAGCGCTTATCTGATTTTGAAGATATTGCCGATACACAAATGCCCGTACATTTTAAAGGCAGTTTGCGCGATTATCAAAAAGCAGGCTACAACTGGTTCAGCTTTTTACGCGAATACAATTTTGGCGGTTGTTTGGCCGATGACATGGGTTTGGGTAAAACCATCCAGACTTTGGCCATGCTGCAAAAAGTAAAGGAAGATGATCAGTTGCTCGAAACGCAAAGCACATCGCTGATTATCATGCCAACCTCTTTAATTTACAACTGGTTAACAGAGTCGAAAAAATTCACCCCAAAACTTAAAATCCTGGCACATACGGGCACTAACCGGAATAAGGATGTAGCCAATTTTGCCAATTACGACATCGTGATTACCACTTACGGGGTAACCCGGGTTGATGTTGATGAACTAAAAAATTTCTATTTCAATTATATTATCCTCGACGAAAGTCAGAACATTAAAAACCCGGCATCAAAATCATTCAAAGCCGTTAGAAGCTTAAAATCGAAACATAAACTAATTTTGAGTGGTACGCCTGTAGAAAATTCGGTGAGCGATTTATGGTCTCAATTGACTTTCCTGAACCCAGGCTTATTGGGTACGCAGGCATTTTTCTATGAAGAATATGTGCAGGCCATAGAAAAGAAAAAAGACGAGGAAAAAGCACGCAAACTGCAATCGATCATTAAACCTTTTGTACTTCGCAGAACAAAAGAACAGGTTGCAGCAGAGTTACCACCAAAAACAGAACAGGTAATTTATTGCGACATGAGTGAAGATCAGGCCGCTTATTATGAAAAAACAAAATCAGCTTACCGCAACGATCTTTTGCAAAGCATGGATGACGGAACTTTTGCGCAAAAACAGGTTCAGCTTTTACAGGGTTTAACCGCTTTGCGCCAGTTAGCCAATCACCCGGTAATGATTGATGGCACCTATATTTCTGATTCGGGCAAATTTGAAAATGTAATCCATACTTTAGACAATGTGCTTAAAGGCGGACATAAGGTTTTGGTATTCTCCCAGTTTGTAAAACACCTCGATATTTTCAAAAAGCATTTTGAAGCCGAAAATATTCCTTTTGCTTATTTAGATGGTTCTACCCGTAACCGTGGCGAAATTGTTTCCGAGTTTCAGCAAAATACCGATTTAAAAGTTTTCCTGATTTCTATAAAAGCAGGAGGCGTGGGTTTAAACTTAACACAGGCCGATTATGTTTTTATCCTTGATCCATGGTGGAACCCCGCAGTAGAACAACAGGCCATCGATAGGACGCACCGCATCGGTCAGGATAAAAAGGTTTTCATCTACAAATTCATCGCAAAAGATACCGTTGAAGAAAAAATCCTTGCCCTGCAAAACCGTAAAAAATCGTTGGCCAGCTCATTGATTACCACAGAAGAAAGTTTCTTTAAATCGTTGAGTAAGGATGATATTAGGGATATTTTGAATTAATCGCTAAAATTCGCCACAGACTTTGCTGTTTTTTCTACCAATGTGCTTCAAAATGTGTTTTTCAATACCTAAAAATCAATTCCTCTATTTTTTGCCACGGAGGCACTGAAAACACGGAGTAGGTTTAGCGGCTTCATGCTATTTTGCTATATTAGTGTATAACATCCCAAGTTAATTGAATTAAAATTATATTAAAACACTTGATATGGACATTCTACAATCAGACTTTCCCCTAAAAAACGAAACAAATCTCATTATTAATGCAGCCATTGAAATTCATAATCATTTAGGCTGTGGTTTTTAGAAATTGTATATAAAGATGCATTTTGCATTGAATTAGAAAGCAGGTGATATTTTTATGAAAGAGAAAAACTATATCAACTTTATTATAAGGATATTTTGTTGCCACACAGCTTTTATGCCGATTTATTATATTCGATTCGGTTATATTAGAAATTAAAGCCTAAAGCGCAATTTCAAGTGCAGACATCGTACAAACACTAAACTACCTCCGATGTTCTGGTTGCAAAGTCAGTCTTATTTTAAATTTTGGAAAGCAAAGTCTGGAGATCAAACGAGTTGTTTTATAAATAACCCAATCTCCGTGTCAATCCGCGCATCAGTGGCCAAAACAAAATAACAATTCCTACTTCCTGTGCAAATCTGTAAATCCGTGGCCAAAACAAAATAACAATTCCTACTTTCTGTGCAAATCCGTGCATCAGTGGCCAAAACAAAATAACAATTCTTACTTTCTGTGCAAATCCGTGCATCAGTGGCCAAAAACAAAAATGAATCTGTGTTTTCGCGATAAACTCTATCTTTTCAAAACTCAATCCATCCTTACTTGTTATACAGTAGTACATAAATTCTACCATCATGACAAATCAAGATTTTAATACCGCAGTAAACAACGTAAAAGAAGCCTGGAAATATCCGGAGTTATTCGAAAACGTTTCAAAATCAGAGCGTTGGTTATCTGGTGCAGCCGGTACATACTTATTATTTAAAGGCATTACCAGTATTTTTTCTCACCCGGTAATTGGTTTAACAGGTGCTGCCATTGGTGCGGGTTTATTATACCGTGGTATTACTGGTTACTGCCCAATGCGCGATTTGGCCGAACAACGTAAAGAAGATATTGCCCCTGATGAAGTGATTATAAGCGAAACCTATGTTGTTGACGATTTGGGGTAAAATTTTAAATACGAAATTTCCATTTCTTAATAAACTGGTTAACTTTAAAAAGTTAAACCACAATTATGAACAAGTACACACTATTATTTATTCCTGTTTTATTTGCAGGGCAAGCTATGGCTCAAGATAAAAAACCAGATCCTGCCAAAGACCCAAAAACAACCGAAGTTTGGGAACCCGTTCCTAAAATTGTTACACCAGGCAAATTGCCTCAGGATGCTCCATCTGATGCTACCATTCTTTTTAATGGCCGTAATTTAGATGCATGGCACTCCGTTAAAGATCCGTCTAAACCAGCAGCATGGACAATTGACGATGGATTTTTCACCGTAAAAAAAGGCACAGGAAATATCGAAACCAATAAAAAATTTACCGATTACCAATTGCACATGGAATGGAAAATTCCTGAAAATATTTCGGGCGAAGGTCAGGCACGAGGTAACAGTGGTGTATTTTTAGCTTCAACAGGTGGTGGTGATGATGGTTATGAAATCCAGATTATGGATGCCTATAACAACAAAACCTATGTTAACGGACAAACCGGAAGTGTTTACAAACAAGCCATTCCATTAGCTAATGCCAACAAAAAACCAGGCGAATGGCAATATTATGATATCATCTGGAATGCGCCACGTTTTAACGAGGATGGAACAATAAAAAAACCTGCAAGCGTTACCTTATTTTTAAATGGCGTGCTGTTACAGAATGGTTATGTATTAAAAGGCGAAACCCGTTACATCGGTGCACCTGAATATAAAAAACATGGGCCGGCTTCAATTAAATTACAAGATCACGGCGATCCAAGTCCAGCCATTAGCTTTAGGAACATCTGGGTAAGGGAATTATAACTTTTAACCTTACGGCCCTTGTTTGTACCGGGGATCAGCTAGCACTGCGATTTTATCGCTTACCACATTAAAATGTGAACCTCATACATCCCCGTTGCAAACGTTTAACGATAGCGAATTATAATTTCAACAAAACAATAAGGAACCTGCAGGCCAAAAACTTGCAGGTTTTGTTTTATAACATAATTTGACTGATAATTGTATCAGATTATTTAAGGTCGGATTTTTTTATGAACAAAGGCAGATTAGAAGCATTTAGTGATGGTGTAATTGCAATTATCATCACCATTATGGTGCTAGAGATTAAGGTACCGGAGCATGGCGAAACTTTAGCAAGCTTAAAACCATTGATCCCTAAATTTATCAGCTATATCTTAAGTTTTACCTATGTTGGTATTTACTGGAATAATCACCACCATTTATTGCATGCCGTTAAGAGGGTAAAAGGGGCCATGCTTTGGGCAAATCTTAATTTTTTATTCTGGTTATCACTATTTCCTGTTGCCGCAGGATGGATGGGTGAGCATCATTTTGCATTATGGCCCGTTATCATGTACGGTGTGGTGCTTTTCTTAACTGCTCTCTCTTACGCATTACTTGTTATGGTAATCAAAAAAACAGAAGGACAAAATTCGCTTGTGGTGCATGCTATTGGTAATGATGCCAAAGGCAAATACTCTCTTCTTTTCTATATTGCAGGTGTTGGTTTAAGTTTTATAAATCCCTGGATCGGTGTTTCGCTTTATTTTACCGTAGCCTGTATCTGGTTTATTCCCGATAGAAGAATAGAAAAAGCCATGCGTGAGCAGGGTTTAATTGATGATGAGAAAGCTAATTAGCATAAATACTATGCCGGCAGGGATAGGCAATTTGCCGGCAATAGCAACGCAGGCATACCCCCTTAGCCCAGATTGAAGTGAGCATCCCGATTTTACATTGGGATAAAACGTAAAGCGGGAAGAAACTTAAATAGGAGTAGCAAGCTGCGCTTCAAATAAAATAACAAACTAAAAGCGTGTTGGTATTAGCGGGCCTCTAGCATTTCCATATACAATTCCCTACCGATCATTTCTGCACCCAAACTCATTAAATGATCGTTTGGTAACTGACAATCGATTAAATCAATATTCATTTTGCTTAAAAAAATCAGCGCTGCTTTTGAGGCATTGCTTACATGGCTAAACATGCTTTCGCCACAAAAAACGCGGTTAACTTTTAATCCGTATAAACCACCAACCATCCGGTTTTCGTGCCAAACTTCTACGCTATGTGCATACCCCTGTTGATGAAGATTGATATAAGCCTCCTGCATTTCATTGGTAATCCAGGTGCCATCCTGTTCCTTCCGCACGGTGGTTGCACAATTCCTGATCACTTCCGCAAAAGCCTGATTAAAAGTGATTTTAAAAAGTCCATCCTTCAAAATTTTCTTCATGCTTTTACTAACCTTGATTTTATCGGGATAAATGACACAGCGCTCATGTGGCGAATACCAGAGGATCGGTTCACCTTCGCTAAACCACGGGAATATGCCGTTCGAATAGGCAATTAACAGCCTTTCCATACTCAAATCTCCCCCAATAGCTAGCAAACCATCTTCTTCTGCAAGGGCTGGATCGGGGAAACCGGGGTTATCATTTAGGAGTTGAAAAAACATAGGCGAAAATAAGAAAGAAAACAAAGATTAAACCCTTGCGTTTTAAATAAGTCATACTGTTAAATTGTCCATTATGAACGCAAAAGATAACTTCTTAAAAGTAAAACATCTTTACAACCGGGCAGGCTTCGGGATTTCTTATGCAGATTTACAGAAATTAAGCAAGAAAAACCTCGATAAAGTGGTAGATAACCTGCTTAAAGATTCTCAAAAAGATGCGCCCATCAAGTTAGTAAACGATTTTGAATCAAAACGACAGCTTTTGGTACAGGCAGGTTTATACGCTAAAAAAGACCTGACAGATGATGAAAAGAAAATGCGTCAGCAGATTGTACGCGAGCAAAATGAAGTAAGCCGCGACCTGAATATTGCTTTCATTAACCAGATGATTAATACCGATGTACCCCTGCGGGAGAAAATGACACTCTTTTGGCATGGGCACTTTGCCTGCCGCAACAACAATCCTTTTTTTGCACAACAGTTAAATAACATTCAACGAGAAAATGCTTTAGGGAGCTTTAAAACCTTACTGGTAGAAGTTTCTAAGTCGCCGGCCATGTTGCAATACCTCAACAACCAGCAAAACAGAAAAGGAAAGCCAAATGAGAATTTCGCCCGCGAACTGATGGAACTTTTCACCCTGGGTAGAGGAAATTATGCGGAACAGGATATTAAAGAATCAGCACGTTCTTTTACAGGCTGGATGTATGATAAAGATGGTTCTTTTATTTTCAGACAAAACCTGCATGATACCGGTACCAAAACATTTTTCGGTAAAATCGGAAATTTTGAAGGTAAAAACATCATCGATATTATTCTCGAAAAACCCGAAACCTCACAGTTTATTGCCAGAAAAGTATATAAATTCTTTGTAAACGATACTCCAAATGAGGATCATGTTAAAGAACTCGCAACACATTTTTACAATTCGAAATACGACATTGCTTCGATGATGAAAAAGATGTTTACATCAGACTGGTTTTACAGTCCCGAAAATGTAGGCACCAAAATTAAATCGCCAGCTGAATTTTTAGTTGGTTTAAGTCGCGAATTTTATGTTACCTATAACAAACCACAGGTTTTAATCCAGTTACAGAGCAGTTTGGGTCAGTATTTATTTAACCCTCCCAATGTAGCGGGCTGGCCCGGCGGACAAAGCTGGATCGATAGTTCCTCGTTAATGTTGAGGATGCGCATTCCATCGCTGGTTTTAAATGACGGGGAAATTGATTTTAGCGGTAAGGCCGATCCTGAAGATGAAGCTGTAATTGCATTGAGCAGGGTAGCAACCACCAATGCCAACGCCAATACAAAACCCAAATCGTACGTAAATGCAAATGCCGATTGGCCTAAGTTTTTAAACACTTTACCAAATGGATTAACACCATTAGAACTTACCCGCTTTTTATTACAGCCGAAGTTAAATGATAAAATTACAACGATGGTTAGTGATAATAAAGGATTGCGGAGTACCGCGGTTGAGATTACGAGCATGCCGGAGTATCAGTTGTGCTAACCGTTTACGGCTGATAGTTTGATGGCTCATCGTTCATAGCTGCTTCGCTAAACACCCAGGCCATCAACTATAAAACTATGAACCATCAACCATTGACTAATAAACGAATGAACCAGTGAACCAAAACACCATTTAACTAAACATTAACAAGATGAACAGAAGAAACTTTTTAAGAAATACAGGATTTGTGGCAGCAGGTTCGCTATTTGTTCCGGCTTTTATGAAACCGTTGGAGGCCATGGCACTTGATGAGTTGAGTTTATACAAAAACCTGGTTGTGGTGCAGCTTTCTGGTGGTAACGACGGTCTAAACACGGTTATTCCTTTTGGAAATGATATTTATTACCAAAAAAGGAAAAGCATTGCCATTAAACCCGAAGAAGTGATCAAATTGAACGACATGCAGGGCTTAAATCCCAATATGGCAGCACTGCAGGAGATACACGACCAAGGCTGGATGACCATCATTAATGATGTAGGCTATCCTAACCCCGACCGTTCCCACTTCCGTTCCATGGATATCTGGCAAACCGGTAGCGACAGTAATCAGTTCCTCTCTACCGGATGGATTGGCCGTTATCTAGATAGCAATTGCCAAACCTGCAAATTTCCTTATACCGCGATTGAGGTAGACGATTCGCTTTCTTTGGCAATGAAAGGACAAACTAAAAAGGGAATTGCCTTAAAAGATCCTGCCGCTTTGTTCCGCAATACCAACGATCCCTTTTTTAAGTCGATGTTGCAGAATGATAAGGAGCATTTAGATGAAGATAATTTAGGTTACCTCTATAAAACGATGATCGAAACTTCTTCTTCTGCAAATTATATCCAGAATACTTCAAAAATTTATCAATCTAAATCAACTTACCCTAACTCGGGTTTTGCAAACCAGTTGAAAACGGTATCTAAATTTATTTCTTCGGGATTAAAAACCAGGGTTTATTACGTTTCGTTAAGTGGTTTCGATACTCACGTAAACCAGATCGGTCAACAAGGGAATCTGCTTAAACAATATAGTGAAGGCATGGCCGCTTTCTTAAAAGATTTAAAAACAAATAATAAATTAGATGATACCTTAGTAATCACCTTCTCTGAATTTGGCCGCAGGGTTGAACAAAATGCAAGTAATGGCACCGACCACGGAACGGCCAATAATATGTTTGTTTTCGGCGGAAAATTAAAAAAACAGGGCATTTTTAATGCAGCACCAAATTTAAGTGATCTGGATACAGGCGATTTAAAATACCAGTTGGATTTTAGGCAGGTTTATGGTACCATTTTAGATAAATGGCTGGATGTAAACAATGCAGATATTTTGAATAAGAAATTTAACACCCTTGATTTTATATAATTATTGACGATTAAGTTTTTTTTTAAAAAGTCAGTCTTGAAAGAAAATAATCACAATTACCTACAAGTCCGTCATTTCGACTACAGTGGAGAAAATTTTTGAAATCTGTTACTAACTTAATAGATTTCTCCATTTCGCTACGCTCCAGTCGAAATGACGGCTACTCATTAAAATCGTTACTTACTGGTCAATTCCAGTTCATCTAAAGTTCCTTTGCTTTCCTGAAGCTCCTTTAATTCTTCCTTCTTTTTTTTTATTTCAGCATCAATATCTTCAACACTGTATTTTGGTAGCGCTATGGTTTTACCATTGGCGGTAATACTCGAAGCATAAACCTTAAGCTCCAGACCGAAATCTGCAAGTTTTGCATTTGTAACCGGGTATTTAACATTTCTCCATTTTTCAGGATTATTAATTTTTGCGTCCCTCAACATGCCACTATCATGCATCGAATCGCCCGGCTTTATGGTGTTGTTACCATCCCCGTCTCTGGACATTTGCGAAAAAATCACTTTTTTGGTCGAGATCTCTCTCACCTCAACATTAACATCAATGCTTCCGGTTATGGGCTGTTTGCCTGTATAAACATAATCGACTTCAAATTCGGGCACCTTTTCACCAAAAAAATCATCTTCCCTTATCGTCAGGCTAGTCACTTTAAATATATCCAGCTTTTGTTTATTAACCATTAGCTCCTTTTTCTGCATTTCCAGTGTATCAATTTCACCCGATACTTTTGCAGTTTCTTTTTTATTATGGGCTTGTAAAAGATCTTCTGCAAGGTTTACCACTGATGAATAACTTAAACCATCGATCATTTCCAACGAAATTTTATCGAAAGATTTTCCCTTATATTTCTCGGGTTCATTCCACTTTAAACGCATGGCTTCTAAGGCAATAACCCTGAGGGCTTTTTCCAGATTCACTTGCTCATCCTTATTCAGGTTTTTTACGATTTTGGCTTTAGAAACTTCAAATTCTTTTTCAGATTTCGCATTAAATTTTTCTCCGCAACCCGTTAACGCTGCTACCATAAATGCACAGCATACGATGATGATTGATAATTTGTTCATAGGTTAATTTTAGATGGAATGAAACGTTAACCTTTAAACGTTTAGCATAGCTGTAAGGTTTTATTTTCTTTTTAATACATAAACAGGCCTGTTGGTATCTTTGTCAATCTGCTCCGTATAAACGCTGAACAATTCGTATCCGTAACTTTTCATCTTGTTTACGCAATCAATTGCCGAATTAAATTCGAGCTTTTTATCATTATCATCTCTGATATACAATTCGCTGTAATCTCCCTTTTTTTGTCCGTATTCCAATACTATCCATTGTTTATTGGCTAACAGACTTTTTTCTGCCCGTACCTGAATATAATCTACATGGATGTCGGTCAGTTTCATTCCGTTTACATTTTGAGCTTTGGCATTAGATAGCCCAAAGCAAGTAGCGATTGCTACTGCAAGAATTAATTTTTTCATGTTGTGTTTCTTTTGTGTGTAATTCTAAATTACGAAGAATACATGATGATACGTATATCAACTGTAACAAAAAGCAAATTTTGAAATCTTAACCCAAACAAATACAATGAACTTTTTAGGCAACCTCATCTGGATTATTTTTGGCGGCATCTTTATTTTTTTCGAATACATTATCGGAGGTTTAATCCTTTGCCTCACCATTGTAGGTATTCCTTTTGGTATCCAGTGTTTTAAATTCGCCATTGTTGGCCTGGCACCATTTGGTGTTAAAATAACCGATACTTCATCAAATACAGGTTGTCTTTCTACCATTATGAACTTAATCTGGATTTGCTGTGGTGGTTTCTGGATTGCTTTAACCCATTTATTTTTTGGTATTCTACTTTGCATTACCATTGTGGGTATTCCATTCGGCCGCCAGCATTTTAAGTTAATGAATCTGGCTTTTACGCCTTTCGGAAAATCGATTTCATGAGTTCCGTCATTTCGATCGCGGTGGAGAAATCTGTAAACATTTTTTTCCCCAATCCATATTTGGTGGTTTACTAAACCGAGAAAACAAGCAATAGTTTTTTTTGAAAAGCAGGGTTCTGTGTTTATCGGATCCGAAAGTCCCGCCATACGCTGTAGCCCTCATAAAAAATTCGGGGCTATCGCTCCTGTCGGGTTTATTAAACTGTGGCCTGCTCCTATAAGCAAAAAACTTTTGTACTTAGCCCCGAATGAATAGATCCCGGCAAAGTCCTATCGTGTGGACACATCTTTTTTAAATTTTTGCGGCGTTATGCTAGCTTGCTTCGAAATAACACAGCCCTAACTGAAGAACTCCGTCAATCCCAAGTGGCGGAAGGATCAAAAAAACAGTTGCACAATAAAACAACTTGCGCTACCAAACCTGAAACGCAGTGGTTTTGTGAAAATATCACTCATTGAGCAGAAACGAGCAAAACAATTGCTGATGTTTTTTTTGATGAGCGTAGGATGGTGAGAAGCCACATTGCCGGATTGATAAAGCGCTTTGGGTAATTGGCGCCCCAAAATGCGCAGCATTCTTGAACACCATTAAAAACAACATTAACTGTGAAAAACTACCTTGCCCCCCGCGGCATAGAGCGGGAAAAGAATCTTTATAATTAATTGTCTCCATACGATAGAACCTTTAAGCGGAACTGCTGAAACTGATGAGCACAGCAATTGCGCTCCAAAAACTTATTGAATCAATCCTATAAATTTAGAATGCTTAATCGCTTCTTCACTATTATTAAATAAACAGGCCCTCACGCCATTATCCTCCACTTTTTTAAGTAATGCCCTGGTTTCTGCCCCTTTCTCTGGCCGAATATTACGGATATATACCGCTTCGATATTTTTAGGATATTTTTCGACTATGGAACTATAAATTTGAGGGTCGTGCTGTGAATTATCTCCAAAAAAGATAAACTTCTGATTAGGAAAAGCATCCAGAATGCGCATAACCCTTAACAGCTTCCCTTCATGACCGGTTTTACCTGTTTTAACCAGATCTTGCCAGCGTTTTAATGTATTTAGCAGAAAAGCTCCCTCGGGCAGTTGGTTAAACCTAAAAGTTTCTATCAGGTAATCGTATAAGTTCCATTCGCTGCTGCTCACATAAAAAAAAGGATTGGGCTGCTGTGCTTCGGTATGCGATAAAGCCAGTTGCTGGTAATGACTGGCCGCAGCTGGAAAGGTTTTACGGGTATGTGGATTTTTAATAAACAATTCCCTCAACCGCCTGCCGATGGTTGCCGAATGCGAAATCATTACGGTATCGTCTACATCAGAGATAAAAGCATACTGCGTAATGTGGGGCACGTAAACCTTACCTTCTCCAGCATTTAAAACAATGCCATCCTCACCAATTGCTTCTACCTTAACATCGTGCCAGCCCGCAGGAACATTTTGTTCGGCCTTCCACTCGAATTTAAAAAAACCATCGCCTTCGGTTTTGTTATAGATGGTTTGACCAAAAAACTGCAAACGAACCTCTACAAAGGCATAAGGTTTTAAAATAAAGAGCTTTAACAGATGTACAATATTTACGAAGATATTATTGCTGTAAACCTGTTGCGATTTTGCTTTATGTTTAAAAACATGACCATAAACAACCAAGTTATGTTCGTGACCATAACCGTGATATACTTTTACACTAACAGATTTATTCATTGATATTAAAACAGAGTTTATTAAAAGTTGTTTGTGAGGTAAACCATAAGGCAACCATATGAAATTACTATTCATCATCAATCCGGGCTCTGGCAGTCACGATATAAATTTAAAGGAAGTAATTTCTGCACATTTTGATGCAAAAAAGACCGAAGTTAATTTATTCGAATTGCCAAAAGATTGTTCTTTAGATAAGATAAAAACAAAAATAAAGGCTTCAAAAGCCGATCGTGTGGTGGCTGTTGGTGGCGATGGAACGTTAAAACTGGTTGCCGAATGTTTATTGAATACCGAAACGCCCATTGGGATTATTCCAGCTGGTTCTGCCAATGGCATGGCAAAAGAACTGGGCATTCCAACCGAGATTGAACAGGCCTTGGCGCTTTTAGAAGAAGGCAGATTGCAGAAAATACACGCGGTTAAACTGAATGATGAAATCTGTATCCATTTATCTGATTTAGGTTTTAATGCTTATCTGGTAAAAAAATTCGATACCCTGCCCGAACGTGGCATGTGGGGTTATGCAAAGGCTACCTGGCATGCCTTATGGAACCATAGGCGAATGGAGGTGCAATTGAAGCTTAAGGAGGAAACCATTACCTCTAAGGCGGCGATGGTGGCCATTGCCAATGCAACCATGTATGGCTCCGGATTAAAGATTAATCCGGACGGGAAATTGGATGATGAACTTTTTGAAGTGATTTTGGTAAAGGATTATTCTTATCTCGAAATATTAAAGATCTGGATCACCAAATTACCTTTTAATCCAAAAAAAATAGAAGTGTTCCAAACGGCAGAAGTAAAAATTTCTTCTAAACACCAGGCGCACTTCCAGGTAGATGGAGAATATATTGGCAGGGTGAATACGGTTGAAGCCAGCATTCTTCCAGCGGCCATTACCGTAATTTTACCAACGGTTTAACGCAAAGCGCCGCGATGGGTTTTGATGGTAAAATACAACCTGAAAAATTCAGCAATGAAACAGATGCGGAATAAAATATCGAACCAGCGATCGCCCAGGTTTAAAATTTCGGGCAGAAAAGTGATAAAACCTATAGAAAATACCCAAACCACTAAACGGAAGGGAAACTGAATGTAATAGGTGATAAAGCCGAATTTTTTGAATAAGATTAAACCTATCGCAGAAATAAATAGCGACACAAATAAAGGCAACAACAAAATCACCTTGGCCTGCGAAAGAACCTGGTCGGGAATTTCGTTTAAATGTGTGATAATCTGCCAAAACTGTTTGGCGAGCAATACAATACTGATGATATCCAATAAGGCAAAAAATCGGGTGGTGTTTTTCATTAATTGTTACTTACAATACTTAGATAAATAATCATCGGCCAGTTTACTGCCCATGTATTTAACAAAAGTAAAATCTTCGCATGCTCCCTGTTTATCGCCCTGTTTTATTTTTTTCAGTCCCATTTTTATCCTGTCGCCCAGATATTCATCATCAATACCAAGCTGGTTCTTAATCCTAATGATCTGAATTTCCTGTCCGGGTTTTGCCTGACCGATGTTCTTATAAAAATTGATTACTGAATTGGTTAAACCTTCTTCTGCCTGATAGCTTCGGATCGCTTCCTGCATATCATCGTTCGATTTTCCTTCGCAATTATACCCTGAAAGTACAAAATTAACCGGAACGATAATTGAAACGGTAGTATCATAACCTGCAGGTACTTGCCATTTACCACTACTCATCCGCACCAAACGTAATGCTTCTTCATCCAGGTCAGATAATATGCCTTTGGTTACTTTCGAAAAATAAACTTTTCCCTGGTCATCGAGTTTAAAACTCACGCTTACCGTGCCCTGAACGCAGTTATCCTTTGAAAACCGTGGATAAACAGTGTTTTCTCTGAGAAAATTGGTAAAACCATTTTTACCCGATTTAAACTGAACCTGGCCCATGGCCAAAGAGCAGCTAAAAAGTAAACAAAGGGTTATCAGGGTTTTCATTGTACTAATTTACGGTTTTAACCGCAGAGAAAGCAAAGTTTTTTGCGAAGTAAGTTGATATTTAACCACAGAGGGCACCGGGTTTTTCACAGAGAGAAAGAGGTTTAATCAGTCAGGCCGTCATCTCGCCTGCTCGCACTCCACTACTATTGACAGAATCAATAAAATACTCGTATTGCGAGGCACGAAGCAATCTTAAAGCGGATACTAATAGCGATCGTTGTAAGATTTATTCCCCGAAAATCGGGGCAGGCTGTCGGCTGAAAAAGCCTTCTCACAATGACTACTTTTTGCGCTTATAGCATTAAAACTCTGTTACCTCTGTGTCTTTTCTCTGTATTCTCTGTGGTTAAAAAGAAAAAGTAGCCTTCAAAATTAAATCCGGATCAGGGCAATTGGCTAAATACTTTTCCCTTTCGCTAAACTTACAAACACCCGGATAATCGCCTTTTAAGCTGCCCATATCTTTTATCAACTGAAAATGAAGGTGTGGTGGCCATGATCCGTTTTCTTCTTTTGCACCCAGTTCTGCAATTTTTGTTCCTGCAGGAATAAACTTACCTTCTTGCAGACCGCTTAATGAGGCTAAACTTAAATGCCCGTATAAGGCATTAAATTTAAAGCCATCTATTTGGTAAGCTAAAATAATGGTTGCGCCATAATCGCCCAGGTTGTTGTTAAAGGCAAAGCTTTGTACCGTTGCATCGTAAAAATTGTAGATTGGTGTTCCTGCCGGCCCCCAAACATCTACGCCTAAATGTAACCTTCGGGGTTCTTCTCCGGCATCAAAATGTGTACTTCTCGAATAAATGGTGCGATGTTCATTATATCCACCAATTCCGTAACGGGCGTTGTTTTTAGCCAGCTTTTCATTAACCCAATCGGAGAACAGATCGGTATCATCCAAAATTTCATTCGTTAATTCCGTATTGGCTGCTGTAAAATCCAAAGGTAAAAGCTGATCCTTTTTTACATCAAAATCAACAACTTTTTTGATCAACGAAATATTTGATTGAATAACCTGATCGAAAGTCTGCATCTGTTTTTATTTAAAAATATAAACGAAGTTATAGATATAGTGCGACAAAGCGCCTCCAATTACAAACAGATGCCACAATTCGTGACTATGCATCCACCTGGACAGCGGTTTATCTTTCGCGTAATAATAAGTTCCGCCGATATAAAAAATGCCACCAAGCAATAACCAGAAAATTGCACCAATGGGTAAAGTACCAAGCATTTTTTGTAGCAAAGGCACAATTAAACAACCCATTAAAATATAAATGGATAACGATATGGCCGTACTTTTTAACCGGTTGAAGATTTTGAGCAGGCAACCGACGATGGCAATGATCCATACGATGGCGAACAAACTCCAGCGCAGCCAGCCGTC
Organism: Pedobacter miscanthi; assembly: GCF_032678605.1. Taxonomy (GTDB): domain Bacteria; phylum Bacteroidota; class Bacteroidia; order Sphingobacteriales; family Sphingobacteriaceae; genus Pedobacter; species Pedobacter miscanthi_A. The sequence continues at coordinate 46,518 of NZ_JAVTSU010000010.1, forward strand.
AAAAACCAATAAAGCTGTTGGAGTATACGATCCCGCTATCATCAGATAAATGCAGCAATGATCGAATTTCTGCCAGAAACGTACACCATATTCGGTAGCGGGAAAACCATGATACATGGCACTTACACCAAAAAGGATAAAAGTGCCAATGCTATAAATCCAGGCGGCGGTAAATTCGATCGGGGTATTACACTTCTGGAGCAATATATATCCAGCCGGAATTGCAATTAATGCCGGGATAAAATGTGTGAAGAAATTAACGGGTTCCCTTAGCTTCCTCACAAAAATTTATTCGCTGTCTTCTTCTTTTTGCTTCGGCTCTTTTGCAATCTTATCGAAAAGATGATCCATGCGTTCTACGTATTCGTTGGTATCATCAACAAAAAATGTAAGCTCTGGCACCACCCTTACCTGATGGCGAATACGGCTGCCCAGTTTATACCTGATTTCGCCCGAATGAGCGTTAACTGTATTGATAGAAAGCGTGGTGTTATTGGTGTTAAAAAAGCTCAGGTAAACTTTAGCCACCGCCAAATCTGGCGAAACCCGAACACGGGTAATGGTTACCAATGTATTAGGCAAAAATGCAGCACCTTCACGCTGAAAAACCTGTGCTAACTCCTCTTGTAATACTCCTGCAAATTTCTGCTGACGTTTACTTTCCATAATGTTATAATTATCAATTACCAATAATCAATTATCAGACCATGTAGGGCCTAAAATTAAATTGATAAGGTTTTAAAATCATCAATCCAATAGTCAATTATCAGACCATAACTAATCTGCTAATATTAAATGGGAAAGACAATAAAATTTAAAAACGAATTATTAAACTGCTAGCCAGTTGCTAGCCTTTAGTTTTTTTGTAAAAATACTTATATTTAATTAATGAACAACGGAACAAATTTTAATCTTGAAGAAAGAACTTTTCTATTTGCTCAATCTGTTAGGTCATATTGTAAAAAGGTTACACATAGCATTATCAATATTCAAGATATTAAGCAGGTTGTTCGATCTTCTGGCTCCGTTTCTGCAAATTATATCGAAGCCAATGAATCGTTAAGCAAAGCTGATTTTATTTATCGGATAAAAGTCTGCCGAAAAGAAGCTAAAGAAACTAAACTTTGGCTTAACCTGATCGACATTGATGATAAAAAAGAACTGGAACCAACAAAGATAATTCTCGTAAGTGAAGCCAATCAACTCATGTTAATCTTTAATGCAATAATTAAAAAATCGCAATAGCCAGAAACCAATGGCCAAATCACAATAACCAAATTACAATCGAAAAAGACAATTTTGGTTATTTATATACCGATCTTTCTAAGCTCATCGCTACGGTTTGATCATTGAAAATTGGTGATTGATTATTAATCTACCAGGTTTTTTCCTAACGATTAATACAAGAGGTTACTATCATACGGGTATCTCGCTACGTGTGCAGTTTTAACCTTATCGTACAATAATGTTTTAAACTCTTCTAAGTTTTCTTTTTCTGTGGCCGATATAAACAATACAGGCACTTTATCGTGGCTCATCCAGCTTTTCTTAAAGTCTTCTAAAGTAAGCTTCCCATCATCTTCTTCATCTTCAACTTCAGGCGAAACATAAGCATCAATTTTATTAAAAACTAAAATCATGTCTTTATCAATCGCACCAATATCTTTTAAGGTTTCGTTAACGGTGTTGATCTGATCTTCAAAATTGGGATGCGAAACATCAACCACGTGGATCAATAAATCAGCTTCGCGAACTTCATCTAAAGTAGATTTAAAACATTCTACCAAATGGTGAGGCAGCTTGCGAATAAATCCAACGGTATCAGAAAGCAGGAATGGTAAATTCTCGATCACTACTTTACGTACAGTCGTATCTAAAGTTGCAAACAACTTATTCTCTGCAAACACTTCCGATTTAGAAAGCATGTTCATGATGGTAGATTTACCTACATTGGTGTAACCAACCAAAGCGACCCTGATCAGCTGTCCACGGTTTTTACGCTGCGTTTCATTCTGACGGTCGATATTCCTTAAACGCTCTTTTAACAAAGAGATTTTATTTAAAATAATCCTTCTATCGCTTTCAATCTGGGTTTCACCCGGACCGCGCATTCCAATACCACCCTTTTGGCGTTCCAAGTGGGTCCACATACCGGTTAGGCGAGGTAAAACGTATTGTAACTGTGCCAGCTCTACCTGCGTTTTTGCCTGTGCAGTTTGGGCCCTGTTGGCAAAAATATCCAGGATTAAATTACTTCTGTCCAACACTTTCACCCCAAGCTCACGGTCGATATTGCGAAGTTGCGATGGCGATAATTCATCGTCAAAAACAACTACATCAATCTCTTCTGATTTCACATAAGCTTTAATCTCCTCCAACTTGCCAGTACCCACAAAGGTTGCACGCTCTGGTTTTAACATCTTTTGTGTAAAAACCTTTTCCACCTTCCCACCGGCTGTATCAACCAAAAAGGCCAGCTCATCTAAATATTCTTTTGTTTGGGCTTCTTTTTCGCCAGGCGTAACTACTCCGACTAAAATTGCCCGTTCCTGCACAACGGCAGTATCATATGTTTTTTGTTTTCCCATGTAATTGATACAAAGATACGAAATTTGCCAATGTGTAAATCCATTAACAAACCATACGGATGCAATAAAGTTTTTATTTCCCTTTGGAGAAAAGTGATTGTCATCGCTTCTATGGCAATACGACCAAATCAAAACGCTTAGATGTTCTCAGGCGACTTAGGTGGTTAAATATTTTTTTGAAAAACAGGGTTCAGCGTGCTTCGGCGACGAAAGTCCTGCTATCGCTTCAAATCCTCGCTCGTACCTCGCTGTGGGTTTTCCGCTTTATCAGGTTTATTTAACAGAAGACTGAAGTCCTTAGTTTAAAGGTAAAGTGCAGTATAAACCTCGCAGGTTTTAAAAACCTGCGAGGTTTATACTAGTTATATCTGCGCTACAAATTCTTTAATAGCTGTTCCCGGATTATCTGTTTTCATAAAATTCTCGCCGATCAAAAACCCATTAAAGCCTGCAGCTTTTAAATCCTTAATGGTTTGCGGGTTGCTGATCGCGCTTTCTGAAATCTTTAAAAACTCATCAGGGATTTTATTTACCAGATCAAAAGAAGTTTGAATATCAACTGTAAAATCGCCCAGGTTTCTGTTGTTTACCCCAATGGCGTCCAGGTTCGGGCAAATGCTCCGCTCCAGTTCTTCTAAATTATGGACTTCTAAAAGTACATTTAAGCCTAAATCTTTTGCGAATTTCCCGAAATCGTTAATCTGCTGAGGTGTTAAAATTGAAGCAATCAACAGGATGATATCAGCTCCCCAGGCTTTTGCTTCCAGGATCTGGTATTCATCAATCATGAAATCCTTTCTCAAAATCGGAATATTATTTGCCGCTCTGGCGGCCAGAATATCGTCGGTTTTACCGCCAAAGAAATCTACATCAGTTAAAACAGAGAGTGCCGATGCACCTGCTGCGTTATAAGCTTGTGTTACTTCGGCAACATCGGCAATGCCGTTAATTAAACCTTTTGAAGGCGAACGGCGTTTAAATTCGGCAATAATGCCTGTACGATCTTCAGCAAGCAAAAACTCCTTAAAAACGTAAGGTGTTCTGTTAAAATGCGCCGAATTTTCTAAATCGGCTATCGAAACCAAAGCCTTCGCAGCTGCGATTTCTTCTTTTTTACGTAATACGATTTTATCTAATATGTTCGCCCCTAAATCCCCTGAAGGGGACTTTTCCGTTCTTCCGCTCATGCTTTATTATAATTAACCTTAATTTTTTATTTAAAATACTTTTTTGGCTTTCGCTATCTCCCATTTGTTATTCCCCTTTAAGGGGGTTAGGGGGTAGTTAACCAATTCTCCATCATCTGCTTGCCGTATTCGGTAAGTACACTTTCAGGGTGGAACTGTACACCACGTACATCCAAAGTTTCATGTCTTAACGCCATAATCTCACTTTTGTGATCTCTTGCCGTGATTTTTAAACACGATGGAAAGTTCTCTTTACTCACCACCCAACTGTGGTAACGACCAACATTTATGGTTTGCGGACATTCCCAAAACAAAGGCTCATCACCATCTACAACCGTTACGGGCGTGGCGATTCCATGCATTGGCCTGCCCAGGTTGAGTAGCGTACCCCCAAAAACTTCGGCGATGGCCTGCTGACCTAAACATACGCCGAAAATGCTTTTCGTTGGGGCGTAAGTTCTGATTACATCCAGTAACAAACCAGCTTCTTCGGGAATACCGGGCCCTGGTGAAAGCAAAATTTTATCATATTTATCTACATCAGCCAAATCGAACTTATCATTTCTCCAAACTTCAGCCTCATAACCAACTTCGTTAATTAGGTGAACCAAATTGTAGGTAAAACTGTCGTAATTATCGATAACCAAGACGGTTTTTTTGTTTATATCTTCCATTGTATTCTTTATTAATGGATTTTACTCCAAACTAAAAATTCTACACTCCAAACTATATTCCCACTGCCATCTCTACTGCTTTACGCAATGCGGCAATTTTATTATTTACTTCCTGCATTTCGGTTTCCGGCACTGAATCGGCTACAATGCCTGCTCCTGCACGGTAATGCAGTTCGTTATTTTTGCTCATAAAGGTCCTGATCATAATGGCATGGTTAAAATCTTCGTTAAAGCCCATAAAACCTATGGCACCGGCATAGAAATTTCTGCCCAGTTTTTCGTTTTCATCAATCAACTGCATGGCTTTATATTTTGGCGCACCACTTAAAGTACCTGCCGGATAGGTATCTGCAACTACTTTAAAAGCACTTACATTTTCCTGCAGATGTCCGCTTACCTTACTTACCAGGTGGATGAGGTGCGAATAGTATTGTACTTCTTTAAACGATTTCACTTCCACACGGTTACAGTGCCTGCTCAAATCGTTTCTGGCCAGGTCTACCAGCATTACGTGCTCTGCACTTTCTTTAGGATCTTGCTCTAATTTGCGGGCCTGTTCCGCATCTTCAATATCGTTTCCGCTGCGTTTAAAAGTTCCTGCAATCGGGAAGATGTTGGCTGAATTATTTTTAATGGTAATCTGTGCCTCCGGCGACGAACCGAATAATTTGAAGTTTCCGTAATCAAAATAAAACAGGTACGGTGAAGGATTGATGGAACGTAAACAACGGTAAACATTAAATTCATCTCCTGAAAAGGCTTGTTTAAAGGCCCTTGAAGGTACGATCTGAAAAACATCGCCACGGTAAATGTGTTTCTGTAATTTTGATACCAGATCCATAAAACCCTGATCAGTTAAATTCGACGATTCCTGCCCTCTCGTCTGAAACTTATATTCAGGATAATTTTTATTCTGAATCAGGTATTCCATTTTTTCCAATCCGCCCTCTTCTTCTCCTTCGAAAGTATTTTTGAAAAGGGTGATTTCGTTTTTAAAGTGATCGATAGCAATAATATACCGGTACAAGTGGTATTGCATTTCCGGAATCTCCTCTCCTTCCGGGGTTTCGGAAGTAAATTTGATATCCTCAAAATGCTGTACGGCATTCCAGGTAAAGTAACCGAACAAACCGCTTGAAATAAACTTAATTTCAGGCAATTCGGTTTCTTTGAATTTATCCTTAAAATCAGCTATTTCTTCGATCAGGTTTTTACTTTCAGTAATTTCTACTGTTCCATCAGGGAAATAGGTTTCCAACCGTGATTCTTTTAAGATAATACCGGCAACAGGATCGGCACATACGAAACTCATGGAGTTTTCCCTGCTATGGTAATCAGAACTTTCCAACAAGATACTGTTGGGGTACACATCCCTTAAACGTAAATAAATGCTTACTGGCGTAGTGGTATCGGCAAGCATTTTTTTGTAAGTGGTATTTATTTTATACATGATTTTACTATGTTGTCGTCATTGCGAGGCGTGAAGCAATCTTAATGCTATGGGTTGAAAGGCCTGCCATCGTTGTAGGATTGCTTCGTGCCCCGCAATGACGAATTAATTATTTTTTTTTAACAATAAAAAGCCCGGCGTGTGGTTCTACGCCGGGCTTTAATGGTTCTTTAATAAGGTTTAGGTTGATAAACTATATTTTTTTCATACGCAGCCAGCGCAATCCGTTTTCGAATTACTTTGCCAAAGCCATGTATGTATATTGTTGATCATGAGCCACAAAAATATAAAGAATTTTGAAAAATGGAAATATTTATGAAAATAATTGAGCGAACGGTTAATTATTTTGAGAGAATGATAGTTTATAGGCATTGTAATTGTTAACCGCAAAGGTCGCTAAGCGAGGCGCAGAGTAGGCAATAGTTAGTTTTTATATAAAAGGCCGCCATCTCGACCGTAACGCAGTGAAGCGGAGAAATCTATCCCGAGATAGATTTCTCGACTACGTTGCACTTCAGTCGTAATGACGACACCAGAAGAGCTTTACTATAAATGCCGGCTCAGCAATCTCTGCGTAAATCAGCGAAATCTGTGGGAACCTAACTTATTTTGTCATCCTGAGGGATAATTTATCGTATAAAAATCAATATAAATGACAGAGGCGTTTTTGAAGTGATAGACTGCGAAAAACCGTCATTGCGAGAAGGCTTTTTCAGCCGACGAAGCAATCTTTATGGCAAGGAGCACTACCATGAAAGATTGCTTCGTCGTTCCTCCTCGCAATGACGACCATTTTTTTGGGAATCCGTCAATGGTAGCACAGCGAAGGATCTTTTACATACGCTGCTTTAATTAAGGCCTGTGGCTCTTCGCTTTCAGATGCTTCATTGCATTCAGCATGGCAGCAATAAAAAAATCCCGCCCCGAACAGGGCAGGATTTAAATTATCAAGATACCACGAATGGTAGTCAGCTTAACTTATTAAGAAACGCCAAAAAACGATCTTCCCGGTACATCTTTAACCATTAATAGAATGGCAACAACAATCAGAATTAAAGCCAGACTAAAGAAAACAGCGATGGTACGGTGTTTTGCAACAGCATCTGTCACTTTTTTCGATTTTGCATTACCCACTGTAATTAAAATGATGGCAATAATCATCATTGAGGTATGCTCAGCCTTAAAATAACGACCTATAGCATCGCTCATCGGCAATTTTGTTAAGGGGCTTAAAAAATACAGTACCAAACCTATCACTAGCTGAATATGTGCACTGATGAGCGTAAATACATTTAGCTTACGGTTACCTTCTGTGTATTTTTTATTGCCCAACCAGCCCGATAAAGCATTGATTACAGCAATAACCAATAAAATTAATACGATGTAGCGCCATCCGGAGTGCGCAGATTTTAAGATATTGTACATTTTTATCAAATATGTTTAGTCAAAAATAGACATTAATTGTAAAAAATAGGATATTCAGCCAAATGAAGGCTAATTTATATTAGTTTTAAACAAATTAAACCCTAAACTTATTATGAAGAAAATTTTACTCGCCATTGGGCTGGTAATTTCTACTACATTTCTGTTTGCACAGCAAACCACCTTCCCTGTTAATGGCTCTTTTGATATCCGACCAGGAATGTTTGCCTTTACCAATGCAACAATAGTAGTAAATGCCAATCAAACCCTCACAAATGCCACACTTTTAATTAAAGGACAAACCATACAGGGCGTTGGTGCCGGTTTAGCCGTACCGAAAGGTTATGTAGTGATCGATCTTAAAGGAAAATTTGTGTATCCATCATTAATTGATGCCTTTACCAGTTATGGTCTTGCTGAAGCACCTGCACAGCAACGCGGTTTTGGTGGACAGCGCCAATCTATTTTCGTATCGGCAAAAAAAGGTGCTTACGGCTGGAACGAATCGATTAGACCGGAAACTTATGTAAAAAATATCTTTTCTACCGACAGTAAAAAAGCAGATGAACTGCGTAAGGTTGGTTTCGGAAGCGTTAATGTGATCAGCCGCGATGGGATTGCCCGTGGTGTTTCGGCCGCGGTAACTTTAAACGAGGGCGCTGATAATAGTGTGATTTTAAAAGACCAAACCGCAGCAAACTACTCTTTTAATAAAGGAACTTCTTCAAACGATTATCCTACCTCTTTAATGGGTTCGATTGCTTTATTGCGTCAAACGTATTACGATGCACAATGGTATGGCAAACAAAAAGAGGAGTACAATATCTCACTTGATGAATTTGGCAAACAACAAACCATGCCGCAAATTTTTGAGGTAGATGGATGGCAGAACATCCTTCGTGCGGATAAAATCGGCAAAGAGTTTGGCAAAAAATACATCATTAAATCAACTGGTGATGAATACCAGCGCATTAACGAAGTTAAAGCAACGGGTGCAAGTTTGATTATCCCTTTAACTTTCCCAAAAGCTTATGATGTGGAAGATCCTGCAGAGGCAAGAAACGTCAGTTTATCGCAGATGAAAGGCTGGGAACTCGCGCCAACCAATCCAGCCAGTTTGGAAAAAGCAGGAATTAAGTTTGCTTTAACGGCTTTCGGATTAGAAAACAGCCGCGATTTCTGGGCGAATATCCGCACGGCAATAGAAAACGGCCTGACCGAAAAGCAGGCTTTACAATCGGTTACCGAAATCCCTGCATCGCTTTTAGGCATCAGCGATAAAGTAGGTTCACTGGAAAAAGGAAAAGTAGCCAACTTTCTAATCTCATCTGATAACCTGTTCAAAAACGGAAACATCATTTTCGAAAACTGGGTACAGGGCAAACGTTTTGTTGTAAACAAAATGGATGTAAGTGATGTACGCGGCACTTACAATTTAAATGTTGACGGTGTTGGTGCATTAACCTTAAAAATTACCGGTACAGGTGGCGGCTCTACCGCTGCAATTGAAAGAATAGGAACAGACAGCGTAAAAACCACTGCTACTTTTACCCGCAACGGTGATTGGATCAGCATTAATTTTAACTTAAAGAAAAATCCTAAGGGCGATATTCGTTTAAGTGGTTACATTACTTCGGCAAATCCGGTTACCCTAAAAGGCGAATCTGCTTTGGCCGATGGTACCATAGGAAAATTTACTGCAACCTATAAAGAAGCGGTAAAAGAAACACCTAAAAAAGACGAACCTAAAGCTACTTTGGCCATGGGTACGGTAATTTATCCTTTCTCTGCTTTTGGCAGCACCGAATTGCCTAAACAGGAAACGGTATTGATTAAAAATGGTACAGTTTGGACAAACGAAAAAGATGGTATCCTTCAAAATGCCGATGTACTTTTAGAAAACGGAAAAATTAAAGCGGTTGGTAAAAACCTTTCTGCCAGTGGAGCCAAAGTAATCGATGCTACAGGCAAACACATTACTGCCGGTATTATTGATGAACACTCGCACATTGCTGGTGCTGGTGGGATTAATGAAGGTGCACAATCGGTTTCGGCCGAGGTACGTGTGGCTGATATTATCAACTCTGAAGATGTAAACATTTACCGTCAGCTGGCTGGTGGGGTTACCACTTCGCATATTTTACATGGCTCTGCAAACCCAATCGGCGGACAGTCGCAACTGATTAAATTACGTTGGGGGAAATCACCTGAAGAGTTAAAATTTGTTGGAGCCGATGGTTTCATCAAATTTGCACTGGGCGAAAATGTTAAACAGAGTAATTTCGGTACAGGTGCCCGTTTCCCGGTTACGCGTATGGGGGTTGAGCAAACTTTTGTTGATGAATTTACCCGTGCGAAGGAATATGAAAAAGCATTATCGGTAAAAGGAACCAGTGTACGTAAAGACCTTGAATTGGATGCGATTGTAGAAATCCTGAACAACAAACGTTTCATTACCTGCCACTCTTATGTGCAAAGCGAAATCAACATGCTTATCCACGTGGCCGATAGTTTAGGCTTTAAAATCAACACTTTTACACACATTTTAGAAGGCTATAAAGTGGCCGATAAAATGAAAGCACATGGCATTGCAGGTTCAACTTTCTCTGACTGGTGGGCCTATAAAAACGAAGTGGCCGAGGCCATTCCTTACAATGGGAAAATTATGCATAATGTGGGGATTACTACGGCATTCAACTCTGATGATGCCGAAATGGCCCGTCACTTAAACCAGGAAGCCGGAAAATCGGTTTTATACGGTAACGTTCCGGAAGAAGATGCCCTGAAATTTGTAACGCTTAACCCGGCCAAAATGCTTCACATTGATGATAAAGTTGGCAGTTTAAAGGCAGGAAAAGATGCAGATGTGGTAATCTGGACAGCTAACCCGCTTTCTATTTATGCAAGGGCCGAAAAAACCTTTGTTGATGGTGTGGCTTATTGGGATATCGATAAAGATGCGCAGGTAATCAAAGCGCAACAGGTAGAGAAAGCCCGTTTGATCCAAAAAATGTTAGAGAGCAAAAGCAAAGGTGGCCGCATGCAACGCCCAATGGGTGATGCACCGCGTTTATACAATTGCGAAACTTTAGAAAACTATTCAGCAGAATTAACCGAGAAAGAACATGCACGCTAACATGAAAACATATTTATTCAGTCTGGCTTTATCGGCAACAAGCCTGATGTGTTTTGCACAGGCAAACATATCGCCAGCTAAAAAACAAAGTAAAACCATTGCCATTACAGGCGCAACGATACATGTGGGTAATGGAACGGTGATTGAAAATGGCACCATCCTTTTCGGCAACGGGAAAATTATTTCGGTTACGGCCAACGGACAAGTGCCACAGGATGATGTAATGCGCATTGTGGCTACTGGTAAACACATTTATCCGGGTTTTATTGCAGCCACTACCAACCTGGGTTTAACCGAAATTGAAGCCGTAAAAGCCACCCTGGATTTTCAGGAAATAGGTGATTTTAATTCTCACATCCGTTCTATTGTAGCTTATAATACCGATTCGAAAGTTCCGGCAACCTTGCGCAGCAATGGGGTGCTAATGGCACAACCAACGCCACAGGGTGGCACCGTTTCAGGCAGTTCGTCAGTAGTTCAACTTGATGCCTGGAACTGGGAAGATGCAGCCATTAAAACCGATGATGCCATGCACATGACCTGGCCTGTTACACCCCGTTTCAGGGGCGGTTTTGGTGGTTTCGGTCGTCCACAAGCATCGCCGGAAAGCCTGGCTGAAAGAACACAGGCGGCCATTGCACAGTTAACTTCTTTCTTTGCCGAGGCAAAAGCTTACTCAGAAATGGGCAAACCCGAAGTAATCAATACCCGTTTCGAAGCGATGAAAAAGGTATTTGCGGGTAACGAGAAACTATTTATTGCGGCCGATAGTCAGAAGGATATTGTTGTTGCCGTTAACTTCGCTAAAAAATTCGGGATCACTCCGGTAATTACAGGTGCCGATGAAGCTTACCTGGTCATCGATTTCCTGAAAGACAACAACATTACTTTGGTGGTGAAACAACCGCATGCCTTACCGAACAATAATGATGATGATGTAAACATGCCTTATAAAAATGCTGCCGTATTGGCTAATGCAGGTTTAAATGTGGTATTGAGTATTGATGGTTACTGGCAACAGCGCAACCTTCCTTTTATGGCGGGTACAGTTACGGCCTGGGGACTGGATAAAGAAAAAGCTTTATCAACCATTACCTTAAATGCAGCAAAAGCCATGGGTGTTGATAAAACCACGGGCAGCATCGAAACAGGTAAAGATGCTACTTTCTTTATTTCAGCAGGTGATGCTTTGGATATGCGCACCAACAAAGTAGAACAAGCTTTTATTCAGGGCAGGGATATTAATCTTGATAATCTGCACAAACAGTTGGATAAAAAATTCAGCGATAAGTATACCGCTGAGAAGAAGTAGCTTTTTGAATGGTTAATTGTTAAAGCCTAAAATGAATGGCCGATATTAATTTATCGGCCGTTTTTTGTTTTAACAGATTATTCTATTTGTTTGGTGAGCTATAAACATAGATTTTAAATATTGATTCATTGGCTTTTTTGGGCTGGTATTAACGAATGATCACCAAAAATTCCTACGGACCGAAAACGTCAATTATAAAATTGGCTACCTAGGATTTGGCGCGATGTGACGCAAAGTCTTTTATCAATCAAAATCATCCCAATGAGCAATGTTGATTGTAAAGAATGGTCGTCATTCCCGCGCAGGCGGGAATCTTAATGCAACCTGCAATCCCTACTAAGGCATTACGATTGCCAGTCGAGCTGGCAATGACGATTATACGCACCGTCATTAAACCTCCAATGTATTTGCAAAATTCTAGAAAGCCCGTACCGATTTCCGGGAAAGCAATCTTACAGCGATCACTAATGAGATTTTGCGTGCGTCAGCGCATGCTTTAATCAAATCTATTTAGCTCGAGTGCTTCTTTACTAAATTTTAAATAGATAACAGTTAGTTTTATACCTGTTGGATAACGGGAGTAATCCTCCGGTTTTACCCTGATTCTTATTTTCTCGTTTTCTGATGGCCCTGCAAAAGTTAAATATTCTGCATGTTCTGTTTTATCGCGGTTGATCACCATACTAATCAATTTGTTTTTGCCATAGGTTTTATCCTTTTTCCAATTGGCGCTGTCGTAACGCATAACCAACCAGGCCATGCAATAGCAAAAACCATACATCGCAAAACCAGCACATACAAATAAGATATAATCATAGCATTTAAAACCGGCAAAATGATCCCTGATCAAAAAAGCAGTAAATGCCATCAATAGAAATACGCTTCCACCTAATACCATTGGAAGAACCTTTTTAAATCCTTTTTCCTGGGTTTCGATATGCTTTAAATCTTTATCATCCAAAGGAATATTCTCTTGTAAAGAGATTTTTAAATCGTCGATCATAAATTTATTTATCCAGGTGGTGCATTTAATGATATTCTTTTAAAAAGATAGAATTAGTTTGGCACATTTAAAATCGCTGCAGCTGTTAAATCTTTAAAATAAAGCCGATTGCATGTAGCGGTGCTTGTGTTTTTTAACCATTCATCATCCGGATGCCGTTCAGGTAATGAAAGTTTCAGGAAATCTAAAAAATCATAACCTAATCCATCGATAAATGCTACCGGATACAATACTTTACGCCACTTCGATTCATCAAAAAGGTATAAGCTTTGCAGCAGAGATAATGACACGTAGGGTTTTGCATCAAAATATATAATATAGTAATCGTTATCATACTTTCCTGCAATTGAATAACAGGGTTCAGTGTAAAATTCCTCCTTATAACCATGATTTTCAGAAATATTCAGAAATTTCGCACCATTGTTATCGTTTCCCGACTGGATAAAGCGGCCTTGTCCGAAATAAATAAAAATATCTTTTGTTACCACATTTTTAAATATAGTTTTCCCGAGTTCCTGCTGTTTCTCTTTTACCTGCCAATCCCAGTCTTCATCGTTCATCTGTTCAACCTGACTGATGATTTCTTCAACACCTTTTTTGTTTTTTTTCTTTTGAAAATAATATAAGAACCCGGGCACAATTGCAATTATCAGTATGATCCAAACTGTTTCCATTTATTTAAGGTCGCCATGAATTTCCCTAAGGTAAGAAAAGCAACTTTAAAATTTTCCTTTACCAGATATCCTGATTAAACACTTCAGCTAACATTGGCATAACATAAATAGCCCATATTAATTTACCTGCTGTTATTTATATTAACATCCCTCCAAAAAAGCGGCAAACAGTAAACCTATAATTAATATAAAATCAGAATTGAGTTAACAGCACAGTAACATCTTTGTGATCAAATAATCAGAAAACTAATCATGATGAAAAATTTACTATTTGCAGTGTTGCTACTGCTGTGCTGCACCTATAATGCGGCCCTTGCACAAACCACACAGGCATCCATTTCGGGTATCATTACCGATCAGCAGAAGAAACCCATCCCGGGCGTTTCCGTACAGATCAGAAACAACTCAACAGGTTTTACTACAAAAACCTCAACCAATGCACAGGGTGAGTATACTTTTAAAGAGCTTCCTTTAGGTGGCCCTTATTCGGTTAAAGCCATTTATGTGGGTTTTGGTGAGCAAACCAGAAATGGCTATATGTTAAACCTTGGCGATGTGGTTAGGGTGAGTATCAACATGCAGGAAGCTTCTCAAGATTTAGATGCCGTACAGGTTGTAGCTTCAGGTTTAAGGAATAAAGTCAGAAATTTTGGTGCTTCAACAGAAATTTCAGCTAAAACCATGAACCAGTTACCCGTTAACGGCCGTAACTTCTCTAATTTGATGGATTTATCGCCATTGAGTCGTGGTGGTGGCATTGCAGGCCAATTAGGTTCATCTACCAATTATACCATCGATGGTATGAATGCAAAAAACCCAACTTCTGCAGGTCCAACTACCAGCCGTAGCGGAGCTCCATATTCGATCTCTATTGAGGCCGTAAGAGAATTTAAAGTAGTAACCAATCAATACGATGTTACCTTAGGCAGGGCTGGTGGTGGTACTGTAACTGCCGTTACCAAATCAGGAACCAATACTTTAAGCGGTAGCGCTTTTGGTTATGGCCGTGCCGATTGGTTATCCTCATCTTACGATATAAGAGGGATTAAACGTCAAAATGATTTCTCTACTTACCAGTATGGTTTTACATTAGGAGGCCCGATCATTAAAGATAAGTTACACTATTTTATAGGTTTAGATCACCAGAAAGATTCTCGTCCGTTAATTATTGCCGACATCAATGGGCCGGCTGATGAAGCCAGGTTTAGGATTACCAATAGTACCCTGCAAGAATTTGTGGGCATTGCACGTAATAAATATGGTGTAGCCAATACTCCTCAATACGGTTCTTTCCCTAAAAAACGTGGTTCTGATGCTGCTTTTGCCCGTTTAGATTGGCAAATTGACGAGAAGAACCTATTAACAGTTCGTGATAATTATACCAACGACAGAAATCCACTGGGTTTGGCTGATAATACTGCCATTAATTTTTACGAAAGTTATGGTACTGATAAAAACGTTGATAATAGTTTATTGGCCACCTTACGTTCAACAATCAACAGTAAAGTAACCAACGAATTAAAAGTACAGCATTTATATACTTTCCAGGCGAGTTCACAAAATGACCAACTAACTGGCGCCATCCCAAGAGCAATTGTAGGTAATGTTCGCTCCACACTTTCGGATGGGACACTTGGTAATACCAGTATACAAATTGGCGGGCACCGTTTCGGACAGGAAGGTTTTACCAACAATGTATTGCAATTGGTAGATAATTTTTACTATAATACCGATAAAGTGAAATACACATTTGGTGTTGATGTACAGTATACCAATGCGAAGTCGCTTTATGGCAGTGAGGTTAACGGAAGGTTCGAATATACCAACTCTACAACAGCTACCGCGCTTGAAAACTTTAACAACCTTATTGCAAACAGGTTTTACAGAGAAGTTCCATTGGTTGCTGACCCAACAGTGAAAGCTGGCATCTGGAATACGGCAATATATGGCCAGATGCAGACTAAACTGGCTAAAGGATTAGAATTTATAGGGGGCTTACGTATAGATTACAGCGCTTACCCTAAATCGCCACTTAACCAACAACTGTTTGATGCGATTGGTGTAAGAACAGATAATGAGCTGAAACAATTTTTAATCCAGCCAAGAATCCAGTTTAACTGGGATGTTAATGAAAACAGAACAGATTTTGTTCGTTTTGGAGCAGGTATTTTTGGTTCAGACATCAACAATTACATGACGATCAACAACCTCACTTTTGATGGTAAACACTTTGCTACAGTTGACGTTTTTGCCGGTGATGTACCAACACCAAATTTTATAGGTTATAGAAACGGTAGTGTACCAACTCCTTCTTTACCTACATTACAGGTACCAACTATTAATACTTATGCAGCTGATGCAAAGGTACCGGTGGTTTACAAGGCAAACTTATCGTACAGTAAATTAATTACCGACAAATTAAAAGTGGGCATTACGGGTTATGCAACCCTGGGCCGAAACAACTACATGTATATAGACCGAAATATGGCCGCTAATCCATATTTTACTTTGCCAAATGAAGGAAACAGAGGTGTATTTGTACCTGTTATGCCCGATAATGGTTCGCCAGACTGGAAAACTGGTCGATTAAGCAATGCATTCGGCCGTGTATTAGAGATGAACAGTAAAGGTAAGGTAAACCAGTTTGCCGTGGTTTTAGATGCAACCTGGAACTACTTTAAAGACGGGGAAATTTCGGCAAGTTATACCTGGAACGATACGAAAGACAATACCTCTTTTAATGGTAACGTAGCCAACTCTGCAACTTTATCATTGCCGGTTAAAGACGATCCGAGAGATTTAAGTAAAATGTCGTACTCTGATGGTCAATTCCGCAGCAAGGTGGTTATTTATGGTACATTACCAACCTATTATGGTGTAACCATTGGTGTTCGTTATTCAGGCATTGGCGGTACTCGCTACAGCTTATTATCAGGTGTTAACAATAATGGCGATTTCGTAGCAACGAACGATCTTGCGTACGTTTTCGACAGGAACAATACTAGCGTTCCACAAAATGTGCGTAACGGATTACAGGCTTTGCTGGATAACCCTGATGCAAGCCAAAGTTTGAAAGACTATATCAATAAATATTCAGGTCAGATTGCTGAAAGAAATGGTGGAATAAATGGATTTTATGGCATTGTTGATTTAAGGATTGCTAAAAAAATCAAGCTGAATAAAAGACAGAGTATTGAAGTTTCCGGAGATATTTTCAATCTGGGTAACCTGATCAATAAAAAATGGGGTGTAAACGAAACTTTGGGTAATCAAGGATTATATGCACTAAATGGTACAGCAAAGGTGGCTGCTACCCCAACTACTCCCGAAATTCCGGCAGTTCCTAACTATAACGCTGCAAATAAATCATTTAATTACCGTGTAAACAACTCGGGTGTTGTTACTCCATCGGGCAATCCATGGCAGATACAGATTGGTTTACGTTACGGATTTTAAACAGATATTAGCTAAGTATCTTAGCTTAAAGTCATAAAAAAGGGGAATGGATTTTTATCCGTTCCCTTTTTTTATGTTTGCATTCACAAACAACAAAACTTTCATGGGATTATTACTTAACTACCTGAAACACCACAAGTGGATTGTGGCTTTAGCGTTATTGCTGGCAGGTATAAATATTGGTTTTTCACTTTTAGATCCATATATCACCGGTCGGATTTTAGATCGTTTTATCAATAAAAAAAATACGCTCACTTATGCCCAATACCTTTGGGGTTCGCTGGGTTTAATTGGCCTGGCTATTGGCGCAGCAATGGTATCGCGTATTGCGAAAAATTTTCAGGATTATTTTACCAGCGTAATTGTTCAAAAGGTTGGTGCTAAAATGTATGCTGATGGTTTACAACACTCCTTAAAATTACCTTACCAGGTTTTCGAAGATCAACGCAGCGGCGAAACTTTGGGTATTTTACAAAAGGTACGTTTAGATTCGGAGAAGTTTATCACCGCCTTTATCAGCATCCTTTTTGTGAGTTTAATCGGAATGATTTTCGTAATCGTGTATTCGATTTCGGTAAGTTACAAGGTTACTTTGGTTTATTTTTCGGCCATTCCGATCATCAGTTTTGTAAGCTGGTATTTAAGCCGCAAGATTAAAACCATCCAACGTTCTATCGTTGGCGAAACCACGGCTTTGGCGGGTTCTACTACCGAATCACTAAGAAACATTGAGTTGGTTAAGAGTTTGGGACTGGCCGATCAGGAAATCGAGCGTTTAAATAAAACAACGTACAAAATTCTTGGTTTAGAGCTTAAAAAAGTAAAATATGTACGCAGTATGAGCTTTGTTCAGGGTACTACGGTAAACCTGGTGCGCAGTACCATGGTACTGGTTTTACTCTTGCTTATTTTCGACAATTCAATTACTGCCGGGCAATATTTCTCCTTCCTTTTCTACTCGTTTTTTCTTTTCGGACCGTTACAGGAATTAGGAAATGTGATTTTATCATGGCGCGAGGCGGAGGTTTCGTTAGGCAATTTTAAAAAGATTTTAAGTACACCTATCGATAAAAAACCGGAGAACCCAATTTCTATCAATAAAATTAAGGATCTTACTTTTAGTGCTGTTGGCTTTAAACACCTTACGGCAAACAGAAGTGCTTTAGAAAACATTTCGTTTAAAACCCACAACGGACAAACCATTGCTTTTGTTGGCCCGTCGGGATCAGGCAAAACCACTCTGGTTAAACTTTTGGTTGGTTTATATCAGCCGAAAGATGGAGAGGTTTTATATAACGGCATTCCAAGCAATAACATCGATCTTGATGCTTTACGCGAAAAAATCGGTTTTGTAACACAGGATACGCAATTGTTTTCGGGTACCATCCGCGAAAACCTATTATTTGTTAATCCTAACGCTAGCGACGAAGAATGTTATAAGGTATTAAACCAGGCAGCCTGCCAAACTTTACTGGCCCGTGCCGATAAAGGATTGGATTCGTTAATTGGCGAAGGTGGCGTAAAGGTTTCGGGTGGTGAGAAACAACGTTTATCGATTGCGAGGGCATTGCTCCGTCAGCCTGATATTTTGGTTTTTGATGAGGCTACCTCTTCGCTCGATTCGATTACGGAAGAAGAAATTACCAAAACCATTCGTTCGGTTTCAGATTTAACCGATCATATTACGATTTTGATTGCCCACCGTTTATCGACCATTAAACATGCCGATAAAATTTATGTATTAGAGAAAGGCCGCATCATTGAGCAAGGGAAACATGAAGAATTAATTGCACAAAATGGCTTGTACCAGGCCATGTGGCGCCAACAAATTGGCGAGAGAGTTGTTGAAGCTTAGGAACAAAATATATTATCATGTTACTTGCACAAGCAGAAAGCAATCAAATCGCCATTATTGTTATCATTGCAGCCATATTATGGCTGGCGTTAATATTAACCGCATTGTACCACATATCGAGAAATAGCAGCATGGGTTTCACGGTAAAAGTGCTCTGGTTTATCATTATCCTTTTCGCTCCTTTTTTGGGTTCGATTATTTACCTGATGTGGGGAAAGAATAAGAAGTTTTGAAATAATTTTGAATGAAATAAATAGCAAAGATCCGTGTCTCCACGGACCTTTATTTTTTACAGCGCTCAATATTTTAACCACGGATGCATACAGATAAACACCGATTTTACACAGGATTCGTCTGTTTAATTGAAAATTGCGCATGAGGGATAATAGTGTAAATCCTTTTTTGATTTTTCTTCAAAAAAGATTGCAACGGATAGCCCGACCCTTGCGAAGCTTGGGGCATGCCCAAATAATCTTTAGCAAAACAGCCATTAATACGGTCAAAAAAAAGATGCTGAAATAACAGAATAGTTAAGCCGCCTTTGTGGTTTGCTCGTTAATATCCTGCAGACTCAGTTTCGTTAGCGATTTCGTTTTTAACCAGGTAATGCCAGCGATAGCAATCGTCATACTTCCGCCAAATACCACAGCAGGCACTAAGGTTAACAGCCTAGCCGAAAGCCCCGATTCAAATTCGCCGATTTCGTTCGATGAGCCGATAAACATACTGTTAACTGCCGAAACCCTTCCACGCATATCATCTGGAGTGAGCAATTGCATAATGGTTTGGCGGATAATTACACTTACACTATCAAATGATCCTTCGAGGAATAAGAAAAATAAGGTTAAATAGAAGTTTTTAGATAAACCATAACAGATGATGCTTAAACCGAAACCAGTTACGGCAATCAGCAGGTTACGCCAGGGTTTACCCATCGGCGAGAAGCGGGTCATGGCCAACATGGTAATTACAGCACCTAAGGATGCAGCACCCCTCATCATCCCTAAACCATAAGAACCCAGATGAAAAACATCTTTCGCAAACATAGGCAACAATGCCACTGCCCCTCCAAAAAAGACAGAGAAAAGGTCTAAACTCATCGCCCAAACCATCATTTTGGTTTTAAATACAAATTGGATTCCTTCTTTTAAGCTGTGGAATATATTCTCTTTGGGAACATAAGTTGAAGGATGTTTTTTGAGCGTAAAAATGCAGATTAATGAAATCGAGACTAAAACGACAATAAAGGCGTAAGCGGCCGTAATTCCCCAAAGCCAGTTTACAAAACCTCCGGCAACGGGGCCAATAATGGTTGCCAATTGCCAGCTGCTGCTGTTCCAGGTACTCGAATTTGGGTACAATTCTTTAGGTACAATTTTAGCCATTAAAGAAAAAGTTGCCGGACCAAAAAAGCCCCGGGCAATGCCAATGCAAAATACCAGACCATACATAATGAGTACGATAAGATCTTCCTTAAGGTGCAGGTATTTGCTGGTGATGATGAGCATTAACACAGAGGCCAGCCATACCCCCGAAAATATTTTAATCAGCAAACTCCGTTTCTCGCTTTTATCGGCAATATAACCGCCGTATAACGCAATACCAATAGCCGGAATTGCCTCACAAAGGCCAACTAAACCTAGTTTCAGCGGATCGTGTGTTAAATCGTAAATGTGATAACCAATAACAACAGCCTGCATTTGATAGGCCAAAGTAAAAAAGAATCGCATGCCCAGGAAAGATCTGAATTCCTTGTAACGCAAAGCTGCGAATGGATCTTGTTTTACAATAACGGGGTTGGGGTCTGAATCTGCCACAGAAAAAAGTTTATTTGCAAAACTAAGCTTTGAAAATTAAATATAGGAATAGAAAAACATTTGAGACCAACTCTTTTTCTATTAAAAAGTAAAAAAACCAAATCTGGTTGCTCAAATCTTTATTCTACAAAAAACCCGATGAATCAGCTGAATCATCGGGTTTTCTAAATGATTAACTAGTAACCAGGATTTTGTTCTAGTGAATTATTTTTATTTACCTCATCGCGGCTAAATGGCCTGAAATAAAGCTTATTGTCCCAGCTTCTGCTCTCCTGGGCATTTTCTTCAACCGGATTATAGGTATAATCGTAAATGGTATTATCATAATGATAAGGGGCCGACATGGTTTTGCCTGGCTTAAATTTTCCGGTTACTTTAATATAGGTTACTTTCCTGCCTAAAGTTTCGCCTGCAATTAACCACCTGCGGGTATCATGATAACGCTGTTCCTCGTAAGCCATTTCTATGCGGCGTTCGTGGCGGTAAACTTCCCTAAGGCCATCTTGATCTGTTGCTGTAACCGCTGGCATACCGGCCCTGAAGCGGATTTTGTTTAACCAATATACTGCGTCACTTAATTCTCCTAACTCAATGCTGGCTTCGATATAATTAAATACCGCTTCGGTGTACCTAAAGAATGGCCAGGGTACATTTTGCGACATAGAGGCATCTATAATGGTTGGATCCGGATCGATAAATTTATGGTAATAATAACCTGTCCAGCTGCCGTTCCAGTTTTCGATAGAACTTCCACGGGTATCTAAACCTTTAAAATCGATTCTGCCGGTATTGTCCATTAAATCATAAATGCCGGTCTGAATCTGGCTTGCGGGATCAACATTGCCTGATGCTTTATCGCGTGGTTTCCAACCTGCACCATCATATAAAACGGTAGCGTAAAAACGCGGATCCCTGTTTTGGTAAGGACTGGCTTTTTGCGCAGCGTTTGTCCAGCTAAATTTGCTACCATCCTGCATTTCATAATCATCAACCAATAAACCGATAGGCGTGTTACCGGCCCAGTTGTGGTAACCGTTCGGACCATTTTGCTGTGCATGTTTAATGTTGCTCTGGATAATAAAATAACGCGCAAAAATAAGTTCTGATGCCGCAGTAGCATCTATTCCTGGTGCCTTACTCGCTCCGCCCATGGCAATGCTTTTATAATTTATCTGGCCGCTGGCAACAGAAGCCGGAGCGGTAAAATCTAATTTGTAACCTGTACCCAGTTTCATTACCGCATCTGCAGCTGTTTTAGCCAATCGGTAACGTTCTGGCTGGCTGCCACTGGCGTAACTTAAAAAGTCTAATTTCTTAACATCGATATTTTTAACCTTGTTAGTAAGTTTAGCCCTATCATGCAAATCGCTTGCAGCGTAAATTAATACCCTCGATTTTAAGGCCAATGCCGCCAGTGCAGTGGTGCGTCCCTTTTCCATAACTTTACCAGTGAGCAACCTGTTGGCTTCATCGCAATCTTTTACAATAAAGTTTACACATTCTTCATAGGTATTGCGCTTCACATTATAATTATCATCAAGCACATAAATTTTTGTAATAAGGGGTACACCTCCATAATAGCGCAATAACTGCTGGTAAAAGTATGCCCTTAAAAAATATGCCTCGCCCAATAACTGATCTTTTAACGATTGACTACTTAGTGCATTATCGCCGCTGGTTATTTTTTCGATGGTAATATTACAGGCCCTGATGCGGGTGTACATTTGTTTATAAGCCCAGGTATCATCTACCCAACCTAATGTAGAGGGATTAATGGTGGCGTTGTTAACCAAATCTATTCCACGAGTAGGGTGTGTAAACATGGCTTCATCAGAAACCGAAGCCAGCATCTGTTCGGAGAAACCTCCATTTCCTAATCCATTGTAAATATCATTCACAAATGCCTGTGCGGTTGCCGGATCTTTCCATACAGATTCTGCAGGTACCTGGCCAGGCGACTCTACGTTTAAAAAATCTTTCTTACAGGAAACCGCAAAAAAGGTGATCAAAACTAATATATAGCCCTTTATATTTTTATTTATTGCTTTCATATTCTTGATTGTAACGGTTAAACTTGATACATGTTAAAAAGCGGCTTTAATACCAAAGTTGATTACCCTTGCCTGTGGATAATACTGTCCGCTTGAATTGGTTGATTCAGGATCCCAGATTTTGATTTTATCAAGCGTAGCCAGGTTGAGTCCGTTTGCATAAACCCTTACACTGTTTAAACCAACTTTTTCTACCAAATTAGTTGGTAATGTATAACCTAACTCTACATTTTTAAGCCTGATGTAGTTGTTACTCCTTAACCAGTAAGTATTGTTTAACGCATTGTTGCTATCGGTATAATAAGTAGCGCCCCGGTTTGATAAGCGTGGATTTACGGAACTCGGGTTATCAATACTCCAACGGTTTAAGTACGACCACTCTAAGAAGTTACCAATATCGCCCGATTCAGTTAAACCCACAATCTGCATCCCGCCAGTTGCGCCCTGAATCAATACAGATAAATCGAAACCTTTATATTGTAGATTGAAATTAAAACCTCCGGTAAAGGTCGGCGTACCGTTTTTATCCAAGCGAATTTTATCATCGGCGTTGATTTTGCCATCACCATTAATATCCTTAAACTTCATATCGCCAGGACGCAAGGTGCTGGTTAACGCACTATAATTTAATGTATTGGCATTGATTTCTGCCTGATCCTTAAAAACGCCATCATAATCGTATACCAACCACGAATTGGTTACCCTGCCAGTTGAGTGTTGCCATTCGGGAGCACCAGGTGTTTCATCCCAAAAAATGATTTTATTTTTAGCATAACCACCATTTACGCTCACACCATAATTTAACTCGCCAATTTTATCGTTATAACTCAATTTAAACTCGAAACCTTTATTATTTACTTTTCCCAGGTTAACAGGTGGTAAACGATCTGTTATACCTGAGCTTTCAGGCACCGAACTTCCCCTGCTAATCAGAATGTTTGTACGTTTGTTGTAGAAGTAATCAAATTCAAGTGATAATTTATTATTCAGGAAGGATGCATCTAAACCGATGTTGGTATTATTGGCCACTTCCCATCCAAAATTAAAATTAGGTACTTTTCCTTCTGTTAGCGTTTTGGTAACCAGATCGTTGAAAATATAATTTCCAAAATTCATTAAACTCAGGTATTGATACTCTTGCAGGGTATCGCCAAAATAAGCTTCAGCCCCCATCTGACCATAGGAAGCCCTTAGTTTTAAATTGTTTACGAACTTAACATTCTCTTTAAAAAAGGGTTCCTCAGATAAGCGCCAGCCTACTGATACGCCCGGGAAGAAACCAAAACGCCTGTCGGTTGGAAAGATGTAAGAACCATCTACCCGCCACAAAAATTCGGCAAGGTATTTTTCTTTATAATTATAGCCTGCACGTCCGAAATAACTTAAACGTGCCCTTTTAAACAGGTTATTCGGATCACCGGGATTATTCCCCAATGATTGTTCGCGCTCATCACCTGCGAGTAATTCCTGAACAGAAGTAGATATAAAATACCTTCTAAAAGCAGTAAAACCATCGTTATTTACCGTTTCGCGGGTTACACCAGCCATTAAACCGATATTATGGTCGCCCAGTTTTTTATCGTAGTTAATCATTCCCGTTAGGTTAATGGCAAGTTGTCCGCCTGCGGTTTCCCTGAGTCTTGGATCCGTGTATTGCGAACGTACCGTACCCGCGAGCACTGGCGTTACCCCATCAGCTTCAAAAGTTTTTTTATCCCAGTCATAGAGTGTCCACGGCAATTGCCAGTTTTTCTGCCGGCCAGAATATTTATCTATCGCAGCCGTACCGGTTACCTTTAAGCCCTCAACACCCGGAATTTTAATTTCTACTTTACCTGTAGTTTGAAAGTAATCCCGAACATCTTTATTGTATCCTGTTAAATCTGTAGTAGATACCACGGGATTATAACCATATTCGATATCTCTTCCCGGCTGTCCGTTTGGCCAAATGGCAATTTCGGTCGGTCTTCCCCGCATTAAAAACCTGAATATATCACCCGCACCAACCGTTGGAAAATTACGGTCTTCCTCTCTTGCAGTTACACCTAAGGTTGTGGTGATATACTTGCTGAGTTTTGCCTCCAGGTTAAAGCGTATATCATATTGTTTATAACCGGTTGCAGAGTTTTTATAATAACCATCCTGATCGAGATAACCCAGCGAAACCAGGTATTTTACGTTTTCACTCCCCCCATTAATCTGAACATTATGCCTTTGCTGGGGCGACCAGTTTTGGAAAGTGGTTTTAAACCAATCCGTATTAGGATAGCGTAACGGATCAGATCCATCACCCAATTTTCTAATTTCATTTGGCGTATAAGTCGCATTTATTGTTTTTCCTCCTGTTGAAAGATAAGAACCAGTGGTTTTAAAACTATTCCATGCCGCCGACCATTCGTTGGGATTGAGATCGGAACCAAAAATATTCAGTTCGTTCAGAATCTCTGCATATTGTACCGAGTTGGCCATTTTAGGGATGCGTGTTGGTTGTTGCAAACCATAGCTAAAATCGTAAGAAAACTGGGGTTTACCCGATTTCCCCAATTTGGTGGTAATTAAAATTACTCCATTGGCAGCTTGCGAACCATAAATAGCAGCAGAGGCATCTTTTAAAACCGATACACTTTCAATATCATTTGGATTTAGCCTTTCTATCCCACCTGCACGGTTGGGGATACCATCAATTACAATCAATGCATTGTTGTTACCGAGCGAATTTGTACCTCGAATCCGAATGGTAGAACCATCGTAACCAGGCTCTCCACTGCCCTGCAACGCCGTTACGCCCGGTAAGCGGCCAGCTAATGAATTGGTTAAGTTTACCGATGAAGATTTGGCCAGCTCTGTACCTTTAACTGAAGCCACCGCACCTGATACTACTGCTTTTTTCTGCGTTCCGTAACCTACTACAACCACTTCTGAAAGATTTTGGTTGTTTTCCAGTAACCGAACATTAATATTACCCTGGTTTTTTACCTGTATTTCCTGATCCACATAACCAACATAGGTAAATACCAGCGTTGCATCTTCGGGTACTTTGATGCTAAAATTTCCGGAGGCATCGGTTACCGTAGTTGCTGTACCTCCCTTTAATTTAACACTTACACCCGGAATTGGTCCTTTAGCGTCCGTAACCTTTCCTTTCACAATAATATCCTGGAGGGGAGGTTTGTAAAAATCAAAGGATTCTTTTTTGTGCGCTGGTTTGCCAGGCGATGTGCTGGCAGATGATGAAAAAACGAGACAACTACCACAAACAAGAAACATGCTACTTTTGGTAAAAGTCCTCAATAGATTTTTTTTCATAGTTTTCAATTTATTAGGTTAGATATTGATTGTAATACAACTTAATACTCATGAGTAAACATGAACTGTCGTTATTTGCATTATTAAAATCTGATCTATTGAAATAATTATCTACAATACGGCTTCGCAAAGAAATTACTCATTTCTCACCAATTAAGACAATAAATCATTGTTAACCATCATGAACCCTCTTATCTGATAGACAAACTATATTAGGACATAGAAAATACTGCGTAAAAGCATATACAGTTTTATAATCGTCTCCTTAACAGTTTATATTTGGTTACACGCAATATAGGAATATTAGGAATTTAAAAGAGATTCCTAAATGACAATTAAATGGCTATTATCTGTAATAAATACGTTACAAAACGACACAAAAGTAGGTTAAATAATACTATATACTGTATTTTTGCAAGAACAGATGTTGGGTTGACAAAAATTAGAGATCAGAGGTTAACTGATTTTATCAAAAAGTAACTTAAAGGAATTTAATAAAATTTATAACATTTATTGGCATAACTGGAGCCCCTATTATTTCCACCTGATGAATAGCCACGGTTTGGCAAATCCATTTCGTAAACAAAAGCACCTTCGGTAGTTCCTGCGGTATTGGTATAATTAATTTTAGAGGTTGTAGCATCGTGACTGATTCCAAAACGCATTCTGGAATAACTGTCAGGTCTTTTAAAAATATCGAATATTAGTGACAGCACCAATGCATCCTGCTGCTTTCCATCGCCACGGTACCACAACCCCAGGTTCACATTCCTATTTTTATACTGAACGCCTGCACTGAAGGAACTTAATCTCGCTTGATTATAAATAACTACTGATGGTATAAATGCTGCATTATCATCACGATCGTATGGCCTGGTTTTAATCATATAACTTACATGTCCACCATACCTGATTGGCAATCTAGAAGTGCTGCCGGTAAAAGATTCATCAGGTTTGTTTAAATGCTGTGCTGAAAACCCAGCCATAAAATTACCTGTTACAAAATTTACACCAGCACCCGAATCGAAAAAATATTTATTATTATAAATAGGATACGAAGCCGAGGTAGCACCCCCGGCAATAATGCCACCACTATTAATCTGATCAGGAAAAACCAATTTATCATAATCTATTTTTCTATTGGTAAGCCCAGCCTGTATGCCAAATGACAAAGTGTTTTCATTAAATTCTACACTATACGAATAAACGCCGGCAAAATTCGTTTTCGAGATATAAGCTGTTCCTTCGGTTGATTTATTCATAATCAGTCCAAAGCCACCACCAAAATTGGGTACCTGGTAATCAACCGCAAAAGAATAATTACTCAGTGCGCCCTGAATTTTTGTCCATTGGCTGCGGTAAATGGCGCTAACGCGTAAATCACCTTCAAACTGACCATTAAGGGCAGGATTTAAATAATTTGGCGCATTAAAAAATTGCGAATAAATTAAATCCTGGGCAACAGCCATTTTGGAAAAGGCAAGTATCATTAGCACCAACCATATTCCCCTTTGTTTTAAAATATTATTATCTAAGTTGATCTTCATATTACCTGATTAAATGAACAACCCCTGTTTTGCTTGCACTCTTGCCTTCATATTTCATCCCTTTCCAATCGGTACCGTTAATAAATTTTGCATCGGCACTCCAGTAATAAGCCCCCTGGGGAGCAGGCTGGCCGTTCATTGTGCCGTCCCAAAATTCTGTAGGCACACCTTCTTCATCCAGTTTACTACTTTGCCATATCATCTGCCCCCATTTGTTAAAAACCCTGAGTGTATAAGCAGACATACCCGTTGCCGTAACCTTAAAAATCTTTAAATCGGGTTTTGCATTTGCAGGCTCGAAAGCATTTGGCAGATAAAAATATCCTGGAACGCCTATTACACTCACCTGATCTTCGATTACATTGGTACAGCCCGATGCATTTGTTATGGTAAGTTTAATTTTATAAGTACCAACATCTGTATAATTATGGTCTATAACCGCTTTATCGGATGTTTTCCCATCGCCAAAATCCCATTTATAAGCCGTTATGTTTTCGTCGGTTTTAGTTTTAAAACTAAAACCGTAATCAGGAACTTTTACCGTTCTTGAGGGCGATATCACAATTTCTGCAACGGGAGGTGCAAAAACACTGATATAATTCAGCATCACCATTTCATCTGTACAACCGAAATCACCGGTGGCCGTTAATTTTACCGTAAAAGGCGATTTAACGAAATTGTAGGAATGCACCGGGTTTTTCTGTGTAGAAAACGATCCATCCCCAAAATCCCATAGGTATTGGCTTGAGTTATTGGACAGATTCTGAAAAGTAACGGTAACCTGGTTACAGCCCGATTTTACATCGGCCAGGAAACCAGCCTTTGGGGCATCGGCAATTTTAATGGTATGGTTAAAGATATCGGTACAAAAACTGTTTGATGCGCTTAATTTGAGTTCATAAATCCCCGCCTTGCCATAAATATGTTTCGGACTGTTGCCAACGTACACTGCTGATCCATCTCCAAAATCCCACGTGTAAGTGGTTGCGCCAATACTGGTATTGATTATTTCTACATCCAAAATGCCATTACAGCTTACATCCTGTTTAACCGTGAATGATGCTTTGGGGCTAGGGTAGGTAATGGCCTGTTTGGTAACATTATTACTGCCGCACCCGTATTGATTATCGGCAATTAATTTAATATCATGGATTTTATCCGGCTCATTAAAAATAATATTGGACGGAATTTTATCTGTTGAAACCAGAATCCCATCAACGTACCATTCAAATTTATCGGCATAAAGCGAGGTATTGGTAATCTGCGGCGTAAAAGGTGCGCAGGCTCTATTAATGGTTAGCGTAAAGTTGGCCTGTGGCAGAGGATTAAACTGAATGGTATGTTCAACACTATTTAGGCAGTCTAAAATATTAATGGCCTCCAGTTTAATGCGGTAAATATAAGGCAGTAAAACAGATGTAGGCGTATTAAATGTATGTACAAAATCTTTATTTGATGAGGTAAATATATCATTTATATACCATTTATAGGTTACAGCATCGGTACCGCCATAAGTAGTTTCATTTTTAAACTGAATGGTGGCATTTGGTCCGCAGATTAAATTCGTTGGAAAAGTAAATTCGGGCTTTGGTGTTTCGGTAATTTTCACCGTTTGCGTGGTTACTGCAGTACACCCTTGTAAACTGTAAGCTTTCGCAGTAACCAGATAAGTACCTGGTAAGGTATAAGTATGACTTGCGCTGTAGCCCGTTGCAATATTATCTGCACTGCTTGGATCGCCAAAATCCCACTCTATATTTGCTGCATTTGCAGGCGTGGTAGTTACTACCAGTTTAAAAGGCCCGCAGTTTAAATTACCCGCATTGGAGTTAAATGAAGCCACTGGGCCAGGGGTAATATCAACCGTTTGGGTAGTAGATGTAGTGCAGCTGCTGCCATCGGGGTATGTTTTGGTGGCAGTAAGCACCACTGTTTTTGTACCCGCTGTAGTGTATGTATGACCTGGGTTAATATCTGTACTTGTTTTACCATCTCCAAAATCCCAAAGGGCCGTAAACTGCTGGTCGGAAGTATTGGTAAAAACCACAGTTTCACTTAAACAGTATTCTGGTTTGTTTACTTTAAAACTGGCACTTACATTTGGATAAACGGTAACTGTTTGCTGGCTTTTTACAGTAGAGCATCCATTTGTAGCAGTAAGCGTAATGGTAAAATCGCCGGCACTTAAGTAACTATGCGTTAAAGGCTCGTTTAACCTGTGTGTTTCCTGAACAGGAGATCCATCACCAAAATCCCAAGTATAAACATTGGCCCCCGTTGATTGGTTAAGTGTTGTAAAATCGATGGTAAATGGAGCACAACCAAAACGTTGGTTACCCTGCAGCACCAATTTAGAAAATACACTTTGTGGCTGTACCACAATTACATATTCTATAGAAGCAACCTCGCCGCAATCGTTTTTGGTCCTAATTTTTAATTTAAAAGTTTTGGGCAGTGCTGTTTCGTTTTCATACACATGGCTAATGTCGCGCTCATCGGTATAAACATTTATAGCAGACCCATCACCATAATCAACCGTATAGGTATTGGCAAATGTTTTCGAATTTAAATTCTTAACGTTTATGGCAAAAGGGGCACATCCATTTTGACTAAAAGGACCAAATAATGCAGTTGGTGCGGGGTTTATCCTTACCACAACAGGATAACTATTGGCACTTGCACAGCCGCCTAAGCTCAGTTCGTAAATATAGGTTACATCAATTGGGTTAACAGTGGTATTAATCAATGTTTCAGAGATACTTCCTGCCTGATCGATACCGCTTCCGCTGGCAGCAGAATTGCTGATCCCCGTAACTGCAGCTCTTTTCCAACTAAACGTTACGCCAGCGGTAGAACTGCCTGGCACATAATTAAAGATGGTATTACTGCAGATTGCAGCAGGGTTTGCTATACCAGTAAATATGGGCTTAGGGTTAATGGTAATTTCATAAGTACTTGATACACCCACACAGCCATTTGCTTCTGGTGTGACGATATACTTAAGTGTTTCAGCAGCGGTACTGCTGTTTATAATGTTTTGGGCAGGTATATTTCCAGTACCAGATGTGGCAAAACCGGTTAGTGAAGGCGAAGCAGAACTTACCGTCCATTTATAAGTTGCGCCTACCACATTCGACGTTGGCACAAAAACACCAGTGCTACTGCCGGAGCAAACCGATTGCGATAAAGGAACGTTGGTAATTTTAGCTACCGGATTTACCGTAACCCTGTACAGAAAATTAACACCTGCACAGGCATTCGCATCGTTGGTACTTGCTGTTGCAGAATAAATAACCGTTAAAGGGGCATTGGTATTATTTGTTAAATTCTCAGAAGGGATAATTGATGTACCGTTCGAAACCGTAACGCCAGTTATACCTGCCGGAACAATACTATTCCATATAATTTTAGCTCCGGTAGTAGTTGATGACAAAAAAATCTCCGGCGAAGCGGTGCCTGAACAAATGGCAATATCATTTCCCGAAAACTGAACTTTTGGAGAGGGATTAACACTAACCGAAACCTGGATCGGAGCACCTTCACAACCTGTACTATTTCCTGTAAATTTTGGCGTAATGGTATAAGTTACCGTTTGTACCGTTGCCGATGTATTGATTAAAGGCTGATCGATGATATTGCCTGTTCCATTTACCGAGCCCGTAATATTAGGATTGTTGCTTACCGTCCAGTTAAAAACCGTACCGGCCACACCTGAAGTTAAACTGATACCGGTTTTGGTGCCCGAACATATTGTTTTACTGTTTTCGCTTGCGGTAACTGTTGTTGCAGGGTTAACTGTAATTTTATAGAAAAAAGAAGTTCCCGGACATTGTACAGCACCCGATGTTGAAGCTACAGTCTCATAAACCACTGTTAAGGGCAAATTGGTTGTATTGATCAGGGTTTGTGCCGGAATTTTATCCGTACCCGATAAAACCAAACCCGTAACTCCTGCAACAGGCTGCGCATTCCACGTAAAACCTGTACCCGGCGTTGCGCTGCTTAATGTTACCGCAACTGATGTTGCCGAACTACAAATAGTTTGATCAGGGATAGAAAAATTAATTACCGGCGCAGGATTAACCGTAATTTTATACACCGCGGCATTACCAGAACATTTTTTACCCTGATATTCGTAAGTTGGCACCACACTTATACTTACCGTAATGGGTAAAGTTGTATTGTTTACGGCATTAAAAGCCGGTATCTGCTGCCCATTTCCATTTGTTAGTCCAATTGCACCCCCGGTAACAGCCCAGTTGTAGGTTACCGTACCCCCGGCGAAAGAAGCAGCATCACTCGATAAAATATTTACCGGCACCAAACTCCCTGCACAAACCGTTAGATCGGCTAGGCTTGCTGTGGTAATGCCCGGCAGCACAGTTATTTTAAAATTGCTTGCAATACCTGTACAAATTTTGCCACCATTAGTATAATTTGGTGTCACCGTAATATTGGCTAAAAGCGGAACTTTTGATGTATTTTGTGTAGTAAATGATGGTAAATTTCCTACCCCCGATGCAAGTAAACCTATGCCGGTATTATCATTGCTCCAACTGTAACCAATATTCGGACTTGATATATTGCTCTGAAAAACTGTTACCGGCAATGATGCCGAATTACAGGCAATAATATCTGTAACACTTTGTATCACCGGGATTGGATTAACCGAAATTGTTACCGCTGTAGAAGTTGCAGAACAGGAACCACTACTGGTAATCCTCCTGTAATAAGTTGTTTGTGTTAATGCCTGCGGTTGATAATCAGCCGTATTTTCACCGGCAATTGCCGTAAAACCCGATGATGCAGAAGTTGTCGATTTTTCCCAGGTGTAAGTATAGCTGCCACTGCCACCTACAGGCGCATCGCCAATCAGTTTATCAGGCTGCGAGCCACTACAGATGGTTTGGTTTGCCGAAACCTGAAAATTGCTTAATGTTCCCTGAACAGAGATTTTAACCGGATTTGATTGAGAACTGCAGGGCAAGCTGTTTACTATGCGGCGGTAATAGGTATCTGTATTTAAAGCACCCGGTTGATAAGATGGAGCATTTGCATTTATGATATCTGTCCAGCTATTGCCATCAGCAGATTGTTGCCATTGATAAACATAAGTACCACTTCCACCAGATAAAGTATTGCCAGATTGGCCCAGAACAGCTGGTGTGCTGCCCATACAGATATTTTGATCGGATGCGATAACATTATTTGAGATTGGCGGATTAACTTTTACGGTAATTTCCAAAGGCAAACTTTCGCAGCCGTTTAAGGTTTGCGTAACATAATATTTAGTGGTTGCCGCTATAGCAGTAATTGGTATTGGTGCAGTTAAACTAAATCCTGTACCGGTTGGCAGGGTGGTATACCATTTCAAGTCAGTTCCAACTGCTGTTAATGCGACCGATGGATCGTTTAAACAATAATTTATTGTTAATGCTCCTGTTGGCTTTGCAGGCACAGGATTAACTGTTATGGCAGTGATATCAGAATATTCCTGGTTACAGCCTCCACTTTTTACAACAGCCCTAAATTGGGTCGTTTTGATAACCCCGGTGTAACTGTAGGTTAAGGCGCTAGAATTTATTATTGTCCAGTTGGTTCCATCTATTGATGATTCCCATCGAACAACATTTCCTACATTTCCGGTTAAAGTAATGTTTCCTGATGCTGGTCCACCACAAAAACCCTGCGCACCCGAAGTGTTACCGCCAATGGTTTTTGGCGAAACCGTTATTTTAACAATATCATTGGTTGCCGGGCAGCTACCAAGTCCATTTATTGTCCATTTAAATTCATAAACATTTCCGGCAGCCAAACCACTTACCATCGTATTGTATTTCGAGGCATCGGCAAAAACAATTCCTGCGGTTGGTCCTGTTACCTGGGTCCATTGCCCGGCAAATGTTGATGTAGGATCCGTACCCGATAGGGTAGCAGTTGTTACATCGCATAAATCCTGATCAAGGCCTGCATTTGCAGTAGGTTCAGAAGGATTGACCGAAATTTTAAATTGTACCGGGGTTCCATTACAATTACCCAGCTTCGGGGTAACAGTTATGATTGATGAAATTACATTACTGGTATTATTCGTTGCGGTAAATGATGGGATGGTTTTAGTGGTACCATTACCTAAGCCAATACCAGTATTGTTGCTTATCCAGCTATAAGTAACCGCACTGTTGGCTGGATTGGTATTAAAAGTGATTGTGCCCGTTGCCGCACCTTTGCACACCGTTAAATCGGTTATGGGTACCATTACCGGGGCAGCGTTAACGGTTATTTTTTGTAATGCTGATATTGTAGTACCACATTCGTTTGTTACTTCAAGCGTAACATCGTAAGTGCCAGCCGTTGGATAAGTAACATTTGTTGGGCTTAATGCCGTGGAAGTGGGTGTATTCGATCCCGGAAATTTCCATAGGTAAGTTGGTGTTGTACCCGAGCTACAGGTATTAACTGTGGCAACAGGAGAAATAACCCCACCCTCGCAAATAGCTGATAACGCAGCTACCGATACCGTTGGTTTTGCTTTTACTTTGATCTGCTGATCAACCTTACTCGAAACACAACCATTATCCGAATTTCGTGTTACCAACGATAGGGTATAAATTCCCGCATTTGTAAATTGAAATTTTGGATGCTGCGAAGTTAATGTGGTACCATTTAAAAACGTATATCCTTGTGTGCCTCCTGTGCAGCCAGGGAAATTTGCGTATGTAACCGTCCAAGTGTAGGTATTTGCACCACAATTTGGCAAGTTAGAAGTATTATTTGTTTGTACAACCAGCGGCCCACAACCTTCGGTCTGATCAACCGTAAAGGCAGCTACAGGTAAAGGGTTGATGCAGATTGTTAATTCTTTTTTTGTAGAACCACATCCATTTGTCGCCGTTAATATAACGTTATAATTGCCAGGAGAATTAAAAATATGCGTAGGATTTTCCAAATTTGAACTA
Source organism: Pedobacter miscanthi (assembly GCF_032678605.1). Taxonomy (GTDB): domain Bacteria; phylum Bacteroidota; class Bacteroidia; order Sphingobacteriales; family Sphingobacteriaceae; genus Pedobacter; species Pedobacter miscanthi_A. Next base: position 80,952 of record NZ_JAVTSU010000010.1, read on the forward strand.
TTTGAAGAACTTGTTGGATCTCCAAAGTCCCATAAATATGATGTACCAGAAGAACATGTATTACCATAACTACCAGAAATACTTTTGTTAGTAAAACTTACAGATTTTCCAACACAACTTGTAGCGGGATTCACTAAAAAGTTTGCTTCTGTTTTTGTCCAAATAACAATGTTATTAGCTCTAAACTCTGTTTCGGAGCAAGCATTTGTTACAGTCAATATTGCTGTATAAAATTTTGCAGGGCAAGATGATTTTGTATAAAGATGATTGTAAGTAAATGGATCGCCAGTACTATTTAATGGATGGGTAAATGTTTTAAATTCACCATCACCAAAATCCAATTTGTAGATGGTTCCTGGCGAGTTATCCTTCCAGTTGTTAATTACAAAAGGTACTTCAACAGGCCCACATAAACCCGCTGTGTTTCCATTAGTTGCTAATCCACCCGCTGGATTACTTTGATTCGCTACAACCTGATTAAAAATGGTCTGGCAACCATCAAGCGCTATCCCCTTTACAACAAGTTGAAATGCTCCTAAGGCAGTATATGTATGGCTTATTGGAAAATTCGAGTTGTTGTATGTTATATCACCAGTATTGTCGCCCCAATTAATTACATAATTAGAAAAAAGAGCAGCATTCGGCGAATTATTTTTTAATGTTAGTGTATAGCTAGGGTTTATTAAACTAGGTGATTTATGGCAATTACTAAATGGAAAGTTTGAATCTACATCTACAATATCTAAACGTGGGATTTTTTTCGTAGTTACAGTAATGTTTTTTACCATTTCGCACGTTCCATTCCTTACCGTAAGTTTAACCGTAAATGGCTGGTTTCCGCTTCCATTGGTACCGATAAAAATGTGTTTAGGATTTTCTTCGGTTGATTTGTTTGCCGCCCCAGAATTTGGATCCCCAAAATCCCATTCATAACTGGTTACGGTACCTGTAGAAGTGCTTGTAAATGAAATTTCTTCGTTACTGCAATTACTTCCGCTTGCACTTGTAGTAAAGTTAGCCGTAGGAACCTGGTCAACCGTTACTACAATGGCGTTACTTTCTTCGGGAACTCCATCTTTAGTTGCCCTTAAAATATAGGTTCCCGAGACGGTTGCAATATAAGATCCGTTTGTTTCATTAGTAAGATCTACGCCATCCTTAATCCACTGATAAGAAATACCTGTTTCAGTTGTTGTTTGTAATTTTACCGAACCACCCTGACAAAAATTTACCGGCCCACTTGCTGTAATTGCAGGCGTAACATATTTATGGCTATTTTTAGTGGAAACACTAATTACATAAATTGAAAAGCCTTCATTGCTTAAAAAGCAGCATAAAAAAGCTACTAAGAGTAGACGTTTAATCATTATTCAAGAGCGAATGCCGAAAATAACGATTAAATGTGGATTAATAAATACTTATTTTCCGTAAAGTTGATGATAATCAACACAATAGAAAAATTAAGAAATCTTATCAAAAGAAATCCCTCTTTCCAGTTTTCGCAGGTAAGCTTTTAGGACTGCGTTTTCTGGCTTTTCCAACTGGGGATCTTCTGAAAACAGTTCGATAACCGTATTCCGTGCTTCTGATAGAATTACCTGATCTTTGGCCAGGTCGGCAAGTTTTAAATCCAGCACCCCGCTTTGTTGTGTTCCGGTAATATCTCCAGGGCCGCGTAACTGCAGGTCGATCTCAGAGATTTCGAAACCATTATTGGTCCTTACCATGGTTTCCAGGCGGACTTTTCCTTCTTTACTCAATTTATTACCGCTCATCAGGATGCAAAAGGATTGTTCGGCGCCACGGCCAACCCTACCACGCAACTGGTGGAGTTGTGAAAGTCCAAACCGTTCCGAGTTTTCAATCACCATCACAGAAGCATTAGGCACATTTACGCCAACTTCTATTACCGTTGTGGCTACCATAATCTGGCTTTTACCATCAATAAACTGCTGCATTTCGAACTGCTTATCTGCATTTGGCATTTGGCCATGTACAATGCTTAGCTGGTAATCTGGTCGAGGAAATTGATAACTCAGTTGCTCAATACCCGCTTCAAGATGTAGAAGATCAAGTTTCTCGCTTTCCTTAATTAAAGGATAAACAATGTAAACCTGCCTGCCCTTGGCAATTTCCTGTTTCATAAAACCAAACATCCTCAAACGCTGGCCTTCAAAAAGATGTTTGGTTTCTATTGGCTTTCTTCCGGCAGGCAGTTCATCGATGATAGAAACATCAAGGTCACCATATAAAGTCATCGCTAAAGTACGTGGGATTGGTGTTGCAGTCATCACCAGGATATGTGGCGGAATAACGTTTTTTCGCCAGAGTTTTGCTCGCTGCTCCACGCCAAAACGATGCTGCTCATCAATTACCACCAAACCCAGGTTTTTAAACTGTACTTTATCCTCAATTAGCGCATGTGTACCTATTAAAATATCAATTTCGCCACTTTCCAATTGTTCGTGCAAAATCGTACGGTCTTTCTTTTTAGTATTACCGGTTAAAATAGCCACCTTAACCAAATCATCAGTGATGAGTTCTGTCATGGAAGCGTAGTGTTGGCGGGCCAAAATTTCGGTCGGAGCCATCATACAAGCCTGATAGCCGTTATCATTTGCCAATAGCATACTCATTAGCGCTACTGCAGTTTTACCGCTTCCTACATCGCCCTGAACAAGCCTGTTCATTTGTACCCCGCGTTGGGTATCAATCCTGATTTCTTTAACCACCCTTTTCTGGGCATTGGTTAATTCGAATGGTAAAAATTCTTTATAAAAGCGATTCACTTTTTCGCCAACCTTTTCAAAGGTTACCCCTTTAAATTTTAACTGGCGTAAATGTTTATTATGTAATAACTGTAATTGAATAAAGAATAACTCTTCAAATTTTAGCCTTCTTTCCGCAGCATTTAAATCTTTTTGGTTCTTTGGGAAATGAATATTCAACAATGCCATTTTCTTATCCGGCAGCTGATATTTATCAATGATGTATGGAGGTAAGTTTTCCGGAACCTGTGGAATAATCTGATCCAACAAACCGGCTATTAAACGTTGTAATCCCTTAGAATCGAGGTTAAACTTTTTTAGTTTTTCAGTAGAATTGTATACTGGCTGAAGCGTCAGGTTCCCCCTTCCAACCTGCTTACGCTGATATAGCTCCATTTCAGGGTGCGATATACTAAACGTTCCATTAAAAATGCTTGGTTTACCAAAAGCCACATAAGCAGTACCAACTGTTATATTATCGTCAACCCATTTTAGGCTTTGGAACCAAACCAGTTCCATAATACCCGTTTCATCTTTAAAAACGGCAACAATCCGTTTTGCTCTTTTATCGCCGATTACCTTTTTACTGATTACACGACCAATAATTTGAATGTACTGCGAATCTGGATTGATTTGATTGATCTTAAAATATTTTGTACGGTCGATATACCTAAAAGGATAATGCGCAAGCAGATCCTGATAGGTGAACAGGCCGAGGTCTTTTTTCAAAACATCGGCACGACTTGGCCCAACGCCTTTTAAAAACTCAACAGGTGTATCTAATATCGAATTAAACAAAATATTTTACCGTTTCTTGTAAATAACAGTTTCATCAAAGTGCCTTAAAAGTAACGATCGACAGCAGTAAAAGCAAATAGACGTATTTTCATTCAAATCTATGTTTTCCTTAAAATAGAAAATGCAACACTATTGTTTTATGCTGTGCAAAAAAACGGGCATTATTCCCAGGTGATACAAGGAATAATGCCCGCTATGAAATTTCTGCTTTTGATTATGATCTTATTATCCTACAATGGCGATCACAGAAATTTCTACATTTACATTTTTTGGCAATACTGAAACCTGAACTGTTTCACGGGCAGGAAATTCAGCAGTAAAATATTGTCCGTAAATTTCATTTACTTGCGCAAAAGTTCCCATATCACTTAAGAAAATAGTCGATTTAACCACATGATCGAAAGTTAAACCCGCTTCCAATAAAACAGCCTTAAGGTTACGCATTACCTGATGGGTTTCTGCTTCGATATTGCTAATATTTAATTCTCCATTTTCAGGATTAATGGCTACCTGACCTGATACGAATAAAAAGTTTCCGGCCTGTACAGCCTGACTATATGGCCCAATTGGGGCAGGGGCATTAGTAGTATTAATAATTTGTTTCATACGATTTGAATTATTTGGCAAGCCACTGAATAAGCTTGTAGATGATACCTGCAAGAAAAATGGAAATAGCCAATGCATTAATAAAATGCATAATTTTAATATTGATATTATTTGGCCTGTTTGGATCTTTTTTTCTAAAGAAGTACATATGTACAAACTTAGCTAAAAAGCTTTATACCAAAAATTAAAAGGCACAAAAAAAGTCCCGACTTTCATCGGGACTTTTTTAAATCTTATATTGAAATACTAGTTTCTAGCAGTTTCAACACGACGGTTTTGGATACGACCTTCTTCAGTATCGTTAGAAGCAATTGGATTAGCTTCACCATTACCTTTAGTAGCAACTTGACTAGCGTTAACACCAGAGTTTACTAAGTAAGTTTTAACAGAGTTAGCTCTGTCTTTAGATAATTTCAAGTTATATGCAGCAGTACCTTCGCTTGAAGCGTAACCGTTTACAGTTACTTTACCACCGTTTTCACGTAACACTGAAGATAATTTATCTAAAGTAGGGTAAGACTCAGTTTTTAAAACTGAAGAGTTGAAATCGAAAGCGATTTTTTCGAAACCAGTTGCAGTGCTAGTAGCAGCAGTAGGCTCTGGTGCTTTTGGAAGAGGACAACCTGAACCATCAACAGCAGTACCAGCAGGAGTTCCTGGGCATTTATCGAATTGATCAGCAACACCGTCACCATCAGTATCTTTTTTCAAATCTTCAACAGATTTCTCAACAGCAGAAACACGGTTTTTCAATGCTTCAACTTCTTGACGTAAAGTTGGATCTTTTAACTCATCGTACATAGTAGCTAATGGGTTAGTCCACTCTAAACTTGGTTTAGCAGAAGAACCTAAAGAGAATTCTAAACCAGCATAACCGTAAGAGAATTTATCTTTAGTTTGACCTTTTGCATAAACTCCGTCTAAGTTATCAGCATCAACAAAGTTCATTGTGTAACCTAAGTTAAAGTTAACACGCTCAGAAACTTTGAATTTAACACCAGCACCAACTGGAATATAGAAACCTTTTACGTAATCTTTAGCATCATGTTTGTCATCAGAAGGACCAGTAGCACTACCTTTCCAATCGATAACTGTTCCGTTACCTAAAGTAACTTTTGGAGCGTAAGCCATATAACCAGCACCAGCAGTTAAGAAGAAACCAACAGAGTTCTCACGACGTAAGAAATCGATAGATCCTAAGTTAACAACACCACGTAAATCTACAGCATATTGTAATTGAGTTTCGAACTCTCTTGTAGCTGGGTTAGAAATACCTTCGTTAGTACCAGAAAGTTTACCACGTGTTCCGTTTAATTCTAAACCGAAAGAGTGACCTAATTGTTTACGGATGTTTAAACCGTAACCTAAGTTAGCATCCCATTTGTTGAAGTCGTTAGTACCACCGATAGCAACAACTGGCATTAAAACACCACCATGTACACCGATAGACCAAGTTCTGTACTGTCCTCTACCGCCAAATACCTTGACAGCAGAAGTGGTTGCAGGAGCATCCTGAGCGACAGCAAGAGAAGCAACTCCTGTTAATGCCACTAAAGAAAGCGCAACACTTTTCTTTAAAGTAGAATAATTCATAATCTTTTTTCTTTTTTAAGGGTTAAACAATTTAATTGATTAATTTTTCAGTAATCGCAAAATTAAACAAAATTTTAAATTTTCAAACTTTTATACAAACTCCGTTCCAAACTTCACAGTAAATAATCATTTTATTACATTTGGCCATTTCCATATAAAAATAACATTTTCATGAAATATCCTACTATCAATCAGTCATTATTCACCATAAATAGAAAAAATTTCACTAAACAGCTAAAAAACAACTCGTTAGCCATATTCAACTCAAGTGATGAATTTCCAAGAAGCGGCGACCAAAGCTTTGTTTTTAAGCAAAATCCTGATTTATTTTATTTATCGGGAATTGATCAGGAACAAACCATATTGCTCCTATATCCTGATTGTCCTAATCCTTTGTACAGAGAAGTCCTGTTTTTAAGACAGACAAACGACTATATCAAAGTGTGGGAAGGCTATAAGTATACTAAAGAACAAGCTAAGGCAGCATCAGGTATTGAAGCCGTTTATTGGTTAGAAGATTTTGATAACATATTACATAGTATTGTTAACTATGCTGAGCACATTTATTTAAACACGAACGAAAACGACAGGTATGCACACGAAGTCCCCTATCGTGATGTCCGTTTTATTGAGAAAATGAAAGCAAAGTACCCTTTGCACCATTATGAACGCTCGGCACCAATTATGCGCAGTTTACGCGCAGTTAAATCTGATGTTGAGGTAGAATTAACAAAAAAAGCCAGTGCAATAACCCGCGATGCCTTTATCAGGGTGCTAAAATTTACCAAACCAGGTGTTAAAGAATATGAAATCGAGGCAGAGATTATCCACGAATTTATCCGTCAGGGTGGTACAGGCCATGCCTATACCCCTATTATAGCCTCGGGCCATAATGCCAACATTTTGCATTATAACGATAACAACCAGGAATGTAAAGATGGTGATGTAATCCTTTTCGATTTTGGAGCTGAATACGCTAACTACAACGCCGACATGAGCCGATCAATTCCGGTAAATGGCCGTTTTACCCCCAGACAGAAAGCAGTATACAATGCGGTGCACCATGTAATGAAAGAATCCATCAATTTAATCAGCGAAGGTGTGTTGTGGAATACTTATCACGAACAGGTTGGAGAAATCATGACCGAACAACTGGTTAACCTTGGTTTGATCTCATTGGAGGATGTAAAAAACCAGACCGCGAGCTATCCGGCCTATAAAAAATATTTTATGCATGGCACTTCACACCATTTGGGTATTGATGTACATGATTTCGCCGGACGATACACTCCGTTTGCCGCCGGCAATATTTTAACTGTTGAGCCTGGCATTTATATTCCAGAGGAAGGTTTAGGTATCCGTTTAGAGAACAATATCCTGATTACACTAAACGGCAATATAGATTTAATGGCCGATATTCCGCTAGCAGCTGAGGAAATTGAAGAAATCATGAACAGTTAACTAGTTTTCAGCTGTCAATTTGCAATTATCAGTTAACCAGTTAGTTAACCATTATCAAACTCGTCAGCAAAACGATAAACATTAAATCCATCATTTTTTAAAGCTGCCTGAATTTTTTCCCGCAGCTTTTTTTTATCTATATGCTGCATTTTTTTTTGTTGGATGAGCCTCCAGGCTTTTTCGGCGAAAAGAAATGCTTTCCGGTTATTGTCTACAATTTGTGGGGTATCAATCCATGCGCACAGTTCTTCAAGGCCGATATTTTTATCGGCAACCGTTTTTAATACTGGAATTACTTTCTCACCTTGGTGAACGATTTTCTTTAAATTATTGGCAAAGGTGTCGGCTCCCTCCCTGTCGGCTTTATTGATTACAAAACAATCTGCAATTTCCATTAAACCTGATTTAATATTCTGAACCTCATCTCCCGATTCAGGCACCAGCACTACAATGGTTTTATCGGCCAAACCTGCAATTTCAACCTCCGATTGCCCTACGCCTACCGTTTCAACCATAATCAAATCAAAATTTGCCGCCTTTAAAACATCAACCATCTCGATGGTTTTTGCTGAAATCCCTCCTAACGAGCCCCGGGTAGCTAAAGAGCGGATATACACATTGGGATTGTTAAACTGACCGGCCATCCGGATACGATCGCCCAGTAATGAACCAAAATTAAAGGGAGAAGTTGGATCTATCGCCAATATGGCAATGCGTTTTCCTGCAGCTACAAAATAACTGGTTATGGCATTCACCAAGGTACTTTTACCTGCTCCCGGCGGCCCGGTAATTCCCAGAACAGGAGTGTTAGCCTTACCATCTAAATCCCTTAATATCGAATCAGCTGGTTTGATATTATTTTCAACAAGCGTTAATGTCCTTGCCAAAACTTTGTAATTACCTGCTTTTATTTCGCTTAAAATGGATAGATGTGTATTCATCAATAAAACTATCTTTGTACAAATAAACAAAAATTATTAGCTACAAAGCGTCATCAATAATGAAAGTTACCGGTTTTACCTTTTTAAGAAATGCAATTGTAAACGATTATCCGGCAAAAGAAGCTATACTTTCAGTACTGCCTTTGTGCGATGATTTTATAGTTGCGCTGGGAAACTCTTCAGACCAGACTGCTGAAATGGTTAAAAACATTGACCCAAAAATCAGGACCATCGATACCATCTGGGATGAAAGCATAAGAGAAGGCGGACGTGTATTTGCTGATGAAACCAATAAGGCCTTAGCTGAAATAGATAAAAGTACCGACTGGATGATTTATATCCAGGGTGATGAGGCCATCCATGAGGATTATCTTCCATTAATTAAAAAAGAAATGGAGGTGGAGCTTAACAACAGCAATGTTGAAGCGCTACTGCTAAAATATAAACACTTTTACGCTTCTTATGATTACCTGGCGGAATCGAGACGCTGGTACAGAAGGGAGGTTAGGGTGATTAAAAACCTGCCAGGCGTACATTCTTACCGTGACGCACAGGGTTTCAGGATTAATGACAGAAAACTGAAGGTTAAATTAATTGACGCCTATATTTACCATTACGGTTGGGTAAAACCACCAAAGGGCCTTCAGGGCAAGGTTCGGAACTTTAATCAGTTTTACCAAACGGAAGAATGGATTGAAGAAAATTATCCGGTGCAAAACACCTATGATATGCATAATGCAGATCGTTTGGTTCATTTTAAAGGGACCCATCCAAAAGTAATGCAGACCAGAATTGCTGCCGCAAACTGGAAATTTGAGAAAGATTTAACCAAAGAAACCCCTAAAATGAATTTCCGCAGAAGGATTTTACAAAAGATTGAAGACTTAACCGGATTACGTTTGTTCGAATACCGGAATTATAAAATTGTAAAGTAGCTACAATTTAAATCTGTCTATATTTGTATAATTTTTCAACCCCGTAAAAATCATTTAATGAAAAAACCTAAGGTCCTAGTCACTTTTGATTCAATGAAAGACGCCAATTGTGGCTATTTTTCGTTTGGAAAAGGATTAGGTGACGCATTAATTCAGGAAAATAAAGGGAAATTTGAACTGAAATTTTATCTTTTTAAACACACCAAATATCTTTTTAATGGTTTGGTTGACATCATTTATCTCTCCAGATTAGATCGGTTATTTTTTAAGAAAAAAAATGATTTCGACGTTGTTCATCTTTCCGACCAAACCTGCAGGTTAAGGCCCGGTAAAGTAAATGCAAAAAAAATAATGACCGTTCATGATATGAACAAGGTGCATTTAAAATTTAGCAAGCCACACAGAATTCAGGTTTATTTAAAAAAGCTTGGTAAACTTATATCCCAGTGTGATAAAATTGTTTGTATTTCTCAATTCGTTGCTAATGATGTTTTACATTATTTTCCGGAAGCCAATGGAAAAGTTAGCGTAATTTATAACGGGGCAGATAAATTGATTCCTAATGAGCATCATACACCTGATTTTGTTCCCCGAAAACCTTTCCTGTTTACAATTGGATTATTATCTGTTCAGAAAGGCTTTCATTTATTACCTGCGCTTTTAAAAGGAAACGATTTTGAACTGGTAATTTCAGGCAAGGAAACACCACACAAGCAAAGAATTTTAGAAGAAGCCGCAAAATATAACTGCCTGGACAGGGTACATATTACAGGGCCAATAAGTGAAGATGACAAAACCTGGTATTACAAAAATTGCAATGCTTTTTTATTCCCTTCAGTTGCTGAGGGTTTTGGTTTACCCGTAATTGAAGCCATGCATTTTGGAAAACCTGTGTTTCTATCAAAATTTACTTCATTACCGGAGGTGGGCGGAGATATTGCATATTATTTTGACAATTTTGAACCTGAACACATGCAAGAGGTGTTTAGCAATGGAATGGGTGATTTTATTCAAAACAATCGTTCCAGCGAAGCCGTTGTGCAGGCTGAAAAATTTTCGTGGGAAATTGCAGCAAATAAGTATTTGAACTTATACCAGGAATGCCTGGAAAACGATAAAGAGAAATAGTTTACCTGTTAAAATCCAATCGGAAAGGGCTTGGCAACAATTCTTATAACGCCATTTAATTATTACAATAATACAGCTACAATACGCATAAAACGGCATATCTATCCATTTAAACAACCAAGAATTGTAATTTTAATTCTGTAAGCTGACCATCAACTTATTGATATATATGAAAAAGCGTACATTTGCCTGAATTTTATTATAATCTTTTTACGGCTAGGTACTCCCTAAGTTCTGTTATATATACCATACATAATGAAAACTTATTTTCGTTTATTATCTTTTGCCAAACCTATAGAAAAGTTTGCTATACCTTACGTTATTGCAACTTTGCTTTCTATTCTATTCGGAACCTTTAACCTGGCTTTGTTATCACCCTTGTTCGAAACACTTTTAAATGCAAACAAGCAAGCTTGCAAAACGCCAAGCTTAACCGATAAAGCAGCCTCTTCCTTTAGCCTATTGGGCAAGTTAAGAGATTTTGTTAACTACTCTATCAAGGTTAACACCATAGAAAGTACGCTAATGTACATTTGTATTATCATTGTAATTTCTGTATTGCTTTCCAATTTATTCAGGTATTTTTCTCAACGTTATATGGAAGATTTGCGGGTTCATACCTTGCTAAACTTCAGAAAGCGGGTTTTTAACAATGTGATGAATCTTCATGTGGGATATTTTAACAACGAAAGAAAGGGTGATATTATTTCTAAAGTAGCCTCTGATGTACAGGTGGTTCAATTTACGGTTACCAATACACTTCAGGTTGTTTTTAAAGAACCGGTAACGCTAATTGTTTATGTTATCCTTTTATTTAACATATCAGCCAAGCTTACTTTATTTTCCTTATTGGTGATCCCAATTTCTGCATTTATTATCAGTAAAATTGTAAAAAGATTAAAGCAACAGGCTAAAGAATCGCATGAATCTTTTGCGAAAATGATTGGCTTTTTGGATGAGGCCTTAAGTGGGATTAAAATTATAAAGGCCTTTAATGCAACAGAAAGAATTAAAGATAAATTTAACCAGGAAAATATATTCTATTCTAACTTAACCCGTAAAATGGTTAGGCGCCAGCAATTGGGCTCACCGGTTTCTGAGTTTCTGGGTGTTTTAATGATTTCAATCATCGTTTGGTATGGCGGATCATTAATTTTACATAACGATAAAAATGCCCTTACAGCATCAGATTTTATTGCTTATATCGCTATTTTTTCTCAGGTGATGCGCCCTGCAAAAGCATTAACAGACTCATTTAGCGGAATTCATTCTGGAATTGCTGCAGGAGAACGCGTTTTAGAGCTAATTGATACGGAACCATTGTTGCTTAACCAACCAGATGCTAAAGTGCTTGATGGTTTTAACAGCGCAATCAGTGTTCAAAATGTATCATTTAATTATGGCGAAAAACAAATCCTCAACTCAATAACCTTCGACATTGAAAAAGGAAAAACAGTAGCCTTGGTTGGTCCTTCGGGAGGCGGAAAAAGTACATTGATGGATTTATTACCACGTTTCCACGATCCAAAATCAGGAACTATTACAATTGATGGCCACGATTACAGATCGCTTACCGTAGAAAGTATCCGTTCGCAAATGGGCACTGTTAATCAGGAATCCTTCCTATTTAACGATAGTATTTATAATAATATCGCTTTTGCTAAACCAGATGCCACGGAGGAGGAAGTTATTGCAGCCGCAAAAATTGCAAATGCACACGATTTTATCCTGAATACCGAAAATGGTTATCAAACAAATGTGGGCGATAGGGGCAATAAATTATCGGGCGGGCAGAAACAACGCGTTTGTATTGCCAGGGCAGTTTTAGCCAATCCGCCAATCATGCTTTTAGATGAAGCGACATCAGCATTGGATACGGAATCTGAAAAACTGGTACAGGATGCATTAAATAATTTAATGAAAAACCGTACTTCAATTGTTATAGCCCACCGTTTAAGTACCATACAACATGCCGATAAAATTGTAGTAATTGATAAAGGCGAAGTGGTAGAAAGTGGTAGCCATACCGAATTAATGAATAAAAACGGCTTATACAGGCGTTTAATCGACATGCAGGCTTTTAACGACTAAACATTTTAGATGAAGAAAGTATTATTTTTTATGCCTGATAACCCGTTAAAAAAAAATGCGGGGAATAGAACCAGGGCTTTAAGTATGTTAAGCTATTTTAAATCAAGAAATTTTGAAATTGATTTTGTAAGCGAATATTTCACCGGTCGTTGGAGCGAAACAGACATTGAAGCATTTGAGCAATCAGGACTGGCCAATAATACTTATGTAATTAAAAAAAAACCTTCTAAAAAAAATATAGTTTATTATCTTCTTTTTTATAAGTTACCAAATTTTTTCTATCAAAATAAGGCTTGGTTTTTTCCACTTCAATTTCCCGAATTGGTAACCATGAGGTTTAAGAGGGCTTTTAATAAAATTTTAAAAAACAACGATTACGATTACATCTTTATCAACTATGCCAGCTGGGCTACTTTGGTTGACAATAATTATCTTACTGAAAAATCAATAAAAGTACTGGATACACACGATTTCATAACTGCCCAGCTTCAAAAAAAAGTGAATATCGGTCAATCTTTTAAAGAAGAAATCAGAAGAATTTCTTTATTTGATATTGCTTTGGCCATTTCTGTAGAAGAACAGTATATTTTCAGTCAGTTTTCTAAAAACAGGGTAGCATTAGCCCCTATGATGCTGGATAAACCAGAAAAAAATCGGTCTCTTGAAGAAAAACCTTTCGATCTGATCTATGTAGCTAGTGATAATATCCATAATCAAAAATCGGCCAATTGGTTTTTTAACCTTGTATACCCGCTATTGCCAACCAATATACAGATATGCATCATTGGACAAATAAATGAGCACCTTTCTATAAAGGCACCTAATATTATTGCTGTAAATTTTGCTGAAGATTTATCGCCCTATTACCAAAAGGCTAAAGTAGCACTATGCCCAATGTTAACCGGCACCGGCACTAAAATAAAAGTGGTAGAAGCACTATCTTATGGCTTGCCAATAGTTTGTAATACGAGAGGTATTGATGGCTTGATCAACAAAACCAATAATGGTTGTTTGGTTAGTGATGATCCTCCTGAATTTGCGGATAATATCATGAGCCTATTAACAAATGAATCTGAGTATAAGAAGCAGGCAGAAAATGCATTGGCTGCTTTTAACACGAATTACGAAAAGGAACACTGTTATAAAAATCTTGACCAACTGTTTTTAAAATGACCTTATTTTTTACTGTAGCAACCATAAATTATCTGCCTTTTGCTGTATCATTATTAGATTCTGCTAAAAAGTATCATCCAGATTTTGAATTTTGCATTTGTCTTGCTGATTACATTACGGATGATGAAATAGAGCGTAATGAACTGATGAACAAATATCCAATTGTTCAACTTCATGAACTAGGTGCAGATGAATTTGATTTTATAACTCAAAATTATAACCCGATGCAATTGGCGAATTGTTCAAAAGTACTTTTTGCCAAATATTTTTTAGAACAAGTTCATATTAATCAAGTTATTTTTTGCGATTCTGATACATTCTTCTTCGGACCTTTACCCAAAAGCACCGTTAATGATCATGAGATAATATTAAGTCCACATTTTACACAGCCACCCAGCATTGATATGAAACGTCAAGAGCTGGAGGTTTTAAACGCTGGTTTGTATAACGGAGGTTTTTTTAAATTAAGAAAATCAGCACAAGCGTTTAGATACATTGACTGGTTACGCGAGCGCTCCGTTAAAGATTGTATATACGATTTTAAAAGGGGATATTATGGCGAGCAATTGTGGCTAAATCTTGTTCCTCTATATTTTAAAGACACTTTTATAGAAAGAAATGAGGGCGTAAATGTAGCATATTGGAATTTACACGAACGAGAAATTTCAGAAGTAAACGGTTCTTTCTTTGTCAACAATACTACTCCACTTAGCTTTTTTCATTATAGTGGCTGGGATTACTTCGCGCCAGAAGAAATTTCTAAATGGGCTTTAATTACATCAGAAATGCGCCCGGAGATTAAGCCTTTACTACTAAAATATCATGCAGCGCTTGAAGCCAACGAATACGAACACTATATTAAAAAGACCAACTATTACACAAGCAACAATAACTTAAATAAAAAATCGTTTTTTAGCGCTTTAAAAAAGAAGTATTTTAAACGCTAAATGATTTAAAACATTAAAGTCATTTGAATCGTATTCTTAAGTCATTTCATCTAAAATATTCTCTAAAATTGCAACTTGTTTTTTTACTTCGTAGCCGAGTGCCTGTCTTTTAATTTCTTCTTGATTAAAAGCTGAAAAATTACTTTCAATCTCCTTCATTGCATCAGCTAAGTCCTCAATTTTCCAGGAGTTAACAACTCTACCAGTATGTGGCTGTACAAATTCACTAATCCCTCCGGAGTTAAATCCTGCAATTGGTTTGCCTAAAGTAGCAGCCTCTAGCATTACCAATGGGAACGAATCTTCTCTTGATAGCAGCAAGAAGGCATCGGCCGAGTTAAGATAATTATAATATTCCTCCCGCTGAACGCCTAAAAACTTAACCCTATCAGGAAAATTAGTGTGCAAAGCTTTCTCTGTGTAATAATATAGCCCGGTATATTCATCGCCCCCAATCCAAATAAACTTGAAATTTTGAGGCACTACTTTAAGTAAAGCAACTAAAAAATCAATTCCTTTTATTAATGATGTTTTTCCTGAAATTGCCCATACAAAATCATCGCTACTCAAACCAGTAGCCGCTTTTACCTCTGAAGCTAATTTTGTATAAGTTATTTTATCAGTATCAACAAAACCATATAATAATTTCACATCTGTTCTGCCCATATCCCTTATCTTATTACACACAGCTTCAGAACAACCAATAAGGATTGATGAATAGTTGATAATACTCTTTAAATCATTATAGGTAATGAAATTATAAGCTATTGTTAGCTCGTGCACATGTGTTATAATTTTAACTCCTAGTTTTTGTGCTATTTCGTAAACTTCAGGAATTATTATAGTATTAACATACCAAAAATCAACATTATTCTTTTTATGAATTTGTTTTAACTGATATTCGAGTGGATTAACCTTAAAGGCCTTTAAAATAGCTCTAAATGCTTTGAGAAATAAATTTTTACTTTTTTTGTATGGCAAAAAGTATTTAATATGTGCGGGCAAAACATCAATAAAATCTCCCCTTTCTTTACAGAATATTAACGGAGTAAACTTATTTTTATTTAGATGATTTAAGGAATACCATAAAAGCATTTCTGAACCTCCTCTACCTAAATTTTGTGTTATAAATAATATTCTTTTCATCAGAAAATAATCAATTGAATAAAAATAAATCAGTTAATTTGTATAGTTCTACTCAAGATGCAAAATAAAGAATAAATAGTTTAAAAATTTTATTTAGTCTTATTTAGATTATTTTATTTCACTTTCGTAGTATCTTCGCAATTTAATAAATTCATCTTTCAGAATAAAAAATGGCAATTTTATTCGAAAACGACTAATACTTATTAATGAAAATTGTAAAATTATTGGGTGGCTTAGGCAATCAAATGTTTCAATATGCTTTCTACAGATCGTTACAAAATAAGGGCATCAATGTTTACGCAGATTTATCTGATTTTGAAGACTATCCTTTACATAATGGCTATGAGTTGGAAAGGGTTTTTAACATTCACGTAAAAACCCCAGGCAAATTTCTTTTAGAACTATTTAAGCCCAATCAATCAAAATGGATATTTAGAAAATTAAAAAGGATTTTAAATTTAAAGAATACATACAGGGTTGAAGAAAATGAATTAAGGTTCGATGCCTCTTTTCTAAATAACAACAACAACTATTATGCTGGGTATTGGCAAAATGAAGAATATTTCCAAACCATAGCCAACCAAATAAAGCATGATTTTAAATTCCCGGAAATTGAGGAGATAAAAAACCAAACCGTAATGCAACAGATTAATCAGGCCGAAGGCGTAGCGCTCCATGTAAGAAGAGGCGATTACTTAAAAGATCCTTTATTAGGCAACATCTGCGATTTAAACTATTATGAGCAAGCTATATTGACCATAAATTCAAAAATTAAAAACGCTCAATTCTTTGTTTTTTCTGACGACATGGGCTGGTGCCAGCAAAATCTTAAACTGGAAAATGTTACTTACATTGATTGGAATAAGGGAAACAGTAGCTATATCGACATGCAGCTGATGAGTAACTGTAAGCATAATATTATTGCAAACAGCAGTTTTAGCTGGTGGGGAGCATGGCTAAATAATAATACCAGTAAAATGGTTATCGCACCAAAAAAATGGGTAAATAACCTCGCCGCTGATGATACTGATATTTGTCCAAAAAACTGGATTAAACTATGAAAAGTCCTAAAATAACAGTCTTTATGGCTGCATACAATGTTTCGGACTACATCGAAGAATCTATATCGAGCATTCTAAACCAAACATTTAAAGATTTTGAATTTATTATTATCGACGATGGGTCAACCGATGATACATCTCTAATAGTTAAAAAATTTAACGATAGCAGAATCAGTTTCATACAAAATGATGGAAATAAAGGAATACCATTTACAAGAAACAGGTTACTTGAGTTAGCTAAAGGTGAGTATATTGCAATTTTGGACAGCGATGACATTGCTTATCCTGACAGGCTTCAGTTGCAGCTGAACTTTTTTTCAGCACATCCCGAAGTTGCGCTATGCGGAGGGCATGGTAAAGTCATTAATGAAACCGGAATAGAGACTGGTAAAAATATAATTGTGCCAACCGATAATTTGATAAATATGCGCATGTTATTTAACAATCCTTTTATAAATTCCAGTGCCATGTTTAAAACCCAAATTTTTAGAGAACTTAATGGCTATAAAGATTATGCTTTAGCTGAAGATTTTGACCTTTTTATCAGGATTTCTGAAAAATATAGCGTTGCAAATATTGATGCCTTTTTGGTTAAATATAGAATACATGGAGAAAATATAACCATAAAAAGATCGAAAGACCAAGAAAAGCACGAATTGGAAATTCTCGAAAACATGCAGAAAAACTTAGGCATTTCGTTTAACAAGAACAGTTTAAATATGCACAAAGAGTTATTCAGGAATAATTTAAATGAAGCTCACCTCTGTGGATATTTGGAACTATTAAGAGCGATGAAAATTGCGAATACAAAATCTAAACGATTTGATACAATGAAATTGAACCTCTTTTTGTTTAACAAATGGTATGAAATACTACGGTCAAAAAAAGCAAATGTTAAGGCATTAAGTTGGTATTTTAAAAAGGAATTATATCATAACGAGTATTTTAACTTTAAGCAATTCCGAAAAATATTTAAAATCTCGCTTAGAGGATTGATCAGCTAATTCCCTACCATCCACTTCATTCTTGTTTTGCCAATAGCTCTCGCCAAGAAAAAACTAACACTGTAGGTAACTAAAAACCTAAACAATAGTATTCCGGTATTCTGCCACACGCTAAGCTCAAGAAAGTTTAATTTTAAGGGTTGAAAAATTAAGGGAAGCCCTCTACCAATAATTACCACATGGATCAGGTAAATACCAAATGTGGTTTCCCGAGGTCGTAAATTTCGCTGTAGCCAATTTAAACTGCCAACTTTTAACAATAACGCAAACATGATCAAAGAGTATATAATATTACTAAAACGTAAGGTATTATATGCATCATTTATACCAATGCTGTTAAGATAAGTAGATTCTCCAACGCCAATGCTAAAGGTAACAACCGCTAAAAGTATTATTTTAAACCAAGAGGTCGCCTTAATTATTGCCATTACCCTATCGTAGTATTCATTAAAATAAACACCTAGCCATAAATAAAATACAAATCCAAAAATTGCGGTAGTATGGGTTGTAGCAATCCAGCCTTGATAAATATTTACGCTATAAAAAAGCGAAAATAACGCCAGAACCAAACCAAACCAGAGGTTATATAAATATTTTTTAAATAGCAATAAAATGGTAATACAGATAAGAAAGTTAAGGATAAACCAATAAGGACTAATGAGTACGAGACGGACAAAGGTTTCGTAAAAATATTGAAAAAAATTAGATCCAATCAATCCCATTACACTTCCCCTTGCATGAGCGATAAAACGATCTACAACACTTAACATAATTAATACCAATATCCAAAACAACCATGGTCCGATGGTTTTTTTAAACCTGTTTCTTAAATATTGGAAAGGTGTATATTCATCAAACTTATGGTTAATTAAAAAACCACCGATTAGAAAAAAAGCAATTGTACTGAACTTAAAAGATTGTAAAATACAACTTTCAAAAATATTTTCGAGCTGATTGCTATAGTGATTTGGAGGAACAACTCCGCAATGCTCAATGACGATGCCGATCATAGATATACACCTGATGGTATCAACAAATGAAAAGGTTTTTGTTTTAGGTGCTATTACTTTAACTGGCTCGGTGTTCATCAAATATTTTTTTTAATACAATTTGCTAATATCCATAAAAAATGACCTTATATAAAAAACCAAACTAGTTTTAACATATATGTATGAAGAATATTACGCATATCGCATGTAGCTATTAAATATTTGTGGTAGTTGATTTAAAATCTGTAACCGGTTTAAATAAGTTAATTAAGTTCGGTAAAAAATTTCACTAATAATTGCATTATCTTAGCCGTGCCAACAATTAATTCTAGTATGATTAAAAAATTAAGAAAAATATTTTCTAAAGAGAAGCCACAAATTGCAAAATTTAAAGCAGAATTTAAGCAATTGCTCAATCAGGAAAAGCTTTCAAAAAAACGTTTTTCTTTGGATGAAGAAAATCTTTATCCATGTTTATCAGATAGTACATCACAAACGGGCTTCGACAGGCATTACGTTTATCATCCTGCCTGGGCAACAAGAATCATCATAAACAATAAACCATCCAAGCATATAGATATCTCGTCTACGCTACATTTCTGCTCTACACTCTCGGCAATTTTACCTGTTGAGTTTTACGATTATCGGCCAGCAAAACTAGAATTACCAAATTTGAAATCGTTACCTGGTGACTTAATGAATTTACCCTTCGAATCAAATTCAATTGAATCAATATCCTGTATGCACACCGTTGAACATGTAGGATTAGGGAGATATGGAGATCCATTGGATTACGATGCAGATATTAAGGCTATAAATGAATTGAAAAGGGTACTCGCTATCAACGGTACATTATTATTTGTAGTGCCACTTGGATCTAAAGATACAATTTGCTTTAATGCACATCGAATTTATTCTAAAGATCAGGTTTTGAACCTGTTTTCAGATTTGGAACTTAAAGAATTCACCTTAATACCTGAATACGAGGCAGATGGAGGATTAGTGGTCAATCCATCAAAAGAGTTGCTTGAGAAACAGTTTTATGGTTGCGGTTGCTTCTGGTTTACAAAAAAATAAAAATTAATGATATTAAAAGAGCCTCAATTTATTATTGAAGCTCTTTTAATATTTA
This sequence comes from Pedobacter miscanthi, assembly GCF_032678605.1. Classification (GTDB taxonomy): domain Bacteria; phylum Bacteroidota; class Bacteroidia; order Sphingobacteriales; family Sphingobacteriaceae; genus Pedobacter; species Pedobacter miscanthi_A. The sequence continues at coordinate 100,725 of NZ_JAVTSU010000010.1, forward strand.
TGTACGAAAATATTTCAGTACTGGATAAATAACATTAAAAACTATACATCATTCCTGTCTAATACTTAAGACTAAACAATTTATGGTTTTGTTTTATAAAGATACCCTGCAATTCCTTCATAGTGATAGCCAGGGTAATTGCCAGAAGCTGTTGCATAATAGTGATCTGTATTGTTATAGTATCTATACAATGGCACTGTACCCGGAAATTGATTTATATATATATATCCTACAATGCCTTGAAACTGATAGCCCGAATAACTACCATTAGTAGTTGTATAATAATGATCTGTGCCATTATAATATTGGTATAAAGGAACTGTTCCAGTTTCTTGGTATTTATAAAGATACCCTTCAGTTCCTTCTAGGTGATAACTTGGATAATTGCCAGATGTAGTTGTGTAATAATGATCTGTACCATTATAATATCTATACAGGGAGGCAACTTCTATATTTAATTTAGCTTGACCGTCTATTAAATACTGTATTACATAAGCTTTAACTGCTGCACTTTTTACCGGATCGGCAATTAAGTCCCAAATCGGAATCAATCCATCTTTTGTAAAATCAATTAACTCCGCATTATTTAAACTAGAAGAATTCTCCCATGCCGTTGTGCTAACTGAAGGAGCACTCCCAGCGGTTGCACTACCAGAAAGGCTCGCAGAGGGTTCTCCTCCAATAGTTTCATAAACCAGTTTCCAATTTGTATTATTAGTTGTTTGTTGTGTTGAGGAAGTCTGGCTTGTATTAATACCAAATATTCCCAATACATTCACATCAATACCAGATGTAGAAGCTTCTTTACGATCGGTAGTATTTGTTTCAGCTCGATAGTGAACAGAAAGTTTCGCTCCTAAAATAATATCTTTTAAAACGTGTGTACCGAATTTTGCAACTATTTGCTGCGGTGAGCTATTCTGAACATCAGAAATGAAAGCAGGTTGTAAATATTGCCTTAATAATTCTGCCTCTGCATTTATTTTTACCCTTTTTTGTTGAATTTTCAGGCTATAACTACTATATACATATTTCGAGGACCAAGCATTCGTATTATCAAAACTACTTGTAACACTTAATTTAAACAAAGGAATAGGAAGGTTTTTACCATCTGCCGGGGTTGTTTTTGGAATATCGCCTTGAGGAACAGAAGCACTGGCTCCAAGCTTATCTGTCAAATTACTCAAATAACTAGCTGCATTTTCACCACCAATAACCTCACCATACTTTCTGCTTGCTTCATCCTTCTCTACTCGATCAAAGTAATCAGCTTTTAGTTTTACAACATCTATAACTGAAAACTTCGAAGCACTACTATTTGCATATTCACCCGTTACATCATAACCATACCCTAGTAAATCCCAAACTCCATCGCCAGCAGATGCCTGCATATTATGCCTGTTTGTTAAAGTCTTTTCCTCTGCAAGTTCATTCTTCTTGCAACTACTAAATGCAGCTGTTAATACACATAGCAAGCAAATAATTTTTAATTTGTAATTGTTTTTCATCAGTAATTTATTGTTATTTTTTTTCAAAACTACCGACAAGAAAAAACAATTATGACAAGGTGAGGTTATCAATTTAATGATTTTTAATACAGATATATTAAATTAAACGCATAATATTAAAAAATTAATCATACAATAATTAATTCAAACAACTCATTCTTAGCGTTTTAATTTTAACCTGTTTTCTAGCATACCTATCTCACTTTGATTATTTAGAACTAAAGGAGTTGTAATTAAGTTTAGTTTCGAAATACTTGCCAATTTCTTAGGCTGCAATTGTATTTTACCTTCAATTGCAGCAAGAGTAGCTTTCAAACATACTTCATCAGCATCACCTAAAATAGGATTGTTTAGCATGGTAACATTCAAATCAGGTTCCATGCCGTTAAAATAATCGGACCATCCTAAAGCATTTTTAATTAAAAAGCTACTGAGATAAACGGTATACTGATCAATATTAATTCCAAAAAAACCGACTGGCTTTCCATATGTTTTTTCCCCGATCAACTTTACATTAAAATAAGGTTTTAGGCAGCTAATGAGTAATTCGCTAGCTGATGCGGTTTGGCCGGATACAATAATATATATGTCCTGAATCGACTCCAGCTTTCCTTTTTTATCAAATCTGTATGTATTTCCAATTTCTGTATAATCTACATCATTCAGTGTAGCTGAGCGACCTTTATAAATAATAGTTTTCCCCGTTTCATCTACATAAGGCTGGTGGCGTAAAATCGTTGCCTTACCATTTTGAAGCGTCGGATTAAATTGTTCTGAATACATTATTTTGCCATTTAACGTACTGGGCGCAATTAAATTGGCAACATATTCTGCTGTTTCTACATAACCACCACCATTAAAACGAAGATCTAAAATAAGATATTTAGGTTTTTCAGCCGCCATTTTTTCAAAAACTTCATTTAACTTAGGCCTAATACTACTTAGCGCTGGGAATGAACCTAAGGCAGTGTAAGCGATTACTTTATCGTCTAAATAAATCATATTTTCAGCCAATACTGCATCACCATCGGTTTTGCCAGCATGGAAGCCACCAGCGGTTCGTCCTACCTGCAGATAAGAATATTTTGGTGTATTATTATAATAGGGAGTTTCAAATGGCTTGTTTGTTACCTGATTTAGTTTAATTTGAGAAATATCAAAAAGTTCATTTTTAAAAGCACTTAATTCGGGCTTAATATTACCATATTTTCCCCTTGGTTTAAAGGTGCCATAATCAGGCAAAACATCATTCCACAAGTAAATCTGTTTTGCATACAAAAAAATAGAATCAAGCGTAAATTCAGTTCTTGTACCTGCAATTGGGGATACGATTTCCTCCTCTTCGATATCGACAGGCTTATCCTTTTTACATCCAAAGGAAGTTATCATTAAAAACAAAAGCAGGATGATTTTTTCAAATTTACACTCGGACATATCAATGTGTTATAAGTTTTTAATTTTTTAAGCTTAAAGTTTAATTAAAATGTAACTATCTGGCTGTTATGCATTAATTTTTTCAAGAATTTAAAACTTACGCAAATAACTAATTTTATTTACTAATTTTGACAAGTCCTTATTATCATTATTTACTTATTGCAGATACAAAAAGTAAATAATAAAAATACATAGTTATTAACGTTTCTCATCATGTTAGATATAGGGATTACACTCAGAAGGTACAGGGATAAATATCATTACACGCAGCAATACGTTGCCGATGTAATTGGCATAAGCAGGGTTGCTTATCGAAAGTGGGAAAATAATGAGGTAGATTTTTCCATATCTCAACTGGATAAAATTGCAGAACTCTACAATATATCCATTCACGATATCATCATTCAATCGGATTTTACAAAGAACAAAATAATTTCTTTCAAACAAAAAGAGGTTGTATCATAAATATAGATTTGTCCAATCCTGAGCTTGTCGAATCACCTGTTTAAATACTCTTTAAGATGTTTCGCCTACTTGTCCACGTTTTTCTTTGGGAAGCTCAACATGACGGCATCTGAGCTGAAATTATCTTTATGATACAACCTCTTACCTATTTATGCCTACTAAACTTTCGGAAAAAAACTATAACCTAATCGCTTCAATTGCATCACCTTTTGTAATTACTTTACAAACACATTTCAGATCTAAATCAGGATATGCCGTTACGAACTTTTTATATTTGGTCGGTTTGAACTGAACATCATTGTATTTAACTTCGTAAGCTATTCCTTTGTTTAGTTGCGTTTCTACTACAAAATCAACTTCATTACCATCTGCAGTACGCCAGAAATGTAAGCTGTCGGCATCATATAGTTGTCTTAATCTGCAATACACATAATTTTCCAGCAGTTCACCCTTATCTGCCCTATCGTTCAGTTTAGCAAAATTATTCAGCAATGCATTACGCAATCCATTATCATTAAAATAAACTTTTGGCATTTTGGTTAGCTCCTTGCGCACATTGCCATAAAAAGGAGATAGTAGTTGGACAACAAAGGTTTTCTGCATTAAATAAATATAATTTTCTATTGTTGAACTAGCCATTTGCAACGTGTTTCCCAACTCATGATTATTCACCAGATTGCCTGTTTGATCGGCCAGTAGCCTTGCCAGCTGAAAAAACTTGAGCTCTTCTTTAACCCCTGCTTCTAAAGCGTCTTTTTTCATATAACTGTTTACAAGCTCTTTAAGCATTTCCTGCTTTTCTTGTTCAGTATCTGCCAAAACAACTGCAGGATAACCACCATAAACCAGATATTCATCAAACAGTACATTGATACGATTACGTTGAAGTCCTTGATAATTTGGCCTCTTGATCATCTGGTCCCACTCCACAATTAAATTGTCTTCGCCCTTAAAATGCAAAAATTCATCGAAAGCGAGGGGGAAAAATTTAAATACCTTTTTTCTACCTGCCAAACTATCTTTAAAACTTTTATCAATATAAAATGCACTGCTACCGGTTGCAATAACTTTTAGTTTTGGCGAATATTTATCGTATAACAGCTTTAAAAAATTACTAGGGTCTTTTGCATATTGAACTTCGTCGATAATAATGTACAACCGCTTATCAGCAGGAACATCGCCAGGTAACATGGTATAATTGAATATATTTTCGGGATGATGATTTACGGCTTCTAAAATGGCAGGGTCTTCAAAGGTGAGGAAATAAACAAACTCGTTATCTTTTTCCATTTGTTCTGCCAATTGTTTAACAAGCGTAGTTTTCCCGATCTGCCTCGGCCCTATAATAATAGTATGCTGTGGCTTATTTAAATGATTTTTTAGGGATTTTAGTGCAGTCGATCTTTCCATAAAGATAAATATCAAATACAAATATCGATATTTTTAAGATACTAAATTAAAATTATCCGATAATTTTAAGATACAGGCTTAAAATTATCCGATAATTTTAAGATTAAAGTTTTAACAGGCATAAAAAAAGTGGCCTTTTAAGGCCACTTTAAATTTTATATTGTTGTAGTATTTACAGCTTTCTAGCTACTTCTACTTGTTCGTAAGCTTCTACGATATCGCCAACTTCGATGTTGTTAAAGTTCTGAATATTTAAACCACACTCATAACCTTTGTTTACTTCTTTCACATCATCTTTAAAGCGTTTTAACGATGCCAGCTCACCTGTGTACACGACAACACCATCTCTAACGATACGGATTTTGCTGTTACGGGTAATCTTACCATCCAATACCATACAACCTGCAATGGTACCCACTTTAGTGATTTTGAACGTTTCGCGGATCTCCACGTTAGCCACAATTTTCTCTTCAAATTCTGGATCCAACATACCTTCCATCGCCGATTTAATCTCGTTGATTGCATCGTAAATGATAGAATATAAGCGGATATCGATCTGCTCTGCTTCTGCAAGTTTACGTGCACCTGTTGATGGACGAACCTGGAAACCGATGATGATCGCATCTGAAGCAGAAGCTAACAATACATCAGACTCTGAAATCTGACCAACACCTTTACTGATGATATTGATCTGGATCTGCTCAGTAGATAGTTTCAATAATGAATCGGCTAATGCCTCGATTGAACCATCCACATCACCTTTAACAATGATGTTAAGCTCTTTAAAGTTACCGATAGCCAAACGACGACCGATCTCATCCAACGTAATGTGTTTCTGTGTACGTAATCCCTGCTCGCGTTGTAACTGCATACGTTTGTTTGCAATATCACGTGCTTCGGTTTCACTTTCTAAAGCATTAAACCTGTCACCTGCTGTAGGTGCACCCTGCATACCCAAAACCTGTACTGGTTGTGAAGGGCCTGCTGATTCTACTTTAGCACCACGCTCATTGGTTAACGCTTTTACACGTCCGCTGTAACTACCTGCTAAGATCGGATCTCCAACTCTTAATGTACCGGCCTGAACCAATACCGTAGTTACAATACCACGTCCTTTATCTAATGCCGACTCAATTACAGTACCTGTAGCCCTCTTATTCGGATTTGCTTTAAGTTCTAATAATTCAGCTTCTAATAATACTTTATCTAAAAGTAAATCAACATTTAAGCCGCTTTTACTTGAGATTTCCTGTGATTGATATTTACCACCCCAATCTTCAACCAAAATATTCATTACCGATAATTGCTCGCGCACTTTATCTGAATTGGCCCCTGGTTTATCAATTTTGGTAAAAGCAAATACCAACGGTACGCCTGCCGCCTGTGCGTGGTTAATGGCCTCTTTTGTTTGAGGCATCACCGCATCATCAGCAGCAATTACAATAATGGCAATATCGGCAGCTTTAGCACCACGTGCACGCATCGCAGTAAAGGCTTCGTGACCTGGAGTATCTAAGAACGTAACTTTTTTACCGGTTGGCGTAGTTACCATGTAAGCACCAATGTGCTGGGTAATACCACCTGCCTCACCAGCAACCACATTTGCTTTACGGATATAATCCAGCAATGAAGTTTTACCGTGATCGACGTGCCCCATAATCGTAACAACCGGAGCTCTTTCGATTAAATCTTCTTCTTTGTCTTCTTCTTCAATTACGTTTTCCTCATCTTCATCAGGTTTAACGAATTGAATTTCGTAGCCAAACTCATCTGCAACGATGGTTAAGGTTTCAGCATCTAAACGCTGGTTAATGGAAACGAACATTCCAAGGCTCATACAAGTACCAATAATTTTGGTTACCTGTACATCCATCATGCTCGCTAACTCATTAGCAGTAACAAATTCTGTTACTTTTAATATTTTCGATTGCGATTCAAGTTCGTTTGCGGCTTCTTCTGCATTGTAAGCAACATCATCACGTTTCTGACGACGTAATTTAGCACGTTGTGCAAATTTACCAGATTTACCAGCTCCACTTAAACGGGCAAGTGTTGCCTTAATTTGATCTTGAATTTCTTTCTCAGTAGGTTCTTCTTTAGGTCCGCTTGGTGTAGCATTTCTATTTTGGAAACCTGGTCTGTTATTATTGTTGTTTCTATTTCCCTGGTAAGGAGTTCCGCCTTGTCCGGCTGGTCTGTTACCCTGGTATGGAGTACCGCCACCTGGTCTGTTACCTTGATAAGGTTGACGAGGTTGGCCTGGTGCGCCACCCTGGCCCTGACCCTGACCTGCAGGACTATTTTGTCCTTGCTGGCCCTGACCACCGTGTTGACCTGGCTGACCTGGTGCTCCAGGAGTTTTTTTGCGTTTACGCTTACGTTTAGCAGCTTCACTATCGCTAGATGATGCTACAGGACCGTTTCTTCTGTCCGGAGTTGTTGGTAAAACAATTTTACCAATAATGTTCGGACCAGTTAATTTTACGGTACGTGCTTTAATTACCTCAGGCTCGTTGCTTACTGGCTTAGGAGCTTCAACTGGTTTTTCTTCCACTTTAGGTTGTTCAACTGGTTTTGCAGGCTCAGGGGCTTTAACAACTGGTGCAGGTGCAACAGGTGTTTCTTCCTTTTTAACCTCAATAACTGGTTTTTCTTCCACTTTAGGTTGTTCAACTGGCTTTACGGGCTCTGGAGCTTTAGCAACTGGCGCAGATGCAGCAGGTGTTTCTTCTTTCTTAACAGGGCGGGTTTTTGAGTTAAGATCGTTTAAATCAATCTTTCCTACAATCTTAACGCCTGGCAATCCGGTTTCTTCTGCTTTTTCTTCTGCCTTGGTTTCTTTTACTGGCTCAACTGCTGCCGCAGGAGCTGGCGTAGGTGCCGGTGCAGGTGCAGGTGTTTCTACCTTAGGGGTTTCAACTACCTTTGGTTTTTCTACCGGAGGTGTAAATGATTGAGCATTTTTTATTAAAATCTCTTCATTTTTCTCAAAATCGGTATTCTTCTTCGGCGCTTCTACTGGCTTTTCAGTCTCAGGCTCGTCACGACGTATTTTACCAATCACTATTTGTTTGGCTTCTTCTCTTACGATCTTATCTCCCTGATACTCTTTTAACAAGGCATTATACATGTCTCCCGTAAGTTTAAACATAGGGCTTTTCTCGGCAGAGAACCCCTTTTTGTTTAAAAACTCAACGGCCGTACCCATGCCTATATTAAGTTCTTTAATAGCTTTAATTAAAATGATTGGTTTGTCGTCTGACATTTAGCTCCTGTTATTGTTTTTTATTTAATACAAAAGTAGTGTTTATTTGGCAATTACACCACTTATTCAAATTCTGACTTCAAAATTTGAACCACTTCTTTAATGGTTTCCTCTTCAAGGTCGGTGCGTTTTACTAAATCTTCTACTGTAAGTGCTAATACACTCTTAGCAGTATCGCAACCGATAGCCTTTAATTCATCAATGATCCAGCTATCAATCTCATCTGAGAATTCTTCTAAATCAACATCCTCGTCGCTTTCTTCTCCAGCTTCGCGGTACACATCAATTTCGTAACCGGTTAATTTACCAGCTAATTTAATGTTGTGTCCGCCACGTCCGATGGCCAATGAAACCTGATCTGGTTTTAAGTAAACCGATGCATGTTTGGTTTCATCATCCAGTTTAATGGAAGTGATTTTTGCCGGGCTCAACGCACGGGTAATGTATAATGAAACATTATTGGTGAAATTAATCACATCAATGTTTTCGTTTTTCAATTCGCGAACGATACCATGGATACGCGATCCTTTCATACCTACACACGCTCCAACCGGATCAATACGGTCATCGTATGATTCTACAGCTACTTTAGCACGTTCTCCCGGTTCGCGTACAATTTTCTTAACGGTAATTAAACCGTCGAAAATTTCCGGAACTTCCTGTTCGAACAAACGTTGTAAAAACTCTGGTGCTGTTCTAGAAATGATAATTTTCGGATTCGCGTTGATCATTTCTACTTTAGAGATTACTGCTCTTACAGAATCGCCTTTTTTGAAATAATCTGCAGGAATCTGCTCGGTTTTAGGCATTAAAAGTTCGTTACCTTCATCATCCAAAACCAAAGTTTCTTTTTTCCAAACCTGATAAACTTCACCGGTTACGATTTCGCCTACCCTGTCTTTATATTTTTTGAAGATTTCGTCTTTCTCTAATTCCAATACTTTAGAAACCAAGGTTTGGCGAGCGGCTAAAATTGCCCTGCGACCAAAACTCTCTAAGGTAATCTGCTCGATATAATCATCGCCGACCTCTAAAGTGCTGTCTAATTTAGAAACTTCAGCAAGCTCGATCTCTAAATCATCATCTTCAGAAAATCCATCTTCCATCACTTTTCTTGTTCTCCAGATTTCCAAATCTCCGTTATCCGGATTCACGATAACATCACAGTTCTCGTCTGTTCCGTATTTTTTACGCAACATGCTACGAAAAACCTCTTCCAGCACACTGATCACCGTTGGGCGATCTATATTTTTGAAATCTTTAAACTCCTGAAAAGAGTCGATCAAATTAATTGTTGTAGTACTCATTTTTACTTAAATGAAATTAACACACTTGTTTCTAATATATCATTAAACGGTACAGCTGTTTCAATCGCTACCGCTTTTTTCCCTTTTTCTTTAACCGATTCTTCAATCAGCAGGCTATTTTCTGTAACGGATAGCAGTTTTCCTTCTTTTTTTAAACCTTCTTTAAGTTTAATGCTAACCGTACGGCCAATATTTTTTTGATACTGGCGGGTAAGTTTTAAAGGTTCGCCAACACCCGGCGAAGAAACTTCTAAATTATAAGCCTGCTCTATTGTATTTTCTTCTTCGAGATGAAAACCAACATGCCTGCTTATTGCCACACAATCCTGTATGCTAATACCTTCGTCACCATCAACATGAATAATTAATTTATTGTTTGGCAACATTTTTACTTCTACCAGGAACAATTCCGGGCGGTCTGCTATTTTTTCCTCAACGAGGGCTGCAACTCTCTTTTCTACCTGCATATTTTAACCTGATTTCATAGAAAAAGGGGACACTGTCCCCTTCTCTTTTCTTCGATTACGATGCAAATGTAGTAAATTTTTAGAAAAAATCAAACACTTGCTTCAATTATTATGCTGATTATTACCGTTTAAGTGTTTGTTTTTGCGGTTGCAGGTTGTGCTTTGTACCCCCTGCAATGAGACTGCCAACGGTAGCGAATTTGACGCCGATATAACTTTCTACCAAATAATCTTTGCCTTTAACAAAAGGTTGATCGGGTTTAAAAATGAGCGAATCGCCAAGAATTTTAACTTTTCCAGTTACCTCCAGTTCGTCCTGAATGCGATCTAACTCGCCGGGTTTAATTAAAACCGAAACCATATTAATGGTATCTGCATTAGCCTGATAGGCATTTTTAACCTGCAAGAGGCTTGCCTCATCAATATTTTTGATTATTATTGACGAACTGTCCCCAGAAAACTTAATGATTGGTTTGTTGTTTCTATTCGAACATGAAAATGCGGATATTGAAATTCCAACGATAACCGAATATTTAAAAAAGCGTTTAAACATTTACAAAAATAAACAATTATGAGATTTATTATCGAAATCCTTTTAACAGGATTAGCCTTTTTTATCGGCGCAAAACTGGTACCGGGTGTAACCATTGATGGTTATGGTAATGCTATTATTGCATCTGTGCTGATTGCGCTTGCAAATGCCACTATTGGTTTCATTTTAAGATTATTAACATTCCCTGTTAATTTCTTAACCTTAGGATTGGTATCGTTCATTATCACCGTTTTAATGATTTTACTGGTTGATAACATGATGACCTCTTTTAACACTACAGGTTTTATTGCCGCTGCATTTTTAGCTATCGTGGTGGCTTTGATTAAGGCAGTATTTAGCGCGGTAGCTGGAGAGAAGGATTAAGTTTGGAGTTTTAAGTTGAGAGTCTGGAGAAATAACAATAACCCCAAACTCATCACTAGGATTGAGTTAGGCGTTCGGAGTAGCAACTCCAAGCGCCCAGCTCAAAACTACCTAATCACTTCTCTCGAAATCACCATCTTCTGTATCTCCGAAGTACCTTCGTAAATTTGGGTGATTTTAGCATCACGCATTAAACGCTCTACATGGTATTCTTTTACAAAACCGTAACCGCCATGTACCTGCACTGCTTCTATGGTTACATCCATGGCTACTTTTGAGGCATAAAGTTTTGCCATAGAACCTGCCTGGGTATAAGGCAAACCCTGATCTTTTAACCAGGCAGCTTTATATACGAGTAACCTGGCAGCTTCTATTTGTGTAGCCATATCTGCCAGTTTAAAGGCAATAGCCTGATGTTCTGCAATGGGTTTACCGAACGATTTACGTTCTTTTGCATATTGTGTAGCCAGTTCAAAAGCCCCTTGTGCAATACCCAAAGCCTGGGCAGCAATACCGATCCGTCCGCCTTCCAGCGTTTTCATGGCAAATTTAAAACCAAAGCCGTCTTCACCTATCCTGTTTTCTTTTGGCACTTTAACATCGTTAAACATTAAAGAATGTGTATCAGAGCCACGAATGCCTAATTTATTTTCTTTTGGTCCAACCGTAAAACCTTCCATCCCTTTCTCTACAATAAAAGCGTTAATGCCTTTATGTTTTAATTCAGGATGGGTTTGCGCAATAACCAAATAGGTTGATGCGGTACTACCGTTGGTGATCCAGTTTTTGGTACCGTTAAGTAAATAATAATCTCCTTTATCTTCTGCTGTTGTATGCTGCGAGGTCGCATCAGATCCGGCTTCAGGCTCTGACAAACAGAAAGCACCTATTTTTTCACCTGCAGCGAGTGGCTTAAGGTATTTTTCTTTCTGGGTTTCGTTTCCATATTTTTCTAATCCGTAGCAAACTAAAGAATTGTTTACAGAAACCACCACGGAGGCAGAGGCATCGATTTTAGATAACTCTTCCATTACCAAAACGTACGATATGGCATCGAGGCCGCTACCATTATATTTTTCGCTCACCATCATGCCCAGAAAACCCAGTTCTCCAAGTTTTTTCACCTGTTCGGCAGGAAATTTCTGATGTTCGTCTCTTTCGATTACGCCAGGCTTTAATTCTTGCTGCGCAAAATCACGGGCAGCCTGCCGGATCATTAATTGTTCTTCACTTAATTCAAAATGCATAACATTTATGTATAAAAGGTTAGTAAATCAAATGTAGCATTTCTGATCTAAATTACTATGGCTGCATAGCAATTTATTTTTAAGTGATAAATGTTTGAATGTTGCCTCCAATAATCTTCCAACTTTTCAGCCTGTAACACTTCAACTATCAGGAATTTTAATAAGACCAATAAAAGTATTGACTATCATAACTTTGGCATTAACATAAGATTGTTATTTTTGCTAAATGAACTTAGGCCAACAAATATTATTTTTTTTTAGTGCCTTGGGTGCATTTAATGGTTTTATCATTAGCGCGTATTTACTATTATTCAAAAAACAGAAATCAATACCTTCTTATTTTTTAGGAATTTTACTCTTGTCGGTTTGTTTAAAAATCAGCAAATCTTTACTTTTTTACTTTCATCCGGCGCTCCCAGGTATTTATATTCAAATTGGCATTTTAGGAAGTGCTTTGGTTGGTCCATCCCTGTTTTATTTTATTAAATCCTCGCCAGGACAGGAAACGAAAATAACAACCATACAAAAAGCGACTTATTTTTTTTGGATTTTAACAATCCTAACTGCCGGTATCGTTGCCCCATATGACAACCTACCGAATATCTGGGAAAATTACATCGGAAGAATAATCTCAATACAGCTTACCATCTACATCATATTATCAATCTGGCTACTTAGAGGTGTTTTTGCCAAAATATTCATCAAAAGCGAAAAAATCTCTATAACCGAGTTATTATTAATTTCTGTACTTGCTGGAAATATAATGGTCCCTGCTGCATTTAAATTCCCTGTTTTTTCTTTTTTTAATGGCCCGTGTATTAGTGGTGCTTTATTTTTCTCTGCCGTTCTTTACCTAAATACTTTCTTGTTTATCAGCAGGAGGAAAACCAGCAATTTACTTTCAGGCAGCCGGGATTCGATGCGTTATGCAAACAAAAAAATTGCGCCACAGCAGGCAATGGCTTTAACTGAAAAACTTGAAAAAATCATCATGGGGGAGGAACTTTATAAAAATCCTGATCTTAAATTAAACGATCTTTCTAAAAAAATCAATATCTCGGGCCATCAGCTTTCGCAATTGCTTAACGATAATTTGGGCAAAAGTTTTGCGGCCTATATAAATGAATTTAGAATAAACGAGGCTTGTGGTTTAATTGTTAATAATAGCAGTATCAAGCTAGAGGCTATTGGTTACGAGGTAGGCTTTAATTCTAAATCCACATTTTATACCGCTTTTAAAAAGTACAAAAAAACAACCCCAACGCTTTACAAGGAACAATTAATGGTTGTTCCATCATAAGTGATTTGTACTGTTTTATAATTCCGGACTTCGAAATCTGAGAATCAAAACCGGTTTTATACTCCACTCTTTTAGTTTTGGTCATCTTAAAAACCAAATCTGAAAAGATGAAATCCATCATACTATTTTACCTTTTTTTCTCCGTGAGTACCTTGCTGAATGCGCAAATCATTACAGGAAAAGTGTTTGACAGCAAAACAAAGCAAAGTTTACCTTCCGCAAGTTTAACATTAACGCATCAAGATCGCCAGGCACTAATAAAATATTCGAGCAGCGATACTTCAGGATTTTTTCAGTTTAGTGAAATCTCCAGCGGTAAATACGTCTTATCGATAAGCCTAATGGGTTATCAAAAAGTACAAAGGGAGTTATTAATTGATCAGAATAGCAGGAAAATATTAGCGCTTGACAATATTTTTATGACAGAAGATATCAATTTGCTCAATGAAGTAACGATTACTGGTGGGGTGCCTGCCTTTAGCACTAAAAATGGTCAGATTAAAATAGGTATTGCCAACAACGTGTTCTTCAAATCGGCTTCTAATCTGTTAGATGTATTTAAAAAGCTGCCCGGTCTTCAGGTTAATGAAGACGGAACCATGTTAATGGCGAGCAGGGCAACTCCGACATTATTTGTTGATGGTAAGCCCATAAATATGAACAATGATGAAATACTATCTTACTTAAGCAGTCTATCGCCGGATATGGTCGAATCGATTGAAATGATCAACCAGCCCTCTTCAAAATATGATGGGGAATATCAGGGTATTATTGATGTAAAACTGAAAAGAAATTTGTCTTTAGGCTTAAAAGGCACCTATAATGCCCACTTTCAGCAAAACAATTACAGTTTATTGGATAATAATTTATCCATGGTGCTTAAAACAAACCGGTTTGTTTACGACTTAAGGCTTGGCAATACCAGCGGGAGTACTTTTTATAAGTATTATTCTTTGCAGTATTTAACCAATACAAATGCCATGACAACTGATACCAGAACCATTACCTCCAATCAGAATTTTAACACGCAGGCAAGAGTAACTTATGAGGTAAAAAAAGACCAAAACCTGGAAGCCTTTGTCCGCACTTACCAGATGGATAGAAATGCAGTATCTGGCAATCAACTCCTCACTCAAAGCAATAACTTAAATGAAACCATTGCCCTTGTTAAAAGCGATAATAATGCTTTTCCGAAGCAGCATAACTATTCAGGGGGCATCAATTACGACGCGCAGTTTAAAAACAGCGAACTTCATGTAATTACTTCTTTAGCCCAAATTAACAATAAACAAACAGAAGATATTCAAAATCGCAATGCGCTCAATGATCAGTTGGTAAATTACTGGAAAACAAACTCCAGAAATGATATACTAACTGGAACTGCACAGGCAGATTATACGCAAAAAACTAGCGCAGGAAAATTAGAATTTGGCGGTAAATTTGCACATACAACCACTCAGAACGACCTCCGTTATGATACATTGGCCAATGATATTTTTAGCCTCGACCAAAACCGAAGTAATCAGTTCCGTTACCAGGAATATATTAGCGCCGGCTACCTTTCTTATAATGCCCAGCGGAGCAAATTTAATTACAGTTTAAGTTTAAGGGCAGAGCACACACGCACAATAGCCAATTCTGTTACTACAGGTAACATTACAGAAAAAACGTATATTAAATGGCTTCCAAGCTTCAATATTACCTATAATATGAACGAAAGTGCACAGCTCAGCTTTAGTTATAGCCGGCGATTAACAAGGCCCACTTTTGCTATGTTAAACCCATTTCGCTTTTATTACAGTCCAAGGCATTATTGGATAGGCAACCCTTATCTACAGCCTTCTACAACCGACCTTTTCGCTTTGTCTTTTAGCAGAAAGAGCCTTAATATTTCATTAAATGCGGGGAAGGAAACTGATCCAATGGGGCGTTATCCAGAATATAACCCAATAAACAATGAACTGATTTTTCTGGGCAGAAACTTACCTTACAGAAAATTTGCGAATCTACAGGTCAGTTCTCCGATAACCATCAACAAGTGGTGGCGAATGAACAACAACATCGGTTTTTATTACAACAAGAAATTAACGCCTTACTTTGGAAATACCTACGAAATACCCATATACAATTATACCGTTAATGGTAGTCAGGTTTTTTCTTTAAAAAACTGGATATTGGATGTAAGTTATACCTATGAATCGAAAAGTGGTAATGGCCTTTATATTTTTGCCCCGGTTTACGGAATCGATTTTGGTGTACAAAAAACCTGGTTAAAAAACAGGCTTAATACTAAACTTACGCTTTACGATGCATTCGACAATATAAAAAGAAGGCTTGTTTTTAGAGAGAAAAGCATTATTAATAACGATTTCTATCATTATTTCGCTTCGCAAAGATTGGTTTTTAGTTTAACTTTTAATTTTGGAAGTTCGACTTATACATCCAGAGAAAACAAAAAAAGTGAAGAAGAAAACAGGGCTAATTAAGAGAATGAGCTATCTACCTTGTTTCTTAAATAAAATTAACATTAAACTTAAACAGCCCAATATCAGTATGAGTAAAACCTGAGAGGAATGAATAATGGTTGAGTAAGCCAACCCATCTTTAAAAGAAATAGAATAAAGCACCAGTGATTGGGCAACCATCCAGTGGAAAACACCGATACCACCCTGTACGGGGGCGGCCATGGCAAAACCAGAAAATACAATTGCTGTAAACGCGGCATTAAAATGTAAACCTGATGTAGCCTGAATGGATGAAAAGGCGAAATACATGGAAAATGAATAAAAAGCCCATATCCCTAACGTATAGGTTAAAAACAAGCCTTTTTGTTTTAGTTTACTGTAGGAGCCAAATCCCTGGCGCAGGCTTACAAAAATGCGCAAGAATTTTTTACTGAATTTTTGACGGAGAAAATATATTGCAATAGCAATGAGCAGCAGTATAACGATACCTAAGCCAACTAACCACAAATAGTTAACCGTACTTAATTTTTTAACAAGATTAACATAAATGGTTTCATAAAGAAAATCGGCCACAATATCATACTGAAAGATCAGCATTGCTAAACTGGTGAGAAAAAGCACCAGTACATCAAAAAGGCGCTCGGTAATTACTGTACCTATAGAAGCAAACATAGGTACTTTTTCGGCCCTGTGAATAACAGAGCAGCGGCCAATTTCTCCAAAACGGGGTAAGGCAAGATTAGCCAGATAGCCAATCATTACGGCATGGTAAGCATTCCAGAAGCTTACTTTGTAGTGGATAGAACGGTATAACATCTGCCAGCGCAGTGCCCGTAAAACATGAGCAATCCATACGGCAAGGGCAGAAGTAATTACCCAAAAATAGTTGGCCGTTTTAATTTCCTGCCAGATCTTTCCTAAATCCTGACCCCGAAACGCTAAATATAATACCCCTATCCCGATCAAAAACAGGATAATGTACTTTAGCGCCGTTTTGAGATCGAAGGTCACAATTTATTTTAGCAAGTGGTTGTTATCGTCAGGAAAAACCAGAATCGGGTTATATTTCTTAGCATCTTCTATCGGCAATGAGCCATACGACATAATAATCAGGATATCGCCAAGCTGCGCCAAACGGGCAGTTGCACCATTTAAACAGATGGTTCCTGTACCACGTTCGCCTTTAATAACATAGGTTTCGAAACGCGCACCGTTGTTATTATTTACGATCTGCACCTTCTCATTAGCGATAATGTTAGCTGCATCCATCAAATCCTCATCTATCGTAATACTGCCAACATAATTCAATTCGGCTTGTGTTACCTTAACACGGTGTATTTTCGATTTTAATATTGTGATAACCATTCGGCAAAGTTAGTAATCAGTTTGGAGTTTTCAGTCATCAGTTTGGAGTTTCGCAAAAGCAATACAAGGCTACGGGTTGATCGTTGATGATTCATGGCAGATAGCTTAGTTCCCCTAGCCATCAACCATAAGATTATGATCCATTAACGATATACTACATCATACCTCTCCCATCTTCCATTATTTAATAATCATATTATCAATCAATCTCGTAGTTCCTACCTTTGCAGCAACCAGAGCAACCAGGTTATTTTCATCTTTCGATTTGGCTGGTTCGAGGTTATCGCCATTGGCAATGATAAAATAATCCAGTTCAACACCATCTATATTATTATAGAAGGATTTTGCTTTACTTTCTAGTTCAGTTAACGAATATTCGTTAAAATGATCGACAACAAACTGTAATGATTTATTTAATACCAATGAATTTTGGCGGTCATCGGCCGATAGGTGGATATTCCGGCTACTCATGGCCAAACCATCTTCTTCGCGGATAATCGGGCAGGTAATGATGGTGATTGGCAACTTAAAATAAGCCAGCATATTTTTAATCATTAATACCTGCTGAAAATCTTTTTGTCCGAACATGGCCACATCGGGCTCAACAGCATCAAATAATTTTTTTACAATTTGCGTTACGCCCTGGTAATGGCCTTTTCTAAACTCGCCTTCCAACAAAAACTCCGCATTACCCAAATCGATATGCCAGGCTTCGCTGGCACCTGCAGGGTACATTTCTTCCACATTGGGCATAAATACGCCGTTACAACCTGCATCTTCAAGCATGGCCAGATCATGTTCAATCGGCCTTGGATATTTTTCCAGATCTTTAGGATCTGTAAACTGTGTAGGGTTTACGAAAATGCTGCAGATGATGATATCGGCATTTTGCTGGGCCAGCTTTATCAATGATATATGGCCATTGTGCAGAGCACCCATGGTAGGTACTAAAGCTATTTTTTTAGCTGATGCTTTTAAAGGCTGCAAAAAAGCCTTAAGCGCTGCTTTGGTTTTAAATATTTCCAATTCGGACAATCTAAATTAAAGCCGTAAAGGTGTAAATTAATCTAAACGAAACCAAACAAATGCTTGCTATATTGATAAATAGTATTATTATGCTTACCTTTGCAGCTCATTATCTTTTATTTAACTTAATATTTTCTTAGAATATGGAGATGGCAAAAACGAAGCTGCTGATTGTTACACACGAGATGTCGCCTTTCCTCGAGCTTACTAAAATTTCTGAAATTACGCGTCAATTACCGCAGGCTATGCAAGAAAAAGGATTTGAAATCCGCATCTTAATGCCAAAGTTTGGTAATATCAACGAAAGAAGAAATCGTTTACACGAAGTAATACGCTTGTCGGGAATGAACATCATTATTGATGACAACGATAATCCCTTAATTATTAAAGTAGCCTCCATCCCAGCTGCACGCATGCAGGTTTATTTCTTAGACAATGAAGAATATTTTCAACGCAAACAGGTATTTAGAGATGCCAGCGGAAAATTCTTCGACGACAATGATGAACGTACAATTTTCTTCTGCAAAGGCGCTTTAGAAACCGTAAAAAAATTAGGTTGGGCACCAGACATCGTTCACTGCCACGGCTGGATGAGTGCATTGGTTCCTGCTTACATTAAAACCACTTATAAAAACGACCCTACTTTCAAAAATTCTAAAGTAGTGTACTCTATATATGAAGATGGCTTTACAGAAAAATTAAACGCCAACTTCGCGACCAAAGCAGTAATGGCCAATATGACTGAGGATGACACTAAAGCATTCTTACCATCTAACTGCGACAGCATGCACATTGGCGCTATAACACACTCAGATGCAGTGGTTTTAGCAGACGAAAACCTAAGTAAAGATGTGTTAAAATTTGTTAAAGATTCCAATAAGCCAACATTAGCTTTTAACTTAACCGAGAATTTTGAAAACTTCTATACTTTTTATGAAGAAATTTCAAATGATGAATTGGTTTCAGTAGCTTAATTAGGTATTATTATTTAAAATATGAAATTTACAAAACAAGACTTATTAACCCTGTTGATAGGTCTTTTTCTTTTTGCATCATGTAAAAACCCCGATAGTGTTGGTTTAGATGTTGATCCGAACAGTGCAATTACGGGAACCTTAGTGGTATCGCCGGTAACCACCCAACTGGTTGAGGAAACCGCTGCAACCACTTTCGGTCAAAGCCGCTATCCATTAGGTTACATGGTTGATCCTGTTTTTGGCAAAACGGAAGCTGGTATAGCAATGACTGTTTATCCTATAAGTACAAGTTATGATTTTGGAACTGCACCTCAACTTGATTCAGCAATTTTAGTCTTGAAGTTCGACGAATCGAGCACCGTGACTAAATTCTACGGCGATACAACCAATTCTAAATACAGTATTGATGTATTTCAATTAACCAATCCGGTAACTAATTATAAGAGTTCTGATGTTCAAGCGATTAACAATACTTTATTAGGAAATTTTACTGGTAAACTGGTTCCGAATACCAAAACTAAAATATACGATATTGTTACTGGTAAGGCTGATACTCTAAAAGTAGTACCTGCGCAAATCAGGATTCCGCTTAACAAATTTTTTATCCAGAACAATATTTTAAACCTGGGTACAGCAGGCACTTCATCAAATGCTAAATTTGTGAATGCTTTTAAAGGTTTGTATGCACAGGTGAACAAATCATCATCAACAGGTACTGGTGGTATTGGGTTTTTCAATTTTTCAGGCGCAGATTCTTACGTACAGCTGGTTTGGAAAAAAACCAATTCATCGAGTGGGGTAGATACGAGCAGTGTGAACTTCCCGATTGGTATATCAACCACCAGTGGATATTCTGGTGTAGCAGCAACTTTTAAACATGATTATGCAGGTACACCTGTACGAGCACAACTTGATGCACCCTCGGCATCAAATAATGTAACTTATTTGCAAGGCCTGGCTGGTGTTAAAACAAAAATCAGCTTTGATGGATTAACAGGCTTTACCGGCACTTACGGAAAAGCAATTATTAATAAAGCTGAATTGGTTGTAGAACTTGGTGGCGGCGCGCCTGCATACCCATTTAATGCTGCACAAAGACTTTCTTTATACCGTTGGGATATTGCACACCAACCTACCAATGTTCCTGATTATACTAATTTTGCAGTAAGCTCTTCTGGCATATCAGCTGCAGGTGAGGCATTGTTTGGTGGTTATTTTGATTCAACAAAAAACCGTTATATTTTTATTGTAACAAGTTATGTTCAAAGTTTGGTTGATGGCAACATAAAAGACGAAGGTACATTTTTGGCGCCAACCTCTTATAATCTTTTCCAAACTGTGCCTACAGCAGCTTCTGCTGAAAGATCAATCATTGGAACAGGTAGTACAGCCACTAATAAAATGAAACTGAACATCTATTATACAAAGATTAATTAGTCTACCATACTCATTATAAAAAATCCTGTTCCCAAAAGAACAGGATTTTTTTTATACGACTAGCCTGCTTAAATTGAAACTTTTAAATGAGCAGGCAATCGTCCCTATAAAACCCCTTACTTCATTCTGAACGCCATGAAGATTCTTTTTAATAATCGAAGGTTTAGACAGCGCCTATTAGCGATTTTTTCCAGGGAAGGTAAAGATTCTTCATTGCATCCGATAACTATCGGATCAGAATGACAAATTTAAATATGACGTTTAAACCGTATTCGCAAAACAAAAGAGCCGCCTCTTATCAGGCAGCTCCTTGTATGTGATCAGTAAAATCCGAATTTAGAATGGAAGGTCTCCATTTTCATCTGATGGACCGATGGTAAATTCATCTTCAATTTTCGATTCTATGCTTTGATGCGTGGGCGCAGCAGGGCTTTGTTCAAAATCACTCTTCCTACCCAACATGGTAAAGTTTTCGGCAACAATTTCGGTTACGTATTTTTTAACTTTTTCTTTGTCTTCAAAAGATCTTGTTCTCAGTTTCCCTTCTATATAAACCAATTTGCCTTTTTGCAGGTATTTCGAAGCTACTTCTGCCAGTCCACGCCACAATACGATGTTGTGCCACTCCGTTTGCTCAACCCTCTTGCCGTCTTTGTTATAGGTTTCTGATGTAGCTAATGGAAAACTGGCTACCGTTACGCCACCGTCTAAATGCCGTACTTCAGGGTCTTTGCCTAAATGGCCTACTAAAATAACTTTGTTAATCCCAGACATAAATATTTTTGGTTAGTTGTTTCGTTATAAATATAATCAGCCAAGATGGTTAGTTACTCCATTTAATCTTTAAAAAAGTATTCCTGTACAAAATCGTGGATTACTTTTGGCTGCGGTAACTCATCTAACTTATCTAAAGAAACCCAATTAAGTTCCTTTTGTTTATTAAAGTTAAATATATAATTTTTTAATGCAAAAAATTGAACGTGGATTATTTGGTGTGTTAATATATGTTTTTTTGCACTAATCAATTCAAAAACGGCATCGTTTCCAAAGGTATTTTTCACCTGATCAACAAAAACAACATCATCCGTATTCTGATGCTGAAGCATTTCTATGCTAGGGAAATCATACAGATGCTGCCAAACATCGCCAGCCTGCCTTTCCCTTATCAATACCTGCCCTTCCTCAAAACAGATAAAATAATTGATATAACGATGCTTCTGTGCTGCCTTTTTAAGCTTTACCGGAAGCTCATTCACCACTTTATGGTTAAAGGCGTAACAGGTTTGATTAAGCGGGCAAATGCCGCAATTTGGCGATTTAGGTTTACACTGCATTGCCCCAAACTCCATAATGGCCTGGTTGTACAGTGCAGGATCGTCCTGATAAAGCAACTCATTTGCCAGCGAATAGAATTCTTTTTTTCCTGCCGGAGAATTGATTGCGGTATCAATACCATAATAACGGGAGAGTACGCGAAATACATTTCCATCAACCACGGCACGCGCTTCTCCTGATGAAAAAGAAGAGATTGCGGCTGCCGTATAGTCGCCAATTCCCTTCAATTTTATCAGCTCATCATGCAGATTTGGGAAGATTCCATGGTAATATTTCACCACAATCTGCGCGGTGGCATGCATATTTCTTCCCCTTGAGTAGTAGCCCAAGCCTTGCCAAAGCTTTAAAACTTTCGCTTCTGTAGCACTGGCAAAATCGTTAACAGTGGGAAAATTTTCTAAAAATTTATTGAAATACGGCAGGCCCTGCTCCACCCTTGTTTGTTGTAAAATAACCTCTGATAACCAGATGGTATAAGCATCATTGGTATGCCTCCAGGGCAGATCTCTCTTGTTTAGCAGGTACCAATTGATGAGTTCATTTTGAAATGTCATTGTTGCAAATTACGGTGTATTTATCCGATTTAAAAAAAAGTTGCAATAGGGTGATAAGTCTGGAGATAAA
This sequence comes from Pedobacter miscanthi, assembly GCF_032678605.1. Lineage (GTDB taxonomy): Bacteria > Bacteroidota > Bacteroidia > Sphingobacteriales > Sphingobacteriaceae > Pedobacter > Pedobacter miscanthi_A. The sequence continues at coordinate 123,273 of NZ_JAVTSU010000010.1, forward strand.
AAAATCATCTTTTATTTCCCTATCTCATTAAAAAGCAATACTTTTGCAACCCCAAAACAGTAGTAATATTAAAACACATAATATAATAAATAATAAAATATGACTAAGGCAGATATTATTTCAGAAATATCAACAAAAACCGGAATTGAGAAGGTTGATGTACAGGAAACAGTTGAGGCATTTTTCAAGGTTATCAAAACCAGCATGATTGGCGGTGAAAATGTATACGTTAGGGGCTTCGGAAGCTTTGTTGTTAAAAAGAGAGCGCAAAAAACTGCGAGAAATATCTCAAAAAACACTGCAATAATTATCCCGGAACATTTTGTTCCAAGCTTTAAACCAGCAAAAGTATTTGTTGACAAAGTGAAAAGCAATTCAAAAAAAATTAACGTAGAAGCCTAAGTCTTAAACATATGAATAGCAGCATCAGATCAAAACAAACCATCATTATTGGAGCGATTGTATTGCTTGTTGCATTTTTATTTACAAGAGACATTAAGGGTTTAGTAAAACCAACTGAAGAAAACGGCAAAATGCCAGCCAACGGTCCAATGGCCGGGGCAGCAGCAGCGTCTACTTCATCGGCACTAAACATTGAAACATCATCTACTGCTGCAAAAAATGTAATCAATAAAAACCTGGCTACAGATATTACAGCTTTAGAAAACACTTACAAAGGTGCTGATGGTGCAGAAAAGATCGAAGTGGCAAAACAACTGGCCCAGAAATGGGACGATGTTGAGCAAATTACTCCATCTGCACTTTATTTAGAAATTGTAGCCCAGGGCGAACCATCAGCAAAAACATGGTTGGCAGCAGGTAACCAGTTTATAAAAGCCTTCGAAAGTACACAAGATAGTCTGGCACAACCTGCTTTATTGCAGAAAGCCAATACATCTTACAAAAACGCATTAGAGAAAGACGCTACAAACATTGAAGCTAAAACCGGCTTAGGTGTTACGATAGTAAACGGTTTGGGCGCACCAATGCAAGGTATTGCAATGTTGCTCGAAGTGGTGGCTAAAGAACCTAAAAACGTTAAAGCGAATATGAATTTAGGATTATTCTCTATAAAATCAGGTCAGTTCGACAAAGCAATTCCCCGTTTTAAAACGGTAATCGCGGCAGCGCCAACCCCTGAAGCTTATTTCTACTTAGGTACAGCCTTAGAAAATTTAGGCAAAAACAAAGAAGCAGTAGATGCTTATTTAGCAAGCAAAAAATTAGCGGCTAACCCAACCTTATCTTCTTTTATTGATAAGAAGGTGGCTGAACTAAAGAATAAAAATTAATTAACAGATTAATAAAAACATTTAAAACTTAAAACTATGCCAAGCGGTAAAAAAAGAAAAAGACATAAAATGGCTACGCACAAACGTAAAAAACGTTTAAGAAAAAACAGACATAAGAAAAAATAGTTTCTTATTTTGATTAAGCCTATTAAACCTCATAGTAAACACTATGAGGTTTAAACCATTTATATGATTTTTTTATTGTATGATTTTAGGCTACATCAATGTTTTTTATTTACTATCCATTTGTTAATAGGCGAAAGCCTTAAATCTGTAGCTGTTGGTAAAAGAATTAATTATCAATTCGACTCCTGCCGGAGTTACCATAGCGTTGATTGAAGACAAACAACTTGTTGAGCTTCACAAAGAACAAATCAATAATAACTACGCCGTAGGCGATATTTATTTGGGCCGCATTAAAAAAATTATGCCTGGCCTGAATGCTGCTTTCGTGGATGTTGGTTATGAGAAAGATGCATTTTTGCATTATTTTGATTTGGGCCCTCAGGTGCAATCTTTAATTAAGCTAACTAAGATCAAGCGTAATGGCTCGGTTACAGGCACATTATTAGATAATTTAAAGCTAGAAGCCGATATTAATAAGGCAGGCAAAATTTCTGATGTGCTCAGTAAAAACATGCTCCTACCTGTACAAATTGCTAAAGAGCCAATTTCTACAAAAGGACCACGTTTAAGTTCCGACATTTCGATTGCCGGCAGGTATGTGGTACTGGTGCCATTCTCCAATACCATATCTGTATCAAAAAAAATTAAAAGTAATACCGAACGTAATCGTTTAAAAAAGATTATCGAAAGTATTAAACCTCAAAATTTTGGGGTAATTATCAGAACCGTTTCTGAAGGTAGAGGAGTTGCCGAAATGCAGAAAGATCTTTTAGATCTGATTGCTAAATGGGAAAACTTCATTAAAAAAATACCTTCTACCGAACCTTCAAAAAGAGTTTGGGGAGAAATGGACAGATCATCAACGTTAATTCGTGATATTCTGAACCCTGATTTTACAAACGTTTATGTAAGTACGCCAGAGCTGTACGATGATATCCGTTCTTATGTACACGATATTTCTCCGGAAATGGAAAAAATCGTTAAACTGTACAAACAGAAAGAACCGATCTTCGATCACTTCGGAATAGAGAAGCAGATTAAAAATGCTTTCGGAAAAACAGTAAACTTACCCGGTGGCGCTTACTTAGTTGTAGAGCATACCGAAGCACTTCACGTAATAGATGTGAACAGTGGAAACCGTACTGCCAGTAAAGAAAATCAAGAAGAAAACGCTTTACAGGTAAATAAAGAGGCGGCTAAAGAAATTGCCCGTCAATTGCGCTTGCGCGATATGGGTGGTATTGTGGTCATCGATTTTATCGATATGCACAAACCAACAAACCGTAAAATGCTATTCGATTATTTGCGTGAGCTGATGTTATTGGATAGGGCCAAACATACAATTTTGCCTCCGAGCAAATTTGGTTTGGTACAAATTACCCGGCAGCGTGTACGTCCGGAAATGAACATTGTTACGGTAGAAAAATGTCCGGCCTGCGATGGGACCGGAGAAATTAAAGCGAGTATCGTTTTAATGGATGATATTGAAAACAACCTTAATTATATTTTAAGAGAGCAGAATGAAAAAGGCGTAACACTTTGCGTACACCCATACATAGAAGCTTACATTACAAAAGGCATTTTCAACCTTCAGCGCCGCTGGTTCTTTAAATATGGCCAATGGATCAAAGTGAAGGCTCAATCATCTTATTATTTAAACGAGTTTCACTTTATCTCTGCTAAAGACGAAGAGATCAAATTATAACTCAAAAAACATTTAACTTAAAGCCCGGATTTCAAAATCCGGGCTTTTTTTGTTTTGGCTAAGTGGGATTATTACAGAAGGCCGATCCAAGCAATCTAAACCTGACAGCAGCGAAAATACTTTTTGTTTGCAGCAAACCTTAATATACTGTTATGCTGGGGCATGAAGCACCTGCAACCTATGAAACAAAAGCTTCGTGCCTCAGCATGACAGAGCCTAAAAAGATTAAAGGCAAATGGCAGGGCTTGCGGAACAAACATGCAAAGAAACCTGCTTTCTAAAAAAAGAACAACCATTTTAATTACCTAAAACATGATCTCGTTTATTAGAATATGTAATTCTAAACCCTGCAGGTTTTTAAAACCTGCAGGGTTTATCAAAGAGAAAGGTTAAATTCGTAATCTAAAATTTTAATCAATTGGCAAAATCAAAAAGCGCATTTTTCTGTCAGAGCTGTGGTTACGAATCGGCAAAATGGTTGGGTAAATGCCCGTCATGTAACCAGTGGAATACCTTTGTAGAAGAAATTGTAGAAAAAGGTTCTACATCCGTTCCTACCTGGAAAAGCGAAACCACTAGTCGAAAATTAAGTAAGCCGAGTAAGGTTGATGAAATCCAATCATCAACAGAGAGAAGAATATTAACAGGCGATAAGGAATTAGACCGTGTTTTGGGCGGTGGTTTGGTAGAAGGATCGCTGGTATTAATTGGCGGTGAGCCGGGTATCGGAAAATCAACTTTAATGCTGCAATTGGCCTTAAATATAAAAGGGAAAAAGCTGCTTTATATCTCCGGGGAGGAAAGTGAACAACAAATTAAAATGCGGGCAGAAAGGATTCAGGAAAACCCGTCATCCAACTGCTACATTTTAACAGAAACCTCGACACAGAATATTTTTAAGCAGATCGAGATTTTAGAGCCCGAAATTTTAGTGGTCGATTCTATTCAAACCTTACATTCTGCACATATCGATTCCACTCCAGGCAGCGTATCGCAGGTGAGGGAATGCACGGCTGAGTTATTACGTTTCGCCAAAGAAACCGGGGTACCTGTTTTTCTAATTGGCCACATTACCAAAGATGGCGCCATTGCAGGCCCGAAAATCCTCGAGCATATGGTCGATACCGTTTTACAGTTTGAAGGCGACAGGCACCATGTTTACAGGATCTTACGTTCAATCAAAAATCGTTTTGGTGCCGCAGCAGAACTGGGTATTTATGAAATGCAGGGTAGCGGTTTAAGAGAAGTTTCCAATCCGTCAGAGATTCTACTCTCACAGCGTGATGAAGAATTAAGCGGAATTGCCATAGCTGCTACACTAGAGGGTGCCCGGCCTATGTTAATCGAAACCCAGGCATTAGTGAGCTCAGCGGCTTATGGAACGCCCCAGCGCTCGGCTACAGGCTTTGATACCAAAAGAATGAATATGCTTTTGGCTGTTTTAGAAAAACGCTGTGGGTTTAGGTTAAGTACACAAGATGTTTTTTTAAATATTGCAGGAGGAATCAGGGTTGAAGACCCGGCTATTGATTTAGCTGTATTAATTGCTATTATTTCATCACAACAGGACATTGCCGTTTCTTCAAAAAATTGTTTTGCTGCCGAAGTTGGTTTATCAGGCGAAATCAGAGCGGTAAACAGGATTGAACAACGCATTGCCGAGGCGGATAAATTAGGTTTCGAAACCATTTATATCTCCAAATATAATTTAAAAGGCATTGCAATAGAGAAATACAACCTCGAAATTAAAGCGGTTAGTAAAATAGAGGAGGTTTTTAGCCTGGTATTTGGATAAGCATAGAGATGGGGAAAAACATCTACAAATTAATGTGTATTGGCGATAAAATTCCCCACTTCCACAGTATTAATATCATACAACAATATCAGCAAAAACATACAAACACCTGAACCACAAGCAAATACACTCAAATGCAACAAAAATGATACTTTTGGATTCAGGTTTGCCTATTGTATAGTGTTGTACATCATAGGATGTGGTCTACACGAAAATAGGGATGATTTTCCTCGTTAACGGATGTTAACGGGGATTTTTTTTACATTACTATTTAGAAAAATTTTAAATAACTTTGAAAAAGATATTAATCCGGAACATTCATAAATTAATAAAAAGATGAAAAAAATCATTTTAAGCATAGGACTTTGCTTGTTTACAGCATTTGCATTTGCACAAGCTACCTACACCGGCCAAAAATTTGGAGAAGAAGTGAAACCAGGCGATGTAAAACCTGCCGCTAAAATGGAAACTGCTATGGGCGATAAAAAAACCGTAGATATGAAAATCGAGGGTAAGGTAGTAGATGTATGCAAGAAAAAAGGTTGCTGGATGACGCTGGAAATGCCAAATGGCGATCCAATGCGTGTAACTTTTAAAGATTATGCTTTCTTTATGCCAAAAGACATTGTAGGAAAAACAGTGGTTTTAGACGGCCTGGCAAAAAAACAAACGATTTCAGTAGAAACTTTGCGCCATTATGCAGAAGATGCAAGAAAGACCCCAGAAGAAGTTGCAAAAATTACCGATCCTAAAAAAGAACTTGCCTTTGAAGCGAAAGGTGTAGTGATTTTAGATAAATAGGTTTAAAGTCTGGAGACGGGAAGCCCGAGGTCCGAAGATAGAATTTAGAAAAGCCAAAACAGAAAGACGAAAGACTAAGAATCAATCTCTTGATACTTGATCCCCAAATCCTGATACTAAAAACCTTAAACAAAAAATAACCCCGATGCATTACTGTATCGGGGTTTCTTATTTTTATAGGATTCTATTATAAAACCCAGTTCCAACCAAATTCGTCAGGTGCTAAACCGTAACGGATATCGTTTAACTTTTTAGCTATACCGTTTGAAATATGTCTGGTTGATGGATCAGTTAATTTATAGTTCTGACCATTATATCCCATTTCGCCAACATGCGTTACCGTAGCAGCCGTACCAGCAGCAAAAGCTTCTGTTAGGCTTCCGTTTTCGATTCCTTCAATTACTTCTTTAACTGATACCCTACGTTCTTCAACTTCTACACCAGCATCTTTTGCCAGTTTAATGATGGTATCGCGTGTAACACCATCTAAAACTGTGCTGCGTACAGATGGGGTAACCAGTTTACCATCGATCACAAAAAGCAAGTTAGCTGTTCCAGCTTCTTCAATAAACTCATGTGTTACCGAATCTGTCCAGATTAATTGATCGTAACCTTCTTTTTTAGCCTGCTCAAAAGGATATAACGAGCGTGCGTAATTTCCTGCAGTTTTAGCAAAACCGACACCACCTTCATCAGCACGTGTAAACTCGGTTTCAATTTTAACTTTTAAAGCACTGCTGTAATACGGGCCAGTTGGCGTAGTTAATAAAGCAAATTTGTAAGTATCAGAAGCCCTAACACCTAAATATGGATCCATAGCAAACATTACCGGACGGATATACAAAGCATAATCTTCCTGATTTGGCACCCATTTCTCGTCAACATTAATCAATGCAGCCAAACCTTGCATAAAAATTTCTTGAGGAATGGTTGGCATCGACATTCTCGCTGCAGATTTATTAAAACGTTCGAAGTTTTTATCGGCACGGAATACGCTGATCTTTCCATCAGGACGACGGTAAGCTTTTAAGCCCTCGAAAATTGCCTGACCATAATGAAGTGCAGAAATTGCAGGGCTCATCGGAATCGGTCCATAAGGAAGAATCTGTAAATTTTTCCACTCGCCATCTTCGTAGTCGGCAGTAAACATGTGATCGGTAAAAACCTTACCGAACGGTAATTGCGAAAAATCAGTAACAGTTAAACGTGTTTCGTTTGCTTTAGTGATTTTTATATCTAATGTCTCGGTCATATTATTGAATTTTGAATGAGTGATTGATCGAAAGGATTAAGTGTTTTACGCTCCCAGTCTCCAATTCAATAATTCACTCATTCTGTCATTAACTATTTCGCGCAAATTAATAAAAAAGAGGCTTTTTTAATAGCATTTCGTAATATTAATCTTTGTTTTTGAGTGTTTTAAGTACACTAAGCACCCATCCTTTTCCCCACTCCTCCATCTGATCTTCTGTCCATAAGAACGGATAAAAAATTCTTTTCTGAAAACGCGGAGGCAAATATTTCTGCCAGTTCGTTCCACCGGTTGCAGCCACATCAACAGGATCTTTCTCTAAATAACGTACAGCTGATTTGTAATGCGATAAAGGCCACTCTACATTTACGTATAAATCGAGCTTGCGCAATTCTTCTGCCAGGGCTGAAACATCGGCTCCATTAGCCTGTAACTGATGATATAATGCAGAGAAATTAGTTAAAGAACGGTCTTTTGCCAATTGTAAAAACCGGGCTGCATATTTTTTTATAAACTGTTTTAAGGTTAAGGTTTGTTTGCCTGAAGCCAGTTCGGTTGCACCAAATTTCCAATAAATATTTTCGAACTGTTCTTCGATGGTGGCGGTGCTTAACTCTTTACGTCTGGATTTATCTACCAAACGGATAAAATCAGTAGCGCAGATTTCGATCATCCTGTATTGACCGGATTGAAAACCACTGGCAGGCAATAACGACATACGGAACTTTAAAAATTGTTCCTTTTCCATTCCATCAACCATTACCTCGAACGAAGTGGTTAAAGCATTAAAATAGGCATTAATACGTCTTACGCGAGCGGTAAAAAACTCAACAGTTAAATTTTGATGTTCAGCAATCTGTGTGCATTCGTGTAAAGCAAGTTTAAAATAAAGCTCCGTAATCTGGTGGTACATGATGAAAATTTCTTCATCAGGAAAAGGCGTTTTGGGGCTCTGTAAGCTTAATAAAGTATCAAGGTGGATATAATCCCAATAGGTTAGGAAATCGGCGTACAACAATCCATCGAGGTAAGACGCCATATCCTGCCCCATTGCAGTGTATTTTTCTTGTAATTGGTTGAGTTTGTCTTTTATTTCAGGTGTGAAATCCATGGTTTAAAGTTAGTTGCACAAAGGTGATAAAGATTTTGCAACAAATAACTAAATTTTATACATTTGAAACGATGGCGATGGGGTGCCGCCAAAACCGCCAAAACAGGCTGATGACTCCTACGATTTTTATTTAAAATTGATCTAAATGCCTGTTAAAAACTTAACAGAAGGGTTTCTTCTGTCCATCAACCGTTTTATTAAGCTCAACTTCGGATTACTTTTACTCAGCACACTGAAATGGTTATTCATCTCGGCACTATTGGGTGGAATAATCGGCTCTGCCTCTGCCCTGTTTTTAATAACCCTAAGCTGGGCAACCAATTACCGTGAACAACACCTATGGATGATTGCCTTTTTGCCGCTTGCGGGGATAATTATAGGCTTGGCCTACCATTACTGGGGAACCGCCGTGGTAAAGGGAAACAACCTTTTAATAGAAGAGTTACAGTCGCCTAAAAAAGTGATCCCTATTATTATGGCACCGCTTATTTTTGCTGGAACGATTATAACCCATTTATTTGGTGGATCGGCCGGCAGAGAGGGTACAGCCGTTCAGATTGGTGGTGCATTTGCCGATCAGTTTACCAAACTGTTTAAACTAAAAGCTAGAGACAGAAAAGTCATATTAATCTGCGGGATTAGCGCTGGTTTTGCTTCTGTGTTTGGAACACCTTTGGCTGGAGCAGTATTTGGGTTGGAGGTTTTCGTTGTGGGGAGTTTAACTTACAGTGCTATACTACCCTCATTTATTACTGCTGTTATTGCCGATTACGCCTGTAAAGCCTGGGGCGTTGACCATACACATTATTCAATAGCTTCCGTACCAGAAATGAATACTGTTAATCTGTTGTTATCCTTAGGCGCCGGAATCTTATTTGGACTCACCGCCAGAAGTTTTTCGACACTAAACCATGGACTGACCAAACTTTTTGGAAAAATTAAATATCCGCCCTTTAGGCCATTTATTGGAGGCATCATTTTAATAGGGACTATTTATCTCATCGGGAATACACGCTACGTTGGTTTAGGCATCCCTGTTATTTCAGAAGCATTTACTCAACAGGAAGCTTATTATACTTTCGCCATTAAATTATTTTTAACCGCCCTTACCTTAAGCGCTGGTTTTAAAGGTGGAGAGGTTACCCCGCTTTTCTTTATCGGGGCAACACTGGGTAGCTTTTTGAGTTTCTTTATTCCATTACCTTTGGGCTTACTGGCAGGAATGGGGTTTGTAGCTGTTTTTGCGGGAGCAGCAAACACACCATTAGCCTGTATTTTTATGGGTGTAGAATTATTTGGCACGTCATCAGGAATTTATATTGCCTTAGCTTGTGTTACCGCATATCTATTTTCAGGACATACCGGGATTTATAAATCGCAAGCTATTGGGACACCCAAACATTTGTTGTTGAAGAGGCGTTGAGCGGGTGGCGCCAGGTGATTAGCGTAAAGCGTTTTGCGTGGTATCTGCGGTATTTCCTTAAATCAGCAGGAAACATAATTTAGCTGCATCCCGCAGATATAAGCAGCTTCTTGATTAAAAAAACGTCATCTCGACTGAAGCGTAGCCGAATGGAATGTAAAGCTTTGACCACCTTTTAGCACACTGCAAAGAAGGTTATCAAAGCCTTTCAATTTACTAATACAATACCCTAAATTTTATCGTTTGTTCGATCTTTTTAAGCGATTTAAACAACTGTTTATCGTATTGCGCATTAATATCAGTAATGGCGTAACCAATTTCTGGGTTAGTCATTAAAAACTGGCTTACAATATTAATATCGTGTTTGGCAAAAACAGTATTAATTTTGGCCATAATACCCGGAACATTTTTGTGAATATGGATTAAACGGTGCGATTTTTCGATTTTTGGCAATTGAAGGTTCGGGAAATTGGCACTTAAATAAGTGGCTCCGGTATTCATAAAATCGGCAACACGTTTAGGGATAAAATCGATATTACGCGGGTTGTTTTTTGGATCATCAAAAACCACGATGCCCTGTTTGGTACAAAGATCTAGGTCTATTTTATTCTTAGCATTGCCCAGATAACCGATTGTTTTTAATTTAGCGGCATTTTTCAGTTGTTCTTTATCTATTTTTTCGCCATCGGCCAAAAGGATAATCCCAACATCTTTTACATATTTCTCTTCGAAAGAAGTTTTATGACGGATGGATAAACCATCATTTTTAAGGATAGAAATCGTTAGGGGATCAACATCACCAATAACCAGGCAAAGAATCCTGTTTTTAGGGTAAGAAATAGCCCTCGGCAGGTCATTTACGTACAAAAACTCGTCAAAACTTGGTGTTACGTGATCTGCTTTTGAAACAATGCTCTCGCGGGCAATATTTTCGGTAAAAGCAAAAAACTTGTTGATGATACCACTTTCTCGCAGCTGGAAATCAGAATAACCATCACCGATACCAAATAATTCGCCTTCCAGTTTTAAATGCTGAAGCAATTTTACTTTTCCACCTTCTTCGCTTAAAGGGTTTGCATGGTCATAATCGATAATTTTACCATCACCTGTGGTTACAAAGGTATTGGCATAAATATTTTCTTTTTTAATGTGATACTGGCTTACTACCGGGGTAATAAACTCTTTAAATCCGCCCGAAACAATTAAAACTTCATCAGCATGTTTTTTAAAGAAATCAGCATTACGGGAAAAAGAGGTGGATACTTTCTTTTTTAAATGCTTGATGAGCTGTTTTAAATGATCTTCATTTGCTTCGAGCAGTTTAACACGTTGTGCAAGACTCTCAGAGAAGGAAAGTTTTCCTTCCATGGCAAAATTGGTATAGTCTTCAATTTTCTGGAAAATCGCTTCTTTATCTGGGTGGTTCCTGAGCGAAATCCTTGCAAGTTCATCGAGTGCTTCTACCTGGGTAAAGGTGCTATCGAAATCGATGATGTAGTAGGCTTTTTGTTTGGGCATTATCTTAAATGTTGGGTAATTTCTTTTATGCTTTCGGCAACAGGTTTAAAAACAATTCCGGTTTCCGTTTTTACTTTATTGTTATTGTAATAACTTAAGGTTACGCTGCTTTTTGCGGCATCTTTGGTGATGGATGGTTCTTTTCCGGTAAATACAGATACGAACTTTAGCGCCCGCCAGGCTATGCCAAGCATCCATGGTTTGGCTTCTTTTGTGGGCGCCTTAACACCAAAACCCTGCGCAATTTCGTTGAAGAGATTTTTATAATGATAATCATCAGCAGAAATGATATAACGTTCGCCTGAAACTCCGGCATCCATCAGTAAAATCATCGCTTTGGCTACATCCTCTACATCAACAAAACCCGATGCGCCATCTGTATAAAAAGGAAATCCACCTTTTACCAATTTAAAAATAGCACCACTACCTTCAAAACCGGCATTTTTACCAATAATTACAGATGGATTAACAATAATGGCATCTAAACCTTCGGTGATGCCACGCCAAACCTCCATTTCGCCTTCATATTTGGATAATCCATAGGCATGGGCCTTTGCATCATATTCCCAAAAATCCTTCTCTGTAATTTTATTTCCTTTTTTGGCATTGCCGAGTGCAGCAACCGAACTTACATGTAAAAGCCGACAGTTATTTTCGGCACAAAGGTTTACCATATTCGAAGTGCCTTCGATGTTTACATGAAAAAGCTGTTTTTTATCCCTTGGGTTAAAAGATACAAATGCAGCACAATGGTACACTTTAGTAATCCCGTTAAAAGCATCTTCTAAAGCAGAAGGCTCGTTAATATCAGCCTCGAACCATTCGATCAATGGATTATCTTTGATCAGGACAGGGATTTTAGATTTTTCACGCCTGAGCGCCCGAACGGCTAAACCACTATCAGTTAACTGCTTAATTAATTCAGATCCTAAAAATCCAGTTCCTCCGGTTACCAGTATCATTTTATTTTTTTCGGGCTATATGTGGAAATACGCATTCAAAAATAGATATTTGAGCCGAGAGTTTTAAATATATGTCATTAACGGATTTCTTTTCCCCCATAAACCCCGATAGTTTTACACCCAGACAAGGATTTTTTACAAGTCAGTTGGGTTTAAAAGCACAGATCTATACCGAATCGTTTCCCGATTTTGAGGAAAACACTTACGATCTGGCCATTTTTGGGGTGCTTGATGGAAGAGGTGCTGTTAATAACGAAGGTACTGCCCTCGCCCCTGATTATTTTAGGGAGAAATTTTACAAACTCAACGAAGGTGCTTTTAACAGCAGGATTGTTGATTTAGGTAATATTAAACATGGCGCTACCATTGCGGATACTTACATTGCCATTAAAATGGTGGTTGCCGAACTGATTAAAAAAGACATTATCCCTATTATTATTGGCGGCGGACAGGATTTAACCTACGGCCAGTACCTGGGTTATGAAGATTTAGAGCAAAAAGTAGACCTGGTGGTTATTGATAACCAGTTTGATATCGGAGATGATGACCATGAGGGCATCGCTACACGATCGGACTGTTACCTAAACAAAATTTTTCTTCACCAGCCCAATTACCTGTTCAATTTTAGCAATGTTGGCTATCAAACTTATTTTGTAAACCAGGAGAGCTTGAGCGTAATGGATAAGTTATATTTTGATGTGCACCGCTTAGGCGAGTTTGCGCAGGATATTACCTTAACTGAACCCATTATCCGCAATGCAAATATGATCAGTTTTGATATGGGTGCCATCCGCTCTGCCGATGCTGCAGCAAATGCCAATACTACGCCAAACGGTTTTGATGGCGAAGAAGCCTGCCGCATTGCACGTTATGCGGGTATGAACGATAAACTGACCTCAATTGGTTTTTACGAATTTAACCCGGCTTATGATAACAACGGGCAAACAGCTTTCCTCCTTGCCCAAATGGTGTGGTATTTTGTTGAAGGCTTTTATGCCCGTAAAAAAGATTTCCCTTTAACGCCAAAATCGCAGTTTATGATTTACCGTACCAGCTTAAAAGATGGTTCGGGAGAAATGATGTTTGTAAAGAGTAAAAAATCAGACCGCTGGTGGATGCAGGTTCCTTATCCCTCGGGCCAATCGCAAAATGAGCGTTACCACCTGGTGCCTTGCCGGTATGATGATTACCAAACCGCAGTTAATGGCGAAATGCCGGATTTATGGTGGCGAACCTATCAAAAGCTGAATTAGATTTGTGTAATTTCAAAGTAGACGCTGTGTAATTTCAAAGTTGTGTTTGTACAATTTCAAAGTAGAAGCTGTGTAATTTCAAAGTTGAAGTTGTATATACTTGTTTTTTGTTGTATTTTTGATTAAAACAACTAACTATGCAACAATTAGTTAAAAGACATATAAGCAAATACATTGAACAACAAAAAAGCAAATTCCCAATTATTGCCGTTACAGGCCCACGGCAATCTGGAAAAACTACCTTATTAAAAAATATATTTAAAGATTACAGATACATCTCACTAGAAAACCCTGATGTTAGGGCGTTTGCAACTGAAGATCCAAATGGTTTTTTAAACGAATACAACAATAAGGTGATTTTTGACGAGGTGCAAAAAGCTCCATTACTCTTTTCTTACCTACAGGGTATAGTTGATGAATCTAAAATAATGGGCCAATTTATTTTATCGGGCTCTCAAAATTTCCATTTGATGCAGGGTATCACACAAAGCCTTGCTGGTAGAGTAGCCCTATTTAAACTTTTACCTTTCGATTTATCAGAACTTAAAGCCAACAACTTACTTGAAGATTCATTTGCAGAGACTTGCGTTAAAGGTTTTTATCCTGCCATTTACGATCGCGAGATACAGCCCGGTATATATTTTACCAATTATATACAAACCTATGTAGAAAAAGATGTTACTGAACTTTTAAATATCAAAGATTTACGAGCATTCAGGACATTTATTGGGTTATGTGCCAATCAGGCAGGACAATTACTTAACTTAAGTGCGCTGGCAAATGCCTGTAATATATCACAGCCAACGGCAAAAAATTGGCTTTCTGTTTTGGAAAGCAGTTATATTGTATATCTTTTGCAGCCATATTATGAAAATTTTAATAAACGCCTGGTAAAAACACCAAAACTTTACTTTTATGATTCAGGCTTGCTGTGTCATTTACTTAAAATTAAAACCAGCGAAGCCCTGACAAAGAACAGGTTAAAGGGAAATATCTTCGAGAATATGGTCATTACCGAACTTCAAAAACAAAACTATCATAACTACCTAAATAACGAGTATTACTTTTGGCAGGATAATCATGCCAATGAAGTAGATTTGCTTATGTCAACTGATGAGGGCTTCTCTATATTTGAGATTAAAGCTACACAAACAATTACTTCTGATCTCTTTAAAAACATGGATAAGTTTGAGGCTAATGCAAGCCCTAAAAAAGTGGAAAAAACATTAATCTATGGAGGATTAGAAAATCAAAAACGCAGTAAATACAAAATATTAAGCTGGAGAGATCCGAAATAAGGAACAAAAGTTATTTAAATTTTCAAAATGTTAAACGGAACTAATCTATCATAATTTTACACAGCGATTTACGTTTTAGCAGTACAGATTTCTATATTTGAAGAACGATTAACTAACCCGCATGAAAAAAACATTATTAGCTACAATGGCCATATTGCCATTTGCAGCATTAGCACAAAAGCCATTTACAGTTGATGGCAATATTAAAGGTTTAAAAACCGGAGATAAGATTTACCTGGTTTACAGGAGTAACGATAAATCGGTAACCGATTCTACAACGGTAGCAAACGGCGCCTTTATTTTTAAAGGTACACTAACCGATCCGGCTGCCGGAAACCTGTTCTTGAATAAAAATCCTTATATCAACCGTCCGGCCCAGGGCGAAGTTTTGGATTATCTTTCTTTATTCTTAGAACCGGCAACCATTAAAGTAACGGGAGCTGATTCTATAAAAAATGCAGCCATTACTGGATCAGTAATTAACGATGATAACAAAAAACTGAAAGCTTTAACCAAGCCGGTAGATGATCAAATCAGTGCCATTAATACAGAGTATGCTAAACTTACCCCGGAACAACAAAAAGACCCAAAAGTAAGGGAAGATGCCATGAACCGCTACGATAAAGCATCAGCGGCTTTAACACCTATTTTATTAAGTTACGCAGGTAACAATCCAAAATCTTTTATCAGCTTAACAGCACTTAACCAATTGGCTACTGATCCTGACCAGGTGTTGGCTGCAGAGAAAGCTTTTTCAGGACTATCACCTGAACTTAAAGCAACTTCTACAGGTAAAAAAATTGCCAATATATTTGATGCCGGCAGAAAAACAGCTGTAGGTGCAATGGCGATGGACTTTACACAAGCTGATACGGCCGGAAAACCAGTAAAACTATCTGATTTTAAAGGCAAATATGTTTTGGTTGATTTCTGGGCTTCTTGGTGTGGCCCATGCCGTCAGGAGAACCCGAACGTAGTAGTTGCCTACAATAAATTTAAAGATAAAGGCTTTACCGTTTTAGGTGTTTCTTTAGATCGTCCGGGTAAAAAAGATGCCTGGTTAAAAGCAATTTCAGATGATAAATTAACCTGGACTCATGTTTCTGACTTAAAATTCTGGGATAATGAAGTAGCTAAAATGTACGGTATTCAATCCATCCCTGCTAACTTTTTAATTGATCCAAACGGAAAAATTATTGCCAAAGGATTAAGGGAGCAAGCTTTACAGGATAAACTTCAGGAATTATTAGGAAGTAGATCGAAATAAGAATTCCCGATAAACCGGGAAGGTATGACGAAATAAGAAACCCGCAGATTAATTAAAATCTGCGGGTTTCTTTTTATAGGTATTTTGGCTTAAATTAAGTCAAAACCAATATCTTCCCTGAAATATTTACCATCGAAATAAATCCTTCCGGCATCGGCAGTTGCTGATTGTAGGGCTGTAAACAAATCTTTCTGTAAACTGGTAATGGCAATTACCCTCCCACCATTGGTTTTCACTACATCGTTTTCTAAAAGCGTTCCGGCATGGAAAGCATTAGAATGGCGCAGGTTTTCGATTCCGCTAATGGCTTTACCTTTAAGGTAATCGCCAGGATAACCACCTGCAACAATCATTACGGTTGCAGCAGTTTGCTCAGAAATAACAAGATTAATTTGATTTAACTCTTTATTAGCTGTAGCCATGAACAATTCTACTAAATCATTCTCAACTCTAGGGATCACACTCTCTGTTTCAGGATCGCCCATACGTGCATTGTACTCAATTACGAAGGGTTCTTCTCCAACTTTAATTAAGCCGAAAAAGATAAAACCTGTATAATCGATATTATCTTTCTTTAAACCATCTACTGTTGGTTTAATAATACGCTCTTCTACTTTGGCTAAAAACTCAGGGGTGGCAAATGGAACCGGAGAAACCGAACCCATACCCCCTGTATTTAAACCGGTATCGTTTTGACCGATGCGTTTATAATCTTTAGCTGAAGGCAGTGTGATGTAATTTTCACCATCAGTTAAAATAAATACTGAAAGTTCTATACCACTTAAAAATTCTTCGATGACTACTGTTGCACCCGCTGCACCAAATTTGCCGCCAAGCATCAGTTTTAATTCTTCCTGAGCTTCGATGGTTTCGGTACAGATTAACACTCCTTTACCTGCTGCCAAGCCATCGGCCTTTAAAACAACAGGCAGTGCATGGTTTTGAAGGTAAGCTAAACCGTCTTCCAAAGTTTCAGGGGTAAAAGATTTAGAAGCTGCAGTAGGAATACCATGGCGCTCCATAAACTGTTTAGAAAAATCTTTACTGCCTTCTAAGATAGCACCTTCTTTTTTAGGTCCGATAACGGGAATGTGTGCGATAGCTTTATCGGCAAGAAAAAAATCATGAATACCATTTACCAAAGGCTCTTCTGGTCCAACAACAACGAGTTCGATGTTTTCGGTTAGCACTACTTTTTTAATGGCGTCAAAATCGTTCACATTGATGTTGATATTGGTACCATAAGTGCCTGTACCACCGTTTCCTGGAGCAATAATTAGTTTATCGCAGTGCGAAGACTGGCTCATTTTCCAGGCAAATGCACTTTCTCTGCCGCCTGAACCTAAAAGTAAGATATTCATATGTGGCAAAGATAAATAAAAATGTAAGAGGGAAAATGTAATATGGATGATTTATCTGGCGATCGGAAATTTATCCGTTTTCCTTCATCCATTTCATATCTTACTCTATTTCGCGCTTCTCGTCATTTGCTCCAGCATATCCCACATTTCGTTAGGGATTGCTTCCAAACCGTTCATCTGGCCTGCGCCCTGCAACCATTCGCCACCATCAATGGTAATTACTTCGCCATTAATATAACCGGAGAAATCGCTCACCAAGAATGCTGCTAAGTTGGCCAGTTCCTGATGATCGCCAACCCTTTTTAAAGGCACGCGGTTTTTAAAGTCGAATTTTTTGGCCAAATCGCCGGGTAACAAACGTTCCCAGGCACCTTTTGTAGGAAACGGACCTGGTGCAATGGCATTGGTACGGATGCCGTATTTACCCCATTCAACCGCCAAAGATCTGGTTAAAGCTAAAACGCCACCCTTTGCACAGGCCGATGGCACCACATAGGCCGAACCCGTAAAAGCATAAGTAGTAATAATATTTAAAACGGTTGCAGCCTGTTTTTCCTTAATCCAGTGTTTACCAAAAGTAAGGGTACAGTTTACTGTTCCTTTTAATACGATATCGATAATGGATGAAAATGCATTGGCAGATAAACGCTCGGTTGGAGAAATAAAATTACCGGCAGCGTTGTTTAACAAAACATCAACTGAACCAAATTTCTCCAATGTTTTGGCAAGTACATTTTCTACCTGTTCTACCTCTCTTACATCACAAGCTACCGCCAATACTTTACCACCGGTTTTTTCTTCCATTTCATCGGCAGTTTTTTGTAATACCTCCTGCTTACGACTGGTGATCACTAAATTGGCACCCAATTTTAGAAAATAAATGCCCATTGCTTTTCCCAGTCCGGTTCCACCACCTGTAATGACAATGGTTTTTCCTTTTAAAGCATCTTCTCTGAGCATTGGTGAGTTATAACTGAACATCGTGTATTTGGTTAATCGGTTAATTGTTGAAATTGGTTAACTGTTGGTTGCAAATTGTAAACTGCCAACTAAAAACTACTTCCGTTGTAAATTAGCTAAAATGGTCTGCAAAATATGGCGTGTTGCCGGGGACCACCATTGGGCCAGCATTTTTTCTAAAGCTTCAGATTGATCTGCAGAAACAGCAGCAATCAGTTCTTCGCGGATATTCAGTTTACTTTGCGACCAGGTGTTGCTTTCCTGCTCCATATACTTTTTAATTTTACGTTCGGCAGCTGTTAACAAACTTTCGTTCTTTACCAGTTCATCTACCAAACCAACTTTTAAAGCTTCTTCGGGGTTATACAATCTACCAGAAAGCAAGCTTCGGGTTGCTTCAGCTTTACCAATCCAAAAGGCATATAACTGAAAAATGCTATTGGGTACAATAATACCTACCGGAACTTCATTTAAACCAATAATGTACTGCCCTTCGGCCATGATGCGATAATCGCATGCTAAAGCCATTACGCAACCACCTGCAGGACTGTGCCCGCTAATTGCTGCCACCATCGGTTTTTTAAAAGCAACCATGTTTGCGGTGAAACCTAAAAACAACTCCCAGAAAGATTTTGCTTCTTCTTCGTTATAATTATAAAGCTCTACTAAATCCAGGCCAGCAGAAAAAAATGGTGCGGCTCCGGTTAAAATTACACCGCCAATGTTATCATCGGCGGCAATATTTTTAAGCATATCATCAAGTTCGGTAATCAACTCGCGGTTTAAAGCGTTCGATTTTCCTCTGCTTAATGTAATGGTAGCTAAACGGTCTTTAACACTTACTTTTATTGTATTCATATTGTAAATAGTATCAAGATTGAAATATTGAGCAGCAAGATTGCATTGAGTATCGAGATTAAAGTATCAAGACAAACACACAAGCTATGCATGCATACTAATTCAAATTTATCTAATTTTTACTATTTAACATCATAAGTGTACACTTTTCTACCTAAATGCCCTACAGCATCAATTCCCTCAATCACAACACGGTAGTTTCCAGGTTCATCTGCGTTATAAAATTCGAATTTGGCTTTTCCGTCTTTATCTGCAACCACCTGCGGATTCCAGTAAATGGTTGTTCTTAAATCGGCTCTGTTACTTGCTGTTGCTGAATCGTATTTTGGCGAGTAAAATTCTCTGGAAATCGAAAATCCTTTAGGGTTAAAAGTTACAATACCCGGTGCATAACGGTTGCTGCTTCTACCTCCATCGCCACGTTTAGTGGTAATGATGATAACCCCGCCACTTCCCTGCGAACCATAAATGGCCGTGTTGCCTATGCTCTTTAAAAGTTCGATGGTTTCAACATCCGATGGAATAACATTATCCAGAAAGTCGGCTTCCATCTGCATACCATCTACAATAATCTGAACCGGAATATTCTGGCTACGCATTAAGTAAGGCACATTGCTTTTAAAAATCACTCCAGGTAAACGGCCCTGTAAACATTGAGATAGGGTAACGCAGGTAGATAACTGATCAGCCGTCATTACATAATCGGCCCGGCCGGCACCATTTAAATTCGATGAATTTTTAGCCGGATTTTTCTTCTCGGTAATGGTAACTTCTTCTAATTTTATGGTTCTTTCAAGCAGCCCTAAACGGGTCATCTCGTTAAAATAATTATCGCTTTCTTTAATGTACTTCATCAACGTATTGTTTACATTGATGTCGATATCAGCACCGTTTTTGTTTTTGGTTACAATCTGATTGGGAACTACATCTAAATTGATATCCACAAATTTACGCTCAGTTTTTGTCCTCGCCTGCACTACAAACTTTGTACTGTCGCCAAAACTCAGGTTATCAAAAACAAATTTTCCTTCGGCATTGGTTACGGTATCTAAAATATACATGGTTCCCTTTGTAGCCATGAGCATTACTTTGCCGCCAGGTACAGGCTTATTTCCTTTGGTTATGGTTCCACTTATCGTGATAGACTGTTCGGGCTGATAAGTAATATTAGGCCCAACATTATTGACGATATTTTTCCAGATAAACCTTCTCCACCCCTGGGTAAGCATCAGGTTATCCAGTTCTTTTTGAGTTTGAACATCATCTTTTAAAAAGTAGTGATTAGGTTTTTCTACATACCCGATCAAATCAGAAGTGAGCAATAAAGAAGTCAGGATATTTGATTCATTGTCTTCATCTGGCGTAACTTTGGTTGCATTGGTAACGGCAACAGAAAAACTACCCAAAACAGGCTGGCCACCACTGGCTGCATCGAAGGCGAAACTAGCTTTTCCCTTTTTAGTAGCTGAAACCTGAGTTGAATTGAGTGATAAATCAAGCAGACCAGATTTATTGTTTACAAAAATTAAACGTTCTGCAATTGGCTGGTTAGCACCAGAAAACAAGGTAAACTGAACAATGCCCGTAGGTAAATTCTTTTTAGGAATATTAGCCAACAATACTTGCTTATCCATTTTTGCTTTGGAAACATAATATACGTTACCACCATGTTGCGCCACAACCTTTACTTCTTCACCATTAACCATATCGGCACTACCCATAATTTTAAGCACTACTTTACCGGTATCCAAACTATTTACCGAAATGGTATAACCACTTTTAACTGATGCCGGAAGCTTTACTGTTTTTTCTGACCCATCTTTAAATTTAATTTTAGCTGAATATATTTTACCGGCCTGGCTGTTGAACACGAAATTCCCCATCCCAAGGTAACTGGTGGCAAAATTGGTAACCTCGTTACCAGCTTCATCTACTATAACTCCTTCTACATCTTCGCCACGCCCGTTTGAATTAACCGCTTTTATTGCCACTTTTTGAGGCAATTCTTCTATCAGTAATCCTCCTTCAGGCATAAACTGCACGTCTACATCATTGGAGGTTGAAGTAATCGGGATAGATTTGATTACTTTTTGTTTGTTATCAATTGTGATGGTGGCAATGATTTTGCCCGATTTATTCTGGAAAGATTGGCTATTGGTAAAATTGATTACCGCATCGCCGGTTAAGCTGGTTTTTACCCTTCCTTTGGCAACCGAACGATAATCTAACTGTACATCGTAACTCACGTCATTTTCACTATAGGCTACGCCATTTTTATCTTCGAAATGAACGGTAGCGGTTACCTTATCTGCATTGTTTTCTTTTACAAAATTGTAACTTGTTTTTGTAAAAACTTTGTTAGCCCAGCTATTTCCGATCTTAATTGTTTTATCGAAGAAGAATTCTGTGCCAAAATTCCGCATGTAATTGGTGTAAGCCCTGATGCGGTAATTGCCTTCTCCGAGTGAATCTGTAAGCTTAAAATCGCCCCAGGTAATACCACCCATTAAGGGTAATTTGATCGTTTTTTTAAGGGAATCTTTTTCGTTAATCAGCTCTACATAAAGTATTTTACTGATGTTTGATGGTGCTGAGGTTTTGGTATTAACAACATATGCTTTAAACCAAACATCATCTCCAATGGCATAATAAGGCTTATCTAAATGGAGGTGAACTTTTTCCTGGGGGTATTTGCTGGTGTAATCTTCGAATTTTTGTAAGAGTTGGCTAAATGGATCATCGTCCATTTTAAATGCGGTAAAGCCAATTAATAAACAGATGATACTGAGTGCGTAAATAATTCTGGGTTTCATGTGGTTAGGTAAAATAAAATAAGCGTCAAGGTACAAAACCTACTGCATACTTTTATGAAGATCCCATGAAAATTAGTTCGACTTCTAAGTTTTTAGTTAATAGCTTCAAAAACACCTTAATTTACCGAACCGATTAACCCAAAATAGTTAGCCGTTTTCAGTTCACAGTTTGCGCCATTAACCGATTAACCAACTTTTAACTACTAAAACTTATTCTTCCACATCATGCTCTCTACGGGCCTTGTAGTTTTATTATTGTATTTGGCGTTTCCTTTTGAGTTATACAGGGTTTCGATATTACCTTCAACTGCGAAATAGATCAATTGACCAATGGGCATACCTGCATAAATTTTAACAGGTTGCGCAACCGATATCTCGAGGGTCCAGGTGTTGCAGAAACCCACATCACCTTTTCCGGCGGTGGCATGAATATCGATTCCTAAACGCCCCGTACTGCTTTTACCTTCTAAAAAAGGAACATGTTTGTGTGTTTCGGTGTATTCTAAAGTAACACCAAGGTATAAAACACCAGGATGAAGCACAAACCCATCTTTAGGGATTTCGAAATGCTCGATTTCGTTATGCGCCTTAGCATCCAGTACACGGCTTTTATAGGTAGCCAGGTATTTTCCCAAATGAACATCATACGAGTTTGTGCCTAAACATTCGCGTTTAAACGGCTCGATGATGATTGTACCCTTCTCAATTTCTTCTAATATCCTGCTATCAGATAATATCATTTTTATGCGTATTTTTGGCCTAAATTATCATTTATTTAAGATAATTTTGCATGTAATCTCCAATTTAATCAATGCCAATCGTTTACCATAAAAATATTGATCAGCATTCTGTTTTAGCAATCTGGAAAATTGAAGAAACGGAAGAAGAATTGTTGGCCGGACTGCAGCTTAAGCAGCACGAACGTGATATCATATCCTCGCTAAACAGTGGAAAAAGATTGCTGCATTGGCTGAGCACAAGGTTGCTGTTAAGAACGATGCTGAATACAGCAGAATACATCGATTGCCAGTTTGATGAGCATGGAAAACCTTACCTGGTTAATTTCGACTACCATATTTCTTTAAGCCATTCTTACGATTATGCAGCGGTAATGATTAGCAAAGACCACCCTGTTGGTGTAGATATTGAACTAATCAAGCATAAAATAAAAAGCATTAAACATAAGTTTTTGAGCGATGTAGAACTTGCCCAGAAACAGATTGGCGATAATACGGAGGGTTTATATGTAGCCTGGTGCGCCAAAGAGGCCATTTACAAGTGGCATGGCAAAAAAGGACTGGAATTTAAACAGCATATCCACATTAAACCCTTTAAACTAAAAAGTGAAGGCTCTTTAAATGCAATAGTTGAACTCCCAAATGGTACCCGAGAGTTAAGCGTAAACTATTTTAAAACCAAAGATGGTTATATGTTGGGTTACGTGGCAGGCAATTCTTAAAAATATACAGCGATGAACGAAGCAGCAGAAAAAGTAATTGCAACGGATTTAAAACCAACCATATTTACTGATTGGGGTTTAACCGATTACCAGGAAGCATGGGATAAGCAGGAAGATTTACTAAATAAAACGGTCGCCATTAAAACGGAAAACCGTGTAAACAATACCCAAAAACCTACACCCAACCACCTTGTTTTTTGTGAACACCCACATGTTTATACGTTAGGAAAAAGCGGACATCCGGAAAATTTATTGCTTGATGAACAGGGTTTAAAAGAAAAACAGGCCACTTATTATAAAATTAACCGTGGCGGAGACATTACCTACCACGGCCCGGGACAAATTGTGGGTTACCCGATCCTTGACCTTGATAATTTTTTCACCGATATCCATTTATACCTGCGCACTTTAGAAGAGGCCGTAATCCTTACGCTGAAAGATTATGGAATTGAGGCTGGTCGTTACCCTGGTTATACTGGTGTTTGGTTAGATGCCAATAATGAAAAAGCACGTAAAATTTGCGCCATGGGTGTTCGATGCAGCCGTTGGGTTACCATGCATGGTTTCGCTTTTAATGTGAATGTAAACCTTGATTATTTTAAAAACATCGTTCCCTGCGGCATTGATGATAAGGCAGTAACTTCACTGGCAAACGAACTTGGTTATCAACCGGATATGGCAGAAGTAAAAGAAAGATTAAAAAACCATATCGCCAACCTTTTTAAAATGAGGCTTATTTAAAGGGTAATAAAACTAAGTTTAAAGTTACTTCGTAGATTTAAACATGAAAATTTTATTAAACCTCTTTTTATTTTCTTTTTTAACTTCGGGCTGCACAAAACATGCCTCTATGATTAACGATCCGGTTATCAATCAAGCTCCAACTCCATCAAACGGAACAGGAAATTTTACTTACCTCGCCCTTGGCGATTCTTATACCATTGGCGAATCTGTAAAACAGGTTGAATCATTTCCTTACCAACTTCAGAATTTACTAAAAGCTAAAGGCAGTATTGTGGCTAACCCCAAAATTATTGCAACTACGGGTTGGACAACAGACGAGCTCCAGGCAGCCATTAAAAAAGAGAACTTAAAAGGAACTTATAACTTTGTTACGCTTTTGATTGGTGTAAATAACCAGTACCGCGGATATCCGATCGATACTTACAAAAAAGAGTTCGCAGAATTGTTACAAACGGCGACTGCATTTGCAGGGGGCGACAAAAGCAAGGTTTTTGTGGTTTCAATCCCTGATTGGGGCGCTACTCCTTTCGGAAAAAACTCTGGAAGAAATCCGGCAACCATCGCCACCGAAATTGACAACTATAATGCCGCCAGCCAAGCAATCACGCTTGCAGCCGGCATAAGCTATACTGACATTACTCCTGCTTCCAGAAATGCTTCAACAGATAAATCATTGGTTGCCGACGACGGGCTGCACCCAAGTGGTAAAATGTATGGCGAATGGGCCGATGCTTTATTAACAAAAGTAGCCGGTGTGTTGAAATAATTTAACTTCTATTTATTCTGTTTTTAAATTAAAAAAATTACTTTAGTTTAACTATTTAAATTAAATCACCTTAAAAACAGTAAAAAATTATGAATGAGTATGAATCAAGCGGAGTAGCCGCAGGTATTGGCGGTGGAATTGCATTCGTTTACCTTGCGGTAATCGTTATTATGATTGTCGGAATGTGGAAAGTGTTCGAAAAAGCGGGCAAACCAGGTTGGGCAGCCATCATTCCGATCTATAATTTAATCATTTTATTAGAAATTGTTGGTAAACCAATGATCTGGATTTTATGGTTAATTATTCCTTGCGTTAATATTGTATTTGCCATCTGGCTTTATAATTTAGTGAGCAAAAGTTTTGGAAAATCAGAAGGATTTACTGTAGGTATGGTGATCTTCCCATACATCTTTTGGCCTATTTTAGGATTTGGTTCAGCTAAATATTTAGGTCCATCTGCGGCAGAAGCGCAAAATGGCGGTTTTGGAAATAATCCATTTAACAATCAGAATAATCCATTCAACAAACCATCTGATAATCAAAACACGCCAAACGATACCCCTCCACCGGTAGTTTAATCAGGATGTTTATCATATTTATATTTTGCAGCTTAATCAACTTTGTTGATTGGCTGCAAAATCATTTAATAACCTGTCCTTTTAAAGCTTTAACCGGCATAGATTGTCCAGGATGCGGCTTTCAAAGGTCTTTTATTGCACTTATACAGGGCAATTTATCCAAAAGCTGGTCGCTTTACCCACCAACTATCCCATTGTTATTGCTGTTTATTTTAGCTGGCCTGTTGTATAAATTCCAGATGAAACAACGCACCTTAATATTTAGAATACTGGTTATTACAGTCGGTAACTTTGTGATGATTTCCTATATACACAAAATGTTTTTCAGCTAAGCAGCCCGATTAAACACCCATATTAGCCGTTAGGTGGTTATAATCCTTCAGTACTGCCTCTAAAAATTGTAATTCGTTCATTCCGGCAGGTATAGTCACAAAAATATGTTCTTTGGTTTTAGCGGCCATGGTATAAATCAGGTTGGCATTGCCGGTTTGATAATATCCTGTAATTACTTCGTGGATCAATTCTATGTCGCGATCGTTCAAGTGCAAAACCTCCTTAAACTGTGGTTCGTATTCTTCGGGCAATTTGAAACTAAAAGCCACATTGGCAAATTCGGTACGTGGTTTAGTTTTAATTAATGTGGTTTTGGCCAATATATCACCCAGCCGCTGGTGGTTTTTGGTTACCGCAACAGAAACCAGGGCCACTACCCCCCATCCAAAAGGGAAACCAAAATCAATCATTCTGAAAAGCCACCTAAAAATGTACTGTCCGAAGGTTGGTTGCGTTCCATCAATACTGATTACTTTTATCTTAAGCACTTTTTTTCCAAACGTTTGCCCATTCATGGTGATTTCGCAAATCAGATCATAAAAAGCGAATATGGCTATAAAAACAAAAAGCACAACCATACCCGCACCTCCCGAAATCCCTATTGATACCGCCCCCATTACCACAAGGGCAACTATAGCAATGATTATAAAGCCCGCCAAATCAATACACCTTGCGGCAATGCGTTCTCCAAGTCCGGCAATTTCATAATCAATATCAATATTTTGAGCCGTGCTAATCCTGATGCTATCCATATTCAAACATAATTTTTTTTAAAGATAATCGCAGTATATCAACCAGTAATTTTTTCGAACTAAAGTTTTCTTACATTTCGATTTAGATTGCGCTTCTATGTATATTTGTTTTGGAGGTAAGATGAATTGTGATTTCATTTCCATAAAAATTTAACTATTTTAACCCAAGATTTGGTAAGGCCTTTAAATGAGAGAAGCACTATTTGTTAAACAGCATTCGGAAAAGTGGCAACATTACGATTCCATGCAACAAGCCAATCCCGATGAGGTGGCCAATCAGTTTATCGAAATCACCAACGATCTTGCTTACTCAAAAACTTTTTATCCCAATTCTAAAACCACCGCATATTTAAATGGCCTGGCAGCTAAACTGCATCAGTCGGTTTATAAAAATAAAAAAGAGAAGTCGAACAGGTTTATCCATTTCTGGAAAACGGAGTTACCCTTAATCTTTTTGCAACATCGGAAACAAGTATTTTATGCTTTGGGTTTTTTCCTGGTTGCGTGTGCCATTGGCGCCTTATCGGCGAAGTACGATGATACCTTTGTCCGTTTGATTATGGGCGACGCTTATGTAAACATGACCAATGAAAATATTGCCAAAGGTGATCCTTTTGGGGTGTACAAACAGGATAATCCATTCATTATGTTTTTGCAGATAGGCTCGAACAACATCTTTGTAGCACTATATACCTTCGTTTTGGGCATTTTATTTTCATTTGGCACTATCGTTTCCTTATTCAGGAATGGGATTATGCTCGGTTCGTTCCAATATTTCTTTTTCAGCAAAGGCCTGGGCTTTCAGTCTGTTCTGGTGATCTGGATCCATGGAACGCTAGAAATATCGGCCATCGTACTGGCTGGGGCAGCGGGTTTAATTTTAGGCAATAGTTTTTTATTCCCCAAAACCTATACCCGAATGGCTTCAGTGCTTAAGGGGGCAAAAGATGGCTTAAAAATCGTAATCGGGCTGATCCCGATTTTCATTGTAGCTGCATTTTTCGAAAGTTTTGTTACCCGCCATACTGAAATGCCATTATGGTTAAGCATGTTTATTTTAGTATCATCAGCAGCTTTTATTATTTGGTATGTATTTATCTACCCCATTAAAATTCAACATAAACAACCTACACTAGATTAACATGATCGGGAAATTAGAATTTAGAAGAAAAAGAGATTTCGGACAAGTTATAAATGACACATTTACCTTTATGCGGCAAAACTTTAAGCCGTTAATTAAGGTATATTTTACTTTTTGTGGTTTGTTTGTGGTGGCCAGCATGCTAGCCATGCTATTGCAACAATATAAGATGGTCAATATGTTCAATGCCACTGGCATTGAGGGGAACCCAAACAAGTTTGGCCTTTCATCGATATATAATTTAGAGTATTTTTTATCTATTTTATTTTCATTGGCCAGTTATGCCAGCATGAGCGTGGCCGTACTTTCTTATATTGCTGTGTATGTTAAAAAAGGGAACGAAATACCTGGTACTGATGAGGTTTGGGGTTATTTCAAATACTATTTTTTCAGGGTTTTTGGCAGCTCACTTTTATTGATCCTGATGCTGATTATCTCCTTTTTCTTTTGTGTGGTTCCTTTCTTTTGGCTCTTCCCCTATGTGGCCATGATGTTCCCCATTATGGTCATCGAAAATGGTTCGCTGGGTTATTCATTTACCCGAAGTTTTGCAGTAATTAAGGATAATTTCTGGGTTACCTTCGGAACAATAATCGTGGTATGGATTATCGTTTATGCTTGTATGAGCATGGTGGTTTTGCCTACAACCTTATTTAGTATGATCGGTATGTTTACACATAAAACGCCTCACATGTCGTTAACGCTCACCATGATTACTACCGTTTTGCAATCCATTTGCCAGGTGTTTACCATTATACCGATTATTACCATTACACTTGCTTATTTCAGTTTGGTAGAACAGAAAGAAAACCCCGGATTACTGGAACGCATTTCTAATTTTGGCAGTACCGAAAAACCAATAGATACCAGACCTGAAGAATATTAAAATGCAGCTTTTTTTTATCCGATATGTTCTGGTTTCACTTTTGTTTTTTATTCCGGTAATCAGCAATGCACAGGCTGTTAAACCTAAGCCCAATACGCAGGTGGTTAAGATTGATAGTACCAAAATTACGCCGGCAAAATTTGATAAAGATTCGATAAGTAATTATAAAGAACAAAAAGAATTTCAATATGATGAAATTGGCCAGCAACAGTTATCATGGTGGGATAAATTCTGGATGTGGTTTTGGGGTTTAATCGGTTCGTTGATTCAGGGAGCAGCTTCTAATTTAATTTCGAGGTACATTTTTATTGGTCTCGGCGTGGCCATTATCTTATATATTGTAATTAAAACCATTGGAACGGAAAATATATTCAGGAAAAAATCAAAAGAAACCATTCTTCCTTACGATGTAATTACCGAAAATATCCATGAAATTGATTACGAGCAGGAGCTACAAAGATTAGTTGCCGAAAAGAAATTTCGTTTGGCCGTCAGGCTTTTATATTTAAGGGCATTAAAGAAATTAAACGATGCCGAAATCATCAACTGGCAGCCCGATAAAACCAATTACAATTATTTAATGGAAATCGACAAACCTGAGCTCAGAAATGATTTCAGCAAGCTTACCCTGCAGTTCGATTACATCTGGTATGGTGATTTCCCTGTTGATGAAATAAAATTTGAGCCGATTAACCTATCGTTTAACCAGTTTAACAGCCAGATTAAATGAAAGGTTACAAAATCTATCTGAGCATTGGTTCTATCCTGATCCTATTTTATTTAGTTGCACAGTACAATAAACCCAAGCCCACAAACTGGGCACCAACTTATGCCGTAAAAGATAAAATCCCTTATGGAACGTATATCTTATACCATCGGATAAAAGACATTTTACCCAAAGCAACTGTCCAACAATCTAAAACGGCCATTTATAACACCTTAAAGGCTAAAAAATTTAATAAAACAGCATATTTAATTGTTGCACAAAAGGCAGCCATCAGCAAAACAGATTTCGATCAGCTGGTGAAATACATGTATGCGGGCAATGATGCCTTTATTGCCAGTTATGATCTTGGCAAGATAGAAAAAAGCCTTAAACTGCAGGCAGTTAGTGCTATATCGGCAGAAGGTAGCACCTTAAACTTTACCAACCCCAACTTAAAAACGGAGGCTAATTATGGTTTCGAAAGAGGGATCGGCAGTCAGTATTATAATAAAATCGATACGAGCAAAGCTACCGTTCTTGGTGTAAACGGGAACGGGAAACCCAATTTTATCCGCTACCGTTATGGCAAAGGAAACCTCTATTTGGTTGCAGAGCCTGGTTTCTACACCAATTTTAACCTGTTGGATAAATATGGGGCTGAATACGCTGCAAAAACCTTAAGCTACCTGCAGGGAAATAACCGGATTATTTTTGACGAATATTTTGCCGGACAGGAAAACACCACAACCGATATGCTCCGGGTATTTTTTAAACATCCTGAACTGAAATTCGCCTACTACCTAAGCATTTTTAGCCTGATTATTTTTGTACTCTACGATATTAAACGCAGGCAAAGAATTATTCCTATTGCCGATCCGCTTACCAACTCATCCTTAGCTTTTGTTAATGTGGTGGGCAGCGTATATTATCACGAGCGGAACAACCTCGATATAGCCTTAAAAAAAATCAATTATTTTATGGAGTATCTGCGGAGCAGGTATTACCTTAAAACAAACGAAATAGACAGCAACTTTGCTCAGTTATTAACAGAAAAAACTGGCATTAACGAAACACTGGCCAAAACATTAACCAGGTATTTTATCGAAACCCAAAAAATGGGCGATCTGAGCGATACACAATTGATCAATTTAAACGAAAGTATAGAACAGTTTTATAAAATTACGCAAAGCAATGGAACAAGAACAGTTTAACCCACGTACCGATTTAACTGCATTAAATGCGGCCGTAAATCAGATCAGAACGGTACTTGGAAACATCATAGTAGGCCAAAAACAGGTGATAGATTTTTTAATCGTCGGCCTGCTTGCTGATGGACATATATTAATTGAAGGCGTTCCGGGCGTAGCGAAAACGTTAAGTGCCAAGTTGCTAGCCAAATCAATTGATGCACAATTTTCGAGGGTACAGTTTACGCCCGACTTAATGCCATCAGACGTGTTGGGAACACCAATCTTCAATACTAAAACAGGAGATTTTGAATTTAGGAAAGGTCCGGTTTTTGGCAATATTATTTTGGTTGATGAGATTAACCGTGCACCAGCCAAAACCCAGTCGGCTTTGTTTGAGGTGATGGAAGAACGCCAGGTAACCATTGATGGACACACCTATATTATGGATGAGCCTTTTATGGTGCTGGCCACTCAAAACCCCATTGAGCAGGAGGGAACCTATCGTTTACCCGAAGCACAGCTAGATAGGTTTTTGTTTAAAATTGAGGTTAAATACCCTTCACTGGAAGAAGAAACGGCCATTTTAACGGCACAACATACTTTAGTTAATAAAACATTATTAAACGAGGTAAAACCGGTATTATCCGTACAACAGATACAAGAGGCAAGGGCAATTATCCGCAATTTATTTGTGGAGCCAAAATTATTGGAATTTATTGCCAAAATCGTTAACGAAACCCGCAACAATTCATCACTGTATTTAGGTGCTTCGCCAAGGGCTTCTTTAGCAATTGTACACAGTGCAAAAGCTTTCGCTGCTATCCAGGACCGTGATTTTGTTACCCCTGAAGATATTATTGCTGTTGCGGTACCTGTACTGGCCCATAGGATATTATTATCGCCGGAAAAAGAAATGGAAGGATTAACCACAAGCGATATTGTAACCCAGATTATTAAAAAAATTGAAGTACCTAGATAGTTCGGTTTGCGGTTGCCAATTTTCAGTTCACAGTTAACCGAATTAAACAATTACCCATGATCAAATCACATGTTCAAATCTAGGATCAGTTTAGCAATTGCCGTATGCAGTTAACCAGTTTCAACAATTAACCAATTAAACAATCTCTACAATTAACCCGCTTTGAAAAAATTCTTTCAGCAATATTATACCAATCTATTCCTAACCGATCGTTTATTTACGGCCTTAGGGTTTTGTATTGTGCTTTTTTTGCTGAAGTTCTTTTTTGCCTGGCTGGGTGATATCCCCGAAATTGCAACCGGAGTAGTATTCCTTTTATTTTTTATTGATCTTTTTATTTTATACCGGAATAACAAAGGAATCGAAGCCAATCGTTTTACTTCGAAACGTTTAAGCAACGGTGATGAAAACCCCATCCAGATTGAAATTAAAAACCGTTATGGTTTTGGAGTAAACGCAAGAGTAATTGATGAAATCCCTTTTCAGTTTCAGATCCGCGATAAAGACTTTAGACTTCATTTAAAACCTGCAGAAATAAAATCAATCCACTATAATTTACGGCCAACGAAACGTGGCGAATACGATTTCGGATTTATCAGGGTTTATATTAGTTCACCACTGAGTTTAATCAGTCGTCGGTATAATTTTGATGGAGCGAAAATTCTGCCCGTTTATCCTTCATTTATTAATCTTGGTCAATATGAATTAATGGCCGTTTCGCGCTATTTAACCGAATTTGGCATCAAAAAAATCAGAAAAGTTGGACAAAGCAGCGAATTCGACCAGATTAAAAATTATGTGGGTGGCGATGATATCCGTACCATAAACTGGAAAGCTACTGCCAGAAAAGGTGGCCTGATGGTGAATACCTATACGGATGAAAAATCGCAGAACATTTATTGTATTATCGATAAATCGCGGGTAATGCGCATGCCTTTTGAAGGCTTAAGTCTACTCGATTATGCGATTAATGCAAGTGTTGCCCTTTCTAAAGTGGCCATGCTGAAAGAAGATAAGGCTGGCTTAATTACCATATCCGAAAATATTGGCGCTATAGTACCTGCAGATCGTAAAGCATCACAGTTGGGCAGCATTATGAATGTGCTTTATAAAGAAAAAACCAGGTACCTGGAAAGTAATCTCGAAGTTTTATATTCTACAATACGTTCGGTAGTAAAACAACGGGGACTTTTAGTTTTCTTTACCAACTTCGAAAGTTTATCGGCACTCCAACGTCAGCTACCTTACCTTAAAAGAATAGCGAAATACCATTTATTGGTGGTTGTATTTTTCGAAAACACCGAACTAAAGGGCTTAAGTATCGATCCTGCCAAAGATGTAGAAGGCATTTACCATAAAACCATTGCGGAGAAATTTATTTACGAGAAAAAACTCATGGTGAAGGAACTGAACAAACATGGTATTTTGGCTATTCTTACACCACCGCAGAAATTAACGATTAATGTGATTAACCAGTATCTGGCACTGAAGGCACAGCAGCGGATTTAGTCCACGTCTTGAGTCCTTAGTCCAAAAATAAGCGATAGCCAAGAGACTCTCGACTTAAGACTACCGATTCAAGACTAAGCCTACTCTTCTTCTCTAAAATATACCTTATAAAAGTTCATCGATTTATCATCGTCATAACCTTTCTCAATCATATCTTTATTGCCGTGAATATAAATGTGGAAGTTTTTATCCAGCTTTAACACACTTTTGTAAGCACGGGCCTGTTTTTTAACGGCAGATTCTGCGATTTCAAAATGGTCGGCAATCGGGCTTTCGAACTCCTCTTCGTAATTTTTCTTATAGTTTTTAAACGACTCTATGCCTTCGGCGTTACCAATTACTTCATTCCCGAATTCTTCGATATCAAAGGTTTCTTTCTCTTTGAAATATTTCATTGAGCGGTTTAAAAGATCAATTTTATCGGCTTTGCTGATTTCGTAATCATCATCCAGTTTCTGCGTGACGAAGTTTTTATAAACCCCCAAAACGTTATTGGTTTGGTTATAGCTATCGTTCCTGATTTTAAGCTTTAAAAATTCATCTTTCCAGTACACGGCAGAATCGTTGCTGCTTTTCGACTGATCCAGCACCACCACTTTATAACCTTCTTCCTGATCAACGTTAAAAATCAGACAACCCTTATCCAGTTTGTTAATGCTGATGGCTTCTTGTTCGTAACTCATGTTAAAACCGTCCAACTCCGGATACACCTTTAAATAGGTATCTTTTGTTTCAGATTTAAAAATCCCGATCACATCTAGCTGCTCGCCCTCTATCTGCACCTTTTCGAAATAGGCAACATATAATTCACCCGATTTAATTTTGGGGTGGTTAGCCACATCATATAAATACTTGGCCAGTTGCTGCGAATCTTCATGAAAAAGTGCATTGTTCTCAAAAATTTCATGCGCAAAGTGGAATACCTCGTTTAGCTGTAAATTATCGTTGGGGTGATGAAAGCGGTATACTTCATTTACTTTTTCGAAAGGTTTCAAAAAATACTGCATTAGCAGATTACCTAACTGTTCATCCTCGATTTTTAAAGGGGCATCAGATAATTTATAATACTCTTCAACCAGTTTATTACCGGTATGGTGGATAGAAAGTTGCTTAAGTGAAGCCTCGAAAAATGAAATCATAGGGGCAAAAATAGTAAAATCATTGGTTAACCTTGGCCAAAATTTACTCGCCTAATCAGTCATTCAAAATCCAGTCACTCATTCCTTAATATAAACCTCGGCCCTTTGCAAAAAGCTTTTCTCCTGCAGGGTGGCTTCTACTTCATTGATGGCTTTCATCAGGTTATTTTCGGTATTTGTAATTTCTGCAGTAGCTTTAATAATCACTTCCCAAACTGGCTCCATGGTTGATAGCAGCGTTTTGCCCTGCTCTGTCAGCTCAACCAATCGTTTTCTGGTATCTACCTGATCCTTTTTAGAACGGATGAGTTTTTCTTTTTCCAGCTCCTTTAACAAACTGATGGTAGAAGGGTGGGCATATCCAATTTCATCAGAAAGAGAAACCACGCTCATCGTCGATTTTTTATGTAAAGTGTACAGCACCGGGAACCATTTGGGCTGAAAATCGATCCCGAATGCTTTATAAATCAACAGGCCATCCTTACGGATCTGGTCGCTGAGCCTTTGCAAACGTGTTGAAATGGCCAGTAAACCAGAAGCATCAATTACATTTTGTTCCATTAAACAGATTTTAAATCCAGGCCATAAAATACATTATCCACAGCCATACGCGGAAAATATACTGGCAAATTTTCCATTGCCACCTGTTTAAAGCCGTTACGTTCGTAAAAGCGGCAGGCTGCCTGTAATATATCCTTGGTACCCAAATATACTCCATTTAGGTTATTATCCCTGCAATAGTCTAAAAGGGTTTTAAATAAAGCCTGCGCTACGCCCAGCTCTTTTCCCCGGAATTCTTTTTTAACAAACATCTTTCTGATTGCTCCTGAATGGTGTTCGGACTGGGCAATGAGGGCAATGGTACCAATAAGTTCGCCATTTAATTTTGCTCCCCAAAAAGCTCCGCCTGTTCCGTCGTAATTTGTTTCAATATCCAGCAAATCGGGTTGTGCCGCCAGATCGATATCTACATTAAATTCTATTTGCTGGATGGGTAGAATTAACCCGATAATCGCTTCACAATTTTGATTATCTAACCGTTCAATTTTAAATTCGTTTTGCATTGCTAAATTATTACATAACAAATATATGTAGTTAACTACATATATTCAAAATACTAATATCATTTTAACATCAAATTTGATACTGTGGCAATGGTCAGGCAGCCTGGAATATCAGAATCAGCATTTTCCCGTCCATTTAGCCTCTGAAATGAATTCAGGGTGACGATTGGCCGAAGTATGCATTAATTGCTACTTTTTAATTTATTGATGAAATCGACAATCTTTTTATCGGCATAATTTGCTACACCTTCGTGCCTGAAAGAAAGCCTCCCCTGTTTATCAAAAATCACAGTTGTGGGCAAAGCACCGGCAAATACTTTTTCAGGAATATCACTTTCTACTTTATAAACGGGCATAGCATATTTGCGGTCGGCCATAAATTTGGTTGATTTTACAAAGTTCCCATCAGCATCGGCAAAAATAAAAACAATGTCTTTATCGTCTTTAAACTGTGTATAAAGTTTATTAATTGAAGGCATTTCGGCCCTGCACGGTGGGCACCAGGTTGCCCAAAAATTAAGAAAGATCACTTTTCCCTTTAAATCGCCCAAATCAATCAGGTTGCCTTTGACATCTTTAAACTGGATGCCGTTAAGACCGGCGATACTTTCTTTTGGTTTTTCAACATTTGGTTTATAAAACCCGACCTCCATTAATCCTTTAATAAAAAAAGCTTTTGCATCGGGCATAAAAACAATTACTAAAAGAATAATAATGAATAAAGCATTGAATATATTTTTCCTGATAAATTTCATTAGTTGTTCAATCTTCTTGGTGTAAACAATAACGAAAACATGTTTACAATTGGTATGGAAATAATTTTGCCGGGAAGCAATATAATCTGGAAAAACAGCATAAAACGGTTAACATCGTCGGTATATTTAAAAGGATTGTCAATAAAACCCAGAAAGCCCATATTATTATAATCTGGCTTAACATAAATGTAATATGATGCTACCAAATATGCGATGCTAAAAAGTATACCTAAACATGCATTTAGACCTTCAAAAGCTTCTAACCGGTTTAAAGGGATACAATAAATAAAAAAAAGGAATGCAATCAAAGCAGCCGTCCCGGCGATAATAATCCAGATGCGTGGCCAGTACAATTTATGGTGATACGTTTCTACGCTGCCTGTTGGCCCCGGGTTATTCCGTTCAAAAAACCATTCAAATATGGACATGTTGTTAATTTTGATTTAGCGTTTACCTAATTTTCTTTACCTGATATCAAAAATGTTAAACCTTTGATAAAATCGCAGATCATAACACTATAAAAGCAATGTTACTTTTCAAATATATATAATTGCTCAGGAATTACTACTTTTGGCAAGTTGAAAAAGCATAGACAGAACATTCAGAAATATTTATCGGCATTTATGCTGATGGTGTTTGCTATTGCTTTAACTCCGTGGAGTGTGCTTCACCATCACAATGCTGTTCCTGTTGTGCCGAAAGAAGCACATTGTAAACATGTAAGCCATGTACAGGCCCACGGCGATACCTGCTTGATCTGTAATGCCAGTTTTGAAAAAAACTATGTGCAAACGCATCATATTTACAGGATCTTTTTATCTGCTAAAATTTTTAACCGTACTGAACCTACCTTAAAGAATGCCTTTACCGAAATAAAGCGCACCTGCTTACGCGGTCCCCCCCTGGCTTAATTTTTTCTTTTCGGGCGCAACTGCGCTAAACAGTTTTATTACATGAAATCCAAAATCAGCTTCAAAGAGGCTATTTATTGGGCTTTCTGATCATTTTTATTTATACGCAACACATGAAAAAATTACAGCTTATCGGCTTGGTAATTCTATATACATTATTGAGCAGCACAGCTTTTGCTGCCGTTTTAAAAGATATAAAAGGTAAGGTTATTGATGCCAGCACAAAACAAACATTGCCGGGTGCAACCATTTTTATTCCTGATTTAAAGGTTTCGGCCGTAACCAACAATGATGGAGAATTTACTTTAAACAATCTTCCTTCAAAAGGAAGTTATTTGGTAGAGGTACATTACGTAGGCTATAAAACCGCTACACAGGTAGTAAATTTTGCCAATGCCCCGGGATTAGAGTTTGCTTTACAGCCCACAGCAATCGAAACAAAAGAAATTGTAATCACCGGAAGTTTGATTAGCAGTACCAGCAAAAGGAACAGCGCCTCATCAGCAGTGGTGGGCAAAGACCAGCTTTTACAGCCCTCAACCAATTTAATTGATGCATTGACCAAAATTCCGGGTGTATCGCAGATCACTACCGGACCATCAATATCTAAGCCGGTGATCAGGGGTTTAGGTTATAACAGGATTGTAACTTTAGATGACGGGATTAAACAACAAGGCCAACAATGGGGCGACGAGCACGGGATCGAAATCGATCAGTTTAAATCAGATCGCATCGAGGTTTTACGTGGTGCAGCATCATTAATGTATGGTTCTGATGCATTAGGTGGTGTAATTAATTTATTAGAGCCAAGCTCGGCACCTGAAGGACAAATTAAAGGCGAATTTATTACCAATTACTCTACCAACAACGGCCTTACCGCAAACTCTTTGATGTTAAACGGCAACGAAAACGGATTTGTTTGGAGAGCCCGCGGAACCTATAAAAATGCTTATTCTTTTAAAACACCAACCGGTTATTTCCCTAATTCGGGCTTTAACGAAACCGATTTAAGCGGTATGGTAGGTTTAAACAAAAGCTGGGGTTATACGCACTTAAACATTTCTAACTTTCATAATAACATTGGTTTTTACGAACCTAACTTAGATGATAATGGAAATTTTGTAAAAGATGATGGTAGTGCTTTCAGCAATAGCGATTACAAAAACCGTACTTTGGAGTTTCCGCGTCAGGATATTCGTCACTTTAAAATTGCATTGAACAATAACTTCATTATCGGTAATGGCAATTTAAAAGCAGATTTTGGCTATCAGCAAAATCAACGTCGCGAGTTGGACGAACCTACCCCGGCTTTGTTTTTCGATCTTAAAACTTATAATGCCGATTTAAAATACTATATCCACGAAACCAATGGATGGCAGCCCGTTTTTGGCGTAAGTGTAGATGATGCGCACAGCCAAAATAAAGGCACAGAATTTTTAATTCCTGCTTACGATACTTTCGGTTTAGGCGTTTTTGCTTATGCAAAGAAAAACTGGGAAAACAGTACTTTTAGCATTGGTGCCCGTTACGATTTCAGAAAAAACAATGGAAAACAACTTTTTGAAGAAGATGTAGAAAGATTTGCACCTTTTCAAAACAAGTTTTCTAATGTGAGCGGTGCTTTAGGTTTTACACATCAATTTAATGATGAGTTGAACTTTAAAGCTAATGCAGGTTCTGCTTTCCGTGCACCTAACCCGGCTGAGTTGGGCTCAAATGGTGTACACGAAGGTACTTTTAGATATGAGGTTGGTAATTCGGGCTTAAATCCTGAACGCAGTTACCAGATAGATGCTGCTTTAGAATACGAAGGAAAAATTGTGAGTGCAAGTGCCAGCATTTACAACAACTATATCCACAATTACATTTATGCATCAACCAATGGCGAACAAAGAATAGCTGATGGTACACTTTACGATGTTTACCGTTACGGACAGGTAAATGCCAACCTTTATGGTGCTGAAGCCAGTTTAACCATTCACCCGGTTCCATTTAT
Source organism: Pedobacter miscanthi (assembly GCF_032678605.1). Classification (GTDB taxonomy): domain Bacteria; phylum Bacteroidota; class Bacteroidia; order Sphingobacteriales; family Sphingobacteriaceae; genus Pedobacter; species Pedobacter miscanthi_A. Next base: position 161,976 of record NZ_JAVTSU010000010.1, read on the forward strand.
CCATTTCGAAAATACCTTTGGCTATGTTCACGCACAGAACAATACGTTAAACAGACCATTATCATTTATTCCGGCAGGAACTTTGAGAAATGAATTACGTTTCGAGCCCAAACTTAAAGGTACAAATGATGCTTACCTTTCGGTAGGTATCAACTCGGCCTTTAAACAAACCCGTGTTGATGATGTTTTCGAAACGCCAACCAGTGGTTATACTTTGCTAAATGCAGGCGTTGGTGCTACCTTTAACTTAGGAAAACAACCAGTTAAACTATCGGTATCGGCTAGTAATTTGTTAAACCAGAAATATTATGATGCTTTAAGCAGGTTTAAACCAGGTCGTTTTGATCAGGAAAATCCTAATTTAGGAGTTTACAATACCGGCAGGAACATCACTTTCGGATTGTATATTCCATTTACGGTGGTTAAGTAAAATCCATTAATTTAATTATAAAAAAAAGCGGAGTTGATTGATGAGATCTCTCTGCTTTTTAGTTAAGTATATGTAAGATTAATCGTCATTTTGCTATCATTGACGGGTTCTAATAGAAAGGTCGTCATCTCGACCGAAGCAACGCGGAGTGGAGAGATCTTTGAACCATGTTTAAAGATTTCTCCGTTACGCAACCGATGAAAGATCGGAAGCTTTAGTCGAAATGACGATTTATGGCAATTTATTACTTCCTGTTACTTCTTAAAAGTCTCTCTTTTAGCCCTCACATATTGATTTGGCCATTCGCTATCATCACCCAATACCTGTGCGGCATGTGTAGGGAAATAAGCATCTCGCAGCGATTCGCGGGCAATAAAAATTAAATCTGCTTTTTCTTGCTCCAGAATTTCTTCGGCTTGATGTGCTTCTACAATTACGCCAACAGCGCCCGTATAAATACCAATTTCATTCCTGATTTTATCTGCAAAAGGAACCTGGTAGTTTGGTCCGGCAGGGATAAAGGCATCAGGAACATTTCCACCTGATGAAGTATCAATTAAATCAACACCACGATCTTTTAACACTGCGGCCAATTGTAGTGAGTCATTTTCGTTCCAGCCACCTTCTGTCCAGTCCGTTGCAGAGATCCGTACAAATAAAGGCAGGTTTTCAGGCCAAACTGATTGTACGGCTTCAACAACATCAATTACCAAACGGATCCGGTTTTCGAAACTTCCGCCGTAAACATCATTGCGTTTATTACTCAGCGGACTGAAAAACTCATGCAATAAATAACCATGTGCGGCATGTATTTCTACCACCTTATAGCCTGCATCTAAAGCGCGTTTTGCGGCTGCCCTAAAGGCGAAAACTATATCCTGGATTTCTGATATGGTTAACTCATGTGGTTCAACCTGTCCGGGTTTAAAAGGAATTGGTGATGGACCAACAGGCAACCAGCTATTTTCGCCGGCGGCAATCTGCTCTCCACCATTCCATGGCACCTCACAGCTGGCTTTTCTGCCCGCATGCGCCAATTGAATCCCGGCAATGGCACCATTTTCGTGGATAAAAGAAACAATCTGTTTCAATTTTTCTACGTGCTCATCCTTCCAGATGCCCAGATCGGCGTAGGTAATTCTTCCATCAGCGGTTACTGCAGAAGCTTCCTGGATAATTAAACCAGCACCACCAACGGCACGGCTACCCAGATGTACCAAATGCCAATCGGTAGCAAAACCATCAACAGCAGAATACTGGCACATAGGTGAAATAACAATTCTATTTTTTAAGGTTACGTCCTTTATGGTAAAAGGAGAAAATAATTTCGACATATTTTTTTAATATTTTAACAACGAAGGGCACAGAGAAATACACAGAGTACACCGATTTTTCTCTGTGAAAAACTCCGTGTGCTCTGTGGTTAATATTACGATTAAAAACCTGCGTGCTGCAATTCCGTATTGATGAACTGAATTTCTTCAGCGTTTAATTTTACGTTTATGGATTCCGCATTTTGTATGGCTTGTTTCTCATTCCTTGCACCAACCAAAGCAATGGTAATGCCCGGGCGCTCCACCGTCCAACGTAAAACCAATTGAGATAAGGTTGCATTTTTTTCGTCGGCCAGCGGTTTAATTCTCGCTAAAAATGCATTTGTTTTTTCAATACTTTCTGGAGTGAAAAATTTATTCCCCTGACGGTGATCGCCTTCCTCAAATTGATGGCCGGGTTTTAATTTACCCGTTAATAAACCTCTTTCCATCGGACTATAAGCCAAAACAGATTTATTTTTTTCGATACAACAAGGAACAATATCTTCTTCTACACCACGGTTTACCATACTGAATGGAATCTGGTTAGAAATAATTTCTACATTCTGATCAGCTTCTTTTAACTGTGCTACATTGTAATTACACACACCTGCATAACGCACTTTACCCTGCTCAATTAACCGGCTTACCGCTTCAAAGGTTTCGCTGATTGGTGTAGTGACATCAGGCCAGTGGATCTGGTAAAGATCGATATAATCGGTTCCCAAACGTTTTAACGATTGTTCGCACTCATAAATTACACTTTCTTTCCCGGCATATTTATAAATATCAATCGCTGCACCCTCATTATTTTTGCTCTTAAAACCGAAATCACCTTTGGCCAGATCCCAGCGCATTCCAAATTTGGTTACCAGCTGTAATTTATCGCGTGAAATGCCTTTTATCGCATCGCCAACAATTTCTTCACTGTCTCCCTGTCCGTAAATAGGTGCTGTATCAATTGAAGTAACCCCTAAATCGTAACCTGCTTTAATTGCATTTATCGCATCATTTCTATCGGTACTCCCCCACATCCAGCCACCTGCCGCCCAGGCGCCAAAAGTGATTACCGAAAGGGCTAAATCTGAGTTTCCAATTTTTCTGTATTCCATAAATTATTTTTTAATGAGTTTATCAACCGCATAACTGTTACGTGGCAGGTAAGCGAGTAACACCGATAAAAATGCCACATGGATAAGCTGAGAGGGCAAAGCTTCCCAGTTTTCGATCACTGTTGTACCGAAAATTAATGCTAAAGAAATCAAACCGGCAAATAATAATCCCTGTTTGGTAAATAAGCCTAAAATAATTATTAAGCCCGCTATAAATTCTGCAAAAGGCAAAATATAACTGAAGGGGATAACCAAGGCATCGGGCAAATACGATTTTGAAAATTGTCCGGCCATCCAGTTGCTAAAACCCGCAAGTTTTGGTAAACGTGCCAAACCATGTCCGAAAAAACTTAAACCCACTGCTAAACGGCTAAGTAGGTATGCCCATTTTGTATCCATATACTATCGATGTATTACAAACATACAATCTCCTGTTAAGGAAGTTTTAATGCAACAATTATTAAACGGAGATTTTACCGTTCCGTGGCGGAGCCAGGTATTTAGCGCCTAGCGCAAGGCGGTTGGCGTTGCACGTATCGCATTAAAACGCCAACCACTAAACGCTCTCCGCCAAACATTTTTTCGAAATAATTTGGAGATGACCAAACAACATCATACTTTAGTGTATTATTTAACTAATACAGTAGATATGATCAACGTTAACAATCTTAATTTTGGCTACAGTAAACACAAGCCATTGTTTAAAAATATGAGCATGCGCTTAAGCAATGGCCATATTTATGGTTTGCTTGGAAAAAACGGTGCGGGTAAATCCACCTTGTTAAAAAACCTGGCGGGTTTGGTTTATGCACAAAGCGGCACTTTGGATGTTATGGGCTACAATCCTGCTAAAAGGCAACCTGCGCTTTTAGAACAGATATGTTTTATACCAGAGGAGTTTTATTTGCCAGCGGTAAAAATTGATGCTTATCTAAAAGCAAATGCCCCATTTTACAAAAACTTCGACCACAAATATTTTACGGATCTGATTAAAGAATTTGATGTACCGGTTGAACAGAAACTCATCAATATGAGCTATGGACAAAAGAAAAAGGTAATTATCGCATTCGGACTGGCCACAAAAGCAAAACTGGTGATTATGGATGAACCTACCAATGGTTTAGATATTCCATCAAAGGCACAATTCAGAAAAATTATGGCTTCTGCCATGACAGATGAACGCTGCATCATCATTTCTACCCACCAGGTTAGGGATTTGGATAACCTGATCGACACCGTAATTATGCTTGATGAAAATGATATTGCGCTAAAAGCTTCTGTAGAAGAAATTACGGCAAAATTGACCTTTAAAAAAGTAAAGGAAATTGATGACAGCATTATTTATGCTGAGCCATCCCTCTCTGGTTATAACGCTGTAATGCCGAACTATCACCAGGAAGAAAGCAAATTAGATATGGAGCTACTTTTTAATGCCATACTCGCAGAAAAAATCAAATTTAAACCTCTATTCAGTTAAGCGATGAACAACACATTTAATATTAATCGATTTGGCTTATTGCTTAAAAGACAATGGCTTGATTTTGGAAAAATTTACCTGATCAGTCTTGTGGTACTGTTAGGAATTGTAGTTGGCTTTTATGGCTATAATATCCCTTCGCCATTAAAAGATAATTATTTAGACTACGACGGCAACCTCGATATGCGTTTCCGTTATCCCCTTTTCCTTATTTTGGGTTTTGTTTTCATCAGCATAGTTGCCAATAGTTACTTCAACATCCTTGGACAGAAATCGAGGGCTATTTTAGAGCTGATGACACCTGCTTCGGTATTCGAAAAATTCATGGCAGGTGTTGTATACACTGCTGTTATAAGCCTGTTTAGCTATTTATTGATTTTTTATCTAACAGACCTTGCCTTTGTAAAATACCTGAACGGCCATCTTAGTGCTTTTAACCGTGCCGGGCTTAAGGCAGTAGAGTCTATTACCCAAGAGGTATTTAATGATGTGGGTTACAGAAAATATTGCGGGTACTTTTTCGCCTTTCCATTTCTTGTTACCAGCGTATTCCTTTTAGGCTCGATTTATTTTAACCGTTTCCATTACATCAAAACAGCATTGTCTCTAATGGTTTTTATCGGACTCGCATCTTATCTGGTGGTTAAGTTTTCGATGTGGATAATGGAAGGTAAGGTTCCCTATCATCACAGCTATAGGAAAGATGACAAAGATGGAATCCTGCTGGCACTTTTATTGGTAACAAGCATCATCACCATCATCACCTGGGCGATTACCTACATCCGCTTTAAAGAAAAAGAAGTTTAAATTTAAACGGTATCGACATGGAATTTAGAGATAATAAGGCAATATACCTTCAGATTGCAGAATATGTTTGTGAACATATCCTGCTCGGAAAATGGAAAGCCGAAGAAAAAGTACCCTCAGTTAGGGAATTGGCCGTTGAACTTGAGGTAAACCCCAACACGGTAATGCGCACTTACGAACTGCTGCAGAATAAAAATATCATCAACAATAAAAGGGGCATCGGATTTTTCATCACTGATGATGCGATAGAGCATGTAAAAAGCTACCGGAAGGTACAATTTATGGAAGATGAACTTCCTGTGGTATTCAGGAACATTTATTTATTGAATATCGGTTTTGATGAATTAGAGGGCAAATACAAAACATTTGTAAAAGAAAATTTTAACGCTTAAGAAGATGAAAACAAGTAATAAATTATTAATCAGCCTCGCGGTACTACTAATCGCAATACCGATTATAGTTGTGGCCATAAATGCAAAGGTAAATTATAAAGAAAAAGGACCTGATGACACCTATTTCGGAACACAAATCATCAATAATGAAACTTTTGAACAGAAATCGAAAGATAGGTTAACTATTCCTTTACAAACACCATTTAAAGCCATCCAGTTTAAAGATGCCAAACATTTTAATGTGCAGCTTTATATAAAACAGGATAGCAAATATGGCATTAAAATTCAGGACAAATTTAAAAATGATTTAAAGTATGAGGTAGATGCGAATGGTGTACTCCAGCTTTCGATTAAAAATTTTACCGAAGATAATGGCATCGAAAAAATTGTTATTGTGATTTACTGCCCGGCTATTAACGAGGTTTCGGTTGCAAATTCGAACATTTTAGAATTTAGTGCCCATTCAGATTCTATAACATTGAACGTGGATAACACTGAAGACCTATTTTTAACCGGCGACATTACTAATAACGATGCAACTGGAAAAATCACAAGTGCAATCAACCCAACTAAAATCGGGAAACTTTATCTTAACCTGAATAAAACCAAATTTAGTGGTTTTACCAATGGCTTTAAAGACCTGTACATTATTGCAGATAAATCAGAAATTGAAATCGGAAACATGGACGAGAACGAACAAAAACCTTTCCCTTTTGATAACCTGAGTATCAAAACAACCGATACATCAAGGGTAAAACTGCAAAATGTTAATCTAAAAACCTTTACGGCTGATTTTTCGGATGCTACAACATTACAAATCCCGACGCCTCTGCTTAAGCAGCTTTTCAAGAAATAAATAAAATCTTTGGTTCCGCTTTTGTAAAAAGGGCATGATTTTTAAGCTAACTAATTGGCAAAGGTTTAACTTGGGCCAATTAGTTTTTTAGTTTTACATCATTACCCATCAATGAAAAAATATTTCTTCCTATTTGCCCTCAGCTTATTCGTTCTTAGCCAGGTACAAGCTCAAAAAACAGACACTCTTTCCATCACTTTAGATAATGTAAAATATCCCTATCCGGTTAAATATTTCCCCATCAATACCGAGGGACAAGATCTTAAAATGGCCTATATGGATGTGGCGCCAACATCAGCGGCGAATGGAAAAACAGCGATCCTTTTTCATGGTAAAAATTTTGGCGGTTATTATTGGGGCAATGTAATTAAAGCCTTAACCAGTATCGGTTATCGTGTTATTGTACCCGATCAGATTGGTTTTGGCAAATCATCCAAAGCATTTATTCACTACAGTTTCCATCAAATGGCCGCGTGGAATAAAAAATTACTGGATACCCTCGGCGTGCAAAAAACAGTGGTTTTAGGTCATAGCATGGGTGGTATGCTGGCTACCCGTTTTGCTTTAATGTATCCCGAAGCCACAGAAAAACTGTTGCTCGAAAATCCGATAGGCCTTGAAGATTATAAAACTTTTATCCCTTACATCACTACAACACAGCAATACCAAACCGAACTTAAAACCACTGCAGAAAGCATTCGAAAATATTATCAGGGTTCTTATTTTACATACTGGAAACCTGAATACGAATACCTGGTGAATATTGCCGGAGGCGTAACCAATAGTTCTGATTACCCACGTTGGGCTAAAGTTGCAGCGTTAACCTATACCATGATTTATGAACAGCCTGTGGTATATGAATTTCAGAATTTAAAGGTTCCTACTGTTTTGTTCATTGGAAAAGAAGATAAAACCATTGTGGGTAAAGGATTGCTTACACCAGATCAACAGGCACTTCATGGCCAATACAAGCTTTTAGGAAAGCAGACTGCAGCCAAAATTATTGGGGCTAAAATAATTGAATTTGATGCCTGCGGACATATTCCGCATATCGAAATTCCGACGGAATTTCTGGTGGCTTTAACAGGTAGTTTGTAATGTAAATATTTTTGAGCAATCGTCATTCTCGCGCATGCGGGAATCCTAAAGCCTATAACGAACACTGTAAAGTATTAAGATTCCCAATCAAGTTGGGAATGACGACAACGCTAAATCTAATTTACCTCCTTCCCTACAATTTTATTAATCCCCTGCATTTCGAAATCAATGTCTTTTCCCATCGATTTCATTTTGCCATACAACTCTATACGGAGGTGACTGTTCAGCACAATCCCGGTTTTAATATCAAGCGAGGTTTCTCCTGAATTGGTCCCTTGTAAATCGGTTTCCATTTGGTTTCCCATCACTTCAAAACTTCCTTTTGATAACAAGGTACCTTTAACACTGAGGATCGCAATTCCATCTTTTACTTCCTTCAAAGTATATTGCGTAAGGGTTTCAATCGGCATACTCATCTGCAATTTTGTATCAACCGTCCAACTATCGCCAATTTTAACTTGTTTACCGGGATAAATTTTAAAGGACGATTCCATGGTCTGTTTCACCACATCCGTGCTAAATTGTTTGCTTAACTCATTTTTGATCTGTTTTACCTCGCTGGTATCGTTGCTCATCTTTGCTGCCATGTTATCGAGCATTTTATCAATCCCGGCAACCGTTTTAATTCCACCGTTTGGTGTTACCGTCATAAAAAAAGAAGCACCTTTTAATCCGCTGAAGGGGTTTTTCTTCGTACTGTCTTGTTCATCCGAATTATAGGTCATGGTGGTACCCATGGCAACCGATTTCATAAAAATCTTATTATAGGTTACTTTAACATCTTTTTCGCCATTATGACCATCGGTAATATCAAAAGTATAATCCGTACCAATATTCTGGGTCAGGTGTATCTCATGACCATCAATTTTCTGGTTGATAATCTGATCGGAATTGATAGAGAAATCGTATTTATAACCCGTTGGATAGTTTTGCCGAAGCACATAAGTTTTCTGCGCAAATGCACTGACCGAAATTACGCTGCAGATTAGTGCAGCAAATATTTTCTTTGAATGTTTCATACTAACCGGCAGGTTGTTGTGCAAAAATTCGGCTTAACTGAAAATACAATTCAGGATGTTTATTTTTTAACAACTCTGGTTTTTCGAAAAAATATTCAGAAACCACGGCAAAAAATTCGGCCTCATTGGTAATGGCGTAAGGATTAATATCCGATTTATTGTCTTCAATTTTTGCAATTTCCTCATGCATCATTTTAACCCATGGCAAAGTATATTCATGTGCCATTAAATTCTCCGGAACACCGTCAGTTGCCCCGTCCGATTTATCTAAAAGGTGCACAAATTCGTGTATGGCTGTATTTTCTTTCCCGGCGCTTTTAGAAAAACCATGGCGCAATGCTGAACGCGATAAAATCATCTGTCCGTTCATATAACCTGTACCTACCATGCCCATAATGTTTCGTTCTCCTCCTTCAAACTCAAAATCTTTGTTAAAAGTATCCGGATACAATAAAACGCTGGTCAGGTTTTTGTATTGCCAGTCGTCAAAACCAAAAATCGGAATTACTGCGCTCGAGGCAATCAGCAGTTCATCTAAAGTGGTCATTTCTAAACCTACAGCTTCAATTTTAACGGCGCTGAAAAATGCAGCTATTTTTTGCTCAAATTTAAGTTTATCTGTCGAATCGAGATTATGGTAATAACCTACATAATCATCCAGTATTTTCCTGTCTACCTCAGTTAAAGGCTCAATTGCGACCTTCTTTTTCTTTAAGATAAGATAAAGGGCAATCAAAAAAATCGGGATTAAATAAGCAAATGGTAGCGAGTTCATAATAAAGATTACACAGATTTAGGGTGATTATACCAATTTAAAGGATTACACAGATGGACGTTAGCTTTCGATAATTTCTAGCTGGGCCAATACATCTTCGCGGGTAACAGGATATGGTTTATTATTTGTAATTGATTGATAAATGGCTTCGAAAAGCGGCAAATAATTCCCAACTTCTGATTTGATAATTTCTTCGGTTTTATTCCCATCGGCATCAATGGTAGTTAACAAACCATCTTTACCTTCGGCTTCGATACCATAACCTGCATCAGTTAGTTTCATGCCAGCCAGCAATTGTTCTTCCTGGATATCGGCCCTTTGTTTGATAAAACTTCCGTTAACGCCATGCAAAACAAAAGCCGCTTGCGGATCTACCACCAACATGCTCGAGGTTACAAAAACATTCACACTGTTAGGATAACTTAATTGAATCGTGAAATAATCATCAACCAAAGTACCTACCCTATTTTTACCCAAAATTTTATGAAAATGTAATGGTTTGCCAAATAAACTGATCACCTGATCTAAAAGGTGCGGACCTAAATCATATAGCAGTCCGCTGGCTTCGACCGGGTTTTCTTTAAATGCCTTTGGCCCGATTACATTACGGTAACGATCGTAACGCAGGTGCATTTCATTTAATTTGCCCAGCTTACCACTTGCTAATACTTTTTTAACAGCCGTAAAATCGCTGTCCCAACGGCGGTTCTGGTAAAAGAAAATCTGTTTGCCAACGCTATCAGCCAGTTCAAAAAGTTCTTTTGCCTGCGCAGTGGTAGCAGTAAAAGGTTTTTCAACCAAAATATTTTTATGTGCATTTAATGCCGCTTTCGAATGTTCGTAATGAAGGTTATTTGGGGTATTAATCACCACCAGTTCTATTTCCACATTATTCAAAAGTTCATCAATGCTATTATAACTTGTAATATTGGGGTAATCGTTTACTGCATTTTTATTGCTCCGCTCAACCACGGCTTTTAAATTGAAACCATCGTGTGCATTTAGAAAAGGTGCATGAAAAACCTTTCCAGACATGCCATAAGCTAATAAACCTGCATTAATTGTTTTATTGATATTCGTATTCATAGGTTATAAATGTAACCAAAAATACCATTACCATTCAAGCTTAAGTGTTAAAAAGCCTAAACGTTTTACTTAAGGCTTACACGTTTTTACACTATCTTTGCAGGATATGAAACCGTCGGAGATTAATGCTAAATGGAAAATTTTACAGGAAAGGATTTCGAATGAATTTGATTCGGATTTTCCTGATTTAAAGGTAATGCTTTTTCTCATCGGCGTGCAGGAACTGGGCAAAGGGCCTAAGAAATACAGTAAGCGCCAAAAGGAAGAACTGATGCACATCGCTACCTGTCGTTTATTGAGCGAAATGGGTTTCTACGAACTGGAAGGTTTAGACCAGGACGGCTGGCCGCACTGGAAATTAATAAAAGCCATTCCGCCTTATACCATGCTGGAACAGGAAATGCTGATGAAATCGCTCGTGGTGAGCTACTTTGAAGATATTTATTCTACGGAGTAAATTTGTATCGTGCTATCCGTGGTGTCAGATATTTCTATCTGACACAGATCTACTCAGTCAGATGGTAACATCAGACTACACGGTATCCATAGTGGTATTGGGTATTCCTATCCAACACAAATCTATTCGAAGATTTATTTAAAGGTTTTGAAAAGCAGGATCATCTGCTTTTTTTAATGTTAGTCGGGCTTTTCGCTGTATCTCCCAATCCGATGAAGAATCGGGATCGGGAGGATGACGCTTCAATCCCGTTTAAGAAATTCTGCCAGTGCAACTATTTGGGGTTGCAGGGCAGTTTAGTGTAGAGCACTGTCTCAAGTTAACTAAACCTGATGGCAGCGGCATGCAGTAGAGCGAATAGAAGGGCTTTCGAAACCGATTAGTACAGGAATCTGCTTTTCAAAAAAAGAAACTAATTAACTCATTATGTGTCAGATGGTAACATCAGACACCACAACCGAACGCTCAAAAATAAAAAAACCCCGGTGGATGTACACCGGGGCTGCATATATAATGACCTCATAGGTAGAGGGAATTTGCGATATTATCCTTGTTTTTGTGCTGAAGCTTTTAACGCGTCGTTTGCAACGATTACAATTTCTACACGACGGTTAGCTGCACGGCCTGCATCAGTTTCGTTATCTGCAATTGGCTCAGCAAAACCTTTACCAATAGTAACTAACCTTGCTGCTGGCACACCTTGAGAAACGGCATAAGCTTTAACTGCTGCTGCTCTTCTTTCGGATAAACCCATGTTATATTGTTCGGTACCACGGCTATCGGTATGACCGATAATTTTGATATCTGTATCAGGATATTGATTTAATGAAGAAGCTAAGCTCTGTACATTTGTTTTAGCAGCATCTTTCAGCGCAGTTTTATCGAAATCGAATAAAATACCACTGTCGAATTTTACAATAATACCTTCGCCTTCACGAATAACTTCTGCGTTAGGAATAGCTTTCTGGATTTCAGCTGCCTGCCTGTCCATTCTACGGCCGATAAAAGCACCTGCTGTACCACCAATAGCACCACCAATTAAGGCTCCTACTGCTGTATTACCAGCCTTTTTGCCGATTAATGCACCAATAACACCACCAGCAGCAGCACCAATACCGGCACCTTTTTGTGTTTTAGTTAAACTATCACAACTTTGGAATGCCATTGATCCTACGGCTAATCCTATACTTAATGTCGCTATTCTTACTTTTGAAATACTCATGATATGCTAGATTTATAATTTCTACCCGACACATTCAAACACAATGCCAAAAAACTCTTTAAAGTGTATTTTATGCCCATTTCGACCAATTTTCGCTACAAAGAGTAATCTTACATACAAAAAAAGAGTCCCGACTGGTCGGGACTCTATCATAATGTATCATTCTTAGTACATAAAACTAAGCGGAGAAATAACTTTCTAACTCTTTTAGCGTATTTTCGTCTGTTTTGAAATCTTTAATCACTTTTCCTTTTTCTACCAGTACAATCCGGCTGCAAACATCGGTAACATGATTTAAATCGTGACTGGAAATAAAAGTAGTCATGCTGCCTGCCTGATCTTTTAATAGTTTTTTTAGACGAATCTGTGTGGTTGGATCGAGGTTGGCAAAAGGTTCATCCAAAATTAAAATTTCGGGTTTTTGCATCAAAGCTGCAGCAATACCCACTTTAACCTGGTTACCTTTGCTAAAATCGCGGATGTATTTGCCACTGTTCAGGATTTCGCTGTTAAAAAACTCACCATATTGATTCAGGTAAGCAGAAACATCGGCTACGCTGAGGTTGTGTAAACTGCCTATGAAAATGAAATATTCTTCGGGGGTTAAATAATCGATCAGGAAACCTTCATCCAGAAACGATGCGGTATAATTTTTCCAGTTATCGCTCTGCATTACGTTTTCGCCTTTTGATAAAACCTCGCCGGTTGTTGGCCTGATGAGATCTAAAAGCATGCGGAAGAAAGTGGTTTTACCAGCACCATTATTCCCTACCAAACCTACGGTTTCGCCGGCAGCAATCTCTAGATCTGCAATGTCTACAACGGTTTTATCGCCATAAACTTTTTGTAATTTCTTAACTTCTAAAATCATAATTATTCTCTAAAGCCTTCGGCTATTTTATATCGTTGTTTTTCAAGTCGTTTTGCAATGTAATTTACCCAGAAACCCCTTAGCAGGAGCATAGCTAAACCAAATATTCCTACTAAAGCTAATCCCCAATAAGGTTTATTCAATATGCCGAATGGTAAGTAAATTAAAATGGGCGTAAGTGCATAAGGAAACATTAAAAGCCATTGTGTAGCTCCTGTGCCCTGGTAGTTAAAGCTTGCTGCTTTGGTAATATCCAACCGTTTATAGTTTAAGGTAGCAAGATAAAGCACTACCACTGTGCCAAAACCGATATTATACAAATAAGCAGCTAAATGCAAAAGCAATAATTTAGGGCTTAAAAACCCGTAAAAACTGGCCAGTACCGTAATAATGGTACAACCAATGGTAAAAAGTAGAAATTTAGCCTTGATGTAATCTTTAAAATTGATTTTATTAGCCAATATCCCATCAAAATGGGCGCTTTGCCAGGCAAACATAAACTGACCATAAATAATAATGGATATACCAGTCATGAAAATGGCGCCGAACATCATCTGACCAAATGCATCGCTATTAATGGCTTTTTCTTTGTAAAAAATAAATCCATAAAAAAGAAAACAGAAACCCAGAATCACCGCAGAGCGCGGGCGTTTATGACGGAGAATTAATTTTAATTCCAGAGCCGCCAATTCTCCAACCTTACCAAAACGGTTGAGGAAAGCATAATCGGTACTGCCTTTTTTCTCCTGTTTAGTGCTTAACTCTTCTACATATAAGTTTTTACGCAAAAATTTAGAATTGATGTAAAATATAGCCGCCGCGGCCAGGGTAAAGGCAAAGCCATAAAATGGATGAGCAGCGATGGCCCTGAATACCTCATCAGAACCGGCCATAATCGAAATTACTTTGTAATATTCCAATGCAGCAAAAGCAGCGATAACAACTAATCCGAAAAAGGTATACAGGGTATTGGTAATCGATTTTCGTTTAATGTACAGCACGAGGTAGTTGTTAAAAACCATCACCGAAAATATCGAAACGATATACATTAGTGTAACCAGGATGCCGTACGCTGGTAAAATCTTAATAAAACAGAAAGGCAGGAAGATAAAAAATGGCCATAGGTTAAATGCGGAAAACAGCGCTTTTACATTTAAAAACCTGATGATTTTGCTTCTCGAAATCCTTAAATGCAGATAAGGAATAATACTAAGGGTTGGCAGCTCCTGAAACTGCAAACGCATGATAAAATCGAATGCGAAATAATAGAGGATAATACCGTTAAAACTGGAAATTACCTCTTTGTTTGGGAAAATTTTTGGCAGGAAATGCGACATTCCAAAACCAACGCCAACGGCTATGGCAAAGAAGTAAAGCATAAAGAAACCCAAAACAATCTGGCCAGCAATACTACTGCCCTTGTTCCGTGATCGCCAGAAAGATTTTCTCTGATGGCTTAAAAAAGTACTCAGCATATTAAGTTTAGGTGTTTGATTTTAGTCAATATACCTATTAGTATGCATTCCGGAGAAAATGTTACACTAATATTTGTATTTGTCTTTCCAATTTTGCCTCAATTTTTCGCGCAATTTCTCTTCAGCAGCATTTTTACCCGGATCGTAAAGTTTTGTACCGCTTAATTCGTCAGGGAAATACTCCTGGGGCGAAAAATTACCTTCATAACCATGCGAATACTGGTAATCTTTTCCATAACCGATATTTTTCATCAGTTTGGTGGGCGCATTACGAATGTGCAAAGGTACAGGCAAATTTCCGGTCTGTTTAACCAAAGCCTGGGCCTTGTTAATGGCCTCGTAAGAAGCATTACTTTTTGGCGAACTGGCCAGGTACGTTACACACTGTGATAGAATGATCCTTGCTTCGGGATAACCGATTACGTTTACGGCAGTAAAACAATTATTGGCCAGTAAAAGGGCATTTGGATTGGCATTGCCAATATCTTCTGAAGAAAGGATTAATAACCTGCGGGCAATAAAAAGCGGATCTTCGCCACCTTCTATCATCCGCGCCAGCCAATAAACAGCGGCATTGGGGTCGCTTCCACGGATGGATTTAATAAAGGCAGAGATGATATCGTAATGCTGTTCCCCGGCCTTATCATATAAAGCCAGGTTTTGTTGTGCATGCGCGAGAACGTTTTCATTGGTGAGCACCATTTTATTCCCACCAATACCATTAATGGCGATTTCGAGTACATTTAACAGTTTGCGGGCGTCGCCGCCAGATAAACGGATTAGCGCCTCATGCTCCTTTATGGTAATTTTTTTCTCTGAAAGTACCTGGTCCTTTTTGATTGCTGTTTGCAGTAAACCAGCCAATTCTTCTTCAGTTAGGGATTTTAGGATATAAACCTGGCAGCGTGAAAGCAAAGCGGAAATGACTTCAAAAGATGGATTTTCGGTTGTGGCGCCGATTAAAGTAACCAAACCTCTTTCAACTGCCCCTAACAAACTATCCTGTTGTGATTTGCTAAAACGGTGAATCTCATCGATAAATAAAATGGGCAGGCCCAAAAAGCTGTCCTTTAATTGTGCAGCCCGGTCTATTACCTCTCGGATATCTTTTACACCACTGTTTATCGCGCTCAAATTAAAAAACGGACGATCTAATGCCTGCGAGATGATATAGGCCAGAGTGGTTTTTCCTACTCCGGGAGGTCCCCAGAAAATCATAGATGGCAGCTGACTGCTTTCAATGGCTTTGCGTAATACCGCTCCAACTCCGACTAAATGTTTTTGCCCAACATATTCATCGAGGTTTTGAGGGCGCATACGTTCGGCTAAAGGAGGCAGGTTTTGCATAATGGTAAATATATAAAAATTGAGTATTTTGTTTGTCGATAATTTACTAACCAAATATCGGAAGCATCAGTCTTTACGTTAAAACAAAAGGAGGAATGCTTTAGTTCTAATTTATTATTATGGACATCAAAAATTTAGATCACCTTGTATTAACCGTTGTCAATTTAGAAAGTACGTGTAAATTTTACAGTCTGGCTTTAGGAATGGAGGTTATTGAGTTTGGCGAAAACAGAAAGGCATTGAAATTCGGCAATCAAAAAATTAATCTTCACCAATATGGATCAGAATTTGAGCCCAAAGCTTTTAAACCGATGCCTGGTACTGCTGATTTATGCTTTATTACCGATTTTCCACTTCGTGAAGTAATGCACGAACTGAAAGAAAAATGCATCGAAATTGAAGAGGGACCGGTAGAACGGACGGGGGCAAATGGAAAAATTATCTCTATTTATTTACGCGATCCGGATATGAATTTAATTGAAGTGAGTAATTATTTGTAATGTATAGTTAGTTTTTTTGCCACGGAAGCACTGAATGACAGGGAGATTATCCGGCGTCATTCCCACGCAAGTGGGAAACAGAATGCGCATTACAATACAATACTGAATAATTGGATTCCAAATTCTATAACCGTTAGCCTTTACCTGCATTACGATCCCCAATCAAGTTGGGAATGACGTTACGAGGGAACCATGCTTCAAAAAAATCTAGTCCTCTATCTTCGAGTGGTGTTTGGTATCTTTCATGGTGGTGTACAAAATCAACGAAATTAAAATACATCCAGTTACGTACCAGTAAAAGTAACTTTCGTGCCCTATATTTTTAAACCACAGCGCAAAATATTCTGCCGTTCCGCCGAAAATGGCAACTGTTAAAGCATAAGGTAAGCCTACGCCCAAAGCCCTGATTTCGGCCGGAAATAATTCTGCCTTAACCACAGCATTAATACTGGTATATCCGCTTACAATAATCAAAGCACCAATCATCAATAAAAATATAATTGTGGTGTTCGTTTCGCCAGCTAAACCTGTTAAAATTGGATAGGTACATAGCGTACCTAAAATACCAAACCCGATTAACAAGGGCTTCCGGCCAATTTTATCAGACAATAAACCAAATAAAGGCTGCATAATGGCAAAAACCAGTAAGGAAATAAATGATAATGTTGTGGAGGTTTCTTTACTCAGGTGCACGGTATTAACCAGAAATTTCTGCATGTAGGTACTAAAAGTATAAAAAGCAATGGTTCCGCCGAGGGTTAAACCCACAACCGTAAAAACTTCTTTCGGATATTTCAACAATACGGCAATACCTCCTTTTTTATCTGCTGAACTTTTACTTTTAAAAGCAGCCGTTTCGTCGATATGCCTCCGCAGATATAAAGCGATGAAAGAAAGTATTGCACCGATAAAAAAGGGAATGCGCCAGCCCCAATCGTGCAATTCTGCCGGGGTAAGTAACCAGTTTTGTAAAATCAACTGAATGCCCAAAGCCAGCAGTTGCCCGCCGATTAAAGTTACATACTGAAAACTCGAATAAAATCCCCGGTGTTTTTTGGTGGCCATTTCGCTGAGGTAGGTGGCTGAAGTTCCATATTCGCCACCAGTGCTCAAACCCTGAATCAGCCTCGCAAAAATTAACAATAACGGAGCTGCAATTCCAATTTGTTTATAGCCCGGCGTTAAGCCAATAATCAATGATCCTATGGCCATGATGAGTACAGAAAGTGTCATCGATCGTTTCCGTCCCAGTTTATCGGCAATACTGCCAAATAACCAGCCACCAATAGGCCGCATTAAAAAACCTACCGCAAAAATCCCTGCGGTATCCAATAACTGTGCGGTTGGATTGCTGTTCGGAAAAAAGGCAGGAGAAAAATATAGCGCAAAAGCAGAATAGGTATACCAATCGTACCATTCAACCAGATTACCAACTGAACCTCCGAAAATAGATTTCAGCCTGTATTCAACGTCCCTAATTTCTTCTTGGCGTACTGTTTTTTCCATGGTAAAAAGTTATTGAACGAGTGAATTTTGAATGATTTGAATACCGAAACGAAACTTAAATCAGCACCACTTGTTATTCAAAAATATGATAATTTTATAAAGAAAGGCTGAGTCATTACCATTTATTCCAATTCACTCCTTCTCTCACTCAAAATTCAATCATTAATAAAATGAAAGATAACTTTTCTACCCAATCTGCCGATTATGCCATATACAGGCCAACTTATCCGCAAGAATTGTACGATTATCTGTTTACTTTGGTAAAAAACAAAGAATCAGCCTGGGATTGCGCTACAGGAAATGGTCAGGTTGCCCGTGTGCTGGCACAGCATTTTAATGCAGTTTATGCAACAGATATCAGCGAGAACCAGTTAAAAAATGCTTTACATCTGCCTAATATTACCTATCAAGTTGAACCTGCAGAACAAACCTCAGTTGGCAATGCCAGTTTCGATCTGATTACGGTAGCACAGGCCATCCATTGGTTTAATTTTGAAGCCTTTTATGCGGAGGTTAAGCGAACACTAAAACCTGATGGACTTTTTGCGGTAATTGGTTATGGGATTATGTTTATCGATAAAAAAGTAGATCAGGCTGTCCACAAACTTTACGAAGATATTTTGGGCAAATATTGGGACAGCGAACGCCGCTATATTGAGGAAGGCTATAAAACCATCCCTTTCCCTTTTGAAGAAATAATTGCGCCACATTTCCAGATTAAACCACCTGGAATTTTAACCAGTTAATTGGTTATTTAAATACCTGGTCTTCGCTGCAGCATTATAAAAAGGCCAATGAGCGGAACCCCCTTGAATATATGTTTACCGAGCTAAAAGAAGCCTGGGGTGATGATGCAGAGAAAGATGTACATTTCCCGATTTTATTACGGGTTGGACGTTAGGTTTAACCACAGAGGCAACAGAGATAAGGCACAGAGCGCACTAAGTTAACTTCTAATTAGAGAACTTATCAGCCTCTGTTTACTCCGTGAAAACTCAATGATCTCTGTGGTTAATTAAACTTCTATTTCAACAACTCCAGTATGCCTAAAACAGTTAACTTTTTCTGCTCTCCACTTTGCATATCTTTTAAAGTAAGTTCTCCGCTGGCAATTTCATCGCCTCCGATTAAAATTACATAAGGGATGTTCTTCGCATCGGCATAGGCCATCTGTTTCTTCAGTTTTGCTGAACTTGGGTATAATTCTGCGGAAATACCTGCATTTCTAAACTGCTGAACAATCGGTAAAGCGTACTTTTCGGCTTCTGCATCAAAATTACTGATCAATACTTTTGTTCCAACCTCTGCTGAAGCAGGGAAAAGATTTAATTCTTCTAGTACATCGTAAATGCGGTCGGCACCGAAAGAAACACCCACGCCGGTTAAATCCTTTAAACCGAACATGCCTGTTAAATCATCATAACGACCACCACCGCCAATACTACCCATGGCTACTTCGTTGGTTTTAACCTCGAAAATACAGCCGGTATAATAATTTAAGCCACGGGCTAGGGTAATATCCAGTTCCAATTTGGCAACCAATGGTAAACCATAAGAAATCAGGCTTTCTACATATTCAAAAACCTGTTCAATTTCGGCAATGCCTTTTAAACCTGTTTCTGATTGCGCCAAAACTTCTTTTAAACTGGTCAGTTTTTCTTCGTTACTTCCTTCTAATAAAATTACCGGACGGAGTTTTTCCAAATCAGTTTCAGTAAAACCACGTTCTAACAATTCTTTACTAACGCCATCCAAACCGATTTTATCCAGTTTATCGATGGCTACTGTCATATCGATAATCAAATCTGGCTTACCAATAATTTCGGCAATGCCTGATAAAATTTTCCGGTTATTGATTTTGATGCTGAAATCTTTTAAGCCCAGTTTGCTCAAAGCTTCGTTGTAGATCAGAATAAATTCAGCTTCGTTTAATAAACTTTCAGAACCTACTACATCTACATCGCATTGATAAAATTCGCGATACCTGCCTTTTTGCGGACGATCGGCACGCCAAACAGGCTGAACCTGAAAACGTTTAAAAGGTAAGGTAATTTCGTGCTGGTGCATTACCACGTAACGGGCAAAAGGCACGGTTAAATCGTAGCGTAAAGCTTTTTCCGAGATTAAGGGGATCAGTTTATTGCTATTATCTTCTTCAGCAAAATCAAATAATTTCTTTTTTGGATCTTTAAGATACTCCCCGCTATTTAAAATTTTAAAAATCAGTTTATCACCTTCGTCGCCGTATTTTCCGGTTAGGGTAGAAAGATTTTCAAAACTTGGTGTCTGGATTTCTGCATAACCATATTTCCTGAAAACTGTTTTAATGGTATCATAAATGAAATTGCGTTTTACCATTTCAACCGGAGAAAAATCGCGGGTACCTTTTGCTAGTGAGGGTTTAATAACTGACATAGCCGCAAAAGTACAAAAATGTAAGGTTTAAAAAACAAAGATTCGTTATTGTGAGGAGGAACGACGAAGCAATCTTACAACGATCGCTATATGCGAGTGCTTTAAGATTGCTTCGTGCCTCGCAATGACGCAATTATTTTAAAAACTATTTCCCCAATACCTCTTTTACCATCTCCCTATTGGGTTTGCTCACCGGAATTTTATCGCCGTTATCCATTAGCAGCGTTCCGCCATCTTCTTTTAACCAGCTCTTAACAAATTTTGGGTTTACGAGATGGCTTTGGTGCGAGCGGACAAACCCCTGCGGTTTAAGCAGATCGGAATACTCTTTCAGTGATTTTGAGATCAACAATTGGTCCCCATCGCTAAAAAAGAAATTGGTATAGTTGTTATCGGCTTCGCACCTTATAATTTCTTCAGGGCTAACATACCTGATTTCGT
Organism: Pedobacter miscanthi; assembly: GCF_032678605.1. Lineage (GTDB taxonomy): Bacteria > Bacteroidota > Bacteroidia > Sphingobacteriales > Sphingobacteriaceae > Pedobacter > Pedobacter miscanthi_A. The sequence goes on from NZ_JAVTSU010000010.1 coordinate 182,575, forward strand.
TCTGCTGTGGCAAAGCAATCCGGCCATTTACCTTAACATCTTCTTTTTTATCAACCTTTTCCTCTACAGTCGGATTTTGATAGGCCGTGGGCTGGGTAAAATTTATTGCAACGTTATTGGGTGCTATTTGAGGTTGCGAACGGCTTTTTTTGATCAAATAGTAGATCAGCATAATCACTCCAAAAATGAAACCTAAAAACAAAATGCCCACTACTAAAAGTATAATTATTTCGGCCGTGCCCAACATAGCGGCACGAGCAATCTGAATGCCAAATGCAAGTATAAAAATCAACCCCAAAATTATTCTATTTCTCATTTTTAGTAGTCTTCGTCTTTTTAATTAAATGTAAACATAATAAAACAAAACCGGTCACCCCAGCAATTGCAATAAAGCCTACAATTAGCAGAATAATCAGTTCAGGCACACCAATAGTGATGGCGTGGGCTACCTCAATCCCAAAAGAAATAATAAAAAAGAATAAAATTAATAACTGTTTCATATTGATTGATTTAAATGTTTAGCGAAAGTAATTACGCGTTATACATTTAAAAACCAACATTGAGGATTGGGTGGATTTTGATGAGGATTAAGCGCCAGGCTTTTAGTATTGCATTTATTAAACCTAGCAGATTTGTGAAACCTGCAAGGTTTGAAAAGTCATTTCCCCAATACCTCTTTTACCATTTCCCTGTTCGGTTTACTTACAGGGATTTTATCGCCATTGCTCATCAGCAACGTTCCGCCATCTTCTTTTAGCCAGCTTTTTACAAATTTCGGGTTTATGAGATGGCTTTGGTGTGCCCGCACAAAACCTTGTGGTTTAAGCAGATCAGCATATTCTTTAAGTGGTTTGGAAATCAGGATTTTATCACCATTGCTTAAAAAGAAAAAGGTATAGGTGTTATCGGCCAAACAACGAACAATATCATCAATAGAAACATAACGTATTTCGTGTTGCTGGGGCAATGCAATTTTCGGACTGCCTGACTCATTTTTTTTGATCTGGCTCAGTAAAAAATTGAGCTGTTCGCTCTGTATTTTGTTTTTAATCCTAATTTGGGCCTTTTCTACTGCTGCTTTCAGTTCTTCGGGATCAACTGGTTTGAGCAGATAATCCAAAGCGGCAAATTTTACGGCCTGGATGCCATAATGATCATAAGCGGTTACAAACACCACTTCAAAAGTTTTTTCGGTAAGCAGGTTCAACAGATCGAAACCTGTTGTTTTTCCCATTTGGATATCCAGAAAAAGTAAATCGGGATGGTGTAAAATAACCTGTGTAAAGGCATCATCAACATTGGTCGAACTTGTAATCACCTTAATTCCGGGGCAATGCTTATTGAGTAAAATTTTTAAATTTTCTAAATTGGCTACTTCATCATCTACTAAAATTGCACGCATATTACAACCATTCGTTAATTGTGATCTGAACTAAAGTTCCCTCTGTATTTGCTTTTATATCCAATAAAAAAGGAGTTTCTTTATAAATCGAATTCAGTAAAGATATTCTGTTTTTGGTTAGCGCCAAACCCAAACCGCTATAATCTTTTGCGCTATCGAAGCCACCACCATTATCTTTTACACTCAGTATCAAATCTGTTCCCTGTTTGGTGAAACCGATTTCAATTTTACCATCATTTCCTTTCTCTGCTATACCATGTTTTACGGCATTTTCTACAAAAGGCTGCAAAAGCATTGCTGGAATTTCTATATTCTCTACGTCAAGATCAGGCGAAGCCATAATATTATATTGAAAGCCGAAGCGTAATTGTTCCATCTGCAGGTAATCGTCTAATAAAGTTTTCTCGGATGTTAAATTGATAAGGTCTTTATGGTCTAAAACATTGCGTGTTAAGCGGGCAAATTTGGTAAGGTAACGGTTGGCATTATCGATTTCATTTTTGTTCATCAGGTTTTGGATACCCGCAAGGGCATTGAACAGGAAGTGCGGGTTTAGCTGCGCACGTACAGATTCTAACTGGAGTTTGGCGATTTCTTTTTCCTGCGAATTTTTGGCAATTAATTTAGCAGCTCTTTTTTTCCGGTTATTGAGAATCAGAACAGATATAAGTCCACAAAAGCCTCCAATAATCACACTGATTAGTAACAATTCTCGGGAGGAGAAATATTTCTCTCCATTATTATTTACATGAAAAGAGTAACGGGTTGTGCTTTTTTCAATAGATTTTGAACCAAAACCCTGAGAAAGCTTAGGAATAATAAGCAATTCATAATCGCCAGATTTATTGAAATATTCTGCATTGATTAATAAATATGGTACTCTGGGTGTGATGTAACCATAAAGCCAATCATTTGAACGAAATACAATTTTCCTTGTTACTTTATTTCTGAGGTAAACACTATAAATAAAATCCAAATCAGTGCTTTTGATTACAATCATTAGATTTTTTGTGGCTTCATCTACATTAAGAACAGCAGCATCTTCCTTACTTTTAAATTTCACATATCCACCTTTTTTATCGCGAATATCTAAGTTAATCATTGAAATAGATGCTGGTTGAATTCTTTTATTATAAATTATAATAGTCACTATTTCACTCCTGTTAGTGATTTTATAAAGATTAATTGTCAGTTTTTTGTTTTCTACATTAAATTTCCCCAGATCGATCTGAGCCCGGTTTTGATATAGATTTTTTATGTTTGATTCATTTGGAGTCGCATCTGAAACAATTTGTTTATTGTCATTTTCTACAATATTATACCGATAAAATGATAAGCTGTCTTTGTTTATAAATCCCAAAAGATTAATTTCTTTAGTTCCTTCTAAATAAACAAGATTGTTTAGAGGCTGGTTAGCTATAGAGTTTAGATAATCAACCGTCTTTGTAAACTCATCAACAGTAAAAAGCATGTTAAATCCAAAATTGCCAATGATTCCAGGATAAGAGTTTTTATAGCCGTTATAGTTATTTTTCTGTGCATTCGCAATCAAAGCGAAAAACAGGAACGATAAGGAAAGGATTATTTTTTTCATGCGTTTAATTTTCCATAAACATCTTGCAAAAAATCTGCTTAAGAAACATTAAAACAGGATCTGATTGAGATAAACTAGTAAAAGGAGGGATTGGGGTAGTATTTATATTTGAGGGCGTCACATTTAATGATAGAGTTTAATCCATAAAAGCGATACTAAAAGATCCTAAAGAAAGGCCGTCATCCGATACATATCGGATCCCGCGCAGGCGAGAACCGCGCAGTGCTCAGCGAAGCTAACCTTAATGCAACATACAAACCCCGCCAAGGTATTACGATTCCCAATCGAGTTGGGAATGACGCAAAGATTGTAGGCATCGTACTTTGAATGTGGTTGAAGACTATGGCAACAAGCTAAATCAAAAAAGACCCTTCGTTGCACCCGGGATGACAGCTTTTTCTGTTAGCCCCCGGCCTTTTTTACTTTATATCCGTCCTTTTGAAGAATGCCCATTACCTTATCGCGTACATCACCCTGAATCATAATTTCGCCATCTTTAACCGAACCACCCACACCACATTTGGTTTTCAGCATTTTGCCCAGTATATCTAAATCCTCCGGTCGGCCTCTAAAACCTGTAATTAAGGTTACAGCTTTGCCGCCACGATTCTTTTTATCCAACATTACCCTCAAATCCTGCTGGTTATTTGGAGAAGTAACGGTATCATCAACTTCTTCTTCATATTCGAAGTCCGGATTGGTAGAATACATAATTCCTCCAAGATCGCTTAAACTATTTTTCTTTGGTTTCATGCTATAAATGTAAAATGGTTCATTGGTTCAATAGCCATTGGTTTATTCGTCAATGGTCAATAGTCAGATTGTCTCCAAACTCTAAACCCTCAACCCCAAGCTCAACTAGGGCACAATTACCTTAAGCGAGAGTGGGTTCACCACCGCCTGGATCTCTGTTCCCATTTGTAAAGGTTCTCCATCTACATGCACGGCACCGGCTGTTTCCCTTATAATTTTAATATTTTTTCCTTTAATAATTTCAATCATATCAGATGTTTCTGCTTTGCCCCTTAACATTACATAACCTAAAACAGGCAATTTTAGTATCGGGAAAGGTTTAATAATACAAACATCCAGCAAACCATCTTTTACCGAGGCATTAGGTGCAATATAAACATCATTACCGTATTGAGATGAGTTGGCAATACTGATGGCAAAAGCCTTTCTGGTATAATCTGTACCATCAATATTTAATTGATAGGTTTGAGCTTTATAATTAAAAACCTCTTTAAAACCCAGCTTTACATAACCAGATAAACCACGTTTTTTATCTTTCGAAAAAACAGCACTCAAATGGGCATCGAAACCCATTCCTGCCAGGTTAAAAAAACATTTATTGTTAAACTCAGCGGTATCAATCTCATCAATGTTAAAGTTATTGATAATGGAAAGTGCATATCTTAAGTTTTTAGAGATATTTAAAAACCGGGCAAGGCCATTTCCTGACCCCAAAGGTAAAACCCCTAAAATTTTATTGTGTTTTAATACCTTGCTTGCTACCTCGTTAATGGTACCATCGCCACCTGCAGCCACAATTACATCGAAGTTTTTGATAGCAGCTTCATCTGCAAGTTCGCCGGCATGACCCACATATTCGCTAAAAACAAAATTCGGACTAAACTTTTCCTTATCCAGGTATTTATCGATAAAATCAGGAATACGCAGCTTCCTCCTCCCACCAGAGATAGGATTGATGATAAAGAGGATATTGATCTTTGTGTGCAAAATGTAAGATTGAGTGCACAAAATAATCTATAATTTTTGAAATAAAGAAAATATGCTAATTTTGCGACAGTAAAAAGTGGATTGATTTGCTATCCCGATACTTCGGGACCGGATTGCAACCACTTAAAAAAATTGCTAATGCCTCCTTTCAATCATTTAAACACCTGTTTCCAAGGGGTTTGGCAATTATAAATTTGTTTATTTATCATTAATTATTTAATAAATGTCATATTTATTTACATCAGAATCTGTTTCTGAAGGTCACCCAGATAAAATCGCCGATCAAATTTCGGATGCGTTAATTGATAACTTTTTGGCTTTCGATCCAGAATCAAAGGTAGCTTGCGAAACTTTGGTTACCACTGGTCAGGTTATTTTGGCGGGTGAAGTAAAATCTAAAACATATTTAGATGTACAACAAATTGCACGCGATGTGATCAAGAAAATTGGCTACACCAAAAGCGAATACATGTTCGAAGCTAACTCTTGTGGTATTTTATCTGCCATACACGAGCAATCACAAGATATTAATCAAGGTGTAGATAGAAGTAATAAAGAAGATCAGGGTGCTGGCGATCAGGGCATGATGTTCGGTTATGCAACCAACGAAACTGAAGATTATATGCCTTTGGCATTAGATCTTTCGCATAAACTATTACAGGAACTTGCGGTTTTACGTCGCGAAAACAACGAAATTAAATACTTGCGTCCTGATGCAAAAAGCCAGGTTACCTTGGAGTACGATGATCACAATAAACCAGTTCGCATCGATGCCATTGTAATTTCTACACAGCACGATGATTTTGATGAAGAAGCAACCATGCTGGCAAAAATCAAAACCGACCTGGTAAATATCTTAATCCCAAGAATTATCAAAAGCAATCCGCAATATGCGCATTTGTTTAACGATAAAATTGAATACCACATTAACCCAACCGGTAAATTTGTAATCGGTGGTCCGCATGGCGATACCGGCTTAACCGGAAGAAAAATTATTGTTGATACTTACGGTGGTAAAGGTGCTCACGGTGGTGGTGCTTTTTCAGGTAAAGATCCAAGTAAAGTAGATAGAAGTGCAGCTTATGCTACGCGCCATATCGCTAAAAATTTAGTTGCTGCAGGTATTGCCGACGAAATTTTAGTGCAGGTATCTTACGCTATCGGCGTTGCCAAACCAATGGGTATTTACATCAATACTTACGGAACGGGTAAAGTGGGTAAAACTGATGGCGAGATAGCTAAAATTGTTGAATCGGTTTTTGATATGCGCCCTTACTTTATTGAGCAACGTTTAAAATTAAGAAACCCAATTTATAGCGAAACTGCTGCTTACGGACATATGGGCCGTACACCAGAAACAGTTACCAAAACTTTCAGAACACCAAACGGCGAAGAAAAAACGGTTTCGGTTGAGTTGTTTACCTGGGAAAAATTAGATTACGTAGACCAGGTTAAAGCTGCTTTCGGCATTTAATTCTTCGAATAAATTTATAGAGAAGGCGTTTTGCAATTTGCAGAACGCCTTTTTTGTTGCGCCCATCTTACAAAGTCGGCATGGGCCTCTGTTGGGGCAGGCAGCGTAAGTTGGGTTAAATTCTATGTTTGGTAGCTCACCAAACAGCAGAAAAATCATTGTTATTTTTTTTGAAAAGCACGATGCTGTGTTCATCGGTTCCGAAAGCCCCGCTATACGCTATACTTCGTATCGCTGCTATCGGGTTTATTTAACAGGGGCTGGTGGTTCTTAGGGTAGAAATCCCCCTCGAAAGTAAATGTTATGGAACTTTGCTATTTTCCGGTAATAGTAGCAAAAGCTTAATTTACCCAAACCTGATTGACGCGGGTAGCTCCCGATTTTTTTTCTAATCGGGACGACAAGCAAAAAGCAGGACCGACATTAAAAAAAAGCTACTGCAATTGCTTTCCAAAAAAAAGCAACAAAAAATTGCCTGTTTATTTTCTGATCAGATGCTACCATCTTAAAGCGCTAAATTATAATAATGTTTTAGCATGAAAGACCCCCGATGTGGAATCGGGAAAGGGTGGCGGAATCAGAACTTACAAAGTTTTCCTTACGCTCATCCCTTGCTAAACTTTGCAATTAGGCCAGATGATACTTCAATTCCTGGTGGCTACCCTGCTCTACCACAACCCCTTTATCCAGTACAATAATTTTATCCGCATTGTTTAATGTGCTTGATCGGTGCGTAATCACGATTACGGTTTTCTGCTCGGCTTTTAAAAATTCGATCATCCGTTGTACATGTTGCTCAGACACTGAATCGAGCGATGAGGTGGCCTCATCTAAAATCAAAATTTCCGGATCGCGGTATAAAGCTCTTGCAATAGCAATGCGCTGTCTTTGCCCACCTGATAAGGATGCTCCTTTTTCACCCAAATACGTCTGAAAACCTTTTGGTAATGCTTCAATAAAGCCGATCAACCCCAATTTGGTGGCAATATCAATAATCCTTTGCATATCGGGTTCGTCTTCACCTATTGCAATATTATCGATTACGTTACCGGCAAATAAATCAATTTGTTGCGGCACTACCGATACCATTTTCCGCAGCGAAACATTGCTGATGTATTTCAGGTCGTATTTTCCGATGCGCACATTCCCGGCCTGGATAGGATAAATATTTTGAAGGACGGACATTAACGTCGATTTTCCTGAGCCGCTTTCGCCCACTATGGCCGTAAATTTACCCTGCGGAATAGTTAAGTTCAGGTTTTCAAAAACAGGCAATCTTCCTCCATAACGGAAAGAAACATTTTCGAAATGGATATCGCCAATTTTATCGGGAGTCAGTTCGATCTGATTTTCATCGCTTTCGCGTTCCAGGTCCATAATTTCGAACAGCCGGTCTGCAGCAATTACCGCATCCTGTACGGTTTTGTTCATTCCAATTAATGAAGAAACCGGGCCTGTAAAATAACCAATCAAGGTATAGAACGATAATAACTCTCCCGGTGTAATCGAATTACTCAATACATAACCCGCCCCTACCCAAAGTAAAATAATGGTAATCATTCTGGAAATAAATTCGGTTGATGTACCCGATACCACGGCATTAATATTGGATTTAAAACCAGCCTGAAGCAATTTAATAAAGCGGGTTTCGGTTTTATCATTTGCATAGTCTTCTAAACCAAAACGTTTAATGGTACCAACTGCATTTAAACTTTCTACCAACTGCGATTCGAGTTCGGCAGCATCTTCCATTAACCTGCGCTGCGTTCGTTTGTTAAACCGATCGGTAATCACATAAATTACAAAATACAATGGAATAACAGTAAGGGTAATCAGGGCGAGTTTCCAGTAATAGGTAAACATCATGATGAATGAAAAGAAAACAATAAAAATGTTCACCACAAAATTTACGCATACATCGTTTAAAAAGGTTCTGATTTTTACCGCATCGTTTATCCTCGAAATAATTTCGCCCACCCGCATGGTATCAAAAAATTGCTGTGGCAAGCGCAGCAAATGTTTATAATAACCCAAAATAAGCTGCGAATCTATTAACTGACCAGTTTTTAAGGTAAAAACAGTTTTTGCCGAACCAATAAACATTTGCACCAATAAAATTACCATCATGGCAATGCTCATCAGGTTAAGCAGATTATGATTGCCATCTACAAGGACAAAATCGACCAGTTTCTGCACAAAAACAGAAGTTGATAAGCCCAATATAGTATAAACAATTGCACCAAATAAAACCTGTGCCAGAATGCCTTTGTGCGGTTTAACCAAACTCCAAAACCTAGCCTGGATTGATTTTTTTTCATTTCCGATCTGGAAACTTTCTGATGGCAACAACAGTATTAAAGCACCAGTCCATTCCTTTTTAAATTCATCATGTGTTTTACGGTGCACTTTCCCATCCATAGGATCCATCACCTCTATAAACTTGCCGCTTACTTTGTAAATTACTACATAATGCTGCAGGATGTTGTTTACAATAATATGGGCAATGGCTGGTGTAGGGATTTTAAATAAACTATCAAAAGGTGCTTTTACCCCTTTTGCCTCGAATCCTAGTTTTTGGGCTGCCTCCACCAAACCTAAAACGGTGGTTCCTTTTTTATCGGTTCCGGCCAGTTGCCTGATGCGGGCAACTGCCAGGTCTAATTTATAATGTGAGGCAATTGAAGCCAAACAAGCTGCGCCACAATCTGTAATATCACGTTGCATTACTTTTGTACTCATTACCTTTTATGTTTTTTGGATCAGGTTTGGATTAACCCAATCGTCTACCTTATCGTAAAGCAACTGGTATAAACTTCGGTCGGTAACTTTAAAACGGGCTGTAAAGTTCATTCCTTTTTTAAGGTAACCTTTGTAACCGTTCTTTAACTTCAGGAAATTTTTATCCATTAAACATTTCACTTTAAAAGCAGGCTGGTTATTGTTTAAAATCACAATATCATCCGAAATATCGATTACCTTGCCCACTGCTAAACCCCATTGGTTATAGTTGTAGGCATTGATTTGAAAATGCACCATCTGTCCTTTTCTGATGAGGCCAATATCCGATGGATTGATGTAACAATAGGCTGCCAAACCTGCATCGGGCGAAACCTCGCCAACTTTTTGGTTAGCAAACACATAAGCTCCCTGTTGCAAACCAATCAGGTTTTGCACTGAGCCATCAATCGGTGCACGTAAAACGTACTGTTTTTTCTGCTCATTCAATTCGGCCTGCTGACCGGAAAGCTGGCGCAACTCGTTACGGAAACCGTTGGCTTCGGTTTGCCATTGGGTTTTATATTTGGTACGCACCATTAAATAAGCCGATTCGGCCTGCTCGAGTTCGTATCTGTATTTTTCGTATTCTGATTGCGTAAGTACTTTATTTTGATAAAGTTTATTATACCGCGCAAATGTGCTGGTTGCCTGCCGTTTAGAAATTCCGGCGTTTTTTAGCTCCTGCACATATTGTTGCCACGAAGCCGCATATTGGCCCGTTTGTAAATTGGAGCCGCCATCGAATGACAGCAATGCATTAATATCGTGTAAAAATTGGGAAACCTGGCTTTTACGGGTTTCTACCAGGGCATCCTGCTGTTTGGGTAACCCGGCATCAATAGCCAAAAGTGTATCACCCTGTTTTAGTCGCTTATTATCCGATAATTTATACTGTATTAAGCGACCATTAACCGGCACAATAAGTTCTGTTTTTTCGATGGTAGATTGCAAAATGCCTGTACCATTGATACTGATGGGTATTTTTATAAAAGGAAGGGCAATTATAACCACTAAAATTGCCATAACGGTTACAATATATATTAACTGGCTTGATTTACTAATTTGAGAACGGTAAACAAGAGCGGTATGCGAAATTTTTTCGGTAGAGTAATGGGTTAGCGCCATAGGATTTAGATTTTAAAGCATCCGCCATTCTGAAAACCAGAACAGCGGATGCAATAAATTTGCTTATAAACTCCAAACAAGTTTCAAAACATTGGTTACTGTTTTGTTTAAAAATGCTGAAGTGTCTGCGCCAACTGCATTTAAAGTTCCTGAAAGAGAAGCTAAAAGTTCGCTTAAAGTATTGTTAACAATACCACCACCTTCTACTTGTGACATTTCAGTTGTGTTCATTTCTTTAACACCAAGATTTTTTAATTCTAAACTTTTCATACTAGATTTTTTTTGAGTTTTAAGATCCCTACTCTTTTTAGGCTTTTCGGGATGCGCCTGATGCTTGGCCAAACACTTCGACGAATGTAATCATATTAGCTATACGGATGTAGTATTAAACATCTAACACAAAGCTAACGATTCGTTAATCACCCAAGAAAAGTGCCTTAAAACCCCAGAAACGCAATCTCTACTAAAAAACTAGTGTATTAGTTATCATATTCAATTTATTCATTAGCCGTAAAACGTTTTATATTCTTTTTATTCGCTCATCAACAACCACGAATACTTAAAAATAAGTAGTATTATAGGTTATTATTTTTCATAAAAGCCAACTCTTTTTCAGCAAAATGATCATCGTCGATGCTATAAGATTTAATATCAGCGATTTTTATTTCATCAATTGCATCAACAAAATTCTGGAATTTGGCTGTTTTACCAGGCTTGATGATCACAATCATATACTTTGATGGATTATTTTGATGTGTAGCCTTAACCAATAACTCATTCGCTTTGATTTCTTTCTGAAGATCGGCTACAGCAATTACTTTCATATTTGCCTTTTCAATGGTTCCCATGTAAGAAACGGCTTTGTTATCTTTTCCAAGTACAATGGTCATGGTACGTGATTCGGGATAATTTTCCACTACATCAGGAGAAGTCTTATCTGGCTTAGCAATATCTGCAGCATTTAATTGGCCCAAAGTGGTGGTGAGCATAAAAAATGTAGTTAATAAAAACATCAAATCTACCATTGCGGTAAGATCTACCTTTGGTGCTGTTTTTTTGGTTCTTCCTTTTACGGCCTTGCCGCTTTGAGATTCGTTTAGAGTTGCCATAATAATTTAGGTTTTTTAATGATGATGACAACCCTGATCAAATTGCATAAAAAAAGCGATTAAAAAATTTAACCGCTTTAACGTATTACGATTCCTTATGCCATACTGAGCTTGTCGAAGTGCATTTATATGATTTATATAAAGGTCTTCGACAGGCTATCAATCACAGATTTGAAAATCGGCCGTCATTCCCGCGCAGGCGTGAATCGTAATGCAACCTGCAACCCCTACCAAATGCATTACAATTGCCATGACTGCAAAAGCCAGACTTAAAAGCGTGTTTTTCATATCAATAAAATTTAGTTTTTATATGAAACAGATTGACAATCATTTAGTTTGCTTAAAACAGCCTGCTTTCAAAACCATTTCCTGTACCACTTGTTTAATCATTATAAAATCGTATAACTATGGAACAGCCAATTGCAATGAACACTTTGAGTCAAATTTTGGAGAAATTGAGGCTGAAAGGAAAAGATAACGAATTAAAAATATCCGATCACGGTAAAATGCAGAGTAAATCGCTCGGTAAAATTTACAAACCGGAGGATTTAACCATTGTTAAAACTTATCGCTTCGAAGGCGATTCGGACCCGGCAGATAATTCGGTGCTATATCTTGTTGAAGATCAGGATAAAAATATTGGATACATATTAGATGCTTATGGTATCTATTCGGATAATGATGGACCATCATTTGATGATTTCTTGAAAAAAATACCTACCGAAAATAGGGATGAACAGGAGCTTTTCTGTTAATAAATTTGCAAAACATTATAGAAGGGAGCATTGGTGTAATCTGATTCTCCCTTTTTTTATTTAAAAAAATTAAAAAGCTATATTTCCGTAATTTTGCGGCCTTATTTAAGGGCCTCAGATGAAAAGTAAAGTCAATATTCCACCAATTACTGCTGTTTTACTGTCTATTATCAGTGTACAGTGTGGTGCGGCAATTGCAAAAGGACTTTTCCCTCAAATTGGGGCTGCGGCCACAGCATCATTACGGATTGGTTTATCAGCTGTAATTTTACTCATCGCTTTCAGGCCAAACCCGTTTAAACTAAATGCCAAACAATGGAAATATGTGACTCTTTACGGTGTTTGTCTAGGCGTAATGAACATGATATTTTATATGGCCATTGCCAGGATACCGGTTGGCTTAGGCGTAACCTTAGAATTTGTTGGGCCTTTGGCTTTAGCCATTTTTGGCTCCAAAAAAGCTATTGATTTTATCTGGGTAATATTGGCTGCAGCGGGTATTATACTTATTACTCCCTGGACAGGCACAGGATTAAATATAACCGGCATATTACTCGCACTTTTAGCCGGTGTTTTTTGGGCAAGTTATATTATACTGGGTGGCCGGATTTCGAAAATTATGAATGGTGGTGATGCTGTTGCCATTGGGATGGTATTTGCCACTTTGGTTATTCTTCCTTTCGGCATCTGGGGAGGCGGTTTAAGCATTTTAACCCCGAAATTATTAGGTTTAGGAGCAGCGCTTGCGCTACTATCAAGCGCCATTCCGTTTACCCTCGAAATGAAAGCCCTAAAGCAGATTCCGGCTCGGACTTTCAGTATTTTAATGAGCCTCGAACCAGCAATGGCTTCATTTGCAGCGCTGATATTTTTACAGGAATACCTCACACTTAAAGAATGTTTTGCCGTAGCCTTTGTGGTGATTGCCTCTGCTGGCTCTGCTTTAACTGCTAAACGTGCAAAATTATAATCAAGCCAGTTTTTGGGTTTTGTAAATTACAATTTCGTCTGTAAGTACGCCTGCCTGATCTACAAAAGCCAAAATATAAGGCTGCTCATTGTGTTGATCTAAACTTGCCTGATCTTTCCATTCCTCCTGAAAAATAAAGGTTAAATTTCCGGCAGATTCGTGCAAATCGTATTGGATGCAGGCTTCTTCTTTTCGCGAGTTGGCTACCATATCCAGTAAAATGGTTCTTAGCGGAGCCACAGTGGCCTGTTTACTCTTAATTATTGCTGTTAGATAAATGCTCATATACTTCAGTATTTAAAAAGTTTTGTGTTAAATGTTCATGATGCTGTTTTAACGCAGTCATAATATCTGCATTTTTTTCTACGTCGTGGAAGTGGGTACCCTCTATTCTTTCCATACCTGTAAAGGCGTTCATTCTATGGAAGCCGAACAAAACACCATCATCCACACTGGTTTCCATAAAAAACTCACCGGGTAAGGTAAATGCTTCTTTTGGTGCGTTCCACGATGAGGTAACCATATATTTACGGCCATGTAACATGCCGCCTGTACCATAATTCCGGCTGGGATTATCAGCTTTACGGCCATCGCTAACATAAATTCCTTTTTTGTGACCTTCTGTAAATACCACATCGATGTATTTTTTAAAATCATGCGGCAATTGAAACCACCAGATCGGTGTATGATAAATCACCACATCGGCCCAAACATATTTTTCTACTTCTTCTGCAGGATTGTAATTGTGGTTAATGTTGGTTGTTTTAACCTCAAAATCTGCTAATGATGAAAAGAAATCGGCGGTCGCATCGGCAATGGTTTCGTTAAATTTTCCTCCGGAGTGACCAAATTTTTGTCCTCCGTTGATGATGAATATTTTTGTCATTTCGTTTTTCTATTTTGATAAGACAAAATTACCAAGCTAAATCCTATTATTAAAACAAGTTAATTCATAGATTTGTATCAGAATTATAATAGCTAATTATGGTTAATTTAGAATGGTACAGGAGTTTTAAGGCGATTTATAAAACCGGTACTTTAACCGGTGCGGCCGAAAGCCTTTTTATTTCGCAGCCTGGTGTAAGTTTACACCTCAGCTCTTTAGAAAGTTATGTGGGTTATAAACTTTTCGAACGTACGGGCAGAAAAATGATCCCTACGGAAAAAGGAAAAGTATTGTATAATTTTATATTAGAACCACTTGCAAAACTGGAGGATGCCGAGAAACACTTCCAGAAAAGCACAGAGAAACACACTCCAACCATTAGTGTAGGCATGTGTTTCGAAACTTTTCAGATCACACTCGAGCAGTATATTTCAACCCTTCCCTTTAATGTGATTATTCGCTTTGGGGAATATCCCGAAATGCTCGATCAACTGGATAAAGGCATTTTAGACCTGATTATCACCCCACAAAAAGGCAATTCGCCCAATGTAGCGCATGAAGCATTTTCTTCTGAAACCATCGTTCTGGTTGGTGGAATAGAAACCGATGCCCAAATTTTTGATTCCCTGGCCAAAAAGAAAGATTTAGCAGGAATGGAGGCCTGGTTAAAGGAACAGAAATGGTATGGCACTGCCGGAGACATGGAACACCTCCTGCGTTTCTGGCAACTTAATTTTGGCAAAAGGGCAGATTTCAGGCCAAATTACATTGTGCCGAATCTTAATTCGATTGTCCGTTGCCTTTCCGGTGGAAAAGGACTGGCCATTATCCCCGATTTCCTGTGTAAAAAAGAAGTAGATGAAGAAAAAATCAAGATAATTTGGCAGGGTATTACACCTCTTAAAAATACATTATATTTTGGTTGCAGAAAAAATACGCAGTATGCTTCAGAAATTCATGTAATTAAAAACCTTTTTAAGGAGGTTATGGTTAGTATATAGTTCAAAATCAATATTTAGAGTTTACGACTAAGTTATTTTGAAATTTAGATAAAATATTTATTTTAGATTATCCCTTAATATCCCATAAATGAGTCAGTACAGTCACCTTTTAAGCAACGATCAACTATTAGAAGTTTTTAACTTAACCTATACTGCCACTGCTGTTCATGTTGGAGAAACTGCTATAATTCAGGTTGCAAACGATGCGATGCTCAGGATTTGGGGGAAAGACCGAAGCATCATCGGAAAATCTTTAGAAGATGCCTTGCCTGAATTAAAAGGCCAGCCTTTTATCGAAATGTTCAGAAAAGTTTGGCTCGAAGGACTGGTGATATCAGGAAAAGATACTGCTGCCGATATTATAATAGACGGACAGCTCCAAACCTTTTATTTTGACTTTGAGTACCGGGCAATAAAAGATGATGAGGGAAAAACCATCTGTATTTTGCATACTGCAATTGATGTGAGTGAGCGGGTACTTAGGCAGGAAGCGGTAGAAAGGGAGCGTGAGAAAGCAGAAGCATTGCAGCGTGAGCAGGCTTTAAATGAAGAACTGGCCGCAACTGTTGAAGAATTAGCAGCAACGAATGAAGAACTGGTTGCTACAAACGAAGAACTGCAGGAAACACAAGAAACATTACATGTTTTAAATAATGAACTGGAATTGCGGGTTCTGGAACGTTTTAATCAACTTTCGGAAAGCGAAAAACGTTTTAAAACGATGGCCGAAGGCACAGACATTTTTATTGCCGTAGGTGATGAAAATGGAAACGCGATTTATTTTAATAAATCATGGACAGATCTCACCGGCCGGTCAATGAAAGACCTGCTTGCGTTTAACTGGATTAACCTCGTACACCCGGATGACCAATACAGGTATGAACAGCTTTATCAAGCTGCCTTTGCTGCGAAAAAACCGTTTGTAGGCGAATTCAGGATCCTGAGTAAAAAAGGCGATTACAGGTGGCTGCTGGCCAGCGGCCCGCCGCGTTTCCATGCAAACGGATCTTTTGCGGGTTATATTACCTCGTGTGTGGATATTACCGAACGAAAACTGATTGAACTGGAGCGTTTAAACCTGACCAAACTGATTGAAGCCAGCTCAGAATTTATAGGTCTGGCAGGGCTTGATATGTCTATCCAGTATTTAAACCCTGCGGCTATAAAGAAATTGGGTTGGGAGAGTGTAACCAATCGGACGATTTTAGACTGCGTTTTTCCGGACGACAGGCAAATGGCAGAACAACTTTTACCAGGAATTTTGCACAACCTGAACTTTAGGGAGGAAATCCGTTTCTGGAACGAGAAAACAGGAAAACCTTTTTGGATTGAGTGGAATGGTTTTGCCATTAAAAATGAAGAGAACGATGAAGTAATTGCCATGGCTACGGTAAGTCCTGATATTACAGAAAGAAAACTTTATCAGGAAGAACTTCAGGATATTAATATGGAAATGGCCGCAGCAAATGAAGAGTTGGCGACTACCAACGAAGAACTTGCCCAAACACATGAAGACCTGATTCAATATGTAAATAAACTGGCTGAAAGTGAAGAAAAACTTCGCCAGGCGATAGAAACGGGTAGAATGGGTACCTGGAGCATCAACCCAAAAACGCTCGAAATAAGTATGTCTGATTTTGTTAAAAACTTGCTTGGCTTACCAATTGATCAACCGGTTGCCATGGAAGCCATTATGAATGCCGTTAACGAGGATTATCATGATATGCTGAATACTGCATTAGGAAATGCCTTAAAAAACCATTCATCAAGCGATACAGAATACCCCATTAACAACTTAGTTACCGGTGAAGAAAAATGGGTAAGGGCAACGGGAAGGGTATTTGTAGATCAATACGGAAATGCGACAGAATATTCGGGTTTATTTATTGATATCACGGAGCAGAAACTGGATGAACTGAGGAAAAATGACTTTATCGGCATGGTAAGTCATGAGCTAAAAACCCCTTTAACGGCTATTAATGGTTTTGTGCAGGTTTTGCAGCGTAAAGCTAAAAAAGACGAAGACAATTATGCAATTATTGCTTTGGATAAGACACATAGCCAGATCAGAAAAATGACCACCATGATTAATGGTTTCTTAAATGTATCGCGACTGGAATCGGGTAAACTTTTAATCGAAAAAAGTGATTTTAACCTGGATAACCTTTTAAAAGAAACCATTGAAGAAACTTATATTTCGCAATCGTCTCACCAGATTATATTAAAGCCAACCTGCGAGGTAACCGTCCATGCAGATCGTGATAAAATCGGAAATGTAATTTCTAACCTGATCAGCAATAGTTTAAAATATTCAGATAACGGTACAAACATCGAAGTTACCTGCAAATTATCTGATACTGAGGTTGAAATTCAGATAAAAGATGAAGGCATAGGAATTAAACCCGATGATCTTGATAAACTTTTCGAGCGTTATTACCGGGTACAAGGCAACCATACCATTTCGGGTTTTGGTATAGGGCTTTACCTCAGCGCGGAAATTATTGAAAGGCATCATGGTAAAATATGGGCCGAAAGTGAAGAAGGCAAAGGTTCTGTGTTTCATTTTACTTTGCCTTTGAGTTGATCGCATATTTTACCACAGAGTACATCGGGTTTTTCGCAGAGGGGCACAGAGGATTAGAGAAATTCATCATTGCGAGAAAGCTTTTCAGCCGACAGCCAGCCCCGATTTTCTGGAAGAATTCTTAATAGTTTCGTCATTCCCAACTTGATTGGGAATCTTAAAGCACTTGCATTACGACTCATACCTGCGCGCGAAAAAAAATAGTAAAAAGAAGAATCTTCAGTTCTTAAATACAATCCAATAGACAAAGATTCTTCACTGCGTTATCAATGACAGATTTAGAAAATCGCCCGTCATTCCCGCGCAGTCCTATCGTGTGGACACATCTTTTTTAAATTTTTGTGGCGTTATGCTGGCTTGCTTTGAAATAACCCAGCCCTAACCGAAGAACTCCGTCAATCCCAAGTGGCGGAAGGATCAAAAAAACAGTTGCACAATAGGACAACTTGCGCTACCAAACCTAAAACGCAGTGGTTTTGTGAAAATATCACTCAAACTTTCGAAGTGCTCAGCGAAGCTAATCTTAATGCAACCTGCAATCCCTACTAAGGCATTACGATTGCCAGTCGAGCTGGCAATGACGATTATACGCACTGTCATTAAACCTCCAATGTATTTGAAAAATGCTAACCTCCACCACTGACAAAAAAGATTTTTTTTTTAAACCTTAACCTATTCCTAATCCATCCAATAAGGCATCATCAACCAGATTTGGGAGCGTAATTTTTAAAGTACCTGTCCGTTCCATTTCGCGTTCGATGGCAAAACGGGCTTCTTTGTTGCGTGCCCAGCTTCTTCTGGCAATTCCGTTATTTACATCATAAAAAAGCATGTTCTGCAATTTTTCTGCTGCCTGGCTGCTTCCATCCAGCACCATTCCAAAACCACCATTTATTACCTCGCCCCAGCCAACGCCACCACCATTATGGATCGAAACCCAGGTTGCACCCCTAAAACTATCACCAATTACATTATGGATGGCCATATCTGCGGTAAACCTGCTTCCATCATAAATATTACTTGTTTCCCTGAAGGGCGAATCTGTTCCGCTTACATCATGATGATCTCTACCTAGAATAACTGCTGCAGATAATTCACCTGTTTTAATGGCTTCATTAAATTTCAGCGCGATCTTTGCCCTCCCTTCGGCATCGGCATATAAAATCCGCGCTTTTGAACCTACTACAAGCTTGTTCTCCTTGGCTGCAGTAATCCAGTTAATATTATCCTGTAACTGTTGCTGTATTTCTGATGGGGCAGTTAATTTAATTTCTTCCATTACTTCTTTTGCGATGCGATCAGTTAAATCGAGATCCTTCTCGCTCCCGGAAGCACATACCCACCTAAACGGACCAAATCCATAATCGAAACACAATGGTCCTAAAATATCTTCTACGTAAGAGGGGTACCTAAAATCGATCCCATTAACCGCCATTACATCGGCGCCTGCTCTACTACACTCTAGCAGAAAAGCATTTCCATAATCAAAAAAGTAAGTTCCTTTGGCGGTATGTTTGTTAATGCTGGCTGCCTGTCTTTTTAACGAATCCTGAACATCAACCCTAAATTGATCGGCTGCATTGGCCATCATTTTATTGGCTTCTTCAAAACTCAATCCTACCGGATAATAACCTCCTGAGTATGGATTATGCAATGAAGTTTGGTCAGAACCAATGGCAATTTCGATATTTTCCTGATCAAAGCGTTCCCAAACATCAACGATGTTGCCAATGTAAGCCACGGAAACCGTTTCTTTTCCTTTTTGAGCTAATATTACACGGTTAACCAGTTCATCCAAATTATCGATCAACTCATCTACCCAGCCTTGTTGATGCCTTTTGGTTGCAGCCTTTGGATTTACCTCTGCACACACGGTAATACAGCCCACAATATTACCCGCTTTGGTTTGTGCACCACTCATGCCACCCAAACCTGCGGTAAGGAATATTTTACCAGCGGTATCCTGCCCATAAAAACCTTTTTTGCGAAAAGCGTTCATTAAGGTAATGGCTGTACCATGTACAATGCCCTGAGGCCCTATATACATATAAGAACCCGCCGTCATTTGTCCATACTGGGTTACCCCTAAGGCGCTAAACTTTTCAAGATCCCCGGGCGAAGAATAATTCGGTACCATCATGCCATTGGTAACCACCACACGCGGCGCAGCGGTACTTGAGGGGAATAAACCCTGTGGATGCCCGCTATAAATATTCAGCGTTTGCTGATCGGTCATGGTAGCAAGGTATTGCATCGTTAATAAATACTGCGCCCAATTTTGGAACACGCTCCCATTACCGCCATAAGTAATCAGCTCTTCGGGATGCTGGGCTATTGCCGGATCCAGATTATTCTGAATCATGAGCATAATTGCCCCAGCATGCATTGTAAGGCAAGGGTATTCATTTATCGGCCTTGCATAAATAGTATAATCGGGCATAAAACGGTACATATAAATATGACCGTAGTTTTGCAGTTCAGCTAAAAATTCTGGTGCCAGTTCTGCATGCCATGCCTCTGGAAAATAACGTAAAGCATTTTTAATACTCAGCTTTTTTTCACCTGCATTTAAAACATCTTTCCTTACAGGAGCATGGCTCAATGCTGTATTTCTTGTTTTGGGAGCAGGCAATGTTGAAGGAATACCTGCCAGTATCTGTGCTTTAAAATCCATATTTTGCAATTTTAAAATCTTAGTTTAATGTCGATTCTGCCTCACTTGCAACGGCAACAATTTTACCTTGCTGTACCATTTCGATGGCATTTTCCATTCGATCGTACATGATTTGATCTTCTTCAAAATGATCAATTTCGGTACGCACAAAATCGTGCACCGCAGCTAATATTTTTCCTGGTTTTAATGGATGATGGTAATCAACAGCCTGTGCAGCACAGAAGAGTTCGATGCCGAGGATTTTTTCTACATTTTCGATTACCTGTAAAGCTTTACGTCCGCTAATAGAACCCATACTCACATGATCTTCCTGACCAAGCGAAGTTGGGATACTATCGGCACTGGCGGGGAAACAAAGCCCTTTATTCTCGCTCGCTAAAGCTGCGGAAGTGTATTGAACAATCATAAAACCCGAATTTAATCCTGTTTCTTTCATCAGTAATTTCGGTACACCCGGGGTATTTCCTTCCAGCGAAAGATAAATCCTGCGATCGCTGATGTTCCCGATTTCTGAGGCGGCTAAACAAGCATAATCGAGTGGTAAAGCCAATGGCTGACCATGAAAATTACCTCCACTGATGGTTAAATCATCGTTAAATATGACAGGATTATCGGTTACTGAATTGAGTTCGATTTCTAAAGCTTCTTTTAGGTGTATCCATGCCGTTCGGGAAGCACCATGCACCTGCGGAATGCACCTTAACGAATAGGGATCCTGAACTTTGGCGCAATTGGCATGTGATTTCATAATTTCAGATCCCTGTAACAGTTTCCGTACCTGCTCTGCCACCGCAATATTTGCCGGATAAGGCCTTAACTGATGAAGCTGTGCATGAAATGGCTTTTCGGAGCCTTGTAGTCCTTCAATCATCATTGCGGCAATAATATCGGCAGAAGCCAGTACATTTTCCAAACGTTGCACTACTTTAACAGCATGTGCGGCTATAAACTGGGTACCATTAATTAAGGCCAGGCCTTCTTTTGGACCCAATTGCAGCGGACTCATCTTAAATTCTTGTAAAAGTTGGGCTGTAGTCATAACTTCGCCTTTGTAATGCACCTTACCTAAACCAATTAAAGGCAAAAACAAGTGCGACAAAGGGGCTAGATCGCCGGAAGCACCAACTGAGCCTTGTTTGGGCACCAATGGTGTAGCACCGATTTCTAAAAACCAGATCATCCGGTCGAGTGTTTCTATTTTAATGCCTGAATAACCCTGGGCTAAAGCCTGTAGTTTTAATACCAGCATTAGTTTTGATATTTCGTTATCAATTGGTTCGCCTACACCGACCGCGTGGCTTTTCAGAATATTCTCTTGTAATTTACGGGTATCAACCGCCGAAATCATCGAAGTACACAACGGACCAAAGCCGGTATTGATGCCATAAACTGCTTTACCGGAAACTGAAATCCGCTCAACCACCTTACTGCTTTCGAGCACTTTAGTACGTGTGCTTTCACTCAAAAGGCCTTTAATTTCGCCATTGCTGATGGCTAAAGCCAGCTTAGCGGTTAAATGATCTGTTCCGTAATTAAAAATCTGTTGCTCGCTCATGTTAAAAAGGTTTTAAACAAAAATAAGCCCTATATTTGATACCTATAAATACCAATTACATCATCATGTAATAACCATGGGTTATCAAATAGAACTTAGGCATTTAAAATATTTTCAGGTTCTGGCAGAGGAACTGAAGTTTAGAAAAGCGGCCGATCGCCTTTTTATTTCTCAACCGGGACTGAGCCGGCAGATTAAACAGATGGAGGAAATTTTTAATGCTCCACTCTTCGATCGTACTAAGAAAAAGGTGGAACTTACGGAAGCAGGCCTCTACCTTAAAGATGAAGTAGATTTTCTCTTTAGCCATATCGAAAACATCAAAAAACAGATCAGCAACATTAATGAGGGTAAACAAGGCGAACTTCGCATTGGTTTTTTAGGCTCTGCAGCACAAAAAATTGTCCCGGAGGTGATTTTTAAACTGAACAAAGATTTCCCGGAAATCAGGACCAATCTGGATGAAATGCCTAATAAACTACAGATTGAATTACTGGAAAAAGATATGCTCGACATGGGTTTTGTGCGGATGCAACAGTTTAAACCAGGAATTTCCAAATACATGATCCACCAGGACACTTTTTCGCTGGTGCTGCCCAAAAGCCACCCCATGAAAAAGGCAAGTTTTGAAGCAATAAAAAAATTGGGCAACGAGCCTTTTATCTTTTTCTCGAGCGACGATAGTCCATTTTATTACGACCTGATGATGAGCATTTGTGAGGATCATGGTTTTAAACCCAAAACTTACCACAAATCGGTTAATGCGTTAACTATTTACAAACTGGTGGAAGAAGGTTTGGGCATTGCCATAGTACCTACCGGCCTGCAATATGGCTATCAGGAAAATGTGAAGTTTGTAGAACTTACCCATATTCAACAAAGAACAGAACTGTATATGATCTGGAAAGAATCTAACCGAAATCCTGCATTAAAAAATGTGATTAAGCTTTTATTAAAGGATAAGATTTAAGATTATCTGCTTCTGAGATAAAGCTTTACGCTTTTGGCCGCAGTTAAACAGACATGGGCATTATGTACCAACTAAGCCAATATACCAACAAAATAGGTATTCCAACCCTCTACCTCAAAGTTATAAACTTTACGTTTTTGATAGAACTAAAAAAGCGACCTTTTGGTCGCTTTTTATTAATCCTTATTCCAGTCTGGAGGAAGCCAGCCCTTATCATCCTCATTTTTCGGGTCAGATTTGTTTGTATCATTTGAACCTTTACTTTCTGCTATCATCTGATCTAATAAATCATCAAAGTCATTTCTTTCAGGTTCTATCTCTAGATATTTTAAATCCACATTTAATTGAAGAAAATCTAAAAATGTTCCACTTATATTCAAATTTTTATCTTCATCAAGAAAAAGATCATCATTATTTCTTCGACCCGTTATCTTTAATTGATAAAATTCAGGCAGCGATTTACTTTGCTGGTAATTATTCTCAAAATTTTCATCTAACGAAACATTCATATCCCGGATCTCAAAGCCTTTAAAAGAATTGTCTTCCAGAAGTTTTTTTAAATTTTCGGTTATAATATAACAAGGATAGCACTCCATCAAATCATCACCAAGCCAGTCCTCTAAATTTATATGGAGTTTTATAACTGTCTTAAAAGGTGGTGCTTTCTCTACGAACTCAGTATTATCTCCCAAACCAACAATAACCTCAGGCTGTATTTTCTTATAATCTTTCATTATTAATTATATTTATTTATCTGGGCCAAACTGAAAAAGGAGGGTCAAATTGATTTGAAAATTTTTTATCAATTGCCCTAGCATAATCTTCAAGTTGTTTTTTACTTGGAACTATTCCTGCCTGATCAAATCTTTTATAAAATTTGTTCCATTCTTTTCTAATTTCACTTAAATGCAGATCATTGTTTATTTTTTTAGGTATTCCCCTCAAGTTTTCTAACGCATGAATCTCTGCTTTTGTAAATATTCCTGGATACCTTTTCAATACCTGCTGCTCTATAGCATGATGAACAACAACCTTACCTCTTAACCAGGGATATGCACCAAAAAAAGTAGTATGATAACAGGCATTATGAACCAAGTAACCATTCTCTCCAACAAAATAGCACTCATCTATTTCTACCTCAAAAGTATAAACTTTAACTTTCCTGAAAGAAATTTCTGTTGAAATTACTTGCGAATCCCCTCCCTTTATAGAAAATAGTCGATCTCCTACTTCTATCTGTTCTGCATCTTTGTATTCACCATTGACATAGAAGGGATGGTTTTTCGTTGTAAGGATAACTCCTTTATGTGTCGTTATTTTTAAAATTTCCTCAACATCGTCATTGAATAAGCCAATAACCTTTCTAAGGTTTACAGAATTTGTATCGATATCATAACTATATACTTCATCATTCAGCTGTATATCTTTTATTTCTTTTAAGCCATTTTTCACATGTACCAGTGTATCACCGGTAAAACAGGCAAAAAAACTACATAGCACAAAAAAAGCGACCTATCAGCCGCTTTCTATTTAACTCTTATTCCAATCTCCAGGCAACCAAGGGTTTTTAGGAACATCGGGATCATTATCGTTATTGCCATCTTTAGGGAAAATATCTAATGGGAGATTACGATCGAGACGGATCAATGATTCATACTCCCCGAAATTTGGATATGGCTCATATAAACCACTCACATCAAATTTCCGATTACTCTCATAATCTTCGAATTTTTGGTTTTTATCATCATACTTTCTGTAATTGATATTGCCTTCTTCATCGAATACAAAATGCATCCTGTAATCTTCATTCTCCCCACTCTCTGAGGTGAAATGATAGTACCATATTTCTCGGAGAAATAATTCTTCTTTATTACGTAAAGACTCGCCTAAAAGATAGTTCAGATACTTTCTTCCAATAAAATCAATAAACTCAACTCCTGCATGGCTACTTTTTAAAATTACATTTGCAGTGCAAAATGGAAATTCTTGATTATCCTCATTAAAGATACAAAACTCATAGCCCAGCTTTTCTTTATGGTTTAGCTGTGCAACATCTTGCGAGGTTAATTCCCCTTTTTCTACTTTTTGCTTGTATTTTGTTTTATTCCACAGATCCCACCGACCAACTGCACCTTTTTCTGTGTTCAACTCCTTATAGCCATAAAGCCAAGTTTTAAATATTACTTCCATTAAAATTATTTATATAAATTTCCCCCTATGTCCCTAATTTTCACACCTGCATCTTTGGCGTGATCCAATACTGATTGCGGAATACCTCCTTTTTGAACTGGCACTTCCAATATCATTTCTCCAGACAGTTTTTCGCCACCTTGTGCTATAGCATCAGCATTTCTAGGTGTTTTTTTATTAAAGTCTCAGGCCCATATTTTTCTACAAGCTCATCAATATATTTTTTTGCGGTTTCCTCTGTAACATTTGCTAGTTGCGAAAATTTTCTAGATACAATTTCTTTACCGGGAATATAGCTATCTAATCTTTTACCTGTTTCTAAAACAACTTCGTTAAAACCTCCCATCCTTTTATAAAAGCCTTCTCTTATAAAATTGAAGTAATTTCCTTTGTACATTCTCGCCAACCATTCAGGAAGATGTTTTATCTGACTCAAACAAGGTCTTGCATTATGTACCAACCAGGCCAGTATCCCTACAAAATAGGTATGCCAGCCCTCTACTTCAAAGTTAAAAACTTTACGCTTTTGGTAGGGCCAAAAAAAAGCGACCTATTAGTCGCTTTCTATTTAATTCTTATTCCAATCTTTAGGTAGCCAGGGATTATCGTTTTTTTTATCGCTTTGATCGGTGTTAATACTCGCAGGAGGTGCTACGGCACTTGTATCTATACCTTTTAAAAGATCACCTGGTTTAATAATAGATTCGTAATCCAAGAGTTCCTCATATTCCCCATACTTAGGGATTTTAATCCAATTCTGAGAAACATTAACAGGATGTGCTGCTTCTTTCTCTTCTCGCTCAATTTTCACTGAGGGTTCCCGAATAATCGTTTCTGTAGTAACATTAAGATTTCCTTTGGGGGTAAAAATTAAATGTTGATCCTGTAATAAATCTTTTAACATTTCATTATTTTTACCGGCATAACTCCTAATCCAAACCTCACTTAAAAACATTCTATCATTATCTTCTTTTTTAAAAACCATACTTACTGTCCAAAACAATCTTTCATTAAGAAACTTAACATGTACTGTTTTTTCCGTATTCACAATATAAGCATATGGTTCTTTGTCCTTATATATAGTTGTGGGATACCAAAGATGATGAGCATGTGCATATTTTGCCCAATTTTCTGTGGTTTTACCGTGTTCTTTCCAAGTTGCTTTAGAAACATCATCTTCAACTCTTGTTTTGATGTTATTTAAGCTTTTTTCTTCATCCATTATTGAATAACGGACATCATTATAAAATCTATGATCAAACGTGATACTATTCATTAATTTTTAAATTTAATATCCAATGCCTTTGAATATATCTTCAATGTTTTCGACAATTTTCACTCCATTATCAGCTGCATGCTCTAAAACTTCTTTGGAAACATCACCAATCTTGTCTACCTGTAAGAATTTTTCCCCTTCTAAAAATTCTCCTTTAGACTTATTGGCAATCTCCATGCCTTCCTTATATTTTTTAGCTAGCTGGTCGATATATTTTTTTGCTGTTTCTGTTGACACCTTTGATAAATCAGTTGCTTTTCGTTCTATAATGGCCTTTCCCGGGATATAACCATCTACCCTAGAAAATAATTTACCGCCCTTTTTTAACCATGTTTCAGAAAAGTACTTTAAGCCGTTTTCTTCAGCAAGTTTAAGCATTGCTGCATTAGCCTTTTTATTAAAGGCAATTCCTCTCAAAATATCAATTGCCCATTTTTCTCCTGCTTTTGCTGCTGCAGTTAGACAGACATGGGCATTATGCACCAACCAGGCCAGTATCCCTACAAAATAGGTATGCCAGCCCTCTACTTCAAAGTTAAAAACTTTACGCTTTTGATAAGCAAATTTATGTTTTTTTATAAACTTCCATTCGCCTTCTTTTGTTTTTAGTTCATCATTCGGGGTTAAATCGGCTGCATCTTTCCAGCCTTCACGTGTATAGAAAGGATGTTCGGCAGTGGTTTCTATGGTTTCTCCTTCTAAGGTTATTTCTACGGTGGCATCAACTTCACGTTGCATGGTGGCGGTTACCACTTTTAGTGCAACGGTTCCGCTTTCTTCATCCCAGGCCCAAACTTCATCACCGGCTACAATTTCCTCGATATTTTTTTGTCCTGATGCGGTATGAACGGGGGTACCTTCGGGGAAACAGGCAAACACACAAACTTTCATGGTGGCCATGGCAATATCATCTACATGTTTGGCCGCTGCCTTTGCCAATGCTTTGGCTCCCTGTTTGGTCAGCGCTTTTCCGGCGGCCTCTAATGCGGCTTTACCGGCAACTTTTAAGCCTGCCTTTAAACCTCCTTTTGCAGCGGTAGAAGCGGCAGTGGTTGCACCAAAACTAACCACGCCGGCAATATCAAGCGCTAAAAAACCAACATTGGCGGCTACCATCCACCAGTTGCCTTTTGCTGCCGAGCGTACAATACCGATTATACTGCCCACAACAGGAATCAGTTCTGCGGTATCCCACCAGCCCCAGCCTTCATCTTCCTGCTCCTCACTGTGCTCATCGGTCATTTTAGCCAGTTCCTCTTCGCTGATGGGAATCTGTCCACTCGTCATGAATTCGATTTTTCCACCTACACTGCAGGGTAGCTTAGATTTGAACAGTAAAGTTTCCTGTCCCTTGATTTTTACTTTGTAGGTATCTGTCCAATCAATTGGAGCTGGCGCACAAGCAGAACCAGTTACGGCACAAACCCCAAAAGAGGGGATATTTTTCATCGGGATTTTATCGGCCTTGGTACAGGCCATACAGCCGTTTATTTTAACATTCTGATTGGCCAGCCCCTTAAAAAAATTAGGGGCAGCGCCTTTATCGCAATGGCAAACGGCTTTATCTACAATATATTCTAACTGATCAGGCATAATCTTTTAGGTTATATCAGTATCATTAGAATTGATTCTTATCGTGGCGGTTCCGCTCATTTTAACATCTGCACCATCAATTTTGGTTTCGGTACTCCCTTTTACTGATGCTGATGCCGAAGTACTTTCAACACTCACTTCGGTTTTACCGGTAATGGCAACGCCCAGGGTTGTTGCATCAAGGGTAATACCTTCGGTATCGGCCGTTGCAGCAATGGTTTTCTTGGCGCTAATGGCAATTGTTCCTTCACCACCACCCTCTTCGCCAGGCTGGGCATTAATGGCAATGCTGTTGCTGGCGTTAACAATAAAATCTTTGGTGTTGATGGTAAAAGAATTGGGCGCGGTTAAGGTTACCTGTCCATTGCCATGCATGGTAATTACATTCCCGCTGGGATCTTTGACGTTAATGCTGCCATTACTATCGTCCATAATAATGGTATTACCGCTTCTGGTAGTTAACGATTTGGTTTTATTGGTATCGCCACCTCCAATGCCCGATTTACCATGGTAAACACTGCCTAATACAATCGGCCGGGCAATGTTACCTTCTTCAAAGGCCACTACAACCTGATCGCCTGCTTCGGGTACAAAAGAAAAACCGCGGTTTTTGCTTACTTTTTCGCTGCTTCCGGCATCGGGCGTAATTACCCGCAGCCATTCGGTGATGTCGTTGCACTGACATTCCCATTTAAATTTTACTTTAACCCGCCCATGCCCTTTCGGATCGGCATTATCCACCACATCAGCCAGCTGCATATCGGGGCTTGGTTTGGTATAATTTTTTACCTGGATACGTTCAGTTGTAGAAACCAGCCCTTCGAAAGTATTGTAATACTTCCCTGTGCCATCAATATCGTGGTTAATGCTGGTGATGAGAAATTTACCTAAACTTTCGGTACTAAAAGCAAGTTCTTTCCTTAAGCTCATGGTAATTTCTGCAATGCTTGCTAATGCTAGTGCCGCATTATCTCCGCTGGCATGTACTTTTAAAAGGTTGCTGATGTTTGCTTTTTCCTCATTATCTACGTGGCTCTTGATATCACTATTGTTATCAACCCTGATTAAAGATGGCTGGTTGAATATCTTGCTAAACGTTGTATTGGATGCCTGGATAGCATGATCCAGATCGGGCGATCCGTTAGCGGCTGCCGCACTTTCACTATGTAACATTTCATCCTGTTTGGGATTATAGGCAAAACGTTTATTCTTTATCGGCGCAATTTCCATGGCATATTGAAGGTTCTGCACATCGCGGCCATAAAACAGTGCTATTTCCTTCTGATCGTCGGGCTTACCGAAATTAAGTTGTTTGCCGTCGTAATAAAACCATTCGTGGTATTCTCCAGAAAGCCTGTTTAAAAAATCGAAATCGCTTTCCCTATATTGTATCAAATAATCAATTGGTGCCTTTCTTGATGCATTAGATATAATTTTGAGGTCGTTTTGTGGTACTTCTGAAGTAGCCAGCTTAACAATTGCATTTAAATCTTTATCCAGGTAAGAACCTAAATCTGGTCCGCGATCGATCAAAATGGTTGGGCTATAACCACTCACGATTAATATGCCATGGTAACCATGGCTCTGTGCCAGTTCTACCTTGGTTACCAAACCAGCAAACTCCTGTAAACTGCCCGATTCGTAACCAAAGGAGGCGCTAAGGGTTTTACCCACAAAATCGCGGCTATCATTTAAACTGATCATCCCCGGCGAACCCATCTGGTCGTGGTTAAACCGCAGCTCGAAGTAATGGTGCGCATTAAAAGCCTGCTTTAAGCTAAAGGAAGCAAAATGCATAATGGCCTTATCTTCTATGTTAATTTCGGTGATTAATTTCTTTTCCATATCAACTAAATAATAGTTTGGTACTACTTAAATATTCCATCACGAAAGGTTAAAACATTTCTTTTTCCAGTAAAAATTGATCCGTTTTTTGTTTCGTTAACCTCGGGATAGTTGATGGTTTTATTTTTGGGGTTATAAGTTATTGCCAGCTGCGCGATAAGTTTTTCTTTGTCCTGATCTTCTTTAAGATCGGCCGATGCAAACAATTGATTTTTAACCGCTTTCCCCAACCTAAAGAGCGGTTTATCGATACTGAATTTTGTATGGTCGATTACCAAAGCATGGCTTACGCTATAAGGTTCGGTACCGCTCATTTGCCCGTAGCCGGTAAAAAGATAGGTTTTTTGAGGCGATGTATTTAAGGTATAAACATGATCAAAAAACGGCGTAGGGCTTCCTTCGTCATCTTTATCCTGGTAAAGGCTGTTAAATGAAAGGGCTGTTAACGCACTATTGTCATCCTTATACTGAACAATGTTTTGTACATGCCACATAGAACCCGAATAAGGTGAGAGCCAATAAAAAAGCCTTAGCTTATGGTCATCGGCCGCGATTACATTGATTTCATATTTTTTTAAACCAACAAAATCATTCTCAAATGAATTGGGTTGCTGCAGTGCAGTTATAAGTGCTTTAATAAAAATTTCTTCAGCTTCAGTATTTCCATCATTGAGGTAACTTTCTCTTGAAGCTACCATTTTGGACGCTAAGTTTTCGAGCGAATCGGTTTCTGCAGATTCGGCCTTCTTATTATTCTGTGTGGTAGAATCAATTAACTTGGCCGCACTTTGCTTTTTTTCATCGTGCTTTGCTTCGCATGAAAACAGCAGAAAGACCAAAGAAAAAAATAAAATGCCGGTTGTTTTCATGTTATTGCCTTGGTATATTAATTAATCCCCTGTTTTCCATTGCTTTTAAAATAACGCCTGTCCCAATTTGCTTGTTTACATAATCGAGACTAAAAACATGATCTCTTGGAAAACCACCTTTGGTATAAAGATTAGAGCCACCCCACAGGTACGGTGAATTGATATGGTTGGTTTGATAAGCCTGGGCTGCACCGTTATATCGCTCTAAACGCATTAACACCTTTGGTAACGACCAAACAGCTTCCTTATCCAGGCTACGTAATTTTAAAGCATCTACTGCACTTTCTTCAAAAGTAAATGGTGGACCATGACTTATTTTTGGCCGATCAGGAGGATATTGCTTGGTAAAACCGCTAAGCGGATCGCCATTGTGCAAATGCCTGTTAAAATCAGAATTACTCTCCCTGTAATGTACACAGGCAATAAAATACCATGGAATGCCGGTACTTTCGGAAAAAAGGCCGGTATCAGAAAACGAACGGCTAAAAAAGCTATTGGCAATTTTTGGATTGTTTTTAAGAAAATTTTCGTCGGGTTCTCTTAAAAAACAGGTATTTCGATAAGTATACTGGGTTAAATTGAGCAATTTATTTCTGACGGCCTGATATCTCGATTTATTATTAATGATTTTATCATCAATAATCCGATTAATCTCTGCAAATTTTAGTGGAGATATTGTACAGGCATTGAACAGGTTAATGTATTCTAAGTCGGTAGCCATAGGTAGCTCTTTTTATCACACCCCAAACAAAAATCGTTATTAGTGCCGGTTTGGCCAGCAACTAATAACGATTTAAATCGGATTAAGCTTTTGGCCAATCGTTTTCGTGTTCTGCATTACCCAGTTTTAATTTACGGGCAGATACTACGAAACTTAAAGTCATTGGCGTATTGTCGTTTACCGCAATACCTTCGTTATACTGGATGATATAACCATCTTCGAATGACAGTTCTTTCATTTTTGCATCTTCTTCGCCTTTTTTGAAAACCAATGTTCCAGAAAGTGGCTTGTACTGGTTGTTAACCATTGATTCGATTACTGAAGTATCTTCAGTTGATTCGATTTCGATGTGGATGGTACCTCCATAAACACCTGAGGATGGACGGCCTTTTGCGTCAACATCTCTATTTAATGAAAAGCTGCACTGTAGTACATCAAATTCTTTTGATCCTAAGTTTAAACGGGTTTTGAATGCCATTGTAGTAAGTTTTAATGTTTTTGAAAAATGAATGAATTGCAGCGAGTGATTGGCGTTTAGCGTAAGACGCTTGGCATTTTGTTTACCTTAGCCCCTAAACCTTATACCTTCAACCTCCGCTTAGGCTTTTGGCCAATCGTTAACATGCTCAGCACTGCCTAATTTAAGCTTGCGGGCAGAAATCTGGAACTTAAGCGTCATTGGGTGATCGCCCACAATGTTTATTCCTTCGGAATATTTAACAATGTAGCCATCCTCGAAGTTAACTTCTTTCATTTTGGCATCTTCCTCTGACTTTTTGATCAACAGGGTTCCTGTAATGGGTTTGTACTGGTTGTTTACCATCGCCTCGATAATTGAGGTGTCTTCGGTTGATTCGATCTCAATGTCGATGGTACCGCCGTAAACTCCGGAAGAAGGTCTTCCTTTAGCATCTACATCACGGTTTAACGCATAGGCACAATGAAGCACATCGTACTCCTTGCCTGAAAAATTTAATCTAGCTTTGAAAGCCATAGTTTTAAAATTTAAAGGTTAAAAAAAATAGAATTTTACGTAGCCTCCGCTACTCTACATCATCAACCAAATATTAGGCCAATTATGATGTATCTACCTCATATATAATGATTAACAGCCTTATAAAAACCAGAAAAAATTAGTTCCTGATGCAGGAAACAAAGATTTTTGCAAAGAAAAAAAATGTATTTTTTTTAAAATTAATTTCCGTCTCATTTTTACTACAGGCAATAGCTTAAAATATTGTAGCATTTTAGGACAAAGTGTTACACTTTGGGACAATTCATCCATTAATTACTATTCTGCCAGATTCAATTGGGAATTGCCTGTACTTTATTACGACCTCACTTTTTTTAATTAACTGAGTTTTTGGCCAGCCTACCAGATCAAATCCCCGGTTGGATAATTACTGAAAAGTTAAAACTGTATCAGGCTGTATTACATAAGTGTTGTTTAAGCAGTATGTGATCTGATTTAACTTTGAAAAAGATAATAATACCAATCACCTCCGTATTTGAAGAATACAGAGACTATTAATAATATGAGGAAGTAGAACAGCAATTGTTTAACGTAGCGATATTTTTTCTTTTTGTTCAGTTTTAAATAGTAGGAACCTATTAAAAATAAAATGCCCGAGATAAAACCAGAAGGAATTCCACCGTAAACAATTGGAATTGATGCCCACCAGCCATCCCGCTCAAATAAAAACCAGAAGAATATGCTAATCAAAATGCTTCCTAATAAAAAGCCTAAAACTTTTAGAAGATTTCCCTCTGATATTGCATAAATAATTATCGACAGCCCAATTAATAAAGTAAAAGGGGTATAAACCAATTCATCTAAAAAATCTTTTCTTTCAATAGGAAAAATAACACCAACCGCGATAAGGCTAATTGCTAAACCTACCAGAAGGCTTGTCTTTTTAATTTCCATATTATCTCTGCTTATCGCCTGGATTTTCCCAAACGTAAATATTTCTCTTAACCTATTTATTGTTTTTGGTTTGACATCGATTTGGCAACAGCGCCCAACCGTTACTTATTTCACAAAAGGATTATCTAATAATACATTTGAGACCAGATAAAAAGAAAGCACCAAACTTACGCTGAACAGGATACTAAAAAAAACCATACACCGCACAAAGTACAATATCCAGATTATTCTTATTTTTTTCATCAAAAGATCGGCAAGAACGAATAAAATAGCAGCAGGAATGCTGATCACTAATCCAAATTGCTTTATAATCTGCAATATGGCAGCAAAAGTAACCTTATCTGCAAGGGCACCAAAGCTATATACGAAGTACAGCGTAACGATTGTTGTGGCTAATAAAAGAACAATCAAAAATTTAATTAATGGCCGGGTTTTATTTTTCATAATATGCACCACACTTTTGTTAAATCAGGTACTTGTACCTCAAAAACTTTGGTTCCTTTAATCACCAGCGTATCTATCTTTAAAAATCTTTATCTAAGTTTCGTTATTGTTCGTACTTCCACATGTTTTCGAGATCTATTTTTTTTATTGTAAATTCTTTTTCTCCCTGCTTAAAAACCAGTTTTCGGTTACTTAAATCTTCATTCATACGCAAAACGATTTCGATGGGCTTTGCAGGATCTACCTGTTTGAATAAATTAAAGATTTCTTCCTCGTCGAAATATTTGACCTGAAAAACGGTTTGAACTTTTGATTTATCCTCAAAAATAAAATCGATTAATCTTGGTACCGCCCTTGGTTTAAAAGTATTATCTATTACTGTTTGGTTAAATAAAGTTTCTTCTTCCCCATTAAACATTTCGATTCCTACATTAATTAGTTTATGATTTGGAATTTCTATACGGGCACGCCAGTCGTATTTTTTTCTGTATATATCCCATATATCGTATTGAATTCCACCTTTTTTTAGGTTTTCATAGGCTTGTGGGACAGATTTGGATACATCAAAATATGCTTCTAGTGTAAGTGTGGGGTTTGATGGAACAACATCCTTTATAGCTAAATTGGTTTCTGTTGCCTGGAAACGAGCTACTTCTATTTGTTGGTCATCGCCATAAACCCAAACTATTACAAGGCCACCTGGTGCACAGCCAACGGTTATCAAAGAATAGTTTGAAGGGTTTGAACCATTGCCACGCCAATCTATGGTTCCTTTTTCAAAGAGTTTTTTTATTTTATCAATTGGCATATCCCAACTGCCTGTATAAAATTTTTTTTCCAGAAACGATGCCCAGGTTATACTCAATTTTACGGGTAATGCCTTTAAATCTTCACCTTGTGAATGTAAAGGGCCACTGTAACCCCAACCTGTATGATTTATTCCTGAGGTAGGTATATAAACGCTTTTTCCATCTTCTAAAGCAAAACTGCCGTTATAGATATTCGTTGGGTACAATTCTGGTGCACTAGATGTTGGAAGCCATTCGTATTTGACCATCATAGGTTTGTTTTTACAAGAGATTAATATTATAGCAAATAAAAGGAAACAGTTAATTATTTTTTTCATATTTATTTTGGTATTGACGTAGGCTAACTAAATCAGAAGCATCAAAAAATAAAACCACATGCATCTGCAACCGATTTCGACCTGTTCTTTTTAGTCGTATTACTGTTTCTATTAAAAGAATGAAAATCAGCAGATAAAATAAGTACAACGAAATTAAGTCAAGATCATAAGTCTGTATTTGATAATTACTTTCAGCAAATGCAAAGTAAAAGGTTAAGGATGAAACCAGTAAAAATAAAAGACTTATAATGAAACATTTAACAATATTTTTCATGAATTCCGCTCAATTAAACGGCTTCTAACAATAGTTTTGCCCACTATTCTGAAGTTGGGAACATATGCCTGTGGTATATCTCCATACATAGAGTTCCAATGAATGTATTTGCGCCTTAATTTTATCAGCATGTTATGATCTTTTACTATGCGATTAAAAGTATCGGTAGCCATCTTTTTTTCCTTTTCTTGCTTTCTAAATATTTCTATTTGCTTATTGGTATAGTATTCCATTTTTGGTTGACTACCATTTATATAAGCGGTTAATCGTTCCTTTACTTTATTCAAATCTAATTCATCTGGTGCTGTAGGTTTTGGGATTCCATAATATTTATTTAGTTCTGTTATGTCGATCGTCCCCTCATAGTTTGCATTGAGTTTTTCTGACATAAGGCTTAACGTAACAAAGCTATAGGTGTTACGTATACCTGAACGGTTAATATGGGTTTCGTGCCACTTGTTTGGACGAGTAACTTCATTTTGACTTTCAATGAACCATCCCTGTGCAATAAGGTCATTTAAGTCATTATTTAATATTTCATTATAATCTTCGTCGCTATATCCATCACCTATGGTATTGTCAAAATCCATGATCTGTTTAGACTCATTCATCTTATCCGTATAACAGCCTCCAACATCAGAATGCACACCTGGCAAATAAAAATCTTGTCCGCCGGCAGCTTTAGCAGTTGGAGTTAACATAAAGTTTTTGCGATGCTCATCATTCGCGCAAAAATGAATTATTTTTTGAGCAATAAGACTGTTTAAATGAAGTTCAGCAACATCGTTGTTATAATCTGGATGCCTTGTTGTGTTTGTAGCATTTGGATCATAAGATGAAACGGTATCATAAAGTCCAACAAAGCGTATGATGAGCTTATTAATTTTTATTTCTCCTAATAGCTTCCCCAACTCGCCATGTGCAGGTAAATCATCAACTGTAACCAGTTGTTTATGATCATCAAACCTGAGTGTCCGGTTTTCATTCACTCCACTACCAACACCTTTAGAACGATAAGGCCGCTTATTGACCTCATAAATAAAGTTTCTTGCCGCAGCCGCTCCACGACTAAAACCAAAAACATCCAATGTTAGCACGTTAACTTTATCCTTACCTTTTAATGCTTTCACTTTATCGGCTATTAGTTTACAGCCCTTTTTAACTTTTTCTATAACACCCTGCGTACCTGAACCAAAAGCAACGCCGAGATGATTTGTTGGATTGTCAGAATCTTCTCCAAAATCATCGGTACCAATGCCTTCTATGTACACGCTATCTGCATATTTGTTTTTGGCATAATGCGTTTCTTTACGTGCTACATTAGAAAGGTCGTTCATATAGCTATCATCTTCATGGTTAGACATTTTTTTGTAGGCATCGGCTGCTGTCTTCTTTTCCTCTTTGTCCATGAAATTACCCAATCTTGCATTGGTGTTTTTTCTGTTGTTTTGCGTACCATCAAAAAAAACACCAATCCTGATATCTATAGTACCTTTGGGTGGTGGTGGAGGGGTATATGAACCTAATTTAACGTTCTCTGCCATAATTTTGGTGTATAATTTTATCCTGAGGAAGATGAAACAAATCTATTCTTCACTTCATATTTATTTTTATTTTACCGCTTGGCTATCCGGGCTTCTGAATAGGTCCAACATGCTTTCCCTTCCCAATCTTCTCCCAATTTAATGAAATAAATAAGGTATTTTCCACAGAAAAGATAAAAGCAGAAATATCATGGATGCTATTTATATAATCCCACGAGCCTGATTACTTCCGACTGCGACATCTGCAGCGATTTTAGCTTCGCTATTACTTTCCTGCTAATCGTTGCATTAATTAATGTCTCCGTATTTTTTCCTGTTACTTCTACACGATCTGTTAGTTTGAGCAGGTTAAGTGTTAAAGGATTGTAACTGACTTTGCGTGATACGATCTGACGATCTTCTGTGTTGCGGTAAATGGCCATTTCCAACAGGTTTGGACGGAGGTAACTTATTTTTTTACTAAAGTGCGTTTCTTCTGCCGATGTGCCTTTAACTGATTGCAATTTGCCCAAACGGCTGTACTGGTATTTGTAATTCCAGGTATCTTTTAGATCTGACTGGCTTCTACCAGTAGTGATTTTGGATTGCTGAAGGTTCTTATTCCATCGTTTGCCATTTGTGGATAATAAAACCGGATAAATATCATTAATGGCGTAATCTTCCAGATAATCATCCAAAAGATCGAAAAAATCAATTATAGAATGCTTTATGCCTACTTGTTGTTTAACCTGTGCATAAAATTCGGGGTATAGCCAATACTTATCCTGTTCATTCACAAACATGGTATGTTCGGCATCGGAGAATGTAATCTTTAGCAGTTCAATGTTATCTGCCCCATTTAGTATGGATTTACCGCGCAGGTAAAGGCTATTACCGTTGGCAGTTAAGCTATAAGCTGTTGCTTCTGAGAGTAGCCCAGCTGCTATTTTATAGACAAAAAGGCTATCTTTTGAATCATTATACACATATAAGATTTTACTGGTATCCTTTTCATTTCCCTCCGGAGATTTAAGTGCTGTTAATCGGGTCAATAAAATTCCTTTACAAACTTTTGCTTGTTTTTGCGATTGTTGTGCTGTTGCACTCAACACAATCAAAAAATTAAAAATAGCGGCAAATACCAGTTTGATCATATTTATTTCGTTGTTGCAGCCGTTAAGCGGCTAGGCGTTATTTTCCAGAAAATACTTTTCCCTGCTGTAATCGTAGCAGAAATACCATTAGCGGTTTTTACTCCGGTATCGTAATAAAAGTTCCCGCTTGTCCAGTTTTGCTCATCTTCAAAGTCCGATGATGGGATGGCATACTTAATTCTGTCGGGCACCTCCACCTCTTTAAACTGCGGTTTGCCATCGGGGCCTTTTACTTGTTTGCCATCTGGCCCGAGCAATGGCTTTTTAACTTTCTTTTTAAGGTGTTCGTGCGTACCCTGGTCGTTGTTTTCATCATGGTTGCCTTTATCTTTGTACCTGGCTGAAGTACCATTTTCTGCTACAAAATTATCGTAAATGGTTTTGGGAATTTCTACAAATTTATATTCATCAAATTTATTCTGCCCCAGTTTATTGTAAGGATTGGTTTCAGAATTACCCCATGCCAGAAAATCGGTTCCATCCCAGAACTCGGCACCATCTGTAATATCTTTCACCCCAAAACAGACATCTAGTACGGCGTATCTCGACAGTTTCGATTTTTCATCATTTTTGTCCGGTAGTTCTTTCTTGTCAGGGACAGAAGAGTAACCGGAGGCGAGTAGCGAGCGCCAGGTTTTTTTGGTAGAAACAGCCCTGTTATGACTGGTAAAGGCTACGCACCTGAGTTCTGTGATATCAGCGTTTCCTGATTCGTGACTGATGATATAGGCAATGTATCTGAAATCTGAATGTGCCAGTGCTTTTCCATCGTATTTAACCAGATTAGCTTCATCATTCAGCGGCTCCCAATTTTTTGCAGCTGCTGCCTGATCGTACTTTTCTTTAGTGGTGGTAAAAATTTTAGCACTGCCCGCTATCCCTCCCAGGTATTCGCCTTCGCGTGTGTAATAAACATATTGTAAGGTTTCTTTAGGGTCTTCCTGTGGCTTATAACCTCCAAACTTAACATTTGTCATGATTCCTCAATTTACCGCAACCGCCGTTTT
Organism: Pedobacter miscanthi; assembly: GCF_032678605.1. Taxonomy (GTDB): domain Bacteria; phylum Bacteroidota; class Bacteroidia; order Sphingobacteriales; family Sphingobacteriaceae; genus Pedobacter; species Pedobacter miscanthi_A. Next base: position 221,141 of record NZ_JAVTSU010000010.1, read on the forward strand.
AAGGCAGCTGTCCTGCTTCAACATTTATCCAATGCCAGTTTGGGCATGTGTTTTTTAACAACTGCCCCTGGTATTGTTCAATTTGACTGTTTTTATTTGAGACCGCTAATTTTTAAGCAGCAAAACCTAAACCTGTGATTTGCAGGCATTAAACCACTTCGAATATCATTTTGGTTTTATCCATCATTACATTCAGTTCTACATAAATTTCTTCTCCGGAAGTGAAGTTTACCAATTTGATTGCAGGATGCCCGGTTGGCCCTCTGAAAGAAACAACTTTTCCATTTTTAAAGAAATAAGGTATGGAAATGGCATCATCATCAAATTCAAAACCATTATCCATATCATCGAAGATGGAATTTAAACGGGCATCAGATTGTTCCTGATTGAGGTACATCATAGAAGCAATGTTATTTTCTTTTTTAGAAAAAACCTCTTTTATTTTTTGATATTCTTTTCTTTTAAACAGCGATTTTACATTGGAATAAAAATTATCCAATCTTTCATCCAGTTTATTGATGTCCATTAAGTTAACCCCATCTCTCCAGGAGGCAATTTCATAAGGGACTATCGTATTAAAGCCTGACTGGGCTTCGTAAACATTTTTTTTACCATTATCTTTTAAATCAGGTTCAAATTCTGCTATCATATTTTTGAACTCGAGGGTACCGCCCGCACTATACTCAATAATTTTAAATTTTGTAGCAGCATCAAGCACAAAATTCTGATCATTGAGGGCATTAAGTCTGATTTTAACCTTTTGGTTTCCAGAAGCAAAAATACCGTGATTAATCGGAAGCATACTGCTCATACCATCTTCGACAACTAAATTTAGGATTTCGAGGTCGTTGATTTCTACTATAAACCTACATGCAGATACTGAAAACTCTAAAAGATAATAAGGCTTTGACATAATTATTGTTTTAGGTTATTGCTTTGTTTGTACAGCTCATTATTGGTTTCGCGAAGGAAATCGAGATAGCTGAGGTTACCTGACTTATGTTTTTTATATTCAAGAAAGGCTTCGTAATAGCCAAATGACCCACCTATCCTGGCAGATAACAAAGCTTCTTCACCCTTACCTACGCCATCTAAATAACCTGTTTTTTTACCTTCGCCGTTTAATCTGGATAACAGTAAATAAGTAGTTCCGTTACTATTGGAGATAAAAACCCTTGCCCTTTCTTCGGCATCTTTCCCGTCATCAAACACAAGCTTAAACTGGGTTTTATTTTTCAACAGGTAAGCTAAAGTTTTTTCGAAAGCATCAGGGCTGAACAGATTCAATGTATAACCCTGAAAAGTACTTCCTTCGTTTTTAGAAAAAAAGCGGACCAATGATTCAGAACTTGAAGCGGATTTAGGTGCAACAACACCACCAAAGCTGATACTTTTTTCAGCATCGGGAACATAAGAAGTATATTGCACCTCCTGGCTTCCTATACCTGCGCCTGAATTTGATAATTTTAAAGTTTTTAAATCGTCACCTTTAATTGGCAGCGATAATTTTTCTAAGTCAAGATTCTGACCTTGACAAGACTGGAATAAAAACGGGATACACATCAAAAAAATAAAATTCAACTTTTTCATTATACAATTATTAACTATTAGGTTTATAAATAAAAAACTCTGCCGATCTTCCTGTAAAGTTAGCTACGCCCTGCATTACATCGTACGCTTTCCAGAAGGTACGGCTTTCATTAATATTAATTGGTTTCCAATCTGCAGATACAACTTTATAAGAAAGTCCGACCTCAACAAACATGGCAACTTTTGCAACACAAGGATCAAGGATCAGGCCAGGTTTGAAAAGCAGGCCTTTATAGGTATCCCATTGAAAACTATAGGAACCCCGGATGGCTACACTGGCTTCGGCTGTTAATCCGGCTTTAATAGAAGCCTTGCCATACTCTAAAAACATTGCTTTAGCATTAGCCACAATCCCGGCTTTTAAAGTCACTCCAATTTTCGTCTCAAGTTTTGCCTCTAGCTGTACCTGATCGGAGGCTGTATTTATTTTGCCCCCTTTAATGCCTCCGGCTACCGAGCCAAGAAATACAGCATCAATATACATATCAAGCTTAGCTTCTGCATATTTAGATTTAAAACCCTTTGCCGACCACTCTTTAGCATATAGAAAAAGATCGGCTGCTACGGTATTACCAGTTGCAGCTATGGATACTGCGGTAACTACCAAACCCAATAAATCGAAGGTAACCTCTAAACCTATAATGGGATCTGAGTATACATCTACTAAAAACTCGGTACCAATATTATTGGTTTCAACATTTTTATATTTACCGTGGGCCAGATACCATTCTAAGGAAATGGCAAATTTTGGTGCAAGAATGGAAACTGTTAAAGGTAGTTTTCCGGCAAAAGGCACCTTCCTTACGCCTCCTTTTGTGGCTGTTCCCAATGCACGTGTAATATCACGCACTGAGGTAATCAGGTTAAATACATCCTTAATTTTACTCTCTATTTTTAAGGTGTAGTTATCGTTTTTGGTAAATTTAGTCCCGTCATTATTCCAATCAGCATTCAGCTCTACACCCCATTCTATGCCACTTGTTTTAGCGTCGTAACTGGCGCCTAACTTATCGGCTGTTTCTTTTAACTTTGTATATCGCTGGCTAATTACCGGGATATTGCTCCAATCCATATTAAGTGGACTGGACATATTAACAAAAAACTTAAATTTCCACCGTATGTCGGAATATACGCGTACCAAAACCGTCGCCCTGTTTTTGTTACTGAAATACCTGCAGGAATTGATATAATAAAAAAACTGTTTGGGTGCCTGCAAATGGGGCATAAAATAATCAAAGGCGAAAAGTTTATTATCCATAGGTGAGAAAACCCAGTCGTCGGCCTTTTTATTTTTTTTCTCAGCAGCCATAACATTTAACCACTCGCTGTTTGGACTGGTCTGACTGTCGATCTTCCTCAATACCGCGGCCTGGTGTTTATCGTTAGACAATACACAACCATCGGGAGAAGTATAGTTATCGATGTTGAGCGTCATCTTTTTCTTTACAGATTGCCCTGGCCCTACTGTTTCGAACACAATGGTTTCTGCATTATTTTCAAAAATCTTGAATTTAATGGTTACACGCCTATTCTCTGCATGCTGGTTATCGGTTACATTTTCGCCTTTGTATATTAAAGCGCGTTTACCATAACCTTTCGCACTTATTCTTTTGCTATCTACACCTTTTTTAACCAGATAATCAACCGCTCCTTTTGCCCTTTTAAGAGATAATTCATCGTTAAAAGCATCTGTTCCGCGAACATCTGTATGTGCGCCCAATTCTACGGGCAGGTAAGGATTCTGGAATAAATATTCAGCGAGTTCATTCAAAATTGCCTGCGCTTTTGAAGTGATATTCCATTTGTTAAAATCGAAGTGGATAGACATCGATCTGGAGAAACCATCAGATTTCATTCCTTTCAATCCTATTTTCCCTTCATCAAACAGCAAGAATCTTTTACCATCGTTAATTTCAATTTTGGTATATCCGCATGGTTCGTAACGTTTTGCATTTACAGGCTGCTCGCCAACCTTGGCAGCAGTATTGGTTCGGGTAGGTGCAACGTTATTTGTTATCTTTCTTCCTTCTATCCTTAAAAAGCGGGCATGATACCGATCTTTATTCGAATCGAATATAATCTGTTTGGTAGCCTGATCTTTAACGGTAATAAAAAACTCTCTTAGCGCAACATCGCGTGTTATCGAATGCCATAAACTGGTATCACCAATCGTAATGTTTACTTCTCCTCCCTCGCATGGAACATCTGTATAGGTTTTAACAAGAATATTATCTCCGATTACACGATTGTATACATCTATAATCAACATGTTGCCGTTTAAGCCCTCTGTTTCTATCCAAAGCACTACACTGTCGCCATATTGTATTGGTGTAGCCTTTAAAGAATCTCCTCCTTCTACCAAAGACCATTTTGACTTTATAATTAATGGTTCTGAATGTGCACGTACATATACGCCGGCTGGATTTTTATAATCTCTTTCGCCAGATAGTGAAGCTTCGATGTAATATTGCTGGTTACCCGATAACTTTTTGTTGATCACAAAGTTTTTAAGCCTGGGCCCTGTGCCGGGATACTTTTTAATGATAGACTTACGTTCCTTATCTTCCAGCATCCATTTTACGTTTGCCTGTTCTGCCGCGTTGGTATCAGGCATCCATTCAAATACGACAAAATTTACGGGGGTACCCCCTCTCAAAACGAATCCATTTGGGATATGAAGATCCCTCATTCTCGTTTGATAAGCATCCAAAGCTATTTTCTTTACTCCTTTAGGCATCAGTTTATCGTTTTTATCTATGCATTTACTACTTCTCCTCCAAATTCGCTCCCATCTACTTCTTTTCCGTGTCCGTATTTGGCTATTGGATTTATTGCAGATTGAACTTCATCAGGAGAATTCACAAAATTTGATGAGCTCGGCTCCATCACCTGACCATGAAAAACAATCTTTATACAGTCTGTTCCTCCAATTGGACAGGTTGCCTTGCTATCTTCTAATAACAACTTACCTCCGTTGGTTAGTACGGTATTTTCGTAAAAACCAGACCATTTGGTAACAGCAGCGGTACAAGGTTTATTATTCATCTTTGAGCAGGAACCAAACATATTTTTCTCAAAAGTGGTGCCTATATCCTTATCTGTTGCAATAAGTTTATTTGCTCCATCTTTATCATTTACATATTCTTTCTGCTGTGTAAGTACCTTTAATTTATCAGGCGCCGTACCAAAATTGCACATGCAAACTGCTCCCTGAACTACAATATATTTTTCAGCCATAATTGTATCCTTTTATCTAAAAATATCTTTCCAGATACTTCTTTTTTTCGCCCCATTATCCTCAACCAATAATGTTGAACCTTTTATTTTCTTTGTAGCGTGATCGAAATTAAAATCTAATTCCTCATCATTTTCCCTTATACAAAACACATCGAGTTTAGCATATTTCTGGCTGGCAGATGCCTCGAATGTATACATGGATTTTAATATCCAGATTTGTTTATTGTGTGGGTGCAGTAAATATTTACCGGAATAGTTCCCCAGGCAATTATCTATCTCTAAAGGATCAATTTCGCCCTTAACATTTATTTCTATCATACCCGAATCATTGTATTGTGGATCCAATACAAAAGAAGACGAATAGTTAACGTTCCGAAACGGTAAGATTGGGAAATATAACGATGACCTGGGCTGATCATTTAAGTTATAGTTTTTATAAACAGGCAGAAAAAAAGCATTTAAAAACCAATCCTGATCCTTAATGGCTAAATTCAAAATAAACGGATCATTTATGTTTTTTTCCATCCTTTCCACGTATTCATCTAAAACCGCTCCTTCAAAAGTATGCTGTATATCTTCCTTTACTTTCTTCCACCTATGCTGTACATCATCCAGATTTTGAATTTCTGCAACCTTTCCTTCGGCATCTAAAACCACATTCATCGGATAAAAAATACCGCCAACCTTATACGCCAGCTGATCGGCCAGTAAATCAGGTTCGTTTTCATTGATATAAACAGGACTAATCCTGTTAATGGTAAAGCAGGTAAAATTTTCAATCGTATTTTTAATTCTTACCACTTGTAATTCGTATTTAATTTCATGGATCTTCTCATCCAGGTACAGCTCTAACCGCAGCCCATAATCCATTTTATGACCAATAGGCCATTGTGGTTTGAAATTGCGGTTTTGCAGCTCACGCGTTGAAATGACCGGTTCCGGATGCACTTCAGCCTTTGATAAGCCATCAAAAAATATACTTTTATCTTTATCAAACATGGTTTATATTTTGCTTGAAATACCTATACCTTTTTCCCTGTAATCCAAATCAGTTTAACCGCTAACTACCTGCTCACTTTACGTATTGGCGCATCCTCTTTCTTACGTTCCAATACGGTACCGTTATCGCCATCCAGGATGCAAACGTGTTCAACACGATCTCCCGCAGGCAAATCTTCAATCCAGCTTACGGTCCATACATTTTTTTTAAACCGGTCACTAAAACCCCGCTGTAAGTTGCCATCATGATGAAAATCGACATCATTCTTTTTACCAAATGCAATAACATCGTTCAGGGTAAATTTATAACCCAAATCCTTATCCACAGTTTTGGTCAGGTTTCCTTGTTCATCGTAATATTTCCAGATGCCGACTTCAAGCTCGATCGAAAAAAAATTATTGTATTCATGAATATTTCCATTGTTGTAATAGGAAATCAACTCATTAAATCCATTTTTATGTTCAATTCTTTCTACAAAAAGCTCAGCAGCCTTGCGCGTAAAGGGCTCTGCATCTACATTGGGCTTTGGAATATAATACTCTTTAACATGAGAGCCATCTTCAAGTGTTTTTCCCTCATAAAGCGGATTTGCGATCATCTGCTTTTCGTAATTGTCAACATCAAACTTCCTCATTCGTGGTTCTTTCTTCTGTACCGTTTTAATTTTTTTACTGGCTATGGTATCTTGTTGCCCAATCTGCCCGGATTTGGTTTGCTGGCACGAACATGCCAAAACCAACAGGCAAAACATTAAATTTATTTTAACAACTTTTATAGCATTTTCCATAACTGCTCCCATTGCCACTTATATAATTGCCTGGATTTGATTGCAGTTTTACTGCTATAGTAATCCATAATGTTATCGGTGGTATATTCTTTAAAAACATATTTGCTGCCATTAACAAAAGTGTGCTGAAGTCCGATGCTGTGGCACATTTCATGGGCAACAGTTGCTTCATCAATGCTCGGCGAAGTTTTTAATTTTTTATTTGTTCTCACAATATCAGCAATCACGATGCTTGGCGTAGCCACTCCTTTCTCCTCCGGGATCTCTTGTGTCTGTCCTAATATAAATCCTTTACTTCCACACGATTCATTTTCAAGGGTCATCGGAACAAAATAGATTTTGCGGTACGAATTGTATTTGAATGTGAGATAGTTTTTTTGTTTTTGCTGATACAGGCATTTCTCCAGAATAAAAAATGCTGACGCCTTCGGATCCCTGGTATAGCCAAGTCCATCTTTTATTTCCTTTTCGCTCGAGGCCCTGATATTTTCAATTTTGATCTCTGCTTTGATGTAGGCCTGTCTCAGATACTTTCGTAAAGATGCTTTTTCCTTCGCGATGCTCATCAGCGATTGATTCATCCCAATCGTAACATTCACAAAACAGATTTTTACAAACTTGTGGAATTTGGTGTGGTTTCGTTTTACAATAAGCTGGCCTACTAAATATTGTTCGCTGCCTTTCGAAGCGTAAACCTCAATAAATTCATCTCTTTCGAAATAAGCTATACACTTAACCGTTATGGCACTATCTAATTTAGCAGTGCCTTTAGCTAAGGGCAATTCCTTATCTACCGTAATTTCAAAATATTTTTCGTTATACTTAAATTCGAATTTTTCGGGCTCTTCCTCTACTTCAACTATCAATTTTAACTTAGCCGAATATTCGGGAAGCAAGGTCATATATGGAATCGGGTAGATGTATGGAGCTTCTTCATTGGTGGTTTTCCAGGGAACAGAAAAACGTCTGTACTCACTGAAAACCAAATTATCATACTCTTTTGTGCTTTGTATAAATTTGGGATTGCAAAAATCGTAACTCCCATCTGCTTTTTTCGGGGTGTTATAATAGCCGGTGATATTTTTATACCACACATCTCCTTTATTTCCCGAATCGCCAAGCCTTACCCAATCAAAGCCAAATTCGCCATTGTAATTGCTATGCGGCCGAAAATGAACCAAACACTTTGGTTCTATTTCCAGTAATGTAGGCGTATAACTTTTAAATTGAACATTTGCCATAGCCTACTTATTTCCCTCGCCAACAATTTTTTTGTTACTCGCCAAAACTAAATTATTGTACATCGCCTCTACATTCAACTTATCAGCTATTTTCATAGCCTTTTTACCCACAACCATACTATAATCAGAGCGAACTTTAATTTTCATATTGTTTGATTGTTTTGTAATTGCCATAACTAGAATAATTTAGATTTCTCTGCACTGTTTATTTCTACCGTTTTACCACTTTGCAAGCTCATATTCTCCTTTTGACTAAACATCGAAATCTCACTTGCCAGTTCATTAGAGGTTTCTGATTGTCTGGTAAAATCCTTGGTTACAAACTCTGATCTCTGATCTGAACTTTCCTGGATATCTCCTGTTGCGCTAAGCGAATAATTGTTTCCTGCGGTGGTATTGATATCCTTACTTACGGATGTAGTTTGGTTATTACCAATAGAAGCCGATTGATCTTTGCCCACCTTTACATCCATGTTTTCCTGTACGTTAATCTGCATATTCTTACAGTTTAAGGTCATGTTTTCTAAAGCAGTAATGGTAATATTATTGCCTTTGGTATCAATATGGATGATGTTATTATGGATATCGGTAATTTTGATCCCCTGTGTGCCTGCATCATCATCAAACTCTACCAAATGCCCGCTTCTGGTAATGATACTTTTTAAATGGTTTTGAATCAGCGGACTGCTATCAACGCTGGCGCTATGGTAAACGCTTCCCATTACCACCGGGCGGGCAACATTACCTTCTTCAAAAGCAATCATTACCTGATCATCAATTTCAGGGATGGCAAAATAACCACGGTTATTACCCCTGTCGCCAACACCCGCACTTGGCGTAACCACACGCAGCCACTCGGTAACATCGTTGGTTAAACATTCCCATTTAAATTTCACCTTAATACGCCCCTGCCCTTGTGGATCATTGTTATCGATCACATCTGCCAATTGCATATCAGGTTGTGGTTTTTCGAAGTTTTTTACCAGTAAACGTTCCGTAGTAGCAACTTTTCCTTCGAAAGTGTTATAGTATTTACCGTTTTCATCAATATGATGTTTAATTCCAGTGATGAGGAATTTACCCAGGCTTTCGGATGTAAATGCCAGCTCTTTCCTGAGGCTCATTGTAATTTCGGCAATACTACCTATACTCAAGCCTGCATTATCGCCCCTCGCACTTACTTTTAAAAGCTCGCTGGTATTGGCTTTCTCTTCATTTTCTACCAGGTTTTTAATATCGCTGCTATTATCTACACGTATTAAAGAGGGCTGGTTAAAAGTTTTACTAAATGTAAGGTTCGAAGCTTTTATAGCATGTGATAAATCGGGGGTACCATCTGTCTTTCCGCTGCTTTCGCTCAATAACATTTCGTTCTGCTTTGGGTTATAAGAGAACCGTTTATTTTTTATTGGTGCAATTTCCATTGCATACTGCATTTCCTGAACATCCCTGCCATAAAATAGCGATATTTCTTTTTGCGAATTTGGCTTGCCAAAATTAAGCTGTTTACCATCGTAGAAAAACCATTCGTGGTATTCGGCCGAAAGCCGGTTTAAAAAGGCAAAATCACTTTCTCTGTACTGGATGATATAGTCGATTACATTAGTTCTTGCTGCATTGGCAACCACCTTCAGATCGTTGGCTGGTGTATCTTTAGTTGCCAATTTTACAATTTCATTAAGGTCTTTATCCAGGTAAGAACCTAAATCAGGACCACGGTCGATTAAAATGGTTGGGCTATAGCCACTTACTATAACAACACCATGATAACCATGACTTTGTGATAGCTCCACTTTAGAAATCAGGCCAACAAAATTCTGCATACCTTCTGGCGAATGGCCAAAAGATGCAGTTAATGTTTTACCCACAAAATCGCGGCTATCATCTAAACTGATCAAACCCGGCGCACCCATTTGGTCGTGGTTAAAACGCAGTTCGAAATAGTGATGTTCGTTAAAAGCCTGCTGGAGACTGAAGGAAGCGAAATGGGTAATTTCCTTATCCTCTATATTGATTTCTGCAATGAGTTTCTTTTCCATATCGATTTATCTTGATCACAACAATTACCTTAAGCCAAAGGCCGGGTAGGCACATGCGAACATGTTAAAATGAATTCATTTTTTGCAAGCTGTATGTACTGATTGTGTGCGGATGCCGAACCAAACGTTTTACCTGAATAGTAATCGTTTTTTACTGCAATATGTTTGGAATGGTTAGACATAATTGAGCATTAATTTATGAGAAAGCTTTTCTGATGAATATACCACATCAATAAAGCAATGTTAATTTTGGGATAATGAAGGTAGATATAGGGTGATAAAAATAGCAAAGGGATTAAAAGCGCCCCGATTTATCGGAGCGCTTTAATTGAATATATGCTTGGTGATGACTAAGCTTTTGGCCAATCGTTTTCGTGTTCTGCATTGCCCAGTTTTAATTTACGGGCAGATACTACGAAACTTAAAGTCATTGGCGTATTGTCGTTTACCGCAATACCTTCGTTATACTGGATGATATAACCATCTTCGAATGATAGTTCTTTCATTTTTGCATCTTCTTCGCCTTTTTTGAAAACCAATGTTCCAGAAAGTGGCTTGTACTGGTTGTTAACCATTGATTCGATTACTGAAGTATCTTCAGTTGATTCGATTTCGATGTGGATGGTACCTCCATAAACACCTGAGGATGGACGGCCTTTTGCGTCAACATCTCTATTTAATGAAAAGCTGCACTGTAGTACATCAAATTCTTTTGATCCTAAGTTTAAACGGGTTTTGAATGCCATTGTAGTAAGTTTTAATGTTTTTGAAAAATGAATGAATTGCAGCGAGTGATTGGCGTTTAGCGTAAGACGCTTGGCGTTTTGTTTACCTTAGCCCCTAAACCTTATACCTTCAACCTCCGCTTAGGCTTTTGGCCAATCGTTAAGGTGCTCTGCGTTACCTAATTTAAGCTTGCGGGCAGAAATCTGGAACTTAAGCGTCATCGGGTGATCGCCCACAATGTTTATTCCTTCGGAATATTTAACAATGTAGCCATCCTCGAAGTTAACTTCTTTCATTTTGGCATCTTCCTCTGTTTTCTTGATCAACAGGGTTCCTGTAATGGGTTTGTACTGGTTGTTTACCATCGCCTCGATAATTGAGGTGTCTTCGGTTGATTCGATCTCAATGTCGATGGTACCGCCGTAAACTCCGGAAGAAGGTCTTCCTTTAGCATCTACATCACGGTTTAACGCATAGGCACAATGAAGCACATCGTACTCCTTGCCTGAAAAATTTAATCTAGCTTTGAAAGCCATAGTTTTAAAATTTAAAGGTTAAAAAATTGATTTTATGTAGCCTCCGCTACAGCATCACTCTAACCAAATATCAGGCCAAACCTAATGTATTTGACTCATTGATAAGCGGTAACCTCAATTTAAAAAAATAGCAATTTTGTGTTTATCGCCTAAAAATGCAGTTATACACCTTGTTTTTGTGGAAAAGATGTTGAAAAAATCAGGATATATTTTTAGTGTTACAAATACAGGTAAACAAATGGTACCGCTACAAAACTGTAGCGATTGTACACAAAGTGTAGCATTTTAGGACAAGTGTATTATGTTCTGGTTTGTGAGGAACATACCACGGCACGCAGACCATTGACTTTAAATCAGCTGTGAACCAAATTTTTCCATTTTAGCCAACCATTTTTGGCTGTAATGGTTTTCGAGTGAATGCAGTTCGCCAATGGTATTGGTTAACACAGGGCTCATTCTGCATTTTTCGAACACTACTTTTTTAATGGAAAGATAAGTGGTTTTCTTATTTGCCTTCCACTCTTTAAAGGTAGCTTCGTCCAAAATAGACACAATCCTTGCCGAACGGCCACTAAAATTGTTGTTGATATTCTGCTGTTGGGTTGTAAAAATCTGATCGGGCATAAAAAGGCGATCGAAAAAACCTTTAACTTTTGCCGGGATATGGTCTACATAAACAGGGCAAAAAAGCACCACATGGCTACTTTGCCTAATGGCGGTTAAAGCTTTTTGCAAATCGGGTTCTAACTCGGCAATCTGTCTGTTGTTAAACAGTTTATTCGAATTAAATATCAGATCGATGATTGCCAGCTCCCTTACGGTAGCGCCAACACTTTCTGCACCTTGCTTATAGGCGTTAATCAGGAAATTTGTAGATGCGTTTTTTTCAATATCTCCATTGAGGAGAAGTACTTGCTTCATTTTTTTTGATTAATCTGATCTGGCCGATGCATTACAAAATTATAAAGAATTTGTTAAGTGTTATGCATAACCCATAAAAAAACCCAACGCTAAGGTTGGGTTTTTATTTTCAGTAATCAAAAACTATTGCTGATTATACTCTGTATTCCACGTTGTATTTTCATCTTCACCTTTATGACCATCAAGTTTTACTACAAAACTTTTGGCCGGGAAATATGGCGTAATGTGAATATCCAGGTGGATTCTGTCTTTTTGAAGTTCGTCTCTTTCGAAACGCATAATTTTAAATCTTTCTATCAAACGGTCTGCACCCTGAATACCATCTAAAAACTTAACAATTTGTCCACGTAAATCCTGTTCGGTTTTAGAAGTCCAGTTTTCGAATGCCCTTCTGTTTAAGAAATCAAATAATACTTTGGTTACGTAATCGAATACACGCACAACCGAATAAGTTTGTAAACCAATGTTATCGCCATTGAACAGGGTTTTAGCAGAGAAAGCCATTACCTTACCATATTCGTTAACCATTGGCACTAAACCAACACGCTCTAAATGAGATATTTCACTTTTCTTTAAATCGAATTTTACACCATCCACTTCGTTTATAGCCCCATGTTTTTTACCAGCAGTAACCTGCGACATTAATGTGTAGTACATTTTACCGGCAAGTGCAGCAGATCCTGGTACAGTAAGATCATCTTCTTCTCCAACTTCGGCTACTTTACCACGGCCAACCAACCAGTTACAGGTCATGATTACATTCGATCTGAATGCATCGGCACCAGTAAGATTTGCTGCCGTAAATAAATCAAGCACATCATCCGGCTGATCAAGGTCGGCAAAATCGGTTACCAGCATGGCTTTGTTATTATGGGCTATTTTACCCCATCTTTCTACCACTTTATTAGAGCCCATATAACCCGGCACCACCATTAACGAATAGTTTTTGCGAAGATCTAAACGATCGTAGTTTTGCTTTAATTCATCATCCACATATTCGATAAAACGTGGGTTATCCAAATCTTTAATCTGATCCATTGATGCATTTAACAGCACCACATTTTTAAGTTTATCAGATTCGGTATTTTTATAGAATAAATGAACCGAACGGTAAGCCTGCTCTAATTCTCTGGTGCTTTCTAAAGCTGTTCCGATATTTTTACTCAGGTTTTGTTCTGCAGCATTCAGTTTTTCGGTGCTTTTTTCTACCATATCAGCTACCGAAGTAGAAGATTCGAGCACGTCGATCCAAAGCTGAATTTTCTTTTTCAGTTCTTCGCGTTCTTTCTTTTTTTCATCACCGGTTAAAAAGATCTGTTTACGGGCTTTACGCTCAGGATTTAGATTCTGAAGGCCATCAACGGTAGCTTCCAACAAATCGAAACCGCCAACACGGGCCAGTTTTTCTAAGTTATCTTTAAGTGATGTTTTTTCTATGGTTTTGACTTCGGCCGGTTTAAAACCCGCTTCGGATGTATTTTGGTCTGCTTTTAATTCTTGAGGATTTGACATGTTTTTTCAGCGTTTAGATTATTTATTTTGCTCCAATTCGTCAACAAAATTCTTCAAAGCACTAATAAAGGCCGATTTTGTTTCTTCGTCATCAAGTGTAGCTTTTAAAGTTTTGTTCGATTTTAACTGTTTGATTACGTTAAGCGACATTTCTCTCTCAATGTTCACATTGGTTAAATAGTTACTTTGATTGATGATGTTTTTCACACCAAAATCGCTCAAATCCGTAAAGTTGATGGTTTCGCCAACGGTAGACCCGTCTTGCTTTTCGAAAGCCACTCTAACATTTGGTTTGTAATGTTCAAATACTTCCTTTACTGTTTTTAATCCTTCTACTTTTTCGGGCTTGATGGGTTCGTTATCGGTTAGTTTTTGTACAAAAAGTGTTTTGTTGTGGGCAATTTCTGCGAAAGCTTCCGAGGTGTCAATTTTCCGCTCGTTACCGCCAATTTCATAATTAAACATAGTATGTAGATTTAGGTTTACGATTAATTTTTTCTAATAATATAATAGTTAACGTTTTAACTCAATTTTTGTTCCAATGTAGCAACTTCTGGCTGAATAATATTCCATTGCAATGTATCTTCTTCGGGATTTTTGCTTACTACCACCTTTGATCCTTTTTTGAGTTCGCCTGAAATGATGTATTTGGAGATCGGCCGGCGTAAAAGATTCCGGATTACTGCCGATAACTGCCTTGCCCCATATTTGGGTGTAAAACCATCTAAAGCAATCATTTTTTTGGCATCATCTGCAATTTCAAATTCAATACCCATTTTATTTAAGGATTGAACCAAACTGCTCAGCTGGATTTCGAAAATGCGCACTACATTACTTTCGTTAATTGGTGCAAAAGGAACGATTTCTGAAATCCTCGCTAAAAATTCGGGACGGAAATGGCCTGCCATTACTTCCATTAACTGGTTAGATGCAGGAATTACGCCTTTACCAATCTGTTCGGCAATCCATTCGCTACCAATATTAGAGGTAAAAAGGATCAATGAATTACTAAAATCACCTTCTTTACCTAAACGATCGTGCATGTGCCCTTCGTCCAGGATTTGTAAAAAAGTATCGAAAACAGAAGGGTGCGCTTTTTCAATTTCATCGAACAACAATACAGAATAAGGCTGCTGCCTGATTTTGTTTACCAACAAACCGCCTTCTTCGTAACCTACGTAACCCGGAGGCGCCCCATAAAGCAATGCGGCACTGTGTTCTTCTTTAAATTCGGACATATCAAAGCGGATCATCGCTTTTTCGTCGTTAAACAAAAATTCGGCGATTGATTTGGCCAGTTCGGTTTTACCCGTTCCGGTTGGTCCCAATAAAAAGAAAGATCCGATGGGCTGTCCTTTTTTATTTAATCCGCTACGCGATTCGAGTATGGCATCAGAAACAGCTTTTAAAGCCTGATCCTGTCCTACCACACGTTTTTTAAGATATTGCTCCATATTGAGCAATTTTTCCTTTTCACCTGCCTGCAGTTTGCCCATTGGGATGCCTGTTTTATAGGCCACAATTGAGGCGATATCCTGTTTGCTGATACGGTCACTTTTTTCCGCAGCGTATTTTTTTAATTCCTGTAAACTATTGGTGATGTAACCCTGGTATTCTTCGGCAGTTTCGAAAGCATCAGTCTGTGTTTCATCGGTTAAACGCCCCAATAAAACCGGGCTTAATTTATTCTGAAGTAAAGAGAAAAGCCACTTATAATCGGCAAATTTATCGGCTTCTGACTGCTCAGCATTCCCATTTAAGGCTTCTAAATCAACTTCAAGACTTTCGATTACCTGATCGGAAGTATCGTTCATCATTTTCATGGCAGCCATGGTCCTATCCAATAAATCAAAAGCAGAATCCGGAAGTCTCCTATCTTTCATGTAACGTTTAGCCAGGCGTACACATTCGCCCAAAGCATCAGGTTCGATGCTCAGCGTATGGTGTTCTTCGTATTTCACTGCCAGTTTCTGCAGCATTTTAATGGTGCTTTCTTCATTTGGCTCATTTACCTGTAACACTTCGAAACGCCTGTTAAAAGCCTGCTCGGGTTCAATAATTTTGCGGTATTCATCAATGGTGGTCGCACCGATTACGGTAATTTCGCCACGGGCGAGTTCTGGTTTTAACAAATTACCGATACCTGCACCCAATGGGCCTTTGCTATCCAGTAAAGTATGGATTTCATCAATAAAAAGCACCGCTTTTTCGAACTGTTTAATTTCTTTGATGATGTTTTTTAAACGGTCTTCTATTTCACCTTTGTACGATGCACCCGCAATCAGCGAACCTAAATCGAGTTCAAAAAGCTGAACAGGCTTTAAGCTTTCGGGCACATTCTGGTTTACGATATCAATGGCGAAACCATCAACCAAAGCTGTTTTACCTACGCCGGCATCACCGGTTAAAATCACATTTGGTTTGGTACGGCGACAAAGGATTTCCATCATTTGCCTGGTTTCTTTATCGCGGCCAATAATTTCATCTGTTTTACCATCCCGCACCATCTGCAACCGATCGATACAGTATTTATACAATGCATTGCCGGTACTTTTATTTTCGCCACCAGACGTTGTTTTATCAGGAGAAACTACCCTCGAAATTTCTTCGTCTTTTACATAAAGATCCAAGATTTCGCGTTCTTTTATGGGGAACGATTTTAACTGGTCGGGCTGAAAACCTATGCCCGGTTTTGCCAATGCGGTTAATACACAAACCGGGGTGATTAAATCCAGGCCAAGTTTAATGCGTACATTATCTGCTTCTTCAAAAATCACCGCAATTTCGGGTGCACCGCTAACCGTATCGGTAAAACTTGCCGATTTCGCCAGTTCATCAATCCGTACTTCTGCCCATTCGCTGATGTACTCTTCATCCTTACCAATGGAAGTGATGAAAGAGCGCAGGCCAACATCTTTATGCATCAATCCTTTGAGCAGGTGCGCGGCAGAGAAAACTTCATTTCTGTACTCCTTAGCCAAAGACTGTGCGATATGCAAGGCGGTTTTTACCGATTCACTTAAATTTGTAACTGCCATATGCCTTAGTTGGTTGTAGGCAATACTGCCGGGTTAAAATTGTTTTCGGTGATGTAGTAATATATTTTGCCGTTCGAAATAAACTGTTGCTCAATCTGTGTAGCTCTTTTAATCTGCTGAACAGACTGGTTTAACAATTTGATATAGGTTTCGAACTGATCGAGCGGCATTTTAGAATTGTTCTTTAAATCGCCAACGGTATATTTTTCTAAAAATTCGTTGTTTAAAGGCAGGCCGGTTACCAACTTGATGTAGTTGGCCAAGGTTAAGCGTTTAATGTTGCCTGATGACTCTTTAATACCTAACATCTGCTTCGGCATCCTCACATAATTTTTAACCAGTTTGCTCCTGAAAGAAGATTGATCAGCTTGTAGGTTTTGCCCCAGCATAATCGAAAATACATCTACAATCTGTTTGTACTCCATGTTGTTTAAAACAATGGCATACTGTAAAGTAGAACGGTTATTTTTTACCGCATCTGCAGATAAATTTGCGGTACTGTAATATTTAAAGGCATTATGCGGCATACGGTCTGCAACCTCTGCACCAACCGGCTCCGGCAACAACCCTTCTACATCGGCCGTTAGGTTTTTCCTAGAAATACCTGTTAAACGAAAAGCACTATCTAAGGAGCTGATCTGGTTATAGATATCAGAATTGGTTTCTTTTACAAAACGACGCAGGGCAATCGTCATACTTTGGTTAGCATTTACCGAACCTTTGGTTGGAAAAACCACACCACCCTGGATTAAACTGTTTTTAGGGTAATCTAAATAGTAAGAAATAGAATCCTGCAAACTGGTATTGTAAGGCTGGAAACTTTTTAAACCTTCACCTTTTACCATGGTGTTTTTTCTGTACTCTGCAGAGCGGATAGCCGATTCTGACACCAGCTTACGTGATTGGATTACAAAATCATTAAATGATTGATTGAAATCACTGTAAACCTGTAAGGCCAAAATACGCGCATCTGCCTGTGCAACCTGCTCGCTCAGTTCGTTAATCAGGTAATTGTTGGTTCCTCCGGTATTTCCGGTGCTACCTACTAAAATAATTAAATTGGTTTCGTTCTTTTTAGCTTTAAACAAGCCTAAACCAGTTTTAATAGCCTGAAAAACGGGTTCTTCACTTATTTCGCCATTACATCTTACCGTATTTTTAGCCTGATTAGATAAGAAAGTCATCAACTGCCTGTAATCATTCTGAATCGGGCTCACAAAAATCCCTTTTAAAGCACAACCACTTTCGCCACGGTACACCACGCCACCAAAGTTTACTTTTGTTCCTTTACCAAAATCGCCCATAATATTCTCGAAAGATGCAATGGTATTGGTCATTCCAGAAAAATACTTGGTCATCGGGCTACCACCATCTACTACAAAAACAACGTTTACCTTGCTTTTATTTTTACGCAGGTTCAGGTAATCCTGATAAGAAAGCGCAGAACCGTTAATGGTTAATATTTTATTGTCTTTTTTATTGTAAACATCGGTCGCAATACCTACTGTGTTGCCACCTTCATCGTTCGAAACCACAGGTACACTTCTTAAAATCAGGTTTTCCCTTGGCAATAATGGGTCTACCACGAAGGTTGTTCCCTTATCGATCCCGTTCTTGATAGCAAATGAAGTAGAATCATCTTTGTCATAATCGCCCGGTTTAACCGAAGTGATGTACAAACGATCGCCCCAGCTGTGCACAGCTTCGGCAGAAACCCAGCCATAAATGCTTTTTAAAGCCGTATCGGCAACCAGCTGATCATCAGAACCAATCAGGTATTTTTTACCATCCTCCGATTTTTTATAGATGTAGGCAATTTCATGTAACCTTACTTTGGTTCGTCTATCTTTAAGCTCGGGTGTATTGTAAACCAGGATGGAATCGGTGGTATCAAAATAGAATTTCGGCTCTGTTAAGGCATTTTTTCCGTTTACGATACCAATGGCTTTTTCTGCATAACCAGTTTTCTGGTTAGAGAAGGCACGTTGCCACAACAGCAATTTCGATTTTGCAATCCACCCGTAGCTGATGGCGCTTTTTTTATCGTTAATTTTCCTTCCCCTAATCATTCCGGCCTTGTATTTAATCAGTTTCAGGTAGCCATTTTCTTCTTTAGAAACATAAAAAGGCTCCATAAAGCTGATTTTTTTCATAATCAGGCTTCCACCCGGAGTGGTGGTGGTATAATTATCTTCGCGGTCGGAAAAAACAATCCATGGCAAACTGCTGCTGCTGGTATTGTCCATTACGTTTATACTTTCTGATGGCCTTTCGTAAGATTTAGGCATGTATTTTACTTTTTTGCCAAAGGATGCCGGCGACTGTGCGTAGGCAAACGATATTCCTAAAAACAGGATGGTTAAGGCATAATATTTTTTCATATTCATTAGATGAGCTTTAAGATGTTAATCTATTTTGTTTTGGCCGGGGCATCAGCCGTTGTTGCTGCAGGTTGTGCCGTTCCCGAATGTTGTTTAATATTTACTAAACTGGCACAGGTAGAATTTGGCTTAATGGTAAGCTGCGCTTCATCAACGGCTATTTCGCCTCCAAAAGTGAGGCCCATGCAGTATGAATAAATATCAGTTTGTTTTTTCTTGCCGTTCATTTCTACATTAACCGTTACTTTTTCGTTACCGCACATGTACTTGTTAACGAGGTAGTAATAATTGGAATTAAAATCGGCACCATTGGCAATGGCCTGCAGGCGTGCCCTGATATCATCGATGGTTTTACGTTCGCCATCACCAGGAGCAACAATATCTTCTACAATTTCGGCGTTAGGATCGGTAATCAGGATGTTTAAGAAAGCAGGCTTGCGGCTTTTATCCGTCCGTAAACGAACCACGTACTTTCCTGGCGCACGGTAAGTATAAAGGGCAGTTTTTCCTTTAACATCAACACGGCCGGTTTCACCGAATGACCATTCGAAATCTTTACCTTCACCATCGCCCTCCAGCCTGATTTCTTCGTTAACCAAACCCGCAGTTGGCCCGCTGATGGTAAGCACACTGTCTACAACCGGGGTATGTACTGTATCTCTCACGGTTACCGGAAATTCCTGGCGGAGTTCGCCATCAACGGTTAAGCGTACAATGTAAGTATCAGGTTTAGTGTAGTGATAAGCACCCGTTTTGGTTGTGGCTTTTTCTCCGTTACCGAATTCCCACAGCCATTTTGAAGCTTTTGGAGTATTATCGGTAAAAACTAAATCTTCATTTAAATAAATTTCATCTTTTAATATTCGCGCATCAATTGCCCTTTTTTCGAACAATGAACTTTTAAATAAGAAAATCAGACCTGTTAAGAGCAATACAGCGAGTAGGATGTAGAGAATAACATAGCCTTGCGAATTTGAATTAACTTGCTTGGTGTTTGTGTCAGACATAGGTAGCGTTTTTTATAGGTTGTTTTTGGGATATTTATCTGGCAGATATGGTTTGCTGTAACTGCCGCCTGTTGGTAATACAGTCGTCAAGTTGTCTTTTGTGCAGTTCGATATCTGTAATGTTTCTGTTTTGTTCCTGTCTATCGTAAAATAACCGATCGTACAGCTGTGCCGTTTGAACAAATATTTTATAGCGCGAGTCTGACGCTTTCCGGTCAAACGCGGCCCTGATAGAACCTAGTGAATTTTGTATATCGTTTTTAAGGAAAACCGCCTGTACATTTGGGTTATAGCGGGTTATTTGTTTATAGGTGGTATCAACCGTTGGCGAAGTTTCTTTCACCATACTTTCGAAAGCTTCATTTTCATTGATTTTAACTTCGAGTTCTTCTTTAGAAATTTCATAGCGTGATTTATCGCTATAAAAAATACCAAAGCTTAAAAGCCCAACGGTAAAAACAAACAGCGCCACAAAAAACAAGAATTGTTCGCGCCTTTCTTTTATGCTTAATTTTATCATAATCTTTAATTATCGACCGAATCGTCCGTTTTTAATTTTGTTTGCTGCAGCCTGGTTTATGCGATGACAATCGGTTATTTGTTCCTTATATCGCTGAATATCGCCTCTTGATTTGATGAGTGAATCCTGCAGATCGGCCATTGCACCAACATTTTTGTTTAGTTTTTCGTAAAGACTAAAACTCGGACTGGTTTGTGTTTTTTTTGATACCAGATCTTTTATCCTGTTATTGGCGCTTTGAATATCGCCGAGCAGAATACTCTGCTTGCTCATTTCATTTGCATTATAATCACGATACTGGGCTAGTTCTTTAAAACGGAGCAGAATAAGGTCGAAATTGGTATTGATATCTTTTCTTAAATAAGATAATTTTTCGGTCTCTTTTACCTTTTTATCGAGTAGGGTATACTCATAATCGGAGGCTGCAAAAAAGAGATAAATAGAAAGAATGGAGAAAAGCGTCAGGAATACAAAGTTTAAAATAAACCTGGTATAGGCAGTTCTAATTTCGATGGCGTTAATGGGTTTCATAGAGCATTAATAATTTCACATAGTCGTATATAATATTAATCTGACATCAACCTCACATAAAATCACACAAACCTTTTCAAATTAACATTGTACTATAACAATTTTTAATATTTGTTGTTTGGTTATTAAAACGATTTTATTTCTTTTACTTTTAACAAACTTTAAGCCAAACCATCTATGTCTGAAAATTTTTACAACAAACCATTCAGATTTAAGTCTGTTTTCGCAGGCACTGGTCTTCAGCCAGCTGACCTAGGAAGATCGATCTCCAACCACATAGAACTGATCATTTTTACCCGTTACGGGGAGCATCGTTACCACAACGATTTTGGCTGTGAGATATGGGACCTTGATTTTGAATTAATCGTAAGTGAAAGCATCTGGGAGGAAAAATTCCGTAAATCGCTGCTAAAATCAATCACCGATAATGAGTTCAGAATCTACAATACGGAGGTGGAAGTGCGGATTACAGAAGTAGAAAATGTTTATCCATTACGTAAGATAACAGAGATCAAAAAAAAGGTGGATATTAGTGTTAGGGCACTGATAAAAACTACTGGTGAAAAATATTTTTTTAATACTGCTTTATTCCTTAGCCCCTTATCAACCTAATCTAAAACGCCCAAAATATTCTACACATGAAACCAGTTTTTTATTCATCCAAAGACGAAATCCGGAACAGAATTTTAAAAAATGCCGAAGATTTCTGGAATGTTAAAGACAGTAACGAGTTTGATCCGTTGGTTAGGCTGATTATTGAAGCCTTAAGCAACGAACTTTTTAATGTTGCCAATGATGTTAAAAACCTGGAGAACAGAATCTTCGATAAAATCAGCCGTATTCTTGCCCCCGATCATTTAACCTCATCATTACCGGCACATGCCATTATGCATGCCAGGCCCATTGAGCAAGAAGATTACCTATCGCCATACAGCCAGTTTGCTTTTAAGAAAAATATCCCTCAGGAAAATGATAAGACAAAAAAAACCGATATTTTTTTTAGTCCGCTGCACAACGTAAAGGTTAATAATGCATCAATAAAATATATTGTTACCGGAAATACACTTTTTAATGTAGAACAGTTAGGCAAACAGCCTGCGTACAATACCCTGCCTGGTGTTTCTACAGAGAAAAATACCCTTTATATCGGCTTCAGTGGCATTAAAAACTGGATGGATTTTAATAAACTGAATTTATTTTTTGACTGGAAAAATTATTCAGTACCCGAAAACACTTATGATTTGCTCTCACTGGGGAAATGGTTTTACAAAGATAACGAGCTTGCTGGTTATACCGAACGGTTTATGGACGAGCCTTTAACGGGCAAAATACAGGCGCCTTTTCAGCACAAGCAATTGCTTAGTTTGATTAAGGCCGACGTGCTGCAATTTTATAGCAACAGATTTATTACCCTGGGCGACCTTAATGACTTTAATATTGATGACAATAAGGAACTGCCTGCTGAATTCGCCGGTATGTTTCAGCCTGCGATATTAAACCAGTTTGATGATTCTGTAAAATGGCTTAAAGTAACTTTTCCGGCAGCCATTAACCAGGAAATGCTGAACGAACTCTACATTTATATCAATGCTTTTCCGGTGGTGAATAAACGCCTAAGCCAGATTAAACACCGGCTTAAAACCATGAACAATATTATCCCCATTAAAACGGAATCGCTTGACCAGATGCTTGCGGTAGAAAACCTGAAGGATAATAAAGGAAAAAGTTATAACGAAATTCCATACACCAATGAAAACGAAAAAGGCGATGGTTCTTTTTCAATTAGGTATGGTGGTACAGAGCGTTTTGATACCAGAAATGCAAAAGAGCTGGTAGATTATCTCTTTGAATTGTTGCGCGATGAAAAAGCAGCATTTTCGGCTTATGGACCAGATTTTTTAAGCACCATACTTAAAAACCTGGAGCAAAATATCGCCCTTATTGAACAAAAAAGCCGTTCGGCACTTAAAGATATTAAAGAGCTACCGAGTTATATTGTATTGAAACCAATTGATGACGCGGATATTTTATTTCTGGATATCTGGGTTACGCAAGCCGAAGAAGCCAACCACATTAATGCGGGCAGCCGTTTAGCAGTGTACGATAATAACAAAGTGAATGCAGAAAGTATCTTTTTATTGAGCCAGACAAAGGGCGGCCGATCAAGATTAAATGCCACCAACAGGGTACAAGCATATAAATATGGTTTAACCACTGCCGACCGGATTATTACGAAGGCAGATGTAATCAACTTTTGCCGTTACGAACTGGGTAACAAATTAAAAGGTATTACTTTAACTAAAGGCCTGATCATGGATAACAAACCAAATGCGGGCTTTATTAAAACTACCGATATTTTGATCGAACCAGCAGATCAGCTTAACCTGAGTACACAGGATTGGGAAGAGCTGTTAAGCTTAACGCTGGCAAAATTAAACCTGAGGAGTACAATGAACATACATTACCGTTTGCTGTTAAAGCCAACTTTATATCGGGCGGTTTAATATTAATGTAATACCTTGTTAACAAGTTACTGATAAAGGGTTTTGATAGAAAAGTCGTTTCGAAGATTCATCTGTCATTCTGAACGCAGTGAAGAATCTTCTAATAACCGGAGCCCCTGCTTTTCAGTAGCTATGGCAAGAAATCGTGAAGATTCTTCGTCATTACGATCCGATAGCTATCGGATCGTAATGACGCTAGCGTATCGATCGTTGTAGGATTGCTTCTTACCTCTCTATAACGATTTCCCGCTGCTTGTTACAGATCCGCATTTATTAAAGATATACCGTATAACCTAAAAAGGCACTTTCGCCATCCTCACTTAATACCGTTTCCTGATAATCGGGTGCGGTAAAAAGTTCTACATTTACCTCGGCATCTACCGGCATTAAATAGCTGATGGCCATATCGAGAATGGCCCTGTTTTTTTGACCCGGGATAAAGTTAATCAGTTCTTGCGGCGAAGTTGGGCCAATATTAACATTATAAGCTTCGTGCTCTGGCATAAAATGGTCGCCAATAATGGTATCAATCCCCAATGCACTTGTTCCCAGCTGCATCTGCATTTCTTCCGCAATTTTTACCGGGGCAATATTTGCTGTAGCATCCACAATGGCAATAGGCAGGTTAAAAAGCGCGGTAAGCACTTTTGATACAAAGTCAATATCATTCCTTTTCTGTTGGATTTCTGGCAATAAATGCATCCAAATAATGCTTTGTTCCTTATTGAGCAGGTTAAACTCGTCCCAGCCAAACTCGAATATCTGGCTCAGATCAGCATATGTTGTTTTTTTATCGAGCATGTTTTCATACAGCTCGGTCATGATCCTTACATAATTAATTTCGGCATCAAAGGGCGTAAAAAACAACCTGGCTTCTTTTTCTTCCTCTCTCCTGTCCCTGATGTCTTTAATCATCGATTCTTCATCCATCCCAGCACTGCCAGTTGGCGGCCTGTGGAATAGCCCTTCGGGCAGCATATCATACAAACCTTCGCGGTTGGTAATAATGCGGATACGTTCGTGCCTTCTTTTTTCCGAATAATAGATGCTGGTGGTTTCAATATCTTTTGCAAAAGCACGCTTATCAGGTCCCAATGGGATAATTTCTATCCTGTCGGCATCAATAACCTTGCGTTCGATCAGGTCGGCAGCATGTGCTACAGCCTTATAATCTGTAAAGAGTTCGTTATTAATCAAAGTTTCTTTTTTCATTTAAACTTTAAGCTTGGTTATTTGTTATAGGTTAAATTTATATTATCGAAAAAAAATAGGATTATAATCAAATACTAAAGATACTATATTTGCAATACATCACATCTATAAAAATTAATGGACGTTCAATCATTTTTTATCCGCTTTCTCTTATTTCCGCTGATCTTCATGGTATCAACAGCGGTGCTTTCCATCATTAACAAAAAGAACCAGTTCCTCAATAACAAAAGACTCATCGTAAGTGTTCTGTTAATTGGAATTATTTTAGCTATCCCGGGTTTTTTGGGTTTCCTGAATTTTAATTTCATGCCTTGGGGCTACATTATCTGTTGTATTTTCTACCTTTTAATGGGTTCGCTTTTTGTTTATCTGTTAACAAAGTATTACCCAAAAGATTTACTGGAGCGTAAGGTTTTTATCTTTTTCGCCACGCTTGTTTCGGCCATCTTATCCGTATATTTATTCCAGCTGGCCTTTAACTGGTTAAGTTCGGTAAATTTTGGCTGGTTCGGCGCAGGTAGTATCATCTGCTTTTTTGTACCGCTTATTTTTTGGTGGGCTTATGTTGCCTTATTGGGCATTCCGTCAGAAATTTATAAAATCTGGAGATATCCTGATACACCATTGGATATTAATATGGACCATGTGGATTTTAACCGCTTACTGGTATTGGAATTGGAGCTGTACAAAAAAAGCAGCGATCCTGAACCATTAAAAGTAAAGGTGAAGGCAGTAGAAAACATGAACTTCGGGATCTGGTTTCATAAGTTTATTGATGATTACAATTTAAAGTTTGCCAAAAGTCCGGTGGAGTTTAAAGGTGATGATATGGAAAATTATAAATGGATTTTCTTTATTAAAACTTCCTTTTTTAAACGAAATATTTTTATCGATCCGGATCTGGACATTATCGAAAACGGTATTACTGAAAAAATGACGATTTACGCAAAACGCGTATCGGAAAATGTAAATAAGCCTAACGAAGTTGGCGAAAGTGCTATCTTTATCTAATCTATAATTAAAACATCTACCATGATAAAGCCGCTAAAATATAAATCCATCAACTGGATTAATGGCATGAAACTCTCCAGCGATCACTTTACCGTAAGCGATCTCTATTTGCAGGATTTTGTACGGGATGCAGTATCGCTACAACTAAATAGCAGTAATTACGGATTTTTACCGCCATTTGCAGGCTATAAAAGTTCGCATGATATTGAAATTATCGAAAAGGCAACTAACCACATCGAGGTACGTGTAAGGTACTGTAATGCGGTTACACCAGAGGGCTGCCACATTGATATTACACAATCTGATAATATGGACACACTGGTTCATAACCACTATTTTGGTCAGTCAGAACCACGTAACTATGTTATTTTATTGGTGGTGAGCCCGTTTAACCGCGTACCCACCGGCACACCAAGCCCTGATGAAAGTCCAATCCGTTACCCTGAATTGGCTAAAGGCTATTCTATTGCGGTTTTACCGGAAAGTGAAGTGGGTTCGCAAACGGCCGACAGCTATTTTTTAACCATCGGACAGGTTTATTATGAAAATGGAAGGTTATCGATTAATAACAATTATATCCCGCCAAGCTCAACCATTACCAGTCATCCTGCATTAATCAGGTACTATGAATCGTTTAGCGTTTTGCTGAATGATTTACAATTGGCCGCATTTAAAATTATTGATAAAACCAGTGGCAGGGATAACATTACGCCACTTGGCAAAAATATCCGCCTGATTTCGGAAAAGATTGTGGATTATATTGCAGGCTTATTTTATGAATACAGAAATGTTGCACACCGCGAATCGCCTGTAATTTTGGTTGGCTATTTTTCAAGCCTGGCACATATCTTTTTTACTGCAATAAAACTGATTGATCCCCGCGAAAGGGAAGAACTGTTAAAATACTTTTACGAGTGGAAAGATGTTACCCCCGGAAACTTTGAAGAACTTTTAGCTAAAACCATCGAACTGGTGTACGATCATAAACAGATTAACAACAGTATGGTAATGGCGAATGAATTTATGAATGTACTGGTGGCACTTTGGAATAAATTAAGCGGGCTGGAATACATTGGCCAACGCAAAGAAAACATTGTGGTTGCCGAACAGCAGGTGGTACAACAAGTACAAGCCAGAAAAACCTGGACGTTGCTGGATTAATATTATTTCTCGGACTAATTTAATAATGAAGCTGTACCCTTTGAGGATACAGCTTTTTTTATTATGTATGTTGGTTTAAAAATTAATCAGTGTACTACCATCATAGTAAGCAGGTTTAGCTATCCCTAAAAACTTTAATATGGTAGGTGCCACATTGTATAAATAAGGCGCCCCATGGTAGTCTGTTGTTTTACGTTTAAATATTGGCGTAGTTAAAGCACTCCAGGTAACGGCTGCACCATTTTTAGTCAGGATATCTATTTTAGGGGTAACCAAACTGCCATTATAAGTGGTTCCAGTGGCCTCATTTCCTTTAGTATACAAAACCAGGTCGGCATTTTGCGGGTGTGATGAGGTTAAGGCCGTAAAACTATAAGCACTGATACTGGTTGCAGGCAAAGCTGATTTAAACAACCTGATTTCTGAAATATTACCGGTAAAGTAAGGGCTATAATTACCCGTACCATCCTGTCCTATTTTAAAAGCGGTGCCGCTTTCTAAATCGCCTACAGCAGAAATATTGCCTTCTGCAACTTGTACCCCACCATCGTATATAGTTGCCTTTTGAGTACTGCGGTTAACCACTATGGCTACCTGATGCCAAAGCTGATCGGTTAAATCAACGCCGTCAACATCAAGCCTATTGGTACCATCTCCAAAGTTGGCCCTGATCACCCCATTCCTGTTGGAGATAATAATTCCTTTATTATAACCACTTGCCCAGTTTTTATTCCCGATAATTACCGGATCGCTTGTGGCCGATGTTGCCCTCGCCCTGAATTCGATGGTGAAACTACTGGTTGCACTCAGGTTCAAATTACTAAGGGCAGGCAACTGACCGTAAACATTGGTTTTAAAATCGACTGTAGAAATGTTATGCGCTGTTGATTCTGTTGCTGTGGTTGGCAGTGCGTTAACCAATTGAGGCGTAATAGCACTGTTATTTAAAATAATAAAAGCATTTTGTTCGAGGTAGCTCGCTCCGCCATGGCTGGCATCTCCTCCATGATCAGTAGCAACCACAACTAACCAGTCTTCGCTGTTATAGGTTGGCCTTGCTTTTAAAGCAGTTAATATTCTTCCTACGCGTGCATCAACGGCCTTTACCGAATCCATGTACATTTGAGTGGTGGTTCTGTAGTTACTGGCGTGGCCGGCATGATCTACATCATCAAAATGACAAAAAGCAACATCGGTATTGCTGGTGGTAATTTCCTGGATAATCCTGGTTTCGGTGGCGTTATCGCTTGCACTGTTCTGTTTCACCGTTACATCCTGGGTGGCTACAATAAAACTGTTAATGGATGACCAGGTAACAATCGATGCGGTGCGTAATGCTGGCAAACTGGTTTTGATTTGCCTGAAAAATGAAGGATAGTTTACAAAGTCTGATCCCGAAAAACTATTGTCGGATGCTTTGTGCTTGGCTACACCTACACCGGTAAATAAAGCCGACCATCCGTTAGATGACCAGGTTGGAACCTGTGCCAGTGCATTTGTACTGGTGTACGATTGGTCCATTAATGTTTTAAGGTTAGGCGCATTTGTAGCTGTAATGGCTTTCCAAACACAGCCATCAATACCGATAAATAATACTTTTTTAGGTTTAGCTGTTAAACCACTATTGGTTTCAGATTTTAGATCTAACTTCTGATCAACGGTAGTTTCTTCTCCAGGCTTTTTACAATACATGAATAGTCCTGTAAAAACAGCCAAAGCAGGCAATAAGAATAACTTTTTATTTTTTTTCATAATAGATTGGAATGTTTTGTTTAGCTAAACTAAACAATTGTTTTGTAAAAATCCAACTGTTTATCCAAAATATTTTACAGAATGTACTGATTAATAAGTCTCTTGTAAAATGATTAAACTACACGCCAAAATAAAAGCTCCAAGCTAAGGGCTAAGGGCATGTAAAGAGAAGTGGTAAGTTTTAAAATAAAATGATCTTAATCAAAAACAACCTGATCTGGTCCGGATATCTTACTGATATGACATGCGCACTTACCGCCGCCCATTTTAATCACAACAGATTTGGTTTGATTTGTTGCTACCGATGTACCGGTAATTTTCAGGTCGTCGCCATTTTCTGACAGTTGTAATTTATTACCATCATCAACTACAATAAAAGCACCTTTTACCGTACTGGTGTAAATACTTGAATTGGCCTTTAAACTTTCTCCTGTCCTCTGGTTGATTACGCTAAAGTCCTTTACTTCAGCTCCTTCACCTTTATTATCTACAAATCTTATCCCATACGAAACAAACTCGTAAGTACACATTTTGTCTCCACAATCAGTAATGGTTTTGTTCTTTT
Source organism: Pedobacter miscanthi (assembly GCF_032678605.1). Lineage (GTDB taxonomy): Bacteria > Bacteroidota > Bacteroidia > Sphingobacteriales > Sphingobacteriaceae > Pedobacter > Pedobacter miscanthi_A. The sequence goes on from NZ_JAVTSU010000010.1 coordinate 250,412, forward strand.
TACAGTTGAGCAAGGCAATGCCTATGATTAATAAAAGCGCTATTTTTTTCATCGTCTATTTGGTTTTTAATAAAAACGATAATGCGGGTCAAAATGCTACAGTTAAAAAGATTTTGAAAGGTAAAATGAACTAGATCATCCGCAATCTTTCCTCTTCAAGATCGATCTGATACAATTGATGGCGAATAATCTCTTCATTAATTGCAGGATCTTTGTTCAGCTCGGTAAGGTAAGTCCTTTGGCTTTCGAGCATTTCGATAAAAATTATTTTTGTGTTTTCATTCATCCAGCTATCGTCGCTGGCTTTCGACTTTTCTTCCCAATGTTTTAGCAATTTTTCCATCCCTACATGACCATTCAATTCGTTATCGTACTTATTTTTAAGAAACTGATAACTATGCTGTTTTAAATCCTGTTTCATTTGTTTTTTAACCGTTTCTTCAGCTTCCTGATTAAAGATAAAACCAAAGGCCCCGGTACGCTTTATAATAGATGGAAGTGTAAGCCCCTGCACCAGAAGCGTCAACAATATCACAACGAAGGTGATGAACAGGATCAAATCTCTTTGTGGAAAAGCTTTTCCGTTATCGAATGTCAAAGGTATAGCCAGTGCGGCAGCCAGTGAAACCACTCCGCGCATACCCGTCCAGCCGAGCAATAAAGGCATAAGCATCAATATTCTTCTCGAACGTGCAGCAGGCGCCACGCCTGGCCTGAAAATTAGTGTAGCAAACATGGCAGCATATGAACTGATGATCCGGGCTGCAATCAATACACCGGTAACCAACAGGCCATAACCAATGGCGGTACTTAAGGGGATGCCTTGTGAACGTAAACCATCTCTAATTTCAGGAAGTTCCAGTCCGATAATTAGAAAGACAATGCCGTTTAAAATAAATATAAAACTCTCCCACACGCTAAATGTCCTGATCCGGCTGGTACTGCTTAAAAAAACCAATCTCCTGGCCGACATAAACAGGCCGCCAGCTACCACAGCCAGCACACCAGAACTATGTACCTGCTCGGCTATCCAGTACATAAAATAAGGTTCAATAAGCGTGAGCGCTGTATCAGAAGGTGCATCGGTGGGTAAATATTTGTGTATCTGAACAAAGATCCAACCTAACAATAAACCAATACCTGCGCCACCAACCACCATCCACAAAAAGCTGGAAGCAGCATCCTGCCAGATAAACTGACCAGTGCCAACGGCCACCAATGCAAAACGAAAGATAATTAGTGAGGAGGCATCGTTTAACAAACTTTCTCCTTCTAAAATGGCAGCAGTAGATTTTGGAATTTTTACAAATTTGGTAATGGCTGCGGTACTCACCGCATCGGGTGGAGAAACAATGCCTCCCAGTAAAAATCCTATCGCAATGGTAAATCCGGGGATAAGATAATTGGTTACAAGTGCTACAGAAAGGGCCGTAAAAAAAACGACCAGAAAGGCAAAACTACCGATAATACGCCACCACTTTTTCATTTCTTTAAAAGAGATTGTCCAGGCTGCTTCAAATAACAGTGGAGGAAGAAATATAAAAAATATGAGGTTGGGATCAATTTTTACCTTTGGTAATCCAGGGATAAAACTGATCAGTAATCCTCCAACAACCAATAAAATCGGATAAGCAATTTTTAGTTTAGTAGCCCACATATTCAGCAGCACAATGATGGCTACCATGGCAAGCAAAAAAGGTAAAATGGTGTGCATTACAGATAAGGGTTAAAATGATAGCAACTAATATTGATGTCAATTTATAAAAAATACCATACAAATTCGTCGTATAAACCATTGATTTAAAATCTTAAATCCTTTTTAACTGTCCGATCGCAGAAATAGACTGTTCGATAATGAACACTTTTAAAAGCCAAATAACGGCACAACACACTGACTATCAAATATATAATTAAAAAATAGCGTTTTGGCACTTCCTTGGTTAACATGCAGACAAAGGATACAACCCGCAAATGAAACAAAGGATTGGTATCGCTTAACGATTTGTTCATACATCATTAAAATAAAACAAAAATGAAATCTTATTTAAAACCCCAAATTGCCATGGTATCAGTCATCATTTTAATCATGACCTATCTCTTTCCAGCACCTGCCAAGGCTTCAAACGAAAAACCTTTAAAAACAGATAAGGTTTCTCCATTCAGAAAAATCCTAATAAAAGGGAATATTGAAGTGATTCTGATCCAAAAGCCCGGCCTTAACATTTTTTATGCTGATGGCAATGAGGGAAGCGCCAGGGTAACGCAACAAGGAGAAATTTTATCCATTACCGGAACCAGTACAGTGCGCGGTAAAATCATTGTTTATGTAAATGAACTTTATAGAATAGACGCAGCAGAAAATGCGATTGTAAAAACACAGGGAATTTTAGATGTCAAGCTCCTCCAGATCATTTTAAAGGGAAATGCAAGTGCCGATATTTATACTACAAATCAGGAGCTTTATACGGCCATTTATGATAAATCTACTCTATACTTAAGGGGAAATACCGATACCCATTTCCTTTTTATGGATAAGACTCCGACATTAACTTTAGATAGGTTTGCAGCATTGCATACTCAGCCTACTGAATAATAAAAATTGGTTCAAGATATAAACTGCATTGAAAACGAAAAAGCCTGTAAACATTTAATTTACAGGCTTTTAGTTCAATTTAAAACTATTTTCGCGGAATGGACGGGACTCGAACCCGCGACCTCCTGCGTGACAGGCAGGCATTCTAACCAGCTGAACTACCACTCCTTTTGCTCTCCTTTAAAGTTAGAACCTCTTTCCCTTTCGGGATTGCAAATATAAGGACTATTATTCGTTTATTGCTATACTCTTCGATATTTTACAGCACAAACCCGTAACCCACTGAATTTCACTTACAATATTTTATTCAGCCAGCAAGCAAACTTAAAAACTAACAGACAATTCAAAACACAACGATGTTTAAATATTATTTTTATAATTTTAATTATTATTTCCATCGCATATGAGAACATGTTTTTTAGCACTCTTATTCATTATAAGCATGACCCTAAGTACATGTAAGCAAAACAATTCAAACATAAATTCTGAGGAAATAGACAAAGAGGACACGCTAACAATTGCAATAGACGACATTTTAACTTCGGATGTTTTAACAAAAGAACAACAAACGAAACTTAGCCCAGCAGATGTTCTCAAACGTTTACAGCAAGGAAATCTGGATTTTACAAGAGATAATTTAACGATTCGCAATACCACTGAAAGGGTAAGAAAAGCGTCGTTGGGCCAATATCCAAAAGCAGTTATACTTTCGTGCCTGGATTCGAGGGTACCCGTAGAAGATATTTTTCATAGCGGGATAGGGAACCTATTTGTTGCCAGGGTTGCGGGGAACATTGTTAATGAAGATATTTTAGGAAGCATGGAATATGCCTGCAAAGTTTCAGGAGCCAAGCTTGTAATGGTGCTGGGGCACGAATACTGTGGCGCAATTAAATCCGCAATAGATGGTGTAAAGCTGGGCAACATCACCAAGCTTCTCAAAAAAATTAACCCTGCTGTTATTAGCGCTAAAACCACCTTTAAAGGCGAAGCTATTTCTTCTAATCCATTGTTCGTTGAAACGGTTTGCGATGAAAACGTTAAACTATCTATTCGAGAAATTCGAAATAGAAGTACAATTTTGAGGGAAATGGAAGCAACAGGTGAAATAATGATTGTTGGTGGCGTTTATGATATGAACTCCGGAAAAGTAGAAATATTCGAGCCCGCCAAATAAAGATTTTATTGGCAACAAAAAAGCCCCAACTTTTGCAAGTTAAGGCTTTTGTTGCGGAATGGACGGGACTCGAACCAATCTCTATATCACTGAAAAAAAGCATCTTAAATCAAATTAAGGCAAACTGCTCATTATATGCTCACCATTTTTTAGCAACTACCAACTATCTGAAATATGAAAAAATCAAATATTTTATTAGCTCTATTCTTAATTGCTGCCCAGTGCTTAAGTGCGCAGCCCCAAAAAAAAAGCGAAGTAACTGATTCGTTAAATAAATATATTTATCCAATAGCAAGCCGCCTGAATGTCAAACCAGATTTCACTCAAACAGTTGACATACTGAAATCTAAACAATTCGTATCCCTCGGGGAGTCCTCGCATGGCACAAAGGAATTCTATGAAGCAAAGACAGAAATTATTAAAGGATTGATAGAAAAAGCGAATTTCCGGACAATATTTATTGAAACCGACTATGCATCCCTAATCTATCTAAACCAAATGTTACAGGGCAAAAAGGATACATCATTATATAAAAGATTTGGACAGAAAGGCATTTATACGATTTACAAAACCCAAGAAGTATATCAGCTTTTCGATTATGTTAGACAGTACAACTCACATCACGAGGAAGCTCAGAAGGTTTCGATAATTGGCGTGGACATGCAAGATCTTGTTATGATTGCAAGACGGGTCCTCTATGAGCTTCCAGATAGCGGAAAGGCAACTCCCAATATCTACAAGTCCTTAATCGCTCTTAAAGATATTTTTTCCACTGGACAGCTTATTAAATTTACGAAGTCAGAACATGAAAGAAATTTAGACGCGATTGCGTTAATGAAAGAAAAGGCATCTGTACAGAAAGATGCTAAACTTATCCTGCTTCTAAGGATGTTAGAACAATCTTATGACATGATGAATGCTAAAAATGATTCCTCGAGGAGGGATTTGAGGGACAAATTCATGGCAGAAAATATTCTGTGGATACGGTCAAATTTCCCAGATCAAGGGAAGAGTATCCTTTGGGCCCATAATGCCCATATTTCGAACATTCCCTCTTTTACACGAACGACTTTAGGATCATATTTAAAACCGGTGCTTCAAAAGGATTTATATTCCGTAGCATTCATGTTCGAAGAGGGAAATGTCAGGATTTTGGATCCTCAACAGGACGGTTATCAAGTAAGGTATGTAGAACGTTCAAAAAACCCTAAGTCAATTGAAAATATTTTTTCGGACGCGGATAGTCCGGCTTTTTTTCTTGATCTTGAAAAAGTGCCTGTTGGTAAATTCCTCTGGAACGAGATTAAAAAAAACACTTATATGAGGTCTTTAGGGACTACTTTTTTTAAAGATGAAAAATTGACCATGGGAAAGGAACCTCTTCTCGATTGTTTTGACGGTGTTATCTTTTTCAGAAAAACAAACGCTTCAATTGGATTTTAGACCTTAAAGACTTCATATCTAATCAGCAAAAATTATATGATTAATCAATTCAAGAATCTATTGGAAAAGATTTCTGCTCTTTCTGATGATAAACAACTTGAGCTTTATACATCAATCAAGCCGATCTTAGCCTACAAGGATATATTGGGAGATGGTGAGAAATCAGAAAATCCGAAGCTAAAAAGAATGGCAGGTTATGGCGCTTATGTCAAAGACATTACTGGAAATTATACGCATGCACTACTTGTTAAAAGCGATAATGGAAATTTAGCTATTGATGCTGAAGATTGTGTAGTCGGCTACAACCTTAGAAACAACGAAAAATATGGGGCATCAGAAATACAAGATATCAGGAAGTATCTCAATGGAGACAGTAACGTGATGATTTTGGGTGCACATATTGGAACATTGGGCATCCCGTATCAAGATTTTGCTGTAAAATAGTAATGATCGAGGCCAATCCAAAAACATTCGAACTATTAAAAATAAATATATAATGGAATAGAATTGAAAATGCCGAATATTCAATTTTGCCGCTATTCAAAATCAACCAAAAAAATAAAGTTATCTTTGCAACGGGGATATCTGAAACACTATAATTTAACTGCATAAAGTCCTTGCATGCATCAGACAGGTCTCATAACGCTGAACGGTGCTTTTTTCAAATTCTTTGCCGATGAGGCCTTTCATCTTTGAGCTGTGATCTTCAAAAACCGTAACAATGGTCCTTGATTGCATAGCTTTCCGATAAAACGATCTTTAACCGTTTCTGCCATAACGGTTTTGCTTCCTACCGTCATTAATTGGTAAAGCTCCTGGGCTTTCGGAAAAAATGAATAATTTGGCGTTTCTAGAAAACGAAAAAGCCTGTAAACATTTAATTTACAGGCTTTTAGTTAAATTTAAAACTATTTTCGCGGAATGGACGGGACTCGAACCAATCTTGTATATCATTGAAAATAAGCGCTTTAAATCACAACTAACCAAACTGCTCACTATATGCTCACCATTATTTTGAAACTTTTTGACTGTAATTGACTACCAAATATAGCAACAAATATTATTTGATAAAACGCTAAAATTACGTTACACCTTAATGACTATTGGTTAACTTATAGATTTGATACAATGAAGACAATCAAAACCCATTAAGTAAGTAAAACATAAATATCCTAATTGTGAGTATTAAGTATTTTATTAAAATTTCTAAAAAATCTATTAAGCAGAGAACTCTCTTCAGTAATAATTTCGGCGTCAGCTTTCATACCATTTTTCAAAATTATCTTATGCTCCCCATCCTTATTCTCAAAATGAACGAATGTCACTTTTGCAATAAATACACTGTCCCTGTAAGCAACATCAGAAATATAAGATAACTTCCCTCTGATGAGGCCATATTGCTCAAAGGGATAACTCCTCATTTTTACTAGGGTAGAGGCTCCCTTTACAATCTTTCCCATATTTTCTTGAGGAATCTGAATCTCTCCGAAAAAATCAGTATTTCCAGGATTGACAATAAATACTTCCTGTCCTACCTGAAGATTTTGGTTTTCCTGTACAATGCCTGCAAAGCTTAATATCCCGTCGACTGGAGCTATCAAAACGTGCTGCATTATCCAATTATCTCCTTCTGTAATACATTGATTCAAAGCCTGCACAAATTTAGCCTGCTCTTCCATTATTGTATGCCTGAGGTCCAATAAATCCTTTTCTTTTGCGCTGTAAGTTCCTGAATTACTTAACAAAGCCGTTTCACTCTGCTGAAGTGGATATTTCGACGCTAGAAATTTATTTTCCTGCTGTGCAAACTCACTCCGAGATATAACCTTATTTTTATAGAGTTGTCGATAAGCATTATATTCTTCCTGCTGATTGGAATATTCTTGCCTCTGAATTTTCTGCTGATTTTGTATCTGGTGATTTATTGTGCTAATATTCTTTAAATCTTTTTCAAGGATCGCCAAACGCTTAATATAATAACCATTTCTAACTGTAGATTGATATTGTAAATATTGTTGAAAGAAATTTTGATAACTAATTTGCATTTCTCCAAGGCTAAGGTTTTGAGGCAAAGTGATAGCTTCAAAATTCTGCTTTAATATTTTTGTTTGTATCGATTTTAGGTCAAGAACCAATTGGCACACATCTTTGGCTTTAGCTGTACTTTCAAAGTACCCCAAAGATTGACCTGCCCTTACAGATTGACCGTCTGATACAAGTAAGGTGGTAAGCTTGCCTGTCTGTTTTGCAAGTACAGGTTTCGGGGCATTGAGACAATTGACCCTTAAATTCGTCCTTATAACATCTGGATAATTGATGAATGAAGAAAATACAATTATGGCACCCAATATAGAAAACACAAGGGTAATTCCCCACCTCAAAATCCATGTAGGTACAGCTGTAATTATTTCCTGCACTTCATCGCTCGAAATTTCCTTTTCTGATATATTATCTGGCATGCCGATAAATTTATTGTCCTAATTCTAGCTGATTTCTTACTAAATGATAATACTCACCTTTATTAGCAGATAGTTCTGCATGCGTCCCCTGCTCAATTATTTGGCCTTTGTCCAGAACCACTATATTGTCAGCATTTTTCACTGTACTAAGTCTATGGGCTACAACGACTACCGTTCTACCTTTGAAAAAGCCGTCCAAATTTTCCATGATTGCCATTTCGTTATTTGAATCTAAAGCATTTGTCGCCTCATCAAAAAAAATGTATTGAGGGTCTTTGTAAACGGCCCTAGCAATAAGAATTCTTTGTTTTTGGCCTTGACTTATTCCATTTCCCTCTGCGCCAATTTTGGTATCAAGTCCTAATGGAAGATTTTCAATAAACTCATGAATATTTGCTACCTGTATCGCATTTCTCAATTTTTCTTTATCTGGATAATCATCACCTACTGCTATGTTCTTCGCTATACTATCGGAGAATATAAATCCATCTTGCATTACTACTCCACATTGACCTCTCCAATATCGATAACTTATTTGTTCAATAGACAAATTGCCTACCTTTATTTCCCCTAATTGTGGAACATAAAATCTAAGTAACAATTTGAGTATTGTTGTCTTTCCACTTCCACTCATGCCAACAATAGCTGTTGTCTTACCTTCTGGAATATTTAAAGTGATGCTAGACAATACCGGCTCATTACCAGCGCCAGGATAGGTAAATGTCAGGTTCTTCAATGCAATACTCTTACTCATTGGTAAATCATTTATAAAAGTCTTATCCTTTGGCTCTTCCTCATCCATTTGCCGGATTTCATTTAATCTCTCAAGGGAAATTTTTGTATCCTGAAATTGTTGGATAAATCCCAGCAATTGCTCGATCGGACTATTTAACTGACCTATTATATATTGCACTGCCATCATAGCACCTAGCGTAAGGTGACCATCAATAACTGATTTGGCCACCAAGAATGTTATTAGAATATTTTTGCCTTCGTTTATAAATAAGGTTCCGGCCTGCTGATACTGACCAAGTGATAAGCTTTTAATACTAAACTTGAAAAGCTTCGCTTGTATTCGCTCCCACTCCCATCTCTTTTGGTGTTCACAGTTATTAAGTTTGATTTCCTGCATACCACCGATGAGCTGAACGATAGCACTCTGATTCTTTGCAGATATATCAAAACGTTTAAAATCAAGGTTTCTGCGTCGATTTAAAAAAAACGACACCCAAACGAGATAAAGAACACTACTTGAAAGAAAAATAAAGAAGATAGTTATATCATAGTAGGTCAAAACTGCTGCGAAGATTACTAAGTTAAAAGCCGAGAAAATAATTGTCAGTGTCGGACCAGTAAGAAAGCTTTGAATCCTTCCCTGATCACTCATCCTTTGCATAATATCACCAGTCATTTTTGTATCGAAATAAGCTATAGGCAATTTCATAAGTTTGATTATGAAATCAGTAAGAATGGAGATGCTAACTCTAGCTGTTATGTGCAAAAGGATCCAAGATCTTATAAACTCTACACTGACCCGACCTAAAAATAACATGGTCTGTGCAATCAGGATAACATAAATAAAATTAAGGTTTCGGGTATTAATCCCAACATCAACAATACTTTGGGTAAGGAACGGAAAAATCAATTGAAGCAGGCTACCGACAGCTAAGCCTATAAATAATTGCAAAATTAAATCCTTATAATTCCTTATATAACTAAAAATATATTTTAGACTTAAACCTTCCTCATGATTATCATCCTTCTCATAGAATCCAGGAGATGGCTTTAAAAGTAATGCGACTCCCTGTTGTTGATCCTCGTTTTTTATGCTGACCCAGTGATTGAGAATTTCTGCTTTAGAATATTTAATCAAACCCTGCGCAGGATCTGCTATAAAATAATTGCCTTTACTTACTTTATATAGAACTACAAAATGACTCTTGTCCCAATGCAGAATACAAGGAAGATCGAGTTCTGATAACAAATTAATTCCAAGTACAACTCCATCAGTGCGAAAACCAATTTTCTCTCCAGCTTCACTTATCCCAAGAAGGGATACGCCTTCCTTATTTAAACCACTGACCTCTCTAAGCTTTTGTAGACTAAAACTTTTTCCGTAATGTTTTGATATCATCCTAAGACAAGTCGGACCGCAGTCCATAGTATCCAATTGTTTATAATGGTGAAATTTTCTCAAAATTTTTCAGTCAGCAATAGTTGTTTAATATATAGATATTTTTCGAACGAAAAGAAACAATGTGGAAAATTAGCTTCGAAAGATCATCTGAATTTTTGCCTAGATGAATTCTAGACACACCTAATAATTGTTGCTGGATCAATTTCAGACTAGAAGTGTCAGAGATTTTTTTGTTAGATTCATAGAACTACAGTCAATTATGATTGTAGTATAAAACCTACCAATACCAACAATTAAAGAATTATTATCGCTTTATCGGTAGTAAATTGCAAAAAAGTAAAATATTAGAGGAAGTATCTTCCTCTAATAAGCAAAATTACGAAGTGTAAGGTTTACTGCCTTTTGAATTACAGCAAGTTTTTGAATCTATGTCCTTTGTACTCGAGCATGCGGCATCATTTCCAATTGTTCCAGAAGGATCTTCTCCCGCTGGTTCATTTAAACCTCCTAGAATTTTACTCATGCTTTTTGCATTCAATCTTGTAACAGTATCCTTATTAAAGGATAGTTTTTGGTTGACTTTTTTGTCCATAATATTAATTTTTAAATTAGTAACTAAATATACAGTTTTTATAAATTAATCACCAAATAAAATCTAATTAATTTGTAAGAATAATTTTTTCCCATCCTCTACAGTTATCATTGAGAATACCTAATAATGTAAGTCCTACCCCTGAACAACCGTGCAAAAAACTATAATCTCCCAATTTTTGATCATTTCTTATGATTTCATTCACATAGTCATAACTAGCCAACTTAAAAGAATTATTATTGGTTATCTGATAAATTCTATTAAAGAGGTGAGCACAGCTAGCTGAACCATGACATAAACCTGGCTGATCATTGAAAGATTTGAGGTTATTAGCATTTATTAAGACCTCATCTATCCATCTCTTAAATCCAACAAATTTCCTTTGTTTCACAACAGACTTTATAACAACGGCATTGGTTAGGTCTCCATAACACCAACCCATTCTTGAAATAGGAAATTTATCCGCTTCAGAAATGTTGAAAGAATTTGGAAAGAAAAAGCCATTTTCACCTGGCTTTTTAAAAAAATGATTGTATGAGGTTAACAAGGCGCTAAGAAGTTCCTCTGCTCTTTTGCCCCATTTACCTGAATTCACCATTGCGTTAAGAATGTAAATAATTGAAGTGTTACCATGAGCGACACCAGTATCAAATACGCCGATAAGAGGACTCGCTTCTTGAAAATCCCAAGACTCATAATACACCTGTTCTTCAAATGTTTGAGAATTTTTGGATAACAGCTCCAAAAACACTGACCCGAGCTCCTCTTGTAAAACATCCGAGTTAGAAAGCTGCAAAAAGAAACAGGCAATTCCTGTACTTCCATAAAGAAAATCGAAGTTAAAATTATTCACCTTTTGATAAAACCCATTAATTAACAACGGCTTAAATTGCTGAATCAAACTATCTGAATCTTCAAAATGGATAAAACCCTCCTTTCCGCAAATATCAATTAGCCATGCAATTCCAGTTAGTCCTTCACAAACACTATCTCCCTTTATCTTTTCAATATTATCTAAAATCATTTCAAGATAGCGCATTGCGGTCTTATGGAAACGCTTTTGTCCTGTATGACGTGAAAGATAAAAATAATAGAGTACGATGCCACCATACCCCAGCATAAGATCATACCTCTCGTCAAGTTCCAAAAGTTCGCAGATCCTTTTATCTATTTTAAGAAGGTACTTGTTGATTTCTTTTTCCATTCTTTGACATAGCCTTTTTCGAACTATACAATCTTTCCATTAATGTATAAACCAGAAGTTCGTTTACCCTTTGCTTGCCGATGAATAATCTATTCAAAGACATGTGAATGTAACTTCTCAGCAGATCGAATAATTGTTCGAGATCGCCACATTCGTAAATTATTTTATCTATCGATGATCTACTTTGCAATGACCTTACCATCAACACCTTGTCAATAGCCATCAAATTTTCATCCGGTTCACCTTCTAAAAATGCGATGATATCTTTCCTTAAGTTCCTATTAAGATGGTTAAGTTGGATTTTTAACCCCTTAGATGATCCAAACTCTTTATAAAAACCCTGATGCATCCCTTCCAACAGCGAATATTTTTCTTCAAGCAATAGATTAAAATCATTCAGCAATGCATCTACAGACCGAATTGCGATCAAAAGTCTAAACTTATCTTTGTCCTCACCGTTCAAAAGAGTTAGAAGCCTCAATGTTGAAAGACTATCATAGTAGAACCAACTTTCGGCATCTTCAATAAGGCTCGCACCATAGCGCTTTATCTCCCGCTGATATGTATCGAGCTGGAATTTCGAAACTATTCCCCCTTTAATATAAGGGTTAATTTTAGCAATGATCTTTGACTGAAGATCGAAATTTTTGGAGGCATCTGAATTGTAGAACCTGATTCTTATATGATTAGAGGTATCCCAATACCTGATAAAAAAGAATTTCTCAAAATCATTATCTTCTATGCCTTGTTCGACAAAACTCAATATAACAGACTTTAAAAGTTTCTCTGCAGATTTTGAGCCACAGTATATTTTAAAATAAATCCATTCACTCCCGAGACTAAAATTTGTTTGTATAGCCTCATCTGAATCTGTGCTAGTTGAATGCAAGACAGAGGGAATTTCAACATTTCTGTAAACAGGTATAATAAGCTCATTTGTAAATGGATTGTCGTGATTGTCATTGACTATACAGTTTTTCTCATTAAAAAGATATTCTGTTAATCGAGCAATGTTAAACCTTTTTATAAAATGCACGAGCAGGGTAATACCTTCTGAACTATCTAAATCAAGAAGCATACAATTATCGCCCCTCGCATAACCAACGAATCTTGGAATATCTCTCTCAGCTCTGATCTTAAGTATGACATCTAAGCAATATTTTAGATCATTCAATTTATCCTTAAAATCCGTATCGTAGAATACCCATTCGGCTTTCTTCAATATTAGATTTTTATAATATACTCTGGGCAATCTATTGGCAAAATCCAGCTTTCCCCATCTCCAGGTGGCTTGTTGATGCAATCCTTGGTCTTGGACATCACATAAAAATTTGTACAGTGGAAGACAGTCATTGCTATAGTTGTGGGCAGATGTAAGTCTGGGCAATATCACTTTGTTTAATCTTTTACTCCTCAATACTACTCGGTCGTTTACTACACTTACAAAAATATCAGAAACCTCTATTTGATTCTCAAGAGGGGCGCCGGAAATCCCGACATATGGAATTTCATATTTACGCAATAACGGTCTTGATAATATATTTGCATCAAAAGACTGTGGGAAATGGACAATTTCAGCATAGATACAATCGGGGAACTCTTTTTCCTCCTCATTTAGAATCTCATTTGCAAATTGCATCAATTCTTCACTACCATAAGCAAATCGTGATATAAGATTTGCTCCGGAAGGTCCTCCGATAAAATTAAAATCAAACATGAAACCCCCATCATTCTTGTCTGATTTCATTAACGCCCCCATAGCTAGCATACTATTGGAAAATTTCATTTCCTTTAGCTTGTCTTTTAACGCGTCTCTTAGTGTGTTAAGATCATCATCTGTTATTTCAATAACAGTAGCGCCTGTACGTAAATACTCATGGTATTTCTTTTGAACAAAATCATTGATCGGATCTAGCTCTACCGTGGCTTTTGCTTTTCCCCGTTTAATCATTAAACCGTCTATGAATTCATGACCACCAGCACTTCTATCATCGATACCTGAATAACCAATCCCTAAATCTGCATCAATAGCAATTGCTAGGGGGATTTCCTCTTCACCAAATTTATCGATGAAAGATGTTTTGAACAAATCAAGATCCTGTACAAATAAATCACGATAAATTACGGACAGGTCTTCAATCTGGGATATAATTTTATTAATAATATTCTCATCTACACATGCCGATTCGAATTTCAGAAACATATCAGATTGGAGGGTTGTTTTCGGGCGTTCTAAACCCCAGACATTTCGCTCTAATATCGCCTCAATGTTCCTATAATGGGGCACACCGTTATTCGGCTCCCTTAAAGCTTTTTGTAATTCTCTAAACCACTCATTGATTCTTATTGGAATCGATAAATCTTTAAGTTGATCAACAAGGTAATCTAATGCATCCTGACCAGTTATATTAATCTCCAACTGCGATACCAATAATTGTGAATTGATTAAAGTTGCAATAAAGTCCTCAGCCTCACCTCTCTCAACTTCAACAGAATTTATTAAATAATCTGACATTTCAGAAATTAAACAGCCTGATTTCGCCAAATTGAGAAGTCCTTTAATGTAGTCAAACTTTTCAACTGAACTAAGTTTATGATGCCTTATCCCATTAAGCACTAGATATTCAACATATCTAAATTCATCATAAACCTCATATATACTATTATTTGGAAAAAACCTTAACTGACTCCGAACATCAGTATCATTTATCAAAGCTTCGACTAAAGTTGTTAAATAATTCATATCCAGCCTTACGGACTTATGATAATTTTTTGGATCATCAAGGATCAGGCTTGTGGGACCGGAAGAAATTTCCGCGATACCGCAACCAGCAAAAGTGGCAAAAGGGGTACTTCTCATCACACTTCGTATCCAATATTTATTGAATGTCAGTTTTTTTCTCTCACCCTGTGACTCGTCCTTCTCAAAATATTCATGGTAATATTCTGGCGTTGAGAGATAGAGTCCATCCAAAAAAAGATCTTGGGGAGATGATTTTGCTAATTCGTCATTATACATCCTTAAACTCTGTAAAGGAGTACGGATTATTAATTTAGAAAAATGTTTATACATATATAATTTGGTTTTTGCAAATCGTTGGAAATACCAGATAAGAGAATTGTTTTATTTTTTTATTCGGTCTGATTCTTCAATCGTGCTATCCTTAAACCGCTTATTATTTTTGTCATTTCCGAATCGATAACTTACCGACAATCTAAAATTTCGGTTATCATTATAATCGTCAACCCTACGCCTTACGTTGTTAATGAAACTTGTAGAACTAAGCCTGCTGGTTTTAAAAATATCTGTTGCATTAAGAGATATATTGATTTTCCTTTGAGCGAATCCCGCAGAGACGCCTAAGTTCAGAGCATAGTAATCTTCTCTTTTGTTCAAATCTGAGATTTCTGGAAATTGATAATAAAACTTAATATTTGCCCTTAATGTCTTTTTCTTGTTTAAAACCAACGTATTGTCAGTGGAGAAATAAGCACTTAGATTATTAACAGTATTAATCGAACCGATGGTGTAAACATATTTTTCATGATATAGACTTAGCTGATTATAACTCTCCAACCAGCTAAGCTTGTTAAAGGTATAAGACTCACTTAAACCATAAATTGAAATATCAACGAAGTTTTGAGGTTTGAGGACAGAATAAACATTATCCGGAGCTAAAAGCGTAATCCATGCAAATCCGTTCCGCACTAAGTTGCCATAGATCGATGAACTAAATTTATCAGTGTTATAGTTAACTTCAAAAACATGGCTTTTAGATGGCTGAAGGTTTGGGGTTCCTTCCTCATAATTATAGGTTGAAGTATAAAGTCTCGCTGGGTTAACGGATTCATAAGTTGCCCTATTGATCCTTTTCCCATACGACACGCCGATGGTCTGTTTCGTATTAATTTTATAGTTTAGGTATGCTGTCGGTAATAAATTAAAATAATTTTGCTTGATTTTCACATAACCTAAACTCGGATAATTATTGGTTACTGTGTTTTCCGCGCGTAAACCTACTTTGATGTTAAATTTCTTGACTGTCTTTTGGGCACTCAGGTACAAAGCAGATATATTCTCAAGGTAACGAAAGCTATTTCCTTGATTAGCTAATGATACTAATGATGATTGGTAGGAAGTCAAACTATTCGTTTCAATAAAGCTGATTTTCCCACCAACTTCAAGATTTACTATTTTATTTGGAAGGGACAGATCTACCTTGGAAGAAAAAATTTTTGTCCCTTGGTTCAATGAAGAATTAACATCAACTTGCCCAGTTTCCAAATTAGTACCGAAATCAAATCCGCGGCTTAAAAATGTATTGTCAGAGCCATTATTGTAATCTAAATAACCTACATCAAAATCAAGTACCTTACCTGTGGTATCGAGTTTTTTTTGAAAATATAGAAAAACAGATCTAGATACATTATCAGAATTGCTAATTCCTGGAGTATTTATGACCGAATCCAAAATAGAACTACGATACTCGGCCAATCTCTTATTTTTATTCTTCCCATCATTATTTACCTGTTCATATTTTATACCTATAGAAGAACTTTTAGACAAGTCATAATCCAGACTTATACTACCTCTAAGACTACTTCTTTGGTTAACATTTTGGTAATAATCGTTGCTTGAGGAAAAAGGGCGTTCAATAAAATAATTGTTGTAACTAAAGTATTTACCAGTTCCAGATGAAAGACTAGTGTTGATGTGTAATTTTTTAGTGTTATAATTGAATGCACCAGATAGTCCCGCAGCCGCATATTTACCAAGAAATATTGCGGTACTAACTAAACCGCTGTAACCTAAAACTGTGTTCTTTTTTAGAATTATATTAATTAACCCAGAATTACCAGCTGCGTCATATTTGGATGGGGGATTTGTAATAACCTCTATCTCCTTAATATCATTTGAACTTATTGACCTCAGATAGGTAATCAGGTTATTACCAGACAGATTTATGATTTTTGAATTGACCATCACTGCTACGCTATTTCTCCCAATAATACCGACACCCGTGTCACCAACTCTAACGCCGGGGGCTTTGCTCAGTATATCATAACCGTCACTACCAATTGCAATAACGCTATTTTCAACTTTAAATACCAGCCTATCAATTTTTCTTTCAATCAAGGGCCTGTTCGACGAGATGTCAATCTGTGCTAAGTTATTAGGCAGTTCATTGAGCACAACAGCTATATATTGTGATAGCGAATCAACTACTTGCACATGCCTTTCTTGATAACCGACGGAACTAATCCGGAGCTGAACATTTAAAAAATTTTTAGCTTCTATATGAAAATTTCCGAGCGAATCGGTAATATGAGCGCTAACTAAATTGTTCTTAACTGAATCCCACAACATTATATTAGCTGATTTAATGGGCTTTTTGATAATATCTGAAACACTTCCTGTGATTATATGCTGACCAAAAGTTTTAAACGAAAAAGAAATAATAATGACAATAAACAGAAAAATATTTTTTTTAAGCATATAGCTAAATAAGGTTAAATACGTAAACGCAATATAGAATTAAAATATTTATCTAAGCAAAAAAAACAACTAACAAATACGTTACTTTATTAAAAAACCATTATATATAACTAATTTATAATACACGAATCGACTGTTAGCATAATTATTATAAATTGCATATCGTTAGTTATTCAAATTCTTAACTAGAAGATATCAAGTATTTATGGCTATCAGTTATTTTAAACCACGAAATCGCTTTGATTTTGCAGTTACCACATTGGATATAGATAATCCAATAACCTGGAAGCGTTCGCATTTCCTAAAACATTTTTTCAAAAGAATCTTTGCTATACATGAAGATCGCCTGAATGAATTTTATCATCACCATCTGGATTATTGTTTGGCGAAAAACGATAAAGTCAATGAACAGATCTTCTTTAAACACCTTTGGGAGATTATTGAGAGGCAGTTGAAAGTTTTAATGAGCAGAGATATCTATGGGGAAAACCACGTCAGGACGCAAAGGGAAATTGAACATCTAAAGAAATTTACAGACGTCCTGATCTCGTTGGATCAATGGAATATACACAAGTCTAATGACTCCGTGATCGCACAACAGGACTCTGAGATCCTCGCCCTAAAAAAACAGATAGTAAAGTTAAAGTCAGATTTACAAATAGCGACCATTCTTGAAACCAAACAATATATAAATATTCCAAAGGGTGGTCTTCTTAGCTTTCTTGACCTGTGTATCCAGATGCAGGATATCAAACTTCCTACGGGGAAGGAAATAGTCTTTACAGAATTTCAGATTGTTTGGGTCAAACTTATATGCAGGTATTTCCGTGAGGACCATGAAGAAATCGACTTTAACCGTGTACGACGTTATTTCCCAAAGGACAGACGCAACCCCGGCACCCGCTCATCGGAAATTCCAGCTGGTCAACATCTTTTTGAGATCAAAGGCGTTAAAAAAAGAAATTGAAATCTAAACTCAATAGACAATATCAAAACGTATTGATTGCGGTCAACGCATATTGGGTAATTTTACTCCCATAAAATTTAGATTCAGACCTTACCAATTACCATGCGGTTCTGTGTGGTAATAAAAAAACATTCCACATTCATTTCTTTGTTCCAGAAAAAAGACTGCTACTAGATCATGCAGCTTTCAATGAATTAATCAAAGAGAAAAATGAATGTAGAACTAATCACAAAAGAGGACATAAAGAACCTTAAGACGGAAATACTGAACGAGATCAGGCAGCTCATCAGACCGGGGCAATCTGAAAACAGGCAGTGGCTAAAGAGCGCTGAAGTACGAAAGCTCCTGAGTATCTCACCGGGCACGTTGCAGAATCTCCGTATTAATGGAACGCTACGCTATACCAAAATCGGGGGAATGATGTATTACAAAATGGAGGATATAACAAAGCTTCTGGAGGGCAGGGAATGACCGGTTACGAAAGTAGAAAAATGGAAGACCTCTGCGTCTCGAGAATTGTCAGAATGGGATCGGACAGCAGATTGCTATCCACCCATATCAGTATCCTTACCGCTATATCTATATGCTGGCATCACAGCGGTTTCCGGGAGCCATTTTCAGTTACAAGGAGAAAACTGATGACTTACTCCAAGATAGCTTCTTTTGCCACATATCACAAACGCATGAATGAACTGAGCGCCTTTGGGTATATCAAATATCAGCCCACTTACCACCCGCGGAAAGGGAGCAGCATCTGGTGGGGCGACCTGGATTAAAAACGTATATATGTATACGCGTATATATGCATATTTTCATATCCGTACATATACATATATACAAACTCAGGGATCGAAACTCTGAGGGGGCTTATGGATCATGCAGAAAGTCCTTTTTCATTTTCAGAAAAAGGAGCAAGCGGAAGTTGGGCAGAGCCCTACTTTGCTTGCCGTCTGCTGCGTAAACGGGGTTAAAAGAACCCTCCAGGGGTTCTTTGCTTCTGCTAAATGATCATTAGGCATGAAAAAGGAATTCCCTGGAGGATGCAAAATAACTGAATATAAAGCTAAACAGATATATGGATATGTAGGAAAGTTTGAGGACTGTAAAATACTCGGTGCAGGACGATGCCAAGTTTGAAAAGATAGCACTGAAACTTGGGAGGTCGAAACGGCAGGTATTCTCACAGATGATAGATTACTTCTACCGCAGCAAAAAGGATCCTATTGATTTTAATGACGAACTTTTAAAAAACACGATGCTTAAAGGCCAGAAAGAATATATCGGGTTCATTAAAACACAGGAAAAAGAACTGCTCATTCCGATAAAAAGGGACTCGGTGAGAATGGTTGAAACGCTGAAAAAGATTGTAGATTGCTTCAATGGCCAGGTACTGAAGCATAATGATGAGGTTATTGAAAACCAGTTGGCACAGGCGAAAAAACTTTCTGCCCTGAATATGGTGGTCGACAGAATGGAGATTAAAATGGAAACAAAGCAGAGCCTGAAGGAAAGATGTCTTTATATCCTGAACAGTTATATCAAAGAAAGGGATTCCTTTAATATGATGAAATCATCGAGGGAAAAAGAGGAACTCGCAAATTTGACCCGTAAACAGATAGAGCTTCTTTAAAATGTTCATCAATATCACAGATAGTGCAACAGCAAATAACAGGGGAAGCAGCGGAGAGCTTGTTAATTATCTTGAAAAGGAAAACAGGCTTTTTAATAAGAATGAACCAGAAAATTGGTTTAACCACACAGCAGACAATATAGAACCATACCAGGTGAGGCATGCCATTGATAACAATATTGCCAAACTCTGTAAGGCAGATGCGAAGTTCTTTTTGGTTAACATCAGTCCCAGCCAAAAGGAGTTGAAATACCTTATGGAGGAATTCGGCGCTCTAGGTGTGAAAAATCAGATGAAAATTTTTGCCGAAAAGGTAATGGACGCATATGCAGAGAATTTCAAGCGGGAAGGTATTAATTCAGCAGAAGACCTATTGTGGTTCGCAAAAGTAGAAAACCACCGTTATTATACTTACAGGGATAAAGAAGTTGTGAACGGGGAGAAAAAACGCGGCGAGATCAAGGGTGATAACCAGATGCATATCCAGATCATTGTCAGCCGTAAGGATGCTACCAACAGGATTAAGCTTAGTCCAATGAACACCTCAAGGGGAAAGAACCAGGAACACTCGAAAAAACTGGGGCAGTTCAACCGTTTGGCATTTAAGCAGTCAGGTGAGAACCTTTTCGATGAACTGTTCGGTTTTGACAGAAAACTGAATGAGACACTTGCCTTTGCCAACATCCAGAAGAACGGAAATATTGCTCAAAAAGAACAGCTGGATCTGTTGGAATATAGCCTATCTCAGCATAATGCAGACAATCCGCTTGCCACCAGACTGGCAGGGGACATATCTTTAGGGCTGCTTAATAGTGCAAATGAAATGCTACAGGTGGTAGGTAAAACGGTTTCGGGTTTTATAGAGATCATGATGGAGCCTGTTTATACCCCTTCTACGGGATCAGGTTCAGTTGACCAGGCTGAAAAGAAAAGAAGGAAAAAACGCAAAGGGCAAAGTCAGGGAATCAGTAGATAACCGCATTATTATGGGCAAACATGTTTCCCTCCGCGCATTTGCGGCCTGCAAAAACCCCTCCCCACGTAAACCCCGCTGTTTTTGCTTTCGCATTTACGGAAGAAATTATTAGAAATACAGCAGTTCCCACACTTTACATGATATCATGGCATCACGGTAAATTGTATTGATACAGCAGTTCCCACATATTGCATGATGCCTAGACATCTCAGCGGGCACGATCTGTCCCGCCCTATGGCTTTGCAAACAGCCCTTATATTTTTTTCAATTGTATTTAACTATCAAACAATGGTACCTAAGCGGTTGCAACACCTTATCAAATCCTTCGGAGCTGGCCGCAGTGCAGTCCTATGATTGCGGCCAATCAATAATTTACCTGTCCCACTAATACATTACTCTTAAATCCCTCTGTCGGATTTACAATAGAGCGCTGCATCTTATTCCGGATAAAGGGAAGTATTCCTGAGAAAAACCATGTTAACCGCATCTTAATTTCAAAATGTGGTGGATATGGCATGCCACAGAACAACAGAAAAGAGCCCACGCACTGTATCTTAATTTCAAATGATGTGAAATACGGTACGTACCTGTGTGGTTTTACTCCCAATCAAGAAATAGTTAGTGAGCATCAAGGTATCCTCACCCTATGGCTGTACAGGCAGCCTCTTATATTTTAAAGCAGTTTCATCATTAATGATATTATTTTTTCATCTGTTTTTAACATGAAGCCCGCCATTGCAATGCCATGTGATTGGCTTGTGAGAATATTTATATCTCACCCTACGGTTCTGCAAAAAACCTCTTTTTTTATCTTATCCCACCAGGAGCTGTGTGTCTACTTTCACCATCTTATAGCTGATTTTACCGTTAGACAAATAGACGGTGGGCGTCAGTATATCTTCACCCTATGGCTGTACAGGTTAACCGCCCATATTTTAAAGCAGTTTCATCACCAGTAATATTATTTTTATCTGTTTTTAACATGAGTGTCGCCATTGCAATGCCCCTGTTTTGTCGGCTTGTGAGTACATTTATATCTCACCCTATGGTCCTGCAAAAAACCTCTTTTTTTTATCTATTCAACGATTACCTGTATGCCTGCTTTCGCTGCCTTATAGCTGATCTTTTCCTTTAGACTGTAATAACTCCAGTTCTGTAATAGGTAATGGTCTTCCTTTGCTATTTCCTCTTTTTCCTGCTGGTTAATCAATAGCAGTGTTGCTGCCTGGTGTTTAACACAGAAATCGATCAGCATCCTGCTGTAAACATGGAGCTTTTGCTCCACATATCGCTTTTCCATATGACGGTAATCGGCTAAACTTTTCATTTTCCGCTTTTTGCCATGACCACCGCTGTTAAAGGCTACGGCTTTTTTGACCCTGTTTACCGCCGCCTGTATCGCCAGCCTGCGGTGGAGAAATTCCTCCCTGTTGCCAATGGCATGTTCATGGTTACCGATCTTAACGGTTACAGGATGTTCTATGGATAGGGAGGCTTCGGCGATTACCGTAGCATCTAAAAAGTGCTGCTCTTTTTCGATCTGTATGGCGGCCAATAGGAATATTTTTCCCTTGTCCAACTGTATATTGCTGGTCAGGAGTTTTAAGGTTCCACCCATGATCCTATCGAGCATGGTTTTCTTATCCGATCTGTCCTTTCCGAGATAGGTTTTAAAGGGGATCTGAAAAAGCCTGAAGCTGAAATTCCTGTTGTCAGCTATTCTGGTCAGTTTGGAAATCACCTCCGCACCGAAGGGCAACGGGATATTGCGCTTGTAGTTCCGAAGCGATTTTTCACCTTTCCAATAAGCATCCTTCTCTTTATTAAAATAGGAGATCAGCGTATTGTTAAGGTTGCTTAGGATATTTGTGGGGATCTGCCCTTTAAAATGATTGGACAGCAACCTGTATGTGGTATTTTGCCGTGAGGATTTCAATATTCCGTTCTCTTCCTTCTTTTCATCTGCTATCTTTAGTTTTATATCCTCAGTTAGATAAAAAAAATCTTTTACCCGTTCCTGAACAAAATGATGGCTCATGATCATATTTGCTGCACGGAAACAGATCCATTGCCAGTTATACAATTGTTCTATCGCATGTTTGACCACTTCCTTATCTGCTGAATCGATCAGCAACTGTATTTTTCGGGTAACAACCATTGTACTGTTTTCCATATCAACTGATTTTAATTTTCCTGATTTTTAGCGAAGCGGTTGCGAAAGCCCTCTGGATGTGTCCTTGATCAAGGCTTAACGCCTCCGCAATTTCAGTGAAGCTATACTGGAGTTCATAGCGCATCTGAAGGATCATGGACTGCTCTTCGCTGACATCCCCCTCGAACCTGAATCTACTGGTTTTTTCAATTTTATTGAGTTTTTCTGTATCTGAGATAACGGCTTTTAGACATTCAAGTGTCTTCTCCACTTTTCTCGCTACTTGATAATCGGAGATACCGCCGATATGCCAGGCCATCTGCCCATAGTCAAAAGCATATTTGATACACAGCCGGATAAAGAGCTGTTGGTCTTGACTGAGGTTCGGTAAAACCGCTTCCACCCGCTCCCATTGCTTTTTCGCTTCAGGCCCCGGTTCATGCTGATAGAGGATACCCGTTTCATCTTCCAAGTTGGGATCATAACCGCCCATAAAGTCTTGGTAATTTTCAATTTCATCCAGCCGCAGCATATTGCGATGGAACCTGCTACTGGAAGTTTTATAGTAGGCCTTACAGCCGTCTGAAGTTAGTTTCCTTACAAAAGTCTCGATATGCTCTGGACAGGTAATAACTTTTCTGGATAGCCAAAGCCTCAGGAACGCTTCATTTACGATGCAGCCCGCATTTACGTCATCTTTTATATACCTGAAACCATAATAATATGTCCGCGGATATAGTAATTTATAGAAAAATTCAAGCCCTCTTTCGTTCCCTTTTCGGAACTTTTCAAAATGAATAGCGTGAGCGGTATCGGAATATGGTTTTATCTGTTCCATAGCAGTCTCATTTTAAATATGTATAAATTTGTTGTGGAAACGGATGACAAAAAAAATAAGGCATAAGATCCGTTTTCCCCCTTAGCGACCCATTAGGTGCAGCGAAAGGATAACTTGAGCTAAGCTGTTCAAATATGAGACTCGTCAATGACTTAAGTTGATTTTTTGCTGAAAATCGAGCCCCTAAACGTTTTTCCCTACCCTTGCCAAAAAGGCATAGCATAGCCCTTAGGCCTATTTTTATTATTCTTTTCATGAGTTCAGTTAGTTGTTTTAGGAATAGGCAATCTTAAAAAGGTGAAAAGAAAATAAGGCAAGGAGCATTATAAAAAACCTAGTTTATTATTAACCATTAGGTTTCCCTGCCTTAATAATAGAGCTATTCTGGCGCACAGATCACTAATGAGATAAGGTGATCGAAAAGATGTGAATGTTTGTATTTCATCATTCTTGCTTGAGGGCATATGAATAATGAACTTTAAAGAATGGAGCAAATAATGATGAGCTCAAACTTAATATATTGCGGAAGCTTGTAGGAAAGCCGTGAACATATACAAGGAGAGCCCATCACTATCGGCAAAGATAGTAAATGGGCAATAACTCCTGTATCTTGGGCTCACAAAAAACTCCTACATTTTCCGCTCAAGATTCAAAAATTCAATTGCCTATTTATTTTACTTTAAATAAACGAGTAAACTATTACTCATTATAAATCAACAGGTAAAGTTAAAAATTTATCCTAATAAAAGAAATAATTTGAATAATTTTTAGGACAAAATAGTTCTTCAATTTGAAGATGGCGAGAAATGAAAACGCAGAATATTCAAAGGCCCTCGGAGAACGCATTAAAATGTTAATGGAAATTGCTGGTTTAGAATTAGCTGGAATCGCTGAATTTACCAAGATTTCTGATAGCCACCTTTATTCTTTAATTAACGGCACCAGAAATTTAACTGGAAAAACAGCCGAAAAGCTAGCTAATAGCTTTGGCCTTGAAGGTTGGATGTTATTAAACCTAAATCACAAAATTCCTCATAGCATCCGAAAATCAACAAAATTGCTTGAATTTTATGCAAACTTTAAAAATGTACATGAATATTTTTCTGAGACCTTAGATACTAGAAAGGCATCATCATTTATTGAAAAAAAACTACTTAAGAGCAATTTTCTTTCGGTACCAAAATTTATATGGGAAATTAATGCAGAATGTAGTTCAAAGGGTTATGCTTACTCAAGTAAGCAGCTATCACAAATTCTAACTTATCTAGTTCATAAAGGGGTCATAAAAAGCGAAAAACGCCGAATTAAGTTACGTAGTGGAGAATTTGGCAAAAGAATGGTGGATGTTTTTTGGGAATAGATCTAAGGACTGGCCGACATCTATCAACAACTCCTACTATTCTTTCCAGATTTAACAATATTCCATCCTCACAATATCCTTATACGTTGAATCTGACATAGATTTTCCTAGAGATTTCGATAAGCTTATTTTTTGCTTCAGTAGCACAATTGTAGTTCCAGGCTATCACATTGAAATTGTTCGAAATTTCGATTTCGGAGCAACGCATCTCCTGTACTCCCTAGGCTTGTTTGTTTTTTTCTTTTTCCAATTGGTCATCTTTTAATTTCGCTTCCCATTCCTTTCGTTTCTCTATGGGCTCAATAATTAACTTATACTGAATATAGTCTGCAAAACACAAAAGCAGTTCCTCTTTGCAATTATCTCTCACAAGGAAGATCACATCTTGTAAATGTGATTTAGCGAGTGAAAGTTTTTTAGTTGCTATCGCATACAGGAACTCGATCAATCCTTCACCCTGCTCTTGCGTATGGTACTTTATTAAAGTTTGAAACGTGCCAAACATCTCTGAAGATAAATCAGTATCGATGTGATATGCCAGCTCTTCTGGCCGAGCAGCTCGGAGAATAGAAGCTTGAATTATACCATCGTTAAACCGGTCAAAATTTCCAGGATCAAGAAGATTTCTTACAAAAGGAGATTGTGCCAAACACCTCATAGAAGTCCCTGATT
The DNA here is from genome assembly GCF_032678605.1 of Pedobacter miscanthi. Lineage (GTDB taxonomy): Bacteria > Bacteroidota > Bacteroidia > Sphingobacteriales > Sphingobacteriaceae > Pedobacter > Pedobacter miscanthi_A. The sequence goes on from NZ_JAVTSU010000010.1 coordinate 276,109, forward strand.
TAGCCGGCTTTATAACATTGTTCCTTAAAGTGTTTAGGATATTTGAAATCGTAAAATAAATATCAGCTTGGCTTACATCATCAACATAATCTTCAAAAGCAAAAAAGGCAAAATTCTTTCTTATCCTCAGCGCTTCATATCCTTCACTAATAGGTCTAGGATAAAAAAGTCCCTCAGAAAGTCCCCGCATTTCAGCCCCCTCGCTCTTTTGCAATAGTGCTTTGCGATTCTCCAAAAAGGATATTGACTTTTCAGGTGACACTTCTTTATCTCTTAAAAAACCTATAAAAGACGAGAGAAAATCCACTTCTCTTAACCAAGAAGTCTCGACAGAATTGTTTTCACAAAAAATAGTCTCTATTTCATGAAAACTATTTGATTCAAGTCCATAATTGCCCTGCCTGAGATTGCTTTTCAGCTGCTGTAGATATTGAGTATTTTTAGTTCTTGCGATGCCAATAAAATAAATAATCCGAAGCTGATCATATTTTCTAAGTGCACGACTGATATAAAGCAAGTTTTTCCCATTGGAAATGCAGGATCCGACCACAACAACACTTCCCGCACTTGTACCATCCAACTCACTGATATTGTCCTGACTAATTACCTTAGGAATTTCTCCTTCTTTGTAGTTGGAAGATATCCGGTCCTGAATCAGCTCAGCAAGTTCCTGCGATGCCTTATCATTCAGATTAATTATCTTTCTGGTATTACTAGGAATAGATTGATTAATAAAATCATTAAGTTTCTCACTGAATTTGGCATATTTTTTTTCTGACATGCCTTTCAATATCTGATAAAAATCAATATAAATTTCATATTTACCAGCGGTGCTCTCCTTATAATTTACCTTGAACACATTTTCATCACGTTTAACAGAGATAAACTGTTTAACAAACCTGGAAAGATATGGCTCTGGATCTTTGACCCCTATCATTACCCTATTCACATGTGGTTTTTCCAAAAGAAAAACATCACCAGTCACTTCCACAGGATAGGAACCGTGTTTGCATAGTTCACAATTTCCCTCAACATAAGTCTGATAATGTGGTATTCCATTTAAGTTTGCACCAGACTGGGTTAGATTACAGACAACCTTATCACGAATACTAGCGAACTTGGCTTCGTCCCCTAAAAAATAGAGGATCAAGATATTTTCTCTTTCGATCAATCTATGCCGATCAAGAATATAGGTAATGATATTTGCAGAAGTGGAAGCCGATATAAGTAGCAAAGCATCAGACATATAAGGGACAGGATTTTTATATAGCCCATCATAGGAACTGAAACTCTCAATCGGTATCTGTTTCCTAAACTCAGGGCTTATAAATCTATTTTTAAGTTCCACTAAAGCAAATGCAAGGCTGTTTATGGACGAAGTATCGCAATATATTTGTGTGTGAATCTCCTCGTCGAAATGACCAAGCAGGGCAAATGCGATAAAGTAAATCTCTGAGCTAAACAGGAGGATATTCCCTGTTCTTAAAAATTTATTACAGTGTTTTCTTGAAGGGAACACAAAATGATGTGCCCCCTCGGCAGAGACTAGCCCACCTCTTTTAATAAAAATCTGTTGCAATCCCTCATTTAAGAAACTATCCAAAAAGCCTTTTGGCAAAATACCCGGATTATCTATTGTGCCATTTTTCTGATAAGTTACGACATGTATACCTTCGGCAAGTGAGGTTTCTTGTCTTTTGGGAATTCCTTTAAATGTTTTATCGATATCATCAATGAATATTTTCTTAAGATCACCTGAAAGATAATTTGGCCCGATTATAAAGATTTTATCAGTCTGGTAATGAATACCATAAAAGCGTTTAATTTCCGACTGTAAAATATCCTGATTGATTTCGTCCCGATCACAAAAGATGACAGTAGCAGAGACAGTTGCCCGCGCTTCTTTGTAATCAAAGCGATAAATATAGAAATTGTTCATTTAGAATTCAGTAAATTCAATCGGATAGACTATAGTTATTACCGAGCCTTCTATCTTCTTGTAGGAAGTAAATTTCTCGTTACTATCGTTTTTCCAATCATAAAGCGTTATTTGTTGATTTTCTCTTAGTTCATCATATCCATGGGTAATCATATTTCGATAGATACATGAATGACCCGTTTTAATCCTTATAAGCCCCCTTCCATCAAGAATTTTGAGTATTTCGTCCAGTCCCAGGCCTTTTTCCTCCTTATAAATTCCCTGGGCTGAAGTCGAATGTTTTGTAAGACATTTTCTTATAATATCTATTTCGTCCCAGGATTGCGCCTCAAGATTGACAGACCGGAATTTATCCGCAAAGCCAATCCCACCATCAAACACAGAAATCTCCATAAAATAAAGTTCCTTGTTCACATTTTCCTTAAGGCGAGTGCTTGCGAAGAAGTGTTTTAAACCCTTATGCCATTTATACTCTTCTAAGAGATTACTTCTTTTTCTTTTTATAAATTTTACTAATGTCCCCCTTATGTTAGGATCAAGAGGTACTTGTGACCCATCATGTCTCGCCCATTCAAAAGTGTTTTTCATCAGCTCATATATAATGGAAACAAAAGGATCTTTTGCGTGATCAAATGCCCTGGGTAGCTCAGAATACATATAAAAAACTTCTTTAATCCCCTTTTCAATACTATTTTTGAGCTGAATTTTAGTTTGGATAAACTGATATTTACCTCCGAAACAAGGTAACAACCTATCATCTGGAAGATGATCAAAATCAGCGAGAAGAAGTTTATTCCCAGGAATTGTACGCCCATTTAACATCCTTTCCGCATACAACTTATTGAAAGGTTGTAATGGATGTCTCAAATTCCGTCCATCCTTAGTATATATACCTGTTCTATTCCAGGCTAAAACTACCATTGGAAAGATTAGTTCATTCTTGTATAGTTCTATGAGCGCCTCTGATGATACATCTTCGATATCTATAAAAAGTTTTGCAGCGTTTTTATATCTCAACCAGGTGACCACAAATAGCATTATAGCTGGAGCTATCCCAAAATAACTATAATTTAAAGCCCGTGGCAGCATGAGATTGACATCAACATCAAATTCTATTGCCCTTTCGAGTTGGGTTAAATATGTTTCAACATCTTCCAACCTAGAATTCTTCTCTATGTTAATTGTAATCATGTAAAGTGAATTGTGATTGCTTATATGTTGTATAAGGTATAAATATAATGTTCAGGTTATGTATTACTAAAAAATTAAAATAACCTATATGTATTTCAGGATTCGTTATCTTAATATCTAATCTACAAAATACAGTGCAGTAATTGAACTTCATGATATAGTATCATACTTATAATAGCAAAAATCGAGGTATTTTGGAATCTTTAAAAACCTGCTGGATCAAAAGCACAATCCCTTCTAACTGCTTAGCTGTATTTGCCATTTACAAGTATCTGATTTAGGCATCTGTTTTAACTTTATTAATCTTCTTCAATCTGTCCAAAATCGGAGAAAAAGCGATCGTCATCCAGTCTTTTTTCCATTCCGAATGAAAATCAATATCGCCAGAAGCAGGTTTATCGGTCAAGGCTTTAATTCTGACTATTGTAGGGATTGGAATGGAATCACCGATTATTATCGCCTCTTGCCTTTCCAACACGGGTAACGTGTCTGTAATTGCACTAACATTGTCGGGCATTAATCTTTTCACATATTGTTGATCGGTAGGATTTGTCAATCGCATAGCGACAAAATTATTACATTGAGAGAAAATTGTCTCAGAAATCTCGGAAGGTCTCTGGCTCACAATCATCAAAGAAAGTCCGTATTTCCGCCCTTCTTTTGCGATTCTTTCGATTGATTTTTTGACAGAATTATATTTAGCCCCCTCACTCTTCGGAATGTAATTATGGGCCTCTTCCAATACCAAAAGAAATGGCAATTCCTCTCCATGTTTTTTGGTACTCTTAAAATAAAAACAAAAGTCAAAAATCAACCTACTGATCAAGGAGACCACAATACTAAGCACCTCGAATGGTATACCACTCAAATCAATGATGGTAATATTGGAATTGGTATCTTTAGAATATCCTATAAATTGTTTGACAATATCCTCAAGATCATCTGTATGCAGTATTGAACCGTCTTTTTTTCTAGGATGCAATAAAAATGAAAGCCGTTCATCATTGATCTTGGTCTCCAATCTCGGAACAAAACGGTCGAATTCGCCGGCATAAGGGCCTCCGTTTATTTTCCCACTTGATTTGTCCTCGAAATCAACTTTTTCAAACAATAGATAATCCGGTTCAACCCCCTCGGGCTTTTCCTTAAACTTAAGTTCTCCGGTTTTCGCATCCTTTGTTGCACAGTTCTGGTTATGCAGGTAGCGAAAGACTTCATTGATATCGAAGTACACAGGAGTATCATAATTAACCTTGCCAATGGCTGGGTTATGTTTTTTCTTATTCAAGGTCACTGCGTACTTAAATTGAGAAAGCTGATTATGAGAATTACTTTCACGGCTTTCTATAAACATTTCTTCCAATTCTTCAGAATTCATCAACCAGTATGGCAATATCAATGTCTCGACATCTAAAAATGAAGCTTTAGGAAACGCAGGTGCGTATTCGCCATGAAGATCGAAAAGGATGATATGAGAATTGTTAAGGACTCCTTTCGTAACCTGCGGATCGCTTGGTCTGATACCTTCCTGTAAAATTTTTGCAACAGTACCTGACTTTCCCGAGCCAGTAGAACCTACAACTGCGATATGTTTGCTAAAAAACCGATCACCGTCAACCGCAATATCAATGTTGTTGTTCTGTGCCAATGTGGAAAAAATGAATCTTTTTTTGGCGCTTATTCCGGCATAAATCTTTTTCATGACCTCAACATCGGCTATTTCTACACTGTTCGGCGGGATTGCGATCTGTTGTCCTCCCCTTTTAAAGTTACCTTGCTCATCCAGGAAGCCAATTGGCTGAGCGTCCAAGATAAACGATGGCGATACACCCTCTACTTCCTGACCTAGGTTTGGATCCTTTATTTTAAAACTTTGAACCAGTGCAATGATAGAGGTGTTGGCCTCATCAGAAATTTTAAGATAACTACCAATGGTAAAATCTCTGGTTTCATGTTTAAATTGTTCTACATTAAGTACCTCGATCTGGATTAGACTGGGCGCTACACAAAGTATTCTAAAAATGTTGTCCTTACTCATTGGGCGTTAAAAAATGGTTAATATATCTTTTAAGTTATCGAATAGCTTAATATCAAAAATAATGTATTCAGAAGCTTTGGGATACGGACATTCCTGTTTTCCAAAATTGAACACTACTTTGGGTTTCTGAATTTCATCTATTTTTGCGATAAAACTAGAAAACATCAGCAATTTAATGGAATAATCACTTTTCATAATTCTGTTACCAGTTTTGTCGGTATTTATAATCGGTGGTTCATTAAACCTTTCCGGAGAAAAGAGTATTGTTTCCATCCCATCATTAAACTTGTGGTTATTCAATACCATATCTACTTTAACCTTCAACATTTCCACCGCATCAAGATCCATTACCACAGTCAAGGGTTTTGCGTCTTTAAAAATTGTTCCTATTGAGTATGTCTTGTACATCAAAGCCTCTAAAAACGTTAATACTGGCACTTCGGTATCCATCGCTTCGAGCAGGTCTTTTCCGATGATGACATATTTGGTTTTTGAGCGCAGATCTGATTTCGTTGATTTTATCACTTTAACGGTTTCTGCAATACGCTCCTTTTTTGTTTTAAGTTTGTTGTGCCACTCACTTAAAAGCTGCTTACCGATATCAATTGAAGTAATAAAATCCCTCTTATTAATTTTTCTCTTTCTCGCATCTGCCTTTATCGAAAGGTCCATAATCCTGCGTAAAGAATTGTTATAATAAAGATTATCGGCCTCATAGGCCGAGCAGGTGAAACGCTTCTTCAATAGAGCAATGACCTCAAGCTGCTGATCTTCGAATTTTTTACCGAAGACAAATTTGAATCGGTTCAAAAAGTTGATAAGGTTTTCGTCAGTCATACCATTATCTGTATGATAACATTTGGGGATCTTTTTTTCTGTAAAAGTTAAAATGTCTTTAAGTTGGTTCAACGAAATGGCTTTTTCTTGGCCACCGACTTCGTTTTCAAAATGCGCATAAAGCACATAATTAAACTGCGCACTGGTGAAAGCTTTTAGCCTAAAATGATCCAGCATCAGCATGATCGGTTCACGAACTGCAGAGTTAATAAAGGAAGGTTTAGATAAATATTTACACTGCACTGCTGTTGTTTCATCTGCCGTATGGATATCAATATCCTCAATACCCTCGACAACAATGTGATCTGAATCATCCCCAAGCATGAGCAGCTTCAAGATAGAAGTATCAAATTGATAATAGTAGCCTTTTATAGTTGCCTCAGCACTGCGTTCACTCATTTAAATAAAATATTGGTTATTCCCTGTTTGTTTTTTGAAATCTGTATGAAAGTACTCTTAAATAGATCACAATTATCTAGCGCTAAGTTATTGCTAAAACATACATCATAAATACTTAAATATGTGTAATCTTTATTGAGAAATCCACCCATGGCAAAGTTAGTTTACAATAATATCAGATCTTTACGGTTTCCCTCGATAGGGTATTTAAGTGTCAAGTATTGGTAGTTTGAACTATTATGCTAATGGAAAATGTTAAAGGGGTCAGCATCATGAAAATAGCCGATCAATGTCTTCCCATTCATCTTTTGGTCTTTCATAATCAGGTATGATGGTCCCCCGATACCCCCTATCATCGTCATCATCATAATCGGTACTTTCTAAAGCTCGGTCGACGATCTCAGATGCGCTTACATCATAGGAATGATCAAATTCATCAAAATAGTCACCAAGGTTTACCTGCTGAACGAACTCAACATACTCATTCCATATATCTTCATCAAGTTTATCCTGAGCATAAGATCGGCCCATTTCGCCTGCATTACGAATAACATCGTCCTCACCAAAATCTATATCTGCTGCGAGTGATTCAAAGATTTTTGAAAGCTTTGATTCGATCAGCTGTTTATTTTCACCAAAATGAATATAATCTTTAAAATCAGCCGAACACCGAGCAAATATTGATGTTATATTTTCTAGATCAATGGATTCTTGTGCGCAACGTATGATAATATCTGTGAAGCGATACAGATTGTCCTTGATGAAACTATACAACCCAGAGTCCTGAATTACATCGGCCATAAGAATATTACTACAAAGAATGTAAGAGCTTACGCCTTCCGGATCGTTAAGTATTTCTTTCATTAGCATCAGTGCAGCAGATCCATCAGCAGAAACCTGTAAGGGAAAGTATTCAATAAGTGCATCCAACAGATACAGAGGCCTGGATCCAGGCCTAACAATCCCAACTTCATCCATTGAGGCAATGATTGAGTTAAAAATCTTCGGACGTAGCCTGGTATCAATAATAATCTTTCCATCGCTGTCACCGAAATAAAAACTTAACTGATCGATAAATGCAATTGAGCAGAGGATAGCCTTCTGTTCTGCCTTATCCTCCACTAAAAAAGCCAAAAGATAATCAGTGATAGACGGGTTGAGAAAAGAATATTTGTTCTGTCGTTCCTCAGCATAGTAATTGGAGAGTAAGAAACCATCAAGTAGTTTCTTAAGTGAGTTATTGTATGCAGAGGGTTTGCGGATCAGTCCGCTATTAGCCAATTCATATTCATAGCGGGCTGCGAAAGCAACTTCCAAGACATCATCTGCAACATAGCTTCCACCAAGTGAAAATAAAGACATCACCAGAAACCGATCCTCATCTTCTAATTGTTGTTCAAAAGCATGCTTCCAGATTTCCTCAGGGTGATCTAGTTGATAAAACACAAATTCTTCAACGGAGGAATATTTTTTGGGATCATAATGGCGGACATCAGTTATAAACTCAATCAGCCGCGGAAAGAAATTCAGATGTTTGATGATGCGCGTATAAACATCCTTCTGAAAAAATGGTAGCGAGAAATTGGAGTCTATTGCATTAAAATACAAATGGTTATATAAAATCTTCGCTTTGTTCAATGCAGAATAATTCCTCAGTTCGAGTTCATATTTAAGATCAGTCGTAAGACGACTTCTCTTTAGATTTTCATACCGGTGGTTCGCCTGGTTTAGAATTGTGGTTCTTGAAGTAAAAATCAGGTATTTATTTGCGAAAGATTGAATTTTTGCTACAAAACTGATGATCTTGTTTTCAGGATTTTTTGGGTTTTGTATGTCAAATAAGTTGGCACCCAAAAAATCATCTATAAAGAAGATCTGTTTTTTTTTCGGGTCATGTGAAAGCAACCCTTCCACTTCGGAAATTTTTCCATCAGAAAAAATAAGCTCACAGCCAGAAGCTAGCCGTTCACAAATCAGCATATAGGCCAGTGTCGTTTTTCCCACGCCAGGCAAACCGCTGATAATTAAAAATTTATTTTCCAACAAAATATCAACCGCGCGAGAAAAATCGTCAGTCATCACATAGCGCTTGGTATTACTCAAAATCTTTTCCCTATGAAAATCTGAGTTGTTAATTACAGCATTATTCAATATCCGACGCATCACATTAGTACTGGTCAGCCAAAGCTTAAAAAACTTTTCTTCAATATTGTTATGTTTGCTCAATATGGACTCCAAGCGCCTTCTTCCGAAAATATCATTTGTAGAACGCACAAATGGGTTAAGTATATCCTTTATTTCGTTAGCCTGCTTTGGAGAAAGCGGCACTGAAGTCGCCACTACATATCGCAAAGGTACAGGAATCATTTTTTTTACACTTTCCAATTCTCCATTAAGCAGTTTCTGTTTAAGATGTGCATAGCCAGAACCAACATAATGTTTTACCTGCACCACAATTTCATTTTCTACCTTCCCTGTATACAATAGGTCGATTCCGCCATCCTTTCCGGCTTTAAACAACTGAAAGTCTACTTCATAGACGGTATCAAGCAGATCTTTGCATAGATCTTCAAATTCTTTATCGTTGAGAACATCAAGATTATATTTCATAGTCATTATTTTCTGGCTTAATAATACCAGGTTAATTATCTCGACAATTTATGAATTTTAACATTAGACTTTACTATAGCCTTTATATTCAGACCCATCAACAATCTCGGCTCACCATATCTTTGAAATTATCAGATAGTGAGCGAAGAAACTTTACTCTGTCTGGTTCAATAATTAGCTGGTTACTTGTCAAAGATAGATGTCCAAGCCCCAGTCCTGAAAAAACATATAGATGGTTACTATAAGCCTTTGATGGATAGAATTGCCCCAAATTAGTTAATTAATAGCATTGCAACATTAAATTATTATTTACATATTGCAAAAGCAAGGGGTGAGAGCCTTGCATCAATCATAGATTGAGAGCGTTAATTTAGATAAAAGGATGCAACAGCGAATGTTGCATCCTTTTTACTTAAGGGCAGAATTTGAGGAAAACATCGTGGAATACCGCCCTTATCAACCGGAAGCTCTAGATCACTCTACTCTCTCAATAATTTTCTGCATATCAGAACCAATTTTATGATCCATTACCTTTGCGTAAATCTGTGTTGTTTTAATACTGGTGTGTCCCATCATCTTAGACACACTTTCTATGGGCACACCATTGTTAAGCGTTATAGTGGTGGCAAAGGTATGTCTGGCAATATGAAAAGTCAGCAACTTATTAATATTACATAGGTCTGCTATCTCTTTTAAATACGCATTCATTTTTTGGTTGCTCATCATTGGAAGCAAGGTGTCTTTGACAATACACTGGGGATGGTTTTCATAAGCTTTAATTATGGATAGAGCGACTGGCAGAACAGGGATCCGTGAAAGTGTATCGGTTTTCTTTCTGCTTGTATATATCCATAAATTACCATCAGTGCCTTTAACCAGCTCAGATCGTTTTAATTTACATACATCTACATAAGCGAGACCTGTGTAATAACTGAAAACAAACATATCGCGAACTGTACCAACCCTATCTACACTGAACTTCTTTTCCTTTATAAGGCTTAACTCTTCTTTGGTGAGCACCTCACGGTGTACAGTATTCTGTTTTGGTTTGTAATTAAGATAAGGATCCACTGCCAGCCAGCCGTTACCTAAACATATGCGAATAACTTTGCCAAGATTTTTGATGTATTTTATTGCAGAGTTATTGCCACAGTTGCGGACGCTCCTAAGGTAATATTCAAAATCAACCAAGAAAGCAAAATTGATTTTTGTAACAGGAATATCTGAAACATTATAATTTAACTGCATAAAGTCTTTAACATGCATTAGGCAGGTTTCATAGCGCTGAAGGGTGCTTCTTTCATATTCCCTTCCAATGAGACTTTTCATTTTTAAGTTGTGATTTTCAAAAACCGCAACAAGAGTCCGTGATTGCAGAGCTTTTCCAATAAAACGATTTTTAACCGTTTCTGCTGTAACGGTTTCGTTCCCTACCGTCATTAATTGGTGAAGCTCCTGAGCTTTCGACTGTAACTTATCCAGAAAAGCATTCAAAATCCTGATATCTTCTTTTGTGCCTGAGGCTCTTCCGGCCTGTGCGTTCCAGCGATTGGGATCACATGACTTTCCCGTAGAGGTTTCTGCCCGTCTACTGTTGACCGTAAACCTCAAATAGATGGTTACCGGACCGTTTTTGTAAGTGGAGCGCTTTTTTAAATAAAAAAGCAGATTCATGTTTGTTCTCATGACAATTGATTAAAGTGAAACAAAATTGTTAATTCTGTCACTTACAGTCAAGATGTTTAATGATTGAACTAGCTTATAAACAACTATTTAAGCTATAATTGGTGAGCATTCATATCGTTTAATGTACTCACCGAATTGCTCACCTATTTCTTGCGAAAAAAT
>NZ_JAVTSU010000011.1:0-284933 GCF_032678605.1 Pedobacter miscanthi
ATGTCCGGTCAGGTTTTTAATTACCGTATATCCTGCCTTTTTTGCTTCCATTTCAATCAGCTTCCCGATTTCCGATATTTTAACCCCACCTTTAATGTTGCTGATTGCTTTTTTTAAAATTTCCTTCGAGGTTTGTACCAGTCTGCCATGTCCGTTAATATCTTCACCCAGCACAAAAGAACCACCATTATCGGCCCAAAAACCATTTAATTCTGCTGAAACATCAATGTTGATCAAATCGCCGTCTTTAAGAATCTTATTTGCAGATGGCAGTCCGTGGGCAGCTTCTTCATTAACACTGATGCAAGTATATCCCGGAAAACCGTAGGTTAAAAAAGGTGCAGAACGTGCGCCCATTTGTTTGAGCAACTTGCCTCCATATTCATCCAGTTCTTTTGTTGAAATGCCAGGTTTGGCAAATTCACGCATCATTTTAAGGGTAATCGCTACAGCATCACTTGCCTGCTGCATTCCATTTCTTTCGCTTTCGGTAGTTATAGACATGTTTTACTTGTAAAAGTTAATCTGTTATTGCATTTCTCAGCATCCGGTTAAGAATAAGCCCAGTCGATAATTTGTTTGAGTGATTTTTTTATCTCCTCCTGCCCTTTTTCGTCCTTAACATCAATACCACAAAAAGTTCCATTGCTTTGGGCGTATAAAGAGAGGTAATATACCCCACTCACCAAAATAGCCTCAATGGCCCTGATATTTTTATCTTTATCTTTAAAATGATCGTCGTACACACTCTTAAACAGTTTTTCGCCCACCTCCTCACGTTCGCGATTGAGTTCTTTTAAAGGTTCGTAATCTTCTGAAAGACCCCAGGTTACAATTTTGCGCATCTCCTCACTTGCCATTAAAGCATTTAGCTGGTCTTCGAGTAACTGATAGGCCATTTTTTTTCCAAAATCTGCTTTACTTTGTTCAATAACCAAGGCGGTTTGTTCCTCACTAAACCTCCAGTAATCTTTAGTAAAAAGATACTCTTTTACCAACCCGTCAAGTCCGCCAAAATATTTGTATACTAATTTCCTGTCTACATTGGCCTTAGCAGCAACCTGCATCACATTTAAACCCGTAAAACCATTTTTGATAAGGATGGTACCCAACGAATCGATAAGCTTTTGTTTTGTTCTTTCTTTGTTTCTTAGCGGTCCGTCGGTAATTTTTCTGCCCATTGAGTGCTTTTTACCTGCAATTTGCAATTTTCCATGAGATATTTCAAATGATTATTGTGCTATCCTAAAACTTTTCTTTATAAACATAAGTCAGGTCCTTTTTTATAGTGCATACGAAAAAGAGCGCTAACCCGATGATAGGGAAAAATGCAAAACCAATAAAAACTTGTTAATCAAACGTTTGCGCAGTGTTTTCTCTTTCAACTGCATGTAATTATAAATATATTCGATTGACAGTGTAAATAGACTCACGTCTTTGTGTAGCTGATTAAAAGAGGAAGGCAGGGTAGTTGGATCAGTATCAGAGATTGTAACGAAACATCATCACCACCAAATATTTACTAAACCTAAAAACAATGAAAAAAACATCCCTACTCTTTACCGCGATGGCAATAGCCTGCCTTTTTGCCTGTAAAAAAGCAGTCGTATTACCAGAACCAAGTGATAACAGCAAAACAATAAACCGAGCCGCGCTTTTATCCGCCAGTCAGACAAATATTTTTAATGTTACCGAAAAAATTAATGCTTCTATTGAAAGAGACCGTTTAAAGAACGGGTATAATTTAACCGATTTTACCGCAACCGGCTTGTACATGGCGCCGAATGGCACTTTAGATATTACGGTAGAACAAACCGCAGGAACACGTTTACCTAAACTGCTGATTGGCACTTATTCTAGGTATGGCACCTGGAATGCACAACCCACAGTGGTACAGTTAACTGCAGGTACCAATACCATCACCAATGCTGCTGGCGGTTTATTATGGCTAAGGTACACAAGTGCTACTACAGGATCAACCGCAAAAGTGACCTTTAACAGTGGTTTTCAATATGCACCGTATTTTAAACTGGGTGTTACCACAAATGCGGATTGGATAAGTCAGCTGCAAACTTATACCACTCCGGATGTAGTACTCGAAGGTACCAATTGCCTAATTGTGGTATCACGTACCAAAGCTATACAGTATCAGAATGAAGATCAGGCTGCTGTTTTGAATAAAATTACGCAAGTGATTGCGCTCGAAGATGATTTGAACGGTCTGGATAATTCATTGCCAGCACATACTAAAAATGCACACACCTATCTGCTAACGCAACATGAAGATCCCAGTTATTACTTTTTCGCTTACGATTATCGCACGGCTTATATCACTTCTGATGTAAATGCCATTTTAACACTTGATGCAGTGGGTACTAATGGCTGGGGTATGTGGCATGAGCTAGGTCATCAGCATCAAATGATGTGGCGCTGGGGTGCTTTAGGGGAGGTTTCAGTTAACCTTTACAGTTTGTATGTTCAACGAACCCTTACTCCTGCTGTAAACAGGCTGGTAAATGATGGTGTATGGCCTAAAGCATTTACCTATTTAGATAAACCAGCCGGAACAAAAGATTATAACGGATCAACAAGTTATGCCAATCCTTTAACCGATCTCTTTATCAGGTTATGCATGTTCCAGCAGTTAACTTTAGCCTACGGCGATAATTTTTACAGAACACTGGCTAAAAATATGCGCGTCGAAAATCCAACATTAGCCAATGATGATGATAGGTTACGTTATTTCATGCTAAAGGCCTGTAATATATCAGGAAAAAACCTCAGTAATTTCTTTCAGAAATGGGGATTAAACCTATCAACCACGGCGGCCACCACTCAAATTTATAGCGACATGGCTGCTTTGGGGCTACCTGCACCAACTACCGATCCATCTACTTTACAAGATAATGTGGCGCCTTTAACAGAATTGAGTAAGAGTGGCTGGAGCATCAATTCTTTCAGTTCTGAAGAAACCAGCGGAGAAGGTGCTGTAAACGGCAGGGCGGCGACTTTAATTGATGGCAGTCAAAGTACCTTCTGGCATTCCAGGTGGACAAGCACCGCAACCAGTTATCCGCATCAGATTGTAATTGATTTAGGCGCTAATAAATCTGCTAAAGGTTTAAGTTTGGTACAAAGAAGTGGATTAAGCAGGGCGGTTAAAAATTTTCAGGTTTTAACCAGCACCGATAATATTAATTTTACTGCTGTGAATAATTTTGTAGCACAAAATGCTGCTGGTGTACAGTATTTTGCCTTTGGCAGCACCAAAACACTAAGATACTTAAAGGTGATTGCCAATTCTGCACAGGATGCTTTGCAGTTTGCATCTTTGGCAGAACTGGGCTTATATAATTGATGATTTATACGTAAAAAAATATATTTTATATTAAGCAGAATTGAGATTTCTACATATTTCAATAACCTGCAAACCAATAAAGCCTTGGGTAACCCCAGGGCTTTATTGGTTGAAAATTTTAATAAATGAATTATAAAACTCCATAATCAGTTTTAATAAACAGATTATATATGTATGTTTAATTCTGTTCTTGTGTAAAATTTATCACAAAATAACGTCTTAGTAGTCTATAAAAGAACCATTAGTTGAATTTCGTGTAAAAAAGTGAATTTGATTTATAATTCAACATTATACTCCTCTATATTTGAAATCACGTCCCGAACAATATTTACAGTTAAAAAAGAAAAACAGTATTATGAAGGGCATTTTCATTTCCAACCAGGCGAAAGCCTCAAAATCTACCACTTCAGGTAAACAATTACAGCTGCTAGTTCGTATTCCGAAATACGAGATAAGTTTGTTTTTAAGCGCTTTATAGCTAAACTTTTCGCTGGGATTTCTTGTCAAAAATTTTCGCTTTTGTTTTATTCTGCTTAATCTATAAAAAACATAATCAATAATTAACTTTTAAAACCTAAAATCTATGAAAAACCATTTTTTAAAGTCAGGCTTGTTACTTGCGCTGATTACTACTATGACTGTAAGCTGTAAGAAAAATGCAGCAGAAACACCACTTGAGAACATCAATGTGAATGCTAAAAAGACAGAGCTGAATGACAATTTCACCTGTCAGATGAAGATTGCTAAGAATGGCGGCCCGGTAACTGAAGGCAATGGCGCTGCAAGCAAAAGATGGGCTAACGGGAGTACCGTTAAAGTACGTTTTACCGGAGGATCTGCCTATGTTCGCAATAAAGTAAAACAATATGCTAAAAGCTGGGAAACTTATGCCAACATTACATTTTCATTCGTTGCTGATAATGCATCAGCAGACATTAAGATTGCTTTTGATGATGAAGGTTCCTGGTCTGCGCTTGGTACAGATGCAAGAAGTTATTCAACATCAATGAATTTTGGGTGGTTTGATAATAATACCGCCGATACCGAATTTAGAAGAACTACTGTTCATGAATTCGGTCATGCATTGGGATTAGATCACGAACAGTCGCATCCTGATGCCAATATTCCATGGAATACACAAGCCGTTTATGATTATTATATGGGTGCCCCAAATTATTGGAGTAAAGAAGATGTGGATTTTAATGTACTTTCTGTTAATTCCAGAAGTGGTTTAAGCTATACTGCTTATGATACGAAATCAATTATGCATTATCCTGTTGAGGCACGCTTTACAACCAATAATAAAGCCATTGCACCAAACAATACGACCCTTTCGCAGGGAGATATCAACTACGTGAAAATGTATTATCCTGGAAGGAACTAAACCAGTTTAACTTTTAACAAATACAGATCATTTAATAAAGAGGTGTTAAACAAATTTTAACATCTCTTTATCTATTAATTTGCTAAAGAATAGAACAGAAAAAATCTGATACAGTTTGTTTGATGATGATTAAACCACCAATCTTAGAATCCAAGCTAATTTTTAGAACATTTAATCAAATAAAAAGATTGATTTTCTTCTACTTCAGTAATTTCAAACAATCCATACTCGCTAAATTCAGCTTTTATTGATTCTTCATCATAAAAATAGACCTGCGCGCCTTCAAACATTTCATAACGATCATCACTGATCAGTTTACCTTTCCCATAACTACCGGCTTTTTTAGAAATAACCGCAAAAATGAGGTAACCACCCTTCGAAAGTTGGTTGTAACAATCACTGATTAGTTTTTTCCTTTCATCACCGCTTAACAAATGAATTAAAGCATAACAGAATATCCCATCGTATTGTTGCTGATCGAAAGGCATATCAGTTACAGAGCCATGGTGAATCACCATATTTCCTCCGTTATGTTTTTTGGCCATCTCAATGGCTGATTTCGAAATCTCGATACCGGCTACCTCAATTCTGTTTTCCCTGAAAATTTGTGCATTACGTCCATAACCAATTCCAGGTATCAAGATATTTTTTACCGAATTTTTAACAAAAAAATCTCTGCTTAATACGGCCGAAAGGGCTGGTTCTAAACCCCACATTTCCTGTTTTTCGCTAAATGCTCTTTCCCAGAATTCTGGGTTTTCGTTATTATTTGCCATGGTTTATTTGATGATTAAAATTACAACGAAGACCGTGCATGACGAACATCAATAGGTCAAGTTTTAAAAGACCTCGCAGTTTTTTAAAACCTGCGAGGTCTGAATGTTAAGCTAGTGCCCAACTTGGATTTCTTAGGTGGGCAAAATAAATTACTAGGGCAATTAAAAAATCTCTGATGGATATTTCACTATAAACCCTGCAAAAGTTTATAACACGAAGCCATTACTTCGTGTTAATCTCCACCCTGCCGCCATTTGTAAACAAATCATGAGAAATAAAATAACCATCATTATTTTTTCCATTTACTTTGATACCAGAAATCCCCCTGCCCTTGCCCGGTTTGCTAATGGTTAATAACTTACCCGTACTCGTTTTCCATTTTACTTCATCAAAAAGAGGAGCCGTTACAATATAATTCGGATCGGTTGCCGAGAAAGGATACAAACCTAAGGCACTGAATACATACCAGGCCGACATTTCACCTGCATCATCCATGCCTGAAAGTGCCAAACCATCGCTGCCTATCCCGTATAATTCATTCAGGATTTTATCGATAATTTTTTGCGATTTCTCCGGTTTACCAATAAAAGTATAGGCAAAAGGTGCTTCGTGATCAGGCTGATTGCCCTGGCAGTATTGGCCAATCATGGTTTCTACATTCCTCGCTATGTATTTTGGGTTCCATGGTAAGGTAAACAACGAATCCAATTTCGATTCAAATCCCTTAGCACCACCGTAAAGCTCTATCAGCCCTTTCATATCATGTGGTGCGTAAAACGAAACCTGCCAGGCATTGGCTTCCCGGTACATATATTCGTAATAAGGGTATTGTGGGTTAAAAGGTGTAATCCAATCGCCGTTATCCAGCCTTCCCCTCATAAAACGGGTACCCGGATCGAACATGTTTTTGTAATTCTTCGATCTGGCCATCAGGATCCGGTAATTGGTACTGTCACCCAGTTTTTTGGCAATCTGTGCCAATGAATAATCATCGTACGAATATTCGAGGGTTTTAGAAACACCCGCTTTTGCCTTCGTTTCTACATGTGGATTTTTAACATCAGGATCTGAAATATAACCTTTTTCGATATATTCTTTTACAAATGGACGGGCGCCACCATCAACATTGGCGTTACGCAATAAAATCTGATAAGTGCCTTTAATGTCGAAATCGTTAATTCCCCGTAAATAAGCGCCTGCAATAGATGATGCGCCATGATCGCCATGGAAAAATGTCGGAATGAAGCCGGTTTTATCACCTACATCTTTCATTGATTTGATTACATCCAGCGTAACCTTTGGCGTAATCAGTCCTAAAAGCACGTCTTTATTCCGGTAGGTATCCCAAAGAGAAGGCTCGGTGTAATAATTGAAATCACCTTTAATGATATTGCGTTTCGCATCTTTAAATTCACCGTTAACATCACTGCGTAAAGCCGGCCATAAAAATGAGCGGTATAAACACGAATACAGCATTTGTTTTTGTTTATCGGTGCCGCCTTTTACCTGGATGTTAGCCAAAAGTGATTCCCACTTCACCGTGGCTTCATTACGGATCTGCGTAAAAGTTTTATTGCCGATTTCTTTATCTAAATTTTCTTTGGCATTGGCTGTGCTTACAAAAGAGAGTCCGATTTTTAATTCTACCGGTCCTGTGCCTCCATCAGCCAAATGAACAATGGCATAACCGGAGCGTTTGCCGATATCAGTTTGATCAAGTTTATCTATTTTGCCATTTACTGTAGCATAAAAGTAAACATTTTCTCCACCCTGAAAACCCTGTATAGCCGAAGTTCCTACCTGTTCTATATTCCAGGTATTAACACCACTATTGGCTTTTCCAATCAAAAAAAGTATTTGTCGGTTTTGGTTGTTTTTATACTCATATTGGTGAAAACCAGCCCTTAACGTTGAGGTGAGTTTTACATTTACCTTATAATCATCAAGATATACCTGATAATAACCGGGTGCTGAACTTTCATTTTTATGCGAAAATTTTGATCCGAACTTCCCGCCGGGATTTGAAAGTGGTAAAACCGGAATATTGCAAAGGTTCCAGTGTCCTTTATTGGTGTGTGCGAAACCATAAATGGTATCGTCTTCATACTCGTAGCCGGCTCCAGAGCCAAATTCGGTAATTGGACTCAATTGTACCATCGCATTCGGCAATGAACTGCCCGGAAAAGTTAAACCTGCCCACGAACGCCAGCCCTGGGGTAACTCATACCCTAATATTTTAGGATCGGTTAATGGTGCGGTACCGATAAAGGTATTTACGTACTTGGTAAGTGATGTTTTGCTCTGACTATAAGCCTGATAACTCCCAGGCACATTTAATAACAGAATAAAGAATAAAAATTTGGTTAGTGATTTCATTTTACATAAAACGATTTAGTGTGTAGTATCAAATATAGAAATTCTATCAAATTCATCAATTAAATATCATAATAGTTACCTGAGAAAGATTTGTACCTTCCATCTTTATTGAGAAATAGCTTCTCATTTGTGTTGTAGTTATCACCCTTAAAATGCAATGCTTAAATAATTGAATAATATGCCAATAATCGAGATGCATTCGCTCATAGCCAACAAAAACTATTATCCGATAATATATATCTTTGAAAACACACTAATCAAATATGAGTATGCTTTCTAAACCTAAGCAACTGAGAAGCCTGATGCTGGTTGCATTTTTGGCATTTAGCTTTTCGAACATTCTACTGGCGCAACAGAAACAGACCACTCCATTATTACTATGGGACGATAAACCAGCTAAAGACTGGATGACGGAAGCCTACCCGATTGGCAATGGCCGTATTGGCGGAATGATTTTCGGTGGTGTAAACCAGGAACATATCCAGCTTAACGATAATACGCTTTGGACAGGTGATGAAAACGACAGGGGTACCTATCAGGCATTAGGGGATTTATTGATTGATATTGAACAAAAGATTCCCGATTTTACCGATTATAAGAGGGAATTAAACCTGGCCAACGCGGTAAACTCCATTAATTATACCCAAAACGGCGTACATTATAAACGTGAATATTTTTGCAGTTTTCCGGATAAAGTAATGGTGTTAAGGCTTAGTTCTGATCAAAAGAGTGCTTATTCTGCAGCCATCCGATTAAAAGATGCACACCAGGGCAAAATTACTGTTAATGGGAATACCATTGAGTTTAGTGGCAAATTATCAAATGGCATGCCTTATCAGGCTACTGCGCTCGTTAAAATTGAAAACGGCAAAAGTTCTTCAGCAAAGGATGAGAACGGCGAAAAATTAATAATAGATAAAGCTGATGCCATCACCATCATTTTTACAGCCGCAACCCATTACAGCAATAAACGCGAACAACAATGGAAAGGTGAAGAACCGGCACCTAAAATTGATCGTATACTAAAAGAAGTTTCCTCAAAAAGCTACTCCAACTTATTAAAAAGCCATATTCAGGATTACCAGAAACTATTTAGCCGGTTAAGCCTTAATTTGGGAGAAAGTGATGCCAACAACAACAATTTACCCACTTACCAAAGATTAATTGACTATAAGAAAACCCCTGACCACAACCTTGAAGCCTTAATTTTTCAATACGGAAGATATTTGCTGATCAGTTCTTCCAGAAAAGGTGGTTTGCCTGCCAACTTACAAGGTCTTTGGAACGAAAGCAATACCCCACCCTGGGGAAGTGACTATCACTCGAACATCAATATCCAGATGAACTACTGGCTTGCCGAACCAACCAATCTTTCTGAATGTCAGATTCCATATTTGGATTATATTAACAGCATGCGCAAAGTGAGTGCCATTGCCACACGCAAACAATACCCCAATACACGTGGCTGGACGGTAAAAACAGAAAATAATATTTTTGGCGGAATGAGTTTCTTATGGAACACGCCGGGCAGTGCATGGTACGCACAGGCCCTCTGGGAGCATTATGCCTTCACAAAAGATAAAGATTACTTAAAGAATTTCGCTTATCCGATCATTAAAGAAATCTCCGAATTTTGGGATGACCATTTAAAAAGAAGGCCCGATGGCACTTTGGTATCGCCGCTGGGCTGGTCGCCGGAACATGGCCCAACGGAGGATGGCGTAACACACGATCAGCAGATTGTGTACGATCTTTTTACCAATTACATTGAAGCTGCTGAAATTTTAAATATCGACAGCGACTACAAAAAACACATTGCCGATCTGAAAGCACATCTTTTAAAACCAAAAATTGGTAAATGGGGACAGTTACAGGAGTGGGAAACCGACCGCGATGACCCTAAAGATCAGCACAGGCATATTTCACATCTTTTTGGTTTACATCCGGGAAGAGAAATCAGTACCATTAAAACACCAGAGCTTGCCAAAGCAGCAAGAGTTACTTTAACAGCACGTGGTGATGAATCAACGGGCTGGTCTATGGCCTGGAAGATGAATTTCTGGGCAAGGTTACAGGATGGCAATCATGCTTATAAAATATTACAGAATTTTATTACTCCAGTTGGCGGTTCAGGTACCGATTACAATAAAGGAGGTGGTATTTATTCGAATCTTTTTTGTGCACATCCACCCTTTCAGATTGACGGAAATTTTGGTTACACTGCAGGTATTTCTGAAATGTTATTGCAGAGTCAGGCGGGTGAGCTTCAGTTTTTACCAGCCCTACCCGATCAATGGTCAACCGGAAGTATCCAGGGTTTAAAAGCCAGAGGTAATTTTGAAATTATCGATTTACAATGGAAAAACGGTAAGGTCACCAAACTCACCATCAAATCCCTATCTGGTGAAAATTGCATAGTGAGAAGCCCGAATGCATTAAAAAATGCAAAAGGAATTACGGTAGAAAAATCGGGGAATGATTTTAAATACAGTTTTAAAACGCAGGTAGGAAAAGTTTATAATTTTGAAGGATAAGATAAATTAATGAATGATAGGATGAGTGAATGTAATAATAACGCTATAAAACATTCTCTCATTCAAAACTCAGTCACTCATTAATTCTTCAAACATTTTCTTTCAAATTTTCGTTTTATCTTAAAAGAAAAAGCCATGAGTACCTCAAATAAAATACTAACAGAACACAATGCAAAAGTTGTTGTGCTTGATTTTATTAACGCTTTAAACGCAGAAGATTTTGAACTGGCCAGGCGACAATTGCATGATGATATGACTTTTAAAGGTGTAATGGGCGAAAGAAGTGGTGCCGATGTATATGTCGATGACATGAAAAAAATGAAATTCAAATACGACGTTAAAAAAGTATTTGTAGAGCAGGAAGAGGTTTGCCTTTGGTATGATATTAATATGGGTGGAAAAACAATTTTTTCTTGTGGCTGGTATAAATTATCGGAAGAAAAAATCCAGTCGTTCCAAGTGATATTCGATCCGAGACCTATATTATAAAACCAATTAATCTATGCATCCCCCCTAGTTACCGTCATTTCGAGCGCAGTGCAACGCAGTCGAGAAATCTAACTAGAGAGATCTATGATAACACCCGAGTCTAAGGATCTTTAGGGTTTAACTGTAAAATAACTAACAGACCTGCTTAAGTTTTTTAATAATGATGTGTTTGCTTTCCAGTTGGAATAAAAACATTAAGAATTCATCAGTTTCACTAATTTCTATATTTAGAATTTTACCAGATAGATTATTTTCGTCAGTAATCTCATCTCCCACTTTCAATTCCAGCAGTGTTGATGTTGGCAACCGATCATTTACCGATATCATTTTCTATAAGGTAAGCGTAAAGTAAAACAAGTTTGTTCTGGTGTAGAAGATACATCCAGGGTTCCTTCGTGGGCATTTGCAATTTCAGAGGCTATATATAAACCCAATCCTAATCCTTTTTGATTTGGTTCCACTTCCCCCCGTGAAAAAGGCTGGAACAAACGCTCCATCGCTGCAGCCGGAATCTGTTTCCCTTTATTGGCTACACAAAGGTTAAACTCTTCTGCTGTGCTGAAGGCTGTAATTTCGACAGTAGAATCTGCCGGAGAATAATTTAGGGCATTGGCTAAAAGGTTAGAGAAAAGTTGCGCCAACCGTTTGCCATCTGCATTTACGGGGTAATGAAAATTAAAATTTACCTCAATATTTCTGCCCGGCCAAATGGTTTGTAATTCATCCACTACCTGAATCAGCAATTTCTCCAAATCCTCATCTGGCGTTCTGCTAATGGTAATACCTTCTCCTAAACGCCCACTGGCAAAATCCAGCATATTTTCAATCAGTCCGTTCATCCTGAAAGATGAATCTTTAACAATCTTAGTAATCCGGATGCCTCGCTCGTCTAAATTTAAACGCGACAATAATTGCGCACTACTGGATATAGCATTTAAAGGATTCCGTAGGTCGTGCCCTAAAATGGCGATAAACTGATCCCTCAAAACAGCTATTTCCTGCTCCTTTTTAAGTTCTTTTTCGGTAATGGCTAATTGATCGAGTGCATCTAAATGGAACGCAATTAAATCGGCAAACATGGTAAACATCCCCGTTATGGTTGGGTTTTTAAGCTTGGCTGGTTTAGGATCAATGGCGCACAGTGTACCAAAAAAGTCACCGTTTTTTAAAATAATCGGAACGGAAATATAACTTTGAAAGCCATACATCGTTGGGGTGTGATGTCCTCTGAAATTCTCATCCTCATCAACATGATCAATCACAACGGCTTGTTGGTGCTGCCTGATTTCGTTACAGATGGTTGTTTCTAACTTGAGTTCTCCACCAACCGGTAAACCAAAATTAATTTCATCGAGAACTGCGCAAACAGTCCATTTATTGGAGGTTACCCTGGCTACAGCAGAAAAACCCATTCCGGTTGTCCGGCACACAATTTCTAAAATATGTGCAACAGCAGGTATTTTGTTGATACTTTCTATATCAGAAAGGATGGTTCTATTGGGATCTTGCAAAGCGGAATGAATAATCTTCCTGCAATTTACAAATATTTCTGCTTTTAAAAACTATTGATTACATATTCTAACGCATGTTTTACAAAAAATGGGATAAATGCATTAATTAAACGCATTTATCCCATATCAATAATTTTAATATATCTGCAATCTACGCTTTTAACAAAGCAGGTTTTTCATGATAGGTACGCCAAAGCAGTTCGCCAAACAAAGTATTCGACCAGGCGAACCAGGCCCTTGTAAAGTTTGCAGGATTGTCTTTATTAAAGGATTCGTGCATGAAACCTTTGCCCGCATGTGTTTTACGCAAAGTATCAATACAGTATTTAATCTCCGCATCATCTTTAGAAGTCAACGCACGCATCGTAATACTCATTGGCCAGATCATATCCTGACCAGCATGCGGACCACCGATTCCTTCTGCTGCCGTACCTTTAAAGAAATAAGGATTGTCTTTAGAAAGGGCAAATTTTCTGGTATTCTGATAAATAGGATCTTCCGCCTTCATGGCACCTAAATAAGGTAATCCCAATAAGCTCGGTACGTTAGAATCATCCATTAAATACGAACTACCAAAACCATCAACCTCAAAAGCATAAATTTTGCCATATTTTGGATGGTTTACGATGGCGTGTTTTTGCAAAGCTGCATTTACTTCATCAGCAAGGTTTAATAAATTACTCTCTAAAGTTTTATCGCTTTGCAAAGCTTTGATCATTTCAGCAGCTTGTTTTAAACTCGAAACTGCGAAGAAGTTGGATGGAACCAGGAAAGGAAAAATGGTGGCATCATCACTCGGACGGAAAGCTGAACAGATCAATCCAACCGGATTAACAGGAAAACCATAACCTGCCATTGGTAAAGAATCGGTAGGTTGGGTAGTTTCCCTTTGAAAATGGTAAGGACCTTTATCGGACTTGCGCTGTTGCTCTTTAAAAGTTTTTAAGGTTGCTTCAATTCCTTTTTTCCAGTCGGCATCGAAAGGCGTTTTATCGCCAGTTTTTTTCCAGTAATGGTAAGCTAAACGGATGGGATAACATAACGAATCAATTTCCCATTTACGTTCGTGTACCCCTGGTTGCATAGCTGTTTTATCCGTTTTCCACTCACCTACTTTGGTGGCATCACCATAAAAAGCGTTTGCATAAGGGTCTTTTAATACACATTGCGTTTGGTGGATAATTACGCCGGCAATTAATTTTTTAAGCGGTTCATCTTCATTTACAAACTGAAGGTATGGCCAAACCTGTGCCGAACTGTCGCGTAACCACATCGCATCAATATCACCCGTAATGACATAAGTATCTGGTCTTCCATTTTTCTCAGCATGGTAAACAGTAGTATCCAGTGTATTGGGGAAACAGTTTTCGAATAACCAGGCCAGTTCCGGGTTCTTTACGTTTGCCTGGAAAGTTTTAATGGCAGCATCTACTGCTTTGCTCTGAAAATGTCTTTTAGCAGCAGCTACACGTACCACAGGAAATTCTGGTGCCAGGTTAGCAGCTAAAGAAAATTTCGATGCAACTACTCCTCCAGCCAGTAAACCTGTGTTTTGTATAAATGTTCTTCTTTTCATTATGATGTGTTATAATAATTTGATTCAGTTTTATGTTAACCGAAATCTGTCTGATATTGATATATAATCAATTTAAGTATGAGATTTTATTCGGTTAGCGCTTAACAAATATTATTATAATTTTTGGAACATCAAAATAGAAATATGCAAATAGAGCTTCCTAAATCGATTTTTGTGTAGTAAATTATTTCTTTGAGATCATCTATTATATACCATTATGCTTCTGCGAAAATCTGCTACCTCAGCGGGAAAAATACGTTCCAGGTATCCCACAGATCGAATAAGATTAGCGCAGATACTATTGGTTTATTTTAAGTTTAACAAGGTATTTTTAAGTTCTGCTTCTGTAAATTCTTTCTCGTAAAACCGCCTGGTTTTCTTATTCACAAAAAGCGTAGCAGGAATAGCGCCTGACCATTTTTTATCAATTCTTTCTATATATTGCTGCTGATCGGGTTCGTTTAAAAGAAATACTTCGGCATTAATTTTATTCTTTTCTACAAATGGGATCACTTCCTTTTGCAGCTTTGATTTAAAATCCAGACTTACCAAAATCACTTTAACCGGCTTTTTTAAGTTCGCTACACGAAGTTTCTCGAAATTAGGCAATTCAGCAACACATGGCGAACACCAGGTGGCCCAAAAGTTGATTACATATGTAGTATCTTTTCCATTGGCCAAACGTTTATCTAAATCATTCAATTTGAGTAGTTTTACCTGCGCATTAACAGAATAAGTAATTAAGGATAAGCAGATTATGAAGAATATACGCATAAAAGAATAACGAAAAATAATAAAGTTTGTTTTATTGATTGGAGCCTAGAAAAGCGATCGTCATTTCGACTGAAGCTCACCGATTTTTCATCGGGAGCGAAATGGAGAAATCTATAACTTAAGTTTCTCCATTTCGTTGCACTCCAGTCGAAATGACGAAAATGGATTAATTAACCGATCCCGATTTTACCAAAACCTTTTGATATGCCGGTAGTGTTAAATCGTCCACAATTACACCACGGGTAGTACTTGCATGTACAAAAAAACCATTATTGAGGTAAACTCCAACATGATCTACATCATTTCCGCCAAAAGAGAAAAACACAAGATCGCCTTCTTTTAAATTGTCGATATCCTTTCTTCTTACTGCATTGGCCTGGTCGCGGGAAATGCGTGGAAGTGTGATGCCGTAAATTTCTTTTTCTAATAAAAATGCAAAGCCAGAGCAATCGATCCCGCTTTTATCCAACCCACCAAACCGATACCTTACCCCTGTCCAATCGGTAATGAAGCGATAAAGTTGCTTACTTTTTAAATTGGCCATGGCATCAGCCGCTTTCGATGCTTTGGTATCACTTTTAACCGTGTATTTTCGTGTACCGCACGACGAAAGGAAAAGCGTGAGGGCTATTAAGTAAAAAATATTCCTTTTGAAGTGTAAGGTGTAAGGCCTAAAGTTTAAGGTAATCTGCATAAATATGATATTAATGTATTAGAAATTAAAGATGTTTTGTCCTTAAACCGCTAACCCTTCCTAATTCTTAATCAATCTTTGAATTTCATCCAACTTTAGCAAAGCCTCAACTGGTGTTAACGCATTAACATCCAAATTATTCAGTGTATCGCGGATTTTCACTAAAACAGGATCATCAATGGCAAACATCTGCAATTGGTAAGCCTGATTCTGCACTTTTTTAATGCTGTCTTTAATACTTTGCCCCTCTGTACGGTCTATTTCTAATTTTTTAAGTATTTCGTTCGCACGCCCTATGAGTTTTGGTGGCATACCGGCCATTTTAGCCACATGGATACCAAAACTATGTTCGCTTCCGCCCGGGACCAGTTTACGTAAAAAGATTACTTTATTGGTCATTTCCTTTACCGCAACATTAAAGTTTTTAATCCGCGGCATGGTATTCGCCAACTCGTTTAGTTCGTGATAGTGTGTGGCAAAAAGTGTTTTTGGTCTTGATGTTGGGTGCTGATGTAAAAACTCTGCAATGGCCCAGGCAATCGAAATACCATCATAAGTGCTTGTTCCGCGACCAATCTCATCTAATAAAATTAAACTGTTGTCAGAAATGTTATTCAGGATACTGGCTGTTTCGTTCATCTCCACCATGAATGTACTTTCCCCTGATGAAATATTATCTGAGGCACCAACACGGGTAAAAATCTTGTCTACCAAGCCTACTTCTGCATCTTTCGCCGGTACAAAGGAGCCCATTTGTGCCATTAGTACAATTAAAGCAGTTTGCCTTAAAATAGCTGATTTACCCGCCATGTTGGGGCCGGTAATCATAATAATCTGCTGACTGTCGGTATCCAGATACACATCGTTAGTGATGTATTCCTGGCCAACGGGTAACTGCTTTTCAATTACCGGGTGACGGCCACCTTTTATGTCGAGTACCTTATTTTCGGTAACTTTCGGTTTATTGTAATGGTTTTTAGCAGCCAACTGTGCAAAACACAACAAACAATCCAACTGTGCAATTAAAAACGAATCGAGCTGGATCGGTTTGATATAACTCGCTGTTTCGTACATCAGTTCGTTATACAAACGGATTTCAATGGCTTGTATTTTCTCTTCCGCACCTAAAATCTGGTCTTCGTATTCCTTAAGTTCTGGTGTAATATAACGTTCGGCATTTACCAGGGTTTGTTTACGGATCCAGCCTTCTGGCACTTTATCTTTATGGGTATGGGTAACTTCTAAATAATAACCAAAAACGTTGTTAAAAGCGATTTTTAAGGATGGTATGCCTGTTGCTTCTGCCTCGCGTTTCTGGATCTGCACCAGGTAATCCTTACCACCGAAAGCAATTTTGCGCAAGCGGTCTAAATCTTCATCAATTCCATCCGCAATTACATTTCCTTTAATCAATAATGCTGGTGGCTCAGGTTGTAATTCCCTTTCAATCCTTTCCCTAATGGCCAAACAAGGGTTCAATTGATCCGCTATTTTGATCAGGAAAGGATTTTTAGAATCAGCAGCTAGTTTTTTAACGGCTTCAATATGATATAATGCGCGTTTTAAAGCAACCAATTCTCTCGGGCCTACACGTTGCAGGCCTACTTTGGAAATCAAGCGTTCTAAATCGCCAATCTGTTTAATGTTATTTAAAAACTCACCCTGCAGTTCTTCATGCTTTACAAAATACTCTACCATGCCCAGGCGTTCCTGGATAGGCTTAAGCTCCTTTAAAGGCATAATGATCCACTTTTGCAACAAACGTGCACCCATTGGGGTACAGGTATGATCGAGGATATCAAACAAAGTTACCGCGTTATCATTCGGCGAATTCACCAGTTCCAGGTTACGGATGGTAAAACGGTCTAACCACATGTAACGGTCTTCTTCAATGCGGCCTATCGAGCTGATATGCTGCAGGTTACGATGTTCTGTTTCACCAAGATAATGCAAAATAACACCTGCAGCTACTATTCCGCTTTGCAGGCGCTCAACGCCAAAACCTTTTAAAGATGAAACGTCAAAATGTTTCATCAGGGTTTCATTACCATAATCAGAGGTAAAAGGCCATTCATCTAAACCAAAGGTGTAAAAACGGTCACCAAAGTTTTCGGTAAAAGCCTGACGTTTCGATTTTTGAAAAATTACTTCTGTCGGTTTAAAACCCTGCAGAAGTTTATCAATATAATCGCTATTACCCTGGGCGATTAAAAATTCGCCTGTTGAAATATCTAAAAATGAAATGCCCAATTGTGTTTTATCAAAGAAAACACAGGCGAGAAAATTGTTCGATTTTTGGTTTACAATATTGTCGCCATAAGCTACCCCTGGCGTAACCAACTCTGTTACACCACGTTTAACAATAGTTTTTGTCGTTTTAGGATCTTCGAGCTGATCGCAAATGGCAACCCGCTGCCCTGCCCTCACCAATTTGGATAAATAATTATCTAAGGAGTGGTGCGGAAATCCTGCAAGTTCCAATGCTCCACCATTCGGACCAGTACCTCTTCTGGTTAATACGATGCCTAAAATCTGTGCCGTTTTAATGGCATCTTCGCCAAAGGTTTCATAAAAATCGCCAACCCTAAATAGTAAAAGTGCGCCCGGATACTTCGCTTTAATGGCGTTGTACTGCTGCATTAACGGGGTTTCTTTATTCGTGTCTTTAGCCAAAACTGAAATTAATTTACAAAAGCCATAAAGATAACACGAATAAGCATTCTACGGCTGTTTTGTTGAAAAGTTAAAAGATTGTTAGTTTGTTTAACCGCTTAAATGTTTAAATCTGTTATTTACGAGGCACCCACTTAACCATTTCTCTTCAGTTAACCATCATTTTGGAAATGAAGGGTTCTGTGCATTTCGGGTGGTACAGTCCTGCTCATTACAAGTCACGGGCTTTTCATTTTAATCGGGTTTATAAACAAAGTTTGTTTTAACCAAATGCGTGATAGTTTGATTTCTCCACAGTTAACCGATTTCTACTGTTTAAACAATTAACCATAATTTCAATAATTAACCTATATTCCTAAAACGTTTCTCCCGGTTATGTGTTATATTTATATTAATTTAACCTAATATTATAATAATGACGATCCAACTGAATACCGACAAGAATTTAACCATACACCAGGAATACGACGAAAAAATTCAAACGCAGTTAAATGAAGGTTTGAGCAGGTACAGTGATTTAATTACACGCTTAGAAGTTCATTTATCTGATGAAAATGGAAGTAAAGAAGGTTTAGATGACAAAAGATGTTTATTAGAAGCCAGAATTACAGGAAAAGATCCTGTTGCCGTTTCGAATTTAGGCAATACTTACGATTTAGCAATTGCAGGTGCTTTAACAAAGCTTAAAAATACACTCGAAAAAGTGGCGGGGAAAATGAAAACACATTAGATATAGATAATCGTCATTCCCGCGAAGGCGGGAATCTTAAAGCGCATACAAATGCATTAAGATTCCCAGTCAAGTTGGGAATGACGAACCTAAGAAATATTTTATTTTACAATTGCTCTATATATCCCAAAAATAGCTTTAAAGCTTTCTTTCTATCATCTGTTACATCAAATTGAAGTTTGTGGTACAGGTAATCTTCCAGATCAAAATTTGATGATGCTGGTAATTCCTGTAAAACTTCTTTTCTATGATCAAGACCAAACTTTAATGCGGCATTAAATTCAGCCTTAAATTCCTGAGAAATTTCTTTATTGGCCACCCATGCAGCATACATAAAAGGTAAACCAGTAAAATTTTTCCACTCCTCACCCATATCATAAGCGTAGGCAAAATTGTCTTTTTTACCAAAAGTTCTATCACCGATTAAAACAAAAGCATCTGTTTTCGCATTCGGATCAGTCGTAAATTCCACTTCTTTTTTCCAATGGAACTTAAGCAATACTTTAGCTAAATTGTTCGATGTCCGCGAATGGGTATCTAGTCTTACCGTTTTAATTTCTGCAGCAGGAACTTCACTAAAAATGAATACCGAATTTACGCCACCATCACTGCCAATACAATAATCGGCTACAATATTGGCATTTGGAACCAGCGGAATCGCTGCTACAGGCATTAAACCAATATCAACCTGACCATTAATTACTTTGGCGGCGCAATCTGAAGGGATATCTAAACTTAAGTCAATCTTATTTATAATGTCCGAATGTTCTAATCCGTATATAAAAGCTTTGGTGTTGGTATAAGCAACAGCCGATATTTTAATCTTATTCAAGGTGTTATGCTAAAATTTTTATTATCACTCGCCATGGTTTGTGTCCTCACGAACCATTATATGAAATCCTCTATTATGCTGCCATCAGATCCTGAAACAAGTTCAGGATGACAAATTGTGGAAGTTATCCAATTACTAAACCGTCTAAATGAACGGCACTATTAAATTCAAGAACGGTAAATTTTCCATGCTCGAAACCCATTTTATAGAGCACTGTATTTTGATGAGGGAATGCTGTCATTTCGCTTAATGGTTTACCTAATAACAAACATAAGAAAACACGCATCGCCCTGCCGTGCATACAAAGTAAAACTGTTTTTTCTTCGGGCCTTGTCATTAAAACTTCCATAGGTTGTTTCAAGCGGTCGTATACATCCTGAACACTTTCGCCACCCTCGAAATGAGCTGTATAATCGCCATTCTCCCAGCTTTGTAACATCTCCCGGAAAGCATCACGCGCATCTTCTGTATTCGGTTTTCCTTCCCAAATGCCCCAGGCCAACTCGTCTAATCCCGAAAGTTTTTCCCAGGGTAATTTCGAATCAATAAACTTTTGAACAGTTTGCCAGGTGCGTTTTAGATCTGAAGTATAAATCTTATCAAACCGAATATCTTTATAAATCTGATAAAAAGCCTCAGCCTGTGCCCTGCCTAAATCATTTAAGTCAGAATTTATACCCCTGCCCTGTACTATGCCTTGTCTGTTAAGTTCCGTTTCGCCGTGGCGGATGATGTATATTTCCTTCATCAATAATGATTGAATTTTGAATGATTGATTGTTTAATTATTGAATGAGCTATTTTGAATGATAAAATAGGGAATTGCTTATCACACTCAATCCTTAATTTACTACCGGTAATTTATAATATTGCGGTTTCTTTTCCTCTTCAAAAACTACGTTTTCGAAATCGGTAACCACATTATATAAAGTATCGCGTTCTATTGCTTTTCTGCCCACCTGTTTAATTAAATTGACCAGCTCTTTGGTACTCATTGCAGGAGTTTGCTCTTCGGCACCGGCCATCGAGTATATTTTGGTGGTATCATCCAAAGTACCATCAATATCGTCAACGCCGTAGTTTAAGGATAACTGTGCCGTTTCGCGACTGATCATTGCCCAATAGGCTTTAATGTGATCAAAGTTATCCATATAGATCCGCGCAATGGCATAATTTCTTAGATCTTCAATTACTGAAGTTTCAGGCACATTACTCATCTGGTTATGCTGATTTCTAAATTTTAGCGGAATAAAAGTCTGGAAACCACCTGTGCGATCCTGCAACTCACGTAATTTCTCCATGTGATCTACACGGTGCCAATATTTTTCGATGTGCCCGTAAAGCATCGTGGCATTACTGCGCATCCCAAGTTTATGCCATTCTTCGTGTATATCCAGCCATTGCTGACCGGTACATTTATCTTTCGCAATTTGTTCCCTGATTTCCGGATGAAAAATTTCTGCGCCACCACCTGGTATCGATTCTAATCCGGCTTCTTTCATCAAACGCATACCTGTTGCGTAATCAATTTTAGCTTTCTTAAAAATGTAATGATATTCTACAGGTGTTAATGCTTTTACATGCAAATCAGGGCGATGTTTTTTAATAGCGGTGAACAAAGCCGAATAAAAGGCTACATCATATTGCGGAAGTACGCCCCCAACAATGTGTACTTCTGTTACCGGTTCGCCATCGTATTTTTTAACGATATCCAGCATTTGCTCCATCGTTAAGGCCCAACCTTCTTCTTTTTGTTTAATCAAACGCGAATAAGAACAGAATTTGCAATCGTAAACGCAAAGATTGGTAGGTTCTAAGTGGAAATTGCGATTGAAATAAGTTGTATCGCCATGTTTTTTCTCCCGAATAAAATTCGCGAGTACACCAACATAACCTAATTCGGCATGTTCATAAAGGTAAACACCTTCGTCAAAGGTAATCCGCTCTCCGTGAAGAACTTTGTGTGCTATGTTTTGTAATTCAGTTGATAAATTGGTATCAGCTAATATTTTTTCAACTTGCTCAGTTGTATTCATTCCTGATTTATTTTGAACAAAAATACAATAATGACGCGATTTGAAAATCATTTTCTTGTAACAAACCGCGATTTTCATGATAATCGTCATTTCGACTGAAGCATAGCGAAACGGAGAAATCTAGCTCGAGATAGATTTCTCGGCTCCATTGCACTCCGCTCGAAATGACGACGCTTTGTAAGATAACTTTTAAATAGACCGGCGTAGTGATAAAACAAAAAAGCACCTCTTTTCAGAAGTGCTCTCACTGTTTTTCGTAGGTAAATTAAATTATCTTGCTGCAGGCACAAAGGTTAAAATAATATTTGCAGTTCTGCCACCAAATTCAATAGGTGATTTTAAGATCATTTGTGTGCTCGAAAGGTCAGTTAATACTAAGCGGTAACCTTCTGATACATTTTTAGCTTTATCACCTTCAAATATCTTTTTGAATTGGAAAGTCTGGTCTTTAGGAGCAGCCGACCAGAAAATGGTTTGCATTACCGAACCACATGCGCTCGATGCAGGTAAAGTATATGAACCGTTACCACTGTTGGTTAAATGCCAGGTACTGCCCTGAAAACATTTGTATGATTTTTCTCCAAATAAACCTTGTACGGCGCCATCAGGCAAACCTTCTAAGGCTACATTACTTACTACCCAGTCGCGAACAACTGTACCTCTGCTACCCGTAACACCAGCAGTTACCCTTTTTGCGGTATTACAACTTTGTAACATTACTAAAGTAGAACATGCTATTGCGATAGCTATAAATAATCTTTTCATTTTTGTTTAATTTAATTTCGTCAAACTTGTTACATAAATCTTGCCAAAACCATTACGAACCTTAAATTAGCGCCAAATTATTAAATCGTATCCCGATATTATTTCCATTAACACCAATAATTATGAAACCCGAAACCCTTGCTATTCACGCTTCTAATCTTGTAAAAAGTGCCACAGGCGATGTTACTCCACCCATTAACCTCACCACTACTTTTTTTCGTGGCGAAGATGGAGGTTATCCCGGAGGACATATGTATAGCAGGGTAAGCAATCCAAACCGGTCTGCTTTAGAAAACACTGTAGCTAAATTAGAATACGGTGAAGATGCTGCTGCCTTTTCATCTGGTAATACCTGCGGACTGGCGATGTTTCAGGCTTTAAAACCAGGTAGCCATATTATTGCGCCGGATGATATGTACTGGGGGATAAAAAAGCAGTTACTTACTATATTTAACGAGAGCCTTGAATTCGATTTTGTTGACCAAACGGATTTGAAACTGATAGAAGCCAGCATTAAGCCTAATACCAGGCTGATTTGGATTGAAACGCCATCAAATCCATTGTTAAAGGTTACAGATATTGAAGAAATTGCTAAAATAGCTAAAGCTAAAAATATCACCCTGGCCTGCGACAGTACCTTTGCCTCTCCTGTTTTGCAAAATCCGATTTTGTTAGGCGCCGATATTGTGATGCACAGCAGTACCAAATATTTAGGCGGGCACAGTGATGTGCTTGGAGGGATTTTAGTAACGGCTAAAACAGATGAGTTGTGGGAGAAAATTAAAAACATTCAACAAACTGGCGGTGCGGTACCCTCACCTTTTGACTGTTTTCTGTTAACGAGGAGTATTAAAACATTGGCTTACCGCATGAAGGGCCATTGCGAAAACGGAAAAAAGGTAGCCGACTATTTAAACCAACACCCCAATGTGGAAGCTGTTTTTTACCCTGGATTAGAAAGTCACCCGCAACACGAAATCGCTAAAAAACAAATGAAGGATTTTGCCGGCATGATGTCGTTTTTGGTTAAAGGTGGTGTTGAGGATGCCCATCGTGTGGTAAATAAAGTTCAATTGTTTGCACAGGCCACCAGTTTAGGCGGCGTAGAGAGTTTAATAGAACACCGTTATTCGGTTGAAGGTCCTGATAGCAAAACCCCAAAAAATTTACTCCGTATTTCAGTAGGATTGGAGCACGTAGATGATATTATTGCTGATTTAGAACAGGCACTGGGGTAATGAAAGTTGTCGTCATTGCGAGAAGGCTTTTTCAGCCGACGAAGCAATCTTAATGCGCACGCTACTAGCGATCGTTGTAAGATTGCTTCGTCGTTCCTCCTCGCAATGACGATTTATTTGAAGCTATTTCGGATTACAGATTGTAGTCAATTTTAACGAATAATTTGCCTCCAATGGCTCGTTAGTCTGCGCCAAACGTTGCGAACCGGTATTGGCCGGACAGGCAATATCACCGGCTGCATCATAAATAAACTTATTTCCATTGGCCAATAATTCTTTTGGTACATATACCTGCACTTTGGTTATAGCATATCCTGAAGGGAAATAACGTACATAATAACCGTCCGGGTGTTTGGTCCAGATGCCGCTTGGTACGTCGCTTCGTGGTGGCGCCATTCCTGCTACAATCGCATATCTCTCCATATCAGCGTAGGTATAATTACCTGAGGCTACCAATTGACGGATATTGTTCTCAGCCTCAAAAACGGCCCTCAAGCCTGAAGGCAATTGATCTTTGGCTTTTTCCATCACATCGAAAGGTAAAACACCCAAAGCCCCTCCTTCTAATTGGGTAAGTTGTTTGGTTGTTAATAGCTTAATGGCGGTTACTTTAACTTGTCCGTTATAATCGGCAAATTTTGTTCTGGCAATAATAGTCCAAAGTAAGGCCTGTATATCGTGCTGTTCTACTTCAGGGTGTTTTTCTGCACTTTTTAAAATGGCAACCACAATTTCTTCCTTCGAACCTAAAACGGGAGCGTACATATAGCCATCTCCCTTTGATGGGGCAAATGTTCCGGCTTTTAAACAATAACTTTTATTGGTCATTTCGTAGAAACCTTCGCAGAGTATAAAACCGCCTGCAGGATTTTTAGGCAAGAGATATAAAGGCTGAGCTTTTAATTTTAGTGAGGCAATAAAATCGGGCATTTTTTCGCCTTCTCTGTTTACATCTTCAAAGCTGGTGGTAATGGCCGAAGGCTGTTTCAAAAACTTATCTACACCTAAAGCTTTAGCTCCCTGTGCGGTTCCAACTTTTAATAATTTATCTTTTAAGCCGCCGAATTGAGCGTTTACACTGTTTAAGCCTGCTACTACAAATAGTAACCCTAAACATAGGGATTTCGTGTTTTTCATGATGTTGTAATTTAGATAGGATGCACAAACTTATCATTTTGAGCGTTAATTTTATATTAAAAGTTTTACATTGTCAATGTTCTATAAAAATACTATATTCATTTTCAATAAGTTAATGCAAAATCAAAATTTTATTTTGTGAATTAAAATTAAATTCAGACATTTGGAATATTATTTGGCGGAAAGCTAAATAAAAGTCAATCTTCACGGGTTGATTTATAAAGAAGTGGCGAGAGACTGGCTCGATGACCCACTGGCAACCCTCAGAAAGAGAAGGTGCCAATTCCTGACCGGATAACAAGGTGTTATTTGGAGATATAAATTAGAACTGATGAAAACATTAAATCTTCAATCGCTAAGCGAGCCCTGCGTAAACCTTAAAACAGTAGAACAATCTTCTATTTCTTTTATTTGTTGCGATATGCGTGCGATTACCTGTATGTGCTGTTGCATACGGTAATTTAAAAATCTTCCTTTTTTGTTTCTTTCAAACTGGAAGGTCTCGGGGAACCGGGATACGCCCTGCTAGGTTTTAGGATCAGCCTGAACCACTCCATATCAAAGTTCAACATATAAATTAGAAAACATGTCAGCATCATATAAATTTGAAACATTACAATTACACGCAGGTCAGCAAATAGACCCAACAACAGGTTCAAGAGCAGTGCCTATTTACCAAACTACTTCTTACGGGTTTAATAACGCCGAACATGGTGCCAATTTATTTGCCTTAAAAGAGTTTGGAAATATCTACACCAGGATTATGAATCCCACCAATGACGTTTTCGAAAAACGTATTGCTGCTTTAGAAGGTGGTGTAGCTGCTTTAGCGGTAGCATCAGGACAGGCGGCCCAGTTTATTGCCTTAAACAACATATTAGAAGCTGGCGACAGCATCGTTTCTTCCTCACACATTTACGGTGGAACTTATAACCAGTTTAAAGTCGCTTTTAAACGTTTAGGTATCCATGTTGATTTTGCAAACCCGGATGTACCAGAGGAATTTGAAAGTAAAATTACCGATAAAACTAAAGCCATTTACCTTGAAACCATTGGCAACCCTGCCTTTAGTATTCCCGATTTTGAAAAAATAGCAGCTATTGCAAAGAAATACGATCTTCCTTTAGTGGTTGATAATACTTTTGGTGCAGGTGGTTATTTATTTAAGCCATTAGAGCATGGTGCAAACATCGTGGTAGAATCGGCAACAAAATGGATTGGAGGACATGGAACAAGTATTGGCGGTGTAATTGTTGACGGTGGAAATTACAACTGGGGCAACGGAAAGTTTCCTCAGTTTTCTGAACCGTCAGAGGGTTATCATGGTTTGGTTTTTAGTGATGTTTTTGGCATCGGCGGACCGTTTGGTAACATTCAGTTTATTATCCGTGCACGTGTAGAAGGCTTAAGAGACCTGGGGCCTGCCCTATCTCCTTTCAACTCTTTCCTTTTACTGCAGGGGTTAGAAACTTTATCACTTCGCGTGCAACGCCATGTAGATAATGCTTTGGAGCTGGCCACCTGGTTAGAAAATCATCCTCTGGTTAAAGAAGTACAATATCCAGGTTTAGCGAGCAGCAAATACAACAACCTGGCAAAAAAATATTTAAGTAATGGTTTTGGAGCTGTTTTATCTTTCGAATTAGAAGGAAGTAAAGAAAACGCCTCGCAAGTGATTGATAGCTTAAAACTGGTTTCGCACCTGGCAAACGTGGGTGATGCCAAAACATTGATTATCCAGCCTTCGGCCACTACACACCAGCAGTTAAGTGAAAAAGAGCAGTTAGCAGCAGGAGTGAAACCAAATGCGTTAAGGGTATCGGTCGGCATTGAGCATATCGACGATATTAAAGCCGATTTTGAACAGGCTTTTGCAGCCATTAATGTTCCGGTTCCTGCAGCGCATTTACAAGCCTAAGCCCTTTAATTTTTTCCGAATACAACAAAACAATGAGTACAGCATCAACTTATAACTATAATAAACAGTTTAAATTAGAAAGTGGAAAAAAGATCCGCAACCTGCAGATTGCTTATCAAACTTATGGCAAATTAAATGCGAATAAGGATAACGTAATCTGGGTTTGCCACGCTTTAACGGCGAATGCCGATGTTTTTGAATGGTGGGAAGGTTTATTTGGGCAAAATGCTTTATTTAATCCAGAAGATCATTATATCGTTTGCGCCAACGTGTTAGGCTCGCATTACGGCAGCACCAACCCATTGAGCACCAATCCTGTAAACGGTTTGCCTTATTACCTTTCTTTTCCTCAGTTTACCATACGCGATTTGGTTTCGGCGCACCAGTTATTGGCCACACACCTGGGCATCGACTATATTAAGCTGTTAATCGGTGGTTCATTAGGCGGACAACAAGCTGTTGAGTGGAGCATTTCTGAACCTAATAAGATAGAAAACCTGATTTTAATAGCAACCAATGCAGCGCATTCGCCCTGGGGAATTGCTTTTAACGAAAGTCAGCGTTTGGCCATTACTACCGACAGAACTTTTTATGCCAACCAGCAAAATGGTGGCAGCAAGGGTTTAAAAACAGCACGGAGCATTGCGCTTTTAAGTTATAGAACCTACAGTGCTTACGGCAGCACACAGGTAGAAAGTGTAAACGATAAAACCGACAATTTCAGGTCGTCTTCGTATCAGAATTACCAGGGAGAAAAGCTGATTAATCGTTTTAATGCTTACAGTTATTATTATTTAACTAAAGCAATGGACAGCCACAATGTTGGTCGTAGCCGTAAAAGCATTGCCGAAGCTTTAAAATTGATTACGGCAAATACTTTAGTAATTGGAATTGAAAACGATGTATTGTTTCCCTTATCGGAACAAAAATACCTGGCCGATCATATTCCTGGAGCAGAATTTAGTGCCTTACACTCAGATTATGGTCATGACGGGTTTTTAATTGAAACAGATGCTTTAACCAACGTTATCGGAAATTTCATCAAAGAAAGCCGGGATAAAAAAATCATCAAATTACAGCACACTGCTTAAGGTGAAACACCAAAGCTAAAAGACTAAAGAATCAATATAAAAAATGAACCATAGATGAGCATATCAGAATCTGTGGTAATAACAACAAAAACAGGTATATCGGTGTAATCCAATTATCTGTGTAATCACTTTAAGAAATGAGTAAGAATTTAAAAATCGGTTTATTTGGTTTCGGCGTTGTGGGACAAGGTTTATTGGATATTATCCAAAGCCAGAACCTGAACCTGGAAATCATTAAAATTGCAATAAAAGACCCAAGAAAGAAACGTACTTTAAATAAAGATCTGTTTACTACTGATCGTAATGAAATACTAAATAATACGGAGATCAATACGATTGTAGAATTGATCAATGACGCTGATGCCGCCTACGAAATTGTAACTACAGCCTTAAAAAATGGCAAAAATGTAGTTTCAGCGAATAAAAAAATGATTGCCACGCACCTAAAAGAACTGGTTGATTTACAACAGGAACATGGCACTTCTTTATTATATGAAGGTGCGGTTTGTGGCAGTATCCCGATTATCCGTAACCTGGAAGAGTATTACGACAATGAATTATTCCATGCATTGAGTGGTATTTTTAACGGATCATCAAACTACATTCTTTCGAAAATATTTAATGAAAACCAAAGTTACGATTCGGCATTAAAAGAAGCACAGGATTTAGGTTTTGCGGAAACCGACCCAATTTTGGACGTGGGAGGATACGATCCTAAATACAAACTGGCCATTGCTACGGCACACGCTTATGGTTTATTTGTAAATCCAGATGCGATATTGAATATTGGTATTCAGAACCTTTCTCAGCACGACATTAAATATGCCCGCGAGAAAAATTTTAAAATTAAACTGGTTCCTACGGCACGTAAGGTAAATACTAAAGATATTGTAACTTATGTATTGCCAAAACTGGTTGCTAAAGATGATTTTCTTTACAACGTAGAGAATGAGTATAATGCAGTTGCCGTTCAGGCGGCCTTTGCAGATAAACAATTTTTCTATGGAAAAGGTGCTGGCGGCCATCCTACTGGTGCTGCTGTACTCTCTGACATTGCAGCATTGCGCTACGATTACCGTTATGAGTATAAAAAATACCATTCAGAAAACGGCGTAAAACATACAGATGAAATTCTTTTAGAAGTTTATTTGCGCTATGCAGATGAAGATTTGATTACGTTGCTGGATTTTGATAACATTAGCGAACGATATGCGGCCAGCAGTTATAAATATGTAGTTGGAACAGTTAAACTGGAAAGTTTGATTAAAAACCGCGATTTGCTTTTGGATGAATCTGTTTTTGTTGCCTATACCGGCAGACAGATTTACAAACAAGAGCAATTAAGTGAAAATGTTTTTGCCGAAGAACTGGCAAGCCTGTAACTTATTTTTAAGGTTAAATTTTTTATTTGTTTTGTTGTTAAGTACAAAGGTCGGAGCGATTCCGACCTTTTGCCGTTATTTAAAATATGCTAAAATCCTGTCTTTATCTTCGTTGGCCTTATCGTTTTTATGGTAAAGTTCAATAAATATGATTTTCTTTGCTTCTTCAAAATAGGCATAAATTAATCTCAGGCCTGTATTTACTCCTTTCCCTTTTAAACTATCGCAGGTTATTTTCTTAATCTTAATTACACAGGTGTTAATACCTAAATTATCTATCCGAAAACTAAAAGGATTACGTTCATCCGGTTTTACCCTTAAAATAATTTTAACATCTTCTAAATCTGAATTCAGGCTACGGTATCGCTTTAAAAGTTTTTTAAGGTCTTTGTCAAATTCTATTATGGATTCAAAGTGCATAATCAATCGTTCTCTTCCTCATTATAAACCCTTACTGAATAAGGCAATTCGCGATAAAAAGCTAAATTATAACTGATATCGTTGCCAATTTCGGTTACTTCCCAAGGCAAATCTTTATGTGAATAATTGCTTATAGCATTGGCAGACCAATCGCTCATCTGATCGATTACTTTATCAATTACATCCTTTTCGCTGGCTTTGAGCCTTGTTAAGTCTGCTTTTTCTAGTGGTATAAATCGCTTTTGAGGAAAGCCTTTATAATCTGTTTTGATTTTTTCAAGCTGTTTTAACTCAATCATCTGATCGATAATTACATCCAGTTTTTGAGGAACGGGACCGTAAGGAAGTTTTTTATAATTGGCACCAGTTAAATGTTCCTCGTATAATTCGTAATAATTGAAATCAGAGAAATAAAGCAATTTGTACAGTACTGTTTCGCCTACATTGGGTTTGCCAGCACAACGCTCCAATATGTAAAGCAAAATATTTTTAAACTTATTTATATTTAATGTAGGTACAGAAATACGCTCTTCAGAAATATGTTCCTCTGCTTCATCCGGAAGTTCTAAATACTGTTTGTTGTAAAATTTTTTAGATACAAAGTCATCCAGAGAAAAGCTCAAAACAACCGATAATTTTTGCATTTCACTGAAACTGATTCCTCTATTGCCCAACTCTATTTGTGTTAATGATGGACGCGAAATGCCAATACTTTTTGCAAGATCATCCTGAGAAAATCCTTTTTTTAAACGCAGATTTATAATACGTTCACCTATTTCTTTTTTCGAAAGCTCATTTCCCATACCTCAAATATAAGAAATGTTTTATATTAGAACAATAAAGTGTTCTGTTCAGAAACAATGTGGATTAAAAATGAGTTTAATTTGTCGTGTTAAGGTTTTAACCTGATATATTTCTCTATAATTACACGGTCTACCCCTGCTGCTTCAACCTTTTCAATCCCCTTTTGAATCAAGGTATCCTGATGGATGGCCAGTTTAAAATTAAAGGATTTGCCTTCCCAATTTTTGTTTTTATAATATTCCAGGTGTTCGGTGTAATCCTCTCCTTTTAGTATGAATGTTCCACCGCCTGCATCAAAACTGGTCGTATCTTTTGCATCAAGACTATGTTTCAGAAATGCAAAATGGCTGTTATTAAATAGCTTGATCATCTTCAGTTTTCCTGAATAATCAGTGGTTTCACTTTTTCCTTTATCAATGGTGGTAGCCGAAATCAATTGCCAGGTACCCTGAATATCAAGGTCTTTTTTATTTTCGTTTTTATTGGCACAAGCCAATAACGAAAGCACAGCAAAGAGCATTAAAATGTTTAATCTCATATTTTATATTATTTGGTTAAATTATCCCCTACCTGCCATTTTAATCAGTTTGTGCGCCAGGTCTTTTCCTAAATAACCGTCTATAATGGCATGTACTACATATAAAATAGGCGTCATTAAAATGGCCACGATAAATTTATAAGTATAATTAACCAAGCCTATTGCTGCAACCATTTTCCAGCTGTAATGGTATTGAGGGTTTAAATAAAAGGCAATAAAAATTACCACAAAACTATCAATCAGCTGTGAAACCAATGTTGAACCCGTTGCACGCAGCCATAATGCCCGTTCTCCGGTAATCTTTTTAATCCGGTGGAAAATTAAAACATCAGCAAGCTGCCCGATGATAAAGGCTGTGATTGAACCTACAATAATCCACATCCCCTGACCAAAAATCCCGGCGAAAGCATTGTTCATATTCAGGTCTTCCCCATTAATATTTTGATGTACCCAAAAATCGGCAGCACTTAAATGCATCGATCCCCATACCACCATAAAAGCAAAAGCAATGAGTATGGAAGTAAGAATGGATAAGAAACGAACCTGTTTTACACCGAAATATTCATTTATAATATCCGTCATAATGAAAATAATCGGCCAGGTTAATACTCCTGCAGACATTACAAAGGACAAATTAGGCACACCAAGTAAATTGATATCAAACTTTTTGATCCCCAGCGTTTCTTCAACACTAAATAACTTCACTCCGATAAATTCTGATAGTATGGCATTGGCCACAAAAAAGCTACCCAGAATGAGTAGTAAACGGCTTTCTTTCGTCTTAAAAGTCATAGAGTATAAATCTAGAAATAAATCACAGATTTTAGCATAAAGAGGGTTCTATTTTTAGCAGAGATAACACAAAGATTACGCATCTGCCCTACTGTAAAATTAGTTGAACATAAAATGATGATTTTTACAATCGTTCGACGGTAAAAATAGGTTAACAAATTAAATCTCCCAATCTTTGCGCCATCAAATTCTGGTAATTTCATGGCTAAAAAACAACACTTTTTCTTAATACTTATTTTAGGTTCACTGGCTGCACTTGGCCCCTTTTCTATCGACATGTACCTACCTGGTTTTGTGGATATTGCAAAAGATCTAAAAAGCACCGAATCTACCGTTGCACTTTCTTTATCAAGCTTTTTTATCGGAATTTCTGCCGGTCAGTTACTGTACGGGCCACTTTTAGATAAATTTGGAAGAAAAAAACCTTTGTACTTTGGTTTAGCGCTTTA
This sequence comes from Pedobacter miscanthi, assembly GCF_032678605.1. Taxonomy (GTDB): domain Bacteria; phylum Bacteroidota; class Bacteroidia; order Sphingobacteriales; family Sphingobacteriaceae; genus Pedobacter; species Pedobacter miscanthi_A. The sequence continues at coordinate 32,278 of NZ_JAVTSU010000011.1, forward strand.
TATTTTTGCCTCTTTTTTATGTTTGGCAGTAACCGATGTAAACCAGCTAATCGTGTTGCGTTTTGTGCAAGCAATCGGAAGTTGTGCTACAGCAGTAGCTTCTGTGGCAATGGTTAGGGATTTATTCTCTGTGGAGGAAAGTCCGAAAGTATTTGCTTCCCTAATGCTGGTTATTGCCGTGTCACCTATGCTTGCCCCAACTGCCGGTGGATACCTGATTGCAGCACTTGGCTGGAAATATGTATTTGTATTTTTAGGTTTAATGGCTGTTTTAATGCTGCTGGCTTCTATTTTTAAATTACCGGAGAGTTATAAACCAGATCCTAATTACTCATTAAAGCCAAAGCCTATTTTAACCAACTTTTATACGGTTTTAAAAGAACCACAATTTTACACCTATGCATTAATCAGCTCCATTACCTTCTCAGGTTTATTTGCATATGTATCTTCTTCTCCTCAGGTATTTATGAAGATTTATGAGGTGAGTAAAACAGGCTATGGGTGGATTTTCGCACTGTTATCAGTTGCTTTTATCGGTTCCAGCCAGGTAAACAGCCTAATCTTAAAGTGGTTTACCAGTAAAAAAATTGTAACCTGGGCCCTGGTTGCACAATGTGTTTTCAGTTTGATTTTTTTGATTTTCGCATTAAATAATTGGTTGAATCTTTATTCTACTATTGGTTTTATCGCCCTGTTTCTGGCCTGTTTAGGACTGATCAACCCAAATGCCGCTGCTTTATCACTTGCACCATTTACCAAAAATGCAGGTAGTGCTTCTGCATTGATGGGTGCCTTGCAAATGGGCTTAGGTGCATTGGCTTCGGTAATGGTAAGTTTGTTTAGCGAACATTCAGTGGTACCAATGCCGTTAGTAATGACAGCTGCTGCATTTATCGCATTATTTTGTTTGCTAATGGGCAGAAGATTCATCACCACTGAAGTAGAAGCATCAGCTGATTCGGCTGTTGCAGCACACTAATATTTACCACCCTATTTTCCTTAAACATTATAATTTTTAATTATTTTCTCAGTTGAACTGGGGTGACTCAGGTGGTTCAATTATTTTTTTTTTTGCCACCTAAGTCACCTGAGAACATTTAAGGCATAGTGTACTGATTTTTGTTCAAAAGGCAGACAACTTTATACCTTCTTGTAAAACCCTGTTTTCAACTTATCTCAAAGTTTTAGCCTTTCGTCTCAGTATCTTCTCCATTGGTCTCAATTGTTAAAATGCGCCCTTAATCGGATATATTTTTGTGTTCAATAGTTTTATAGAAACAAAATTTATTCGCCATGAGCAGATACATCAAATATATTGTAGTACTCATTTTGCTTGTTGCAGCCCATGTAACCAAAGCGCAGAACGTGCCCCAGGTTTGGGATTTAAAAACGGCTATCGAGTATGCGAAAGAGAAAAATATCAGCATTAATACCTTAAAGCTGAGTTCTCAAACGGCAGAGCAGAATTTAATTGCTTCAAAAGCAGCGGTACTTCCAAATTTAACCGGAAATGTATCACAGGCCATCACCAATTATAAATCTGGTTTGCAAAACACCAGTGGTTTTGGCTTAAGTTCTGATCTTACCTTGTACAACGGGAATCTTTTAAAAAATGATATCAAGGCTAAAGAGTTGAGCTTGCAAACCGCAAACCTATCGGTAGAAGCAGCCAAAAACGACATTACCATTTCCATCACACAGGCTTATCTCAATATTTTACTGGCAAGGGAAAACATCACCTATTTAAAAGATTTATTAATCACCAGCGAAGCCCAGGTTAAACAATCAGAACAACAATATAAATTCGGAACCATAGCAAAAAAAGACCTTTTGCAATTACAAGCAACCTATGCTAACGATAAATACACATTGGTTACCGCGCAAAACACCTTACAACAAAACATTTTAACATTAAAACAATTGCTGCAGCTCCCAACAAGCACTCCTTTCGAAGTAAGCGCAACAGATACCGTGGCCGTTTCGCCAGCATTGGATAATTTAGCTTCAGCACAGGATAAAGCCCTGCGCACCCGTCCGGAAATTAAAAGCGGAGAATTAAATATACAGCTTCAAAGCACCGAACTGGCCAAAGCGAAATCAACCTTACGCCCTACTTTAAGCTTAGGTGGATCGCTTAATACAGGTTATAACAACAATAATATTGGCGGTTATGGTTATCAGTTAAACAACAGCTTTTACCAAAATTTAGGCCTAACACTTTCAATCCCGATTTTTGATAGAAAAGTAACCAAAACCAATGTGGCAAAAGCAAATATCGAGATCGAGCAAGCCCGTTTATCGCTATTAGATGCTAAAACAACATTAACACAAAATGTAGAACGTGCCTATATCAATGTACAAAATGCAAACAGCCAATATGCTGCTGCACAAGAACAATTTAATTATACCGGCGAAGCCTTAAGAATTTCGAACGCAGCCCTTAAAGAAGGTACCAATAACATAGTAGAAAACCTGCAACAGAAAAATTTATACGTACAGGCTTTACAGGCCTTTGTTCAGGCAAAATATACAGCAAGCTTATATACCAAAATCTATAATTTTTACACCGGAATCCCTATTACCAACTAAAATACATGATGATGGTTAACGCCTAGTCTATTTAATATTTGAATCATGAAAAAGAAAACAATATTTATTATCATCGGTATCGCAGTTGCATTATTTGCGGTTTGGTACTTCGCGCTGCGTAAAAAAGAACAGGTGGTTGTTCTCGAAACCGAAAAGCCTAAAATGGGTTACATTTCTGAAAATGTGACGGCAACGGGTAAGGTTCAGCCGGTTGATACCGTGGCCGTAGGTACCCAGGTATCAGGAACCATTAAAACCCTGTACGCCGACTTTAATTCAAAAGTTAAAAAAGGACAGTTATTGGCAGAACTCGATAAAACCTTGTTCGAAGCTACCGTAAACCAGTATCAGGCCAATCTGGTAAGTGCTCAAAGCGCGCTGGTTTACCAACAGGGTAATTTTAGCCGTCAGAGTAATCTGTATAAAGTGGGCGCGGTGAGCAAAGCTGATTACGACAATGCCCTGTATACCTATAATGCCTCAAAAGCATCAGTTAACAGCATTAAGGCCCAACTTGCTTCTGCTCAAAAGAACCTATCACTTGCTAGTATCTATTCTCCTATTGATGGAACGGTTCTGTCACGAAGCGTGAGTGAAGGAACAACAGTTGCGGCAAGCTTTAGTACACCAACTATTTTTAGTATTGCGAAAGATTTGACCAAAATGCAGGTAGAAGCATCTGTAGATGAGGCCGATGTAGGCGATATTTCAAAAGGCGAAAGGGCAACTTTTACCGTTGATGCCTTTTTAAACGATACATTTAAAGGAATTATCCAGGAAATCAGGTTGAGCCCCTCTATATCCTCAAATGTAGTTACCTATAAAACCATCATCAATACCTCGAACGATTCCAACAAGCTAAAACCAGGCATGACGGCGAATATCACCATTTTCACTAAGGAAGTGAATAACGCTTTGCTCATCCCAACAAAGGCCATAAAATTTGCACCAGATTCAACTTTGGCTGGTAAATATCAAATGACCTGGGTTAACCCCGACAGGAAACCAGCCGGAGCAGATGAAGCTTACGTTTGGGTACAAAAAAGCCCGAATGAACTGGTGCAGAAAAAAATTAAAACTGGTATAAACGACAATACACATGTTGAAGTATTATCAGGATTAGCAATAGCAGACGTAGTCATTACAGGTTCACAAAGCATGGGTAAAAGTCAGGCATCAGCCCAAGGTCAATCTAGTCCTTTTATGCCAAAACGCCCGGGCGGTAACAGAAGGAAATAATGGAACAGAAGATATTAGATATACGCGATTTAAAACGTGAGTTTGTCATGGGCGATCAAACCGTTCGGGCATTAAAAGGGGTTACTTTTGATATTAAGGCCGGCGAATTTGTAACCATTATGGGTAGCAGTGGCTCTGGTAAAACTACACTTTTAAATATCCTGGGCTGTTTAGACAAACCTACTGAGGGTAGTTACCTGCTTGATGGTGTTGATGTAAAAAGCCTTAACCGGGATGAACTGGCTGGTTTAAGAAACACAAAAATCGGCTTCGTTTTTCAGGCTTACAACCTGTTGCCAAGAACATCGGCATTGGAAAACGTAGAATTGCCCTTATTTTACAACAAAACAATCACGGCAGAAGAACGAAAAGAAAGGGCTATAAAATCCCTCGAGTCAGTAAAACTTGCAGAGCGTTTCGATCATACCCCAAGCCAGCTTTCTGGTGGACAACAACAGCGTGTAGCCATTGCGAGGGCTTTGGTTAACCACCCGGTAATGATTTTAGCCGATGAAGCTACCGGAAATCTGGACACGCGTACCTCTTATGAAATTATGGCTTTAATGCAGGAGCTTAATGCAGAAGGTAAAACCATCGTTTTTGTAACGCACGAACCTGATATCGCTGCTTTTAGTACCAGAACGATTATGCTTAGGGATGGAAAAGTGCAAAAAGATAGCATCAATCAAAACCAGCGCTCGGCCAAAGAGGCACTTGCCAGTTTACCAGAATCTGATGATTACTAATTTTAGAAGGACATGAGCATTATAAATTTATTGAAGATTGCCTTTAGGGCCTTAAAAAGAAATAAGCTACGTGCTTTTTTAACCATGCTCGGTATCATTATCGGGGTGGCAGCGGTAATTGCCATGATGGCCATTGGCGAAGGTTCGAAACAAAGTATCCGCTCCTCTTTATCAGGAATGGGCTCAAATATGATTACCATTATGCCTCAAAGTAACGAGCCCGGAGGCGTGCGTTTGCAGGGAAGTAGTATACAAACGTTAAAACTGGAAGATGTTACCGCCATTAAAAAGCTGCAATCTAAAAACATCAATGGTTTATCACCAGTGGTTTCTACCAACGGACAAGCGATTAAGGGTGGCTATAACTGGCCTACAACCATTACCGGTGTTAGTCCGGATTATTTGAATATCCGCCAGTTGAAACTCCAAGACGGGATTCTTTTCTCCGAAAACGATGTAAAGAGTTTTGCCAAGGTTTGCCTTTTGGGCAAAACCGTAATCGATAACTTATTTCCTGATGGCAGCAATCCAATTGGGCAGATTATCAGGTTTAAAAACATTCCTTTCCAGGTAATTGGCATTTTGGTACCTAAAGGACAAAGTAATTTCGGACAAGATCAGGATGATATTATTCTTGCTCCTTTTACTACTGTTCAAAAAAGGATTACTGCAACCAATTACCTGCAAAGCATTTATGCCTCGGCCACCACCGAGGCTTCGAGTGCGGCTGCAACCACCGAAATTTCGGATGCCATAAGAGAGAGTCACCGGTTAACTCCTGCAGAAACCGACGATTTTCAGGTACGTACACAAGCAGAATTAATCAGTACCATCAGTTCTACCAGTAGCATGCTTACTGTTCTTTTAACCGCAATAGCTGGTATTTCACTCTTTATCGGTGGTATTGGAATCATGAATATCATGTATGTTTCGGTTACCGAACGTACCCGCGAAATAGGCCTGCGTATGTCTATAGGAGCCCGCGGACAAGACGTTTTGATGCAGTTTTTAATCGAAGCTGTTTTAATCAGTATTACAGGCGGTATTATCGGGGTGATATTGGGTGTAAGTTCGGCTTATCTGATTTCGTACTTTTTAAACTGGCCAATTCTGATAGCTGAATCTTCCATCGTTATTTCCTTTGTTGTATGTGCCATTACAGGTGTTTTCTTTGGTTATTACCCGGCAAAAAAGGCGTCTAATTTAGATCCGATTGATGCCCTGAGATACGAATAGCAAATTGTGCCAGATAGCTGGGAAAGCATGTTACATGATCCCTGAAATAAATTCAGCGGTACAAAGCGTAAAAACATAATTAATAATAACTTAGTGATGCAAAGCGCGACACAAAAAATAATGACAATTAATTTTTCTAAAAAATGGATAAAAATTACCCTGCATATTTTGGTATGGGTAGTTTTGATCACTTTGCCTTACATTATCAATGCCAACAGAAGCCGTCCGCCTCATCACCTCAGCAATTACGAAGAAAACCAGTTGCTGAGGTTAAATTTTATTAGTTATTTTTATTGGATAGCCATATTTTACCTGAATAACCGGGTTTTAATGCCCTTTTTCTTTTATCAGAAAAAATATTTTGGATATGGACTCTCGCTTTTAGGTTGTTTACTTTTAGCCATTTCCATTCATTCTACCTTATTTAAAATTTTATTACCTGATTTCGATTTCAATCTAGGCCGTACCCTTTGGTTTAACACCCCTACTTTTTTATTAACCATTGCAGCTAGTACCGCTTTCACCATGATTTCTGACCGGATCAGGGAAGAAAAAAGATCTTTACAACGAGAACGGGAAAACATGAAAACCGAACTTTCATTTTTGCGTTCGCAGATCAGTCCGCATTTTATTTTTAATGTTTTGAATAACATTGTGGCGCTGGTGAGGTTAAAAAGCAACGAACTGGAGCCTACCGTGATGAAATTATCTGGTTTGATGCAATATATGCTCTACGAAACGGATGAAGAAAAAGTATCCATCCAAACCGAAACAGAATACCTACAAGCCTATATTGATCTGCAAAAACAGCGTTTCGGCAAAAAAGTAGCCATAGAAACCCATATCGATATTGAAAGTGAATTTGATGAAATAGAGCCCATGTTACTGATTCCATTTATCGAAAATGCTTTTAAACATGGGGTTGGAATGATCGAAAAGCCGCAAATATTAGTTAATTTAAAAACAGAAGATGATATTTTGACCTTTATAGTTAAAAATAAGTTTAGTGATGATGGAAACGAGGTAAAAGATGCCGCATCGGGCATTGGCCTTGCGAATGTGAGCAGGCGCCTAAACTTACTTTACGGGAAAGAACATCAATTGCAAATAGAAAAAAAAGACGGCTGGTTTAATGTAAATCTTACTTTAAAATTAACAATATGATAAAGTGTTTAGCCATTGATGATGAGCCTTTAGCCCTGCAATTGCTGGCTGATAACATTAGCCGTATCCCATTTTTAGAGCTGGTAGCCAGTTGTGATGATGCCTTTGCTGCCAATAAAATTATGCAGGAGCAATCGATAGACCTCATTTTTATCGATATCCAGATGCCGGGCATTACTGGTTTACAGTTTATCCAGAGTTTGGTTAAAAAACCTATGGTGATTATTGTAACCGCTTATAAACAATATGCATTAGATGGTTTTGCGCTCGATGTGGTAGATTATTTAATGAAACCGGTATCCCTGGATCGTTTTATGAAAGCCTGCAATAAAGCCAAAGACTTGTACGAACTTAAACAATCTGCAGAGCATTCCAACCTGCCCAAACACGATTATATGTTCGTAAATGTAGGTTACAGTTTAACGAAGATCAATTTTGATGAGGTTACTTATATAGAAGGGCTTAAAGATTATATCCAGATTCACACTTCTACCAGTCCTAAGGCTGCCGTAGTACGCATGGGTATGAAAAATATGGAAGATCAACTGCCTGTATATTTTGAAAGAATCCATAAATCCTTCATCGTCAATATCAATAAAGTAACCTCTATTAGAAAAAATGCACTATTTATTGATGATCATGAATTGCCGGTAAGCGACAGTTACAAACAGGTAATTGAAAAGTTAATTAAATAATTTCGCATTTTTAACCGTTACCATACCCCCCCTGTTATTACAAAAACCTTAAAGTTGCAACAACCGTTATTTATAAACCTTATTGCAGTGTAAAGCCCGTAAACCCGATCCTTCATCGGGTGCGGACTTGTAACGGAAAGAAGGGCTGAAGTTTCCGAAGAAGTAAAAACTTTCATTTCTTAATCGTAAAAAAAATTAACTATTATACCGCTGTACTTCGGTCGGGGTGAAGATGCTAAACAGATCAATTCTTTAAACCGTTTTCACTTCGTCTTCGTTGTAATCCTTAATATCAGTAATATACCCATTAATCAAAAGGAAATCGAATAAAGGTTTTGCTTCTGGTGTAACAGGCATATTTGCCGTGGTAATTACCTGATTGGTCTTTTTATCCAGGAAAGGATAGGCAAATAAGCGTACATTGGTATTAAACATATCGTTTACATAGCTCAATAACTGACCTGAGTAATTTTCGCCGGTAAAGTTCTTAGAATTGAATACAAATTTTAAGTTGTTAATGTTTGTGGCTAATCCAACACTTTTAGGTTTACACCTGGCCAAATATTTCGCCAAACGGTTGTGTCGCGTAAAATTAGATACAATTACGATGTTACCCGTATCACACATTTCCTGTGCTCTTTTAGCTACCGTTTCAAGATCAATATCATCAGGAGTTTCTTGTCCGTCAGTTAAAACATTAGTCAACAACACCTCAATCATTACCGCGAGATTTCCTTCTTCTACTTTATTGGTGCGTTTAAACTGATCGGTAGCTTTATTAAACAAGTTGAAATTAGGCAATGATTTCTGGCCGTATTTGGTCCTTAAAATCATGATGTCTTTCTTGTATAAAAGATCTTTAGCCTGACGTGGGTGTGCATCTGCATCAAAAATTGCTGCTGCAGAAAAATCTTTCATAATCATATACAGATTAAGCAAGATATTATCGACCTGAGGAAAAGCTGGTCCTTTAACGGAAATCAAATCGATTTCTACCGATCCAATGGTTAAATTATCAGCTAACGATTCTACCATCAGTTTTGGATCCTGATAATGATAAAAAGCAGCGTACAATAAGTTAACACCAATAATCCCCAATACACGCTGTTGCATATTTACATCAGTATCCAGCAAACGTACGTGGAAAAATATTTCATTCGGTGCTCCCCCTGGTTCATTCTGGAAACGAAGTCCAACCCAGCCATGAGGCTCGTTGGTACGTTTATAATTTAAGGTTGTAACCGTATCAGCAAAGGCAAAAAAAGTACGGCTTTCGTATTTTTCGCCAGACAAACGTTCGTTAAGTAAACCAAATTCATGATCAAGCATTTGCAAAAGCCTGTTCTGGCTCACGTAGCGACCATTTGTTTCTGCTCCATAAATCGCATCACTAAAAGTCATATCGTAAGCCGACATCGTTTTGGCAACCGTTCCGGATGCTGCACCAGCATTAAAAAAGTTCCGTGAAACTTCCTGTCCTGCTCCGATCTCGGCGAAGGTACCGTAAATTCGTGGGTCAAGGTTTATTTTTAGTGCTTTACGCTTAGTATCCAGAATTTCTCTCTCCATGCCGCAAAAGTACAAAAAATGAGATTAAGGTGATTTTAAGAATGTAACTTAAAATCAATCTAAATACTGTCCGCCTGGTATTTGTCATTTCGACTGAAGCGCAGCCAAATGGAGAAATCTATATTTTAAATCTATTAGCAGATTTCTGCGCTACGGTCGAAATGACGGGAACTATATAAAAAATAAGGTTAATGCCATCCGACATTAACCTTATAAAACCTAAACCTAAATCATTATGATAACCTGCATCGGCTTTTCAATTGCATCTATCTTTCTCTCTAAGCCTGATGCAAGCCTCATAATCCTTAAACCAAACTATTATGAAAAACCCTCTTTCGAGAATATTTTTATTACGATACTACAATTTCTTTGTGTTGTAATTTAGCATCGTCTTTTTTGCTAATGTTGATTGATAAAATACCATCTTTATATTCAGCAGTAATCTTATCCCCATCCGCACTATCTGGTAAATTAAATGATCTTGCAAATGAGCTGTAATCAAATTCTTTACGTGTAAAATCTTTAGCTACCTGGGTATCATCTTTTTTAACTTCTGCCCAAACAGAAAGGGTATCTTTTTTTAAATTGATCTGAAAATCTTCTTTTTTTAAACCTGGTGCAGCCAATTCGATTACGTAAGCAGTTTCATTTTCATGAATGTTCACATTTGGCGATTTATCAACCGATTTGTTTTTAGTTATCGCGTCGCTAAACAATGAATCAAAAACATTGTTAAAGTAAGGAGCTGTGTTACGGGTTCTGTTGTTAAAATTTACTAGTGTCATATCGCTTATTCTTTTATTTTTTTAATTTTTAAACTGATAATTCATCCTATTCAACTTATATACCAAACCAAATATTTATGATTTTTAAGACATTTTGGCAAAATAAATCCAAATCAAAAGACAAATTGGCAGAAATAAAAGATTTTTCCGACAAATTCAACTATAAAACCAATATCCATTTGCGCTTTATCGATTTCGATATGATGGGACATGTGAACAATTCGATTTATTTCACCTACCTCGAAATTGCCAGAACCAAATATTGGGAAGAGATTATAAAATGGGATTGGAAGAAAACCGGTATTGTGATTGCCCATGCAGAGCTGGATTATATTTTACCGATTGTAATGAATGATAAAATTGCCATTCACGTTAAAACATCGAGGATTGGCAATACCAGTTTCGACCTGGATTATCAGATTGTTAAAATTAAAGGTAACGAAGAGGTGATCTGCAGTAAAGGAAAAACGGTTTGTATAGCCGTTGATTATACCACTGGCAAACCAACTCAAATACCTGAAGAAGAAAAACAAAAAATGCTAGATTTTGAACAGTTAGCCCCACACCCATAAGGGGCTTTTGACTTTCTAACGGCTATACAAATTGTAAAAAACCATTTAATCTTTTATTGATTTTGCTTTTCCACCTCGCCTATAACTCCCCTTTAGGGGTTGGGGTATCGGGCATAATTTTTCCAGGGTTCAGTATTCCATTCGGATCGAAAACATTTTTAATCCCACGCATTAAATTGAGGTGGATTTCAGAATATTTAATCGGCATAAACTCTTTTTGCACCAAGCCAATGCCATGTTCACCGGATAAGGTTCCGCCTAAAGCGGTGGTTAATTCGAATATTTCGGCAATACCGAATTTGAGTTTGTTTTTCCAGTCTTCATCACTCATTCCTGCTTTGATGATGTTTACATGGAGATTTCCGTCGCCTGCATGTCCGTAACAAACACTTTCGAAACCATATTTAGCACCAATTTCTTTGATACCATTAATCAGTTTTGGTAAAGCTGCACGCGGAACAACAGTATCTTCTTCTTTATAAACCGAGTTGGATTTAACCGATTCGGCCATCGTTCTGCGCATGCGCCATAGTTCCTCTTTTTGAGCGGCAGTATCGGCGAATAAAACCTCTGTACAATGGTGTTCCTCTAAAACGACATTGGTTTTCTCACAGTTTTTAAAAATATCATCTAAATCATCGCCATCAAACTCAATCATTAATAGTGCAGCAACATCATCTTTTAAATCAAATTTAATGTCATCGAATTTAATTACCCACTCCACTCCTTTCCGCTCCATAAATTCTAAAGCAGATGGGGTTACTCCAGCTCTAAAAATTGCCGAAACAGCCGCACAAGCATCCTCATTGGTACTAAATGAGCCCATCATTAAAACAGATTGGGTTGGCTTAGGCAAAAGCTTGGTCACGATTTTGGTTACCACGCCCAATGTACCCTCCGAACCGATCATGAGTTGTGTTAAATTATAGCCTGAGGCATATTTCAAGGTATTTGCCCCCGTCCAGATGATATCGCCATTGGGTAAAACCACTTCGAGGTTTAAGATATATTCGCGTATGGTTCCGTATTTTACAACTCTTGGCCCACCAGAGCCATGCGCCACATTACCGCCGATAAAACAGGAGCCTTTACTGCTTGGATCAACCGGATAAAGAAGTCCTTTTTCAGCTACAGCATTAATAAATTCTTCCGTAATGACGCCAGGCTCCACAACGGCCTGCAGGTTTTCGGTATCAATAGCTATAATGGCTTTAAATTTTTCCATTGATAAAGAAACGCCGCCATAAATGGGCAAAGCGGCACCGCTTAAGCCTGTACCACCACCACGAGGCGTTACAGGAACGCCATGTATATTACAGATTTTTAACAACGAAGAAATCTCTTCAGGAGAAGTTGGTTTTACCACAATTTCAGGTTGGTAACGTAAATCTTCTGTTTCGTCGTGACTGTAATGGTCTAAACTTTCTGCATCAGTAAAAACGTTATCCGCTCCGATTGCAGCTTTAATTTCTGCTAAAATTTCAGGATTTATCTTGGTAAAATTCATTTTATTTGGCTGAAGTATAGGATAGTTTAACAAAAGAATGTCCGATCTGGCCGGGCATCGGCGGATTTAGTTTTTTCATACTCACCTCAACGGTATCCACAAACGGATATAATTCAATTACTTTAGAAATAATTTTATTCAAAACCGTTTCCAAAAGCTTTTGGGTGTGCTTCATTTCTTCGAGAATAATGTTATTCAGGTCCTCGTAATTAACCGTTTGCGCCAGCTCATCGTTAAATCCCTGTGGTATAAATGCTGTTTCTAAATCCACAACAAAATGATTTCCAATCAGTTGCTCTTCAGGATAATAACCATGAAGGGCAAAACATTTTACATCTTTTAGGGCTACGGTTTGTTTGAAATGGCTCATGTATATTTTGTATGCTGCAAAATTAAATTTTTATTCACGAATATAATGCCCCTTGCCGTAAATTGTTACCTTTGAAATCAAGGCGGTTTCTTAACCAGATAACACAAAATACATGAGCAAATCAGCAAAAAAAGACCTTTACGAGGCGCCAGACTATTATTTATTGGATGAATTGTTAACCGATGAACATAAATTAATTCGCGCAACAGCAAGGGATTGGGTAAAAAAAGAAGTGAGCCCAATCATTGAGGATTATGCACAAAAAGCAGAGTTTCCCAAACATTTAATAAAAGGCCTGGCTGATATTGGCGCTTTCGGCCCCACTATCCCGGTTGAGTATGGTGGTGCTGGTTTAGATTATACTGCTTATGGCATCTTGATGCAGGAAATTGAACGTGGTGATTCTGGCATTCGTTCTACAGCTTCTGTGCAGGGTTCTTTGGTGATGTACCCTATTTATGCTTATGGTACAGAAGAGCAACGTAAAAAATATCTTCCAAAATTAGCCAGCGGCGAAATGATGGGCTGTTTTGGCTTAACAGAACCTGATCATGGCTCTAATCCCGGCGGAATGGTAACCAATATTAAAGATGCCGGAAGTCATTATATTCTCAATGGCGCGAAAATGTGGATCAGTAATGCTCCCTTTGCGGATATTGCTGTAGTTTGGGCTAAAGATGAATCTGGAAAAATAAGAGGATTGGTAGTTGAACGCGGAATGGAAGGGTTTTCGACCCCTGAAACACATAACAAATGGAGTTTACGTGCTTCTGCCACTGGCGAACTTGTTTTTGATAATGTTAAAGTGCCAAAAGAAAATATTTTTCCTGAAATCAGCGGATTAAAAGGTCCTTTGGGGTGTTTAAACCAGGCCCGGTATGGTATTGCCTGGGGCGCTTTGGGAGCAGCGATGGATTGTTATGATACAGCACTACGTTACTCAAAAGAACGCGTACAGTTTGGAAAACCCATTGGCGGTTTCCAGTTACAGCAAAAAAAACTGGCCGAAATGGTGACCGAAATTACCAAAGGTCAGCTATTGGTTTGGCGCCTGGGCGTATTGAAGAGTGAAAACAGGGCATCGGCCGAACAGATATCGATGGCCAAAAGAAACAGTGTAGAAATTGCATTAGATATTGCCCGCAATGCCCGCCAAATGCTGGGCGGAATGGGTATTACAGGTGAATACTCGATTATGCGCCACATGATGAACTTAGAATCGGTAGTTACCTACGAGGGTACACACGACATACACTTACTCATCACCGGAATGGATGTAACCGGATTAAACGCATTTAAATAAACTATTAATTAAAATATGCTAAATAAAAACGCTCTCAAAAAACTTATTCTACTTTTTTTTGCTTTTTGGATCAATATATCTTTTGCCCAAAAAAATAATTTTTTCATTTCCAAAACTGAACCAAGGTGGCTACAAAAAGTAAAAACTGTTGATAAACGGCCGGCAGCAAGGGATGTTCAGGATGGCTGGTATTTATTTCTTTATGAGCAACAAACCAATATAGAAACGTCCGAAGAATACGAGCATGATATCCGTGAGATTATTTCAGATACAGGTGTACAAAATGGCTCTGAAATATCGGTTACCTTTGATCCATCTTACCAGAAACTTGTTTTTCATAAGATAATTATCTGGAGAGATAACAAACCTATTGATAAACTTAACGCCAGTAATTTCAAAATTATCCAGAATGAGAAAGAGCTCAATAAATTTATTTATAGCGGAACATTTAATGCTTATTTGATTTTAGAAGATGTTCGGAAAGGAGATAGAATTGACTTTTCGTATACCATTATAGGAAAAAATCCGGTTTTCGATTCGCGCTACAGCAACATCATTTATTTTGAAGGCGGAAGTCAAATCTCAAATGTTTATGTTAGCCTGCTTTTTAATAAGAAACGCGATATACAACTCAAAAACTTCAACTTTGTTCCTCCTCTAAAAACTACGGAGACGGATAATTTAAAAATATACCAATGGCAAAGCCAGGTATCTAAAACTTTCACCAGTTACGACTATGAACCCGATTGGTACAACCCTTACGGACGGGTTCAAATCAGTGAATACCACAGCTGGAAAGACATAGTAGATTGGTCTGTCCGTTTAAACACTTACGACTTAAAAAGTTCAGCCATCCTTAATGCTAAGGTTAAGGAGCTAAAAGCAAAATCTAACAACAATCCAGAACAATATTTACAACTTGCTACCCGGTTTGTACAAGATGAGATCAGGTATATGGGGGTAGAAATGGGGCAGTATTCCCATCGCCCAAATTCTCCTGAAAAAGTTTTAAGACAGCGCTACGGCGACTGTAAAGACAAGTCGCTTTTACTCGTTTACCTGTTAAAAAATATGGGTATACAGGCTTATCCTGTGTACATAAACACCTATTTAAAGAATAAAACAAAAGAAAGGTTACCCTCAACAGGTGCATTTGATCATGTTGTGGTATTAGTTGAATTCAAGAATAAAAAAATCTGGATTGATGCAACCATGTCTGATCAGCGTGGACCTATAACAGAAAATTATTTCCCTTATTCTGCAAGTGTTCTGGTAATAAAACCTGGCAACGACAAACTTGAAGAGGTTAAAAGCAATCCCAAGGGAAAAATTGATGCCACTTCAATTTTTAATGTACCGGATACAATCCAGGGTAAAAAAGCGACCCTCCAAATTAAAACGGTCTACACACACAATTGTGCCGATCAAATCAGGGCAGATTTAAATAGTGATGGGACAGATAAACTAGAAAAGGATTATTTAAGTTATTATGCAAAATTATACCCTGGTATACAAACCGTAAAAAACATAACTGTTAAAGATGATGAGACCAACAACATTGTTTATTTAACTGAAAATTATGAGATTGACAACATTTGGGTAAGAGACGATTCACTTTCTAATAGATTTGACATCTATTTTTATGGCGATCTGATCAGCAATGATTTAAGAAAACTCAAAAAATCGCGTGATGTACCGATGGACCTTGTTTACCCATGCAATATCAATCAAAAACTAAAAATCATTTTCCCAGATGATTGGGACCTTAAAGACAATAAATTTAGTGTTGATCGACCTAGCTATAAATTTAATTACACGCAGAAAAGCGAGTCAGATACTTTAACAATAAATTATAGCTATCAAAACTTAGCCGATGAAATTTCGGGTGCCGATACCAAACAATACATTAAAGATAGAAGCAATATAATGGATAAACTGAGCTACAGTTTATATTGGGGTAATGATTATGAGACGGAAAATGAATCGGATTTAAATTACTGGATGGTAACTTTATGTGTATTTGTTTTCGTCATAATGATGGGTGTGTGCGCATTTATCTATACCCGAAAAAGACCTTTTGATCTTGAAGAAATAAAATATGCTCCAAAAATCGGTGGCTGGCTCATTGTTGCAGGCATTGGAATTGTGGTTTTACCGTTTACCTCGCTATTTACTATAATTAAGGCAGAAACATTTAGTCAAAGGGTTTGGGATAACCTTGATCGCTATGATCGATTTACAACGTTCGTTTACCAACTCTATTTGCTTATCGAAACGGCATTGAACATCAGTATGATTGCATTTAGCATACTGATGATATTTTTATTTTTTAACCGCCGAAAAATATTTACAAAATATTATATAGGATTAAAAATAGCCGCTATTATTGTGGCAATTTTAGATTTTGTATTTCTCTTTACGATGGGTAATCATATAGGTAATCAGCTCTTTACCGACTCAGATGTAACAACATTAATTAGAAAAATAATTATTTATTCCCTTTGGATAGCTTATTTTGTTAGATCTACTCGTGTAAAAAGTACCTTTGTATTTACTTATCCATCTTCGGCATGGAGAAGTGCAGTAATTCAGGATTTAAATGAAAATTTCAGAATAGACAATCTCAACCAACAAGAAGTTATAAGCGAAAAACAAGAAATAATAGATATAGCAGAAAATGAAAGACTTTAAAAAATACGCCTATATACCTGCCCCACCCGAAGAAGTTTATTTAGCGCTTACCAAAGATATCAGCATAAAACTGTGGACGGGTGCCGAAGTGGAGTTTGAGGAAGTGCCCGGAACTGAATTTTCTTTCTGGGATGGTGACATTACAGGTAAAAACATTGAATTTACTTATGGGAAACAGATTGTACAGCAATGGTACTTCGGAGAAGAAAACGAGGCGTCTATTGTAACCATCAAACTTCACGAAGATAAAAAAGGAACATCACTGGAGTTTAAACAAACCAATATTCCTGATGAAGATTATGAAGATTTTACAGAAGGCATCCAGGAATATTTCTTAGGTGGTCTGGTTGATTTCTTTGACGAGTAAACAAATCTATAAAATGAAAACTAAAATTAACGCTCTCTTTTTAATATTACTTTCTGCTGTTTTATTCAGCTCCTGCAGAACATACCTCACACCTGCAGTATTAGGGAATAATATGGGTTACATACCCAGGGCAATGGGTGCCGATAGTTTGAAAACTTTAACCAGTGTATCTGCCAGTTATGCTGGTGCAAGTGCTCCGGATAGTAAAGTCTCCTTTGAACTTGCAATGGCGAATGTAAACCTTTCACATACTTTCGAAAAGGGAAACATTGCCTTTGGAATTTTCGGTTATACCGGAAAAGCTTCAAACAATGTTCAAAATAATGCTGTAGACAATTCTGGTGATTATCTTCCCGCATTTAAAAAATCGATAACTGGTGTTGGTTTAAGATTCTCTGCAGGCTTGCACCATACTTCTGCTAATGGAAATACAGATTTCAGATTTATTAATTTTGAAAATGCCATCAGCTTTGAAGGTGGCGATTACACAGCCTTTAGGAAAGAAATTTATAATAACAGGATCCCGAACTATGTAGCTGTTACAGACAGAAAAGTGCTTTGGACAACCGGATTATCAACCGAGGTGATCTGGAGAGCCAGAAATGACCATGGTATCAAGCATGGATTCAGGTTGTTTTTGGGTGGCACGCCTGGTTTGGCAGATAGTTTTAAATACGGATTGAATGCGGATGATTATGCCCGAAAAGGAAATTCCTTTGGCTTTATATTTAACTATTCTCTGTCTGTAAATAGATTTTTCCTTGCTTACGAAGTGGGTAGCAACCTCAACTCGGCGCAAAAGATAAGCCTCGGTTATTCATTTCAATAAAACATAATGAGTTCGGTACTGTTCTGATATAAATAATATATCATGAACAAGACAATTGGACTTATATTAATCGTTGTGGGTATTGCCATGCTTATCTGGACGGGTTTTTCTTATACTAAAAAAGAAAAAATTGTAGATGCAGGCCCTATCCAGATCTCAGCCGACAAAGAAAAATCGGTTAACTGGCCACCTTATGCCGGTGGCATCATTTTAATTGCGGGTGTATTTGTTTTCATAGCAGCTAAAAACAAAAAATAAACTAATATTTTCGTTCTCAAAGTCAAAGTACTTCTTTTTAATCCTTCCCCCCCATTAATATTATTTTCTTTCTTTAACAATAAATCATTGATAATCAATTAATTGATTCGTTATTAAAATATTTTCGCAACTATGTTGCAAAAATATCTCTTTTTATTTTGCAACATAGTTGCAATTAAGTAATTTAGTACTGTTGCAACCGGGGATAAGCCGAAACCCCGTAACCACCAGTAGGCATCAACATTAATACATTATTTTATGAAAAATCAATCAGAAAGAATCACATTGAGTTTAGAAGATCTTCAATTAGAGAGCTTTGTAACCAGTATTGATAGCGAAGTAGCTATGCGTTTATCTGGCGGTTTAGGCAACGTATCGGAACCTACCCACACCGAACAGACAGATGACCATCATACGCCACCCGTTAAGTGTACCACGGTTATTTGTTAGTTAATAACTGGTGTTTTCATCTCAAGGCGCTTTAGGGCGCCTTGACTAAAATAATTGAGAAGAACGACCAGTTACAGTTAACCAATTTAAACAATTAACCCAATTACCAGTTAACCAACCTGAACAAACCCCGCTTTAATTAATAAACGCATTTGTGGTACCACTTTATCCTGCACGGCTGTTAATTGCTTTTCATTAAGTTCCCCTTTAAAAAATATAGATTGAAGTGATTTTATAAGCGCTACTCCTTTCGTGCTGTTCTTTTCGATTGCATTTAAAATCATTGCGGCAAATACACCAACCTGTAATTCTTTTATTCCAGTTCCTTCACTAATCAATAAAAGGATATTCAGATCATCTATAGCATCATATCGATAAAGTTCTACATGTTCACTTAACCCAAAGGATCTATCCATCAAAGTCCCATCAGTTATCGCGAGGCTTTCATTAGCCATTTTTTGCAAATACTTGTTTTTTTGTTCGAAACTGAAATAACCTTTGTGCCGTTTCCATAGATCGACTAACCGGCTTTCCAGATCGAATATTTTTTGAATTTCTGCCCCATTGGTTTTCGACACTTCAGATTGAAGCCTTATTTTAAAATCCTTAATGTCTTCGGCTTCAAAAATATTGCTATTTACTCCTTTCCTTTCTTCCAATGTTCTGGTATAATATTTCGAGAAAATCGCTTTTTTAATTTCATTCAGACCGTATTTTTTAGAAAAACCGGTATTGATACTCCGCTTTGGAAGCTCTGGTGCAAGTACACTGTCTGCATTTTTATTGCCCAACAAACTTAGGATAATATAACCAACACCTGATTTTCCCGAAAGCAATCCATAATCATCGCTTCCGCAAGAGACGTATCCATTATAACCATTTGTTTTTTGATGAAACTTTCGTGCCTGATCCAGTATAGAAACAATTTGTGCCACCATATTACGCTTTAATAAAAACGGAATCATGCCACAGTAACCACTCACCAATGTAAAATCAGTTCGATTTAACCTTTCTAAATCTTCCCGACAACGTTGCAAAACATGCTGGCATTCTACTTCATAATGCTCCTTTTTTGTAAGCTGTAACGCCATTTGCCTTGTAATTCCTATCCCTGCTGCACCATGTGCCCAGGCATTTACATCGGTCATTTCTGACAAAAAGGTTTTTAGTTCCCATCTATGTACATCGGGTTTATTTAGCCGATGTGGACCAAGACGCAAATCAAGCCAGTTTTTAGCAGGCACATCAAAATACTGCATTTCATACTTTAACGCTTCTTCTGCCAGGTAGATTAAACCCGCAGCATTAAAATATTGGCCAAGCTGCATCAATACCCATGCAATACCTGATGCACCGTGTGAAAATCCCGTCATGCTATCATAAGCCTTTTTTGACTTCGAATAATCCCATTTTAAACCCTGCTTCGATATCCGTGCTTCCGTAATTAAACGATCAATTAAGGAAATAACCATATCCAAAACTTTACGATCATGAGTATGATGATAAAGTAAGGTCAACATCAGTAAATTACCGGTATAACCACTTAAAATATCTGCTTTCCATAAACCTGTGCTCAATTGCTTTTGATTCTTCAGAGTAAGCTCAAGTGCTTTTTCTTTGTAATAAACATCATCCGTAGTTTCGAAAACCTTTAAACAAGTATAAATTACACCACCCAATCCGGTATAAAGCGCAAAAAAATCCGGATTCAATACTGCATCAGCATTTAGGATACGATACATTCCTTTCTTTACTATCCTTAAATGATCAATATTCCCGTCGAAATGATATAATGCCAAAAAGAACAGGATAATACCACAGTTGCCGTTAAAAAGATCATAACTTTCCCTAAATTCATATTCATCAGGGTTGATATAAAACGGTGTAGGCCACCAGATTTCAAGATCATTTTCTTTGAGGTTAAAAATTAATTCCCCGTGGATTTCATAAAGCTGATCTTTCAGTTTTTCGATCTCTTCTGTGTTCAACATACTCAAGATTGGTGGATTAAATTTTCATTGATAAACTGCAAACATTCCATAATACAATACATGATATAAGCCTCTTCGTAGTTCGAAATACCCAAGCGATTATTGTTCATATGCATAAAGCTGGAAATGACCTGAAACATGGTATTTATTTCAAAACCAGCATTTTGGTACATTTTTACGACTTCAGTTGTTTTTGATATATAATCGATGAAATTGTCTTCTGCAATACCGTTGTTCAGCCCGTACCAAAACTGCCTGACCGCCCTAACAGTTTGATTTTTCACCGGAGCAAAAACCTTTTCAAATTGATTTAACCAAAATAAGCGCTGTTCTTCTTTTGGATCGATTGAATTGTACAATTTTGGCAACCAACCTTCTAAAAAGAAATTACAAATGGCTATCAACTCATCCTGATCCCATTTTAAAGTATGCAGTAGTGCCAAATGAAGTTTTATTGCCTGGATAGCAACCGATTGTTTTGCCTCCTTTTTAACGATCCAATTCAGTATATAGTTAGAAGAACATTCAAAATATTTTTCTGCCCAGGTAATACTTTCAGCATTTCCATAACGATCTGTTTCTGGTTCATATTGGGCAATACGGAAAGATTTAATAGCTGTATTTTCCAAATTCAAAGCTTTAATAATCGAATCGTGTTCCAATTTTGCGGCTTTTAAGCGTAAACGAATATGGTCACCCCCTTCCCAATACCGGATAAAAAACCAGGGAGCGTGCCAACGCAGGATAAAAGGATGTATTAGCTGTTTTAAAAGTTGATTTGCATTTTCCTGGTAGAAAATATACACCGATAGCCATTTATCTTCTTGCTTTTCCATATTCTATTCATAATTATACCATTGGATGAGGTATTCGCGTACGGTATGCTGATCAGGTACTGGAAAAACCTCCTCAAAAGTGATGTAATCTCCCGCCCTTAACAGTAGTTTCTTAAACATCCCTACCAACAAAGAACTATCGAAAGAAAGATATTGTGGTTTATAATCATCGTGCAAACCTTCCCGTTTTCCTTCTGCCTTATTTTGGTAGGCACGCTTTCTCAGAAAAATAAAAATCTGTGTAGGTATTTTGTTCCGTTTCAGCCAGTTGTTTAATTTGATAAAATAAGTGAAATCTGATTCAGTTATTGCCTGAACAGGGATAATTTCAGTTTTTATCCGCCATGTTTTACGCCTGATGATCACATTTTCGGCATAAACTATTCTGGGCAAAACCAATAAATCAGGTGCCGGATCAGGGTTTTTATCCTGATAAAACTGATCAACCAATTGAATAAAGGGCTGTAATGATACACGGGCATCTGGGTTGAAATGCGCAAGCAACTGATAGAGGTTAGACCTGTTGTAGAAAGACTCTAAACTTAAGTCATAACTATATAATTCCATATCTCCGGCATGCAGCGTAAGTACATTTTTCTGATCGTCGTACCCAACTTTCAAGTCGTTAATGTTAAACCGTTTGCCAGCTGGATAAATGTTATTTCCCCCCGGGAGATCAAGCTCATGTGCCAACAATGGCGGATGAATATTGGCGTTGAATGTAGAAGCATCATTCAGTTCTAATTTGGTTTTATGCGGATAAAGGCCTTCATTATATTGAACAAAACCTTCCATAATTTTCTGATCAAATAGTGATAAAAACCTACCGCTTACTTTACCCATGCCGGGCAAAAGCGCATTAATGACGCCTGTAAATCCATTTTCACTGTCGGCAAATTGTACAAACATGCCCATTGAAGACTTTTGAGCCAAATCCTCTCTTTTTGGTAAATCTGTAAAAAAATTCGAGTCAAAATGAATCAAATCCTCATTGGCATCACTTATTTTTAATAATTTAGACAAAACAGCCTCTTTCCAATGCCTGAAGGCTAAAAAATCAACTTCTTCCAGTAATTTATACTCTTTTTCGGGCTTTTTGACGTAAAAATAGTAGTCTTTATAAAAAGTAGCTAAAACCACTGATTCATCATTTTGATAATGTTGCAGAAAGAAATCACGCATTTTATTGCGTTCTTTCTGCATTACATCAAGTGGAAGCAAGTGACTGATCAATTCATCCGTTTTTACAACAAAATTTTTAACCCGTGGCTCAGGCAGTGTTAAATTTTCAGGGGTAAAACAATCTTCGTAAAAAATATGCCTGGCAGAAAAATAATAAGGAATAAATTTATTGGCAGAAAATATTTCTTTTTCAGGATTTTCCTGTTCCATTTTTTTATCAGAAACACCAGTATAAAAAGGAAGACCGGCTTCTTGCTGCAGCATGGCAAAGGTGCTGTTCAGTTGTTCTTCTGCCTGCTGAAGCATCTTATACCGGCTTAAAGGTTCGGCTGATGGATATTCATTTTTATATTGCTGTAAATTTTCGAAAAGGGTAATAACAGGGATAACCGAAGGTTCTGCTTTTTTTAATGAACTAAGAAAAAGTAACAGCTTATCATCCCAAATTTCGTCCATGCCTGAAAACCCCAATCCCATTTCAAGCATTCCAGCTTCTACCAGCTTAATGAGGTATATTTTTATACTTTCATGATCCGGGTTTTCGAAATGTGGTGTAAGATTATAAATTAGTTTTTTAAGAGAAACTGCATCCTGGTTATTGTTCAGATATTGATAAACCAATAGCTGTAAACGATTGGCGTTAAGCTGTTGAAAAGACTCTATGTTATTGAAATTGCTTAAAAAACAAATCTTATTCCCTCTAATTTCTGTGGTTATATTCAGTTTAAGCAATAAATGTTCATTCAATAAAGGATGTTTTTTAATTATAGCTTTAAGATATTCAAATAAGGTATTGTTTAATTTTAAACGGCTTTTAACCTCATGCCTCGTTTGCAATTTTTCAACTAAACCGGTTATCTTCATTATACCGGTATAAGTAAAACTGCTAAATGGAGAGGTTTTATAAGCCATCCTGCTGAGATACCGCAACAGGCTAAACACAATACGTTGCTCTTTTTGTTTAAAGCTTTTGCTATCTTTTTTAATGAAATTATTTAATTGCTCGTAAAGTAAAGGACTGGATAATAACAGACCATTCCTCAGTTCTGCATTTAACGACATTTGCTGCAACCATTTTCGTTGCACATCCTGTTCTTCTTCAAATTTTAATGTATTTTCTGCCAGAAAAAGAGCAAGCTCCTGTGCTTTATCCAGGTATCTTTCCAGTTTAATATTTACGGCTTCGGATAAGTAAGAAAGATGTTCGGTATTGATCTTTTTATCATTGAATACCTGTCTTTTAATATTAATTAACTGTTGTCTTACTTTATCATCCTTTTGTTCTGTAATAATGGGGTATAAAGTATCACAAAAGCATTTTTTTAAGCGCTCCTTTTCGTTAATGAGTTTCTCTAAAAATTCCAGCAAATGTGCTGTGTCTCTTAACTTCAAATCGTCAAAATGTTGATGGTGCAATCCTGCATAACGCGCCAATGAATAAGGAAAAATCTTTAAGCTCATATTAATAGATGTTTATTTGCCCAGTTCGAGTTGATTTTTGATCAGGTTGTAGTAGCTTCCTTTTTTGAGCAGCAAACTTTCGTGACTGCCTTGCTCCTGGATTTGCCCCTGATGCAGTACCACGATCTGATCGGCATGTTTAACAGTACTTAGCCTGTGGGCCACAATCAGCACCGTTTTGCCTTTAAAAAATGTATTCAGGTTATTTACAATCGACCGCTCATTCTGCGCATCAAGCGCATTGGTGGCTTCATCCAGAAAAATATAATCTGGATTACGGTAAATCATCCTGGCAATTAACAGGCGTTGTTTTTGTCCTTCGCTAAGCCCGTAACCATCCCTGCCTACTACGGTATCGTAGCCAAAGGGCATCGATGAGAAAAAATAGTGCATATTGGCCATTTTAGCAGCCTCATAAAGCCTTTCGATGTCTTTTACAACTGCACCCGCAAAAATGTTATTAGAGATAGAATCCATAAACACATAACCATCCTGCATCACTACACCGCAATGTTTCCGCCACGATTTCGCATTAACATTGGTGATATTTTGCTTACCAAGTTTGATTTCACCATCGGTTAGGCCATAAAATTTAAGTAATAACTTAATGAGCGTCGTTTTTCCGCTTCCACTCATCCCTACAATTGCTGTTACTTTACCCGCTGGAATGTGTAAATCAATATCCTGTAAAACAAAAGGCGAATGCCTGTTACCATACTGAAAAGAAACTTTGTTCAATGAAATATCAACAGGACCTGAATTTTTGACTTCCTCCTTTACTTCCAGGTCTTCTTCTTCTTCCTGTTGTACTTCATCCATCCTCATCAAACTGAACTTCGTATTCTGAGATACCCTCGAAAATTCGACCAGTTGGTTTACGGGCGCATTAAGCTGTCCACACACATAAGTAACCGCCAACATACCGCCCAAAGTAATCTGATCGTTAATCACCAGCATGGCCGCAGCATAGGTAATGAGTACATTTTTAACCTCGTTAATAAAAGAACCCACGCCCTGCATCCGCTGATCGAGCTGAAGTGCTTCGAGTTTGAGATCAAAGGATTGATCCTGCAGGCTCTCCCAAAGTTCCTTTTTATCTTCTTCGCTACCAGTGAGTTTTATTTCCTGCATGGCATAAAAAATCTCCAAAAGCAATTGCTGGTTTGCAGAAAGTACTTTAAACTTCTTTTGGTCTATAATTTTTCGTTTTTGCTGAAAGGAATTCGACCAAATTACACTGATTACTGCGCCAATGATAAAAAGCAGGAATATTTGCCAGTTGTAATAAAATAATACGCCACCAAGTACCAGTAAAGTGATGGCTGAAAGGATAAAGTTGATCAGAAAATTGGTTAGAAACTCTTCTATACGTTGATTATCGTTTACGCGCTGCATATTATCGCCTGCCTGGCGGTTATCAAAGAAGGAAAAAGGCAATTTCATCAGTTTGGCTAAAAAATCTTTGAGCATGATGATACTCGTTTTGGCACCAATGCGGAACAATATCCTGGCCCGCATAAAATCCATCAGCATCCGGCCTGAAAAAAGCATTAACTGACCAAGACAAATCAATAAAAGTAAATTGGTGTTTTTTGCATTGATCCCTTTATCAACCACCATTTGGGTAAGCAATGGTATAACAAGTGAAAAGCCACTGGCTAAAATCAAGCTCGCCAATATAGGCAACCAGCTTTTGCGGTGCATTTTGAGGTAAGGCAACAGAGACCATAATGAAGTTTTATGCTCAGGGATTTCTTTCAGGTTGTTAAAAGCTTGCCCGGGTTGTAACAGTAAAACCCGGCCAGCTTCCTTTTCTGCATGGATTGTCCAACCGGCTAAAAAATCTTGAATATTCAGTTTAATCTTACTATTTAAAGTAGGATCGGCCATGTAAACGTATTGATCATTTACTTCATAAAGCACTACATAATGTTCTTTTTGCCAGTGTAGTATGCAAGGTAACGGAACGTTATTTAATTTACTAAGGGGTATTTCAGCGGCAAGTGTTTTAAAACCCAGATTGCCTGCCGCATCAATCAGATCGAGCATAGTGGTGCCCTGTTTCCCTATTCTGCACAGTTTTCTTAAATATTGCATGGAAAGATTTTTACCATGATAGGCTGCAGCCATTTTAAGGCAAACCGGACCACAATCCATCGCATCGGGCTGCTTAAAAAAAGGATACTTATTTCTACGGATAAAATCTTTAAACATGAAAAAAATAAAATTAGTAAATGCAATGTAGTTGCAAATATGTAAAATATAATGCAACTTTGATGCATTAAATAAACATAAATTTCAGATGGGAATGAAAGGTTTTGCCGGCTGGCAGATGCTGATTAAAAAAGAACTGTTGCTCAATTACCGGAACAAAACTGTTCTGATTTCAGCGATGATGATCTGGTTATTATTTATTGCAGCAACAGTGTGCACGCTGTTAAGCTACCAAACCAGCCATAAACAGCGTTTGGCAGCCAATACCCTATTCAGGCAACAATGGGAACATCAGCAACGCAACCCGCACGACGCAGCCCATTTTGGAACCTACCTGTTTAAACCAGTGAACATACTCAACGTTTTTGATACGGGCATTAACGATTATACAGGAAACATTTACCGAATTGAGGCCCATGTTCAGCACGAAATCAGCAATAGCGAAGCAGAGAACAATGATTCTGCCATGCGTTTTGGAAACCTAACCTTTGCGCTTATTTTACAACTCCTCGTTCCGCTGTTGCTGTTATTTAATACTTCTACCAGTATTACCAGCGAAAAAGAAAGTGGCACACTTAAAATGCTGCTGGCGCAAGGTTTAAGCAGCGTTAAAATCATTTGGGCAAAAGTTTTAGCCAATTATCTGCTCATTGTGGTGGTTGTATTGCCGGTTTTCATCGTACTAGATATAGCTATTTTATGCGCTCCCGATACCGCTTTACTGTTGCCCCGGTTTTTATGGATCGTTATAACTTACTCCTTGTATTATTTGCTGATCGCCTTACTGGGCACCATTATTTCAGCAATCAGTAACCATTCGGGAAAGGCATTGTTAAGTGCCTTATGTTTCTGGATTTTTATGAGCATCATTTTTCCCAAGGTAATAACCGGTGTGGCAGACCGCAGTTATCCGTTAATGTCGCGAGCTGCTTTTAGTGATTTGGTGGAGCAGGGTTACAGGAAAGGATTAAATGGAAAAGATCCTTACAACGCCCGTGGTGAACGTTATATTGAAGGATTGCTCAAAAAATATCATGTTGATAGCGTTTCGGCATTACCTTTCAACATAGATGGCTTAACACTTCAGTTTAATGAGGATTACAGGACTTTGGCTTTTAACCATTATTTCAGGGAGGTGGAAAATACTTTTGCTAATCAACAGCATTTTTTAAATTCCTCGGGCATTTTTAATCCTTTTTTATCTACCAAACGTTTGTCGATGACACTGGCTGGCACAGATTTTTACCATCATGAATATTTTTTTAAACAGGCCCAGGCTTACCGCAACAACCTCATCAGGAAATTGAATATGCAACTGGCCATGCATAACAAAGATTTAAAGGGGGAATATGTGCTTGGTCCGAAATATTTTAGCCGACTCAAAGATTTTAACTATCAGTTACCTCCTATTGATGAGGTGTTACTCCAGAAAAAAGTAGCCTTTCTTTCATTAACAGGATGGATTTTAGTACTTGTTCTTTTACTTCAGTTTATTGCTTCACGTTCTTTAGCCCTTAATTATGCAGCTGTTTAAAATCATCTTTTTATTTGAACTGAGGTTGCTTGTAAGACAAAAATTCATGCTTCTTTTAATCAGTTTTTTCTTTTTGACGGGATTTTACAGCATTTATTATGGTTATCGCTTCACCGAAAAGCAGTTAGTGGCCATTGATAGTTTAACATCAGGATACCAAAAGAAATTCAAAGAGGCAGAAGCGAGTTTCTTTGCTGATACCACTACGAAAGAAGGGAAAATCCTATTTAATCAGGCCGGCATTCCAGCTGTAATAGAATATAAAAACCCTTTATATGCTTTTAGTAAACCTCACTCCATCAGTGCTTTATCTGTAGGACAGCGAGACTTAATGCCTTATTATGATGTAATTACACGTAAACGCAATTTTATGCAGGGGGCTAATGCAGAGATTTCAAATCCCGAAATGCTTGCTTCTGGCAATTTTGATCTTGCTTATGTGATTATTTATTTGCTGCCTTTGCTTGCCATCGCTTTAACTTACAATGTTTTATCAAGAGAAAAGGAACAGCAAACTGATAAATTACTTTCGGTACAGGGCATCTATTTTGGCAAAATCATCAGTTATAAACTTATTTTCAGGTTTATACTGATTGGTGTACTAACCTGGCTGCTTAGTATTATCGGCTTCATCAGTTCGGCTACATTGATTTCTTTTGATTTATCAGCAGCACTATTATGGCTGTTTAGCGTGAGTGCTTATCTTTTGTTCTGGTTTGCAATAGTTTTTTTTATCATCAGATTAGGCCAAACTTCTGTACACAATGCACTTTATCTACTAGGAATGTGGTGTTTATTCCTCATGCTTCTACCAGCGTTGTGCAATGTTATTGTACGTTTATATCATCCAATCCCTTTAAAGGCGGATGCAGCTGTAGCCCTGAGGGAAAATAGTGAAACGGTATGGGCATTGCCCCCTAAACTGCTTATCGATACGTTTTACATCAATAACCCAAATTACAGCAAGTTAAGATCTCCATCGGATACCAGCGAAAACAGCAATACACGCTTTGCTGCATATTACGATCTTCTAGGTCGCCGCATGACGCACGTAGTTGCGAACTATAACCAATATCCCGAGGCGCAAAATACATCGGCTTTTAAATTAAGCTGGATTAATCCGGCGACAAAAATCCAATATATGCTAAATGGAATTACTGAAACAGGACTTAAAGATTACCTGTCATATCAGGATCAAGTAAATGCATTTCAAAAAACCTGGGTAGATTTTATGAGTGGTTATGTCATAGCTGATAAGAAACTAACATTAAATGATTTACGGAACCTACCTGAATTTAAACTTCAAACCTTGATAAAAAAAAATCCCGATATTATTTGGGGTATTTTATACCTGGTTGTCATCAGCTTTTTGATCATTTTTCTTTCTAAAAGCTTCAAGCACAAAATTTAAATCAAACAAGAGTACACATACCAATCACACAAAAATGAAGAAAACACTTTACCTCATCTTACTTTTATTTATTTCGGTTCCACAAGTATTCGCTCAGCATGAAAAACGGAATAGATCCCCGCAGGATTCAACGACAAAAACACGTCAGCTTAACGAAGTCCGCATTGATGGGCAGAAAGCCGTAAAACTCAAAAAAGACACCCTATCCAATACGTTAAGAATGCAGGTTCCCTTGTTGCAAATGCCGCAGAATATCATCAGCATTTCTGCTGCCCTAATACAACAACAAGGCGGATTGCAATTAAAAGATATGGCCAGAAATGCAAGTGGTGTATATTTTGGTTATAACAGTTCGCCATTTGATAATTCGGCATCAATAAAAATACGGGGATTTAATGCCGCCACCACGATTAACGGCATGCCAAACCGCCTGGTTTTAGGGGCAACGCTTGATGATGAATCCATCATTGAAAACCTGGAGTTTATTAAAGGTCCGGCGGGTTTTATAAGCGCTTTGGGCGAACCTGGCGGAACGTTGAATATTGTAACCAAATCGCCTAAGGAAAAATTGTTGAATGTGCAGGTTACCGGTGGCAATTATAACCTGTTCCGCGCTACAGCAGATATTGGAAGTGCTTTAAAAAGCAAGGGCTTTTCTTACCGTTTCAATACCGCATTTCAGCATCAGGATTCTTACCTCAATTACATGAAAACCACCAAATATGTAATTGCTCCGGTATTAAAATACAATTTCAGTCCACGTACTTACCTGATTGCCGAATACAATTACATTCGCGGAGAGGTTAAAAACGGTTCATCTATCAACAAATTACGTCAGGATAAAGATGTACTGCAGGATCCGATCAGCCTAAATTTCAGTGCAGGAATCGGCTTACCCCTGAGTATTTCGCAAACACATACCTTTAGGTTTAGCGCCATTCATAAATTTAATGAAAACTGGCAGCTTACCTCGCAATCGAACTTTGTTAAAGCCCCGGCTAATCAATGGTACATGGTATCGGCAAATAACAGAACTTCGATCAGTTTTAACGATCAGGGCAAAACCAATCGTATTGCCAGCAACTCGAATATATTGGGCGAAACCTACAATACGAACCTGTTTTTATCGGGTAAATTTAAAACAGGTGTATTAAAACATACCTTATTGATTGGAAGCGACTATACCACTGGCAAAGATTCCCTATCCACATATTATGGCACTAATGCTACTCCATTTGAACGGAATAACCCTAATTTTTATGTAGATCCGAATACGGTAAACATAACCAAAAGATCAATCAGACAAGAAAATCACATTCATTATTCGGCAGCTTATGTTTATGATAACATCGCGCTTGATAAATTTTTGCTAACCATTGGTGCACGGTATACAGATTACCGCAACAAGAATATCCTTACCACAACAAAAGGTCCACGTACACCTGATTATTACAAACAACATGCCTTTTCGCCGCGTGCAGCCCTAAGTTTTATGCCTGACTCTACATCGTCTGTTTATTTCCTTTATGATCAATCATTTGTTCCTAAAACCGGTCAGGTGGTAAGCGAAACTGTTGATGGTCCGCAGGCCGGACAAAAAACCGTTACCGCCTCTAAGCCTGTTGAGCCTGAACTCGGTAATAATTTTGAACTGGGCTTTAAAAAGAACTGGTTTAATGGGCGTTTGTTAACTACTGTTAATGGTTTCCATGCAGTAAAGAGAAATGTTGCGGCAAGAGATTTCAGAAGTTACGCGGCTTCTGCGGGGGCAATTGCTTATTATCTGCAGTTAGGTGAAGTGGTAAGCAATGGGTTTGAAGTGGATATAATCGGAAATATTACTGACAGGCTATCGCTAATCACCAATTATACCTACGTAGATGCCAGGATAACTAAAGATAACAACCTGAACCCAACAGCAGATGATCCTTCAATTGTGGGACAGAAAATGCCTGATGTACCTCAACAGGTATTTAATACCTGGTTGCAATACAGCATTCCATTAAAAGGTTATAACAAAATTTCAATCAGTGCCGGTCAAACCACCATTATCAAACTTTCGGCCATCAGCCAAAGAGATACTTACCTGCCTAATTACACCAAATTTGATGCAGGATTGAGTTTTAGCAATCCAAAATACATGTTCAGGATAATTGCAGATAACTTAACCAATAAACGTTACATGGCAGCTGGTGATATTACCACTGATTTTCCTTACACAGGGAACAATTACTTCTTTGTAGAGGGAGAACCATTTACCATCAGGCTCTCTTTAGGGGTAAAATTTTAATTTTTAAGTGGTTTGATCAACAATGATCAAACCGCAATGAACTTACTTTTATTTTATGTTAGAAGCAATCGGATTAACCAAAAAATACCAGGAGCATGTTGCCCTGAATAACCTGAATTTAAAGGTCGAAGCAGGAGAGGTATTTTGTTTATTAGGACAGAACGGTGCAGGCAAAACCACTACCATTAATCTTTTTTTAGGATTTACCGCTGCAACTCGTGGCGAAGCAAAGGTAAGCGGAATAGTGGTTAGTCCACACCATGAACAAACGAAACAGTTTTTAGCTTATATCCCAGAAGTGGTAATGCTTTACGGTCACCTGAGTAGTATAGAAAACCTTGATTTTTTTAGCCGCATTGCGGGTTATACCTATAAATTAGAGGAACTTGAAGCATTTTTATTGCAGGCAGGTTTACAAACAGGTGCTTTTCATAAAAGGGTGGGCAGTTACAGCAAGGGCATGCGCCAAAAAGTAGGAATTGCGATTGCTGTAGCCAAAAATGCCCAGGTGATTTTGATGGATGAGCCTACAAGCGGCCTCGACCCTAAGGCAACTGATGAGTTTAGTGAAATTGTAAAACAGCTTTCACAGGATGGCCGAAGTGTATTTATGGCTACACACGATATTTTTAATGCAGTACATGTGGGTACCAGAATCGGCATTATGAAGCAGGGATCACTTGTACATACTTTGGATGCAAAGGGTATTTCGGCAGTCGATTTGCAAAAATTGTATCTGGAAACGATTTAAAATAATAAAGGTCGTCATTGCGAGAAGGCTTTTTCAGCCGACGAAGCAATCTTACTACTATGGATTATAGCGATTGTTGTAAGATTGCTTCGTCGCTCCTCTTCGCAATGACGAAATCTCTTTTATATCTCGTAACTATACACCGATCTTATGGCATCTCTCAGGTTATATTTCGAAGCCATTACCTCGCCATAAGCGCCGGCACTACGAATGGCAAAAATATCGCCCCTGAAAGATTCAGGCTGCTCAACCTCTTTACCAAAACAATCAGTACTTTCGCAAATTGGCCCTACAATATCGTATTTGAGAGCCATAGACTCCGGACTTCCGACTTCAGACTTCCGACTTAAATTTTCTATCTTATGATAGGCCTGATACAATGCCGGACGCATTAATTCGGTCATACCTGCATCTAAAACCACAAAGTTTTTCTTCTTTCCGTTTTTGATGTACAATACTCTTGTAATTAATGAAGCTGATTGGCCAACTAAGGCCCTACCCAATTCAAAATGTACTTCCTGACCAGGTTTAACGGTTAAAAACTCATTAAAAATCTTAAAATATGATTCAAAATCAGGAATTTGATGATCAGGATTGTAATAATCGATCCCTAAACCACCACCCACATTCAATACTTTAAGATTAAATCCTTTATCTTCAAACCAGGCTGCAAATTCATTTACGCGAACGCAAAGGTTTTTATATACATCCAGATTGGTAATCTGTGAACCAATGTGAAAGTGGATTCCAATAAATTTCAGGTTTGACGACGCTTTTAAAGTATCAGCACATTCTGGCAAATCCCATGAGTTGATACCGAATTTATTTTCATCCAAACCGGTGGTAATGTTGTGGTGGGTGTGTGCATCAACATTTGGGTTAATTCGGATGGCCACCTGTGCGGTTTTACCTTTTTTACCTGCAAGCTCATTTAGCACTTCAAGTTCCTGGATAGATTCTACATTAAAGCAGAAAATATCAAGATCAAGGGCTTCATTAATTTCTTTATCAGATTTACCTACCCCGGCAAAAACGATTTTTTTATTGTCGAAGCCAACTTCAACAGCTCTTCTTACCTCTCCTGCACTTACACAATCTGCACCGAAACCAATTTCTTTGATCTGCTTTAATAGCACACTATTGAAATTTGCCTTTAGTGCATAATGAATGTGAAATTGATACGGAGCCGCTGCATCTGCACAGGTGCGCAAGGTTTTTTGCAACAGATCGGTATCATAGTAGTAAAAAGGTGTTTCTATATTGTTAAACTTTGATATATCTTTATCGGCGAACATGTTCAAATTCCTTATTATAATTTTAATTTTATTCTTTGGGCTAATTTATTTGGGTAACTACCTGGATTTAAAGCATGGAAGAATTACCCAGAAACAGTACAATGGAAAAATCCGGTTTTTTATCGTGTTACTCCTTATTGTTCTATTCCTTTTATTTATCAAAAAATGAAGATAGCAGCTGCCATATTTATCATCCTTATTCTTTCTGCAGGATTATATAATTCTTACAAAAAACATAAAAATGGAATGCTACCGGCAAGCTTTCTGGCTTTTCATTTCCTTATCGGCCTGCTGTTAGCTATCGGTGCCTTTTTCCTCTTATTCGAATAACCTGTTGTGCAGGCTTCTTAAAGCTTCTGTTTTGTATTCGCTCAATATTAAAAGCGAAACGTTATAGTTACTTCCTCCGTAAGAAATCATACGGATTGGAATGTGTTTTAATCCTTCTAAAACCCTGCTGGCGAAACCATGTTTTTCTGAACCAAAGTCGCCAACCACACATACAATACTATGATCGGTATCTACTTCTACGGTTCCGAAACTCTCCAGTTCTGCGATAATTTGTGGCAAATGAGCGGTTTCATCAATGGTTAACGATACGGCAACCTCCGAAGTGGTAATCATATCGATCGGTGTTTTGTAACGCTCAAAAACTTCAAAAACCCTACGCAAGAAACCATAAGCTAACAACATACGGCTAGATTGAATCCGAATTGCGGTAATGCCATCTTTGGCTGCAATCGATTTAATTTTACCTCTTTCGCTATCGTGGGTAATCAAGGTACCTGCAGCAGAAGGTTCCATCGTGTTTAACAAACGAACTGGGATTTTATATTTCTGTGCCGGAAAAACCGATTGAGGGTGCAAAATCTTTGCGCCAAAATAAGCCAACTCAGCCGCTTCATCGAATGATAACTGGGCAATCGGTTTAGTGCCTTTAACTATACGTGGATCGTTATTGTGCATGCCATCGATATCCGTCCAGATTTGAACCTCTTCAGCCAGAATTGCAGCGCCTAATAATGATGCCGTATAATCGCTGCCACCACGACGAAGGTTATCTACCTCACCAAAACTGTTGCGGCAAATGTATCCTTGAGTAATGAATAATTTATTGTCTTTATGCTGCTCCAAAAGAGGCGTTAAATGTTTTGTGGTAAAAGGAATATCAGGTTCGTTATCCTCATCCGTTTTCATAAAATCTAAAGCAGGCAGCAATACCGATGCAACACCGATCGATTTTAAATAAATATGGTATAAAGTTGTAGATAACAATTCACCCTGTGCCAATACTACTTTCTCTTCAATGGAAGTAAAAATATCATTTGCTAATCCAGCCAAAAAGCCGAAGTGATAATCGATTACTTCATTTCCCTGTTCCTGAAATTCGGCCACGGGCAATAACTCAATAACAAAAGCTTTATATTTTTGATATAGATTTTCGACGCACTCGCTTCCCTTCTTCTTATCTCCAGCTAAAAAATAATTTGCAATTTCTACTAAACTATTTGTAGTACCAGACACGGCTGATAAAACTACAATCTGCTCTTCATTTGGATTAATGATATCCAACAACTTCGTCATGCGCTCGGGACTACCTACAGAAGTACCCCCAAATTTTAATATTTTCATTTAATGCCTATTGTTTTTAAAGGTAATGAAGCTATCATAATTTATTTATTACTTTTGGCTATAGAAAAAATATGATGGTTTCATTTTTAATAGTGGAATATGTAATTTTCTTTATTATTGTATCGGGGCGTGAAAATAAGCAAAAGCAGCTTAAAAGCAACACCCTCAACAAAATAAAATTTGGATGGATGAAAATAAATAGTTTTTAACCAAACATCATCCACTAAAATTTGTTCAACACCAGATATTAAATTAAAAAAACAGCTCAATGCAGGCAATTGACCAATCAACACAAGCCACAATCAACCAGTGGTTAAGTGGAAATTATGATGAAAAAACCAAGGCAGAAATACAGGCCCTTGTAGATAAAGATGCGACTACCGAATTAACCGATGCGTTTTACAGGAGTTTAGAGTTTGGAACAGGTGGATTACGTGGTATTATGGGTGCTGGCTCTAACCGCATCAATAAATATACCATTGGTACGGCAACCCAGGGTTTAGCAAATTATTTAAACAATAAATATCCGGGCGAAAAAATCAGCGTGGCTATTGCACACGATAGCCGAAATAATTCTGATTATTTTGCCAAAATTACAGCTGATGTTTTCTCTGCAAACGGCATAAAAGTTTATTTCTTTTCGGCGTTAAGACCAACACCTGAATTATCTTTCGCCGTGCGTCATTTTGGTTGCAAAAGTGGCGTAATGTTAACAGCATCGCATAATCCTAAAGAATATAACGGTTACAAAGCTTATGGTGCTGATGGTGGCCAGTTTACTTCTCCTGATGACAAACTGGTTATTGATGAGGTAAATAAAATTAAGAGCATCGACGAAGTTAAATTCGACCGGGTTGAGACTAACATTGAATTAATTGGCGAAGAGGTTGATAAACTTTACTTAGACGGTATTACTGCCCTTTCAATCTCTCCGGAAGCCATAAAAAGACAGCATGATTTAAAAATTGTCTACTCTCCTATCCACGGAACAGGAATTACTTTAGTTCCTAAAGCTTTAGCGCAGTTTGGTTTTACAAACGTAACCCTTGTTGAAGAGCAAAGCACACCGGATGGAAACTTCCCGACGGTAGTATACCCTAACCCGGAAGAAAAGGAAGCATTAACCCTTGCCATGAATAAAGCAAAGGAAATTGACGCCGATTTAGTATTGGCGACCGATCCTGATGCCGACCGCGTAGGTATTGCAGTGAAAGATAATAACGGACAATGGGTATTGCTTAACGGTAACCAAACCGGCTGCTTATTAATCAATTATTTACTCTCGGCATGGCAGGATAGCGGTAAATTAGACGGTAACCAGTTTATTGTTAAAACCATTGTTACCTCTAATCTGATCGAAGCAATTGCTAAAAAGAAAAATGTAACCTATTACAATACCTTAACCGGGTTTAAATATATCGGTCAGTTAATGACGGAACTGGAAGGTAAAAAATACTTTATTGGTGGTGGTGAAGAAAGTTACGGTTACCTAATCGGCGATTTAGTACGCGATAAAGATGCCGTTGTTTCTGCGGCTTTTATTTCTGAAATGACTGCTTATTATAAAGATAAAGGTGCAAGTTTATACAATGCCTTATTGGATATGTATGTAGAATACGGTCTTTATAAAGAAGATTTAGTTTCGCTGACCAAAAAAGGTAAATCGGGTGCCGAAGAAATTAAAGCGATGATGGTTAAGTTCAGGGAAAATCCGCCTGCAACATTGGGTGGATCGAAAGTTTCTATTTTGAAAGATTACGAATTAAGCCAGGAGACAGATTTAGCAAGCGGAAAAGTAACTAAACTGGATTATCCAACATCTGATGTTTTACAATTTATTACTGAAGATGGAAGCATTGTTTCTGCCCGTCCGAGTGGTACAGAACCCAAAATTAAATTCTACTGCAGCGTAAATGCGCCTTTAGCAGATAGAAAAGATTTTGAGAAGGTTAACGCACAACTTGGCGAAAAAATCAAAGCGGTAATGACTGATTTACAGGCATAGGGTTAATTAATTGCAATTTATCCTAGGAAATCAGGAAAATAAAGAGAAAAAAACACAGATATCTAACGGTGTCTGTGTTTTTTTGTTTTTTTGCCAATCTTAAAAAAACACATGATATCTATGAAATTATCAAAATACTTTATATTTATATTCTATTTCTGCTTTACTGGAATAACTAAAGCACAAAACTTCTTATCTATTAACGGAGAATCATTAACTAAACAAAGTGTTGTTAAAAATACAAAAGGTACAGAAAATCCATTTTTAAGAATTATCCGTACAAAGGAAACGGCACCGAAAGGAACAGTTTTTTTGCTTGCTGATGAAAATTATGCACTTAGTTTAAAAAAAGAAAATTTGCCTGTTTCAAATTACTTAGATGAAATGGGGTTTGATGTAGTTGTTCTAAATTATCAGATTTCTAAAATAGACAAAAGTGAAAAAGATATACTTTTGACAAGTAGTGAACAAGCGTTTAAAATGTTAAAAAACAAATGTGACTCACTAAAATTAAGCGATAAAAAATTTATTATTATGGGCTTAGGCAATGGTGGTAATCTGGCAGCAAGAACTATCCAAAGGCTTAAAGATATCGAACAGCCAAATGATGTTGTGTTAATTTCTGCATCAAACCTAAACACATTAATAGAGGGCACGGTTATTCCAGCCATAACTCCTCCCTTAAAGCCTATCTCTAATTTATTTGTCTGTTATTATAAAAATGAGAATGCATTGTGGATAAATAGTGGCTCTGAGTATACCAAAACATGGATTGGATACGATGGGAAAGCAAAATTTAACCTTTTGCAAGATCCTTCTTCCAACAAAAATAACTGGAAAAACAATAATGAATTAACTACACTTTTAAAAAATTTTCTAAATACTGTCCCTGCTAAAGCAATTTTACCTCAAAATCCTGCGGCAATTTCAACCGAAGGTTATAGTAGAAAAAGACACGATGAAAAACTTAAGTTAGTTGCAAACGAAAAGTTTGATTTAATAATGATTGGCAATTCAATCACTAATAATTTTGAAAAGCCACAATACCAGGAAACATGGAATACATTCTTTGCTCCACGTAAAGCACTTAATTTAGGCTTTAGTGGATACCGTACTGAAAATATTCTTTGGAATATTGATCATGGTGAACTGGAAGGACAATCGCCTAAAGTTGTTACCTTAGAAATTGGGACAAATAACGTGGATGAAAAAAATTATCCTACCCGCCATACCGCAAATCAACTTGCCGGTGGTATTGAAGAAATCATTAAAAAATTAAGACAAAAACTTCCCAATACTAAAATTATTATTTTAAGAAGTTTCCCGGGTTGTTACGGTGGGCCAAACCCCACATCGCACCGGGCTATATTGGAACGTGCATCTAATATTGTTTCTAAATTGGCTGATGGAAAAAATATATTTTACTGCGATGTAAACCATGTGTTTCTAAATCTTGACGGATCGATAAACCAAACCATGATGCCTGATTGGCTTCATCCAAGTCCAGAAGGTGCCAAAGCCTGGGCAAGGGCTATGGAGCCGCTCCTATCTGAACTGATGGGAGATAGCAGCCTGGATAAAGAAAAACCAACAAATACGGCAATAATACCCGTGCCAAAGTTAGAGCAAGATAGTTATGATTGGTACAAACGCCACGCAGAGGTGATTAAAATTAAAGATTCCATCCAACCTGAAATTGTTTTAATTGGTAATTCTATTTCTCATTTTTGGGGCGGTGAGCCAAAAGTTAGAGATATTAATGGCAAACTAAAAACGCCTAACGGACCAAAGTCTTGGCAGAAATATTTCGGCCAATTTCGTGTACTTAATTTGGGTTTTGGATGGGATAGAACTCAGAATGTGCTTTGGCGTTTAGATCATGGCGAACTTGATGCGCTTTCACCAAAAACGGCGATCATCAATATCGGAACAAATAATACCAGCCAAACAGAAAATGCGAGAATGAATACTGCAGAAGAAATTGTGGAAGGGATAAGTGCAATTTGTAAGCGTGTACGGTCAAAGGTTCCGCATGCCAAGTTAATTGTAATGGCTATTTTTCCTCGGGAAAAGGATCCAAAGAGCAACCGTCGTATATTGATTAATGAAATCAATCGTCAGCTTGCCCTATTCACAAAAGAAAATAAAATTACTTTGGTTGATATTGGTCCGGACATGCTTAACGCTGATGGCACCTTTTTACCGGGAATGATGCTTGATTACGTACATCCAACAGAAAAAGGTTATGAAATTTGGGGTAATCATATACAACAACTTATCAATCAACCATAAATGGGTTATTTAAGAATCAAATTTTAACCAACCGACAAAAAAGAATAAACACAGGTGAATAATGTTCATCTGTGTTTATTTAATGCAGTCTTGATTAGTATAGTCACCCTGTCCCGAATTTTACATCAGGATCAGAGGCTTAAATAGCATAACAATTACATACTACTTTTGATCAATCAACTCCCTCACATTTTTCTTAGAAATATAAATAACAGCCGGCTCATTCTTTTCAGCTCCAACAGATTTTCCTGTTTTTTTATCATGAATACTCCTTGTAGCAGAAACATACAATCTCCCCGATTGATCTACATGCAAATTGGTAATCTGGTTATCAAATGGAACAGCAAGTATTTTTGAAAACCCTTTTTCGAAAATTTCAATATCGCGTTTTAAGATATAATGATGATTCGGGTTACCATTAACAGGTTCTAAGTTTTCTTTTAGTTTAATCTTCACCTGATTATCTAAAGCAATGGTTGCAAATTCCTGCGATCTTTCTTCAGAAACATTATATTGACTGCATCGCTTCCATGTAAAGCCTTTATCCAAAGTAAAATATTGACTAAAAGTGGCGAGTAATTCATTGGCTTTATTTTTAAGACTATTGGCTTGTAACGCAAAAACAGTATCCTTAACCGACATAAAACCATAAATAGGCTGATGATTTACTTTCGTTTTAAGCCAGGTTTTGCCTTTATCAGTAGTTTGATAAATTTCAGTAAGGGTTGACACCATTAACGTACCATCGATATCTCCATAAACAGCGTGGGCTTCTTTTCCATCCGCAATTTCAATTCTCGTCCAGTTTGGATCGTTAAAAGTTGGTGGTACATCTCGCACTTCTTTTTTCGCGCAGGAAGATAATACCACCATTACTGCGATAGTTTTAAATAATTTCATAGGTTTCATTTTTGTGTAAGGCAAGATAAGTAAAAATTATTTTAAACTAAAAACACAGGTGAATTTAATAATCAGGGTTTTTACTGATTGCTCATGATTTGATGCCGCACACTGCAGGAAACTTTCATTGTAATTTTGATTGAAGCATTAACTAACAGACATAGATCTACAGAATGAGCTATGAAAAAAAGATAAAATCTTAAGTTGAAAATCTATCAATAAAAATAGATTACTTATATTTACGCTATAAAGGAGACGTCATGACAGCGATAATTTTAAAA
The DNA here is from genome assembly GCF_032678605.1 of Pedobacter miscanthi. Classification (GTDB taxonomy): domain Bacteria; phylum Bacteroidota; class Bacteroidia; order Sphingobacteriales; family Sphingobacteriaceae; genus Pedobacter; species Pedobacter miscanthi_A. The sequence goes on from NZ_JAVTSU010000011.1 coordinate 72,723, forward strand.
GATAATGTAGAGCAACGTAAAATTGATGCGTTATTAAACTTTTTAAAATCATGGGATATTGATGCGGAATTAAGAATCACTGATTCGGAAAAATCAGCCAAAATAGTGGATTTTTCCTTATCTAAAGGTATCTGGAGCGACTATAATATTGATTCAAAAGAACTTCGCGAAAAATCTTGGAAAAGATAATGGTTCTATGTGACACAAATATCTTTATTGAAATTTATAAAGGGAATGATTTAATGATTGATATCTTTAGAAATATTGGTCAAAATAATGTTGCAATTTCTGATGTTACATGCGCTGAATTACTTTACGGAGCAAGAAATAAGAAAGAATTAAGTTTGATTAGAAAAGATATAGATAAATTGCTTGTTCTACCCATTTCTTCCCCGATATCCAGACAAGCAGTAAAATTAGTAGAGCAATTTTCTTTATCCCACAATCTTAATCTACCAGATGCTTTGATTGCATCTACGGCGATGTTTCACGAATTAGAACTTTATACCTTAAACCTTAAGGACTTTAAATTTTTAAAGGATATTGCACTATACAACTCTAAATAGATCTAAAGTTTTAAGAAATCTATATGCCTTTTTATTTTTTCTTTGCTGCAACCAATTTCTTTAATACTTTTGCAGCGCAATACCATGTTCAAAAAAATCTTAATATATCTTATCATTACCTGCACCGTTAGCAACGGGTTTATGCAGTTGGTAATCTATTCTGGTTATAAAATGAACAAAGAATACATTACCAGTGTATTTTGTATCAATAAAGAACACCCTGAACTTCATTGTGATGGACAGTGTTTCCTGGCTAAAAAGTTAAAAGACCTTGAAGGTAAAAACAAACAGACCCAGGAAAACTTAAAAAGAGTTACGGAAGCTGAACCCAAGTTTCAGACAGTAGCCTTAAATCATCATATCCCTTATTTTATCATTACATCAGAAAATCTTTACATCGAAAAACCGGTTAAAGACCTCTCCATTTCTATTTTTCATCCACCGAAAACGGTTTAAGTATTTTTTTGTGGTTTTAATGCGAAAGTTTATGCTATCGCTAAGGTTGGCTATTTGTCATTCTGAGCATAGCGAAGAATCTCTTTCTTAAGAACCACTAGAACTGCCATTTTCTGTAATGTTAATTTCTGCTGAAATGCCAGAGATTCTTTATTGCATCCGATAGCTATCGGATCAGAATGACAGTAAATTAATTTTTACTTATCCAATTTTCTTAAAATGAAATTATCACAATACTTTTTGGCATTGTTATGCCCTGTTATACTATTATCTTCTTGCAAAAAAGACAGCAATGAAGTTACCGCAGATACTAAATCTACTTTTTCGATTGAATTCGAAAACCAGGTAAACGGAAGCCCGCTGGTTTTAAGTACCACCACTTATAAAAATGCCAAAGGCGAAGATTTCAAAATCAACATCTTTAAATATTATGTAAGCAACATCAAATTAAGCAAAGCTGATGGAACAACTTATCTAATTCCTGAAAGCTATTTTTTAATTGACGCTTCGAAAGCCGAATCGACAAACATTACCTTAAAAGATGTACCAACGGGCGATTATACCAAAATCGAATACACCATTGGTGTAGATTATGCCCGTAACTTTGCCGGCGCACAAACCGGTGCTTTAGATCCCATCAATGGTATGTTCTGGACTTGGAACAGTGGTTACATTTTTGTTAAACTGGAAGGAACTTCACCACAATCTACAGCAGCTGGAAATGCCCTTACTTTTCATATCGGAGGGGTAACCGATCCGAATAATACGATCAGAACATTTGCTACCGAAATTAATGCGGCTAACCCACTCCGAGTACGCACAGATGGTAAGCCAAACATGCACTTCATTGTAAATGCAGCTGCATTATTTACAGGTAAAACCGATGTGAGTTTCGCTACTTTAAATTTCACTATGGGTGGTGCAAATTCTGTAATTGTAGCCAATAACTATACAAATGGTTTATTCCGTTTAGATCACATCCATAATTAATGTTGAGGAAAATAACCGTTATCGCAGTGCTTTTGATAAGCATTGCGATGATGTATGCTTGTAGCAAAAATGAAGAAGAAATAATACCGGAAGAAAAGAAGATTACCTTCTCCATTCCGGCAAATTTCCCTGCCCCGGCATACAATTTTCAAGACAATAAGTTAAGCAATGCAGGTTTTGCGCTGGGAAAGAAATTATTTTATGAAGCTAGGTTATCGGCCGATAAAAGTGTTTCATGCGGAAGCTGTCACCAGCAGTTTGCTGCGTTTACCCAGCTCGATCATAAAGTAAGCCATGGCGTAAACAATTGTCAGGGAAAGCGGAATACACCTCCCCTTGTTAACCTGGCCTGGCAAAAAGCTTTCTTTTGGGATGGTGGCGTAAAAAACATCGAAACTTCGCCACTTAATGCCATTGCCGATGCCTGCGAAATGGGCACGGATATAGAAACCATCGTTGCGTTTCTAAAAAATACAGCACCTTACCCTGACTTATTTAAACAAGCTTTTGGTTCAACAGAAATCAATTCGCAGCTTATTTTGAAGTCCATTACCCAATTTACCGCAGTTTTGGTTTCTGGCAATTCGAAATACGATAAGGTGATGCGTAAAGAAGGAGGAATCTCCTTTACAACTGCAGAATCGGCTGGTTATAACTTATTTAAAGAAAAATGTACTTCCTGCCATGCAGAACCATTTTTTACCGATTTTTCTTACCGAAGTAATGGCTTGGATTTAATAAGTAGCGACGAAGGTCGGTCGCATATTACAGGTATTGCATCTGATTTTGGTAAATTCCGCGTACCTACCTTACGAAATATCGAATATACCAGTCCGTACATGCACGATGGTCGTTTTTACAGTTTAGATGAGGTTTTGGAACATTACAATTCAGGCGTAAAAGCTTCGGCCAATCTCGATGTGCAATTAAAAAACGGTATTCCATTAAGCTCAACAGAAAAAGAGCAGATTAAAGCATTTTTAAAAACATTAACAGACAATGAATTTATCAAAAATACATTATACAGCGAGGCGTAAGTTATTAATTTTAGTTTTTGTACTCATGGGCAGTCAGGTTTTTGCCTGCGATATCTGCGGCTGTTTTATGGGCATTACTCCTTACTATAATCGCAATAGCATCAGTCTTTTATACCGTTATCGGTCTTTCAGCGGTTACGAAGGGCAATCGCATTCTCTTTTCCCAAGTGGAGGAAATTTCTTTATCCCGGCCAGAAGTCAGGATTCCCCAATTACGAACCATGCTGGTAATCCCGGAGATTACGAACTTTACCGTTCTTTAGAAATCAGGGGGAAATATTTCATCAACAGCAAACTCGAAATTAATGCCATTTTGCCTTACGTTTCTAATAGCGAGCGTTATAATGGTTATACTTCATCTATTTCTGGTGTTGGCGATATCAATCTGTATGCCGGTTATCACCTGGTTCAAAAACTCGAGGATAACTTTAAACAGCAGTTGGTTGCAGGTGCAGGAATTAAGTTGCCTACGGGTAAAAACGATTTCAAAAACAATGCAGGTATCCGTTATTCATCCTTAATGCAAGCTGGCACAGGCAGTACAGATGGTTTTGTATATTTAAACTACATGGTTGGCCTGGGGAAATTCGGAGCAAGTTTAAATACTTCTTATAAAGTTAATGGTACCAATAGCCGCGATGAAGGCATTGCCAACAGCACCACCAGTTTTCTGAATATTTTTTATACACAAAGTATCGGCAAAGACGTAAAAATCATGCCATCGGCTCAGTTCTTTTATGAATATTCTGGCGGAGAAAAATACAAAGGTCAAAAAACCGGAGAACATGTAATGAATAACCTGATGGGCGGTGCAGGTGTAGACGTTTTTTACAAAAATGTGGCCTTAAATGCCGGTGTACAAAAAAATATCTGGGAAGCAGAAACCGACCACCCGATGAGTGCCGGAAAAGTTTATGTCGGAATTACTTATAATTTTTAAATCATAACAATATGAACAGATTAAACATGGTATTACTCAGTCTGATAACAGTTTTGTTTTTCTCCTGTAAAACAGAGCCAGATTCGAAAGCTATACGCAAGGAAGTGCTTAATATCCACGATAAATTGATGATCGATGGGGAGAAAGTAGTTAAGAATAAAATGAAACTCGATAAAATCTTGATTTCTGATCAGGTTAAACTCGCTCCGGATGCAGTGCTGGAAAAACAAAAAATCAACGATTTAATTACCAGATTAAATGCGACAGACGAGAAAATGATGGACTGGATGCATTTCTTTAAAGATGATTTCAAAGGAAAAACCGAACAGGAAGACCTTGATTACTATAAAACAGAAATGGTTAAAATCAGGGCTGTAGAGGATGGTTATATCAAAGTTACGCGAGAATCGGATTCGTTGATTAAAGCGTACCAGGTTAAATAGAATAGTCAGGCGTCAGAAGACCGAAGTTGGAAGTCTAAGAGTATAGTCTCAAAGCACCCAAACCTCGGTCTTCGGACCTACTTCGGACTTTAAAATATATAAATATGAAAAAATCAATTTCAGCAATCATCATCATTTCATTAGCAACAATAAGCTTAAAATCGAATGCAAATGCCATAATCGACAGCGGAAAAACAAGCCCGATCGATTCAGCTAAAAAAGTTTTGGTAGATGCAGTTTGTAAAACGAAAATTAAAACAAATGCGTCGAAAAGTGCGGTTTATAATAAAATTACCTATAATTTTTGTTCAGAAAGTTGTAAACAGAAGTTTTTAGCAGAGCCGACAAAGTACGTAAAAAATAAGTCAGGAGTCTGAATACGGAGGTTGAAAGATATGAAACCGTAATATTTTAAACGCCCAAACTCCGGACTTTTCGACATCTTACCCCGGACTTCATGAAACAATTAATCTCTTAAGAAAAATACCTCGTATATTTACATTTTTAAAATAAAATCATGAATAAATTCACAGCATATCTGGCAACATCCCTGTTAGCCATTTCAATATTTACCGCTTGCAAACAAGAACGTAAACTTCCATTTTATGGCGAGCGCCATGCCGAAACCGTTAAAGATGCCGCCGGCGTAGAAAAAATTGATACCGTTTATCAAACCATACCAGATTGGTCATTTCTGAATCAGGATAGCGTAGTAACCACCAACAAGACTACCGATGGAAAGGTTTATGTGGCAGATTTTTTCTTTACTTCCTGTACCACCATCTGCCCAACCATGCACCGCAACTTAATGACGGTTTATAATGATTTTAAAACCAATCCCGATGTGATGTTCGTTTCACACACCATCGATTTTAAATACGACAGGCCGCACGTTTTGAAAAAGTATGCTCAAAAGTTGGGTGTTGATGGCCCGAAATGGCAATTTCTTTACGGTACTAAAGATAGTGTATACACTTTGGCCGAGAAAAACTATTTAGTGGCAGTTGGCGAAGACAGTACCGCTAAAGATGGTTATATCCACCAAGGCTACCTTGTTTTAATCGATAAAGACAGGCGGATCCGCGGTGCTTATGATGGCACCAAGGAAGATCAGGTAGAGCAATTGAAAAAGGATATTCCGGTTTTATTGGCTGAATATAAAAAGTAATAATCTAAGTTCGTCATCTCGACTGGAACGCAGTGGAATGGAGAGATCTAACTCGATAGATTTCTCGACTTCGCTATACTCCGTTCGAGATGACGATTTTTACGACAAACATACATGCGCAAATACATCATCAATTCTGCCTTTTTACTTTCCATTATCGCCATTATTGTTTCCTGCCAGAACCAGGAGACGATCGACCTCCAAAATTACATGTCGAACGGAAAAGACATTTATAAAGCCAAATGCCAGAATTGTCATGGCGAAAACGGAGAAGGCTTAGGCCAGCTTGCACCGCCCCTAACCGATTCCGTTTTCCTAAAAGCAAACAAGACGCGTTTGGCCTGTTTCATCAAAAATGGAGCAAACGAAACTTTTGTCATTCATGGCAAAGAATATAAGGAAAAAATGCCTGCTTTTCCCGAGTTGGCGGATATTGATGTAGCCCAGGTAATGGTTTTTGTAACCAATTCGTTTGGGAATAAGCTGGGATTTGTGCCTTACACAAAGGTTTCGAAAGATTTGCAGGGTTGTAAATAAATATTATTCGTATATTTAAGGTATGACAACGATAACCCTTCAAGTTCCCGATAGCTTAGGCAAACATGAGCATGATACTGTACGTTTCATCGCAGCAAAACTTTACGAATCTGGAAAGTTATCATTGGGTCAGGCCGCTGCTATGGCTGATTTACCAAAGCGTACCTTTTCTGAGTTGCTTTCTGATTACGGCGTTTCATTACTTAATTATCCCGTTTCAGAAATGTTAAGCGATGCAGAAAAAATATGAAATTGTAATCGCTGATACAACCTGCTTCATTTTATTAGAAAATATTGGAGAGCTTAATCTTTTAAGGTCTCTTTTTTCACAAATTGTAACCACTCCTACTATTTTAGCCGAATTCGGTTCTCCTTTACCTGAATGGATTGAAATCAGATCACCAAAGAATATTTCATTTCAAAATTCTCTCGATATTGATGCTGGTGAAGCAAGTGCTATTGCATTAGCGATGGAATCAGAAAGTTCTCTTCTTATTTTAGATGATAATAAAGGTAGAAAAGCAGCTGAAAGATTAAACCTTCTTTACACAGGTACATTAGGTATAATTTTAAAGGCAAAAAATGTTGGTATAATTATCTCAGTAAAACCCATTTTTCAAAAAATACAACAGACGAATTTTAGATTTTCTAAAAAAGTGCTGGATGAAATATATGCACTAGCAAATGAATAGGGTTATCACAATTGTGATAATATGAATAAAAACCCCATCTTTGCTCAAAATGCAGGTTGTTCTATCGCTGTTCCGATTTATCGGGAGAGAGGAAAGTCCGGGCAACGCAGGGCATCCCGCTTTCTAACGGAAAGGGGTTCAGGAATGAAAACCTGGGCCACGGATTAGTGCAACAGAAAATATACCGTCCCGTATCCGCTTGCGGCCTCGGGATAAGGGTGAAAACGTGCGGTAAGAGCGCACGAGCATTGCAGGCGACTGCAGTGGTTTGTAAACCCCGGGAGTTGAAAGACCAAATAGGCTAACATCCCGACTTTACGTCGGGATAAAGGGCTGCCCGTCCGATGTTAGTGGGTAGGTCGTTAGAGATAAACGGCAACGTTTATAGTGGATAAATGATAGAAGCCTGAGCAATCAGGAAACAGAACCCGGCTTATAGACCTGCATTTTTTTATTCACTTAACAGAATATTCTTCGTTTCGCCGAGTTTGGCCACTTCCTCTTCACCCAAAACAGGAAATTTAAGATCCAGGCTTTTCAGTTTATCTGTAATGATTTCACTAATGGCCAAACGGGCAAACCATTTTTTATCTGCCGGAATAATGTGCCAGGGAGATTCTTCCGTGCTTGTTTCATTAATTGCATCTTCGTATGCATCCATATATTTATTCCACAAAGCCCTTTCCTTAATATCGCCTGATGAGAATTTCCAGTTTTTTGTTGGGTCTTCTATCCGATCCAAAAAACGTTGTTTCTGTTCATCCTTGCTTACGTTCAAAAAGAATTTCAAAATCACAGTTCCATTGGCCGTTAAATGTTCCTCAAAGTTTTTAATACTCTTATAACGTTGCTGCCAGAAGTTTTTATTGATCTTTTTAACTTCCGTAAAACCAGGAATATTTTCACTTAAAATATATTCTGGATGAACTTTGCACACTAGCACATTTTCATAATGCGAACGGTTATGGATACCAATCCGGCCACGTTCTGGCAGCGCTTTATAATGTCTCCATAAAAAATCATGTTCATATTCTTCAGTTGTAGGTACTTTAAAACTATAAACCTGGCATCCCTGAGGATTTAAACCGCTCATTACATGTTCGATAGCGCTATCCTTTCCTGCGGCATCCATTGCCTGAAAAATAATCAGTATGGCATGTTTTCCGGCTGCATATAATTTCTCCTGTAAGTGATTAAGTTCAATTTTCGAATTCACCAGTGCATCCTTCGCCTTTTCCTTATTATAGCCACCGGTAAAGTCTGTTTTATGGTTTTTTAGTAAAAACTTCTTATCTCCCTGTACAATTAAGTCTTTAAATTCGTTCTTCATACTTATAAATTATTTTAGATAAAGCAATGGGTTAACAATTTAAATATAGAACTAAAAAATAAGTAAATTAAATACGTTAATTTGCATAGAGAGTTTTTTATATTTAACGCCACGACTTTTACCTAAAGATCATCTTATCCAATATGTTTAAAGAGATAAAAAACAAGTACTTACGTTATTCTACAATAGTTTTATTTTTTATAATAGTTTTCTTTTCTGCGCTTCAGCTTAACTTTTTGTGGCTTTTTGGTTACTCTCCAAGTGTTCGCGATATTAAAGCACCTACCCTTCGTGTAGGTTCGGAGCTTTATACTGCTGACGGAAAACTGATTGGCCGCTATTTTAAAGAGAACAGAACCCCGGTAAATTACGAAGAAATTGCCCCTAGTGTGATACAGGCACTCGTAGCCACCGAAGATGTACGTTTTTACAAACATTGGGGGATTGATGTACAGGCTGTTGGCCGTGCAGTAATAGGCTTAGGTAAAGATGGAGGGGCCAGTACCATTACCCAACAACTGGCAAAAAACCTTTACCGCACCCGTTATAATAAATCGCAGGGTTTATTGATCAAAATTCCTGTAGTGAGAACTTTGATTGTTAAGCTAAAAGAATGGCAAACGGCAGTAAAACTGGAGTCTAACTATTCTAAAAACGACATTATAACCATGTACCTGAATACCGTTTCCTTTGGTAATAATACTTACGGAATAAAAACGGCCAGCCGGATTTATTTTGATAAAGAAGCGAAAGATTTATCTACTACTGATGCTGCCATGCTTGTGGGGATGTTAAAGGGTACTACACTATACAATCCAACTAAAAACCCTGTTAAGGCGTTAGAAAGAAGAAATGTGGTGCTGGCGCAGATGAACAAGTACAAATACCTGAGTAAGGATAGTTTGACGGAGCTTTCAAAGCAGCCCATCAAATTAAAAGAAGGTAAAATGCAGGATGGCAGCGATGGCGATTCTTATTTAAGGGCTGCTGTAGCAAAATACCTCGATAAGTGGTGCACTGATAATGGTTATGACCTTTATGAAGATGGTTTAAAAATATACACCACGATTGATTCAAGGCTTCAGGGCTATGCTGAAGAAGCAGTTGCAGATCAAATGAGAATCTTACAGCGCAGGTTTTATAGCGTTTGGGGTAATGAAGATCCCTGGTATGATTCCGAAAAACAAAAAGTAGATTATCCAGATAGGGCAATGAAAAACCTGCCGGTATATGCGCTTTTACAAAAGAAATTCCCAAATAGCCCCGATTCTGTTAAAGCCTATTTCAATAAAAAGAAAAGGATGCAGATTTTTACTTATAAAGGTGATCGCGATACTTTATTTTCTACATTGGATTCCATCCGTTATTACGGAAAAATAATGAATACCGGTATGATGACCATGGAACCAGCCAGCGGAAAAATAAAAGTTTGGGTGGGTGGTATTGACCATAAATTTTTTAAATATGACCACGTTAACCAGGCTAAACGTCAGGCTGGATCAACTTTTAAACCTTTTGCGTATTTAACTGCACTGGAACAAGGTATGAGTCCTTGCGATAAATTTACAGACAAACCGGTTAAAATTGCTTATCAGGATAAAGGCCAGACCAAATATTGGGAGCCAAAAAATGCCGATTACAGCGTTTCTTATCGTGAAATGAGTTTGCGTTGGGCGATGGCAAAATCGGTTAATACCATTACCGCACAGGTTACCGAAAAGGTGGGTTGGGATAATGTGGTTAAATATGCACACGAATGCGGTATTGATAGCCATTTAGAATCCGTTCCATCTGTGAGTTTAGGTTCAAACGATGTTACCGTTTACGAAATGGTAAAAGCTTATGCTACTTTCATGAACAAGGGTATTAAAACCGATCCTATTTTGGTAGAGAAAATTACTGACCAGGATAACAACGTAATTGACGAATTTAAGCCAAAAACCAAACGCGTTTTAACAGAAGAAATTGCCTGGTTAATGACTTACATGTTCCGCGGTGGTATGGAAGAACCTGGAGGAACTTCACAAGCGTTATGGGAATGGCCAAATTTATTTAAGAAAAACAACCAGATTGGTGGTAAAACAGGAACATCATCCGATTATGTTGATGCCTGGTACATGGGCCTGACTAAAGACCTGGTTACCGGGGTTTGGGTAGGTTGTGATGAAAGAACTGCGCACTTTAAAAATGGCGAACAGGGTGAAGGTTCAAGAACAGCCTTACCTATTTTTGCGAAATTTATGGAAAAAGTATACCTGGATCCCAAATCTGGTTATACTTATGGTGCTTTCCCCAAAGCTACTGTTGATATTACCAGAACCTACAATTGCCCTAGTCCACAGATTGTTAGAGATACCACATCAACCGATAGTGTAATGGTAGATTCGACCGATTTTACCGTACCTGATGTACCTGTAACCGAGGTGCCTGTAAATACAGATCCGGAAGTTAAAAAAGAGGAAAAGAAAACGGAACCCGTTCAAACTCCGCCAGCGGCTACAGTTCCCTTAACAAGAAAAGAAGAGCGCGAATTGAGAAGAAAACAGCGTCAGGAAGAAAAAGAAAGAAAGAAAAACGAGAATAATAATCAGCGTTAATACTTTTTTATTTAAACCAAGCTTTTACAAATAAAAACCTTCCAAAAACAGGCGTAATATTTTAAAAAGTGTTAAATTTTTAATAGTTTTTTAAACTATTGTTATTTTTATTTCCGGATCTGTTACCATTCCATTTCCGCAAATTATTGAACAATCATTACTAAAACCACACATATGAAAATAGGCGCTACTTTATTAAAACGGTATGGTTCCATATTGCTCTTGCTTATTCTTTCTTTTTCCGCTAAAGCCCAATACTTCGGTCAAAATAAAGTGAGGTATAAAAAACTTGATTTTAAAGTTTTACAGACACCCCATTTTGAAATTTACTATTACATTAAAAATGAGAAACTGTTAAAGCGCTTTTCTCAGGATGCCGAAACCTGGTATAAAATGCATCAGGAAGTATTCAGGGATACTTTTTTAAAGAAAAACCCGATTATTTTATATAACAATCACCCCGATTTCCAACAAACAACCGTCTTGAACGGAGAAATTGGCATTGGAACCGGTGGGGTTACCGAAGCCCTCAAAAACAGGGTAATTATGCCTGTAATGGAGTTGAATAGTCAAACCAGACACGTTTTAGGTCACGAACTTGTACATGCTTTTCAATACCACCTTTTACTGGAAAAAGATTCGATTAGCCTCGAAAATGTGGGTCAAACCCCATTGTGGATGGTTGAAGGTATGGCTGAATACCTTTCTATCGGTAAAAAAGATGCCTTTACCTCCATGTGGATGCGTGACGCCATGTTAAACCGTGATATTCCATCTTTAAAAGATTTAACCAACTCCAACAAATATTTCCCGTACCGTTATGGTCAGGCATTCTGGACTTATGTTGGTTCGCAATATGGTGATACCACCATTGTTCCATTATTTAAAAATACCGCAAAATATGGTTACGAAAATGCGATAAGGTATACTTTTGGTTATGACGATAAAACATTGTCTGGTCTTTGGAAAAACTCCATCGATGCGCACTATAAACCAATGTTAAAGGCAGATAGCTCTCAGATTAAAATTACAGGAACAAAAATTATTGATAATAAGAATGCAGGAAACATGAATGTGGCCCCTGCCCTTAGTCCAGACGGGAAATACCTCGCCTTTATGTCTGAAAAAGATCTTTTTGGTATCGATTTATTCCTTGCAGATGCAAAAACAGGGCGGATTATCCGAAAATTAAGCAGCCAGATCTCCAATGGCCACATTGATGATTTTAACTTTATCGAATCTGCCGGAGCGTGGTCACCCGATAGTAAACAATTTGCGTTTAGTATTTTCAGCCAGGGAAGAAACCAGATGATGGTGATTAATGTTGCAAACGGAACTACCGTTTCGCAAACCCCGATGGCCCAGGTGCAGCAGTTTGGTAACTTAACATGGTCACCGAATGGAAAAGATATTGCATTTTCAGGCATGGTTGAAGGTCAAAGTGATATTTTCTCTTATAACCTCGATACCAAAGCCGTAACCCAGATTACCGACGATGTGTATTCTGATTATGCACCGAGTTATTCTCCTGATGGTAAAAAACTCGTGTTTTCATCTGATCGGGCAGCAATTCAGGCCAATGTAATCAATGCCGTATTACCGATCAACCTCGCAGTTTACGATATTGCGTCTAAAACCGTGAGCAATCTGGATGTTTTTCCCGGAGCAAACAATTTAAATGCGCAATTTTCAGCTAACAGTCAGAATATTTATTTCTTATCTAACAGAGATGGTTTTAGAAATTTATATAAATACAATTTTGCCGATAACACCGTTGATCAGTTAACCGATTACTTTACGGGTATCAGTGGAATTACAGAGTTTTCACCGGCAATTTCAGTTTCAACAACCGATGATATCGTATACAGTTATTACCGTTACCAACGTTACACCCTATATAATGCAAAGCTGAGCAGCTTTAAAGCCAAACGCATTGGTAACCGCGAAGAAAACTTTGATGCCGCGATCCTCCCTCCTATGGAAAATATTGGGGTAAACATCATTAATTCTAATCTGAATAATTTCGACAGGTTTGAAAAAATCATTGCCGATTCTATGAGAATAGTTCCTTATAGACCAAAATTCAGATTAGATTACCTGGCGAATAGTGGTGTTGGCGTTTCTACCAGTCGCTTCGGAACAGGTGTTTCAGGTGGTATTGTAGGAATGTTTAGTGATATATTAGGAACAAATCAGATTATTGCAAATATCTCTGTAAATGGAGAAATATACGATGCAGGTGGATTAGTAGGTTATATCAACCAAAAAAGCAGGATCAATTGGGGAGCTGCCATTTCTCACATCCCTTATGTATCTGGCTTTAGATCATTCGGTTATGAAAATATTCCTAATGGCGACAATCAAACTACTAAAGCACAGGTAGACAGAACAGATATTGTTAGGACGTTTGAAGATCAATTTCAGGTTTTTGGAGCTTACCCTTTTAGTAAAATACACCGTTTTGAACTTGGCGGGGCATTTTCGCATTACAGTTACCGTGTTGACCGATACAGTAATTATTACGATTCGAACGGTTATTTTTTGGGCTCTGACAAAAGCAGGGTTCCAAATGATGTAGCGGCCGATGCGGTTGGAATACCCTTAAATTCATTTACCCTTTATCAATTAAACGCGGGTTTTGTTGGCGACAATTCTATTTTTGGATTAACGGCACCACTTGATGGTTATAGATACCGCATAGGTGGAGAAAAATACCTGGGCACTTATAATTTTGCGGGTATAACTGCCGATCTGCGTAAATATTGGAGAGCGAAACCAGTAACAATAGCGGTAAGAAGTTACAATACTTTAAGAATTGGTAAAGATGCAGACAGGCTTTATCCGATGTATGTTGGCTATCCTTACCTGATCAGGGGTTACGAATCAAACTCTATTTACAAAAATACTTCGGCCCAGTCGTCCGAATCTTTTGACATCAATCAATTAGCAGGAAGTAAAATTGCTGTATTTAATTTCGAAGTCCGTTTACCATTTACCGGACCTAAAAAATTGGCTGCAATACCATCAAAGTTTTTATTTTCAGATCTGAACCTTTTCTTTGATGCTGGTTTAGCCTGGACTAACGATACTAAAGTTAAATTTAAAAGTGAGCCTACTTACACTACAGAGCCATTATTAGAGAAAGGTGTGCCTGTTTTAGATTCGAAAGGAAAACCGGTTACCTATCAAGCCACAACCGAACGTGTGCCGGCAATGAGTGTTGGGATTTCGTTAAGGGTAAATATTTTTGGTTACTTTGTATTAGAACCTTATTATGCAATTCCGTTTCAACGGAAAGATGTTAAAACCGGGGTATTTGGTTTAACCTTTGCGCCTGGATGGTAGTTAGAATGGTTGGAAGGTTTTAAAGTTGGAAAGTTCAGGCGCATCATAAAACTGAGATGCTCTCAGGTAGCTTAGGTGCTGAATAAAACAATAACCTGTTAATCTTACTTAAATTTCACATCATTTCAAATTGCTTTATATAGTTGTAAAATTAAAATATTTAGAGGTTGAAATGTTGGAAAGTTAGACCATTGAAAACCACAAACATTAACATCCTGATAAATTAACCGATAAATAAGCTATTTAATGCTTGAATGATTGGATACCGAAAACCGGACCTGTCATTCAAGCATTAATTTTATACATACCTATCTTTTTCATAGCAATCTTTTATTTGAACTTTATTAAGATAAGTTCGAAAAGGTAAGCTTAACCTGATTGGTGATATTTCTATGCAAAAGAATATTTTCGAAATCAAGCCCAATGGTTAAATCAATCCAGTCAGGATTGCAAGACCTCACCAAACGCTCCTTCTGCATACGTGTAAACCTGCTGATCGATTTAAAACGAACCAATGCCTGTGCTTCTGTTTTAAACTCTTCAAAATACACCAAACGGGTTAATTGCTGCCCGCTATCAAAAAACAAGTTTGGCATCTGTTTGTAGAAATCCAGTGTCTTAATTAAATCAGAGCTCATGCCCACGTGCATACTTGTACGATTTCTGTCGGTAACGATATAAACAAACTTTTTCATGATTTTGTATTTAAAATTCAAACTAAACTATTTAGTATATGTTCTTGCAATTCAAAATAATATTACTAACTTTATGAGCATAAAATTACTAACTATTTTAGTAATTCCAAATTTATTTTAAAATTTATTTTTATGTCGCATATTTCAAATAATTTAAAGTACCTCAGGAAGAAAAAAGGCCATACACAGCAGAATTTCGCTGATATTATGGAAATCAAAAGATCGCTGATTGGCGCTTATGAGGAAGACCGGGCAGAACCTAAATATGATTTGCTAAAAAAAATAGCAGAATATTTCGATCTGACCATCGATGAATTCATTAATGAGAAAATATCCGACAGCTGGAAACCAAAGCCGAAAAGCCAGGGATCAAACCTCAGGGTACTTAGTATTTCAGTAGATCAGAACGACCGTGAGAACATCGAACTGGTTCCTGTTAAAGCAAGTGCAGGTTATTTGAATGGTTTTTCCGATCCTCAATATATTAGCGATCTTCCAAAATTTCAGCTTCCTTTAGCGGCTTTAAGACAGGGTACATTTAGGGCATTTGAAATTATGGGCGATAGCATGTTACCTGTTCAGCCGGGTAGTGTAATTATTGGCGAATATTTAGACAACTGGAATGAAGTTAAAACCGGAGAAACTTACATCGTGATCAGTAAAAACGAAGGCGTAGTATATAAAAGGGCTGGCAACCGCTTCAGGGAAAATAAAGATTTGAAATTGATATCAGATAATAAGGTATATGATGCTTACACGATTGCTGCAGATGATATCCTTGAAATCTGGAGAGCCAAAGCCTATATATCTACATCTTTGCCAGAGCCTGCACCAGATCCAACTATGGAAACACTGACCCAAATGATGGCGCAAATGCAGAAATCAATCTCACAATTAAATAAAAATTAACATTTTTTAACAACCGCCGATTAAACCGTTTGCATTTTTATGTATCTATTGATATAACAAACACATAAAAAAACATAACATGAAAAAGGCAATTTTAACAATAGCAATTGCAGTGATGGGTTTAACCGCTGCATTTGCTCAGGATTCAACAAAACATGCCAGAAGGGCAATGCCAAAAATGACTGCTGAACAACGTGCAGACAAGGTAACTTCAAGATTAGAAAAACAGTTAAGTTTAACCGCTGATCAGAAAACAAAAATCTATGCCATCGAGTTAGAAAACGCGAAGAAAATGGATGCCTGGAGATCTGCTGATCAAGGCGACATGAAAGGCAAGATGAAAGAACGCAAAGCTGCAATAGATGAGCAAAAAGCTAAAGTGGATGCCATTTTAACGGCAGAACAGAAAACAAAAATGGATGCTTTCCGTGCTGAAGCTAAAGAAAAAGGAGAGAAAATGAGAAAAGGAATGGGTAGAGGCAAAAAAGATAAGGCACCTGTAGTTTCTAATCCTCCTGCACAAGGATAAGCTGCATAAAAAGAGTAATTAATTATATTTTTTAAAAGCGTTCCGGTTATTCGGGACGCTTTTTCTATTTTTGACCGATGAGCAAAATTGAACAGTTTCTTAAGGACAAACTTCAGGATCGGAAAAACAACCTTTCCATCAGGAATTTATCTGTCAACAACTTTCCTTTTGATTTTTGTTCAAACGATTATTTAGGTTTTGCCAGATCTGCTGAGTTGAAAAAACTAATTGATGACCATATTACAACAATTCTACATTATTTAAATGGCGCAGGAGGTTCGAGGTTGCTCAGTGGTAATACCGCATACACCGAAGAGACCGAACAATTGATTGCCGATTTTCACCTGGCCGAAAACGGGTTAATTTTCAACTCCGGTTACGATGCCAACGTAGGGTTATTATCCAGCGTTCCTCAACGTGGCGATACTATTATTACCGACGAACTGATTCATGCCAGTATTATAGATGGTTGCCGCTTAAGCCATGCCACCCGTTATAAATTCGATCATAACAATATAAACGATCTCGAAGACAAACTTAAACTGGCAAAAGGAAATATTTTTGTAGTGGTAGAGAGTGTTTATTCCATGGATGGAGATATTGCTCCGCTGATCGAAATATCAAATCTTTGCGAACAGTATCAGGCCAATTTAATCGTGGATGAAGCGCACGCTACAGGTATTTTTGGCAATAACGGACAGGGATTAATTCATCAGTTAAACCTTACAGAAAAAGTATTTGCCCGCATTGTTACTTTTGGCAAAGCTATGGGCGTGCATGGTGCAATTGTATTGGGTAGCAAAAGTTTACGTCACTACTTGATTAATTTTGCCCGATCGTTTATTTATACTACCGCATCCCCTATCCATAATATTGTGGCCATCAGGTCGGCTTATGTGTTTTTGGATAAATCAGATCACCAACACATTCATCAAAAAATCGACCTGTTCAGAAAAGAGCTGAAAAAACAAAGCATCACTGCCTTAGATAGCAAAAGCGCTATCCAGGGTATATTATTCTCTTCAAATGAAGCAACCAAACTGGCGGCAACCATATTGCAAAGTAAAGGTTTTGATGTGAGGGCTATCTTAAGTCCGACAGTAGCTGTAGGAAAAGAGCGGTTGAGGATTTGTCTGCATACTTTCAATACCGATGATGAAATCATCTCATTGGTTAAAAACCTTAAAGAATTAAACTAAATGGCAACATATTTTATAACAGGAATAGGAACGGGAATTGGAAAAACTCTAGTCAGCGCTATCCTGACCGAAAAATTAAAAGCAGATTATTGGAAACCGATCCAGTCAGGAGATTTGGACACGAGCGACAGCATTACCATTAATAGCTTAAAAAGTAATGAAAAAACAATCATTCACCCGGAAAGCTACAGGTTAACAAACCCCCTTTCTCCCCATTTATCAGCGAGAATTGATGGGATAGAAATTGACCTCGACAAGATCAACACCCCGATAACAGATAACAATTTAATTATAGAAGGTGCCGGTGGATTAATGGTTCCGTTAAACGAAAATGAACTCATTATTGACCTGATCAAAAAATTGGCCGCTGAAGTCATATTGGTTTCCCAAAATTATTTAGGAAGCATTAACCACACGCTTTTATCGCTCAATTTGCTTAAACAATACGAAATTCCCGTTAAGGGCATTATTTTTAATGGTGATGAAAATCCGGAGACTGAAAGGTATATTCAACAATATGCTAAAGTAAAAAGCCTGGGGCATATCCCTAATTTAAATCTCATCAGTAAAGAAAATATCATCACTGCAGGCGAAAACTTATTTATTTAACTCGAATTTCTGAAATAATTTCGTCATTATGAAGGCTGGGTATAGCGAGCCGAAGCAATCAATCAAGTATCTACGATCAAAAAAGATTTCTTCAATCCTACGCAAAATCCCTTTTTTAGTTTGCAATGATGAAATTAAGACCCCAAAGCTCAGATTTTTAAATTTATTCGTTATAAAAAAATGGCTTAGATTAAAACCTAAGCCATTTTTTCATTTAAAGCTAAACATTCAAGCTTTTTAATGCTAATTTACCGAAAAGCTGTTATCACTTTTAACTTTATCAGGCGTATGTGGATTTCCCATCACCACTTTTGATAATTTTTTGTTTGTTTTAACATCAATTTTAACCTGTTGATTGCCTTTTTCCCATACACCAATGGTACTATGATTTTTTTGAACTGAACCATCTTCAAAAGTTAGGGTTAAATCAATTGGCAAAGGTTTAATGCTTTTATTTTCAATGGTAACCGCATATCCACCTGAAGTTTTATCAACAGCTTTTATGGCCATATCAGTAACGCCACCTTCAAAAAACCAGGCTTTCCAGAACCAGTTTAAGTTTTTGCCACTGCCTTCGTTTATGCTGTTAAAAAAATCGTAAGGCATCGGGTGTTTACCATTCCAGTTTTTAATATAGGTATGCAAAGCTTTGGTAAACAGTTCATCTCCTAAATAATCTTTAACAAAAAGATAAGCCAAACCAGGTTTAGGGTACGAATTGGTAAAAGAACCAGATCCTTTTAAATCTGGCGTTAAGGTCATAATTGGGCTATCGTCTTTCCCTCCTGAAGATGAAGCAGTAGGCTGAACACCATATTCATCTACAATGGTCGGATCGATTATTGGAGAAATCAGCCACTCGCCTATTGTTGCCCAACCTTCGTCCATCCAGCCATATTTGGTTTCGTTTATGCCCATGTAAAACGGAAACATGGTATGGAAAATTTCGTGGTCAGTTAAAGTAATGGCATCCGTGCGATTATCAACCGGGTTGTCGTTCACCATCATCGGGTACTCCATTTGGTCTAAACCATCAAATATGGTTTCGTGGTTATACGGAAAAGGCCATTTTGGAAAAGTGTAACTCATCGCATCCACCGTTTTACGGGCAAAATCGATTACTTCATAATAATCTTTGTGTTTTGGATTAAAAACGGCATCTACACGGGTTCTTCTCTTTGTTTTAGGATCGACCACCAAACTGCTCGATTTCCATAGGTAATGATCGCTCAACGCAAATACAAAATCGGTAACGTTTTTGGCCTCAAACTTAAACGTATTGAAAGCATTTAGCTGCGTTACTTTTTTATCAGCCAGGTCTTTATCGGTAATCACATCAATAACGGCATCATTTTTTTCAGCCGACAACATTCTCGAAACAACTTCTTTCTGGAAAACTTCCGAAGGATTTTTCAAATCGCCTGTCGCCCAAACGCCATAACCTCCAGGCACTGTAATGGAAGCGTTAAACTGATCGAAATCATTATAAAACTCTTCCGCACCGGTGTATGGGAATTTATTCCAGCCATCAACATCATCATACACTGCTATTCTTGGAAAAAAGTAAGCCACAAAATGTGAGCCTTCATCTACCTGACCTGTACGCATGTGCGAGCCTTTATTTAAAGTATAACTGTAATTGATGGAAAAACTAATGGTTTTACCTGGTAAAACAGCCGGAACATTAACCGTCATGTTGGTGCCATCAATTTTAAAATCCGAAATCGACTTTCCATTGGCTGCCATGTTTTCAATCGCCACTCCTTCGCCAAGATCAGATTCTGAAAATTTTGCTTTTCTAGGCGTTCCTTTTTTATATAGATTTGGATAAAGCTTAAACCAGATTTCTTTCAGCGTATCAGGACTGTTATTGGTATATGTTACCTGCACCTTACCTTTTAACAACCTGCTTGTTGGGTTAAAATCAACATTCAAATCGTATTTCGAAGTATTTTGCCAATAGTTTTTACCAGGTTTTCCATTTGTATTCCTGGTTTCCTTTTGATAGGTTTTCTGAAATTCAGAAGCTATTGGTAAAGTGGTTTGTGCACCAGCATAAAATGCAGTACAAAACAAAAGACTAAATATTTTTATTGATTTCATTTATATCGAGCTTGTTGATTAGCGATAAGCGCATGGTGATATTTTAACTTTTAATAAGTTAATTAACCGATTAACCAGTTTAAACAATTAACCTACCTAACTACTTGCCAAATTTCATCTTCAACTGCTCTAACATATCGTTATTTAGAGGTTCTGTAGGTTTTTCTGGTTTAGGCTGTGGTTTCTTTTGAAACGGTGGTTTATTTGCCGGAGCAGGGTTTTGTGGTCTTGGAGCCCTGTTTTCATTTTTCTTGACATTAAACTTTGCCCATTCTTCATCCAGTTTCTTCTTGGTATAAAGAGGGAAATCACCATTTTTCATCCATGCATAATAACTTGGTTCAACAGAGAATACCTGATGGGTAGTTTTGCCTTTATGTTTACCAAAGTTAAAACACACCTCATTCTCGTCATTATAAACCAATCTGCCGGCAAAATCTACCGGTTTATTGATGTTGGTAAAAATATGCAGTGCATCTACATCGTTCACCACAGGAATACTTTTTATGCCTTGTTTGCTTTCAAACTCGGTTTCCTTATACATTTCTAACTGGCCCAGTAAAACCTTATAAGTAGCAATAACATCAGCTTCTGCAGCATGCGCATTAACCAGGTCTTCCTGGCAATAAAATTTATAAGCCGCTTTTAGCGTACGTTGTTCCATCTGGTGGAATATATTCTGTACATCCACAAATTTGCGGTTATTCATATCGAAATCCACTTCAGCCCTTAAAAATTCTTCTAAAAGCATCGGAATATCAAATTTATTCGAATTGTATCCGGCCAGGTCACTTTCCCCTATAAATTCGGCAATTTCTGCAGCAAGGGTTTTAAAGGTTGGCTCGTTTGCAATGTCTTCATCATAAATACCATGTATTAACGAAGTTTGCAATGGAATAGGCATTTCTGGGTTTACACGCCATGTTTTAACAATTTCTGCGCCATCTGGCATAGCCTTTAAAACTGCAATTTCTACTATTCTATCAGCTCCAACATTTATTCCTGTAGCTTCTAGGTCGAAAAATGCTAAAGGGCGTTTTAAATTTAATTTCATTTTGTAAGATGTGAGATTGGCGACATTTAGATTTGAATCGGAATGTCAAATTCTTTTTTTCAAAAGTGCTAAAAAGGTTTCATTAGTTCTGTAAAACCTCTTTATTAATTTATAAATTTAATTGTCAAATTATTTCAGAATGTTAGTTTCTACCACTAAATTGCGCCAATTTATATACGCTCAAATGAATAAGACGCTAAGTTTACTGTTTCTATTATTTATATCATTAACCGTTCAGGCTCAAAACTTTAACTATGGGGCCATTACCCATGATGATTACCAGTTCGACAGAAAAACGTTGGATAGCAATGCCAATGCCATTGTTTTAAAAGAATTCGGAACCACTTCGATTCAAATAGACGATAATACGCATAGCCTGGTTTTAATTTTTGAGCACCACGTAAAAATCAAAATTTACAAAAAAGAGGGTTTTAAGGAAGCCAATATTGTAATCCCGACTTATAAAGATAGCAACCGCGAAGAAACCATCAGCGAGTTAAAAGCCTCTACCTTTAATTATATTGATAATAATTTTGTGGAAACGGTAATGGATAAAAAAGCTGTTTTTACCGAAAACAGATCCAAATATACCCGTTTAACCAAATTTACACTCCCTAACTTAAAAGAAGGATCGGTGATTGAATACAGTTATATTTTAAGATCGCCAAACCTGTTTAACTTTAAAACATGGGAGTTTCAGGGCGATATTCCGAAGGTATCAAGCGAATACGTGGCTTACATCCCGGGCATATATAACTACAATGTTTCGTTACGTGGTTTCCAGAAATTAACCGATCAGAAATCAGAACTGAATAAAGAATGTTTGCGGCTATCGGGTGTTGCTATCGACTGTTCGAAGATGACCTACCTGATGAAAAATGTTCCTGCGTTTATAGAGGAAGATAACATGACGGCGCCAAGCAATTTTAAATCAGCGATTTATTTCGAACTTTCTGATGTACAAAATATAAATGGTGGAAAAACATCTTATACCAAAACCTGGAAAGATGTAGATTATGAGCTCTCCAATTATAAAACCCTTGGCGATCAGATGAGGAGGAAAGATGTTTACAAAGACCTGATTCCAACCATTACCAAAGGCAGCACTGATGACTTTGAAAAAGCCAAATCGATTTATAATTATATCAAAAAACAGATCAAATGGAATAATTATTATGGAATATATTCAGAAGATAACATCAAAAAAGCATTCGACACCAGATCTGGGAATGTTGCAGATGTAAACCTGAGTTTAATTGCTGCGCTTTCTGCGGCTAACCTGGATGCAGAGGCTGTGCTCCTATCTACACGCGAAAACGGCACCGTTAATAAACTTTATCCGGTAATGAGCGATTTTAACTACCTGGTGGCCAAGGTAAATATCGGCGATAAAAGTTATTTATTGGATGCCACTGAACCGCTCCTGCCCTTTGCTTTATTGCCTTTAAGATGCATTAATGACCAGGGAAGAGTTATTAACCTGAAAAAACCTTCTTACTGGATTGATTTAAAAGCCAGCCAGAAATCTGTTACCAGTTACATTCTTACCGGAAAAATGACGACCGATGGAAAAATTACAGGAACGATGATAACACATACTATGGGTTACGCTGCTTATGCAAAAAGAAAAGATATTTTGCGCTACAGCTCCCCTGATGAATATGTAGAAAAACTGGATGAACGCTTAACAAGAATTAAAATTTTAGATCACAGCATTTCCAATCTGGATAGCGTAGAAAACACTTTAACAGAAAAATACGAGATTGAATTTACCATTAATGACGGATCAAACAATAAACAATTTTACCTCAGTCCATTTTTCATCAATAATATTTCTAAAAATCCGTTTAATTTAAACGAACGCACCTATCCTGTTGATTTAGGAGCGGCATCAGATGAGCGCATTATTATCAATGTTACCTTGCCCGAAAAGTACGAACTGTTGGAAAAACCAAAAGACATGGCTATTGGTTTGCCTAATGCTGGCGGAAAATACCTGCTACAAACCGGCCTGCAGGATAATACCATTACCATAAGCCAGATTTTGCAGTTTAACAATGCCATCTATCAACCAGATGAATACCTTTACTTAAAAGAATTTTATAGCAAGATTATTCAGAACCAGAAAACAGAGTTTTTACTAAAAAAAGCAAATTAGATGAAATTTTTGTTCACGATATTATTTTTGCTTTTTATCTCCATAACAGGTTTTGCCCAGGATAACTATGATGTTGATTTAATTCCTGCCAACCTGCGTAACCGCGCCAATGCCTGCATCCGTAATGAGGAAACAGTGATTGACATGCGTGCGCCGGATAATGTAATGCTGAGCGTTAAAAAGGCCATTACAGTGTTTAACCAAAACGGTGAAGATGAGGCCCGTTTAGTGATTTATTACGATAAAAACATTTCAATTAAGGGAATTAAGGGCGAAGTGTACAATAGCGTAGGTGTGCCCATCACTAAATTCTCGCAAAACAATTTTGCAGATGTGAGCGCTGCAGATGGCTTCTCGCTTTTTGTTGATAGTCGAGTGAAACATTATCTTCCTTCGGTAAATCAATATCCTTATACCATCGTTTACAATTACGAAATCAGGAATAAACAAAACCTTATTATCCCCGACTGGACACCAAAACCTGCAGATGATGTTTCAGTAGAAAAGAGCACCTATACTTTCATTTGTAAACCTACAGATCAAATCAGGGTAAAAACCCAGAATTACACTGGATCCCCGGAAGTAATTAACGATGAAAAACAGAAAAAAACCATCTGGAAAGTAAATAACATTTTGGCCGTCAGAACAGAGCCTTATAGTCCTGCGCACGAAACTTACGCCACAACAATACAGATTGCTCCGCTCGATTTTTACTATTACAACCATAAAGGCAATTACACCAACTGGCAAGAGCTCGGCAAATGGATTTATGATGATCTACTAAAAGAACGTAAAACATTGTCGCCTGCAACCATTCAAATGGTAAAAGATTTGGTGAAGAACGAAAAAACCGATAAGGATAAAGCGCGGAAAATTTATCAATATCTCCAGGATAAAACCAGATATATTAGTGTGCAGATTGGTATTGGTGGTTTCCAGCCTATTGCGGCCAGCGAAGTAGATCGCCTGGGATATGGCGACTGTAAGGCATTGGTAAATTACATGCAAAGTTTGCTGAGTGCTGCAGATATCCCATCGTATTATTGCGTGGTAGAAGGAGGTTCAGAAAAAAAGAGCATGGATCCAAAATATGCAAGTATGGTGCAGGGTAACCATATTATTTTGTGCATGCCATTAAAAGGCGACACCACGTGGCTGGAATGCACCAGTCAGAAAATTCCCTTTGGTTTTTTAAGCACCTTTACCGACGACCGTCTGGTACTAGCTTGTATGCCTGAAGGAGGGAAATTATTACAGACCCCAAAATTAACAACTGCCGAAAACCTGCAGGTACGAAAGGCAAACCTGGCAATCCTGGCTGATGGAAACATCACCGGAAAAATGAATACGGTTTATGAAGGTTCGCAATACGATAACCAGGAAGAGCTGATCGGAAAACCGATTACCGAACAGCATAAATTGCTTAAAACAACTTATAATATCGACAACATAGATTTTGAATCGGTGGTCTTTGTCCAGAAAAAAGACATCTCGCCGAAACTAACGGAAGATATTACCGTTAATATTCGAAATTACGCCCCTATTAACGGTGATAAAATGTTTCTACAGCTGAATGCCTTTAACATCAAAAAATCCATTCCTGAAATAAAAAACAGAACATTACCTGTTTACATTAATCGTGGTTATACAGATGAAGATACCATTATATATACCTTGCCCGATAATGTGAATACAGGATTAATTACAGGTCAGAATAAAATCTTTAAAAGCGACTTTGGTCAATATGTTTGTAAAACCAGCTTAGAAGGCAATAAATTAACCTATTACAGAAAATTTATTATGAATGACGGAACATTCCCTGCAGCACAATATGCTGAATTTTCGAAGTTTATTAACGATGTAAATTCGGCTGATTATTTAAAACTTGTCTTTAGCTTAAAAAAATAATCCCCAAACCGATCCCAATAATCATAATGAGGTACATTAAAATTTCTGTAGAGGCAAATCTTTTATACTTGGTCCAAAAAGAGTAATCATTTTCTTCGTTTGGCATTTCTTTATTCGTTATGCCACAAAAATAGGCAAATAGATTTAGTTATTGGGCTTGTAAGTGGTAATCTCTTTCGCCATGCCTTTAAAAAGCACAATGTGAAAAGGCCACATGGCATACCAATACACCCTGCCCCATAATCCTTTTGGCCTGAAAGTGGCAATCTGGGATAGGAATGCCTTTCCATGAAATTCTACCAATTTTAATTCGAGCCAGGCCTCACCCGGCACTTTCATTTCGGCGTAGAGAAGTAATCTTCTAGCCTTTTTATCCGCTAGCAAAACCCGCCAAAAATCCAATACATCACCAGCCTGAAGATCTGTATTACTGGTTCTTCCCCGGCGTGTGCCTACCCCTCCAAACATTTTATCCAAAAATCCACGTAAATGCCAGAGCCAATCCATAAAATACCAGCCTCTATTCCCACCAATGCGCCAGATATTATCAAAAACTTCTTCTGCTTTACGTTCAAATGGCATTTTAACTTTATATTGTAAAGTACCGTTTTGTGGCACCTTAATCTGGTCCATAAAATTAGAATTGAGGTAACCGCGGTTTAGAGCGTCTTTCCAGCTCGAAACAATAGAATTCTGATCGATCTTTTCAAAGGCCAGGTGCAATGATTCGGCATAACTTAAACAAACTCGTGGTACTACTTCTTTGATACGGTTATCTTTACATATCACTTCATTTTTCATGCTATCTACCAAACTTCTTGCAAGAGAGTAAGGTACGGGTGTAATCATATTTAACCAAAGTGAAGATAGCCTTGGCGTTAAAACCGGAACAGTAAAAATCCATCTTTTCAACCCACGTTCTTTTGCATAGCCCAAAAGCATTTCGCGATAGGTTAATATATCAGGACCACCAATATCGAAAGTTTGGTTATAAGCCTTATTGTTGTGCAGCACACCGATCAAATAAGCTAAAACATCTCGAATCCCGATGGGCTGACAGCGCGTTTCGACCCATTTTGGCGTGATCATAAACGGAATTTTCTCTGTTAAATCACGTATAATTTCAAATGAGGCACTTCCGGAACCGATAATAATGGCCGCCCTCAAAATGGTGCAGGCCTTTCCCGATGATTTAAGCTCTTCTTCAACGGCTAACCTCGAACCCAGGTGTTTAGATAAATGTTCATCGTTTGCAATCCCCGTTAAATAAATAATCTGTTTACAACTTGTTGTTTTAATCACCCGCGAAAAATTCTCTGAAGAGGCCTTTTCCATATCACTAAAACTCGATTGACTCGAAGACATGGAATGTACCAGATAATAAGCGATATCAATATCTTCAGGAATTTCGTTTAAAGTTTCTGCATCAAGTAAATCGCCGGTAATAACCTTAACCTGATTGCTTAAGTCAGATTGGGAAATGAACCTACGCTTATCCCTAACCATACAAACGATTTCATGTTTTTCTTCCAGTAAGAGCGGAAGTAATCTTGTACCGATATAACCATTTGCACCAGTTAATAAAATTTTCATACTGAACAGATTTAAGAGATAACAATAAAAGATAAACATTGTTAGCCATATTATACCGACAAAACAAAGCTAGCATTCTCAAAAGCTATAATACACCTTTAAGTCATTTCAATGTAAAACCAACTGTATTTCTAGCAATACAAATCCCAATTGGACAACATTTAGTTAAAACCTCCGTATAAGTAGTTCATTATCAAACAAATTTATACTGAATGAAGAAACACATCCTGGGCATTGCTGCGATTTTTTTAGCGGGTATGAGCATTGTCGGAACAAGTTGGAAAGCCGCGGAGCTTCCACACACACAACAAGAAACAGTCAAAAACATCGCTGCAGATAGTTTATACAATAAATACATCTTAAATATTTATCACCAGGTTCATTTAGATTCTGCCGGATTAAGTGAACAGGTTTTCGAAAAAGCATTAACCGGATTTTACAACATGAAATATTCGGGTTTATTACATGCAAAATCTATCTTAACCATTGCCGATTTCGATCAGGAAAGCTGTAAAAAGCGTCTTTATATTATTGATTTAGCAGCTAAAAAACTGCTACTAAATACCTGGGTTGCCCACGGACAAAACAGCGGAGGTGATAAACCTTCTTATTTCTCTAATAACATTAACTCCAACCAGAGCAGTTTAGGCTTTTATTTAACCGGTGAAATTTATTTCGGTAAACATGGCCGTTCACTGAAGTTGGATGGTATGGATCAAGGCTTCAACAGCAATGCCCGTGAAAGATCGATTGTAGTGCATGGGGCAAGTTATGTGAGTCAGCAAAGTATCGATCAACTGGGCAGATTAGGTCGAAGTCAGGGTTGTCCGGCTGTTCCTGCAAAATTGGCCGATCAGGTAATTAATACCATTTCAGACCGCACAGTGCTTTTCATCAATAATTCAGATCAGCAATATAATTCTGCCTTTTTAAATGAAACTTTGGCAGCAAGTGTAATTCTAAATCAGGAACAGATTTTTGCGGCACAGGTAGATTAATGCTTTTTAATATTTTTAGCATTAAGGTTTTTAGGCAGCAGGTAGATAAAAAAAGATTTACTTCCAGCCAGTAAATCCCACACCCAGCGGTTACTATCTACACTTTTTTCGCCACAATCTACCACTTCGGCACGTTTAAGCAGCTTATTAACCAAAGCCTGAATCCATTTTACCCGAACCATACGGTTAAAAGATAATCCCAGGTAATCGCAATAAACATGCACAAGGATTTCGACAATAAGCGAATCGTTTGATATGGCAAGTACCTTACCAAAATGCGTTTTATAATCTGCCTTAATAACCTCAACCATGAGTTTAAATCTGCTATCCGCCTTGCCATCAAGATATTGCCAAAGCTCGGCATTACTGTATACCCGGATAAGCTGAGGTTGGAGCGTCACTTTTATCTTATTCCCAAGCAGATCATAAATTTTGTCCATTAATAAAAATCAATTGTAGCAGTGGATTGATGTATTACCGAATTGTTAATCAATTTGATATAAAAATTATCAGTACGGATCATGGACAAATTTAGCACATAATTGTTTGCAAAAATGAGCATTAAGGCCTATTGTGAGTAATTTTTTTAATCTATTGCCATTATTTTAAGCATCTTTGGGGTTGAAAAGATAAGCCCATTCATGAAGATTGTAATTGCAGAAAAGCCCTCTGTTGGTCGTGAGCTTGCTAAAGTTTTCGGAGCAACCACCAGAAAAGATGGATACATTGAAGGTAAAGGATATTCTTTTACCTGGGCATTCGGGCATTTATTACAATTGGCACCACCACAGGATTATGGTTTTATCGGCTGGCGAAAACAGCATTTACCCATGTTGCCCCAAAAATTCAAACTTGCGGTAAGGAAGATTAAAACAAAAGATGGTTTTGTAGAAGACCCTGCCGTAAGAAAACAACTCGATACCATTAAAAAACTTTTTGATGAGGCTACCGAAATTATTGTAGCAACGGATGCCGGGCGTGAGGGCGAATTGATTTTCAGGTACATTTATTATTATTTAAAGTGTAAAAAGCCTTTTAAACGCCTCTGGATTTCTTCTCAAACAGATGAAGCGATAAAAGATGGTTTCAGAAATCTAAAACCAGGTACAGATTACGACACTTTATTCAATTCGGCGCATTGCCGGTCTGAATCGGATTGGTTAGTGGGAATGAATGCCACGCAGGCCTTGAGTATCTCCGCAGGTAACCGGACAGTGCTTTCTTTGGGAAGAGTACAAACACCCACCCTTGCTATGATTTGCGCCCGTTTTTTAGAGATCAAAAACTTTGTGCCGCAAACCTATTATCAGATCAGCATTTTGCTCAGCAAAGATGAGCAGGCTTTTAAGGCCATTTCTACCTCCAATTATAAAGATAAAGAAGAGGTTGAAAAATTATTTGCACTGGTAGAAGATGTATCATCTGGTTTCCCGACCGGTGGAAACATTACGGCCGTAGAAGCTAAACCCAGAAAAGAACCACCACCCCTCTTGCATGATTTGAGTAGTTTACAACAAGAGGCGAATAAGAAAAAAGGATATACAGCAGATCAAACACTGAATATTTTACAGAACCTGTACGAAAGCAAACTGGTTTCTTATCCCCGTACCGGATCACGTTATATTGGTGACGATGTTTTTGCCGGCGTACCAGATCTGATTGCAAAGTTTACCGGCCATGCCGATTTTGGAAAACAGGCACAGTTTTTACAAACAATTACCTTAAATAAACGGAGCGTTAATGCCAAAAAAGTAACCGATCACCATGCGGTTTTACCGACGGGCGAACAGGCTTATGGCTTAAGTACTGATAAACAAGCTGTATATGATATGGTTGTAGGCCGGATGATTGAGGCTTTCCATCAGGAATGTTTAAAAGAACTTACCAAAATCACTATACAATCAGGCGTTACTTTTGTAGCAAACGGAACTGTAATTCGTTCTGCAGGCTGGCGGGCCGTTTTTAATGATCCGGAAGACGATAAAAAAGACGAAGATAATGCTGCCTTGCCAAAAGTAGCGGTTGGTGAGTTATTACCCATTACAGAAAAATCTCTTTTAGAAAAACAGACTAAGCCCAAACCGATGTATAACGAAGCATCGTTATTAAAAGCACTCGAAACCTGCGGTAAAGAGATTGAAGATGAAGAACTCCGTTACGCCATGAAAGATAGTGGCCTTGGTACGCCAGCTACACGCGCATCCATCATCGAAACTTTAATTACAAGAGAATACATTACCAGGGAAAAAAGAAACCTGGTGCCTACCAATAAAGGCTTGGCTGTTTATGAAGTGGTAAAGGATAAACAAATTGCGCAGGCCGAACTTACCGGACAATGGGAAAAACGCCTGGAAGAAATCCGTTCAGGATCTTCGGTAAAAGATTTTAAATCTGAAATAACCGAATATACCAAAACAATAACCCATGAATTGTTAATTGCAGGAGCAAGTATCTCTGGTAAGCTGGGAGAAGAAAAGAAACTCGAAAAAGCTTAATTAAGAACGCTATTGATTACCTGTTGAAGTGAATCGCTCATGTTCTCATCTTTTTGAACAAAACCAATTGCGCCGGCATTCAGATAATCTTGTTCTAAAAGCGCCTTGTCATTACCGCTGAACATACAGATTTTTATACCAGGCTGTATGGCTAAAATTTCTCTTACAGTAGCAGGATTACTATCACCCCTTGGCATGTTGATATCTAAGAGCAGAAAATCAATCGTTTCTTCCTTCAGATAGTTTATAGTATCAGGTAGATCTTTGGTTTCTGCAATACTTGGCGAGTTGAGGTACTTAGTAAATAAACGTTTCATTACCAGCCTCATCATCTCATTATCATCTGCAATAAGAATTTTGATCGTTTCAGTCATAAATAGTTAATATAGTTCGGCGGATACTATAATTATTGATGTATTTTAAAATCACTATTTATTTAAAAACACTAATATTATAAATACACTGAGGGACAATTAATGTAAAATTAACTATTTTTATTTAGTTTACCCATCACCATGGTAAGTTTTATGGCTACAAGTGGTCTGCAAACTCCCAGGCACTGTGATAAGCATCAAGTTCTTCTGCATATTTTATAAATTCTGCATAAAAAATAGATTTCGAAAGTGTAGCGCTATCACCGATAACAACCAGCTTTTTACGGGCCCTTGTCATGGCTACATTCATTCTTCTCGTGTCTGATAAAAAGCCAATAGTTCCTTCAGCATTGCTTCTGGTTAAACTGATATACACCACATCCCGCTCTTGCCCTTGAAAACTATCAATGGTATTCACGGTTATCTTATCCAGGTAAGGATTTAATATTTCATTCTCCTGTATCAATACTTTTAAAATCTGTACCTGCTGTTTATACGGAGAAACAATGGCAATAGATGGAAAATTACCTGAAGGCTGAATGGCTAAATCATTTACCAGATGCATTAAATGTTTGATCAAAAATGAGGCCTCCTCTGGGTTTGTTGTACTGGTTCCATCTAATTTCTCATCGTAACTGCAACCTGCTGTATCGATAAACTGTATCGGCTGATCACCTGCAAATAACAAATGGTCTGCTACCGAATGGTGTGCTTTTAGCTCGTTATGATAGAATACTTTAGATGAATAACCCATAATATCCTTATGCATCCTGTATTGCTCTTTAAGTAACACAACAGATTCTGGATGAAGATTTACTGCCTTTTCAAGTAAAGTATTACTTAAACCATTTCTTGCTGCTTCATTTGATTTTATGGTTGGCGAAAGCTGAAAATGATCACCTGCCAATATTACTTTTTGGGCTTTTAAAATAGGGATCCAGCAGGCAGGCTCTAAAGCCTGTCCGGCTTCATCAATTACAATGGTATTGTATTTTAAATTACGGACCGTGTAATGATTTGCACCTACCAAAGTGGCCGTAATAACCTGTGCTTTAGTAAACAGATTATCCATAATATACTGTTCCGTTTTTTCTACCTCTTTTCCAATTTTATGCGCTTCATCAAACAGGGCTTTGCGTTGCTCGCGT
This sequence comes from Pedobacter miscanthi, assembly GCF_032678605.1. Lineage (GTDB taxonomy): Bacteria > Bacteroidota > Bacteroidia > Sphingobacteriales > Sphingobacteriaceae > Pedobacter > Pedobacter miscanthi_A. Next base: position 104,596 of record NZ_JAVTSU010000011.1, read on the forward strand.
TCTGCCTTACCAAAACTACGCTTGTATTTATGCGCCATGTTTTTGTATTCACTGGCTTGCTTTTTTAGCATTTTAATGGTTTTCATTTCAGGATGACCAGCCATTTGATGATCTAGCGTAGCTGCAAGCAACCTTTCCGAAACCCTTGCCGGATTTCCAACCCGGATTACTTTTAACCCTTCTGCAGCTAATTTCTCGGTGAGTAAATCTACTGCGGTATTACTTGGTGCCACAACAAGGATTTTTTGATCATTGTGTTTTGCCAGTGATTTTATGGCATGTACTAGTGTGGTTGTTTTTCCTGTTCCCGGCGGACCATGCACTACAGCTAAATGATCTGCAGAAATAATTTTATTAACGGCTAACTGCTGCGAATCGTTTAAATTATTGGGAATAATAAACTTTTCTTCTCCGCGGAATGAAGGTTTTTCGCCTTTTGTTAAAATTCGGATCAGTTTATTTTCAGCATCATTATCCGCTAAATGTGTGGCCTGTTTAAGGGCGCTTTGCATCTCATCATAACTGTTGTTATCAAAAAGCAAATCAACACCAAGTTTTCCATCCCTGGTCCAGTCTGGCAGCTCATCTACACGTAAACTGATTTTCATCCGGCTTCCACTCTGGTGTGTGATAATACCTTCTATACGATCATTTTTAGCATCATGATTAGAAAATAATACCACAGCAGAACCAAAACGAAATTGATGGGAAAAATCCTGATGTGTTGTCCGTTCGAGTTCAACTGTTAAATAATCGCCACGACCAATTTCATTATTCCTGACCGCAATCGGATACCAGGTTAAGCCCAAAACCCTCCTATCAGCTGCAGAAGTATTTTCAGTAAGTTTTAGATAGGATTGTAAATCTTCTTCGCGTTCAGTATTCAGTAAATCCTGAAGTTTTTTGAAATATTCTTTTGGCAAGTTTAAAGGGGTTAATTATTGAAATTGATTACGGGTTAATTGCTTGGTAATTGCAAATTGCCGGCTAAATTGTATAAATTGTTTAATTGTTGGATTTAACTAAGAACGGTAAACTGCCAATTGAAAACTGATTTAGGTTAATTGCTTTAGTAACTTAAAATTGCAAATTGGCAACTGATGAAATTTGATCATTGGTCATTATAAAACCAACTCCTGGTATAACCTCATTAACGTTTCTCCAGAATCATCACAAAAACCGGGATGCACTTTAGAGCATTGTACCACTGTACTTCTTGTTGCCGTAAGCCATCTGAAACGCGAAGCCTGGTCGTATTGTCCAATTGATCCCGATCCTTTTGCAGCCACGCTTATCCGCTCAAAAGCGCATAAGTTTTCTTTAAGCTCCACTACATCAATATCTGCAGAAAAGGCTTTTATCCTCGTTTCATCTAACACAAAAATACTTTTTAAAAATTTTTGCTTCGCACAGAATAAAATAATGCCCACATTCATAAATTCCTCACGCTCTACCCTCGGCATTACGCGAATTACAGCATACTCAAATAAGAATTTCCCTTGCATGCTGTGCTTCTTTTAAAAATATATCAGAATGTAATAACCTTTCCGTAAGGAAGTAAGTATAAGCCTTTTTATGTTCCCCTTTGGTTTCGAAATTTGTTTCTCCCTCCAACCAATCGTCAGGAATTAATTTGATTACAGATTCAATTTTCTCTGGAGTAAGGATTTTTGTAAATTCTTCATGTACACTTTCCAATGCTGTAGCCCATGGCAACAATACATGATCTTTTACTAAAAAGAAAGGTTTAACAGCCTGTTCTTTCCAGTTTTGCCATGAATGATGAAAGTACAAGGCGGCACCATGATCGATTAACCACAACTCTTTATGCCAGATCAGCATATTGGTATTGCGGCAGGTGCGGTCCATATTGGTTAAAAAACAATCTAACCAAACAATTTGCGAAGCAAGCTTAGCATCAACGGTTGTTACAGTCGGATCGAAAGTAATGGCGCCAGAAAGATAATGCAAGGCTAAATTTAGTCCAACACTTGCTTTTAATAGATCCTGGATTTCTTCATCAGGTTCTGTTCTTCCAAAAGCCTCATCAAGATGGGCGAAAACAAGCTCTGGAACCCGTAAGCCTAATATACGGGCAATTTCACCACCAATTAATTCGGCTATTAAAGCCCTTGTACCTTGTCCCGCTCCTCTAAATTTTAATACGTAAAGGAAATTATCATCAGCCTCTGCAATGGCAGGCATAGAGCCCCCTTCGCGCAAAGGCGTAACATATCGGGTAACATTTACTGTTCTAAGTTGTAAATCGTTCATATCTGCAGCTAGAATGACCGCTGGTTTATTTGGGCACAATTCTAAACTTACCGCAAAGTTACTGGAATTTCGGCAATAAATCAGTCAGGATTTGGTAGTAAAGCGTGTCAAGAAATCTATTAAATTTAGCCAACGTTTTTCTGAAGCGCAATGCCTGTAAACATTAATTGGGTTCGGTCCTGCTGTCCATTGCAATCCTTTTGGTTAAAATCTCACAGTCAAACAATTTAACAAGCTACCAAAAGGGATTTCCATTTCCATCAGGGCTATTTGGCTTGAACAGTAATCATATTTAATAATATTGATTTAAACATAAATTAAACGAATTCCTAATCATTTTAAACTATCAGATCATGCAAGAACATATGATATCTATTTATGATCTGGCAATTATTAATTGATCTAACTAAAGCGGCTTCGACTACGTCCAGACGGACAAATCCACGGTAAGAAATCTGCACCATCTAGAGTTTTTCTTTGTGGATCTATATGGTTTAACCTTTACCTGTATGGATAGCCAATGTACTACCACCTTTGTGATCTCTGTGTTTTCTACTCTGTGGTTAAACAACTAAATTAATCATGCCCTAAATAAGCAATACCGGCGGGTGTCATCGCTGATGACCATTGTACCGATTCGCGGTTAATGGTAATCAGCCCCATACTTTCGAGTTCTTCATATTCTTCTTCCATACCACCTAATACGGACGAACTAACCTGTTGATTGATAACTTCTAACAACGATAAAATTTCTGATCTTTCCATAACATATTAATTTGATTATGTAATTAACATAAATATACCTAAAAATGTTTCTTGCTTAACTAAACATTTTCAAGGCTTTAAGGTTGTACTTATACCCGAAACTAATGCGTATGGAAGCACACATTTATTACCTTTTTATTATGGCCTTACCCGTTGCCTGTATAGCATGGACGGTTACCAAAGAAGAGATTTTTAAAGAAGCACGCGAGTTTTGTGTAGACCGCTCTAAAAACTGTAATAAACTTATTAAACGGAAATTTTTCTATGTTTTTACCTGCGAATATTGTTTCAGCCATTATGTTACTGCAATTTTATTGGTTATAACCAGGTTTACATTAATTTATCCCGATTGGCGTGGCTATATTATTGCCTTCTTCTCCATCGTTTGGGTTGCAAATGTGTATATGAGTTTATACAACATGATCAGAATTGATCTTAAAAAGGAGAAAATCAAGGTGGCGAAAGAAGAATCGGAGCTCAAAAACGAATAAAACCATTTATAATGGTAACTGTTTTTTAATGATACAGCCTTAACTATGCCTTCATCAGTGATTAAACATTTCAGTTATAACACAGATCAAAAAACATTAAAAATCATGTTTATAACCGATATGGTATACCTGTACAAAAATGTTCCTGAAAGAATTTTTAAGTTATTAAAAGCTTCTGGTTCGAAAGGGCGGTATTTTAACGCCCATATAAAAGATAAATTTAAATTTCAGAAACTAGAGGAGGAATGATATGCCCGAAGGCCCGTCAATTGTAATATTAAAAGATTTAATAAAGGCGCTCGATTTAGGTAACCCTGAAGTGCTGGAAGTCTCTGGCAATGTTAAAAATATTGACAAAGACAGGCTTTTACGTCAAAAAATCAATGATTTTAAAAGTTGGGGGAAACATTTCCTGATTTGTTTTGATGATTTCACCGTCCGCATCCATTTTATGTTATTTGGTACTTACCTCATCAACAAGCGTAAAAAAACGCCATTAACATTGGGGCTTGTTTTTAAAAAAGACGAGCTGAATTTCTACACCTGCAAAGTTGATCTGCTGGAAGGAAACGTGAAAGAACATTACCATTGGGAAAATGATGTAATGGCGGATGAATGGAACAGCAAAGCAGCCATTAAAAAGTTAAAAGAAATGCCAGAGGCACTGGTTTGTGATGTATTGTTAGATCAACAGATTTTTAGTGGTGTGGGCAATATCATTAAAAACGAAGTGTTATACCGGATCCGGGTACACCCACTAACAAAAATTAAAAATTTACCGCCAGCAAAATTAAAAGCTTTGGTTAAAGAAGCCCGCCAATACAGTTTTGATTTTCTGAAATGGAAAAAGGAAAATACCTTGAGTAAACACTGGGAGGTTTACAACCAAAAGGAATGTTTTCGTAAACACCCAATTAAGAAAAAGGAATTAGGTAAAACCCACCGGCAGACTCATTACTGCGAAAAATGCCAAAAATTATATAACTGACAAAAAAAACAGGGTTAATGAATTATATATTGAATTAATTGTAAATAATTCAATATTAGCTTGTTAATTTATCAATAGATAAATCACAAAAATCCAACTATAATCTGAAAGTAAAAGAAATGTTAAACTTTTAGGATTTTTAGAAACTAGTCTTATATTTGTCCCCGAGAGCGTTAATTTAGATACGGGTATATGGCTTAGGCTGTATGCCCGTTTTTTATTTATTAAGCTTTATATGCTCCATCACTTCGTTTAAACAGATCCTTAACCAGGGTGTATAAATACCTGGATTGATCTTAATATCGCTTATCAAAGTTTCCAGATTAACATATTTAAACGACTCCACTTCCTCGTGGTTAATTAATGGCAAATCATCGGTTGCTCCAAAAAAAACATGATCTACCTCATGCTCTGTTAAACCATCAGCAAATTCGGCCCTGTAAGTAAATTTAAATAGATAATCCAGGTTGCAATGCATGCCCATTTCTTCCTTTAACCGCCTTTCGGCTGCGCTTATATTGGTTTCACCCACTCGTGGATGACTGCAGCAGGTGTTGGTCCACAAGCCACCAGAATGATATTTACTCAAAGCCCGCTGTTGCAGCAGGAGTTCATTTTTTGAATTAAAAATAAAAACTGAAAAAGCCCGGTGAAGCAAACCCTTTTCATGTGCTTCCATTTTATCCATCCGGCCCATCGGCACATCATCCCCATCTACCAGAATAACCTGTTCTTCCATTTAAATTACATTTAATTTATTCCGGATAATGGAATCAAACATCAAACCAACTTTTCGTGTATTCGAAATCCTGATCCTTTCTGTCATAATTTTTTCTGCACTTAAGCGCTTAATCTTTGTAAAAAGTTTTTTATAATAGATGTATGATAAATACACACCATTGCGGGAGCTTGGAGGCAGCATCTTGATTCCTGTTAAAGCAATAGCAAATTCAGCCTCAATTTCGTGCTCTATCTCCCTTTTTTGGTGATCACAAAATAGCGCAAGATTAGCGTTGGGAAAATAATTCCGGTTCAGGGCCTGGTGATCAGCCTTAACATCCCGTAAAAAATTTACTTTTTGAAAAGCCGAACCAAGTTTCATCGCATATGGTTTTAACTGTTCATAATGCGCGGCATCCCCATTGGTAAAAACCTTTAAACACATCAGTCCTACCACTTCTGCTGAGCCGAGAATATATTCATTGTATAATGCTGATGTATATTCCTGGGTAGAAAGATCCATTTCCATGCTTTTCAGAAAGAGAACTATCAATTCATGATCAATCTGATAATGATTGACCACCTTTTGAAACGAATTTAAGATCGGATTTAAACTAATCCCCAGGTTAATGGCCTCGAAGGTATCGTGCTTAAATTTATCAAGCAGGAACTTTTTATCATAGTGGTGAAAACTATCTACAATTTCATCTGCCAAACGCACAAAACCATAAATAGAATGAATAGGCAGGCGCAATTCTTTACCAAGAAAATAAATACCAAACGAAAAACTGGTACTATACCGCTTGGTGGTGAGCCGGCTGCAATCTGCAGAAAGTTGATCAAAAATTTCTTTCATGTAAAATTGGGTAATGGATTGTTGCTTCAAATTCATCGAGCGTTTTAAACCAATTGATATGATCAATATTCATCAATTTACCAATAACCTGACTATTTCCGGCAAGATGGATTTGGGCAGGTGAGCAAATTTCTGATAATTGATCAATATATTTCTGTGAAACAATTGCCGACCGCGATTTTACCATAAAAAGTAAAACCTCATCAACATTTAATGAGTTAAATACACGTTCAATGGCGTCCAGCGGAACTTTACTTCCTAAAAAAACAACCTGGTGGTTGTACATCCTCAGCATATAGTTGGCAAACAGTAATCCGATGTCGTGATCCTCATCTTCAGGGAGAAAAAGAAGCCATTTACGGGCAGAACATGAAGCCGGCGGAAGATTGTTAATGTGTGTAAATATTTTTTGACGAATAATATTGGATAAAAAATGCTCATGGGCAGGACAAATATCGTCTTTTCGCCACATTAATCCCAAACGGACCAACAATGGATATATAATTTTCCGGTAACAGCATGAAAGACCTAATTTATCAATGCCTTCATCTATCAAATGATTAAAAGACAATTCATCAAAAGCTATTCCTTTATTAATTAATTGTGAAATATAATACTCGGCTTCTTCGTCTGGAGATGTATAAGTAAGCTGCTGATCTAAAAGTGTTTCAAGGGCTTCATCAGAAAGCTTGCATATTTTGGAAATTTTTAAACCGCTTTTATTTAAACTTACAATATTTAGCAGCTTTCTTAACTGCTTATCATCGTATAAACGGGTATTGCCTTCTGTCCGCATTGGACACAGCGCATTATACCGCTGCTCCCAGATCCTGATGGTATGAGAATGAATGCCCGAAAGCTGTTCAAGATCTGAAATGGAGTAAGTCATTATTTTGTTTAAATATATTCAATAAAATCTAAACAAAACGAAAGGTGGAAAGTTTTTTTTATTGCTGTAAAAAATGGTGTCAGATGTTACCAGCTGACACCACAATACATAGCGGTGAACGGTTCCAGACTTACAAAGCCCATACACATTGCTCAAACTTCGCTAATCCCTCCTACTCAAAAGCAGATTTATATTCCTTAACAAAATCAACGAACCTTCTAGGCGCCTTGCCTGTAACTTCCTTTACAACATGGCTTACCATGGCAGCTTCGCCACGGGCATAATGGGCATAATCTTCTATTAAACCAGCCGCCTGCCAATTGGGGAAACCTACCTGAAGTAAAGCTTTTTGCATTTCTTCATCAGAAACGTTGATGTATTTAATTTCTTTTCCTAATACAACAGAAAGAAGTTTGGCTATCTCCTCATGACTAATGGCTTCAGGGCCTGTAATGTTGTAAATTTTATTTTCTTTATCCTTTGCAATCAACGCTTCCAACGCTACAGCTGCAATATCGCGGATATCAACCAGGCTAATTTTTGCATCACCTGCGGTGGCAAAAAACTGCTGCTGGTATTTAATGGGTACTGCAAAACCAAGCAGCCCTTGCATAAATAAATTTGGTCTTAAAAAGGTATACTGTAAACCTTTTTCTTTAATTTTTTGCTCTACGGCAGCGTGGTAACGGAGAAAACGGACAGGCGAATTTACATCAGCGGCAAACTGCGAAAGCTTAATAATGTGCTTTACATTGCTTTTAGCTGCTGCCTCAACAAAATTGCATTGTAAACTTTCGGCTTCTTCCGATGAATTGCTTAAAAGAAAAACCTGCTCTATCCCTTTCAAAGCATTTGTAATACTTTGATTATCGTTAAAATCACCGATAACTAATTCAATGCCATTAAGCTGTTTTAAATTCCCTGCTTTATCCAGGGTTCTTATTAATGCCCTAAAAGGAATGTTGCTTTGGGCTAATTGTACTGCCAATGCAGAACCAACGCTTCCTGTAGCGCCGGTAACGAGTATAGTTGGCTGGGTTGAATGTGTCATATTTTAAAATTTAATTGTAACACAAATTTCTACCCTTTACCAGAAATAAAATTGTAAGAAAACGAAATGCTTTTTTAAAATGTTTTTTCAGTTAAGAGTACTCCCCTTTCGCCATTGCCGGTTTCTATAGTATGTACGTGTTTGTAGGAATGGCTAAAGAAATCGTACCCATGTTCCATCTGTTTAATGGCTACTGTACTTACCGGATATTTTAGATTTGTTTGCATACATAACAAGCTGCCGTTTGCCAGTAAAAGAAAGTCACAATCGTATCCTCTTTCTTGTAATTCTATTACTTTTTTGGTGATGGATACGTTTAATCTATTGGTTGTGCGGATTTTATTTTTCATGTAAAAAAGGTTTAGGGATTTTCTGGATGAATGTTTAGGTAATTAAATATACTTACTAATTACTACGAATCAAAATGCAATATATTGTTATACAAGCAATTGAATTATTTTGTTTTATTTCTTGTATCCTATTTTAGCCGTTTGGCTTTCTTTTAAGCAAGATTTCATGCTAAAAACAAACACGTATCATATTGTTTACAATTATCTCTATTAAAAAATACAAAGCAAAAATAATTTCTTTAATTACAAATGCAAGCTATAATTTAGTAAAACATAACACACACCTAATGAAACTAACTTGCATCGTAATCGATGACGACAACCATGCCGTCAACGGGATAAAAGCGTATATAAATAACCTCACAAACGTTCAGTTAATTCAATCGTATACTGATCCGCTGCAGGCTTTAAAAGAAATTACTGCCGGACCACAGGTTGATATTATCTTTATCGACGTGGATATGCCCATGATTTCGGGACTTGAATTATCAAAGGCCATCAGGCATAAAACCGATAAATTAATCTTTACCACTTCGCATTCTAAATATGCTTACGAAGCTTTTGAAATGTATGCCAGTGCTTATTTATTAAAGCCTTATACCTTTTCCCGCTTTGCAGAAACCATTAATCACCTCTTTCCACATACCCCCAGCATCCCCAATGTTACCACAAAGCAAGAGGATGATTATTTTTTTGTACGGAACAAAAGTGAAAAAAACAACCTCATTAAAGTGAGGTACGCTGATATTGTAGCTGTAGAAAGCCTTCAAAATTACGTGCGTATTTTCACCCTAAACGAGACCATCGTATCATACATTGCTTTATCAGAAATTAAAATCATTTTAAAGGATTATCAGAATTTTGTACAGGCCCATCGTTCCTTTATTATTGCTAAAAACTATATCGAAAAGGTAGATGGTAATACATTAAAAATGATCAACGACCTGACCATCAATGTTGGGAATAATTACCGTGAAAGCATTCAGGAGTACATCAAAGAGAAAACGATCAAAACAAATCGTTCTTAAACTAATTTTTTAGTATTTTTGCTTTCCCAACGATAAAACGATCAGTTTTTTCTGTCAACCATATATAGCCGTCCCCCAATTAACTAGCCAAATGAACACAACAATAGATGAGAAAAATAAATTTCGTAAAATCCTAAGCTGGATATTGGATAAAAAGCTTCATATTTTAATTTGGACTATCTTCATATTTTACGAAGCCATTATCATTGGCATTTTTGTCGGAAAATTCTCTCCCATCAGTAATTATATTATTTTCTATAGCTTTAACGTAGCTACTTTTTATTTTCATGCACATGTTGTGCTTGCTGCTGCGTTAAAAAGGCTTAAAGGTAGATGGTGGAAATTACCCTTATTTATCCTGCTGGAGCTAGCTGGTTATTTAGTATTAATTGTAGCTTTAGATTATTTTGTAATCAACTACACAAACTATAACGGACCTTTTAAAATAGAATTTACGGCTTCTTTTTTTGCGGGGCCAATTTACAGGGCCATATATTTCATGTGTTTTTCTACCAGTTATTACTTTTTACTTAATTTTTTAGAAGAAAGAAAAAAAATTGAGGATTTGGAAAAACTGCGGCTAAACAATATCATTCAGATTGCGAAATCCGAAAATGCATTTCTAAAAGCCCAGATACAGCCTCATTTGTTGTTCAATACCCTGGATTTCATTTACCAAAACGCCCGGGATTCTTCTCCTGTAGCTGCAGAGGCCATACTTTCCCTTTCAGAAATGATGCGTTATTCTGTCGACAGCAATAAAGACCGGGAATTTATTTTATTAGCAGAAGAAATTAACCAGGTAGAAAACCTCATTAATCTACACCAGCTCCGTAATGATCACCATATTCAACTCCGATTCTGGTATGATGACGAGATCAGGAACCTGCAGATTATTCCGATGGTACTGATTACGCTGGTAGAAAACATATTTAAACACGGAGAACTATTAACAATAGCTGATCCGGCAGAGGTGAGCATAAAACAAGAAGAAGATTATCTTATCATTGAAACAGCAAATTTAACCAAACCTGTTATTGATAAATCGGGTTTTGGCGCGGGGATGGAAAACATTAAAAAGCGATTAGATTATACCTATCGCGAAAATGCATTATTTAACTATTCAAAAGATGCTGACCATTACTTTAGGGTAATATTAAAGATAAGGCTTACAGCAGCCAAAATTTAATATTTTCACTTTAAAGCTTATAATTCAGCAACAATTTCAAAAGAAAAGCCATTTATCCTTGCCGAATAGATAAAAATCCGTTACAAACACGTTTTTTTTTCTTTTTATTGGCTGAAATTGTAATTTGCATCACCTAAACATGAAAAAATGCCAATAAGTTGCATCGCTATCGATGACGACCCACACGCTCTCGAAAGCTTAATTGCTTATATGGATAAGCTCCCTGACTTAAAACTTATCCAAACTTTTACTGAGCCACTGCAGGCATTGGCAGAAATATCTGTATCCAATCCTGTCGACATTATTTTTATGGATGTAGAAATGCCCTCACTCTCTGGCATTGAGCTGGCAGGTTTGTTAAGGCAAAAAACTAAACACCTTGTTTTTACCACTGCGCATGCACGTTACGCCATTGATGCTTTTAAGGTTGATGCCGATGCTTATCTGCTTAAACCCTACTCTATCCTTCATTTTACCAAAACAATAAACAACCTGTATCCAACAGGGAAAGAAACACCTAACATATTTTCTGTTGGCGATGAATATTTCTTTTATATCCCCATGCATGGAGAAAACGGGGATTTGGTGCGTATAGACTTAAATGAATTGATTGCAATAGAAGAATTAGACGAAAATATCCAGTTTAAGACCATCAAAAACACCTATTTAAGCTCAAGGCCTGATTTTATAAAAACATTAAAAATGCTGAAGAAACATTCCGCATTTATCCAGATTAGCCCTACCGTAATTATTGCCAAACAATTTATTAAGAGTGTATTGGGCAATAAGATCTTCCTTTCAGGAGAAACTTCTTTTACCTTGGCTGAAACTCATGCAACACATTTTGCTGATTTTGTAAATAACAATTTACCGCACGAAAAACAAAAACCCGACTCCATCATTTAAGCTTTCCGTATCTTAACGCACTACACTCCGCAATTTTCCTTCCCGTTTTAAAACATTACCGTCTAAACTTTGTATTAGGATAGTCTATTTAGTTATTAATTGATTAATCTGTTTTGAAAAGAGTATTGGTTGTGGATGATGATCCTGATGTATTAGAGGTTTTTCAGGAAGTTTTAGAAACTGAACATTATAAAGTGTACCCTTTGTTATCGCCAAGGTATATCTTTAAAACCATTAGAGACTTTGCACCAGACCTGATTATTCTGGACATTATGTTAAATGGAATGGATGGACGTGCCGTATTTAAAGAATTGAGGTTAAATCCCGAAACAAAAGGGATTCCCATTATCCTTGCTTCGGCCAGGTACGACGAAAATTATATTGCATCCCAAAAATATCATCCCGACGATTATTTAGAGAAACCATTTAATATGGCTGATTTGCTTCAAAAAGTAAATGCCTTAACCGTAAATTAAAAATCAGATATGAAATTAAAATTATTAATACCAATGGTATTGCTGTGTGCAGCGGTATCAATTAAAGTAAAAGCGCAGGGCCGTCCAGATAAACTCTATTCGATGAGCGGAATTGGATTTGCTTTTCCAATGGGTGAAACCTCAGACTATTTTAAACCGAAATTTTCTACTTCACTGGGTTTAAATTTAGGTTTGGGCGACGGAGGTTTGTTTTTGTATCCTAAAGTAAGTTTACATGCTTTTACCTTTAACCAAATTACCCCAGATGCGGGTTATACTTATACCTTACAAAAAGGCAGGGCTACCACTTATTTGTTAAATGTGGCGCTGGGTTACCGAAAAATTGTAAATAAATGGGCATTTTATGGCTTTGCCGGTGCCGGTGGCGGATTTATTCTTACCCCGCAGGTTGCGGTAAATACCACAACATTACAGGTTATGCAGGATAATAAATCAAATGGCCTGGGCATTGCCGAAGGTGGTGCGGGTATTGAATATAATATTGGTGGTGCCAATTTATTTGTAGAGGCAAGTTATATGTATGGTTTTAGCAAAATTCAGAACAGGGCTTTTAACACCGTACCGATAAATATTGGTATTAAACCAAATTTAAGTAAATTATTGAGCAAGCTTTAACATTGATATACAAAATACCATAGCGGTTGCGTTAAATAACGTAACCGCTTTTTTTTTGCTAAAGAAATCAACAAAATAATTTTTATACTAATTATTTTAGCATAGCTTTGTGTTTCAATTCAATTTAATGTTATACGCCGTTGTAGATATCGAAACCACTGGTGGTCATGCCTCAGCAAATGGCATTACCGAAGTTGCCATCAACATTCATGATGGCAATCAGGTAGTTGAATCATATACTACCCTGATCAATCCTAAACAGCCGATTCCTGATTACATAACGGCCTTAACTGGTATTGATGATGCCATGCTTAAGGATGCTCCTACTTTTGATGATGTAGCATTGCAAATCTATCAGTTGTTGAGTGATAAGGTTTTTGTGGCGCACAATGTAAATTTCGATTATTCTTTTTTAAAACACCATTTAGCTGCTGCGGGTTTCGATTTACAATGCAGAAAACTGTGTACGGTAAGGTTAAGCCGAAAATTGATTCCCGGAAAAGCTTCGTATAGTTTAGGTAAACTATGTACTGCCCTTCAAATTCCGATACAAAACCGGCACAGGGCTGCGGGTGATGCAGATGCAACTAGTATCCTGTTCAATATGTTATTGGAAAACGACCAGGAAGGCACCATTGCAGAAATGTTAAAGAAAACTTCAAAAGAACAGGTTTTGCCCCCAAATTTAGATAAAGCTTCTATTTTAAGGTTGCCCAACCAGCCTGGGGTTTATTACTTTAAAGATAGCAAGGGCAAAATTGTTTATGTTGGTAAAGCGAAAGACCTTAAAAAACGTGTAACCAGTCATTTTACAGGAAATACCCCTAATAGGCAACGACAGGAGTTTTTGCGCACCATACACCATGTTGATTTTGTAATCTGTGGGACGGAGTTGATGGCTTTGATTTTAGAGGCGAACGAAATTAAACGCCTCTGGCCAGAAAATAACCGCGCCATGAAACGTTACGCGCATAAATACGACCTGTATGTTTTTGAAGATCAGAACGGATACCTGCGCTTAGCAGTTGATAAGCATAAAAAGAACAACAACGCCATACAAAGTTTTAACAGTTTATTGGAAGGTTATAACTTCTTAACCCAGTTAATTGATAAATATCAGCTCTGCGCAAAACTTTGTTACCTTCAGAAAACAGCAACAAAATGTTATGCGCACGAAAATGGCCAATGTTTTGGTGCCTGCAGTGGTATCGAAACCGTGGCTGTTTATAATAAAAAACTAAATGCCGCATTAAGTGATATTCAAAATCAGCAACCCAGTTTTGCGCTGGTTGATGAAGGCAGAAAAGATGAAGAATTTAGTTGTTTGCTGGTAGAAAAAGGCAAATTTTACGGCATGGGCTATTTTACAGATAAAAACTACCTGGCTGATGGACTTGCTCCAATTAAAAATGATCTTTCTACCTATCAATCCAACAGTTACATCCTGAATTTAATTTTAAACCACGCCGAACAACATCCGCAGAAATTGTATAAATTGTAAGAAATTTAATTCGATGCAATTAAAGTATGTCACAATAATTCTGTTATTATTTTCACCCACCTTGTGTTTTACACAAAATATAAAGTTCACAAACAAGAACATTGGAAGGAAAATATTTCAAAAGACAGAATATGGTGAAACCCAATCTACCTATCTGGGAAAAATAGAAGATAAAAACAAGAAAATTTTATTTTATGTAATTAAAGAATTCAGACGTATAAAAGCTGCCAGGGTGTACCACGGAAATAGCTGGCTTATATTTTACGGTCCAGATAAAAAATTTAAAGCACAATATCATTTTGATATGCCAAATGAGTTGCCGTTTAAACTGAATATCAATACGCTTTATTTTTACAATACGGATAAAAAGCCTGCTAAATTGTTAACACTTATAATAGATAACCAATTGCCGAAGCAAATATTCAATAGTTCGCAAATTTCTTTTACACAATAAAAATTGATGGATAGTTTAACTTTTATTACGCATTGTTTATCTTTTGAAGAGGCCATAGAACAAGCACATTTCGAAAAAACTTCTTTTCGGGTGAATAAAAAGATTTTTGCAACACTTAGTATTGAAAAAAACAGTGCAACGCTAAAGTTATCTGAAATTGACCAGTCCGTTTTTTGTGCTTTTAATCCAGAACAAATTAAACCTGCAACCGGTGCATGGGGCAAACAAGGATGGACAATTTTTGAGTTAACGACACTAAAAGAAGAAATGATCATCGATGCCCTTACCCTTTCCTATTGCAAGGTGGCCCCTCAAAAGCTTTCTGAAAAACACAATCGAAATTGATTGTCTCAAATGCCCCTATAAATTTTCGTTTTTAGCAAGGACAAGTCCAGGGCTACTTCCCTATCTTTACTTACAACAAAATATAAAATGTTATGACAAAATCACTTTGGATAAACCTTCCAGTAAAAGACATTAATAAATCGAAAGCATTTTTTACAGCGTTAGGCTTTAGCCTTAACCTACAGTACGGTGCGCGCGAAGATTCAGCCTGTTTTTTAGTAGGCGAAAGCAATTTAGCCATCATGCTTTTTGAAGAAGCATTGTACGAAAATTTTGCAGGCACCAACATTGCCGATATACGCCACGGTGGCGAAGTATTGTTTTCAATTGATGCTGAAAGCCCTGAAGAAGTAGATGATATTGCTCAAAAAGTTGTAGCTGCCGGTGGTACCATTTATGGCGAACCAGGCTACAAAGATGGCTGGATGTATGGTTGCGGTTTTGTTGATCTCGACGGACAAAGATGGAATGTACTCTATATGGACATGAGCAAAATGCCTTTAGGCTAATTTTTCCCACTCAAGCGATTAAAGTTAAAGATTAAATTTGCGTAAGCGATTACTTACATTTATATTTGTAAGCAATTACTTACGCAATTATTTTATGAGGAGAGATGTATTTCAGGCCATCGCTGATCCTACAAGAAGAGAAATCATCAATTTGATCGCTCACAAGAGCCTTAACCTCAATGCCATTGCAGAAAATTTCGATATGAGTCGTCCTGCCATTTCCCAGCATATTAAAGTTTTAACAGAATGTGGCCTTGTAGAAATTACACAACAAGGTCGCGACCGTTACTGCAGTATCCAGTTTCAGAAGCTTGCTGAGGTATCTAAATGGGTAGAACAATACCGTACTTTCTGGACGACTAAACTTGATGCGCTCGAAATACACCTGTCAAAAGAAACTTAAATCAACATAAATATGGAAAACGAACCAGTTATTGTAGAGCGCTTATACAATGCCCCAATCGAAAAAGTGTGGAAAGCTTTAACCGATAACAATGAAATTAAACAATGGTATTTTCAATTAGCAGATTTTAAGCCTGAAGTTGGTTTCAAATTTGAGTTTACCGGTGGAGCAGATGACGGCCCGCAATACCTTCACCTCTGCGAAATAACAGAAGTGATAGCAGGTAAGAAAATTGCTTACACCTGGCGATACGATGGTTTACCCGGTAACTCTGAAGTAAGTTGGGAGTTATTTGAGCAGGGTGATAAAACTTTATTAAAACTTACCCATACAGGTTTAGAAAGTTTTGCTTCAAACGGACCTGACTTTGCAAAAACAAGTTTTAATGGTGGCTGGAATTACTTTGTTAACGATGCACTTAAAAAATATTTGGAACCAGAGGGGTAATTTATGAGTGGCCCGTAGAGACACGAAACCATGACGATAAAAGCAAGGCTGTCATTTTGAACGCAGTGAAAAATCTATTATAGTGAAGTCAGGTGTTACCACCTGACTTAGCATATATCTAAAATAATTTGATTAAGTGTAAGATGTTACCATCTTACACCACAGATAATATAATAGTGATCGTTTCAAGATTGCTTCGTGCCCCGCAATTGAAATGTGAAAATATTGGCCGTGGCTTTATGCTATGCCTTAAAAATTCAAATCTCTTCTAAAGCCGTTTTTATAGTTGCATAAATATAATCGAGATCCTCATTACTGATCACATAAGGCGGCAAAATATAAATAATATTACCAAGCGGCCTCAGGATAATCCCTTTATCTAAGAAATACGCGTACAGCAAATTACGCAGGTTACTTAAATAAGAAGTTTCATTACCAGTTTCCCATTCAATGGCGATAATGGTTCCGGTTTGCCTGATGGCTTTAACTTTTGGATGTGTTTTAATTTCTTCCAAAAATACTGCGTGTTTAGCCTCTACCCTTTTAATATTTTGAAGGGTTTCATTCTTTAAAAGAATATCTAAACTAGCAAGCGAAGCTACGCATGCAATTGGATTGGCCGTGAATGAATGTCCGTGATAAAGGGTTTTTAACTTATCATCACTCAAAAAGGCTTCAAAAATTTCGTTGGTACAAGTAGTTACCCCTAATGGCATTGTTCCTCCGGTTAAACCTTTGCTTAAACAGATGATATCAGGTTTATTGTTCAATTTCTCACAGGCAAAATAAGTTCCTGTCCTACCGAAACCAGTCATCACCTCATCGGCAATGGTTAAAATCTGTGCTTCTTTACAGGCTGATAAAAGCTGATCGAGGTATTTTGCCTCGTACATTAACATGCCTCCTGAGCCTAAAATAAGCGGTTCGAAAATGAAACAGGCTACTTCAGTTTGGAGTTCGGAGATTTGAGTTTGGAGTTTTGAGATATTCTCTTCGTTTGGAAGATCGATAAATTCTACATCGAATAACAAACTGTTAAAAGCATCGGTAAAAATACTGCGACCACTAACCGACATAGCCCCAAAAGTATCGCCATGATAGGCATTTTTAAAAGCCAGGATTTTGGTTTTCGGTTGGCCTTTATTGTCCCAATATTGCAGGCACATTTTTAAGGCAACTTCTACCGCTGTTGAACCGTTATCGGTATAAAAAACTTTATCCTGTTTACCGGGCAGTATCGGCAAAAGACGTTCTGCCAATAAAACGGCAGGTTCATGAGTGAAACCTGCAAAAATTACATGCTCGAGAACCTTAAGCTGTTCTGCTACTTTTTCGGCTATATAAGGATGCGAATGCCCATGGATATTTACCCACCATGATGAAACTGCATCAATATATTTTTTACCATTTTCATCAAAAACATACACGCCTTCTCCCCGTACAATCGGAATGTGCGGAAGGGCATTTTTCATTTGGGTATAAGGATGCCAAATCACCTTTTGATCGCGTTCAGTTAGATTTAGTTTAGAGTTTGGAGTTTGGAATTCGGAAGTATCTGACATATCATTATAATTTAACTGAGTATTTTTCTTTTAAAAGCTGGGCAACTGTTTTATCGGTTTTAAACGTAATTTCTTCAATATTTAAATCCTCTATTTTTACCCACCTGAAAGCCTGTAGAATTTCACCTTCACTGTCGAAATCATAAATGGTATCTTTAAATGCCAGTTGCAATGGTGCTTTTTCTTTTACTAAATAATAAACGCTGATGACCTGACTATCATTAAATGATGATTTTTCATAAAAATCGGTGGTATAAAAATGATTTAAAACATCGATTTCAGCCTCGCATTCTTCAACAAACTCCCTTTTTAATCCGTCTATCAGGCCTTCACCAAGTTCTAAGCCACCACCGGGAAATTTGCTAAAGCGGAATCCGTATTCTTCTTCATCACTAACCAGAACTTCGTTATACTGATTAATCAATAAACCGTAAACCCTTACATTAAAGTAACTCATTTTCGAAATGTTTTTTATTTTTTATGACGATCTCTGGTGTCCAGACAATTTCTTTTTTAAACGCTTCAGCCCTAACCTTACACTCGCTCATGTGGCAATAATGGCAACATTCGGGCAAACATGGATCAGCATGGATAAAAAGTTCGGCCTTACGTACCCCGTTTTTATTGATTAATTCATCAATTTGCGAAATTTCTCGATGTACCTTATTTAAATCGAAATAATAGGGTAAGGTTACATGACAATCAATATGAAATTCGGGGCCATACTGCTGTGTACGTAAATTATGCACATCAATCCACGGATTGTGGCGGTTCTTCTGCAGTACCTCTACTACTTCTTCAACAAGTGTAAAATCACTTTCATCCATCAGTCCGCCAACCGAGCCACGGGTGAGTTTATAACCAGAATAAACAATGTAAAAGCCCACTAATACAGAGAGTAAGCTATCTAACCAAATAATATTTGTCAGTTGAATCAGGATCAAACCTACCACAATCGCAGCGCTGGTATAAGTATCGGTTAACAAATGTTTACCATCTGCCTGTAGCGTTACAGAATGGACTTCTCTACCTATATTGATCAGATAAAGCCCTACTACGAGATTAATTAAGCCAGTAATGCCAATAATCAAGGTTCCGGTTAATAATTCGCCCACGGCATGGGGATACACAAGATTGTAAGAAGATTTAAAAATAATGGCTATTCCGGCAAACAGAATCAGGATACCTTCTACAAAAACGGAGAAAAACTCTACTTTTCCATGGCCATAAGGATGGTTATCATCTTTAGGCTGTGTGCTTAAGTAAATGCTGTAAAAAGCAAAACTACCTGCAATTACGTTTACAATACTCTCTGCAGCATCGGTTAAAATGGCGTTAGAGCCTGTAATAAAATAAGCAATAAACTTGGCCAGCATCAGTACAACGCTTACAACAAGAGAAATTATAATAGCTTTCTTTTTAACAGACACAGTATATTTTTTTCAAAAATACGGTTAACAGAGAAATTAAATGAGAAAAACTATGTGTTTTTTAGTGCAGAATAATATTTGGTTTATATATTTGCGCTCAAAGTAATTAACCATGAGCACCTTATCGAAAAGAATCAACAGTCTATCAGAATCTGCAACCCTTAAAATGACCAAACTTGGCCGCGAATTAGCGTCTAAGGGCATTAATATCATCAGTTTAAGTGTTGGCGAACCCGATTTTAATACGCCTGACCATGTAAAAAATGCAGCTAAAAAAGCATTAGACGAAAATTATACGCGTTATTCGCCAGTACCGGGTTACCCTGATCTGCGCCAGGCTATCGTTAATAAGTTAAAAACAGAAAACAACCTCGATTATGATATTTCACAAATCGTTGTTTCAACAGGTGCCAAACAATCTTTATCGAATGTTATTTTAACCCTGATCGATCCGGATGATGAAGTAATCATTCCAACGCCTTACTGGGTTTCTTATTCTGAAATGGTAACCCTGGCTGAAGGAAAATCGGTTTTTATTGATACCGACATTGAAAGCAATTTCAAAATTACACCAGCACAGTTAGAAGCGGCTATTACGCCTAAATCGAAATTGTTTATGTTTTCTTCTCCATGTAACCCAACAGGTTCGGTTTACAGCAAAGAAGAATTGGCAGCATTGGTTGCTGTTTTTGAAAAACACCCGGATATTTATATCCTTTCTGATGAGATTTATGAGCACATCAACTTTGTTGACAAACATGAATCTATCGCCCAGTTTGATAGCATTAAAGACCGCGTAATTATTGTAAATGGTTTCTCTAAAGCTTTCGCCATGACAGGGTGGAGATTAGGTTACATCGCCGCAAATAAAGAAATAGCAGCGGCTAACGATAAATTACAAGGACAAACCACTTCAGGAACATGTTCTATTGCACAAAGAGCAGGTATAGTTGCATACGAGCAGGGTTTAGCAAGTGTATTGGAAATGAAAGAAGCATTTTTACGCCGCAGAGAACTGGTTTATAATTTATTGAACGAAATTCCGGGTGTAAAAACCAACCTTCCTGATGGTGCATTCTATTTCTTCCCTGAAATCAGCTCATTCTTTGGCAAAAAAGATGCTGATGGCAATGTAATTAAAGATTCTTCAGATTTAGCTTTGTATTTATTGAACGTTGGTCACGTTGCAACTGTTGGTGGTGATTCTTTCGGTAATAACAACTATATCCGTTTATCTTACGCAGCATCAGATGAGAGCCTGGTAGAAGCATTAAGAAGAATTAAAGAAGCCTTAGGTAAGTTAGCTTAGTCGGTTTGCAATTTCTATAAAAAGAGATTATAGTTATATATAGTTTTGTCATCCTAAGCTTGTCGAAGGACATGTTTAATCCACGAAATTTGTTTCGACAGGCTCAACGTGGCAATTTGAATAAAAATTAACTTTATGATATAGCCTCTTTATTATACTTTATTATAAAAAAGCCGCGTTAAATTTAATTAACGCGGCTTTTTTATAATCTTATTGCTTTAATCCAACTTTTCTTCAATCAATAATTTAATGATTCCATCGGCCATACCTACCTTAGGAACATAAATTTGTTTAATTCCTGTCCATTTCATTAAAGTGAGGTAAATCTCGCAGGCCGGGATAATTACATCGGCACGATCGGGATTTAAGCCTAAAGTATTGATGCGCTCTTTTAAGGAGTAACCGGTTAACTTATTGTACATCGAATTTAACTTCTGCAAAGATAAGGGAGCATTTTCTTTCTCATCCGACATGCGGAAAAGTTTGTTAATGTTACCGCCTGTACCAATACCCGCCAGGTGTTTATAAGCTTTGGTGTGTTCTTTTACCCAATCTTTCATTTCTTCCCAGGTTTCTTCTTTATCCTGGTTATCGAGCATTCTAATGGTACCGATATTAAAAGAACGTGAAACTTCCGGCGAACCTTTTACAAAAACAGACAATTCGGTACTCCCGCCACCTACATCAATATATAAATAGGTTTTATTTTCATCCAATTCTTCTTCGATATGATTGGCGTAAATAATATTTGCTTCGCGTTGTCCTTCAATAATTTCTAAAGTAACATCAGTTTGTTCTTTAATCAATTTCACAATATCCTGTCCGTTACGCGCTTCGCGCATGGCAGATGTTGCACAGGCTAAATATTCGGAAACATGGTAAACATCCATCAGATTTTTAAAAGCCATCATGGTTTTTACCAGGTCTGCTGATTTTTTCTCTGAAATATGTTGATCTAAAAACGCATCATCTCCCAAACGGAGTGGCACACGGATTAAGGTGTTTTTTTTGTATTTGTATTTTCCGTCTTGTTTGCTGATATCCGCAATGAGTAACCTCACCGCATTCGAACCGATATCTATAGCTGCGTATCTTAACATTATGATTGATGCTTGGTTTTTAAATAGTTATAAATATCTACTTGTGCCCTTATCTTTTTACTTAATCTGTTTTTATGGTATTTATTATTGTTTAAGGCGTTAATCTGCCTCGATTTTGTATTATCCTGTAACTGCAGATCGATGATATCCTGAATTTCCTGTTTCACCTCTTTATCTAAAACCGGGAAACCAACTTCAACACGGTGTTCAAAATTCCGGCTCATTAAATCGGCAGATGAGAGGTACATGTCGTTTTTGCCATTGTTGCCAAAGATATATACACGTGCATGTTCTAAAAATTTATCGATAATACTGATGGCTGTTATGTTTTCGCTGAAACCCTTTACGCCGGGCACCAGACAACAGATGCCACGGATAATCAACTGAATTTTAACTCCCGCGTTGCTTGCATCATAAAGTTTGGCAATTATGCCCTCATCGGCCAAACTGTTTACCTTTAACATAATATAGGCAAGCTTGCCCTGCTTGGCATTTCTAATTTCGCGGTTAATAAAATTAACCAGTTTCGAGCGGCTCTCTAAAGGCGACACGATTAAATGTTTAAAGCCTTTGGTTACCGTACGTTTGCTCAGGGCATCAAAAAGTTTCACCAAATCATTGGTAATCTCCTTTTTGGCTGTAAAAATACTATGGTCGCAGTATAGGCCAGCAGTTTTTTCGTTAAAATTACCGGTTGCTAAATTGGCATAATACACGGGTTTATCTTTCTCAATCCGTTTTACCAAACAAATTTTTGAGTGAACTTTATAATCGGTTAAGCCATAGTTTACCTTTACCCCTTCTTCCATTAAACGGGTAGTCCAAAAAATATTGGCCTGCTCATCAAAACGGGCTTTAAGCTCTAATAAAACGGAAACAGCCTTACCATTTTTAGCCGCATTAATTAAAGCATTAATTACTTTCGAGTTTTCAGCCAAACGGTACAGGGTAATTTGTATTTCGGTAACCTTTGGATCAATAGCCGCTTCGCGAAGGAATAAAATAATGTAATCGTATGATTGGTAAGGTAAATTCACCAAATAATCGCGCTGAGCCACTTTATTGAACATACTTTGTGTCCTGTGCAGGTCGTGAACCTTAAGCGGTACATTCGGCGCATATTCCAGTTCTTTTTTTCCTACGTTCGGAAAGGAGATAAAATCACCGAATTTGTGGTAACGGTTACCCGGAATTAAACTTTCTGCTTCCAGTTTCAATTTATTTACCAAAACAGTAAGCATATTTAAAGGCATGGCCGAATCGTAAAGCAAACGCATGGGTTTTCCCTTTTTGCGCTTTTCTAAACTGCTTTTTAGGTCTTCGATAAATTTATCGTTGATATTTTTATCGATATCCAGTTCGGCATCACGCGTTAACTGAATTGAATAAGCTTCTAAATTATCGTAGGTAAAAACATAAAAAATATCATCTAAACAATACCTAATAATATCTTCAGCTAAAATAATGAATTTAAGGTCGTTTGTTTCGGGAAGGACTAAAAACCGGGGTAAATTAGGCGGAATTTCGATTAAAGCATATTTTTCCCTCACTTTTGTATCCTTTTTAGATAATTTTACAAAGAAATACAGATAACGGTCTTTCAGTTCCGGAAAAGGTTTGTCCATATCCAGCATAATCGGAACCAGGTTGGATAAAATCTTATCCCTGAAGTGATTTTTCACAAACTCGCCCCTGCTTACGTTAAGCTGGGTATCATTTAAGATAAAAATCCTGTTCTGGGCAAGTTCATTAATTAAAGTAGCCTGAAAAAGCTGGTCGAATTTTCGTTCCTGCTTGACTACAATGTTTTTAATTTCATTAAGGATTTTCCTCGGATTAAATCCTAACAGTGCTTTTGCTTTATCATTCAGGTTGGTAAGCCTGGTCATGGTGGCCACCCTTACCCGATAAAACTCTTCTAAATTTGAAGAAAATATGGATAGAAATTTAATACGCTCAATTAACGGCACGGTTTCATCGGCAGCTTCCTGTAGCACGCGGTCGTTAAAGTAAAGCCAGCTAATTTCGCGGTTAAAAAAGGGGATCTTCTTATTGCTCATTTAAAAAAATAAAAAATCCCTGCCAAAAACAGGGATGCTCAAAACTGCATATTAATTTGTTAAATCGATGTTAATTCATCTGCACGTTAACGTTAACAAATTTATTTTTTAGCAGGAACCTTAACAACTTTCTTAACTGCCGGTGTAGTTGTAGCAACCGTTTTTTTAACAACAGGTGTAGCTTTTTCCGAATCAGCTGCCAGCGCTGGAGCTTTTTTTACAACCGCAGTTGCTTTTGCAGGAGTTTTAATTGCTGTAGCTACCACTTTTTTTGCAACTGTTGCCGTTGCTGCTGCTACCTTTTTAACTTCAGCAACAGGTTTAGCTAATACTTTTTCGGCTTTTTCTTCTGTTTCAATAGCAGCCACTTTAATGCTCTGCACCACTGGTTTAGCTTTAGCCACAGCTTTCTTGACTACTTTTTCGGCAGATTTTTCAGCTTTGCTTGCCGCCTTGGTAACCGGTTTCTTAGCCGATTTGGCCTTTTCTTTTGATGCGTTTAACAAATCATCTATCTTTTGGCCTACATCAGCTTTTACTATGGTAAATTTCTTGGTTAATTTTTTAGCCACACGTTTACTCGCCTTACCAACCTCGGTACTAATTTCAGATACATCATGTCCTAAACTTTTAATAACATCCAGAAACTTATCTGTAATAGATTGCTCTAATTGTTTTTTAGCTTCTTTCTTAGTGATCTTTTTTTGAGACTTTGGTTTAGTGGTTTTCATATTATTTTTCGTTTTTTTGTGACGTAGATTAATTTCTACTAAATCTACTTATTTTTTTACTTTAAAGCTAAAACCATGCCTTCTTTTGATATAGTAAGTAAAGTTGATGCGCAAACATTGGATAATGCGATCAATAACGCCAAAAAAGAAATCCTTAACCGATTCGACTTTAACGGATCTAAAAGTACCATCGAACTGGATAAGAAAACCAATGTTGTAACCATTGTTACCGAAGATGACATGCGCCTTAAAGCCATAGAAGATTCAATTATTTCGAGAATGATGAAACAGAACCTTGATCCTAAAAGTCTGGATTTTGGAGATGAGCATCAGGCCTCGGGCAACATGATCAGAAAAGAAATCAGCATTAAAGAGGGTTTGGATAAAGAAGCAGCTAAAAAAGTTGTGGCCAAAATTAAAGCCAGCGGATTAAAAGTGCAACCTTCTATTATGGATGACCAAGTGCGTGTTACGGCAAAAAAAATAGACGATTTACAAGCAGTGATCAATCTTTGCAGAAATGAAGATTTCGGACAACCTTTGCAGTATATTAATATGCGTAATTAGGTCAATCGGTTAACTGTTTAAATCGGTTAATTGTGAAGAATAGTCTAACAATTAACCGATTAACCAATCTTACTATGGAAATCAACGAAAACGGATTTATATTTTCTGACAAAAAGGAGCTTTTAGATATAAAAGCCATCCATCAATATTTAAGTAAGGAATCTTACTGGGCAAAAAACATTCCTTTCGATACAGTAAAACGTTCTATAGAAAATTCGCTTTGTTTTGGCATAAACAAGGGCCAGGAGCAAGTTGGTTTTGCCCGTTGGGTAACCGATAAAGCTACTTTTGCATGGCTTTGCGATGTGTATGTTAAAGAAAGTTACCGTGGCTTGGGACTATCCAAAAAACTGATGTCGTTTATGATTTTCCACCCTGACCTGCAAGGATTGAGAACCTATCGGTTAGGCACTTTGGATGCCCATGGTTTGTACAAACAATTTGGTTTCGAACCCATTGAAAACCCTGACCGGTTAATGGCTATTGTTGTAAAAAATCCTTACGGAGCAGAATAATCGCCGTTCAATTCCGCAAACCTTTTTTCAACTCTCTTGTTTTCCATACAGATTAAAACATAGAGAAAACATGAAAAAGATATTTTTATTGTCTACAGCCTTTGCATTAGCCTTTTCTTTCCAGGCCTGTCAAACTGCAGATAAAAAATCAGCAACTACGAAAGACAGTGTTTCTGGCGATACCACAATGGTAAATGGCAACCATTTAAGCGGTGCCGAAAGTACCGAATCGGGTATTGATGAAGCAGGTGCTACTTTTTTAAGGAAAGCAGCTGTTGGAGGTATTATGGAGGTTGAAGCGGCAAAAATTGCTGCTAAAAATGCAAAAAGCACTGAAGTGAAAGATTTTGCAGCAAAAATGCTTGCCGACCATACCAAAGCCAATGCCGAATTAAAAACTTTGGCTCAAAGCAAAAAAGTGATTACTCCGGATGCTTTACCTGCAGAAGATCAGATTCATCTGGATGCTATGAAAAAAATGACAGGTGCAGCTTTTGATAAACATTATATGGACATGATGGTTACCGACCATGATAAAACAGTGGCATTATTTACACTGGGGACTGAAAACCGTGATCAAAAAATTAAAGAATGGGCTAACAATACTTTAAAAGTAATTGAATCTCATGATGAAATGGCAAAAAAGATTGTCGCTAATTTAAAATAAATAAAGGCTTATTTTTAAGCAAAAAATCCTGAACAGATTGTTTCAGGATTTTTTTATTGGCAATAATTTTTAATAGTGGTGAACCACGGCATAAAATTTTCAGGACTAGTCAAATAATTTTAATAGCGATTCGTGGAGACACGAACCAAGGCGTAGAGCTTTAAGATTTCCGCTTACGCGGAATTGACGATTTATCTAAAATAATATGCCAAAACCATTATTTTTAATACAATTTCTTTCAATAAAAAAATTAAAATTAACTTTCGACGTTTAATTCAAAAATAAATAAATGAATAAGAGTAGAATTTTCAGAACGCTTTTAGGTATGGCGCTTGTAAGTGCAGTGCCAACTTTAGTTCACGCACAAAAAGCCAATTGGCAAAATCTCGATCTAAAAAGTGACAGTACATTTGGTATCAGCACCGAAAAAGCATATAAAGAACTTTTAAAAGGTAAAAAATCGGTTAAAGTAATTGTTGCCGTTAACGATGGTGGTGTTGAAGCCACGCATGAAGATTTAAAACGCATCATGTGGGTAAATACCAAAGAGGTTGCGGGTAACGGTAAAGACGATGATAAAAACGGCTATATCGACGATATAAACGGCTGGAATTTTATTGGTGGCCCTAAAGAATCAGTAAACTTCGAAACATTAGAGTTAACACGTTTGGTGCGCCGCGATCAGGTCCGTTTTGCCAATACTACTGACGCAAACGTTGCAGAAAAAGATAAAAAAGATTTCGAAACTTTTAAAGCAGAGCGTACAGATTTGGAAAAACAACTGGCAGAAGCTAAAGAAAATCTTGCAGGTATTACCGGTTTTAAAAATGCTTTAGATGCAGTAGTAAAAAAAATCGGTAAGGAAAACCCAACGGCTGAGGATTTTAAAAACTTCAAACCTTCTACCCCTATTGAAGGAAGAATTCAAAATGTACTAAGCCAGCAATTAGAAAAAGGAAGCTTTAAAGATTTTTACGAAGATCAGATTGGTGAGGGACTGGATTATTACACCCGTCAGGCCAATTACAATTTAAACCTGGATTATGACCCACGTTCGATTGTTGGTGATGATCCAAACAATGTAACAGAGAAATTTTACGGCAATAATGATGTTGCTGGTCCGGATGCCATGCACGGAACACACGTTGCGGGTATTATTGCTGCAGACAGAACGAACAAGCTGGGTATTTTAGGCGTAGCCGATAATGTTGCTATTATGGGTGTACGTTGTACGCCAAATGGTGATGAAAGAGATAAAGACGTTGCCAATGCTATCCGCTATGCGGTTGATAATGGTGCTAAAGTAATCAATATGAGTTTTGGTAAGGCTTACAGCTGGAACAAAGCCATTGTTAATGAAGCGATGAAATATGCGGCTTCTAAAGATGTACTGATTGTACAGGCTGCAGGAAATGAAAACAAAGATATTGATGTAGAAAACAATTTCCCTAACCATAAAGATTTAGATGCAAAAACCATCGCTTCGTGGATTACAGTTGGCGCATCGGGACCAAAAGATGATGAAACATTAAAAGCAAGTTTCTCTAACTTTGGTAAAACCCAGGTTGACGTTTTCGCGCCGGGTGTGCAAATTTATTCTACCGTACCGGGTTCAAAATACAAAAACTTAGATGGTACGAGTATGGCTTCTCCGGTTGTGGCAGGTTTAGCAGGATTAATCCGTTCTTACTATCCAAAATTAACGGCCGCGCAAGTAAAAGAAATTATTGTTAAATCAGTTACCAAGGTTAATCACAATGTAGAATATGCTAAAGGTGAAGAACCAGGTGCTGAAAAAGTTTCTATTCCTTTCGCTGATCTTTGCATCAGTGGCGGAGTGGTAAATGCTTATAATGCATTAAAATTAGCTGCGACTTATTAAGAGGAATCAAGCTTAATATGCAGAATGGATTGAATTAGCAATTACAATTTAAGTTAAACCGTAATTGCTAGCCCAGCCGAAATGACGATTACTCTTTGTGATTCCGCGACTGAATAAAAAAAGCGAACCAAAATTGGTTCGCTTTTTTGTTATTGTAATATGGCTTCCTATGTCTATTTCGCCTGACCTAAAATATCAGGGTAATCAGAAATAATTCCATCAACATTTAATGCTTTCAGTTTTTGGATATCAGCTAAAGTATTGGCTGTCCATGGGATGATTTTTACACCATCTGCATGTGCCTTTTTAACTAAATCTTCATTTACCATTTGCCAAACGGGACTTAAAATAAAAGGTTTATAACCTAAATCGGCTATATTTTCTTCGTAAGTTTTTTTATTGGCTACCAGAAAAGAAGTTTTCATTTTTGGATATTTCTCGTGAATAATCTGGATGGTCCTTTTATCAAAAGATTGGATTACCACAAAATCAGTGATCTTTTTCTTGGTGATTACCTCCATTAAAAGTTTAACAAATTCTTCGGGTTTAGGGTTGGTAATGCCATCGCCACTTTCGCTGCATTTAGTTTCGATGTTATAGAAAAACTGTTTACGTTTATTGGTTTTGATATCGCGCTGAACGGCATCAATCAGTTCAGTAAGTAAAGGCAAGTGTGTTTTTACCTTTTTTTGTTGAGGGAAAAGATCATAATATTTGGTCCCTAAATCGAACTGTTTAATTTCACTGTAATTCATCCCAAAAATCGGATATTTTTTCACATCTGTTGCCGGAATATCCTTTCCCTCGGGGCCAAGCATAAAAGCAGGACTCAGGTAATCATCGTGCGTTACTACAACCTTACCGTCTTTTGAGATATGTGTATCCATTTCAAGTGTGGTAATGCCATCAATTTTCATGGCATTTAACATCGCTTCAATGGTGTTTTCGGGCATTAAACCCCGTCCACCACGATGTGCTTCGGCACTAAAGGCAGGGAATTTAACTTCCTGACCATGCGATTTTACTGCAAATGCAGATAAAAGAATAAAGATTGTTGTTTTTTTAATTTTCATATCCAAAAAGGGATTTTACTGTAACGTTGGATGTGATCATCCAACGCTTTTAATTCATCTACAATTATAGGATTATCAGGCTGTACGATCTTACGTGGTTAATTAAATCTATATTAATTTTTAACCAACTGTATTATAGTGGTATCAGATGGTACCATCTGATGCTAAATCAACTATCTGTCGGATGGCAACATCCAACAGAACAATTATGCTGATTAAGCATCAATTTCTGCTTCAAATTTCTCCCCGAAGCGATCTGTAGCGACTACTTTTACCTTTTTAACACCAGGTTCAAAATGTGCCATAAATAAATGATCAGTAGAAATTGGTTCAACAAAAGCTCTTGGTTTTGGTAATTTATCTCCTTTATATAATTTTACCGATAGAGGATCAAATCCATCTTGTTGTGCCAGGTTACCCATTGCTTTTCCATCCAGAAAATATTCTACCTTCCATTCCGGATCGTAATTCCAAACGTTTGCTATTAATCTTTTTTGGTTGGTTAGTGTGTCAGCATAAATGCTCAATTGCTTTTTTCGGTCTTCACCAGTCGATTTATAATACCATTTTAAATCTGTTCCATTTACTTCGTAAACACCATATCCGCGAGGTGTTCCATCTCCGCAAATTGGGCCTGTCCACCATCCACCGCAAACTGTACCATGGTTATGTTCTAAAATACCGTTTTTAACTACGTTTTTATTGAAATGTGTATGGCCAGACATGATGTGCACGTTTTTAAAATCTTTTAACACCGCATAAAAATCATCGTTATTTTTTACAGAATTATGCACCGGAATATGTAGACAAATAATCAGTAAGGCATCCTTTGGCACCAATTTCAGGTCTTTTGCCAGCCATTCTAACTGAGTTGGGGTAATGTAACCATCATAGGTTCTTTCTACACCTAAATAACGTACATCATCTAAAACCACGTAATGTGCCTTCCCCCTATTAAATGAATAATATGTTGGGCCATAATGTGCCTGAAAGGTGCGGTCGGAGGTATCATCACCACCCTGTCTGTAATCCTGATCATGATTACCGATCGCCTGAAAAAAGGGAATACCAATTTTGGCAATGGCTTCATCGTAAGCCGGAAAAAGATCGAAGTTATCCCAAACCAGGTCGCCTACGCCGATACCGTGTACCAATGTTTTACCCATGCCTTTTACCACTTCCCTGGTATCGGGCACAGCGGTTTCCATCATCTGCTGTACATCCTTTTGCGTTTTTACCTGTGGATCGGCCCAGATGATAAAATTATGTTTGTTATCATCCTGTTTTAAAGCTTTAAGATCGAAATTTAATTTGCCTGCGGTATCTGGTTTATAATAATGGCGTGCGATGCTGCTTTCGGTTTTAAATTCGTATCCAGATGGTGTGCTGATCCAAACGAAACGGGCAAGTTCGTGTAGTTTAATCTGATAGTTTCCGGTTTTATCGGTTTGTACCACACTATAGCCATCAGAAATTACGACACCTGCAACGGCTTTACCTTTGCTGGTTACAGTTCCGTTTACCAAACCATCTACTGTAAATAACGATGAAGGGAACGATTTTAAGCTTATAAATAAGGTGGTGGTTAATAAAGTTGATTTTTGTATAAATGATCTTCTGTCCATGATTTCTAAATCACCCGTTTTTAGTTTCTATGATATTAAAAAGACCAGTTTTACTGGCCTTTTTATTGTTTTTTATTTATCGATTAGGGTAGTAACACCTCCTGTTTCAATTGCGCTGAGTACTGAGGCATTGGTTAATACAACATTTGTCATCGTTCTTACGGACTCCCATCCGCCTTTAGCTGCTTTATAAACGCCACCTAACTTTGCAAAACTAGTAGCGGTTGGAAAACCAGCAAAGCGTTTGGCAATATCATTGGTTCCTTTTCCATAATATTCTTGTGGAATTTTACTGGCATAAGTCGCAAATTTGTCTGTAATTGTAATTCTTAATCCAGCTTCAGGAGGTCCGGCGGTGTAGAAACTTCCGTTAGCCCCACCATAAAAAATCACATCTAACGGAACCGTATTGGGGGTAATATTTGTTCCTTCAAACAAAGCAATACCCGCAACGTTCCCGCTGTTCGCTAATAAGTTACCTGTTACCGCACCAATGCCATCTGCACCCGGTACCACAGTATAATCTACAGTTGAAATCCATTTTGATGCTGCTACAACTGTTGAAGCAGATCCGTTAATGCGCTGGCCTGCACCACCCGCATAGAAAAATTCTCCCTTTTTTACCGTTCCAGAGGTAAGGTTAAATTTGTAAGTTCTAACGCCACCTGTGTTCCACCCTAAGGTAGGGAAAGTGGTTGCACCGGCATTATTGTTCGTATAAACAGAAAATGGTGTAACTGCAAAATCAATATCCTTAGTTGCTAAAAACTGAATATATTCATAATTCCCATCCAATCCATTCGGATCGACAAGATACCCTGAAATAATTGCAGGAGAAAGCTTGGGCATCGGCACGTAAAAGAAATCGTCTACCGATCTTATCCGGTATTCAATCTTTTTTGAGTCTCCGTTACCGGTAACGTATACAACGCCTGTAAAATTACCAGATGGCTGAATCGCAGTATTTGCAAAGCTGGCACTCGAATTTGTGCGTAATGTAGCCAGCCCGAAACCATCATTTAATATCTTATCTCCCGAATATACCACATCAC
This sequence comes from Pedobacter miscanthi, assembly GCF_032678605.1. GTDB lineage: Bacteria > Bacteroidota > Bacteroidia > Sphingobacteriales > Sphingobacteriaceae > Pedobacter > Pedobacter miscanthi_A. Next base: position 136,447 of record NZ_JAVTSU010000011.1, read on the forward strand.
TGGTAGGTTCCGGATCATATACCGCGTTGTTAATCGCAACCAATGTACTTTCGTAACGATCGGGATTGGCTAATATAGTACTTGTATTTGCCGCCTGCAATTTAATAATCCTGTTAGAGGCAACTTTAGTTACCGCCGAACTTGGTAAACCTGTAATTTGTAAAATTCCATCTACCCTCTTCAGCACACCGCCTTCGAGTTTAATATGCAAAGAATCACCCGGAACATAGTTTGCTGCTGCAGCCCCAAGGTTGAATGAAATTCCCCTTAAGGAATCTGCTGTACCATTAATGCGGCTGTTTTGCAGCGCAATTAATCCCGTTACTGAATTGCCTGATCTAAAATCTGAAACCACCACTCCTCTAATACTTTTGGCGCCGCCTATGGCTTCAGGATTAAGTGAAAGATCTGATCCTTTATAGTACCTTCTTAAATCAAAATTGGAAATAAAACCACTTTCTGAAAATTTATAAGGAAGGTCACTTTCCCTTTTGCAACTTGCGTAAAGCGCAATCATTAACACAATTGCAATAAAATATCTGAACTTATTTTTCATGATGAAATCTGTTTAAGGTTTTTGCCACCACATTAGTGTATTCACATCATCAGGTCCCTGAGCTGCCAAAACATTTTTGTAATTAGTTGGATTAGTTGATTGGGCAAGGATTGGATAGTATAAACGAACCGGCATTTTGCCGCCGTTTAACAAACTCGATCCTTTAGGAAGTAAAGGGTGCCCCGTTCTTCGGTATTCGAACCATTGCTGAAAATCCACCAAAAACAGGGCATAATATTTTTGTAAATGGATCAGTTCGAGTTTACTGTTAGAACCAACCGCTTTATTATCCAATGGCAATGCATTGTTCCAGTTAAAATCGCCCTTTAAAGCATAGTCTCTAACGGCTGCACCATCGCCGGTGGCATATAAGGTTGGAATCCAGTAATTTATTCCATCTGCAATACCTTTATAATAGTATGTATCACCTGTTCCGTTAATCCAGCCTCTTGCAGCAGCTTCTGCCAAAATAAAATCAACTTCGGCTACGCTCATTATCATGCCGGTATAAGGATCGGTTTGCAGAGACAACGGACTTCCGGATTGTGCATCAGAATAAAAATAAGCTTGTTTTAAGGGCGCTCCACTACCTATAGGATAAGCGCTCGGAATGCCAACATATCCGGCTACACCAGCGGCTATGCCCCATCTGTTGATGTTATTTTTTCCATAAGCCGGATTGATCCTTGGATCACCCCAGGAAGTTAAGTTGTTGATAAAAAAATCAACTATGGCAGGCGTTCTGAAATCGGCAGGGCGAACACTTACCATAAATGGCGAGGAATATAACGCTGTACTGCTGTTCGTACCATTCCAAAGAATTTTAGCAGTATGAGTGTTATTATCCATGATGGGATACTTCGCCGGGTTTGTATCTACAATTTCTTTAATTTTTGCTATTGCCTGTGCACTTGCCTCTGCCTTACCGGATATACGCAGTAACAACCTTAAATACAGCGAGTTTCCAAACCTCCTCCACTTGGAAATATCGCCATTATAAACCGGATCACTATTCGCTTCAATGGTCTCATTGGCGGTAAGCAAGGTATTTGCTTCTTCCAGTTTATTGAGCAGCGACATGTAAATATCTTTTTGTTTATCAAATGCCGGTTCGAGCAGGCCAGCCCTACCCTGATTGGCTTGTGTATAGGGCACATCACCATAAGTATCAGTCAATAATTGCATCGTCCATGCTTCTGCAATTCTGGAAATCCCCTGATAGGATTTATTAACCGAATCAGGATTACTTGCAATGGTATTGATATCCTTTATGTTAGTCAATTCAGAATACCATGAATTCCACATCGCATCAGATAATGTTCTTCTGATATCGTAGCGGTAAATCCTTCCTTCCAGCACTTCATCTACCGTTGAAACTGAAACCTGCATCAATTCATTATTGATGCTTCGGTTCCGGATTAAGTTTGCGCTCAATACATTCGTTAACGTGGGGGCCAGCAATTTATCGGCTGTAACCTTTGGTACACCAATTGGGTCTGTATTGATTTTATCGAAATCTTTCTTGCAAGAGAAGAATGAAGTTCCCATTACCAGTAAGAAAGCATAACCTGTAATATTTTTAATCTTTTTCATTTTATTATTAGTTAATACCCACAACTAAACGTGCTCCAAAAGTTCTGGTTGATGGCAATTGACCCACCTCAAAACCGGTTACAATATCGCTGCCCGAAAGCGTACCAAATTCAGGATCGAATGCTGGCCATGGCGACCAGGTGTAAAGGTTACGACCGTACACGCCTATGGTTACCCGGCTCAGGCCTAAGCTGGAAACCAGTCTTTTCGAGAATGTGTAATTAATAGTTGCTTCTCTTAATTTTAGGTAATCGGTACGGAAAGTGCTTCCTTCAGCATTAAGTGATCCATACATGGCTTCATAAAAAGCACCTACATCAGTTGCAACGGTAGTATTAGGGCTATAGGTCACTCCGTCAGGATTTAACATTACACCCTCTCCAATTAAACCTCCATATCTTCCTGGCAGGGTTAATTTTAATTTACCAAGTCCTGCCATTCTTGCAAAGGTTAGCGAGTGTGCAACAGCACCCAACTGCGCATCAAATAACACATTGGCCGTAAAGCCTTTATAAGTTACGCCTGTACCAAAACTAAACCTGAATTTAGGCATGGTGTTACCAAGATATTTTAACTGTGTTTGATCTGGAATGGCTTTACCTGTATTGTCGAATATAATTTGGCCATCAGGTGAACGCTTTAATCCGAAACCGTAAATATCGCCTAAACTGCCGCCAACATTCGCCACGATCTGTGTACCACCAAGCGGACCGGTCCGTAATATCACAGAGCTATCGGCAAGTTCTTTAATGGTATTTCTATTTGCAGAAAACGTTCCGTTAATTGTCCATTTGAATGATTTGCTTTGGAGCGGGATGGCATTTACCGACATTTCTAAACCTTTATTATCTACACGTCCTGCATTGAATATGGCAACCGAATAACCCGTGGCCCGATCTATCGAACGGCTTAATATCTGGTTTTTTGTACTTCCGGTATATGCGGCAAAGTCAAAATTCAGTCTGCTTTTAAATAACCTCAATTCTGCACCTACCTCAATTGTGGTAGTAGAAAGCGGTTTTAAGTTATTATTTGGAAGGATGGTTGGGTTTGTCATCGCTCCTCCCGGATAAATTCCATTTGCAGCTAATGTGTAATTATAAGCTGTGCGGTATGGTGTTGTGCCACCGCTACCCACTTGCGCAATTGATCCGCGTAATTTGAAATAGCTGATTTGTGAAGGCATTTTCCAAAAATCTGAAACAATAAAAGATACACTTGCAGACGGATAGAAGAAACCCACATTATCAGTACGAAGCGGAGATGCCAGCGTACTATTCCAGTCCTGTCTTCCCGTTAAATCTAAATAAAGGTAATTTTTTAGCGAGAGCGACATGGTACCATACAAACTGTTAATGTTGTAACGGGCTGTATCAGGCACCGAAATCAGTGGATTTTGGTTGTTTTCTAAGCTATAATATCCCGGAATAATTAATCCGTCGGCGCGAAGCTCTGATTTGTTGTAACGATTTCTTAACTGGCTACCTCCTACTGATGCAGAAAGTTTTAAATCTCTCGATAAATCCTTGTTATATCTTAACAAAAAGTCTGCATTGACTTCGTACGAACTTATATCCTGAACCCGGAACGATCCCTGAGCAAATTTAGCTCCTGCAGCATCCCATGGACGTTTGGTTTCGCGGATATCATGATTATAATCAATAGACGAACGTACCAGTAAACTTAAATCGTTGGTAAACTTGTAAGTAGCCTGTACATTTCCTAAAATGCCATTTCTTCTCTGTCCGTTTAAATATTGTTCAGAAATTGCATAAGGGCCTTCTGGAAAACTGGAAGTTAAATCAATAAATTTTCTTTGTTCCTGTCCGGCTACCCAATAGTTTTTAAACCAGTCCAAATTCATATTTGGATGCGCAAACATGAACCAATACATTAACGATTGATTGCCATACCCGGTTGCAGGTAAATTATCGCTATGCCTGTTATTATAGCTGGCCTTAAAAACAATATTCAGTTTTTTGGTTACATTGCTATTGCCTGATAAAGAAACCGAAGTACGTTCTAAACTTGTGTTTGGAACAATCCAGTCGTTATTGCCATGGCTCGCAGTAAAGCGTAAGCCCACTTTTCCGGCATTGCCATCTAAGCTCACGGAGTTGGTGGTTTCAACCCCGGTTTTGAAAAATGCATCCAGGGCATTAGGGTATGCTACCCAGGGAGTGCGTGTTGTTCCTCCTTTTTGTGTAGTCGGATCGTATTGAAAAAACATACTGGTACCATCAAACCGTGGACCATAAGTTGAACTGGTTGCGTGGGTATCTGCACCATCAGCATTGGTTCCGAAACTGTAATAACTTGCACCACTTACCCCAGCGCCATATTCTTGCTGAATATCGGGTCCTCTGTTAATTTGTTCGAAGGCCGTATTAGAAGTAAACGTAATGTTGAAATTTTTCTTTTTGCTTCCGGCAGATTTAGTGGTAATTACAATCGCTCCATTTGCCCCTCTCTGACCATAAAGCGCCGACGCCGCAGGGCCTTTTAATACCGAAACATTCTCTATATCATCAGAATTAAGATCGTTAAGGGCACTTCCAAAATCTGTAGGCAAAATATCTCCTGATGTGCCGTAAACACCACCACCGGTTCCGGCAGTGCGTTTTGCACTGCTACTCGCCACAACACCATCAATAACAATTAATGCTTCATTATCTCCGGTTAAATTGTTTTCACCACGAAGAATAATTTTGTTAGACCCTGCCAGGCCACTGTTTCGAACTAAATTTAATCCTGCTACTTTTCCTGATAAGGCATCTGTCCAGTTGGTTGCTATCGCATTTGTGAATGCCGAACTATCTAAAGTTGTAATGGCATATCCCAGGGCACGCTCAGAACGTTTGATACCTAAAGCTGTAACCACTACATCGTTCAGCGAATTATCTGCCGGCAGCAGTTTAAAGTTAACACTTGTGGTTCCACCAATGTTTACCTTAACTTGTTGTCTTCTGGCAACCTGGTAAGAAATAAACCTTGCTTCAACGGTATAAACACCCTGTGCAACATTAAAACTAAAGCTACCATTGTTGTTGGTTTGCCCCAGTACATTTAACTCTACAATTTTAATCGTTGCTGCAGGTATAGGCTCGTTATTTTCATCAAGAACTTTACCACTAATGTTACCGGTAGATGTGGCTTTTGAAATAATGAGGATATTGCCCGCGCCACCTGCTTTATAGGTAAAGGGCATACCTTTTAAAAGCAAATCGAGTATTTCGTTTACCGGCCTTAGTCCGCGCGAAACATATACCCTTTTCTGGTCGTCTAACTGGTTATTATTATAGGCAATATGGTTACCGCTAAGCTTTTCTAATGTTTCAAAAGCCTTTTTTAATGTCATACCGTCAGCTTCGAATAAAATTTTCTTATCGCTTTGGGCATAGGTATATAGAGAGAAAGAGAGCAGATTCAACATGATTATAGTGATAACCACCATAATTTTTGAGGGATACTGATGGACTTTTTCCGTCCATCGGGTATTAATTTTCATATCTTTACTAAGTTTTACTTTGTCAAATGAGTATACAGTTTTTAGGACTCGGAATGTGTCCAGCATTTCGGGTCATTTTTCGTCTTTAGTAATTTTATATCATATCTATTTTTATAGTTTATCGTTAATAAATGATTACTTTATTTTCATAGATTTTGTATTTTGAGTCCGATAGCTTCGCAATTACATCCATAATCTGCTTGGCCGAACACTTATCAAATTTTGCAGTAAGCTTCACCTCTTTTAAAGCTTCAGTTTTAATTTCAATATCCAGGTCGTACTCACGGGCAATTACTTCTGCTATTTCTGCCAGGGGTTTATCGTAAAAAAAGATTTTATATTCCCTCCACCCATCAAAATCGATGGCGTTTACCTGCGTTTTTATAAGCTTACCATTATTTTTATTAATGGTAAGCTGTTCATTTGGTAAAAGAAATTGAACAGGATGCACTTTATCCTTATTTTTAAATACTACGCCTACTTTACCCGTTTGAACAGTAATGGTGATGGCCTTTAAAGATGGGTAAGCATTAATATTGAATGAAGTTCCCAAAACGGTGGTACTTACTTCTCCCGTGTGTACAATAAAAGGTTGTTTGGTACGGTGCTGCACATCAAAAAAAGCTTCGCCTTCTAAATAAACGATCCTTTTGCCGGTATTAAAATTTAGCGCATAACGGATTTTACTATCGCCATTTAGGTAAATATTAGAACCATCAGGCATGGTAACCAACCTTTTTTGTCCGCGTGGGTTATAAATTTCATTGTAAACAACCGGATCAGCCTTTTTTGGATGAAAATTATTAAAATACAGCAACGGTAACAATGCAATCACCACTATTGCTGCAGCCATTGTAAAATATTTAGTGAAATTTATTTTCCTCGCAACCGGAAACTGATCAACGGTGCCCTTTTCGATATGCTGTTGAATGGCCGACCAGCTTTTTTGCTGATTTACAGGTTTGTTCAGGTAATAATCTGCGGTTTCAAAAGCTTGCAGCGTTTCTCTGAAAATCTGCTGATTCTGCTGATTGCTCCCTACCCATAGCAGTAAATCAGTTAAATCTTCACTGCCAATGGTTTTTTTGCTGTAATCTTCTATTAATTTGTAATAACGTTCGTCCATTTAATCATGCTGTTCTGGGAGTAAGACAGATTATAAGGAAAGGATACGTAGCGAAAAACATCAAGTTATTGTTAACAAATTGTTAAGTATAAAGAATTGATGGGTAGGCTAAATCCATCGCTAATTTAATAAAGCGTATCATCTTAAATGATGGATAACTAATTTTTAGGGTTTGGAAATGAAAAGTAAGTGTTTTATAGAAACTTTAGCACCGCCAGCCCCTCCTTTAGGGTTTAAACACAAAAACCTGTTGCAAACCATCCGAATCTGCCGGTGCAAAATGCTTTAACTTATGAGCAACAGCCCTGGGTTAAATAAACCCGATTGCCGGGAAGAGCTTCCGATTTTTCATCGGAGCTCGTACCAAAAGCGGGACAGAAAAAGCCTATGGAAAACTGAATCTGCTTTTCCAATCAAAACTAATGTAATTAAATGATCGTTCTTAAAGTAACCAGGTTTTAACCTTGTAAGCAGGCAAAGAATAGTTAATTATATAGCCGATCGGTTGGTAGTTAAGGAACGGAAGTTTTTAACGGCCTGGTATAATAAAGTTTCTACCGTTCTTACCGAAATACTCAATAAATCGGCGATAATATTTTTTTCAAGCATCTCGATACGGCTCATTAAAAGCACTTCCCTTTGTCTTTCAGGCAGGAGATTAATTAGAGCAATAATCTCTGAATAAGATTCCCTGCTGGTTAAAAGTTCTTGTGGGTTTAAATAACCGTCAGGATAATCAAGCGTATTTTCATGATCGTTTAAACTTAAGATGTTTAATTTTACCCGCTGGATTTCATTGAAGGATAAATTTTTAGCAGCCGTAAAGAGGTATTTCCTGATCGATTTGATCTGAAGCTCATTCCGTTTGTCCCACAGTTTCATAAAAAGATCTGCAACCAGTTCTTCCGCTTTATTGTAATCCTTAATATAAATGGAGGTAAATTTACATAAGGCGGGATAATACCTGTTAAAAAGCGTTTCGAGTGCAAGGCTGTCCTGATTGACCAGTAAACACATCAAATCTTCATCACTTTTGCTTAAATATACATCCTTCATCTTGGATGCAAAAGTAGCAGGGCAACATTACGGTAATATTAAGTAAACTTTGCCTTTAAGTTACCGATGTATTAATTGTGTTGTGCTAATATTCAGAACGTGCTTTTTATAAAGGCTGTTCAACGAGAAATTCCGTTCAAGAATGATCAGGCCTACAACAGGAAATATCAACAGTTCAATGATATTGAATGTATAGAAGAAATAACCAAATACGAGGATCAGCCTGAAACATTCCAGGTAGTAAATCCACTTTCGCTGTTCCAGCAGCGCCCCAATATTAATCAGTGTAACCAAAATAAAAATTGCAATGGCCATTTTATGTACCATAGTTAAATACCCGTAAAACATGGTACTTCCGGTAAGCATGGCCACCACCATAATTAACTGGATATTTAAATAGATTTTAAACTTCGGTTTGGGTTTAACGTCATGCTGAATTTTGTTCTGATAATAACGTTCTTCCAAAACCGGCCTGATATTCTGATCCATTAGCGCCGGACTACCAAAAACAGCATTCCATTTCGCTTTAAATCCATCTGCACGCCTGTAGGCTTCTGCAATTTCCAGGTAATAATGGAAATGTTGCCATAGGAAACTATAACTTTTAATGGGATGTGTTAAACCATATTTCGGTGCTTCTTCTTCTTTTTGAAAGGTGTCAAATAATTTATCCCAGAAAACAAAAACGTCGCCGTAATTTTTATCCAGGTATTTTTCGTCTGACGCGTGGTGAACACCATGTAAAGAAGGTGTAATGAATATATTTTCGAGCCAGCCCAATTTGCCAATCAGTTGTGTATGTGTAAAAAACGAATAAGCGCCATGTGCCAGCAAAATGGTGATGATCATATTGGGATGAAAACCAACCAGTGGCAGGATGCACCAGAACACATTTCGGAAAACGGCCTGAATAGTCGTAATCCTGGCCGCTGCCGATAAATTAAACTCTTCGCTCTGGTGGTGTACAATATGCGCTGCCCACAAAAAATTAATCTCATGCCCTAACCTGTGGTACCAATACCAAACCAGGTCGGTAGCAAGTAATAACAATATCCATACATACCATTTGGTAGAAATATCAAAAATGGCATAACTGCTATAAACCCATCTGTAAACCTGGTAAAAACTGGCAGCAATAAACAGGTTTAATAACCTTTCGGCAATGCCTACACTAAAATTTGCAACCGTACTTTCGTATTTAAAAATTTTCGCCTTATTTTGATGCCGGGCGATCTTAAATTCTATATACACAAAAATAAAAAATGCTGGTATAGCAAATGCCAGGTAGTTTACCGTCATAACAATTTGGTCTTTTTTAATTTAACGCAACAAACATAAAAATATTCTATTAAATACATAGATTTTATAGAATATATTATTACACATAAATTACTTCCATCTTGATTTAATGTTTGTTGTTTTAATTTATTTGTAGAACTTCGGAATTATAAATACAGAATTATGGCTACACAGAAAAAAGCTGAAAACAACAATATATTATCGATAGATATTGGCGGAACCAGTATAAAAACCGTTCTTTTAGATGAAGGTGGGAACATGCTTACCGAATATTTAAAAAGTAAAACCCCGCCAGAGGCTACACCAAAAGATATTGTTACCGGTATAGTGGAGTTGATTAAGCCTTTTCCTGATAGTTATAACCGGGTATCGATCGGATTTCCGGGTTACGTTAAAAACGGGATTGTTAAAACCGCTCCCAACCTCGCTAAAAACAAATGGGCAGATATTGATCTTGCCCAACGTGTAGCCAACGAGCTTGGCAAACCTGTACGTTTGGTAAACGATGCCGACCAGCAGGGCTTAGGTGTGGTTGATGGTAAAGGTTTTGAAATTGTTTTTACTGTGGGCACCGGCTTTGGTACAGCACTGTTATTTGATGGAGAATTGCTTCCACATTTAGAATTGGCACATTTCCCGATCAATAAGGAAGAAGATTATGATGATTACATTGGAAATAAGGCTTTCGAAAAAATCGGTACCGAGCGCTGGAACAAAAGGTTAAAAAAGGTAATCGAAATTTATAAAACCGTTTTCAATTACGATACCTTATATATAGGTGGCGGAAATTCGAAACAGATTGATTTCAAGCTCGAAGATAATATAAAAATCGTAACCAACAGAGATGGCATTAAAGGCGGTGCGAAACTTTGGAAACTGGCCGATAAGTACAATATCTTTACGGTTGAACCTAAAAAATAATTGATCTTTATTACAATCTTTTAACAACAATAGCTGCAATATTAATTTGTAAACCCTAATTTTGGGTGCATTCTAAAAAATAAAAAATGGCAAATAACGATTCGAAAAAATATAAATTGGGAATGATTGGTTTGGGCACTATGGGCCGCAACCTTTTGTTAAATATGGCTGATAAGGGTTTTTCTGTAACGGGTTACGATAAAGACCGTAAGATGATCGCTAAGCTTGAAGAAGAAGGTAAAAAGCATAATTTAGAAGGGTTTGATCATATTGAAAGCTTTATTTCGAGCTTAGAAACACCCCGTACATTAATTTTATTAGTGCCTGCCGGACCAATTGTAGATAGTGTTATTGCAGAGTTAAAACCACTTTTAAGCAAAGGTGATATCATTATTGATAGCGGTAACTCACATTTTACCGATACCAACCGCCGTGTAGATGAATTGGAAAAAGATGGCCTGCATTTCTTCGGAATGGGTATTTCTGGTGGTGAAGAAGGTGCACGTTTTGGTCCAAGTATGATGCCAGGTGGTGATAAACAAGCTTATAACGTAGTTAAAGATGTTTTCGACGCTGTTGCGGCAAAAGTAGGTACCGATCCTTGTGTAACTTATATTGGTCCAGGCGCTTCTGGTCACTTTGTTAAAATGGTGCACAATGGTATCGAATATGCCATTATGGAACTGATTGCCGAAGTGTATGGTATTCTTAAAAATGGTTTAGGCTACTCCAACGACGAAATTTATAAAGTATTTAAAAAATGGAATGAAGGCAGATTGCAATCTTTCTTATTGGAAATTACGGCTGAAATCTTCTTATTTAAAGATACTGAAACACAAAACGATCTTTTAGATCAGATTAAAGATGAAGCCCGTTCAAAAGGTACCGGAAAGTGGACTTCAGAGGTTTCAATGGAACTTCAATTGCCAATTCCAACCATTAACGAAGCTGTTTCTAACCGTGATTTATCTAAATTTAAAGCCTTAAGGGTTTCTTTAGAAGAAGCTTTCGGTAAAAAAGACACCAAAATAGAGGTAACCATTGAAGAACTGGAAGATGCATTTTACTTCTCTATGATCAGTGCTTATGCACAAGGTATGCACTTATTGGTTCAGGCTTCGAAAGAATATAAATACGATCTGCAATTGCAAGAAATTGCTAAAATCTGGCGTGGTGGCTGTATCATCAGGGCTAAATTTTTAGAAGATATTTATCAGGCTTACGATAAAAACAACACTTTAGAACATTTATTTGGCGATGCCGGTATCCAGAACATCATTAAAGGTACTTTAGCTGGTACACGCAAAACTATTGGTGCATGTATCATTTCAGGCCTGGGTATTCCTGCGTTTGCATCTACCTTAACCTATTTTGATACCATTACCACCGGCAGAATGCCTTCTAATTTAATCCAGGCACAAAGAGATTTCTTCGGTGCGCACACTTTTGAGCGTATAGATAAAGAAGGTGTTTTCCATGCCGACTGGAATAAATTATCATAACCTATTTGATTCACGAACAACAATATAAAATGAAAACCAAAACCGCATTAAACCCTACCATTTTTGTAATATTTGGTGGAACAGGTGATTTAAACAAAAGAAAACTAGCACCTGCCCTATATAACTTATTTATAGAGGGTTATATGCCAGATAAGTTTGCCATTATTGGTACAGGCAGAACTGAATTTACTGATGACAGCTATAAAGCTGCCTTAGAAGATGCCGTAAACCAGTTTAGCCGTAGCGGAAAAGTAAAAAAGGAAAAATGGGAGAATTTTGGAAACACCATCCACTACTGCCCTACCGATTTTGCCCAGCCAAAAACATTCGAAAACCTTAAAGAGGCTGTAGAAAAATACCAGAAAGAATATGGAGCAGGTACACAGGTAATTTTCTACCTGGCCGTTGCACCTAACTTCTTCCCTATTATTGCAGAGTGTTTACAGAAATATAAACTTACGCAGGACGAAGATAACAGTCGTATCGTTATTGAAAAGCCTTTTGGTCACGATTTAGAGTCGGCAAAAGAATTAAATACTTTATTGGCAACCATCTTTACCGAAAAGCAGATTTATCGTATTGATCACTATTTAGGTAAAGAGACCGTTCAGAACATGATGGCATTCCGCTTTGCCAATGCCCTTTTTGAACCATTGTGGAACAGATCATACATCGATCACGTTCAGATCTCCGTAACCGAACAGTTAGGCGTAGCCGATCGTGGTGGTTATTACGAAGGTTCCGGTGCATTAAGGGATATGATCCAAAATCACCTGTTACAACTGCTTTGTTTAATTGGCATGGAAGCCCCGATTAATTTTGATGCCGATGAAATCAGAAACCGTAAGGTGGAGGTTTTAAAAGCAATGCGTCCTTTTTCTGCAGAAGATATCCGTTTCCACACCGTTCGCGGTCAATACAGCAAAGGCTGGGTAGAAGGTAAAGAAGTTCCGGGTTACCGCCAGGAAAAAGGTGTAGATCCTCATTCTAATACCGAAACTTTTGCTGCAGTAAAATTCCACATCGATAACTGGAGATGGCAGGGTATTCCATTCTATTTAAGAACAGGAAAACGTTTGAACCAAACTTCATCTTTAATTACCATCCAGTTTAGGGATGTGCCTCACCAGATCTTTTCATCAGGTGTAACCGAAAACTGGCAACAAAATCGGCTGGTAATCAGCATTCAGCCTGAAATGAGTATCCGCATGCAGGTACAGGCAAAAAGACCTGGTTTAGATATGGTTTTAAACCCTGTTGATATGGTTTTCGATTACAAAGGAACCTATGATGGAGACACTCCGGAGGCTTACGAAACACTGTTATTAGATGCCATGATGGGCGATCAGACTTTGTTTATGCGAGGCGACCAGGTAGAAGCTGCATGGGAACTGGTAATGCCGATTTTAAATACTTGGGAAAGCAAAAAATCAATTAATTTCCCGAACTACCCTGCCGATAGCTGGGGACCGGAAGAAGCCGAAGCATTAATTGCAAGAGATGGTTTCCATTGGTTTAACCTGCCATTAAAGAATAAGGAATAAATCAGGTTGATGGTTCATGGTCAAATAGTTTCATAGCCATCAATAAATTGTCATTCTGAGCCTGTCGAAGAACTTAAAGAGGTGTTTCGACAAGCTCAACATGACATTACTTAAAACAATAAAATGAATCTACTCATATATAAAACATTAGAAGAACTTAACCAGGATCTGGCAGATTATGTAATTAAAATTGCAGAAATGTCTATCGAAGAAAACGATCGTTTCAATTTCGTATTAACTGGTGGAAGTTCTCCTAAAGCGCTTTATCATTTTCTGGCTACTGAAGGTCAACACCGCATTGATTGGGAAAAAGTGTACTTCTTTTTTGGTGACGAACGTAATGTTCCGGCCAATGATGATAACTACAACGGATTAATGGCTAAAAAAACCATTTTAGATCCGTTGGGTATTAAAGAAGATCACATTTTTTATGTAAATACTACTTTAGCACCCGAAAAAGCAGCTATTGAATATAAAAAAGCTATTGATCAACATTTTAAAGGTGAGGATATCGTATTCGACCTGATTCTTTTAGGTATGGGCGATGATGCGCACACTGCGTCTATTTTCCCGCATACTACTTTGGTTAAAGATGAAGAAGTAAATGTGGCTTCCGTATATGTAGAAAAACTGGATACTTACCGCATCAGTTTTACGGCTCCGTTAATTAACAAGGCCGATAATGTAGCATTTTTGGTTTTTGGAGAAAACAAAGCAGAAGCCTTAAAACATGTAATTGGCGATGCAGAAAAAAATGCAGACTTATACCCTTCTCAGTTAATCGATCCGGTTGATGGTAAATTAACCTGGTTTACCGATGAGGCGGCAACAAAACTATTAGAGGATTAAAAAGATGGTGTCTGAAGAAAAATATTTATCAGACTTTTTAAACGGCAAAACGGAATATACCTTAGGGTTATTCCGTTTTTTTATGGATCAACTGGCAGAGATGGGTAAAATCAGTCTCCATCCAACCAAATCAATGATTGCCATTGAATCTAAAACCACTTTTGCTTACATTACACAGCTCGGTAAAAATTTTGTGCATGTAGTTATTCCTTTTCATCAGGCTTATCTAGATAATCTCTGTTTTTCTAAAATAGCCCAGGTGCCCGGCACCAACCAATTTAACCACCATTTGAGAATTTATTTCAAAGAAGACATCAACGATGAAGTGAAAAGTTTTTTAAAAATGGCTATTGCAAAAGTCTAATGTAGGTTAAGTTAAGCGCGGTTTTTGCCAGTCTGAGCTTGTTGTCGAAGAATTCTAATTAAAAAACAAAGCATAGGTCCTTCTACAGGCTATCAATGACAGGTTCTAAAGAATGGTCGTCATTCCCGCGCAGGCGGAAATCTTAATGCAACCTGCAATCCCTACCAAGGCATTACGATTGCCAGTCGAGCTGGCAATGACGATTCTACGCAATGTCATTAAACCTCCAATGTATTTGAAAATTCTAACCTCTATCAATGACAGGTTTAAAAAATCGGCCGTCATTCCCGCGCAGGCGGGAATCTTAATGCAACCTGCAACCCCTACTAAGGCATTACGATTGCCAGTGGAGCGGGCAATGACGATTCTGCACTGTCATTAAACCTCCAATGTATTTGCAAAATGCTAAGCGTTACCATGGTTTTATAGCAACCGAAAACTGAATTAACTTCTAATCGCCTCCACCGGATCTAATCTTGAAGCTGAATAAGCTGGCCAAAAACCAGAAATCGTTCCGATAATGATGGAAATACCTATACCCAGGGCAATATTATTTAAGCCAAGGATAATATGAAAATCTGTTGCCGCCCCAATGGCTAAAGCGAGTAGAAAGACGAGGAGCAAGCCCAGCAACCCACCTAAAATACAAAGTGAAATTGATTCAAATATAAACTGTAATAAAATAAAGTAATTTTTGGCACCCAATGATTTTTGAATCCCAATAATATTGGTGCGTTCTTTAACCGATACAAACATGATATTGGCAATACTAAAGCCACCAACCAGAATCGAAAACCCTCCGATTACCCAGCCGGCAATGTTTACCATTTTAAACATCGAATCCAATTGGTTAGAAATGATCGTGGTTTTATTTAAGGCAAAATCTTCCTCTTGTCCGGGCCTGATCCTATGGATAGAACGCATCAAACCTTTCAATTCGCTCTCTACTTCTTCTAAACTTACATTATCTTTACCACGAACGGTAATCTGCGGACCATAACGCTCGTTCTGAATATCTAAAACGCCTTTAGCAAAGCTGATCGGTATATTAACGTTTTTATCCAGCGAAGTACCCAACATATCTTCCCCTTCTTTTTTGAAAACGCCAACCACAGTTAACCTACGGCCTAAAATTTGCACCTGTTTGCCTACAGCTTCATCACCGTCAAAAAGTCCGGCGGCTACGTCCGAGCCCAAAATACATACCGGTGTTCCGTTTTTGCTTTCATTTTCGGTAAAATACCTGCCGTCCTGAAGTTCGAAATTCCAGGTTTTATTAAAATCATGTGAGGCTGCCCAAACCGAAATCCCTTCTACAGAGCTGCTTCGGTATTTTATGGTTCTGTCACTTGTTGATATTTCGAAGGTAACACCTTGTGCATTTTCAATCCTTTCTCTTAAGGCTTCAAAATCACGCAATGAGGGCTGAGGACGGTTCATATATTTCCACCAGGGATAATTATCGCCAAAGCTCCATGGCCACTTTTGAACGTAAATGGTATTAGAACCCAGTTTATCTACGCTCGATTGTAATTTACCACGAAAAGTATCTACCGCAGAGAATACAGCGATAATGGTAAAAATACCGATTGTTATAGCCAAAAGCGATAACATGGTGCGTAATTTATTCTGGCGCAACGCATCAAATGCAAAACGGAAACTCTCGCCTATTAGCCTAAAGATTATCATAATTAAAGGTTAGATGCAAAGCCGTTGAAAAGGTTACAGCTTATCTTCAAAACTAATTAATTTTATGTGCACTACGCATCTAAACGCCGTATTATTTGTTTTAAAATGAGGTAAAACATAATATACTTTAAATGCGTTTGATAAAATACGGAAAAGAAAAATTAAATTCGTATTTTTGCACCTCAAAAAATTCATCAAGAATGAAATTATCACAATTCAAATTCAACTTACCAGAATCATTAATAGCCAATAATCCGGCCGAACAACGCGATGAAGCCCGCCTAATGGTATTGCATAAAGACAGCGGTAAAATTGAACATAAAATTTTCAAAGACGTTTTAGGTTATTTCGATGACAAGGACGTAATGATATTAAATAACACTAAAGTTTTTCCTGCCCGTTTATACGGCAATAAAGAGAAAACCGGTGCTACTATCGAAGTTTTCTTATTGCGTGAATTAAACAAGGAATTACGTTTATGGGACGTTTTGGTAGATCCAGCCCGTAAAATCCGTGTAGGTAATAAATTATACTTCGGCGACGACGACCTGTTGGTAGCCGAGGTTGTAGATAACACTACATCACGTGGCCGTACCATCCGTTTCTTGTTTGAAGGTACTGACGAAGAGTTTAGAAAAAACGTTGAAATTTTAGGAGAAACACCACTTCCTAAATACATTAAACGTAAAGCAACAGCTGAAGATAAAGAACGTTATCAAACTATTTTCGCTAAACATGAAGGTGCTGTAGCGGCTCCAACTGCTGGTTTGCACTTTAGCCGTGAGTTAATGAAACGTTTAGAGCTTAAGGGAATAGAATTCGCAGAAGTAACTTTACACGTTGGTTTAGGTACTTTCAGAACTGTTGAGGTTGAGGATTTAACCAAACACAAAATGGATTCTGAGCAGTTCATTATCGAGCCTAAAGATGCAGGTATCGTGAATAAGGCAATAGAAGAGAAAAGAAAAATCTGCGCGGTTGGAACAACTTCAATGCGTGCTATCGAATCTGCCGTTTCCGCTAACAGAACATTAAAAGCTGCAAACGACTGGACAAGTAAATTCATCTTCCCTCCTTACGATTTCAGTATTGCAAATTCGATGATTACTAATTTCCACACACCAGAATCTACTTTATTGATGATGGTTAGTGCATTTGGTGGTTACGAGAATGTAATGAATGCATACGAAGTTGCCGTAAAAGAAAAGTATAAATTTTACAGCTATGGTGATGCCATGCTAATTATCTAAATTTGGATTAAGATAACGAGTATTAAGTAGCGAGTATCAAGTATTAAGGACGAATTATCACCTTGATACTTGATATTTGATTCCTTATATCTTGATACTAAAACATGAAATACTACGCTATAATTGTAGCAGGCGGTTCTGGAAATCGGATGCAAACAGAAACCCCAAAACAATTTCTACTGCTTAAAAACCTCCCGGTTTTGATGCATACGATAAAAGCTTTTGCGCAAAGCGATACACAACCCAGAATTTTATTGGTACTCAGCAAAGAGCAACAAGGCTACTGGGCGCGTTTATGCGAAGAATTTAATTTTCGCATTCCTCACGATGTTATTGATGGCGGTAATGAACGCTTTCATTCGGTAAAAAACGCTATAGAAACCATAACGGAAGATAGCTTTGTAGCCATACATGATGCAGTACGTCCCTTGATATCCAAATCTCTTATAGACAACTGTTTTAAAGAGGCAGAGGCACAAGGAAACGTGATTGCTGCCGTACAATCAAGCGATAGCGTTCGCATGCTTAGAGACGAAAAAACATCAGCTTTAAAGCGCGATGAGATCTACCTGGTACAAACACCACAAACCTTTAGTCTTAATGTGCTTAAAGAAGCTTATCATCAGGATTTTGCTGGTCATTTTACTGATGATGCCAGTGTAGTAGAATCTATTGGTTACAATATCAATATTATTGAGGGCGAAAGGGGAAATATCAAAATCACTTACCCTATCGATCTCGAACTTGCAGAGTTGCTGCTAAAGAATTAAAAACCAGGGTTCCACTAATGATATACTAAGGTGCTGATCCCGAAGATTCGGTACAGCATGACGATCACGACAAAAAAAGGAGCTTCAATTAACATTAAAGCTCCTTTTTATTTTCATCTGTTTAAACGATGTTAAACCTATAAATGCCCGCTAAATATATTTTATGCGGCCCTGCCAATAACTTTAAGCAGGATTGCAATAACTGCGATTACCAATAAAACGTGGATTATACTACCAACGTCGCCGAAGCCGTGAAATATAAATCCGATTACCCATAGTATTACCAATACTACTGCGACTAAATACAATAAATTTCCCATAGTGTTAATTTTTTAAGCAATGTTATATTATTGCTCTATTAACACGCGGCTTTTAAGTTTTGTTTAAAAAATGTAAGTTTTATTTAAAAAGAATGCTTAAAATATGTCTTTGTGATGAATGAGGAGGATTTAGCAGGTCTATCCAACACGCTACACTTCGCTATTTATAAAAGCATAATAGAGAAATCCCTATGGCGAGGTACGAAGCAATCTTAAAGTTACCGCCTGTAGTGATCTCATTAAAATTGCTTCATTCAATAAAAATTGGCTTCGCGATAACGACGTCTGGCAGGTGCTAAAGAAAAAAGGCAACTTCCTTTTGGGAAATTGCCTTTTAAATTTTCTATTTAAACAAATTATTAATATTCGTCTTCGTTAAAGAAGAAATCCTCCTTAGTCGGATAATCCGGCCATATTTCTTCAATCGTTTCGTAAGGCTCGCCATCATCTTCCAATGCCTGTAAGTTTTCAATTACCTCTACAGGGGCACCAGAACGGATACCGTAATCAATTAATTCGTCTTTAGTTGCAGGCCATGGTGCGTCTTCCAAGTGCGATGCTAATTCTAATGTCCAATACATATCTTCAATTCTATTAAATTCTTATTCTTATTAAGCGCAAAGTATATTAAAATTTTTGAGCAAAACAAACTTATTTTTCCACTATTAAACACGTGGTATCCAAATGTTTTCTTCTGCTTTGAAATACGCGCTCAGTTTTCGTGCCAAAACAAACAAATAATCGCTCAAACGGTTCAAGTAAATCGTTACGTGCTCATCTACAAAGCTATTTTCTGCAAGTTCTACTGTCAGGCGTTCCGCCCTTCTGCAAACACAACGCGCAATATGGCAGTAAGAAACAACAGTATTTCCACCTGGCAGCACAAAATGCTTTAAAGCTGGCAGTGTTTCATTCATTAAATCCATCTCATTTTCCAGCAAGGTAATGTCAGCGTGGTGCAGGTCAGGGATTTTCATTTTAGATTTTTCAGGATCGGCAGCAAGTGATGCCCCTATCGTAAATAACCTATCCTGGATTTCCTTTAACAGCTGTTGATCGTGTGCGTCAATATCCTGGCACATGATTAAGCCGATGTACGAATTTAATTCATCAACGGTTCCGTAAGTTTCGATGCGCAAATGATATTTGGGAACCCGGGTACCACCAATTAATGATGTTTGCCCCTTGTCGCCGGTTTTAGTGTAGATTTTCATTTAGAAAGGTTGAAGGTTTAAGGCGTAAGGTTTAGGGTAAAACCTTACGCCTTAAACCTTATACCATACGCCCTAGTTCATTTTCTCCCAATCGCTGCCGTTATCTTTTAAAGCCTGCAAACGTGGGGAAACATTTTTAATATCGGTATTTAAATAATCGTTTTCGATCAATCCATCGCGCATCCTTACAATCCGATGCGCATGTTGTGCAATATCTTCTTCGTGCGTTACCAAAATGATGGTATTGCCTTTACTATGGATTTCTTCAAGCAAACCCATAATTTCTACTGAGGTTTTGGTATCTAAGTTACCAGTAGGCTCATCAGCCAGAATGATAGATGGATTATTGATTAATGCCCTGGCTACGGCCACACGCTGGCGCTGACCACCTGATAATTCGTTTGGTTTGTGATCCATACGGTTACCTAAACCCACGTTTTCTAATGCTTTGGCGGCCCTTGCATCCCTGTCTTTTTTGCTTGTGCCTGCATAAATTAAAGGGAGCGCTACGTTATCTAAGGAAGTGGAACGCGGCAATAAGTTAAAGGTTTGGAAAACGAAGCCGATTTCCTGGTTACGCACTTCTGCAAGTGCATCATCAGTCATATGGCTTACGTTGGTCCCGTTTAAAATATAAGTTCCGCTCGAAGGTGTATCCAAACAGCCTAAAATATTCATCAGGGTTGATTTGCCAGAACCGGATGGCCCCATCAATGCTACGAATTCGCCCTTATTGATATCTAACGAAACTGATTTTAGCGCATGAATAACTTCAGATCCAATAACATATTTACGGCCAATTTCTTTTATAGTAATGAGTGGTTTATCCATGTTTTTTCTTTTTTAGACAAGCGTAGCGGGTAAGATGTTACAAAATTATTTATTTGATTGTCCTTTTTGCTAAAATACTAGT
This sequence comes from Pedobacter miscanthi, assembly GCF_032678605.1. Taxonomy (GTDB): domain Bacteria; phylum Bacteroidota; class Bacteroidia; order Sphingobacteriales; family Sphingobacteriaceae; genus Pedobacter; species Pedobacter miscanthi_A. The sequence continues at coordinate 156,921 of NZ_JAVTSU010000011.1, forward strand.
TCATGCGTTTGAGTTCATTCCAATTTATGCAAATTTAAAACGGTTCATCAGATCAATAATAGCATTGTGAGGTTTGTCAAAATTATAGGTTGTAATATCAAATGTTTTACTCCAGTTTCGAAAATAAATAAAGAATATAAGATTTGTCATGTCTCCTGCATCCCCGCCGGTTGACTTAGACTCAATAGAATATGTTCCATATCTTATTATATCATCCCATTTATAAAAGATATAAGATAATTGTTTTTTAACTTTAATCCCATCGGGCGTTATTATAATTTCTGGCCATAAATTGTAAAGTAGCACGATGATAAGAGGCAAAAGAAGAACGGATAACACTATTAACAATTGAATGGCGTCAGAAAGCTTGTGAGATGATAATACTGTAAACATGAACACAGCTATAAGGAAAAACAATAATGCAATCCAAAGTACCGGTTTTTTTGATCTTCTTATCAGAATCTTTTCCATTCTTTTCGCATCATTTGCTGACCGTAAATAAAGTTACGGTTAATTATTTTTCGATAATTTTTGGCACCATAAAAAATTGATCGCTATGTTTTGCCGCATTTTTCAAACCATCAGCGGTAGAGATTTCTTGTTTAACCACATCTTCGCGCCAAACATTTACCGATTCGTTCATATAAACCAATGGTTTTACATTCGAAGTATCTAATTCATTCAATTTTTCCATAAATGACAATATTTTATTCATTTCAGGAATCAAAGTATCTACTTCCTTTTCATCAATATGAATTCGGGCCAGGTCGGCTATTTTATGGATTGTTTTTGCGTCTAAATTCATATTATACTAACTTACTGTCAATCAATTTAAAAACCTTTTCTTTTAAACCATCAGCATCAACATCGGCCAAAACTGAAGTGTTTATAGGTTTGTGGACGTAAATATCGCAAATTCCGGGCTTACTTCCATATTTTGCGCCGTCATCCCAGTTAATTTTCCAAACATCGGTAATGCTGACGGGCACTAACAGGATATTTTTATCTATCGCCAGGCGGAATGGCCCGTTTTTAAACTCGCCCAATTTTGGTGGATAATGATCATCGATCTTTCCTTCAGGAAAAATAACCAGGCTCATCCCCTTTTCTAAATTCTCGCCAGCTTTTTTAAATGCTTTAAATGCCGAAATTTTGCTATCGCGGTTAACGGAAATATCAATGGTTTTGAAAAAAATACCCAGTACCGGATTTTGCAACAGTTCATCCTTACCCATAAAATGGAATTTACCACGCCCCATGATACAGAAAATCATGATATCTAAATTGGAAGTATGGTTGGCGCAATAAATATAGGTTTGCTTAGGGTTAAGTTTTTCCTCGTAGTGATAGCGAAAAAAAACACCGGAAAACAGGCTGCATAAAAAACTATTGGCCTTGCGACAAAAGTTAAGGATGCTGTAATATTTTTCATTACGGGAAGTAATGTAGTAAAAGGGATAAAAGAGGGCGAAGAAAAACAGTATCCAGAATAAAAACCAAACCCGGTGTACTTGTCTTAGAAAGTGGATCATAGATGTACCAAAAATATAAAATTGTTTGATATTTCAAACTAAGTTTGGTTTTGGGGTAAGATTGTTGTGGTTGTTGTATGATACAGGCCAATGGCAATAATCATTGATATTATTTTGTGCCGGTGGAACACCAGCCACGGGGAAAAATATTTTTATTTCCATAGATAGATCTCTCCAACTTCGCTACGCTTCGGTCGAGAAAACGAACACAGATTAAACGGCTCTGTTATTGCAAAAAACCATTGTTTATAAACCTTATTGAAGTGTAAAGCCCCGAACGAGGAACGAGTGAGGACTTGTAACGGAAAGAAGGGCTACAACTTACGATGAAATGATGGCTTTCATTTCTTAATGATGGATATATTTTTTTTGCCGGTGAGACACCAACCAAGAGGAAAAATATTTTTATTTCCATAGATAGATCTCTCCACTTCGCTGCGCTTTGGTCGAGAAAACGAACGCGGGGTAAGAAACTTTGACTGAGATGGTAATATACTAAAAATTCTTACCACGAAAATTAAAGCGTTTTGCGGATTGCTTGTATTTTATTTTTAATTTCGTGCCATTATGAAAGAAACAGTGGTGAGCGGCATCCGCTCTACAGGAAAATTACATTTGGGTAATTACTACGGCGCGGTTAAAAACTTCGTTCAAATGCAGAACGATTACAATTGCTATTTTTTTATCGCCGATTTGCATTCTTTAACTACTCACCCTACTCCAGCCGATTTACATGGTAACATTAAACACGTATTGGTTGAGTACCTGGCAAGCGGAATTGATCCAGAAACCAGCACCATTTATATACAAAGTGATGTTCCGGAAATTGCGGAACTTTATTTATACCTGAACATGAACGCTTACATGGGCGAATTGGAGCGTAGCACTTCTTTTAAAGATAAGGTACGCGCTAACCCGGATAACGTTAATGCAGGGTTATTGACCTATCCGGTATTAATGGCAGCTGATATCCTGATCCACAAGGCTACAAAAGTACCTGTTGGAAAAGACCAGGAACAGCATTTAGAAATGGCCCGTACTTTCGGAAACCGTTTCAACAGGTTATATAACACCGAATATTTCCCTGAGCCATATGCTTTTAGTTTTACCGAAAAACTGGTTAAAGTGCCGGGTTTAGATGGTAAAGGCAAAATGGGTAAATCAGAAGGAGAAGCCAACGCGGTTTATTTATCAGATGATCCGGAAACCATCCGTAAAAAAGTAATGCGGGCGGTAAGCGACGGCGGTCCGACTGAAGAAAACCAGGCAAAACCAGAGCCGATCCAAAATCTTTTCGACCTGATGAAAGTAGTATCTAGTGTAGATACCCACCAGCATTTTGAAGATTTGTACAATAAAATGCAGATCCGTTATGGTGATTTCAAAAAACAACTGGCTGAGGACATGATTATTGCTACTGCACCAATGCGTGAGCGTATTCAGGACATCGCCAAAGATGATGCTTATTTAAGGCAGGTTGCTAAGCATGGCGCATTAAAAGCCCGTGAAAGTGCACAAAAAACCATCAGAGAGGTTCGTAGTTTAATCGGGTTTAAAAGTTTTTAATTATTTTTAATAGATTTGAGAAGCGAGACATTAGATTTGAGATTATTTCTCAGTCTCATATCTCCAATCTCATATCTCCAATCTAAAGAAAATGCACATAGCAATTGTAGGAAATATAGGTGCCGGTAAAACCACTTTAACAGGTTTGCTGGCCAAAAATTATGGATGGGAAGCTTTATACGAGGCGGTGGATAATAACCCATACCTGGAAGATTTTTATAGCGACATGAAACGCTGGAGTTTTAATCTTCAGATCTATTTCCTGAATAGCCGTTTTCAGCAGATCACCGATATAGAGGTAAATAAGCGTAATGTGATACAAGACAGGACCATTTATGAGGATGCACATATTTTTGCCGAAAACCTGCATGATATGGCCTTAATGACCACTCGTGATCATGATAATTACCGTGCGATTTTTGATAATATTACTTCTTTTATCAAACCACCTGATTTATTGGTTTACTTACGCGCATCGGTACCTACATTGGTTAATAACATTCAACGCCGTGGCCGCGAATACGAAGCAGGCATCCGTATCGATTACCTTTCTAAACTGAACGAAAAATACGAAGCATGGATAAAAGGTTATAACTTAGGTAAATTACTGATCCTCGATAAGGATAAATTAGATTTTACCAATAATCCTGAGGATTTGGGTTCGGTAATCCAATCGATCGAAGCAGAGATTAATGGTTTATTTTAAACATTGAATAAAAGATTAATGCGATAAAGATGAAAAAAGATTTCGAACAGGAGAATCCGGAGAATTGGAAATGGGGCATCTTTTACTTCAATAAAAAAGACTCAAGATTAATTGTCTCCAAGCGTGTAAAATTGCTGGGATGGACGCTTAATTTTGCACATCCGGTAGCTTATATCATTATCGCATTAATTTTCATATTTGTTTTTTATCAATTCTACCGAAACAATATATGACCGATAAAAATTTGAAGCCCACACTTGAGGATTTAAAGGCTATTGGGATCATTCCTGCGCGTTATGCCTCTACCCGTTTCCCTGGTAAACCTTTGGTTGATATTGCAGGGAAAAGCATGATCCAAAGGGTTTATGAGCAGGCCTCGAAAGCAAAAAGTTTATCAAAAGTGGTTATTGCTACAGATGATGTTCGGATTGCGGACGAAGTGAAACGTTTTGGAGGAGAATTTGTATTTACATCCCCTGAACATCAAAGCGGAACAGACAGATGTGCTGAAGTAATTGAAAATTTACCCGGATTCGATATCGTCATCAACATTCAGGGCGATGAGCCTTTTATTGAGCCGGCGCAGATAGAATTGCTGGTAAGTTGCTTTACTGAAGAAAAAGTACAATTGGCCACCCTGATCAAATCAATCCACAGTCAGGAAAGTGTATATAATCCGAATAGTCCAAAGGTGGTGATTGATGTAAATGGTCGAGCCATGTATTTTAGCCGTAGCCCGATTCCTTTTATCAGAAACGGAGAGCCAGGCGTTTGGGCTGAGAAACATCAGTTTTATAAACACATAGGCATTTATGGTTACCGCACCGAATCTTTAAAAGCCATTACCAAACTTCCGCCATCTTCTTTAGAAATTGCCGAAAGTTTGGAACAGCTCCGCTGGATTGAAAATGGTTTCTACATTCAAACCAAGGTTACCGATCTGGAAACGGTTGCCATTGATACCCCAGAAGATTTATTAAAACTGAATAATTTGCTTGAGGCACTAAAGCTGGAGTAAAGTTCATTGGTTCATTGTTCATTCGTTTATTGGTTGGATCAGGGATAATAGTTGGATAGTTCACAGCCAGGCATTCCGCTCCCAAACTCAAAACTTAACAAGTCGCCTGGTGGCAATCAGTTCATCAGCTCCAAACTCAAAACGCCCAACTCCAAACTAAAGCACAAGTTCCATTTGAATATTACAACGTGTATATGGCGTTGGTTTACCCGCCACTTTTTGAAAACCTAACTTATGGTAAAGGTTTATGGCTGGTTTTAAAATGGTATTGCTTTCCAGGTAGATTTTAGAAGCACCTAATGATTTTGCTTTTTCAACAACGGCACTTGCCAATAAAAAGCCAATATTTTTTCCTTGTGCTTTGGGCGATACCGCCATTTTGGCCAATTCGAAATCATATTCACCATCATTCATTTTAATTAGCGCACAAACACCTAAAGGTTCGTTTTCATACAATGCAACCAATATAATGCCGCCTTTATCCAAAATGTAACCTTGTGGATTGTCCAAAGCTTTATAATCCGATTCTTCCATTGTAAAATAATGCGAGATCCATTCTACATTAAGCGCCCTGAATGCTTCCTGATACTGAGGTTGATAAGCTACAATTTCAACTTTTAAACTATCTCTTTCTTTTTTCTTTTCCATTACCCTTCTTAATAACGTTTTTTGTTCTAATAAAAATTCCCACTCACCGATTGCTTCCCAAAGTTTGTTTTGCGATTGAGCTGAAATTTCTTCGATAGCTGCATTTACATCAATTAACTGATCTTCAATTTCCTTTGAAATCTCCACGCCTTTTTTCGAAAGACTTACTACATTTCTACGTCCGTCGGTTTTATCTTTGCTTTCCTTTACATAGCCTTTTTTTAGCATTTCACTAATAATTTTGCTCACCGATGGATGCGAATGCCCGATATCTTTAGCCAGTTCGGTAATCGTTTTCTCCTTTCCCTGTGCCAGCGAATAAAAAACGGGAAACCATTTTGGCTGCATATCAATGTTATAGAGCTTATAAATCAGGGCGGCATCTTCAGTTACCTTATCAGTTAACATCCTTAATCTGCTACCAATAGCCACTTTACCTGTTTGTTCGAAAAAATTCATAATACAATTAATTACGTAATCAGTTACGCAAATATAAATACTTAAATGTTTAAAACAAATTTTGATCGGTAAATCATCGTTCTTAATTTTTTATTATTTTAGGGCGATTTACAACTTATGAAAAGAATTTCTACCATCCTGCTCCTATCTATCCTTGTATTTTTTGCTTGTAAAAACGAAAAGAAAGAAAACAAAGGTTCAATTGAATTTAAAAACGTTAACCAGCATTTTGCAAAATCTTTCTCTGATTTAAAACGTTTAGACACTTTTAAAATTGAACTTACCGGCAGAAAGCCAGAAGAAATGGTATTGAATTTTACCATTAAAAATGCTGATGGCAAAGAGATTTATAATGCTAAAATAAAAGGCGCCGAGTTATTGAGCAATACGGATCCGAACGTAGACCTCTCGAAGGAAAAAGACCAGGTTATATTTTTAAAAACCATTGCTGATGATTTTTTTAGTGACGATAATTTCCTTGAGCCTGCGGTGATGCCTGAAGATAAGGCGGATAAATACACCCCCGATAAGGCACTTTACGAAGAATTAAAAAAATCGGGCTTAAATGGCTTTAAATACCGTTTGGGTAAAGAAAACAACCTTTATATTGCCTGGAGCGAAAAGGAAAAGAAGGTGAAGATTTATTATAATTGTTGTTAAGCCATCTTACTAATCATAAAATTAATTACTATATTTATTCGAAAGCATAACAATATATCGTTGCGCTAAAATCCATTCCTTTTTTCTGTTTAGTTAGATAATGTTTTGTCCATAAACTAAACATCGTATTTTGATGCTAATTAAGCACTAGAATAACATCCCATGAAAAATATAAAAAAAATAATATGGGAGATATTAGTCGCGAAATTATTTCTGAAAATTTAAAGTCAAAAAAGATTGACTTACTTTCAACGCATACCAAACTTTCTATACCGGTAATTAATCGGATGTATAGAAAGATGATTAAAGGGATTAAATTTGATGATATTAAGGTATGTGATAACTTTATTATAGATGGTCACCATCGTTATATTAGTTCAATATTAGCAGATATTAATCTGGGCAGGATACCATCATGTAAAACCAGCGCAACAAATGTATGTGAATGGCACAAAGTAGAATTTGTTGCTGAAGAGTGGGACACTAAGTTAAAGATCAAGAGAATGAATGAGTTAGATGCAAATTTTAATAATATATCGTTAGAAAAAATATTCGAATTGATAAAATAAAACGTAAATTCGTATTATGTTTTTATTATTAGACATAGACGGCGTAATGGTACCTGCTAACTCCTGGAGAAAACCAGAGATTTTAGCAGATGGCTTTGTTGAGTTTAATCCTAAAGCAGTTAAAGCACTAAATAAAATTCTTTATCATCATAATTTTGAAATTGTTCTTACCACTTCGCACAAGTTTAAGTACAGTTTAAATCAATGGCTCGATATTTTTAAAACAAGAAATATCAGTTTAAGCAAAATTGACCGCCTCCCAGATAACACCGATCTAGTAAATAGAAAGAGTGAGATTTTAAACTGGTTTAAATCACATTATAATAATGAAGATTTCATTATCCTTGATGACGATAAATCGCTTAATGATTTGCCTCCATATTTAAAAGAGCGATTGGTCCAAACCAGCGCATCGGTTGGTTTAACTGATTACTTAGCAGATGAGGTGCTGGAACTGGCTGAAAAAAGCCACCGCGAATTCGTTTAGGCAATCAAAATCGATTAAGATCGTTTCTTAACTACATTAAATTATTAATGACTTAGCATATAATGAGGTTCTAAGTCATTTAAAGCACTTTAAAACCACCGTTTAACTTTTCCAAAGAGAAGAATCGATTCCTTGTTAACGCTATTTTCCTGAATCACATCCCTTTATCATATTTAAAATAACTTCACTTTTCCTGCAAGGAAACAAGTAATTTTCGTACCTTTGTATCCCGTACAAAAAGCGGCAATAATTACATTTTGCCGTCAAAAATCACAAACATGACTAAGTATATTTTTGTTACGGGCGGTGTTACTTCCTCTTTGGGTAAGGGCATCATTTCCGCATCTTTAGCTAAACTTTTACAAGCACGTGGCTACCGTGTAACCATTCAAAAATTCGATCCCTACATTAATATCGATCCCGGAACTTTAAATCCATACGAACATGGCGAATGCTTTGTTACCGAAGATGGTGCTGAAACCGATCTGGATCTTGGTCATTATGAGCGTTTCCTTAACGTTCCAACATCACAGGCAAATAACATTACCACCGGCCGTATTTACCAGAACGTAATTAACAAAGAACGTAAAGGTGAATATTTAGGTAAAACCGTTCAGGTGGTTCCGCATATTACCGACGAGATTAAACGTAACATGCGCATTTTGGGCGATAGCGGTGAATATGATATCGTAATTACCGAACTTGGCGGAACTGTTGGTGATATCGAATCTTTACCCTTTATTGAGGCGGTTCGTCAGTTTAAATGGGAAGAAGGCAGCACCAATGCCATCGTAATCCACTTAACACTGGTTCCTTATTTAGCTGCTGCAGGGGAGTTAAAAACCAAACCAACACAACACTCTGTTAAGGCTTTATTGGAATATGGTATCCAGCCAGATATATTGGTTTGCCGTACCGAACACCACATCAGTCCTGAGATCAGAAAAAAAATCGCTTTATTTTGTAACGTTAACATCAATGCGGTAGTCGAATCAATGGATGCATCTACTATTTATGATGTGCCATTGTTGATGTTAAAAGAACAATTGGATAAAACAGTATTATCGAAATTAAAACTTCCGACCAAAAACGATCCGGATATGGAAAGCTGGAAAGATTTCTTAGGTCGTTTAAAAAACCCAACAGCTGAAGTTAAAATCGGTTTGATTGGTAAATATGTAGAATTACCTGATGCTTATAAATCAATTATCGAATCTTTTGTACATGCAGGTTCGAAAAATGAATGTAAAGTAAGGGTAGAATATATCCACTCTGAAGGTATTTTCCCGGATAACGTAAAAGAAAAATTAGGTCACTTACAAGGTGTTCTAGTGGCGCCAGGTTTTGGTAGCCGTGGCATTGAAGGTAAAATTGATGCCATTAAATATGTTCGGGAGAACAATGTTCCTTTCTTTGGAATCTGTTTGGGTATGCAATGTGCTGTTGTTGAATTTGGCCGTAATGTTTTAGGTTTAACGGATGCACACACTACCGAAATTGAAGAAAACACTTCAAATCCGGTAATCAATATGATGGAGGAGCAGAAAAAAGTAACCAACAAAGGTGGAACCATGCGTTTAGGCTCTTATCCTTGTGATATTAAAAAAGGTACTAAAGCATTTTCTATTTATGGCAAATCGCACATTAACGAGCGCCACCGTCACCGGTACGAATTTAACAATGCTTATTTACAGCAATACGAAGATGCTGGTATGATTGCATCAGGAATGAATCCACAGACCAATTTAGTTGAAATTGTGGAGCTTAAAAACCATCCGTTTTTCGTTGGCGGACAGTTTCACCCAGAATTAAAATCAACAGTTGCTAATCCTCACCCACTTTTTGTTAAATTTGTCGCCGCTGCGATGGAGTTTGCGAAAAAGAAAACGAATTAAAAGCAGTATTAAACATAAATAATGGATAGAAATACCTTTACAGGACTGTTCCTGATTATGATCATTTTGGCAGGATCATTCTACTTTTTTAGGCCTAGTGAGGCTGAAATGAAAAAAGCCAAAGAAATTGAACATTTAGATTCTTTAAAAAAAGCTGGCGCTAAACCGGTACAAAAAGACACGACTAAAACTGCTGCAGTTGCTAATCCAGGAGTTGATTCTTTAGCTTTAAAAGGTCCTTTTGGTACTGCAATAACTGGAACTGAAGCTAATACCGTTTTAGAAAACGAGAATTTATTAATTACCTTAAGTAATAAAGGTGGTAAAATTACTTCGGTTGAAGTTAAAGGACAAAAAACTTTTTCTGGTCAGCCATTGATTTTATTTTCAGGAAGTGAAAATAAATTCGGCTTAAACCTAAATGCTGCCGGTAAAGTAATTAATACCAACGATTTATATTTTACACCAACTAAAACAGGCAATAGCGTTACCATGCGTGCCAATTATGGCGCAAATGCTTATGTAGAGTATGTATACGACTTGAAAGCATTGAGTAATAAAGTAGCCTTCAATGTTAATTTAGTGGGTTTACAACAAGTAATTGCAGGTAACAGCATCGGTTTAAACTGGCAAACTACCCTTTTACAGCAAGAAAAATCGATTGAAAGTGAGCACCGTTATTCAGCACCTTATTACAAATATTTAGATGGTGATGTAAACCACTTAAGTGTTTCTAAAGATGAAAAAGAAGATTTATCGAAAGGTAAAATCCAATGGTTCTCATTTAAACAGCACTTTTTCTCTGCTTCTTTAATTTCGAAACAAGCGTTCGAAAAAGGCAGTTTAGAAGTTAAAATTCCAACGGCTCCTGGCCTTGTGAAGTTTTATGATGCCAACATGCAATTGCCTTTTGCACATACTGCAAACCAGGTTTACGAAATGGAATTCTATTTTGGTACCAATAAGTTCTCGGCTTTAAAGGCACAAGGTTACGATTTAGAGCAGCAGGTTGATATGGGTTACTGGCCATTAAAATACATTAACCGTTTTATTGTACTTCCTGTATTTAACTTCCTAAACAGTTTCGGCTGGAATTATGGTCTGATCATTTTAGTATTAACCATCCTGTTAAAACTTGCTTTATCACCACTTACCTACAAGTCATACCTATCAATGGCTAAAATGAGGGTTTTGAAGCCAGAAATGGACGAAATTAAAGCTAAAGTAGGCGAAGATAATCCAACATTGGTTCAACAGGAATATTTAAAGTTGTATAAAAAAGCTGGTGTAAACCCACTGGGCGGATGTTTGCCAATGGTACTTCAATTGCCTTTGGTAATGGCTTTCTTCTTCTTTTTCCCTAACTTGTTTGAGTTACGTGGCGAGAGTTTCCTTTGGATGAAAGATTTATCAACCTATGATGAGTTTATCAAATTTGGTGTAAAAATCCCTTTCATTGGCGATCACTTAAGTTTAATGTGTGTATTGATGACCATCTCTACATTGATTATGACTTATTTTAACAATCAGGTTTCGGGCGCTACAGGCCAAATGAAATACATTGGTTACATTATGCCGATCATCTTCTTAGGTGTATTAAACAGCTACCCTGCCGGATTAAACTATTATTATTTCTTAGCGAATTTAATGACCTTTGGACAGCAATTCCTGATCCGTAAAATGGTTGACGATGAGAAAATCCACGCTTTAATCCAGCAAAATAAAGCCAGGCCAGCAGACGAGAAAAAGAAAAAATCTAAATTTCAACAACGTTTAGATGATTACATGCGTCAGCAGCAACAAGCTAAAAAGTAATTTGCTTTTAAATGATATGGAATCCCCGGTTACTTAAAGTGACCGGGGATTTTTGGTTTTTGGGCTAAGCATAGAGCGCATGGCGCTGGGCGTTTAGCATTTCTATTTCAAACGAGCTTTAAAAAAAGTACGTCATCTCGACTGAAACGCAGTGGAATGGAGATCCTTCGCCAGCGTTCAGGATTGAGGGATAATTTAACAAAACGGCCAGTGTCTCGACTTCGTTGCAATCCCATCCCATTAACAGACTTCAAAAAAGGGTCGTTATTGCGAGGCACGAAGCAATCTTAATGCGCACGCGAGGTAGCGATCGTTTTAAGATTTCTTCATCGGCCGAAAAAGCCTTCTCGCAACGACGAATCCTGGCGGCTTACCATTGCTCCAAGATTCTTCTGCTTTTAATATTTGATTTTATGCAATAAATTATTCTTTGAAATGACGGTATTTTTTATTAGTCATTGAAAATTGATCATTGGTTATTATTTCCGTCATCCATTATCCGTTACCCATCTTCCCTCCCTAAAAACCCTTTTAATTGTAATATTTGGCATACAAGTTTCCATATAAGCTAAAAAATTCCAATTTTAGAAGATTAAATCTGAACCAACAAATTACTTAACATTTCAAAATGCAAAAGAGACTAACAATTATTCTGTTTTTCGTTGCCAGCTTTGCTTATGCTCAAAAGAAACCTTTAAATCATACCGTGTATGATACCTGGGAATCGGTGGGTACAAAGCAATTATCAAATAACGGCCAATGGGCCATGTATAGCATTTTACAGCAAGAAGGTGATGCACAGCTATACCTAACCAATCTTAAAAATAATGCAAAACTGAATATTCCGAGGGGAATGAATTCTCAGTTCAGTAACGATTCTAAATTTGCTGCTTTCAACATCCGTCCTTTAAATAAAAATCTTCGTGAAGCTAAAATAAAAAAGAAAAAGGCCGACGAATTACCTAAGGATTCATTAGGCATTGCTAATCTTACAACCAATGCGGTTACAAAGGTAGCGAGGGTAAAATCATTCAAATTTCCTGAAGAAGGTTCAGGAGTATTAGCTTATTTAACCGAAAAGCCTGATACCGCAAAGAAAACTGTAAAACCTACTGAGAAAAAAGATAGTGAAACGGATTTTGCCGATGATGAACCTGCTGCCAAAGATAAAAAAGAAGAAGGAACCGATTTAGTGGTGAAAAACCTCTTAACCGGCACCGATAAAACTTATAAGTTCGTTATCGATTATTATTTCAGCAAAGATGGGAAACAACTGGTTTTCGCCTGCAGCGGATCTAAAAAAGATAAAACAGCACCTCAAGGCGTGTTTTTATTAAATACTGAAAAAGGAACGCTTAAAACTTTGATTAAAGGTAAGGGAAGTTTTAAAAACTTCACTTTTGATGAGGAGAGCGAGCACGTAGCCTTTGTTGGTGAGCAAAGTCCAGAGAAACAAGAGATAAAAGACTATAATGTTTATTATAACTCTTTAACACTAGATACGGCTCAAATACTGGTTGATTTTGATATGCCTGGCCTTCCAGAAAAATGGTCGGTTAATGGTGATGGAAAAATCAACTTTAGCAAAGATGGTAAAAAATTGTTTTTTGGGATTTCTCCAATTAAAAAACCAAAAGATACTACCATCGTGGATTTCGAAGTAGCAAAAGTTGACGTTTGGAACTATAAAGACGATTATTTACAACCAATGCAACTTAAAAATGCAGATAGGGACAGCAAAAAAAGCTATTTATCGGTTGTTGATGTTTACAGCAGTGATCCTAAAGTAATTCCTTTAACTGATTTAAAATTGCCTGATGCCAATATGATTGCGGAGGGCGATGCAAATGTGGTTTTGGCTTCAACAGATTATGGTCGCAGGATCGAATCGCAATGGAGTGGTGCTACCTCAAGAGACTACTATTTGGTTGATACCAAAAACGGTCAGAAAAAGAAAATCATTGATAACCTAAATGGGTATGCACTGGCTTCTCCTGCCGGAAATTATGTCCTTTATTTTGACAGAAATGCCGGCAGCTGGAATACTTATCATGTTGCAACTGGTAAAGTAATTGTTTTAACTGCAGGATTAACTGAAAAATTTGTTAATGAAGAGAATGATGTACCTGATTTACCTTCTGCGTATGGTTTAGCTACCTGGACTGAAGGAGATAAAGCGGTATTAATTTATGACAAATACGATATCTGGTCTTTCTCTCCGGATGGAAAAACTGCTCCTAAAAACATTACAGCCGGTTATGGCCGGTCGAACAACCTTACTTTCCGTTACGAAAGGGTACAACCTGAAAACAGGTTTGAACGTAATGCAGACAGTAAATTTGTGAAGGCAAATGAGTTGGTTTGGTTAGATGGTTTTAATAATGTAACGAAAGAAAATGGTTTTTACCGTACCAATGTAGGCTCGGTAAAAGCACCTGAATTGGTGGTAATGGCGAAATTTAAATATTCGAACCTGGTAAAAGCTAAAGATGCCGATGTTTATATTTACGATAAAGCCAATTATATAGAATCGCCAAATGTGTACGTAACCACCGATTTTAAAACTGAAACCAAATTAAGCAATACCAACCCTCAACAACAAAACTACAATTGGGGAACTGCCGAATTGGTAAAATGGACTACGCCAAAAGGTTATAAAGCGGAAGGAATTTTATACAAACCTGAAAATTTCGATCCGAATAAAAAATACCCGATGATTGCTTATTTTTATGAGAAACTTACTGATGGTTTATACACTTACCAGGCGCCTGCTCCTACTCCATCGCGTTTAAATATTTCTTATTTTGTAAGTAATGGCTATCTGGTTTTCGCACCGGATATTAGCTACGAAACTGGTCACCCGGGTAAATCTGCGGTTGAGTTTATTAATTCAGGCGTAGAAAGTTTGAAGAAGAACAGTTGGGTTGATGGTACTAAAATCGGTATCCAGGGTCAAAGCTGGGGTGGTTACCAGGTGGCTTACTTAATTACCCAAAACAATATGTATGCTGCTGCCTGGGCTGGTGCTCCTGTTGCCAACATGACTTCTGCCTATGGCGGTATTCGTTGGGAAACAGGCATGAACCGCCAGTTCCAATACGAAAAAACACAAAGCCGTATCGGTGCAACCCTTTGGGAGAAACCGGAATTATACATCGAGAATTCACCATTATTTATGTTTCCGAAAGTAAATACGCCAGTTGTGGTGATGGCAAACGATGCGGATGGTGCTGTGCCTTGGTATCAGGGGATTGAAATGTTTACAGGTCTTCGCCGTTTAGGTAAGCCGGTTTGGATGTTAAATTATAATGGTGAAGCACATAATCTGGTTCAACGCCAAAACCGTAAGGATATTCAGATCCGTGAGCAACAGTTTTTTGATTATTATTTAAAAGGTGCAAAAGCGCCGATTTGGATGACAAATGGAGTGCCTGCTACCGAAAAAGGAAAAACCTGGGGTTTTGAGTTAACCGATGAAAAACCTTAATTGAATTTGGAGTTATAAGCTTGGAGTTTGGAGGCCATGGTGCAGAAAAAATAGCTTATAACAGATAGCCTAAAAATTAAAATCCATAGTGAATAGTAATTGCTATTTATTATGGATTTTTTCGTTGATCATATTATAAAGTTGTCTTTATTCCTCGGTAATAAATATGGCTGCCGCCAGTAACTCCAAACCCCAACCTCCCAAGTCCAAACTCTCTCCTATGATCTTTCGCTTAAAAAAGCTATTTTCACGCATCAAAAAAAATCAAACAAAAAATGGCATTAAGCAGAATCTGGTCGGGATTTATTATTGTAGCTATCCTTGTAGCTTGTATTAAATGCTTTTTCTTTGGGCAAAGCGATATTTTTAACTGGATGGTGATTGGAAAGTCTGATGATCCTGCAAATCCACTTAAACTGGATGGAATTATCCAAACCTGCTCTATCGCAGTAAAACTTTGTATCGAGTTAGTGGGCACTTTGGCCTTATTTATGGGATTTATGGCTATTGCAGAAAAAGCCGGAGGCATCCGTTTATTATCGAGGATTATCAGTCCGTTTTTTTCAAAACTTTTTCCAGAGGTACCAAAAGGCCATCCATCAATGGGGCACATGATTATGAACTTTTCGGCAAATTTATTAGGCTTGGATAATGCAGCCACGCCATTCGGAATTAAAGCCATGGAAAGTTTGCAGGAATTGAACCCGAATAAGGATGTGGCCAGTAACTCGCAGATTATGTTTTTATGTTTACACGCTGCAGGATTGTGCTTAATCCCGGTGAGTGTAATCGCCATCCGTTCTACCCAAAATGCACAAGATCCAACCGATATCTTTATTCCCTGCATGATTGTAACCTTTGTTGGTACCATGGCGGCGATGTTGATTGTTTCTTTTAAACAGAAGATCAATATTCTACAGCCTGTAATTTTAATGTGGGTTTTAGGAATTTCTGCCGTAATCGCAGCCATTGTATGGTATGTGAGCCGTTTAAACGCCGCGAGTGTTACCTCTTTCTCTGGCTTGCTTAGCGGCGGACTTATTTTATTGATCTTTTTACTGATTGTACTGGGCGCACTTTATAAGAAGATCGACATTTTTGATTCTTTTGTTGAAGGCGCAAAAGGCGGGTTTGAAACTGCCATTAAAATTATCCCTTACTTGGTTGGCATTTTAGTTGCCGTTTGTATGCTAAGAACCAGCGGAACTTTTGATGTGATTATGAATGGCATTAAACATGCGTTCATTTTCCTTGGTGCAGATACACGCTTTGTTGATGCACTTCCTACTGCCTTAATCAGACCTTTAAGCGGTGGTGCCGCAAGAGGTATGATGGTGAGTACCATGATTGCCAACGGACCAGATTCATTCGCCAGCAGGTTATCTGGCGTATTTCAGGGCGCATCCGATACGACATTTTACGTAGTAGCTGTTTATTTCGGAGCTGTAGGCATCAGGAACACGCGTTATGCGATAGGTTCGATGTTACTTGCGGATTTGGTGGGCGTTATTACCGCAATCACGATGGCTTACCTGTTTTGGCCAGGATTAAAATAATAAGGTCAATAATCCCTATCCGAAATGTCGAATAGGGATTATTTTATGGTAAATAGGTGAATGTTTCCTTAATTATGAAACCGGGAACGAAATCCTGCTGATTATTTCATCAATGGCATCAGGATCAATGGCTGCATTTTTTGAAGCACACCATTTTTCGTTTTTGTTATCCAACCAGATACAAAAAGAATGGTAGCCGTCTAAAACAACCGCGTAGGTTTCATGAAAATCATCTTGGATACGCATGCAAAATCCGTTAAAAATTTTGCCTCTCACGATGAATTGCAGGGTGGAATAATTTTCTAACATGGCTCATTATATTTTTGGTTAATTTACAACAAATTATAAATGAGAATGTTTCGTTAATTTAAAGGAATTAATAATTAATTCTTAAACTATACTGCAGGGCTTAACCTATGTTTAACATATTTGAGTAACCCTTTGCTATTAAACGCTTTTTTGAAGGTAAATATATTTCGCATTGAAGATTTAATATCGTTCGTCCCCTTTTCACAATTGAAGTTTCGGCAACTATTTCGTCTCCTTCGCTTGCCGGCGCAAAATAATCAATGTAATTGCTAACTGTGGTATAACGTTCGTTTAATCCCATGGTGAAAACCGTAGCGCCGATCAAATCATCAATAATACCAGCAGTAACACCTCCATGCAAAATCTGGTAAGGATTGGTCATTTCTTTGCGTATAGTGTATTGACAAACCAAAATACCATTCTCTGCTTTAACCAGCACGGGAGCTAACCAGCTCATAAAATTAGATGGCGAATCGGTGATCACTTTGCCAATTGATTGCCTTAAAAAATCCAGACGCTGTTCGCTTAAAGATAACTCCATAGTGATGTAAAAATAAGGAAAATAGTCCGTAGTCCGTAGTCCGTAGTCCGTAGTCCGTAGTCCGTAGTCCGTAGTCCGTAGAACGGAATGGATCGCAGAAGAAAGGTTTAACCGGTGTGTGTAAAAATGATTAGTCTGATGGATCATAGTTTAATAGTTACTGGCGGATAAACTAAAAAAGAAAATGGAAGATATAAATACCTCCCATTTCCTAAAACGGAACAATAAACACTAAACATGATGTAAGATGGGATCTCAGGTGACAGTTTTCAGTTGGCAATTTGCAGTTTGCCCATCATACATTTTCCACCTACCCTCTTACTTACATTATCCATTCTAAATCGGTATTATTACTTTAAAACTAAAATTCCGGCCCATATTATAAATTCCTGATCGGCTATTGGGCGATTGATTGTAATATTCGAAATACTTTAGCCTGTTCAGGTTAGATTGATAAGCCACGTTAAAAATATTATCTGCCTGAAGAAAAATATCACAGAAAGTTTTTCCCTTTTTAGATTTTAGTGTAGAACCAATCCCTCCGTTAATTAAAGTATAACCTGCGGTAAAAGTTTCGGTATTATCTAAAGCGTAAAACTTGTCCTGCTCGCAAAAAAATGCAGCATCAATTTTAACATAAGGCTGAGCAAAAATACCGATAGGCTGTTGAGCGGTGGCTTTTAGCGCTGTTCTTACCTGCAAAGGTGGAATAAAAGGCAAATACCTGGCTTCCCTTCCGTGTTTGTTCAATAGTTCCTGGTTTTGGTTCAAACCAACGATATAAGCTAAGCTATTATTGAAACTTAACCATTTCATTGCAGATGGGTGCAGGTTTACCGAAACTTCTGCACCATACAACCTCGCTTTGGATTGTTGGTATTGGTATGTCAGGTTTCCGGGTACAATCACCACCGGATTTCCGTCTGTATCTGTTAAACGCGATTGATAAATATAGTTCTGGATGTTGTTATTGAACAGTTCCATGCTGATATCAGCATCTTTTAAATAGGCAATAATGCCGATATCTTCCTGAAGGTTAAATTCTGGTTTAAATGTACGGTTACCCAAATACACAATATGTGCGCCGGGATCTAAGCCATTGGACCCAATTTCGGTAATGTTAGGTGCGCGGTATCCCCTTGCAATATTGGCTTTAATTAATAGTTTTTCGGAGATATTATAGGTAAAACCCAAACTTCCTGATAAGCCATAATAATTTTTGTTAAATGAAGGAAACTGAAGCTTCCCGCTAGCATCTGTAGCGCTTACCTGCTTGCCAAAGCCTGTTTGGGCATCGGTGCCGACATAAAAATTGCTCCAGTTAATATTTCTTCGGTCTAACCTTACCCCTCCCGAAATGTCAACCTTCCCCATCGATTTCTTTGCAAAATAAAATGCACCAATATCAAAAAGATCATAATCAGGAATGGGAAAATCGGTAGCAGCCTTGCTCCTGTTGCCCTGGTACATCCCATTTACGCCTATGGTACTTTCAATACCGGCATAATCGGGAAGATTGTATTTAAAATCGTAATTAAAGGTATTGAGTACTACGTAAAGTCCGGCCTGACTGGCTGCTGTTGGGTGGTTATATTCGCGCCTCACACTCTGCTGACCGCCAAGCAATACATTTAAATCGCTGGCGCCAAATTTAAACTGACTGGTATTATAAAGGCGAAAATGCTGGATATGCTGGTGCAAAGGATTAATGGAGTAAGTAGTCAACTCGCTTTCAGGCACAATTGGTCTGTTTTTGATGTCGTCTCCCGCGTCTAAAACCTGTCTCGTAAACTTTCTGGAGAGCGAGTCCCGGCTTCCATCAGGTATTTCCATTAAATTATCATAATAGGTAATGGCAGTTTTCGAAAATCCCCAGGTTTTATCTACCCTTGCGCTGGCTGATAAATTATATTCCCTGAAAGCGGTTCCGTAAACCAGTCCATCTATTTTATTTTCATAATTATGGGCCGTTTTGCCTGTTGCCCTAAGGGTATATGTCCAGTCATTTTTGATGTAGGCCAATCCAATTGACGAACCAATCATGCCATTATTGCTCTGATAATTTGCGGTAAAATCGCCCTTTACTTTTCCATTTTCAAAATTAGGCGTGTAAGGGATCATGTTGATTACACCAGCAAGCGCATCAGAACCATAAGTTAAACTGGCAGGGCCTTTTACTACCTCTACCCTTGCAATGCCATATTCGTCTACCTCGATTCCGTGCTCATCGCCCCATTGCTGTCCTTCCTGCCTTAAACCATCGTACAGCGTTAACACCCGGTTATAACCTAAACCACGGATAAAGGGTTTCGATACATTAGGACCGGTGGTAACTGCCGTAACCCCGGGAACGCCCTTCACAATGGCTTCTATTAAGTTCGTATTTACATTCTGGTCCATCGTTTTGCGAGAGATTACCGCAATCGGAACCGGGCTTTTACGTAACTGTGTGGCGCGGTTAACCCCGGTAATGACCACATCGCTCAGGTTAGCCGACAGACTTAACAGATCGGCATTAACCCTTGCAGTATCTCCTTTAATCACAACCTTAATTCTTTTCGATTGGTAACCGATTCCGGAAAAAATAAGGTCATAATTTCCAGACGGTATATTGTTGAATTGATAATAACCAGAAATACCGGATTTGGTAGATCCGGCAGAACCCAGAATTTTAACGGTAATATTTTCTACCGGCTCATTTTGAGAGGTGACCAAACCTTTAATAATAACTTTTTGTGCTAAAAGATTTAACGATATAAAAAAACAGCAGCTATACAATATCAGGAGTTTCATGAACAAATTGATTTATCTAAATTTAATTTTAGACAAATCTAAATTTAATTTTAAATAAACCAAATAAAATATTTAGATAAGTTTTTGACGAGGGGCAAATGGCGAAGAGCATAGACCGGTTTAGCGGAGGGCGGATGGTATTGAACGTGCGAAAAATTGGATATGCATACCGATTATTTACAGTATGTGTGTGCAAATCTTATTAAATCAGCAAAAAAACATGGCATAGGGTCATTTTCCGCTGATTTTGCAGATCAACGCAGAGATAATTTTGATTAGATGGCGATAGATGCTTTATGAAATAAGGAAGGAAGCTTAAAGAGAAAAAGTTTACTCATATTTAAGCGCATCAACAGCATTTGCTTTTGCTGCGCGGTACGACCTGAAACTTACGGTTATCAAAGTTAATACCATTGAGGTAACCATAGCCAATATAAACGGCCAAAAGCCCATTGATACGCGATAAGCAAAACCCGACAACCATTTATTGGCCAGAATATAAGCCAATGGCCAGGCGATGAGATTTGCGATAAAAACCATTCTGATAAACGAGCTATTCAACATTTTTATCAACTCCATGGTGGTTGCACCAAGCACTTTTCTGATGGCCATTTCGCGTGTGCGCTGGGCTGCCACAAAAGTGATGAGACCAAAAAGACCAATAAACGAAATAAACATAATAACGCCAGCAAATATCCTGAACAAAAGACCTGTAACCCGGTCTGATTCATAATAATTGTTAATGTCATCATCCATAAATTTTGCATTGTACACTTCATTTGGAAAACTACTTTTCCAAAGGTTTTCAATCTCTTTCATGGCCGGTACAATCTCTTTGGTATCCAGTTTCAGTCCCATATTGTAGTATTGCCTTTTTTCCTGATAAAAAATCATTGGCGATATTTTTTCTCTCAGTGATTGATCGTTAAAATCTTTCACCACACCCACTATAGGGCCTGTTCTTCCATTTTGCGAGATCACTTTACCAAGTGCCAAAGCGGGATTAGCAATACCAATTTTCTTTACAAAAGTTTCATTTGCGATATAAGCATTGGCCGTATCACTTTTTCCGTAAACCTTACCTGCTAAAAACTGTAAGCCAAAAAGATCAAAATAATGTTCATCGCCCGGACTTAAACGCACCTCGAAATCTTTATTCTCCCTGCCATCCACATAAAAATTGGTGGTATTCATCATCCCCGAAAGTGGCGGGCGCGTAAAATAACTTTGCTTTTCTACACCAGGCACGTGAAGTAATTTTTCCCTGAACAGTTGTTGACGGCTCATACTTAAACTATCACCCGGAAAATTAAGCAGTGCCACGGCGTCTTTTTTAAAGCCAAGTGGTTTTTCCCTCACATATTGCATTTGCCTGATTACAACGACGGTGGCAATAATGAGAACAATGGTAATGCTAAACTGCACTACAATCAGGATCATCCTTAAACTCAAATTCCCTGATTGGATCCTCACCTTATTTTTAATGGCTAAGGCCGGACTAAAACCTGAAATAATCATTGCGGGATAAAATCCTGCCAGAAAACTGACTACGACCGCCAGAAAGAACAGAAAAATAAAAACGGCGGGATTGGCAAACAGCGACAATGAAACCTGCCCTTTAAAAAGATGCGATAAAAAGGGCAACATCAATTCGGAAAATATACAGGCCAAAAGCACCGAAATTACTGCAATTGTTGTTGTTTCGGCCAAAAACTGAAATACAAGCTGTTTGCGCATGGCCCCCATCACTTTACGAACCCCAACTTCTTTTGAACGGTTAACCGACTGGGCTGTTGCCAGATTGATAAAATTAATACAAGCTGTAACCATTAAAAACAAGCCAATAATTGCCAAACCATACACCTCTTTTATGGTAATGCTTGTTTCGGCAAAGTTGTTGTAACGTTCGCTAAAATGAATATCGGATAAAGCTTGCAGATGGCTACGCTGATTACCGGCAAGCTTTTTCTGTTTTAAATATTTATCATTCATCCTTTGCAGCGACTCCTCAAACAGCAACATGGATGCTCCGGGTTTTAGCAACACAAAACATTGGTCGTAAGTGCTTACCGAATCCCAATCCTGATTTTTGTAGCGATATGAAGTAGGATAACTGATCATAATTTCTAATGGGATACTGCTGCTGCCGGGCATATCGGCAATTACCCCTATTACCCTTAGCTGTATGGAATTCCAAAAGGTAAAACTTTTACCGATTGCCTGCCGGGCAGAACCAAAGAAAATTTTAGCTGTTTTTTCTGAAATAACAACAGTATTGGGTTCAGAAAGCGACTGGGTTGGTTTGCCAAAAAGCCATTTTACCTGAAGTATATCAAATAAATCAGCCTCAGTAAAATATACATCTTTTACAGCTTTAAATTGCTCATTTCCATCGCCATTACGCACCAATACTACCCCACTGTTACGCGAGATCCTGGCGATTTTTTCTATACCAATAAGCTCTTCTTTGGCAGCAGGTGCAAAAGGCAAGGGTACACCAGCAGAGTAATCATCGAAATTATTATATTTCCAGTCGGTTACAAACCTGAATATACGATCTGCATCCTTATAATGTTTATCATAACTCAGCTGGAACTGGATAAAAATAAAAATTAAGATGCAACTCGTCATTCCGATAGAGAGGCCAAGAATGTTGATCAGGGCATAAGATTTGTTCCTCATCAGGTTTCTAAAAGCAATCTTTAGGTTTAGTCTGAACATAGCTGGAAATTTTCATTTATGAGGCCATTCCTATGCCAAATATAAAAAACTCTTTTTAATGCAGATTTAAGTGGATTTTTAAGGATTTACACCAATAAAATTGTCCGTAAACGAACATCATTGTACATAAACGGACAAAATAATATACCTTTTAATTAAATCAATTGATGGAAATCCTGCAACAGAAAACAACTGTATATTAATACCTTATGCTTGAAACCTATCTGTGCGTAAAAATCTTTTGAACATTTTTATACGTATAGTAGTTATTATGACTATAATTGGGAACAGAAGAGTCCATTCCAACTATTTACCCGAAGGAAGTGCTGTACCTAAAGGATTTGTTAAAACAGTGCTAAACCGATAAAAGAATTATATGTTGGTGATCAACAATTTTGAAGAATATCAATCACATCTTGGTAAAGAGCTAGGCGTTTCGCAATGGCATACCATAGATCAGGAACAGATCAATAAATTTGCTGATGCAACATTAGATCATCAGTGGATCCATACCGATCCGGAAAGAGCTCAAAATGAAGGGCCGTTTAAGGCTACCATCGCACATGGCTACCTCACATTATCATTAATTCCATATTTGTGGAAACAGATTGCAGATGTACGCAACATCAAAATGGAAATTAATTACGGGATTGAAAGTTTTAGATTCGGGCAGGCTGTTTTGGTGAACAATGAAGTGCAGTTAAAAGCTAAGTTAAAGTCCATCAGCAATTTGAGAGGAATCACCAAGGTTACCATTCAGGCTACTTTAGTGATTAAAGATCAGCCAAAACCAGCTTATGTAGGCGACGTAGTATTTTTATATCATTTTATTTAAATATCAGACCGCAAACCCGCGGGCAGATCTCAAAAACACGCTTTATCTAGAGCGGAGCGATCTATTTTAATAGATTTAGCTTCGCTGATCACTTATATGAAACCGAACGGCACGCTGCTCGAAATGAGGGGATTGCAGATGATTAAAAACTGTTGCATTTTATTTTCATGCTGATTTAAGAAGATTTACGCAGCGGTTATTTCTTTTTTTATGATCTGCTGGAAACAATTCAGCTTAATATACGTTAAAACTATATCTAAAAAATCATTAAACTCGAGATATGGAAAACATCATCACCCCTAGCCAATTAATCATCAATCACGCTAACAACGGTAACAAAGCAACTTTAAAAATTGGCAGCAAATTCCAATGGGACCCAAAATATACTTCTAAAGAAACCCCTTCGTTTGATTCTTTTAAAAACGAAGTTGACAGTTTTTACGAATATAAAGTGGTATTTGGCTACGAAGGCGCTGTTGGACAGAGCATTTATATGGTAACCAGTGTTAAATAAATCACGGCGTAACGGTATTCACTGCCGGCTTTTTACTCCGCCTCAGCAACATAATTTTTCTTAAATTCAATTTTGCTATCGGGTAGTTTTATTTTAGCTATGGATATTTCTATAGAGATGGCTGGATGAGGTTTACGGGCAAGTTCTGAAATGTGGAGGGTAATTTGCCTGATACTTTTTAATGCGGCAAAATATCGCCTGTCTAATTCTTTAATCATTTGCAGATCACGTTTTTTTAACCCATAGGCTAAGTTCGACTGCTCACCGTAATATTGTTGAATCAGATCGAGTTTCGTCATTTTATCAGAGAGGGAACTTAAAGCTAACGGCGATAGTGTAATGCCTTTAATGCCAGCAATTTTGTTCTCTATAACACTGTAATCGAGTCCGTTAAAAGATATTGTAACCACTGATGCGCTATTCATTACCGATACGACTTTGGGGTATGGCATTTTTGGATTGAAACCATTTTTGATCAGTATTTTATTAAATTGAAACCTTTGAGCCAGCATTGCTTCAATCAGCTGGCTGCCATTAATTTTTTCACCAACTTTAAACTGATTCAGTGTATTTAAGCTGGAGTTTTGGGTGATTAAATTTTTATTTGAATTACAGCCCGTGCAACATGCCACGAACAGGGTAATCCAAAGTGAGAGAGAAACCGCGTTTTTCATTTAGAAATAATTATGAAAACGCAAATTATGAAATAAGAATCAGTTTACATTAATCATTTATATGTATTATTTATCACACAGATAGTCACATATTTTGTTTAATAATTAGAATAGGGAGATCTTTGAATTATCACCTGTTATTCAAAGACCTCTCTATTTCAGAGCTGCTGATGACACCTCTATACCTGTAATTTTTTAATTTATACTCCCAATCTGGGTGCCTTCAGGGAAGTCGCTCTGGCTACAGCCATCACTCCCCGTAATACCGGCATTGCCGCTACACGAAGAGAAACTCCAATAAGCCCTGTAACGGTATAATGGCCCTTTGCCAATGCCACCAAAGTTACCATTGAAACTGAATTGCGCTATGTTACAGTTGATTTCAATCAGGCTATTGTTCCAGGTGATGACTTCATCGGCACTTCCATTAGGATTTCTGTAATCGCCATAATAGCTGCAATCGTAACCCGGGAAAGAGATGCTGTTTCCGAAATGGTACGAGCCATGAGCCTTTTTACCTACAAAAACCGGCGGACGGGTTCCTGCGGCAATGTTTCTATAATCTTTAGTATACCAGCCACTGTGCTGAAAATAAGTTACAGTAACAATGCGGTTGGTTTGCGTATTTACCTGTACTACAACATGTTCCCAATCGTAATCGTGCCCACCGAGGTTGGCAAAACAGGTTGTCTGGGTTTTATAAGTCCACCAGAAATCGATAAATACCTTGTTCGGATCGTTGGGATGTTGCTGAACTTCGTAATAACTTGGAAAAGTTTTGCTTCTTGGTGCCGTACGGTTAACCATTACCAGCGTTCCATTACAAACGATGCTGTTAGGGTCGGTGCTGGCCCAAATGTCTTCCACGGTAGTGGGGTAATCGGGTGCTGCACGATCGAACTTTAAAATTGGGGAGAATGTCCAGGCGAGGTTAAAAGCCGTGTTTCCGGTAATTTTAGAACTGCTTTCCTGGCAATCTGCACACATAAACTGTGCACCGGTACGGTTTGCTTCTACCATACTTGTTGTAGTTGGCCTGCCAGTACCTACAGGTTCAACTTTTTCTGCTTTCTTACACTGGCTCAACGACATAGCTAGCGCTACCATTGCCATTAATAGGATTTTTGTTTTCATAGTTTTTGGTTAGAATGTGATTTTTTTATTAAAGATTAACAAAAAATCAAAAAATCCCATAGATGATAATATCAAAATGATGGATAATACCTGCATTTCATTTATAAATCGATCTGATGACTATATAAACTAAGTTTGTACGTGCAAAAAGAATAAGATGAATAACTATGCAACTACTTTAAACATGAAAAAATCTTTTAGGCCACCAGTTAAGCCTAAAAGATTTTTATAATTGAATTTTAACTAAAAAATATGGTTTAGAATATTTTAAATCCAACTGATAAGTTAAATAAACCGGTTTTTTCGTTAAGTGCTTTGTTAATTTTGGTTAAACCCCTGCTGTATCTGGCGTCAATGGTCATATTACCAATATCAACACCAGCATTGATTACACCACCCACATTAAACTTTTTGTAATCGAAACCAACTGGTCCTTTCGCATCGTTAAGGGTATAATTCACATCCGGACCAGCAGAAACCCTAAAGTTTAACGCTTCGGTATTGATAATTTTATACCCTACCATCAATGGTAAATTTACCTGATGAAATTTAGGGGTATAGGTATTTGTAGCATATACGTACGAACTTTTAAAACTAACATAATTTAATTCTGGCTGAAAATACACAGCCTTACCTACCCTGGCAAATGCCCCGAAGTTATAACCAACTTTTCCTTTTTTATCGGTAATGCTTTTTAAACTTGTGGGTAATGTGGCATAGTTTAAACCTGCCTTTAAGCCAAATGTAAGGTCAGCTTCCTGCGCTTTCACCGCAAAAGTGGTAATCAACATTACTGCAACTAATAAATAAAACCTGATTGTTTTCATAATTTTTGTTTTGAATAATTAATATTGTTTTTGTGTTTTGATAGTATGACAGCGACATCCGGCTTTACCCCTACGTGAGTGAAAAATATTTTAGCAAATGAAAAAAAATCACTATTTTGAACTCAATCATCTTATCAATCACTACCTAAAATATCCCCACATGAAAACTTTATTTATTTTGTTATTTGTATCTATCGGCATTCATACTTATGCCCAAAACAAACCAGCTTTAGATCAACGATTGATTGGAAAATGGAAGGCGATATCTAAGATTGAAATTGATAAAACCAATGGAGTTGTTACTGAAAACGATAAAGAACTGTATAAAGCAGGAGAAAAAACATATGAGTTTACCAAAAAGAATACCATTATTATTACACAGGGATTTGGTAAACACCGGGAAGAGTTACCCGCTGTAAGCGATGGCAACAAACTGTTTATAGGCAAATCGAATAAACACAAAACGCCTTATCTAGTAACTGTTCAGCAAAACAAAATTACGCTGCTTAAAACTGAAACAAAGACTAAAAAGGGCAAAACCATTGTAGAAACGGAAGAAGTGCTTTTACAGCGATAGCTTTATTTTATCGTGGTCGTTATTGATATGCCCATTTGCGGCACATAACCGGCCCTGAACATATTTACGATTGATTTTGGAGTTAATACTTTAACCTGATGCAAATCGGGTAGTAGAATGCCTTTGTTGTAACCGGCAGGCGTCCACAAATGCAACTGGCTATTTTTTAGCAAATAAGGCTGATCCTGAATAATGACAAAAGTACCGTCAGGAAGATCAGTAAATTTTTCTTGGTAAGTAACTTTGGTTTTATGGGTGTTCATTCTTTCCTGGTGGAGAATATTATCTATTTCAGCAACCGGGGTTTTTAAATCAAATCCATATTCCGGATTTCCTTTTAACCAATAAGTTTTAAACCGCTGGTGATCTTCATAACGGCACTGAAAACAAGGCCGATGACCAGCTGAAAATGCGGTGGCTTCATCAAAAAAGAATAGCTCTGTCCAACGGTTAGGCTGCATTACCTTTCTGTGCCTCCCCCTAAACACCAGGGCACAGGTAATCCATGCTTTAATTTTATAAAAGCGAACGATTTCCTGTTTCCCGTTATGCAATACACCACGATTTCCCAACCAAGTACCACGGTAAGGCGTTCTGATGATTTCTCCGGATGGGTTTACCCTGTTTTGAAGCATGGAATTAAGTTATCAAATGATAACGAGAATATAAAACTAATTTAAATAAAGAAGGTAGCTATTAACAGGTGACTAAGTGGGATTACTATAATCAATTTATCATATTGGTTAATTTAAGATTAAGTTGGGTAATTAATCATTGCTCGACCGAAAAATGTGTCTTATTAGCCAATATAAATGGAATCTCCAGCAAATACAGGCAACGCTAACGAATCCTTTTTTGGCAGACACAACTGGCTCCGGTAGCTATCGGATGACAAAGCGCTTTGGTACTTTGGCGCTCCAAAACACAACGACATAGCACGCAAGAAAATTTTATAATTAATTGTGTTAACACATAGGATAAATCGGCAGGAATTAGGTATTGACCATTAATAAATCTTAATCATGATGCCCTGAAGGCTCGATATGGATTAAAATATTGCCAAGTTCGGGGATATGATGGTGCAAAGTATCCTGTAGTTTATGTGCGAGCTCGTGCCCTGCCCTAACGGAAAGATTACCATCAACCAGGGCATGCAGGTCGACATGGTATTTCATGCCCGATTTACGGATAAAACATTTTTCGGTACCTGAAATTCCCTGAACAGTAATTGAAACCTTTCTGATTTCTTCAATGATATCTTCGTAAAGGTTTTCGTCCATAATTTCGCCCAGGGCTGGTCTGAAAATGTGGTAACAGTTGTAAAGGATAAAACCCGCAGCAAATAGGGCCGACCAATCATCAGCAGCTTCATAACCTTTTCCCATAAATAAAGCCACAGAGATTCCGATAAAGGCCGCAACTGAGGTGATGGCATCGCTCCTATGGTGCCAGGCATCTGCCTTTAAGGAAGAACTATTGGTTTCTTTACTTCTTTTCATCACCAAGCGGAAGGAAATTTCTTTCCAGATGATAATTGCACCAAGGATAAACAGGGTAAAGGGCTTAGGCAAGCCATGGGGCGTTTGGATATTCTCAATGCTTTCGTAAGCAATAATAGTGGCTGAAGTAATTAAAAAGCCAACCACTAAAAAGGTGATTAAGGGTTCTGCCCTGCCATGGCCATAAGGATGATTTTCATCAGCAGGACGGCTGGAGTATTTAATGCCAAAAAGAACCAGGGCGGAAGAAAAAATATCTGCTGTTGATTCAATGGCATCTGCAATGAGGGCATACGAATTACCAAAAATCCCGGCAGCGCCTTTAATCAGCGCTAAAGAGGTATTGCCAATGATACTGAAGTAAGTTGCCTTTATTGCTATTTGCTCGTTTGTTGCTTCTGCCATTTTTATACCCCGTAATAAATTAAGGAAGCAAAAGTAAATAAATTATAAGCGCAGATGCATCAATAAGGCACAAAAAAAGGCAAACATTTTCATGTTCGCCCTTTCCTTTGCTTAAAGTCATCACAAGTTAAACAAATCCTACTTACATAAACGGACAGACAATCAAATTCATGTGCAACAAAATTAATACTATCCTTTAATAGTCGTTTATCTTAAGTGGTGATTGTAATTGACATTAGTCAAAAAAATATTCCCAATAAGGGTATAAAATTTTCGGTTGGTATTTTTGAATTACCAGTTTTAAGTATCGCATAATGCAGTTTTCGGTTTTGAAGTTGGCAATTGGGATACCGCAGTAGTCAAAACAGGCGAGCAGGATACATGTTAAGGGATCAAAATCTGCGTTTCAATCTGTGTAATCTGCGGAAACAGATAGCGGACATTATAAGTTTAAATACGAAGTTATAATTTAACCATGTAAGACATATGAGAGATATATAAGCTTAGTATAACTGTGATATGGTTTTCTCTTGTTTGTATTACTAGTGGTGCGTGAGGACACGAACCACGGGATTAATTCTGCGTTTTAACCTGTGTAATCTACAGGAACAAATAGCGAAGGATAATTGTGATATGGTTTTCCCTTGTTTGTATCTACTAGTGGTGCGTGAGGACACAAACCACGGGAACTGTGGCTGCGACTAGTGGTGAGCTAGGATACGAACCACTGCGTACTTTAAACAAAAAAGCTCCCGGTATATACCAGGAGCTTTATATGCTAAAATGCGGTTCAATTATTTTGCAGTATTTTTCTTATCAGTAACCTCAGCTCTGATCTCTTGAGCCAATACTTTTAAATCTTGCATTGCTTTACGTACACGTGTACCTGCTGCAGCGTTACCACCATCATAAAATTTAGCTACATCAGCTTCAACTGAAGCGATAACTTCCTGTACTTGTTTGAATTTGTCCATAATTGTTTTTAATTGGGATCTTTTACGATCCTGGTTATCATTTTATTTTCTTTCCGTATGCAAATCACGGGCCGCAAAACTAAACAATTCTATTAAAAAACAATATCTGGATGCAAAAGAAAGGCGTTTTTACCCTTTTTTACTGATTTTTTTTGTTCTTATCCTAAAACTGAGCCTGCTCTACCCTTTTCATGCTATCATTTAAATACCTCTACCATACATCTCTGTCTGTTTTTTAAGCCACTTTTTTATCAACAGATTTAATATTCCGGGTTTTAAACGCCACAACCAGTTATGGTTTATGCTGCCTGGCGTATTCATCCTGGCATCTTCGCCCAGGCTTAAAATATCCTGAACAGGTAGAATAGCCGTTTTAGCAATAGAAGCATAAGCCATTCTCAGAATTACTCCATTTACATTCTTTTCGTTTACGTTAATGCCTGAGTAAAGGTTTAACCTTTCTTTAGCCTTAGCGTTCATTTCATTTTGAAACCAACCTATAATGGTGTTATTATCATGCGTACCACTATATACAATGGTATTAACCGTATCGAAATTATGTGGAATGTGGGGTGAAACCAGGAGATCATCTCCAAATGAGAACTGAAGCACTTTCATCCCGGGAAACCCAAGTATATTACGTAAACCTTCAACGTCTTCAGAAATCTCCCCCAGGTCTTCGGCAATAAAGGGCATGGTACCTAATTCGTTTTTAATGGTTTTAAAAAAATGTTTTCCTGGTCCATTCACCCATTTACCACCTGTAGCGTCCTCGTCTCCTGCCGGAATTTCCCAATAGGAAGCAAAAGCCCTGAAATGATCCAGGCGGAGCAGATCAAAAAGTTCTGTATTTTTCTTCAGGCGTTTGATCCACCAGGTATATCCCGCAGCTTTCATATTTTCCCAGTTAAAAACCGGCATACCCCAAAGCTGCCCCTTTTCGTTAAAATAATCGGGCGGAACACCCGCAACTTTTTCAGGATTTAGATCTGCATCAAGTTTAAAAAGTTCTGGATTTGCCCAAACTTCAACAGAATCTCGGTCTACATAAAAAGGAAGATCGCCAATAATCTCCACCCCTTTGTTGTTGGCATATTGTTTTAACTGTATCCATTGCCTGTAAAAAACAAATTGTTGCCATTTAATTTCATCGATCTCTTTTGCATTGGCTTTGATAAAGCCAGCAATGGTTTTATTGTCGTTTTTCTTGTAAGCATCAGGCCAATGGTACCATTCTAAATGCTGGTGATGGTGCTTGATGGCTACATAAACCGCAAAATCATTAAGCCAGTCTTTTTCTCTTTTACAGAAATCCTGATACTGCTTTTGCAAAGCTGTATCACTAGTTTTTAAAAAACGTTGATAGGCCTGATATAATAATTCAGCTTTAGATTGCTCAACCACTTTAAAATCCACCTGATCATTAAAAGGAAGCATTCTGTACTCCAATTCATTTTCAGTAAGGAGTTTATCTTCGGCTAAGTATTCGGGACTGATCAATAATATATTGCCTGCCATGGCCGAATTGCTGGAGTAAGGCGAATGTCCATTTTCTGCCTTTGTTGGATTAAGTGGTAAAATTTGCCAGTAACGTTGCCGGGTATCAGAAAGAAAATCGACAAATTGTTTGGCAGCAGGTCCAAGGTCGCCAATTCCAAACGCGGATGGTAGAGCGGTAATGTGCATTAAAATACCTGCTGATCGCTCAGGCTTTTTAGATTGGAGTGCAATTACGGCCAAAGGAATTTCGGTAAACAATTGACTGATCTGAATACCTTCATCTAAAAAGTCTTTTGCCGCTGTCTGATCTGATAACAAATTGCGCCAGCTACCCGGGGCATTCTTAGGTAGTAAAATTCCTGTATCCAGCCAATCAAATGTTTTATCGGCAATAGAATCAGTGAGTGATGCCAAACCCAATGGAACAGCCACTATAAGCCATTGATGATCCAGTTTGCGGGCGAAAGCAAAAACATTTTTATGGTATTTACCTTTAAGGGTTAAAGGTATATAATCTCCATTTTCAAAAACCTGGTGGTATTCTTTCCTAACGTTTAGCAATGTTTTGGTGAGCCATAGTTTTATTTTACCTGAATAACGCTCCTGCCAAAGGCTTTTAAGTGTTGAGTTTTGCAACTCGTTTATAAAACCTGCTCTTTTCTGGTAATCTACCGGCCTGCGGTTATCAGGATCAACCAGGCTTAAATCCCAAAGCGCTGTGCCCTGGTAAATATCAGGAATACCGGGACAGGTAAATTTTAGCAGCAACTGGGATAAACTGTTTACAATGGCAAAATCAGCTATCTCTGCTAAAAAGGAAGTTAATATTTGATAGCCTTTACCTTCGGGATTAATCAATAGCCGGGCAAATTCCTTCAATTTATTTTCATAATCCTCATCAGGCTCAGCCCAGTCTGAACGTTTTTTAGCCTCTCGCAGTGCCTTTTCTATGTATTGTCCCAATCGGTCATCAATATCATCCTCTTCTTCACCTGGCATGGTTAGTGCGCCCAAAATGGTTTGCATGATCAGGTAAATATCATTCTGATGCAACCATTTAAATGATGGAGTTTTTTCCTGCAGGGAAGCGGTTAACTTTAACAGTTCACGAACAACCTTAATCCAGCGGTCTGGGATATCGCTGAGCACATTTAACCTGGCGCGCACATCTTCTCCTTTTTTGGTATCGTGTGTGGAACTTGCATTTATCGATAACGGCCAGTTTACCTGTCTTTGAAGCATGTTTTGATGAAATTCTTCAACGCTTAAGCCAAAGGCATCTGCAGCATCACCAACCTCGCTGTGCCCAACAAAACGGTTATAGGTAAACATCAGCGTATCTTCTACTCCCTTAGCCATTAATGGCCCGGTAAACTGCATGCAACGCTGGTAAAAAGCCTGCAGTTTTTGACAATAAATTTTATCTTTTTTGTGTGGATTAACCAGCAAAACCTCTTCCAGCAGTTTACCTGCCCCGCTTAATCTGGTATTGGCAATGATCGGAAGCAATAACGCCTGAAGTTTTGATGAATCTTCCGGAGCTAAGGGGAAATGATAATGGTAGTAACGGTAAACAGGCATCCGGATCAGCATTTCGCCGAGTGCCTGCTTTATTTTTTCACCGCCAATAGCAAGTATCTGTTTTTTAGCTATTAAATCTGAATTGATCAACAGGTTAAAAAGGTTATCCAGTTCTCCATGCATGTGCCCATAAAGTATAGCCGTTTTCTTTTCGTGCACCAATTTTTCTGCATCAAGCTTTTTACCCGTTACCTCCTGATAAAGTTGATTAAATGGTTTTTTAGCTTCTTTATTGGTAAACAGGTTATTGCTCATGGCCAGAAAATCGTAACCGGTATTTCCCTGTGCTTCCCATTCGGCTGGCATTTGTTCTTTTTCGGCCAAAATCTTCTCTACCACTACATACACATTATTACCTACCTGTTTTCTTAACCGATTGAGGTAAGCTTCAGGATCGTAAAGCCCGTCAATATGATCGATCCTTAAACCCTGAAATATTCCCTTTTCTACTAGTTTAAAAATGTATTGATGGTAGGTTTCGAAAACTTCGGGATGCTGAATATTTAAACAAATCAGGCTGTTAACTGTAAAAAACCGTCTGTAATTGATCTTTGAATCGGTTTCCTGCCAGTTACAAAGGCGATAATGCTGTAAACCGATCAGGTTTGTTAAAAGATCGGGGTTTTTATTGATCTCATCCGGCTGATGTTTTTGAATGAATTTTAAACCTTCAAGATTGATTGGCCAATTGCTTTCGCCATAACTTAAGGCATAATCCCGGGTTGTTTTAAGCACTATTATGGCTGAATTGGAAATGACAGTTTCTAAATCCGCACCCAAAAAAGGAACCATTAATTTCCCGGTAAAATCGATATCAAAAAAGGCAGCATATTTAGACTTTTTGCCATTTCTCAGCACATCCATCAGCCAGGTATTGTTGTGATGGAAAGCCATGTGGTTGGGCACAATATCCTGCAACCAGCTTATTCCTGCAGCTTTCAGCTTTTTATGAATCGCAAACAGCTCTTTTTCTGTTCCAATTTCGGGATTGATTTTTAAAGGATTAACAACATCATAGCCGTGGGTACTTCCGGGTGATGCTTCGAAAATAGGTGAAGCATACAGGGTTTCTATCCCTAATTTTTTAAGGTAGGGAATGATCAGATC
Organism: Pedobacter miscanthi; assembly: GCF_032678605.1. Lineage (GTDB taxonomy): Bacteria > Bacteroidota > Bacteroidia > Sphingobacteriales > Sphingobacteriaceae > Pedobacter > Pedobacter miscanthi_A. The sequence continues at coordinate 191,310 of NZ_JAVTSU010000011.1, forward strand.
AAGCGACTTAAAGTTGAATTCGTGATTAAACTGGATACGGTAGGTAGATTGGGGTTTATACATGGTCGCTTGTAAAAATTAAAATAGATTCGGGCTTAATGGTAATCAGCCCCTGATCAGAAAATGATGGCATTTCTTTATTTGCTCCTCCCCATTGTACATCTGCTGAATGGAGCAAAACTTGCCAGTTGGATAAATTTGGTAAAGAAAGCTGCTGTTCCTGAGCGGAAAAGTTCATTAAACTGGTAATTTTTTGCTTATCGTGCCATCGGTTCAGGATTAAACAATTTTGTTCCTTTATGGCTTCTGCTTTTACCTGGTGACGGTTTAAATTGTTTAATGTATGATTGTTTTTTCTTAGCGCAATTAAGGTTTTATAATAAGTTAATAATGTTTTTTGTTTGGGCTCATTTAAACTATCCCAATTCAGTTTGGAGCGATTAAAAGTTGCCTCACTTTGCGGGTCGGGTGTATCTGCGGCATGATGGAAGGCCTTAAATTCGGCTTTCCTGCCTTTTCTAACTGCTTCTACCAATTGTTTATCGGTATGACTGATAAAAAACTGGAAGGGATTTTCTTCCCCGTACTCTTCGCCCATAAAAATAAGCGGCAAATATGGACTGCAGAAAACTGCGCCAGCAAGAAGTTTCAACATTTCGAAACTCATTAAGCTGCTGGTTCTTTCGCCAAGCATCCGGTTACCTACCTGATCGTGGTTTTGAGAGAAAACAATAAACTGTTCGCCGTTATTGCCTTTAGCTGCCGTTCCAAATGTTTTTCGCCGGTGTGGTGAGTATTGCCCATCATATACATAAGCGGTTTCGTATGATTTAGCCAGGTGTTCTATTCCATTAAAATCCGCATAATAACCATTCTTTTCTTGTCCGGCTGTTACACGTAAGGCATGATGAAATTCATCAATCCATTGTCCATCCATACCATAGCCCCCTTTATTTAAATGATTGATGTAACGGTTATCATTCAGATCAAGTTCTACAAAAAGGTGGTGAACTCTGTCAGTTGAGACAGAAAGCCGATCGGTGTATTTTTTAATTTCGGCGAGGATATGCACAGCTCCAAAATCTTTGATGGCATGTACAGCATCGAGCCTGAGGGCATCTATATGAAAATCCCTGAACCACATCAAAACATTTTCAATAAAATAATGACGGACAGGATCTGAATCTGCATCATCAAAATTAATGGCCTGCCCCCATGGTGTATGGTGCTGATTGGTAAAATATGGGCCGAAATCGTTAAAATAATTACCTTCTGGTCCCATGTGATTATAAACCACATCCAGTATCACTGCAAGGCCTCTGTTATGGCAGGCATTTACCAAATGTTGTAAAGCCTCGGGACCGCCATAGCTATTTTGGACGGCAAAAGGAAAAACACCATCGTAGCCCCAGTTCCTTTCGCCAGGAAACTGAGCAACAGGCATGATTTCGATAGCGGTAATACCTAACTGGAGCAAATAATCAAGTTTAGCCTCAATTGACTGGAAAATACCTTCAGGCGTAAATGTTCCGGTGTGGAGTTCGTAAATAATATAGTCTTGTTGAGCGGGTCCTTTCCAACTCTGATCTGTCCAGCTAAAACTGTTAACATTAAAAGCAGTTGAATTCTCCCCGATTCCATTTTCAAAGAATAATGCAGCAGGATCGGCCCCAAAGATTTTTGATGGATTTGAGGTATATTTTTCTTTCTTTTTCTCATTCCACATTTCAAAGCCATAGTGATCACCGGCTTTTATCTCATCGGTTCGGATAAACCAATAACCTGATTCCTGTTCGGCCATCAGCAAAGAAGATGTTAATCTATCGCTTACCAGCCATACTTTTGAAGCATAAGGTGCCCAGAGCCGTATTGTTGCGCTGTTATCTTCTAAAAAATTTAAACCTATTGTGCGTCGGCTGGTATCTATTTGCATCACTTTATCGTCTGAAACTGTTTTTCGATGTTGTTTTTACTTAGAAAAGCAGTATTTGATGCAAAAAGTTTTGGGTATCGTAAAAAAGATATAAACCTGAAGTTATTCTGGAAATTTAGCTATTTGGTTTTGAAAAGCCTTTAGCAGTTAAAATGAGATTTTTCCCGTTTTTGAACAGAAATCGGACGATATCCTGCACCTGAATGCCGTGAGATGGATAATTTTTGATTGGTATATATTAACTTATTAGAGGATTTTGGCGGAATTTTAGTCGGGATGAGAAGATTCGAACTTCCGACCTCCAGCACCCCATGCTGGCGCGATACCTGGCTACGCTACATCCCGTATTAAACTGTAAATAATTTACAAAGATAATATCCGGCCGAAAAAAATCAAGCCGAAATTAAATAGATAGTTATTTCAATTCAGTGTTTTGTGTTTTTCGCCCCAGCTTTCAAGTAGTTTTAGAATAGGTTTAAGTTCATAACCTATTGGCGTTAATTCGTATTCTACTTTTGGTGGTACTTCTGCATAAACGGTGCGGGTAATAATTTTATTCTCTGCAAGCTTACGCAATTGCAGGGTCAGCATCCTTTCGGTAATGTTAGGAAGGAGCTTTTTAAGTTCACCGAACCTGAGTTTTCCGTTAATTAACCAGGAGCAGATTACAATGGCCCATTGTCCGCCGATAATATGGGCTGCATACACTTCCGGACATTCATCTGCCAATGCTTGCTTATTAGCGAAATTTGTGGAGGTTTCTTTGATTTTAGACATTACTTACATTTTTTATAGTACCCTACAATTGGTTGCTAATGTACATTTTTTAGGTAACCTGTTTTAATTTTGCATCGTAATTTTAAAAGCATTATCATGAAAACACTCGTAATAGTTACCCATCCGGATATGAAAAATTCTATTGTTAACAAGAGATGGGTGGAGGAACTCCGTAAATTCCCTGATCAGTTTCATATTCATCAATTATATCAGGCTTACCCTGATGAAAAAATCGATGTAATTGCAGAGCAAAAGTTAATGGAGCAATATGATAAAATTGTGTTTCAATTCCCTTACTATTGGTTTAACGCACCTGCAATGCTTAAGAAATGGCTGGATGAGGTATTAACCCATGGATGGGCTTATGGCAGTAAAAGCGGTTATAAACTGGAGGGGAAGAAAATTGCCCTGGCCATTTCGCTGGGTGTAAACGAACAGGAACTTAATACCAACGGAATATATAAATATCCATTAACAGAACTTATTCGCCCTTTCGAACTATCATTCGAATATGTAAAAGCACATTACAAGCCACATTTTGCTTATTACGATATTGAATACAATTCTTCTGATGAATGGATTGAAAAAAGTGTACCATTATATCTGGATTTTTTGGATACACTATAAAATACTGTCTTTTGCCTTTTCAGAAGAAGTTATCTATCACAGAGGGTGAAATTAGTCGTCATTTCTATCCGATAGCCATCGGATGGGGTGTAGTCGCGATGTTAAGTCGGGAAGAAATCATTAAACTAAGTTAAAAGATTTCTTCCCAAACCTTCGGGATCGAAATAAAGATACTTCAGTCCATTTAACGGAAAAGTCCTGAAACCCCTACCCCCCAACTGGCCATGCACTGCGAATGAAAACATAGGAATGCTGCGCCCAATATTAATGGATATTTAAAATCCTCAGCTGTTTGTATTTTTCAAAAGTAATAGCAATAAGGTTTTAGTTATTTAACAACAGCCTCTAACAAAGATTTGTCGCTGGTAAAACGGATATTATCGATTTTCATTTCCTGAGGGGTCGTATTTTCATTTTGGTTATAAAGTAAAATCCTGAAATAATTGATTGCAGATAAATTAGGGGTTTCACGAACATCTTTAAATAAACTCAAAGGAACAATTATATTATTCCACCCGGTAACCAATTTTATCGAACCGATTTTTAGTCCGCCAAATACATAACCATACGAATCTTTATCTGCCAAGCCGCCGCTTGAAATGGCAATCTGTCCGTTTCCGTTTAACAATTCAGGTTTTTCTACAAAAAGCGAAAATGCAATGTAACCGTTATCCCTGGTTACACCGGTATCAAATGCCTCGCTATAAATTCTTCTCAACCTTTCTGCTTTATAACCATTTGCACTAACAGCATAAGTTCCTTCCTTGCGGTCTTCACTTAATTTTGGTACACTTCCATTGCTGAACCATTGGTTGGGCTGCTTGCCTAAGGATTCACAAAGATCTAAAACCTGTACTTTCTGGGCATTTGCATAAGAACATGCGGCCAGCAGTAACATTGTGCTAACAATTTTTTTCATAACGTTTATATTTGGTTTGGTTTAGTGCAGCCTGCCTATTATAGGCACTGCTTTACTAAATTCTGTTCTTCTGATTAATAAAAACCTAATAATAGATTAATATCATTTCTACCTGCTCATTTCTTTCTCACAGTTCAGTCATCGGTATAAGAAGTATAATTTAAACACAGATAAAAAATCCATGGTTATCTTTGTACATCCGTGGTTAAAAACCCTTAACCTAGTGTACATGGCCACAATAAGCGATAAAACAGGAATACACATGTTTTTGGTTGCAGAAACGCCTGTAGAGAGCTGAATTTAGTAATTGTATTATTATACTTTTTTGGTATTCAGTTTGCTTTTACCCATTCCCATAGGCAGCAAAACAATATTTATAGGTCAAATCATTCCATCAACGCGTTTACTATCAAATTGCAGGTCGATTTTAGCGTTTATAATCGCATCAAAAACAGAAATAATACATAAATCCTGTTTTTTCACCCTCCAAGGCCTGATATATTAATGCTTTATTATCATTTCATTAATGGTTGGCAACGTAATTTATAAAAGATTAAAGCATAACGATGCACTGATCCTGATAAGCTAACCAAATATTTAACCTGTTAACCCTAACACTGTATGATGAAATAATACTTTCAATCCGGGCAACACCTATACAAACTATTTTGATGCGGATAGCCCGTTAATTACCACATTAACAACAACCGAACATCCTGGAAATAACCGGACAGGCAGTTCTGCTTTTAACCAAATAAACTAAATTCATGAGCATTATTAAACGATTTATCTTAAAGCGGCATGGCTGCTTTACACCTATGCCTGCGTCTTCAGGATTACCGCAGCAAACAACCCGCCTGATTACCCCATATCAATGCTTTACAGATTTGATGGGTACAATATCCAACATCAGCACAGCTCCCTTTAACCCGAGTATTTTTAAAACCCAATGAAATGAAGATAAAACTTTATAAATATTACCTGCTGCTGGTGCTTACTGTTTTTTTTATGACAGCAAATAGCCAAAACAAGCAGCTTAACATTAAGGGCGCCGTATTGGATAAAACCAACCAGCCTATTGTGGGCGTTTCTATAAGTATAGTGGGTGCAGTTAACGCAAAGAGTACCTTAACAGACCAGAATGGTAATTTTAAAATTACTACCGCTCCTAATACTACCCTGAGGGTAAGCTATATGGGCTTTGTTACTCAGCAGATCACTGTCAGATCAGAAACAGAGTTAAGGATTATTTTACTCGATGATACCAAAAGCCTCAGTGAGGTGGTAATTACCGCAATGGGCATTAAACAAGATGCCAAATCACTTGCTTACGCCCGTCAGAGTATCGATGTATCCTCTATGACAGATGCAAGGGGAAGCAGTCTGCTTGATATGTTATCAGGAAAGGCCGCCGGTATGCAAATCGTCTCAGGCGGTGGTCCTGGCGCTTCAACCAGGGTTGTCATCAGGGGTAACAATTCCCTTACGGGAAACAATCAGCCTTTATTTGTAATCGATGGTATTCCGGTATTGAATAATTCCGGAGAGAATGGTGACCTTGATTTTGGCAGTCCTGTTAACAGCATTAGCCCTGATGAGATTGAAAATGTAGAGATCCTAAAAGGTGCCAATGCCGCCGCGCTTTACGGATCGGATGCGGCAAACGGAGTGGTTTTGATTACGACCAAAAAAGCCGGCAGAAAGCAGGGACTGGGAATCAGCTATGGTTTTAACATGATGCTTGGAAATTTATATAATTTCCCTACCCTGCAAAACATCTATGGGGCCGGCCAAACGGGTCAGTTTAAAAGAGAAGGTATTAATTATTTTGGAAACTCGGGTAACGGGGTGAGTTTCGATCCCAATCTCCCTTATGGGATCTGGAACCCAAACATGGGTAACCAGGATCAGCGCTCATGGGGTATGCCCATGCTGGGATTCGATGTTGTGGGTAGAAACGGAAAAGTAAAACAATACATCCCCCAGCCCGGAACCATCGAGAGCATGTATAAAACCTCTAATGCGATTACCAACAGTTTTTCTATTGATAAACTGACAGATGCCATGAGTTTCAGGCTTTCCTACACCGGGCAGAGTGCTGATGATATCCTTGAAAAATTCAATTTATTCGACAGGCACAACTTTAACATCAGGAGTACAGCCAAGATTACAGACTATCTGGACCTTGATGCGAACATCAGGTACACTTATGAGAATATGGATAACAGGGGATTTCGCAACAGCTCTAACCGAAACCCATTGTACGTAATTGCAAACCTGCCAAGAGATGCTTCATACGAAGAACTTGTGCCCTGGAAACAAAATGGTGGTACACCGTTTAATTTTAACGGCTTTACAAATCCGTACTGGCTGTTAAACGAAACATCCAACCAGGATAGCAAAAACTTTTTAAATGCAAACCTGACGGCAAACATCAGGCTTAACCAACTGTTAAGGCTGAGGCTTACTGCAGCAACCGATCTACAGCAATCAAAGGGTTGGGATTTTACCAATCTTTACACTCCTTTTGATATAGATGGCGAATATTACAAATGGAGTAGAATCTCTACAAACAACAATTTTAACGCCTTACTCTCTTTTAATAAAAAAATCAACAACGATTTTAACCTGAACTCCAATTTTGGCGCATCACTACAAACCGTAAAGGCCGATAGGATGTCATCCAGGGCTTTTATGCTCATCACACCCGATTTAAACAGCCTTGCCAATGCAAAAGGCATTATCGGCGCGGTGGAAGAACCTGAAGCAAAAAACAAACAGGCGCTTTTTGGTATGGCTAATTTAGGTTATAAAAACTGGGCATTTTTAGAGGCCACCGCCCGTAACGAATGGTCGAGTACGCTACCTTCAGCCAACAATTCTTATTTCTATTATTCGTTAGGGAGCAGCATTGTTGTGACAGATGCTTTTAAAATAAACAAAAAAATACTTTCCTACCTGAAACTTCGAGGCTCTTTTGCCCAGGTAGGTAATGATACTGGCTTCGACAGGCTGTATAGCGGGTACTTCCGGAATGAAAACGGTTCCTTTTTAGGGATCCCTTTCTTTACAGGTGAAGAAGTGTTAAAAAACGACAGGCTTAAACCCGAGCAAACACGCTCCTGGGAATTTGGCTCAGAAATAAAACTCTGGAATGGAAGGGTTAATGCTGATGTTACCTATTATAGCAAAAGCACCAAAAACCAGATTGTAGAAGCCGATGCAATATCAGCCAGCGGATACCGCAGGGAGATTTTAAATGCAGGGGAAATTCAAAATTCGGGCATAGAAGTAAGCCTGAACATCACGCCGGTTAAAACAGCAAAATTTAGCTGGAGCACCACATTTAACTGGTCTAAAAACAGATCAGAAGTAGTTTCGCTGGTTGATGGTATCACCAGGTATGAGATGGGCAGCGGAGACAACATCAGGCTTTATGCCGAAGTGGGAAAACCCTATGGCGTTTTTTACGGTAACGATTACAAGAGAAATGCCGATGGTGCAATTTATGTTGGTGTGGATGGAAAGCCAAAATTCCTCCCCGATCAGTATTTAGGTTCCATACAACCAAACTGGTTTGGAGGATGGCAAAACACCTTCAGAATCGGCCCGGTTGATGTAGGATTTATGTTCGATTTCCAGTCGGGAGGAAAAGTATGGTCTTACACTGCATTTAGGGGCGGTATTGACGGAAATACGGTACAATCTTTAGATGGCCGGTATGACGACCTGATATCACAGCTGATTTTAGGCGAAAATACAGATGAACGCAGGGGATTTCTTCAGCCGGGAAATACAGTTAAACCCGGCGCCGATTACCTGCAGAATTATGTACGCTACCCCGATGGTTCCCGTCCGAAAGGCGTTCAGCTGGGCAATACCGTGTACGATCCTTCAGTTGGCGCTTTCTGGGCAGATAAACCTTCAATGGCATGGGTATCTCCAATGGATCACTGGACCCACAACAGTGCTTCGAGCGCGGCCAGGTACATCTACGATGCTTCTTATATCAAATTACGTGAAGTTACCGTTGGGTACAGCCTAAAAAGCACCTGGTTTAAAAAGACACCGATAAAAAGTGCCCGTGTTGCCCTTGTAGGAAGAAACCTCGCCATATTATTCCAAAATACACCAAAAGGCCTCGATCCGCAAGCTACTTCTACAACTGGTAATGCACAGGGTTTCGAACGTGGATTTAGTTTACCTATGTCTACCTGGGGATTTGATGCCAAACTATCATTTTAAAAATACGACGATGAAAAAAATAACATACCTATTCGCTTTCATTTTCCTTTGTGCGGCTTTCCAAAGTTGTACCAAGGATTTTGAAGAAATTAATACCAATAAGAACAAAGTTTATAACGTGGATGTCAACGATATTTTCGCTGGGACAGTATCCCGTACGATGAGGCTTATCCAGGACCTGAATTATAACAAACTGATCAATTTTTCCAGGTATGCCGTGGTTGGCTTTGCCACTAACCCCTCGCAGGATATTGGCGATAACTATTTTAACCAGTTTTATGTGGGTATTATCCGTGATGTGCTTAAAATGGAAAAAGAATACGCAGGCAAACCAGAATTTGCCAACCGTTTGGCCATGGTTAAAACCTGGAAATCGTACCTGTTTTATATGATGGCATCGATGTATGGAAGTATCCCCATGAGCCAGGCACTGGCCGATAGCGAACAAAGTAAAAGGGAATATACCTACGATACCGAACTGGAAATTTACACACAGATACTCAAAGACCTGAAAGATGCAAGTGCGATGTATAAAGTATCATCTGCTTATCCAAATGACCTTTTAATGCGTGATCCTGTTTTTGGCGGAAGTGCTTTCGGAAAGTCGGACATTTTAAAATGGCAGAAATTTACCAATACCCTTCGCCTGAATATTGCCCTGCATGCACAGAACTTATCAATGGATTTAGCCAGAACACATGCTGCTGAAGCAATGGCTGATGATGCTAAACTAATTTCTTCTCTTGATGACATGGTTAAACTGCAATGGGGATCAGACGAATCCATGAGTGCATCGTATTATTATACCAGGTTTATTAAAAATGCAACCAATTTCAGCGAGATGACCTACCCTGCGCTGGGAGAATATTTTGCGATTTACCTTTTTTCTTACAAAGATCCCCGGCTGGGCGCCTATAGCCTGAAAGGTAACCAGCTTTCGCCGATAAAAGTAAAACCTTTTCTATATACCGATACACTAACCAGAAAACACCTCAACTTTTGCACAAAAACAGAATGCCCTAATTTTGTACTGCACCAGGCTGATGGATTGAATAACTTAAGAAGCGATTCTGTGCTGGTTGATTATTCTATGCCCTATGTACCACTTACTGAACTGAACAGCCTGGCAGCTGGCTGGGAATGGGCGTTTATACCGGGGAAGGACTTTCGTTATAACGACCCCTTGGCGAGCAGGAACAGCCCTTACAACCTCTCTTTTGTACATACCGATTTTGTAAAAGAGAATGCCAATATGATCCTGCTAAACTGGGCCGACAGTTATTTTCTTAAAGCCGAAGCTGAAATGCTTTTTGGCTCAGAGGCGAAGGCCATGCAAAATTATGAATCGGGCGTGCGGGCCTCTTTTGCGCAATATAACCTGGGTGGTGCAGATGAATATCTTGCCCAGAATGGAGTAAAATGGAATACCGATGGAAAGGGTTATGCAGATAGAAGGTTACTCTATCGTGCTAATATCCGGGGCAAAGGAGGTAAAGATAATCACCTGGAGCAGATTTATAAACAAAGATACATCGCCGATTATTTAAATGCGCTTGAAGGCTGGAACCTGGAACGCAGAACGCGTGTATTACGTTTCCCTCCATTTTTTGCCAATGGCGGTGCCAGCGATGTAGAAGGGTACAACTCAGCCTATAATTACTGGACAGAACGTTTTGTATATCCCATTGTAGAACAGAGTAAAAACCGGGAAGCCTATTATAAAGGCATTGAAAACCTAAAAGCAGCGAGTCCTTTTTACAGAGGCGACAGATGGGGAGACAATGTTTACACTACCCTTGGATTTGCAAAACTGAACCCCGACCTCATTTTTGCAGAACAGCTTTATGGCGGTACTAAACGCATCAGGCCAAACTGTGAATATTTCAATAAAAAATACGGCAAAACCTATGAAGAGGTTGTAGCAACTGCAAAAAGCATGACCGGAGAACCGAACGACAACCTGGCCCTGACGAAAGCTTTTGATTATTCATTCAGACAGCTTCTGATTACCTACATCCCTAAATAAAATGAAAAAGATTATCCATATAGCAATAATCATGAAGAAAATAATGATCAAAATCCCGGTAATGGGATTGTTATTAGCAACACTGGCCATTTCCTGTAAAAAAGATACAGGCCCATCAATAGACGATTATCCTTTAAATTATGAGATCCCAAAGGTACCGGTAACCAGTAACATACCGGTGGGCGCCTACATTTATGAACCCTCAGGGATATTGATCACTGATGAGATCAAATGGACCAGGATAACCGAAAAACATGATGCAGCTGCCGGAAAAATAGGTCCTTATGTAAGGCCTGAACTAGGCCGTTATGAGCTAAGGCCAACAGAAGCCGGGGCGTTGAATATGTCAAAAATCGTAGAATGGGCTAAATCAGCCAAAATCGACTTTTTAATCAGCCCTGCAATGAAAGAAAATGCCGGTGCCATGTTTCCCAATAACCTTAACGGTACGGATTCATTAACCATCAATATGCTGGCCGAACATAATTTCAACCTTCCATCGGTAAACATGGGCGAAATGAAATATGCCATGTCGGTTGATATCAATAACTTCAGCAGCGGCTTAAGTAATAACCTATTGCTTGAAACTGCCCCGGCTACTGTATACAACATCAACGGGCAAAACATATCAGTGAGTCGCGAAGAACGGCTTTATAGTTTTCTGAGACGCATTTCGCTTTATTTTAAAGATGAAACCTATTACCATTTTCAGGGGAAGCCGGTACTGGTGTTTTTGGGTGCAGACAGATTGTACACGCAGGACAGTAAAAAAGTATACGACAATATCCGTAAGGTGATAAAGGAACAGACCGGAAAAGATGTATATATCATTGCCCGGCAGCCACAGTGGACCCCATCTGCACGTTTTGAGTATTTCTTTACACAAGGCAAGGCTGATGCAGTTACCATGGATAATATGTGTAATGTGGGCAGCGGCGTAACAGGTTGGGACAGAATGTATCTGCTAAACCGTTTGATTAACGAAAATTATAAGCTGAATAAAGAATACTTATCCAAAAATTTCGGCATTGATTTTATTCCATCGGTTTCTCCATCCTATACAGCCAATATAAACAATGCCACGCCCGACTATAACTACCCTGCAGTGAGAAAAAAAGAAGCAGAATTTAGGGAACGCTGCAATGTGGCAAAAATGAACCTGGGCAACAACCGTATGGTACTTGTAGAATCGTTTAACAACTGGCAATGGGATTCGCAGATAGAGCCGACCGCATCAGATTACGGCGAAGGTTATGGTACAAAATACCTGGACATTGTACGCGATGAGTTTAAAGTAAAATAAGCCTTTGGCCCAATTAACCCTATTCAATTAGTTTGATAAGAAAATATGAAAAGAACATTGATATCCGGTTTGGCAATGCTAATGATTGTCCTCACCAATTGTTCAAAAGATAAAAACCAGGCACCTGTTAAACCCACCCTGATCATCGAAAGAGATGTGTATGAATATTTAAACACAAATAAAACAGGCAATTTCGCTGTTTCTATCTCTGATAACAGCGAATGGGACATAGAAACCCTGACCACGCAAAGCTGGATCAGCGTAGCAAAAAAGGGAGGCCAGGTAGAGCTCACCATGGAAGAAAACCAGAGTTTGTACGAAAGAGTAGCCAAAATAAAAGTGACCAGTGCAGATAAACTCCTGAGCAAGATTGTTGTGGTTAAACAACATGGAAACACCCCAACCATTATTGTAGACAAGCCTACACTAAAACTTAATAATCCGGCAGACAACGGCATTGTCACCATCAACAGTAATATGAACTGGTCGCTTAGCTCTGATGCAGACTGGTTAAGCTGGGAGGTAAAAGGTGGTGAGGTAAAGCTAATCGCAACAGCTAATCCTCAGGCTGGTGAGCGTACCGCAGTGGTAATCATCAATGCAGAATCGCCTGTTTTTAATAAATCCATCACCGTTACCCAAAAAGGAACGATTGAATTCGATGTAGATAAAAAGAACCTTCAATTTAGCCGTGATGGGGGTAATGAAGTGATTACCATTGAAACCAATCAACAATGGACCTACACCATCAGCCCGACAACAACCTGGTTTACTGTTCAGCGGGATGGAAATAAGTTAACGGTATTAACGGTTAAAAATAATTTTGTTGACCTCAGTGGAACCATTACCATTAGCTATGGCCTTATAAATGTTGTTATCCAGGTAAAACAGACGGGAATTGCGATTGGAACAGAACTCGACAGACAAGTGCTGATCGCCATATATGAGAAAATGGGCGGCGCCAACTGGTCGGGTACGAAATGGAACATTAATGCTCCATTAGAGGAAGCCACAGTAACGACAAACTGGAACGGTATAACGGTAGCTAAAGTGAATGGTGTAGATCGGGTAACCAGGATAAACCTGGCAGCGAGAAACCTTAAAGGCCCGATACCACCTGCTATAGGTTATTTAAGCGAACTGATCTTAATTGATATGAACAACAACAACCAGCAGCTAACCGGTACGATCCCGCCATCAATGGGCAACCTGAGAAAACTGACCAGTTTAACCCTGAGCCGATCTGGTTTAACGGGAACCATTCCTGTAGAATTTGCCAATCTGACTACGTTAAACCTGCTTCAAATGCATACTTCAAACTTTACAGGGCCTATACCGGAGAATGTTTTCAGCAAAATGCCCAACCTGACTTCATTGGAATTAAAGCTCAATAATTTCACCGGAAATATCCCGGCAGATATGTTAAGCCATCCAAAGTTTGCCAATTGGAATGCGGCCGCTAATCTATGTCCGCAAAATGCAGGCTTTGGTTTTACCAAATGTCCTTAACTGATTCATCTGTTTCTTTAAAAAACATCTTTTAAGGCGCGTATAAAAACACAAAGGCCTGTGAAGCAATTTCACAGGCCTTTTGTTTATCATCAATTTATATATCCGCTGGTTTAATTGTTTATTGCGATAATGTGTTTTCCAGGGAAAATTTCAGGATTTTGTGTTTCCCTTATTTCCGCAGAGGCATTTTAACCGTGAGGGGTTTTTCCGCACGCAACATTTTTGCAGCCTCACCTGTTAACCATAAATAATGATCGGAGGGCATACCATCCATGCCGATAAATGAAGTTTTTGTGCTCAACGGTGGTTTATCTGTTGCCTTAAAAATAGCAGTTGCTTCATTTACCTCATCAAACATTGCCACATAAAGCATATCTGCACCGCTAAGTAAAGCAGTCGAAATCTGTTGCCAATAAAAACGTCCACCCTGCCTTGGGATTGAACCTACTGGTTTAACATCATCAGGAAATTCATATCTGCTTAAATTATGCCAGCTAAATCCCGGCGTTACACATGGTACATAATCAATATGGTGAGCACGGCACCATTTCATATCATCCATCAAATCATCCCTAAAACGGTCCATATCGTTGTGGAGCAATGGCGTATAACGTTGTACCGACCATGGCAAAACAATATCGGATTTGGCAATCAGCTCATGGAGGTAAGGATCGCTGATGCAATCGCCTTTCAGTTCGCGCCACGAATTGGGAACACCCAGCATTACCGCACAACCTCCGTATACAGGGTCGTTTTTCAAAAAATCGATCAGGCGCTCTATCCCGATATTGCGGATATTGTACGGCCGGTCTGGAAAACCCACGCCCCAGATGGCCACAATCGGTTTTCCATGATGTTGTAAGTAAGTATTGAGCCCTTTCGGGTTCGTCAATTTCAACTCGTCAACCAGGTATTTCCAGTCTTCAATAATGGCCGAACAATCTTCATCTTTCGCCGCCAATCCGGAAAGATCGTACATTACTGCGATGGCCCGTTTATATTTAGAAGCGGCTTCCGAAGCATTTTTTAAAATCAGTGCACCATCCCCTTTTCGGACCTTCTCTTTGGCATTGCTAAAAAAACGTTGCATAAAAACGCCATCAACCCCATAATCCTGCATCCATTTAAAATGAAGGTCTACTGTGCTTTTATCATAGGAACTAAAAAAAAGGGCCTTCTCTCCGCTGGCCAATGTAAATGGTGTTGGATAGGTTTTGGCATACTCGGTTACATCAGGCCACATATCAATCCCCGTTTTATCTTCGTTTCCATAAGCATAGTGTTTGGATGATGAACCATCTCCCTCAGCCCTGAACCAGCCCTGGTAACCGGCCATAATCAGGTGTTTATAGCTTGGATAAGCTGTTTGTTTCTGGTGTCTGTTTTGCGCCTTGCAAAAGGAAATACCGGCAGTTATTAACAGGATGATGGTAAGATACTTTTTCATATAAAGATAATGGTTTAAAATTTTTAGTTAATTGTTTTGAGGTATCATGCCTGGCATTCATTCGAAAAAAAAATATACAATAGCATCTATTTGGTTAGCGTTATGGCCCCAAACTTATCCCGGGTAGATTAATAAAACTTTAAAAAAAGATTAATCAGAACAAACGATCTTAAATAAGCAGGCTTTTGTTACCATTTCGGCAAAATGCAGTGTTATTTCGATCGTGATGTAATAAAAATTCATCAACATACTGTCTAATTACGAAAATTCTGAAAAAAAAATAAGTTGATAACCCATGCGATGAAAAAACTAAAAATATTAATATAATTAATCTGTTTATTCCCTTTAAAAGGATTAATTTCACCAATTGAACCTGTTTGATTTTGCATTGAAAAGATATTTGAAAAATTACCCTTCCAACAATTTCATCCCTCATTACAATTGATTTTTTTTCATAACCAAATTTCAACCATCATCAATGCTCACCATTATATCAAAACGAATGGACTATAAGTTTTTACGCGCATTTTTCTTTTTTTCCGTTTGCGTAATATCTGTTTCAGCCCAAAATACGAGTAACCCGAAACTAGATAGCTTAATCCATAAACGACTATTCTACTACGAAACAAAAGGCTTTAAGGGAGAAGGTTGGGACAGTTTAAAAGCAGAAATCAAAAAGGCACAGGTTATTCTTATCGGCGAACAGCATGGCGAGGCAGAAATACCAGTATTTACCATGAAACTTGCTGAAGTATTTAAACCAAAGGCATTGGTAGTCGAAATTGACCCCTATACGGCAGAACAGGTAAAAAAAGTCAGCCAAAATCCACCTGCTTATAGTAATTATTTTAAACAGCATCCTTATGGCCTTGCTTTTTACAGTTATGAAACAGAAATGGAACTGGCACGACAGATGGTCCTCGCAAAAACGGACATCTGGGGACTGAACGAAATCAATTTTTTATCACTGGGCACATTTTTCAATACACTGGCTGGAAAAGCAAAATCACCTGCCAATAAACAACTGGCGCACAACAAGGCCATAGCGTATGCTAACCACGACAGGTCAATCTATAAAAATATTGATCGTTATAGCGACTTTATCGCCTATCAGCTCAAAACATCAATGGTTGATTCATTATTACGATCTTTTAGCAATGAAAGTGATGCGAGTAAAAAAATGCTTCGTGATCTGAAATCAAGCCTTCCCATTTTTGCCAACACCAGTTACGAGGCAAGAACCGACCTGATGAAGAAAAATCTGCTCAATTACCTTGCACCCTACATCACTAAAGATGCCATCGATATTCCTAAACTGCTCTTTAAATTTGGTGCCAACCATGTAAGCAGAACCAATGATTTGAAAGGTTTTTTTGAGGTAGGAAACCTTGCTGATAACCTGGCCGGGGCAAGCGGTAAGCAATCATTGCATATCCTCATTTTTGGAAAAACAGGAACTTATAATCAAATGGCACCTATGGATAATAGTCTTGCCATAAAACCATACGATGTTTCAACAGACAAAGACCTGGATATGTTCACTCCGTTTTACAGCCAGGTAAAGGGAAATGAATGGGCTTTTTTTGACCTCAGACCATTGCGGGAAGCTATTGCTGAAGGGAAATTAAAAGTTAGCCCTGACCTGCGCGGATTTATAAAATCATTTGATGTATTGGTGATCTTTGGACAAACAACGGGAAACAGGTTTATTGAATAATTTTACACCATACGTGATATGCGAACAGGTAAATAGATCACCACACCGAAGAATCTGTCATAGGTGATGGCTGCGATAAACTGTAACATTTTGAAGGAAAAATAAATCAAATCCATAGTTTATATTAACTTTGAAATACGATCATAATTATGAAGCTCCAATTAACGTTTCTCCTATTCTTGCTTCATTTAAAGCGGAAAACAGATTCAATAACTGGCTTTCATGGCAAAAAACAAACTGCAAAGATAAAATTCGCTCCTCACAGCATTAACGATTGCATTATGCCAATAATCTGGTCGTTTTTTAAACCAAAAACCTTTAAATCAAATCATCACAGGCTCTTACACCTTTTAACTCATGGCGGATCAGGAAGTAATCAAACACACAAAAAAAATATATAAAATCTGGAATAGCAAAGAGCATACTTTTTGGCATAAGACAAAAGAATTTGTTCTCGAAATCTTCATTATCGTATTTGCAGTAAGCCTTTCTATATGGCTTCATGGCCAGAGCGAACACGCACACAAAACGCAGGATGTAAAAAACTTTTTGTTAGGAATGGAAAATGATTTCCAGAACGACCTTAAAGAAATGAAAGCAGACAGAGAGATGTTTTTAAAGAGCAAAGAAGCATTTAATTACATACGAGGGCTAAAAATGGGACAAAGAGCGGATGCAGATACCATTAAAAAATATAATAATTACCTGTTTAACGAAACCGGACTTTTACCAAATAACGGAAGGTTTGAAGGATTTAAATCGTCGGGAAAAATCGGTGATATTGAGCACCTCAAAATTCAAAACGAGATGATGGATCTTTATCAGGAAAACATCCCTACACTTGTATTGTATACCAATTACTATTCTAAGAAAAAATCAGCACTGGATGAGTTTTTCATCAAAAACCTCCGTAGAAAGAGCGATCAGGGAAACAATTACCTTGATCTTTTCTCGAGTGAGGAAGTATATAATATGAGTTACGACCTTACGCAGGTGAGAAGCATTATCAGCCAATACGATAAATGCATCGGTAATATGAACAGCATTGTTTCTGAAATCAATAAAGAATATAAAGATTAATATAACCGAACAGCGATAGATTTATACAAAAGCCGCCACTGTAGAAGTTGCGGCTTTTGTTTATGTTTATTAATGTAATATCCTCAGCGCATCTACCCTGGTGGTTATACTTGCAGTTTTAGCATGGTATATCCTAAACCAGTTTATGGCATTCAAATTTGGTGTTCCACCGGTTGTAACGGCAGAAGCAAAGGTTTTGGTAATGTGGTTCCAGCCATTTGTTAGCGGGCCAATATCCCAGCTATATTCATTAACATCTGCTGCGCCCCCGCTACCAATCTCAATTTGGTTTGATGCAGAAAATTTGGTCGCATCCGATACATAATACCAAAAATCAACAGATCCGTTTGTTACGGTTACACCGGGATTAACCGCCGTAAAAGAACGTTGAAATTCTAATGTACCACTACCTACGGCTTGTAATGAAGCAATGCCTTCTTTTTTGTCGCTGGTATTCGCCGTTAGGGTGTTTCCAGATGTCCAGCCTGTGGTAGCATCGGCATTATTCACCAAAAAGGATGATCCTGATGACAAATAAGGTGCCAGATAGGGTTTCATTAAACCGGCGGCCTTAACATGCCCTGCAACGCTCGGATGCACTCCGTCATTGAAATCAACCGATGGATGAGGCAAGAGCCAGCTCATGGTATTAATATAATGAACGGCATTATCACCCGCTGCAATCCGCAGGTTAACAGCAGCCTGCACCGATGCAGCTTTTACCCCACTGAAAGGGCGTAGCGCAAATATCTCTGCATTGGCAAATTTTGTACGGATATCAGAAAGAAAATTTACATAACCGTTTTGAAAAGTTGCATCGGGTACACCTGTGCTATTATCATTCTGGCCTAAATTAACCACCACTATTTTGGGGGTATATCTGGTAAAATCCCAATTGGGAGATGATGGGTAGGCCAAGGATTGTGATTTAAAATACTGTACATCCATCCCTATTTTGGTTGCATTTACGCCATAGCCATTTATTAAAGTAATGCCAGGGTAAGCGATCTGCGTATGTTCGGCATTCATCGATTCGGAAACTATCCATGCATAATCGGATACATTGGCCTGTGCATCGGTATAACCGGCTGTTATCGAATCGCCAATGTACTCTACAATGTCTGTAGATACAGACGGTGCCAGGGTAGCTGCTCCTGTATCAAGCACCAGGCCACGAAAATTAAATACATAATCATAATCTTTGCCCTGCGCTACGCTTAAGCTATGGATACCCCCAAACAGTGGTGTGGGCGTAAGGTTTATGGTACCACTTGCACCGGTAAAACTCGTCCACGGACCGCCATCAATTTTAGCATAAAAATTACTGTTATTGCCCACTTTTATTTTAACTGTGGTACCGGTAAAGTTAACTTTAATATACGCCCCACCCCAGTAGCTCAAATATTGGGTAGCATTACTAAAATCCCAGCGGCCAAAATATTTAATATTCGGATCATTTATGCCCACATCAAGTGTGGCAATAATTGATTCGTTTGCAAGCTGTGTTGAAGCCAAAAGCGTTCCAGAGGCTGGAATTTGAGGTGGTAATTCATTTTTTGAACAGCCAATGGTAGCTAATCCAAATAGGATTAAAAAAATAAATATTGTTTTTTTCATTATTTCGAGATGGTTAGGTTAATAATCGGATTTGGCCAATCCTTTGCTGAAAGAGATTGCTTTATGCGGAGAGCCACACCCCTTTCTGAGTGTTTCTTCAGCAAACGGATAGCCTATTTGACCCCACAATTACATATATCAATGCTGTGGGGTCAAAATAAGCTGGTTTGAAGAAAATTTTTCTTTATTACAGGTGTGATGTTGGATGACTCGCACTAAGGGGAATCTGCCCCTTTATCATTTTGGCGCCATCGCGGGTTAACCGGAGGTAAAAATCGGAAGAACAGGCCACGCCATCGGCATCCAAAGTAAGAAAATACTGATTGCTAGGCTTCATCGACGCATTTTCAGCTGCTTTTGCAATTGCGGTACCCTCGTTATATTCATCAAACATGGCCACCTTAACACTTGGAATATTGTTGTTTCTGATGTTGTAGAACTGCCTCCAGAGGAAATCTCCGTGTAAACGCGGTATTTCGTTTTGTGGACCGGTATGCCAGTTAGACCATGCGAAACCCGGAAAAGCCACAGGCTGATAATCCTGATTGTGCGAATTGCAATAGGCAAAATCGGCACTAAGTGTCGGTACATACCCATCAGCTCCGGTTATCCCGTTCATGGAACCAACCGTCCAGGGTTGGATCATATTGGCCTGGTTGTAGGCACTTATATTGGTTGCATCATTTCTCCAATCCCTTTTAACCCCGATAATCACATAACATCCCTGGGTTTTAAACCAATTGATCACATCTGTCCATACAGCATTATTACCCGGTCGTCCGGAAACGCCTATACCCCACAAACTTACCACAGGTTTACCGTTCTGTTTGGCATAAGCCGAAGAAGAAGTATGGGTTTGCATGCGCGTAGTCCAGTCAGTTTTAATTTCAGACTGGAAATTTGTCCAGCCAGAGATGTCGTATTCGATGAAGAATTTACGTCCATAAGCTTCTGCAGCAGCCTTTACCATGGGTACATTTCCGTTGCGCCAGTTTAAATCGCGAGAATCGGCTGCCAGTGCACTGCCAAAGCGCTGAAGTGCAGCGCAATCAATGCTGTTCTGCTGCATCCATAAAAAATGGGTATTTACCACTTGTTGCGAATAGGATGTAAATAATTTAGCAGGCTGTCCATTGCCCAGGTTGGCAAATCCGGTTTGGTAAGTAGTGGTATATTCCCTTACATCAGGCCACATTTCAACATTGATATGTCCGGGAGATGGCGGGTTTGGTCCCCAGGTTTTCCATGAATTAAATGGCGAACCATCACCAAGGCAGCCAAACCAGGCCTGATAGCCTACCACCAGCTTCCCCACCACATCCCCGGGAGGAGATGCGAGCGTTGTTACCGGTTTTACTTGTGATAGGCTGTCGTGAGCAACCACATCGTCTACTTGCGTTTTTGAACAACCTACTGCTGATACAATTACTGCAGAAAGTAACATTAAGTTAATTTTTCTCATTGATCGGATATATTTGGTTAATACACCAACATTGGTGTGATATCCAAAATAGAACTGACCTATTAATAAATGTTAAATAAATAATTAATAAGTCAGATATACCTTATTAATAATCAATTTTTAGTCGGTTATATCATCAATATGTATGTTTTTTCGTGCTATTAAGAAATTAACAGCAAACTTTCGTTAAAGTTGGAATATGGTTAAATAATTAGGGAGGGTTAAAATAAAAAGGCTTCCAGTTTTTAACTGAAAGCCTTTTAATGTACCCCGGAAGGGACTCGAACCCCTGACCCTCGGTTTAGAAAACCGACGCTCTATCCAGCTGAGCTACCGAGGCTCATTTTTTAATGAGCTGCAAATATAGAAGTTCTATTTAATATGTAAAAATATATTGTAAACTATTTAAAGGCTGATTTTCCGATTTTAAATAAGTATTTATAAACGAAGCAATTAAAATTGATTTCGAAATAAATAATCCGTCAAAAAAGGATGTTTTCGGTCTTATTTTTCACTTTTAACCATCAATTGGCTGGAAAAAAACACCTAAAAATTAGCTTAAGCGTCTTCTCCGTTCCAGATATCATCGTCGGCATGGCTTATTTCGTCATGACTGCCTGTTACGCTTTTTAATTCTTCGTGATGGTAATTTCTTTCGGGATTTTCCGGCAATGCATCGTCATGATCTAAGGGTGCTTTTCTTAAATGCTCCGGTTTTTTAACTTCTGGTAAATCATCGTGTATAACAGATGGCGTTAAGATCTTCTTTTTGGGATAATTGCTATTTTCCATAATTTTTAAGAGGACTCAAATTTTAAGCCATAAATCAAAGGTAGGTTAAAATTATGGCTTAAGCAGTTTAAATTAGCATGTGGAGGCAGAATGTAAACAAAGAAAAGAGCCTTCGACTACGCTCAGGATAACAATACTGGAAAACCGATCGTCATTCCCGCCTGCGCCTATCGTGTGGACACATCTTTTAGGCACTATGCTAGCTTGCTTTGAAATAACAAAGCCCTTACCGAAGCACGCCCGTCAATCCCAAGGGCCAGGAAAATCAAAAAAAACAGGCGTACAGCAATACAAATGGCACTACCGAACCTAAAACGCAGTGGTTTTGTGTTTCATGTTTGCAAAAACTTTTCACCCAGCCCTAACAAACAAAACAATTGCCACTGTTTTTTTGATGTGTATGGGGATTGTGTAAAAGGCCCCTTGCTGGGTTGACAAAGCATTTTTGCATACTTTTGATGCCTCAAAAGTTTGATGCCTTGCGGCATAGGAGCAAATAAAACTAATCTAATATTTGTGTCCACACGATAGGCGCAGGCAGGAACCTTAATGCAGCTTACAACCCCTACCAAGGCATTACGATTGCCAGTCGAGCTGGCAATGACGATTCTACGCGCTGTCATTAAACCTCCAATGTATTTAAAAAATGCTAACTTCTATCAATGACAGATTTAATAGTAAGATCGTCATCTAAACCGAAGCAACGCGGAGTGGAGAGATCTATAAGCTGAATTAAAATGGAAGATAGATTTTAAAACTGTGTTGCACTACACTCGCAATAACGGTGACAAAAAAATGCGCACAAGTAAACATTTGTGTTTATCTGTGCGCATCTGTGGTTGATTCACGCTAGAAAGATCCTTCGACTACGTTCAGGATGACAATACTAATAATTTCCGGTTACCCCGATTTCCAAACCTCTTAATTCGGCTAAGCCGCGTAACCTGCCAATGGCAGAATAACCCGGATTGCTTTCTTTCGCTAAATCATCCAGCATCTGGTGGCCATGATCCGGGCGAAAGGGAATCGATTGATCACGTAAAACATTCTCTTCGGTTATGGCTTTCATAATTTCGTACATGTTTACATCACCACCTAAATGGTCGGCTTCATAGAAACTACCATCTTCATCTTTTTTAACGTTACGTAAGTGTGCAAAATAAACACGCTCTTTAACTGCATTAAAGATCTCTAAGGCATTATTATCCATTCCGGCACCCAATGAGCCTGTACAGAAGCAAACACCGTTAAAAGCCTGATCTACCGATTTGATGATGTAATTGAAATCTTCGAGCGTACTCGCAATCCTAGGCAAGCCTAAAATGGCATAAGGAGGATCATCAGGGTGAATGGTCATTTTAATACCTTCTTCGGTACAAACCTCAGCGATTGAGGAAAGGAAATATTTTAAATTCTCTTTCAAACCTTGTGTACCAATAACTTTGTATTCGTTAATACTGTTGCGCAAGGTTTCCAATTCGATTTCTTTTTCGTTCGGGATTCCCATGAGTACGTTAATGCGAAGGTCAACCAGATCCTGCTCCGATAAAGTAGCTTGTTTATTTTTCGCTCTTTTTAAAATCGATTCAGAATAATCAGCTTCTGCATTTTCCCTTTTTAAAATATAAATATCAAAAATGGCCAGGTCGATCCAGTTAAAATAAAGTGCCTTAGATCCGTCGGTCATTTCGAGGTCCAGTTGCGTACGTGTCCAATCTAAAACCGGCATGAAATTATAACACACAATTTTAATTCCGCAAGCGGAAAGGTTACGTAAAGAGGTTTTATAGTTCTCGATGTATTGATCAACGTCTGCCCTACGCGTTTTAATCGCTTCGTGCACGGGCACACTCTCTACAACCGACCAGGTTAAGCCTGAGGCTTCAATAATTGATTTTCTTTCTTTAATATCTTCCAAAGGCCAAACTTCGCCATGTGGAATGTGGTGCAAAGCAGTTACAATACCTGTAGCACCGGCCTGTTTAACGTCTTGTAAGCTTACCGGATCGTTCGGACCATACCAACGCCAGGTTTGTTCTAATTTTTTCATAATATGATTACACAGATTGAGGGATTATACTGATAACATGATTAAACTCCGGAAAATGCAGTAAATCCACCATCAACTTTAATATTTTCGCCGTTTACAAATTTAGAGGCGTCGCTGAGCAAATATACTAATGCTCCGATTAATTCTTCGGGATTTCCGAAACGTTTAAATGGTGTTTTAGAAATAATTGCCTGTCCCCTTGCCGTTAAGGAGCCATCCTCGTTGGTTAATAAGGCCCTGTTCTGGTTGGTGATGAAAAAACCGGGTACAATGGCATTCATCCTGATCTTGTCCTGATAACGGTTGGCCAGTTCAACAGCCATCCATTTGGTGTAACTATCAATCGATGATTTGGCCAGCGAATAACCCAATACCCTGGTTAGGGCCTGTGTAGCCGAAACAGAAGAGATATTAACGATACTGCCCCCGTTTTTCGCGATTTCTTTACCGAAAACCTGCGTTGGCATAATGGTGCCGAAAAGGTTAAGATCAAAAGCCTGTTTTAAAGCAGACACATTGAGTTCGAAAACATCACTACCCGGCTGGATTACCGCTTCGGCCACATTGCCTCCAGCTGCATTTACCAGGGCATCAATCCGTCCGAATTTGCTGATGATGGTTGCATTTGCATCAATCAGGTTCTCTTCGTTTAGCACATCGGCAATAATATAAATGGCTTCGCCACCAGCATTGGTTACATCGGCAGCCCTTTGTTTTGCTACTTCTTCGTTTCTTCCAATTACAACGATTGATGCACCTGCAGCGCACAATCCGTTAACAAAAGCCTCTCCTAAAACACCTGTAGCGCCCGTAACCACTACAACCTTGTTTTTTAGGGAAAACAGGCCTTCTACTTCCTTTATCATTTGTTTAGTTTTTTAGTTTATTCTACTACCAATGTTGTTATAGAGTGTGGCAAACTGGTTGTTGTTGCAGCTTCGCCTTTAATCCATAAACTGTATTTCAATTTATCATCTGATTGGTTCATCACCACTACCACCAACTTACCATCGGTATTTAAAAAAGCTGTTGACTGCAGTTTATCGCGACTAGATGCAGCACCGATTCTTTTAGCACCCGGACGGATGAATTTAGAGAAATGGCCCATATAGTAATACGCATTGGTATAAATCAGTTTATCGTTTTTGGTATCGGCATGTACCGGGGCAAAACAGAAATTACCTACGTGGTTTGGTCCGCCTTTTTCATCTAAAAGAATGTTCCAGTCTGTCCAGGCTGCCGTACCCGCGTTAAAATCGTTGATCATTGAATAACCGTAACGCTCGCCCAAAGTCCAGTCGTCTAATTTATTTACATCGTATTTTTCTTTACAACCTTCGGTAAAAATCAAGGCTTTATCTGGGTAAGCTTCGTGCGTTTGTTTTACATTACCAAACTGCATGCCGCTTCCTGTCCATGTTTCGTACCAGTGAAAACCAATACCCCAAACATATTTTGCGGCATCTTTATCATTTAAAATGGTGCTTGCCCTTTGGAAAATCTGATCGCGGTTGTGGTCCCATGCAATTAGTTTTTTTGAAGAAAGACCTGATTTCTGTAAGGTTGGACCTAAGAAGTTTTTGATAAAATCGCGTTCTTCTTCGGCTGTGAACACACATGATTCCCATTTTTGTTTCGCCATAGGTTCGTTTTGTACACTCAAACCCCAGATCGGAATTCCCATCGCTTCGTAAGTTTTAATAAATTTTACGTAGTGATTGGCCCAGCTCTGGCGGAAGGCAGGTAATAAATGTCCGCCCTGGATTAAACTATTATTATCTTTCATCCATGCTGGTGGCGACCAAGGGCTCACAAACAAGGGCAATTTGCCTCCAGCAGCAGCAGTGGCCTGTTTGATCAAAGGGATTTTAAATTCCTCATCATGCGCCACACTAAAGGTTTTAAGGTCTTTATCGTTATCCTGAACGTAAGTATAACATCCGCTCGAGAAATCGCAGCTGGCAATATTGGTACGTGCCAGTGTATAACCAATACCTTTATCTGGACTGTAATAAGCTGTTAAAAGCTCTTGTTGATTCTTTTTAGAGAGTTTTGCAAATGTTTCAGCAGAAGCATCGGTTAATGCACCACCGATACCCACCAAAGTTTGGTATTTTATTGTTGGGTCTACAAAGATACAAGGCTCTGTTTCAAAGGGTTGTTTATTCTCAACGAAATTTAAGGTTTCAGTTTTACTGATGCGGTATTCAGATTTCTCTGCGGTAGTATAAACCGTTACTTTTTTATTGGCTACAGTATAAGCCTGTACGGGTTTAGCCGCTTTTTTGTTCTGTGCAGCCGCACTAAATGCAGTTGCCAAAACCAATAGAATGCTCAGATTTTGTTTCATTATTATATTATTTATTTAATCTATCGCCTTACAAATGGCGTATTGTGTTATTACGCGCCCAATTTCCGAATAAATAGGTCATTTAAACCATAAATTTAAAATTTAACAGACCATTTCCCGCTGTTTGAGGAAATCAGCGCGTAACGTTTTATTGTATAGGAAAATAGATTGATCATTTATTTATCATTTTATTTTTTACTCCTCAGCAACGCTTCCAGGTAATAATAATCGGCATAATTGATCGGTACATCAATTTCCGATTTAGCCGGACGGTGACCAGTGCTATGCTCTAAAATAAAGCCATAGTTTGCACCCGGTTTGCTCGTGTATTTTGTACTTAAAGAATACAAAATCTTATCGGCGGCAGCTTTATATTTTTTACTATGGGCGGGGCTGTATTTTGCCAATTCGTAAAGTGCAGATGCAGTAATGGAGGCTGCAGAGGCATCACGCGAAACATCAGGGATTTTGGGGTCGTTATAATCCCAGTACGGAATACCATCTGCAGGGGTTATTTTACTGTTTAAGATAAAACCTGCAACGCCATCAGCCTGAGTTAGATATGTTTTATTTTTGGTTTCCCGGTAACAAACAGTGTAGCCATATAAGGCCCAGGCCTGTCCGCGTGCCCACGCCGATTCGTTTGCATATCCCTGTGCGGTTACTTTCTGACGGACGTTACCGGTTAAAGTATCGTAATCAATCACATGGTAAGAGCTAAAATCAGGTCTGAAATGGTTTTTCAAAGTAGTATTGGCATGTTTTACCGCTATTTTATAGAACGATGAATCGCCCGTTAATTTCGTGGTTTCGAACAAAAGTTCAAGATTCATCATGTTGTCGATAATTACCGGATATTTCCATTTATCGCCATTGTGGTCCCACGATTTAATTACACCTGCTTTGGCATTAAACCTGGTTGATAATGATTTTGCCGCCTGGATGATTACTGCTTTATAAGCAGGATCGTTGGTTAAGCGGTATCCGTTTCCGAACGGACAGTAAATCATAAAACCCAGATCGTGTGTTCCTTTATTAAATTGTTCTTTTTTAATGTCTTCGGTATATTTTTTAGCCAGCTCCAGCCATTTTTTATCCTTGGTATATTGGTAGAAATACCAAAGTTCTGCCGGAAAAAATCCACTGGTCCAATCTTTAGAGATGACCATTTTAAACTGGCCATGTTCTACGGTACGCGGCGAAACCAGGTTTGGTTTTACTTTTCTGGCCGAATCTACATTTTTAATCAGTACATCGGTTTGTTTGGCGGCTGATGCAAAGGCCTTTGCTACGTTTACTTGTTGTGCTTTTACAACACTGACAGACAGCATACTTATTGCTGCTATGGTTAGTTTTATGTTCATGTTATAACCAGATTATTGGGTTACGGATAGGTAAATTTCTAATAACTTCTTCTACTTGTGGTTTGTGTTCTAATTTTACCCAGGTTTGGTACCAGTTTGATTGTTTATATTCTACTGCACCAAACAATAAAAACGGCTGTGCAACCGGCCAGTTTTCCCAGTACATTACATCGGGCTGTAAGGTCCATTTGCTTTTATCGGCAATAAACGGATACAAATAAGTGATTCCTTTTTTGATTGATTTACCATCGGTGGTTTCAAAGTTCCAAAGGTTATCTTTTGGGCTAGATAAAATCTGGCAGAGCATGGTCATGGCATCGAGGTTAAAAATCGAATAACCGTAAGGTTTGGTTCTGGCCATTTCTAAAGGAAAACTGCCATCAGCACCCATTTGGTTTGGTAAAAGAATGGTTTTATAACTGTTACGTAATGAATCGAGCATGTTTTCGTCGCCACAAAGTCTGGCAAAAGAAGCCACTTGCATGGCCCAACAGGTTGCATGGTTGTTTTTCACAGTTTTCTCCTGAATACCGGGTTTGCTGGTATTTAACCATAAAGTATAATCGGCAAACCATTTTTTAACGCCTTTAGCGGTTTTAGGATCAAAAGCTTTGGCTTTTTGCATTACAAATGCCCCCTGCGCCACTTCCATTAAATGAATGGTATCGATAATGCCATAGTTACGGCCTGTAAATTTTCCTTTTACAGCCTGTGCAAAAAGCAGGTTGGGGTTCATCAGGGTTTCTGAATTGATAAACCAGGCCTGAAAATGTTTTACGGCTTCTTTCACGTACTTTTCATCGCCGGTAATTTTGTAAGCAGAAGCTAGCGCGCCGATAATTTTACTGAAACGCACCATGGCTTTACGGTGATCCAAAAAATTATCCGGATTGGTTAATCCATCCCTGTTGATGTAAGGACCATCAGGATTTTGCGGATCAGGCCAGAAATAATCGGCTTCGGAGAAAAAATCATGTTTTCCGCCTGCACTCCGTGGCGAAGATGAAGCCGTAACGGTAATGGCTTTTTGCTGCATGGCCCAAGCTGCCTCTGTTAAAATCTGTTTTTTTAACAATGCTTCTGCCTGCTTTTTTAAATCCTTTCCTTTCGGATCGGGTTTCGGGGACGCAAAGGCAGTGCCCGTAAAACAGAGCAGCACGAATAATGCAAAAGAGATGATTTTTTTCATTGGTTATATATTTGGTTTAGCTATTATAATATGGTAAAAACAGTTTTTAAGCCATCAGAGATCACGGATACCGCGCTTTGTCCTTTATTTAACTTTACTTTAATAATGGCTCTTCCGTTATAAACCTGCACTTTACGTGATCCTGACGAAGTGCCTTGATCATCAATTAGTTTACCATCTCCGGTTAAACCAAAAGTTATCCAGTTAATGGCATCTAAACATAGTACGCCTTTATCATCAAAAAGTTTTACTTCAACGGTGGCCACATCATCCTGCTGATCGATTTTCTTCAGCTCCATTTTAGCGGGCTTGCTCCATTTGTCGGTTTGATAGGTAAATTTAATTTCGTCGGTTACAGTTTCTTTTCCTTTTTTAGCAATTACTTTAACGGTATTTTCGCCCTTTACAAAAGGAAGGTTCCAGCGCAGGCCAGCCGCAGGGTAATCCTGACTGTTGCGTTTTTTACTTCCAAAACTTTTACCATTTAAGAAAATTTCAGCTTCGTTACCGTTCGAATATACTTTTACCATTTTTTCTTCGCCTTCATCGCCCCAGCGTACCGGCCAGGTATGTCCGTAAATATGGACCATCGGTTTTTCCGTCCAATAAGACTGGAAAACATAGTAAGATTCTTTTTTGGTAAAATCTCTTTCCACTACCCCTTTCTGGTTTACATAAGGTACAGGATTATCAGGACGGATCGCGGTAGAAAAATCCTTGAACGGCCAGTAAGCGGTTCCACTTAACCAGGGCATGGTTTCCTGTTCTTTTAAATGCCAGTCGATTAAATTGGCGATGTACGATTCGCTCCAATCACCATCTTTTGAAATCCTTGCAGCACCACCGTATAATGAGGCATCACCTGCCCTTTCATCGGCGCTACCTCCGGTTTTAATTTTGCTTAAGGCTTTATCGGGGTTTTCTGAATGGCGCAATGCGTGACTATCTCCGCCCCACTCTACGTGCAAAAAGCGTTTAACCTTGGCAAACTCATCTTCTGAAGCTTTTTTATAATCGGTATAGGCTCCACGGTACCACCCTGCCCAGATAGAGGGCGAATATACATCTACAATATCACTGCAGAAATCGCAACGGCGGATGGCGGTATAACGCGATTTATCCAATTGATGCGAAAGATCATTCAGTTCTTTCATAAAAGCCCTGATTTTTTCTTTATCAAATTCAGGGAAATCACCCGGCCAATCGTTTTCGTTGCCCATTCCCCAGATAATAATGGCGGGGTGGTTATAATGCTGCTCTACCATATTGGTGAGCATTCTTTTGGCCTGTTGTTTGTAAATATCACCTCCTAAACCACCGCGACACCATGGAATTTCTTCCCACACCAAAATGCCCAAACTATCGCAAAGGTTTAAAACGATACGCGATTGCTGATAATGGCCCAAACGGATAAAATTAACGCCCATATCTTTCATCATCTGCATTTCCTGGCGGATCATACCTTCAGTCATGGCTGCTCCCACACCGGCATGGTCTTCGTGACGGTGCGTTCCGCGCAAAAGCAAACGTTTTCCGTTTAAGTTAAATGGTCCTTTCTCCACAAATTCGATATTGCGGAAACCGATTTTTTCTTCGCCTTTATCATTTCCTGTTGAAGCGATAACTTCATACTGCAAAGTATATTGAACGGGCTTATCTGTTGACCATAATTGCGGTTTTTTCACTTCTACCGACCATAAATCGATATCGCCAGTTAAACTATTGAGTTTTTTCTCTGTTTTGGCCACAATTTTGCCAGCAGCATCAACCAGTTTTAACTGCACAATGGCTTCGTTAATGCCTGAAGGATTATACAAACGGGTTTTAACCGTTAATTTACCCGATTTGCCCTGCGCATCTACCTCGGCTTTGGCAAACATTTTATCAACTGAAAGCGAAGGTGTATAAACCAGATTGAGGTAGCGGTAAATCCCGCCGTAAATATTAAAATCAGATAAATCTGAAGGAATCATTTCGAGATCTCTGGAATTATCGGTCCTTATCGAAACCGGAACTTTGCCTTTAAACTGTTTTTGATAAACATCCGTTTTTTTGAACGCAGCCACAGCATCGGTAATATCAACTGTCCATTCGTCGTAACCGCCAACATGCGTACCTACTTTGGTGGTGTATACGTAAACTTCTGTTTTTTGTCCGGCACCTTCAAAATGCAAAATGGTTCTTCCACCCTGGTAGGGATTTTCGATTTTAAGCTGTGTACGGTACCAGGCCGGTCCCTGATAATAATTTACATCAGGATCAACAGCATCTTCGGCATTTACACAATGTGGCAAACTTACTTTCTGCCAAAGCGGCACAGCTTCCGGATTGCCCACACCAACCGGGCGAACAGCTTCCCAGATCCCGCCCAGGTCTTGTTTTACAAACTCCCAATTGTTATTTAAACGAACAGTTTGCTGCGCGACTAACAACTGACTGAATAACAATGTAATAAATAAAAAAAAGTATCGAACTAACTTTAACATGTATCTTGAAATTAAACTTTTAAACGCAATTTTTTCTTCTCTAAAAAGTATACGATTCCGATAACCAGACATGTGATTAAAAGAGATTTCATCATTCCTCCAATACCCGACCTAAGGAAATGCGGAAAGTGAAAATGAACTAAATAAAAAAAAGAATATAATAAATAAGGGATAAGGTAACAGGTTAAGGTGCTGGTACCGGCAGGTTTAATAAGCTTAAACCAATCTTTTTTCTGTTTTACATCAACCAGGTAGATTAACAATGCAAAAACCAGGATGGTAATGCCCATACATACAAATATCCATGCAGGTGTAGCGTAAATTTTCGAAATTCCGCCTGCATAAGGCCTGATAAACATTCCAAAGGCGAAGGATAAACAACCATAAAATATTATCAGGATCCAGAAATCGAGGTATTTTTTATTGCCGATCAGCGTTTTATACATCAATGTGATCAATGCGCCACCCATCATCAGCGTAATGGAAGAAGCATCGCCGATGATCCATAAATGATGGTGAAAAACACCCATATGCGTAGTAACATTAATTGCTGCAAATGCCACAAAGGCCAGCATGAGGATAAAAATGTTTCCTTTTGAAAAAAGATATACAAAAGCCGAAACCAGATAAGCCCAGCCGATGATACCCAAAATACCCCACCAATGTGGTTTTAAACCTTCAGGTTTTTCTGCTGAACCACCTTTATAAAGCAGGGCTAATACCACCAGTAATACAATACCCAAGCCAACAAATCCGTTCTTTTTCACCTTGGACAGTGTGTAGGGATAATCCAACCAAACCAGGAAAAAAGCAATGGTTAGCAAAATAGTATAAATAGCATAGGGCAACAAAGCAGAATGCCCGTCGTAATTTTCTAAATTAACATGAAAAAAGCCCATTACAATTAGAGCCAATGCCCTCAAAGCAATATAACCCGAAATAGAAAGCAGGTTCGCTCCTTTATCTTTTCTGCTCTGGATGGCAAAGGGCAGCGAAAGTCCGACAATAAAGAGAAAAGCAGGAAAAATCAGGTCCGAGAAGCCCATCCTGTCTGCATCGGCAGGCGCATGTTCTATCCATTCGGGAATATGTGATACACTGGCCACGTCGTTTACAAAAATCATCAGAAACATGGTGATGGCCCTTAAAACGTCGATCGATAAAATACGGAGCGGTAATTGGTTCATGTTATTTTAAGGATTAATAAATTTTTCTAAGTTGAACCGCATTTAAAACAGGTTTACCCTGAATGGCACTAAAATCAATTGAAATGCCTTTGCCATTTTGCACAGTAATTCTGGTTGTTTTTTTTACGGCTGTGGTATAACCAAAATCGGCGGCAAGGTTCAGTTTTGGCAAAAACGCTGTTCCGTTGATCGAAACATCAAAAATGCGCTGCTCTTCTATTTCTTTTTTATGGTTGTTATCCAGGTTATAAGCCAAAGCTTCTTTAGTTTCGCCTCCAACCAGTTCGGCAAAGTAAAGTGCCAGTTCGTATTCGCCATCCGGAACATCAAATTTAAACTGTTTAATGCCTACCTGCTGGGTCTGAAAAACCGGATCGTTATCAGTACCCAAAATATTTTTGTCGCTGCCGTAGGTAATGCGGTTATTGGTTCCTTTATAAGGATCGCCACCTACCCAACCCCAAGCCCCGGTTTTATATGGTTGATCGGGCATCCATAATTGGTGTTCTTTTCCGTCTATATAAAAACGTTTGGCTCCCAAAAGGATATTGATGTTTTTAAAGGGAATATTGGGATCGTTAAACTTAAATGGCTGCAATTGAAAATTGATATCCGCCTGATCGTTCTGATCGCCGGAAACTACACGTAACTGATTTTTACCGTTAATAAAACGCACCTGCCAATCAATAATATGATCTACAGCATCTTTTATGCCCAAACTTTTACCGTTTAAAAAAAGTTCGGCTGATTTTTGATTGGTAGCCACCTGAACAGGTTGCGTGCTGGTTAAAGCGGCAGAATCTGCAGTGCCTGTTCTATCATTCCATTGAGCCGAAGTAATTTTGATAAAGGGTTTACTCAATAAATAAGCCTGATAAAGGAAATAGGTATCTTTTGGCTCGCGACCAATGGTTAACAACCCTTTATTGTTGATATGCGGCATGGTTTCTTCGCGGGTTTCGGAGTTGAAATCGGCTAAATTCCAGGCTTCGCCACCGGCTACAAAAGGCCTGCTCAACATGGCATTTAAATAAACCTGGTTAAATTTGATGCCGTACTCTACACTTTTATCAAAACGGATGGGTGAAAAAGAACGGATCCTCGGATCGGCATCCGCACCATATTCGGTAACCATAAAAGGGGTATTGGGCAATTCTTTATGGTGACGATCTAAAAATTTAGCAAAATCTTCCGGAACGCCAGAATACCAGCCAGAGTATAAGTTCCACCCTACAATCATCGGGATTTTGGTTAAACCCACTTTGTTATAAATATCCCAGGCACCGTGATTAACCAGAAGGGT
This sequence comes from Pedobacter miscanthi, assembly GCF_032678605.1. Classification (GTDB taxonomy): domain Bacteria; phylum Bacteroidota; class Bacteroidia; order Sphingobacteriales; family Sphingobacteriaceae; genus Pedobacter; species Pedobacter miscanthi_A. The sequence continues at coordinate 224,696 of NZ_JAVTSU010000011.1, forward strand.
ATATCTTGAAGGATCCTGTTTACGGGTTAAACTATCCAGTTTTTGGGCAAGTTCGCGTACATGGTCAAAATAAATCTGTTGACGGGGTTTATCGTTCGAAAATTTTAAACGCAACAAAATCTCATTCATATAAGCCCAGATGATGATACTTGGGTGGTTGAAATTCTGCTGGATCATTTCTGTCTGCATGTTCAAACAGTTGTTTGTAAAGGCCACTGATTCGGTAATGGTGTTTACCACCGGAATTTCTACCGACGCCAAAATACCCAGGCGGTCGCAGGCTTCTAAAATCTGCGGATCCTGAGGATAATGCGCTACCCTTAAAAAGTTGCCTCCCATAGCTTTAAGCAGTTCAACATCCCTGCTTTGTAAAGCATCAGGCGTAGCATTGCCCCTGTTTTCGTAATCCTGGTGACGGCTTGCACCAATTATTTTTACCGGTTTATCGTTTAAGAAAAAGCCCTTCTCGGCATCAAATTTAAACCAGCGAAAACCCAATGGATTGGAAACCTGATCGATTACAGATTTGGTTTTAACATCAATGATTTTAGTCACCACCCGGTATAGATAAGGATTTTCCGTCGACCATAACTCAGGTTTTTGGATTGACTTAATATCCTGAACCACCACCATATTAGCTCCTTTATTGATATTTACAGCAGTATTTTGACTGGTAATGGTATTTCCTTTTTCATCGAAAATTGTGGTAATGACCTGTACTTTTTGGTTAGTTGCCGAAGCATTATCGATTGAACTTTTAACTCGCACGTTTGCTGTTGCTGCAGAAACCTGCGGCGTGGTAATAAAAACACCACTGCTTCCATTTTCTTTCTGCGAAAAATGAACAGGATTGGCAATTAATAGGGTAACATTTCTGTACAAACCACCAAAAAAGGTAAAATCGGCTGTTAATGGTGGAATATCTTCATTAAAACGGTTATTGGCCCTTACTTCGATTATATCATCTTTATAGTTGAGATAGGAAGAAATGGGCACGGTAAAATGGGTGTAACTGCCGATGTGTTTGGCGGCTGATTTACCGTTAACCAATACTTCAGCTTCCTGCGCCACACCGTTAAAAACCAAATAAATGTCTTTTTCTTTTGCGGTTTCGTCTAGTTTCAATTTACGTTTATAGATACCCAGGCCGCGGTAATAACCCGAAACATCGTCTAACACGTCTTTATCATTCCAGGTATGCGGGATAGTTACTTTTTCAACCGGTCCGTTTTCTTTGTTAAATTCCCACTGATCGTTCAGACTGATGGTTTTCCGGCCTGCATCCTGGGCAAAGCTGGTTAAGCCTGTGGTTGCTGCAATTAGTATAAATAAAAGTGATTTCGCTTTTAACATTCGTTTAGTTTTTTTCTCAGGTTATTAGGTTCGTGTTGCCACGAGGTGCTTCTTTGGACCACAAAGGCACGAAGACACTAAGTTTTTTAGGTGGCTTTTCATCCGCCATTTTTACATCGCCATGGTTCGTGTCGCCACAGACCATTTGTTTGTTTTTTTTATCGTAAAGCTCCTCCGTGTTTCTGTGTCTCCGTGGCTAATCATTTTTTGCCACGGATGCACGGAGGGCACAGAAAAGTTATACCATCCATGATTCAAATTTCTGTGGCTACAACAACGTAAAATCCTTTTCCAGTTCCCCACGTCATGGTTCGTGTCTCCATGAACCGTTCGTTAGTTACCCTAGTTCAACAACGTAAAATCTTTTTCCAGTTTAATATTATTAGAAGCCGTTCCGATCATTAATTTAAAATCGCCTGCCTCGGCACCCCACTTAAGCTGTTGGTTATAAAAAGAAAGTTTTTCTTTATCAATATTAAAAGTGATGGTTTTACTTTCTCCTGCTTTCAGCATTACTTTCTGAAAATCCTTTAGTTCTTTAACCGGACGTACAATAGAAGCAAACTTATCCTGTAGATACAACTGAACTACTTCTTCTCCAGCATATTTACCGGTATTTTTTAAAGTAAAACTTACGGTAATTTTTTCGTCTTGTTTAATCTGTGTTTTGCTCACCGCTAAATCGGTATAATCGAAAGTGGTATAACTCAAGCCATAACCAAATGCAAATTTCGGACTGTTCGGCATATCTAAATAAGCGGAACGGTAACGGGTATCTTTATCGTTTTTAGCCGGACGACCAGTGCTTAAATAATTGTAATACAAAGGAAGCTGACCTTCATCTCTTGGGAATGTCATCGGTAATTTTCCAGATGGGTTATAATCGCCGTAAAGTACATTGGCCATGGCATTACCTGCCTCGCTGCCCAACCACCAGGTGTACATAATGGCAGGAATGTTATCGGCTGTCCAGTTGAAGATTAAGGGACGGCCAGCCATTACCAAAACCACAACCGGTTTGCCCGTAGTCTGGATTGCCTTGATTAAATCTTCCTGTACGCCAGGGATGTGAATATTTGCCCTGCTTTTTGCTTCACCGCTCATGTCAAACGCTTCGCCAACAGCCATCACTACTACATCGGCCTGTTTGGCTACTGATACCGCTTCGGCGAAGCCAGCTTTTGAAGAATCACTGAGTTCGCAACCTTTGGCATACAATAATTCGGTTTGATTACCAGCTTTATTTTTTAAACCCTGATATAAGGAAACCAGGTTGTCTTTTTCCCAGGCAATTGACCAAAATCCCTGCATATCTTTTTCCGATTTGCCCAGCGGCCCAATTACTGCGATTTTTTTCAAGCTTTTTGATAATGGTAAAAGCTCTTTTTCGTTTTTCAACAGTACAATACTTTTTTCGGCCATGGTTAAGGCAGCTTTTCTATTTTCAGCCGAGTTCAATTCCTTTTCCTGACGGGCTACATTACTGAAACGGTATGGATCATCAAATAATCCCAGTTCGAATTTCTTTCGTAAAATCCTTCTTACGGCATCATCAATTAAAGCCACAGGTACTTTTTTATCGGCAACCAATTTGGCCAGGCTTGGCAGATAACTCCTGCTTTCCATATCCATATCGCTACCAGCTTTTATAGCCAGTTCGGCAGCTTGTTCTTTATCTTTTGCATAACCATGGGCAATCATCTCGCCTATCGATCCCCAATCGCTCACCACAAAACCCTGGTATTTCCATTGTCCTTTTAAAATATCGCGTTGCAGATAACTGTTACCCGTTGCAGGAATGCCGTTTAAGGTATTAAAAGAATTCATAAAGGTAGCCGCACCAGCATCAACAGCAGCTTTAAACGGCGGAAGATAAGTTTCCCATAAGGTGTGTTCGCTCATATCAACCGCATTATAATCTCTACCTGCAATGGCAGCACCATAAGCAGCAAAATGTTTTGCACAGGCCATAATCGCATCGAGATTGCCCAAACCTTTACCCTGAAAACCTTTCACACGGGCAAAGGCAATTTTAGAACCGAGGTAAGTATCTTCTCCTGCACCTTCCATTACCCTTCCCCAACGCGGATCGCGGGCAATATCAACCATGGGTGCGAATGTCCAATGTACGCCAGATGCAGCGGTTTCCCTTGCAGCAACCCTGGCACCATTTTCTATTTCGGCCAAATCCCAGCTGGCCGCTTCGGCCAAAGGAATAGGGAAAGTAACACGGTAACCATGAATAACATCCAAACCAAAAATCAAGGGAATTTTCATCCGCGATTGCATGGCTACTTCCTGTACTTCGCGGGTTTCTTTCGCGCCACGTACGTTGAGCATGGATCCTAATTTACCATCGCGAATATCTTTTAACTTATTCGGGTTATTGGTAATCGGCCCGGTTGCATCACGATCGCCAGTATATTGGTTTAACTGACCGATTTTTTCATCCAATGTCATCAGTTTTAAAACTGAATCGATTTTCTTTTCGATCTTTTTATCCTGCGCCGAGGCAGAAAGGGATATTCCTAAAATTAAAGCTAGGGGTAAGTATTTTCTCATATTCTCGCTATTTAACGCCGTCTAAAATTCCTTGATAAGCTGCTTTTCGCCGATATTGGGCATCAAATGGCAAGGGCCAATCAGGGCGGTTGTAATTTGCTGGAATCCAGCTATCGGCATCGGTCACATTCCATTGGGTAATGCCAAATTGCTGACTTTTAGGAATAGCATTATAAGCCTTAACAATGGTTTTATATTTTGCAGCCTGCTGATCGCCCAATGCAGTAGTATAAGTCATTAACTGTACATTATCCGGATTCAGGGTAATATCAATTTCAGAAATATGAATTTTCAAACCTGTAGCGGCAGCGGTAGTAATGGCAGCAGTTAAATTGGCGTCGGTTTGGGTTACGCGGGTATGCATCTGGATACCGATGCCATCAATCGGGATACCTTTGTTTTTGAGTCCGGTAACGAGATTTAAAATGGCAGTGCGTTTGGTTGGGCCAAATTCGTGCCCATAATCATTGTAAAATAATAAGGCGGACGGATCAGCTTCGTGAGCATATTGAAATGCCCTGCCGATATAATCCGGGCCTAATTTTTGCACCCAGATACTATTGCGAATGGTACCGTCTTCATCAATGGCTTCGTTTACCACATCCCACGAGGCTACTTTGCCCTTAAAATGCCCAACAACGGTTTGAATATGGGTTTTTAAAAGGTTTTCCCAATCTGCGGTAGTTCCCTGGAAATTATTTACCCAATCGGGTAATGATTTATACCAGTTTAGCGTATGTCCGTGGATTCTTTTTCCATTGGCTACGGCAAAATCGACCAGGTAATCGGCATCACTCCAGCTATAGGTATCTTTTGAGGGATGTACGGATGCAAATTTCATGGCATTTTCTGCCGTAACGCTATTAAATTCTTTAATAACCAGACTACGATAATTTGTATTGCTTTTTAAAAGACTTACATTAACAGCGGCGCCGATCGGGAAAGGCATATTTTTCTGTAAAGTAACGTCTTCAATGCTTGATGGCTGTATTAAGATACCCGGATCGATACTGGTGCTCTTGTATTTGGCGCAAGAGAGGGTTAACAGCGACATCGAAAGCATTATTTTCGAAGCGAAACTAATTTTCTGTAATCTGTTCATATTTTATTTGTATTTGAGCTGCATTTGGTCGTAAAAATCTTTCAGCACATAAAAGGCTTTCTTTTTCTTTCCTGTTTCGCTGATGAGCCCTTTACGATTCCAGAAATTCTGATAAATGGGATGTTGTCTTCTTGGCGACCTGAAATCGGTTAAAATCCAGGGTGTCATACCGCGTAAAGCGCTTACCTTGCTTAACATGGTAATTTGGTTTTTATATAAAGCTTCCTGGTATTCTTCACTCCAACGGGTATTTTCGTCGGCATGGAAACCACCCAGGGCATCGCCACCAAACTCGGTAATCACCACTGGTTTTTTGTACTTGATATCGAAATTGTATTTGGTGATTTCGGATGGATTACCGCCCCAGTACCAGCCTGCATATTCGTTAAAGCTTACCAGGTCGATTTTTTCGCCCAATGGATCATTTAAAATAATGTTATTTCCTTCGCGGTGAACTTCTAAAGCAGCAGCTACCAAACGGGTATCATCTAAAGAACGGGCTGTTTCGGCCAGGTTGCTCATGAAGCTTAAACGGGCATCGCTCAATGGTGTTTCGTTTCCGATAGACCAAACGATTACACTCGCCCTGTTTTTATCGCGTACGATTAAATCGGTAAGTTGTTGTTTTGCATTGGCATAAGTGGCAGGGTTTGTCCAGCTAATGGTCCAGTAAACCGGAACTTCGGCCCAAACCAAAAGCCCCATCTCATCGGCCAAACGGATCATTTCTTCGTTATGCGGATAATGTGCTAAACGAACATAGTTACAGTTCATATCTTTAGCCCATTGCAACATCATGCGCATATCGCCTTCTGAACGTAAACGGCCAGCTAAAAGTGGGTTTTCATCGTGAAGGGATATCCCCCTCAGGAAAACAGATTTACCGTTTAATAAAATGCTGTCACCTTCAACCTGAATGGTTCTGAAACCGATTTTATCGTTGATATTTTCTTTATCGGTTTTAATGTTTACAGCATATAATTTCGGACTCTCCGGCGACCATAAACCCAGGTTATTCCAGGTAAATTCATCGGCAATTTTACCTTCAGCATCTGTTTTATATTTCTTTTCTAATTTTAATTCAGGGATGGATAGGGTAATTTCCTGACCAGCGGTTGCATCGGCCAGTTTTACCGAAAAGTTTAACAGGTTTTTGTTTCCTTTAACCAACTGAAGTTTATAATCGTTGATAAAATGTTCAGGAAATTCGGCCAGAAAAACATCACGGGTAATGCCGCCATAGTTCCACCAATCCGTGTTTACGGTAGGAATTTCATCCTGTTTACGGATATTATCAACCTTGAGTACAATTGAATTTTCGCCAGCTTTTAAATTGTTGGTTACATCAAACTGGAAAGGTGTAAAACCGCCTTTGTGTACACCCAGTTTTTTACCGTTCAGGTAAACATGTGCTTCGTAGTTTACGGCACCGAAATACACGAAATATTTTTTTCCTTTTTCGGGTTTTGCATCAAACTTTCTGCGTAACCAAATATTGCCTTCGTATAATTCTAACTTCTCAGACTGCGAATTCCAGTCGCCTGGAACGTTCATTTGAGGTGAATGATCGAAATCGTATTCAATCAGTTCTGATTTATCTTTCTGAACCTTATCATCAAAATAACCACCAGTTCCTGTTTTCGATTGATCGAAAGGCTCATGGCGGTAATCGTAATAACCGTTTTCGTAAGGATCGATAATGTAATTCCATTTACCGTTAAGACTCTGGATCTTACGTGCCTGGATGTTCTGTATAGCGGTAACCTGACCGTAACTGATTGAAGAAAGGAGCGAAAAGCAGATTAAAAATACGCTATAGGTTGTTTTCAACATAACTTAAGTTTTAATATTAATTAATTGATCGTTTCCAAAACTAACAATTAATTAACGGACGGTGTTTCCACCGCCCGCCTAAATTTGAGCAAAATCTAGTTTTTATTGATATCCCGGATTTTGTCCCAGGCTCGGTGCTTTGTTTAATTCTGATTGTGAAATTGGATATAGATAATTTCTTGCCGCAAATACCCTGTTCTCTACCGTAAATGGTGTATAACTAAAAGTTGTTGGCGTTAGTTGCACAATGCGCATACCTGTAACCGGTTTGTTAAATGTAATCTCTCCTTCTTTCCATCTGCGTACATCGTAAAAGCGGTGCTCTTCGAAACACAATTCTACTCTACGCTCGCTATGGATTCTTTTGCGTAGCTCTACTTGCGTTGGTGCTACATAACCATTACCAGCAGCATTAGTGGTTTGTAAAAGCGGCATTTTAACACCCGTTCTATCTCTGATTAAATTTAAAACCCTTAAAACTTCAGTCTGTCCGGCTACACCCTGCACTTCGTTTATAGCTTCAGCATAATTTAAGAGTATTTCTGCATACCTGAACAGGATCCAGGGACGACGGATATTTGTCGCTGTACCTGTCCAAACGGCGCTTTCACTTAAATATTTACGCATGTAATAACCTGTTTTAGTGGCATTAACATTAAGTCCTAAACCATCTTTACCACCTACAAAAGTCTCTACAGGTTTACTTTTAAAATTGTTGGCTGCTACAATGGGCTGTACTGAAGCGGTATTGAACATTACAGTAAAACCTAATCTTGGATCGCGGTTTGCGTAAGGATTTGTTGCTACATAACCCGAACCGGCATCGGTAATGGCCCTTCCTGTTGTTTTCATTTCAAAGGCATCAACCATTTCCTGTGTTGGGTTGGTACGGCCGGTTGCACCATCGTAACTTACAGGCGCATTGGTACTTTCGATAGAGTTTGTATTAAGTGTTTGAGTAGCAAAAATAACTTCGTTGTTATACGCTGCTCCAGATGCATTCCACAACCAAAGGTTTGGATAAGAGGTGTAAATACCGTGTTTACCGGTATCCATTAGCCTTTTAGCTGCATCAAGGGCTGCCTGCCATTTGGTAACATCGTTTGTTGGGTTAAATTGCGGACTTGCTGCATATAATAACATTCTCGATTTTAGTGCCATGGCCGAAGTTTGCGTAGCCCTACCGCGGTTGGTGGTATTCCACTCAGATGGCGAAAGCGGTAATCTGGATATAGCGGCTTCGCAATCTGCCGATATCTGTGCTACACATTGATCGAAAGTATTTCTGGGTACATCCAGGTTATCATTAATGGTTAACGTTTTAGTTACAATAGCAAAGCTACCGTAACGTTTAAGCAGTTCGAATTCGAAAAGTGCCCTTAAAAAATAAGCCTGGCCTTTTAAACGCTCTATTTGTGAGGCATAAGTCTGGTTTTCGGCTATGTTGGCAGGCAAAACTTCATCAATTGGAACAATTGCCGCGGCATCTATCTTTTCGAGGAACATATTGGCTTTTCTGATGCCCACATAAGTGTCTACATAAACATCATCAAAGGTTCTAACCGGACTCCAGGTGCCATTATTTAGTGTAGAAATTGATGCATTTAGGTTGGAGTTTACGGCTTCATCAGTTCCGGATGCCAGCAGTGCGCCATCGCCAAGGTTATATCGGTCAGATACAACAGAATATACGTTGTTTAAAAAATTCCTGGCATAATCAGGATTGGCCCATAACTGTGCCTCGGTAATATCGTTAGTCCCGCTAAAAGATCCATCTTGAAGAAAGTCTGATTTTTTACACCCTGCTACCTGTAAAATTACAAAGGCCAGGATTGGATAAAATATATTTTTTTTCATTGTTTTATCTTTTAAAATTTCAAGTTCAACCCTAGTGAATAAATTTTCATATAAGGATATGAAGCATTGTATCCCGATTCGGGCAATTCCGGATCGATTGGTAAATCGCCAAGTTTATCAAAGGTCAACAGGTTTAATCCCCCTACATAAAAACGAAGCTGTGAGATTTTTAACCTTTTGATAAATGCCGGAGATAATGAATAACCCAATTCAACATTTTTTAACCTGATGTAATCGCCGGAGCGGATCCAGAAATCAGAATTGGCCGTGTTGTTACCTCTATCAGTTAGTAATAATCTCGGATAATCAGCACCTGGATTACTTGGTGTCCACCTGTCAACACTAAACTGGCTTAAGTAACCATTATTGGCGTTACCTGAGTTAACCAGATTCTGGATGGTGATGGAACGGCCGCTTGTACCCTGGAACAAGAAATTCAAATCGAAATTTTTAACGGATACTGAAGCACCAAAACCAAAGAACGCTTTTGGTACAAAGTTGAAATCGGTTCTTACCCTATCCAGGTCGTTAATCAAGCCATCACCATTCTGATCAACATATTTGATATCACCTGGTTTTACCGATCCTGATAACATCTGTCTAGGCGAAGCATCAATCTCTGCCTGCGATTGGAAAATACCATTGGAGATTAACATGGTAGAAATATAACCTGCTGCAGTAGTTGCAGTTGCTGCAGGCGAAATTACACTCGAAATTGGGTGACCCAATTGTTTTTGATAAGATGGCAAACCGGCTCCTTCGTTTATGGCGAGGATTTTACTTACGTTATAAGTAAAGTTTCCAAAAACGTTTAGGTTTACTTCTCCTATTTTTTTGTTATAGTTGATGCCCGTTTCAAAGCCCTTATATTCAGCTTCGCCTTCGTTAACATAAATTAAACTTTGGCCAAGCAAACTTGGCAATAATGAAGCTGTAGTTAAATCCTTTCTATCTTCGTAAAAATAATCAGCACTGATGGATAATGATTGTTTAAATAACCTGGCATCAAAACCAACACTGGTTTTATAAGCTTTTTCCCATGTTAAATCGGGATTGGCTAAAGCCAGTTGTCCGGTACCGCTCACACCAGTAAAAGCTGTCCCGAAATTATAGCCGGTTGTACTTCTGCTATAGAAATCGTTAAAGGCAAATCTTCTGGCCGAACCAATGGCATCGTTACCCACTAAACCATAAGATCCCCTGATTTTTAACAGGTCTAAGAAACTGCCTGACCCTTTCATGAAATTCTCATCAGAGATGATCCATCCGGCAGATGCGGCAGGAAAAAAGCCATATCTTTTGCCTGGGGCAAAATTCTCCGATCCTGAATAATTAGCCGTTACATCAACAAAATAACGTTGAATAAAATTATATGATAAGCGGTTAGACCAGCCTTCTCTGCGAACATCTAAACTTCCGAAAGAAGATAAATTTGCCCTCGAAACCCGGGTTGAGAATTTAATATCATGTTTACCGAAAGTACGGTTGTAATCTAAACCTGCCCAAAACTCACTTTTTTTAACATTGCCGGAAAATGCATTACCCTGATAGTTTACCTTACTGGCTGTACCAAATGGCGAATAAGTGCCATCTGCATTAAGCACTGCGGTTGCATACGTTTCTGCAAAACCAGAGCGGTATAAGCCTGCAATATCGTAAGCATAAAAAACTTCGCCTGATAAACCTTTCAAAATGCCATCCATTTTTTGGCGGGCACTGATGGTTGCAATCATGTTCCGCATTAAATCGGTACTTGCCCCTCTTGATTGCATCATGGCCAATGGGTTACTCTGCTGATAAACGGATGTTCCGCCATACGATCCATTGGGATTTAAAATAGGGAAAGCATTTGCAGGGGTAGAATATATCGCGCTTAAAAAGGCACCTGTACCTGCATTCGGGAAGTTTAAGGTGGTAATTCTACCGCCAATATCTAAAGCCACGTCTAAATTTTTGTTTACGTGCAGATCTAAATTGGTACGGAGGTTATAACGGCTAAAATCGGTATTGGCATCATAGGTTTCGCTATGGCCACCTTTGTAAAAGCCACCTTGCTGGTAAGCACTTAATACGGTGTAATACTTGATAAAGGCGTTACCACCTGTTACTGAAGCAACATAACGCTGAGTTGGCGCTACTTTTTTAGTAAAATCCCTTACAAAGTTGTTGTTCGGGTATTTTATAGGATCGGAACCTGTTTGATAAGCCTGCAAAGCTTCTGGAGTATAAACAGCTGTGCCACCACTATTAATGGATGCCTCATTATAAAGTGTAGCATAAGAGTAGGCATCCAAAGGAGCTGTAATCTGTAATGGAACCTGTAAGCCAGCCTGTGCATCGAAACTTACTTTGGTAGAAGTTGCACTGCCACGGCGTGTTTTTACATAAATTACGCCATTACCACCATACATGCCATACCAGGCCAGTGTAGCCGCATCTTTTAAAACACTTACACTTTCAATTTCACTTAAATCCATTGAGGTGAAGTCCCTTTCGATACCATCAACAAGTACCAGTGGTTCCTGATTACTGTTGTAAGATGATCGCCCCCTCACTAAAAAGCTGGATGCATCATATCCTGGCTGTTGTGAACCACTCGGATATACGGCCAAACCTGCTAATCTACCTGTAAAAACATTGGTTAATGAAGATGACGGAATCTGAGGCAGGTTTTCTGCCCTGATGGTACTGATGGTAGCAGTAACTTCTCTTCTTTTTCTTACCCCAAAAGGGATATATACCAAATCATCATCGCCGGCATCAACCAAAGATTTGATTAAAACCACATCACTTTTGCCTACTTCTGCTGCAGGTTTTAGTATTGTTCCATAACCAACAAATTTAAATACCAATACATCGCTGCTGGTTACATCTATCAAAAAGGTGCCATCTGTACCTGTAGAAACCGCTTTATTGGTTTTATCTTCCTGAATAGAAATGGCTACGCCAGGTAGTGGTTTTTTATACTGATCTACAACCTTACCGGATACGGTTATCTTTTCATCAGGCTTTTGCCCATAAACATTCAGCATTCCTGCCATCATGAATAAAAGACATATTATATATTTTGATTTTATAAATTTCATTTTGAAAATCTTTTAGCGTTATGTGATTAAATCAACTATTCCCAGCCTGGATTTTGAGTTAAAACCCCTTTACTTTTGTAAATCTCGGCTCTGGGGATTGGATAAAGATTTTGTGCCTCTGTCCAGGTTTTTTGGAAAGTTGAGCTGAGTACAATGGGTGTATAGGTAAAACTTCCATTAGTATTTTTTACCACATCCATACCCTTCATCGGAACGGCAATGGTTTGTGCGCCAATTTTCCAACGCATAATATCATACCAGCGGTGATCTTCGAAAGCCAGTTCAATTGCACGTTCGTGGCGGATAACAGCCCTCATTTCGTCCTGAGTCATGTTGTCTTTAAGTCCGTAGCCATTAGTACCGGCACCCTGGGCAATCCCTGCACGTTTACGCAGGGCCACAAGCTGTGCATAAACACTTGCATCAGGACCAACTGCTTCATTCTGTGCTTCCGCATAGTTTAACAATATTTCGCCATAACGGAAATATAGATAGTTTAATAAAGTTGTACTTCCGCCAACAGTACGGTAAACCTCTGGCCAGTATTTTTTGCAATAGTAACGTGTAGCAGTATAGGTAATGGTAGTGCTGTAATCCTTACTAAATAATATTTTGCCTGAAGGGTCAACAGTTGTCCACATTTCTATCTTTCTACCTTGCCAGGCTAAATCATTATAAATAATGTTATTATAAAAACGAGGCTCACGGTTTAGGTAAGGTTTCTGCGGATCGTAACCAGAAGTAGGATCGGTAATGGCTTTACCATTGGCCATTTCGTACATATCTACGTGGTTTTGCGTTGGGTTCATTTGCCCCTGTGCACCCCCAGAACCTGGCGACATTGAAAAATCCTGCATCATCTCGCCAGCTAAAGGCGTAGGGCCTTTAATCCTCATCATAATGTATTCTGTTGAGTTGGGAAGATTTAACAGGTCGCCATAAGTGGCCTGCAGCGAATAAGTTTGTTTAGCCAAACCATCAGCCCCCTTCATTACTTCGGCAGCAGCAGTAGCAGCAGCCTGCCATTTGGTTTTATCGTTATTTGGATTATTTAACGGACTTGCAGCATATAATAATACGCGTGCTTTTAAAGCCAGCGCGGCACCAAGCGTTGGGCGACCATAATTAGAAGCTCCATAATCTGCATCAGTACCTAGTTTAGTAAGGGCAACCTCAATATCTTTCAGGATAAATTCGGTTACCTGGGCAAAAGAACTTCTTGGTATGCCGTTCATATCATCGGTAACCGCGTAAACCTTATCTATAATGGGCACGCCACCAAATCTTTTGGTAAGTTCGAAATATGATAATGCGCGTAAAAAACGCATTTCGCCTTCTACCCGTTTCGCATCAAAAATCGGAACAGATGCATTTGGCGACGGAGGTACCTCACCTATCCTGGCCAACATTTTATTTTGCACGGCAATACCGGCATACATCAGTTTCCAAACACCGTAAATATCATTTAATGACGGACCGTTGGAATGATCATGGTACAACCCCCTGTTTAACGAAGTTATAGAGCCTTCAGAGTTGCCGGAAACAGCCTCATCAGAAGCCTGAGCGGTACAGCCACGGTGATCGTTAAAACGTACGTACTTGGTAATAACATAATTATAGGCGTTATCTGCAAATCTTGCAGCCAATGCCGGATCGGCAAAAATATCATCTTCACTAATGGCAACTCCTGGTGTACGTTCTAAATAATCCTTTTTACAGGAAACAGAGAAGAGCGTTAATAAAAGAATTGCTGTAAATATTTTATAATTTTTCATTTTTCTTAGAATTGAACGTTTAAACCAAAATTGTAAACCTTTGATGTTGGATAAATCGATTGCAATGGAAAAGCAGTATTAATGGTGTTTACGTTTTCAGGATCGGTATAAAATTTATACTTAGTCCAGGTGTAAAGATTCTGCCCCTGTACAAAAACCCTAACGTTACTTAACTTTAATGCTGTGGCCCACTCTTTAGGTAAATTCCATGCAAACTCTACGTTCCTGATTTTCAGATAAGAAGAATTTTGTAAAGTAAAATCGTTTAATGCATAGTTTAATGATGCAGTTCCCCTGGCATGTATAACCGGCCAGGTTGCTGTTGCTGCAGTTGCAGGGGTCCACGAATCAAGCATAAAAGGATACATCTGCTGTCCGTTGTTCTGTTCGTTCAAAATCACGTTCGAACTCACATTTCCTACACCCTGCAATAATACAGAAAGTGAAAACCCTTTATACAAAACGCGTGGACTGAAACTATAAACATATTCGGGTGTATTGGTGTGACCAATAGCCTTTTGATCTAAACTGGTAATGATACCGTCGCCATCTAAATCTTTAAATTTTAAATCACCAGGAATAGGAATAAAACCCTGTAATTTTGGAGAAGCGGCAATATCGGCAGCTGATTGAAAGAAACCATCTGTTACATATCCAAAAAACTGGCCAACACTGGTTCCTTTTCGTATTAACGAAGGAGGTAAACCATCAGGCTCATCATTTTCTACGATCTTGTTTTTGGCATAACTTAACTGGGCATTTATGCCAAGGGTAACACCGCCCACCTGTTTTTGGTAATCGAGTTCAACCTCATAACCTTTATTGTAAACAATACCTTTGTTAAAATTGGGGTAGGTATGGCCATAAAGTGCAGAACCGCTTAGTGATTGGGTTAAGATGTCTCTTCTGGTTTCGTCGAATAAATCAACTGTTAATTTTACGTTATCTTTAAATAAACGGGCTTCAAAACCAATATTACGTTTGGTGCCGGTTTCCCAGGTTACAATTGGGTTTCCAAGATCATTTCCGGTAGCACCCAAAAACTGTGGGTCTCTGATCAGGATGGTTGGATAATTGGTAATGGAATTTGGATTTCCGAACGGAGCTACCTGGCCACCTGCTGTAGTTGTATTGGTATAAGTAGAATAACTGGTTAAAAACAGGAAGCGGCTATCCGAAATCCTATCATTACCAACCAAACCATAACTACCCCTTATTTTTAAATAAGATAAGATATCGTTCTTTTTCCAGAAAGCCTCGTTGGTTAATGTCCACCCTGCCGATACTGCCGGGAAGAAACCGTAACGTAGTCCCTGTGCAAAGTTTTCCGATCCGTTATAAGAAGCATTAAACTCAGCAAAATAACGCTCATCGTAATTATAGGTAACACGACTGGCAATACCCTGCGATGCTTTTGGTGGCGCAGTAAATGCCGTAGTACCTGTTGATTTAATCAATTGCCTGGTTCCTAATAATAAACCACCAATATTATGTTTTCCAAAATTGCGATTATAGTCAAAGCCGGCCTGTAAATTCATATTTGTACTGCCTTCGGTAACACCGCCATCCTGCACGGCACCTAAAGGTTCGTCGCGGTTACGGGTATCGGTTGATAAGGTAGCTTCTCCTGTTGTAGGATTATACACATAGGCTGCCCAGTTTGCATTTCTTCTTTCGGTATTGTTATAATAAGAATCGTAACCAAAAACGGTTTTAAAATTTAATCCTTTGGTAACAAAATCAAGTTTATAATTCAGATTAAAGGTACTTTCTATGGTGTTATTATCATCATTACGTGTTCCAAAGCGTGTTAAAACAGCATATGGATTCCAGATGTTTGTACCCACATTCGGGTTGGCCGTTATTCTTCCATCAGGTAAAGTAACCGGATAGGCATAAGCCGGAACCTGTAAAATACGCGAAATCATTCCTTCTATGGTATCGTAGGAGAATGCCGAAGATGATTTTAATCCTGCAGGCTGGTAACGGTCGGCAAAACGCCCCCCTAATTTAATTCCAACAGTAAAATCCTTATTCAGCGTTAAATCTACGTTAGAACGGAAGTTATAGCGGTTATAATTAGGCACCGTATTAATTCCATAAGGTGAATCAAACTTTTTGAAAATACCATCCTGAAAAGCATAACCTGCAGATACAAAGTATTTAGCAATTCGCGTTCCACCGGTGATGTTGATGTTGTGTTGAGTTTGCGAATAATATTTTTTGGTCAAATAATCAAACCATTGAACGTCAGGATAACCAATCGGATCTGATTTATCCCTGAATTTCTGTATTTCTGCATCGGTAAAAAAAGGATTTTTACCATCATTTACATACGATTGGTTTAATAAAGTGGCACTTTCTAAAGCCGGAAGCCCCACAGCTAAACCTGTATAGGTTTGTAAAGCATAATTACCGGTATACGTAACCTTTGGTGCACCTATTTTACCTTGTTTGGTGGTTACCACTATAATACCATTGGCACCACGGATACCATAAATGGCTGTTGAAGCCGCATCCTTTAATACCGTAATGGTTTCTATTTCATTTGCATCCACGTCAGAAAAACTCGGACGCTCAACCCCATCTACCACTACAATTGCCGCATTGTTAACACCATAAGTGGCAACACCCCGTACTTTTAACTGGGCGCCATCAGCACCCGGCTGACCGCTGGTTTGTACTGCCAGTAAACCCGGCAAACGGCCAATTAAACTATTGGTTGGGTTTGGTGTAGGCGATTTCATGATCTCCTCAGAATTGATCTGTGCTATAGCGCCTGTTAAGGTAGATTTTTTCTGGGCACCATAACCCACTACCACTACTTCATCTAAACCCTGCGAGTTATCTTCGAGCACGATGGTTAGTGTGCTTTTACTGTTGACGGCAACTTCTTTAGTAATATAACCAATGTAAGCAAAGGTTAATGTGGCATTATCTCCAGCTTTGATGGAAAATTTACCATCATTTTCTGTTACGGCGCCTATTGTAGTACCCTTTACCCGCACACTTACTCCCGGTAAAGTAATCCCTTTACTATCTTTTACTGTACCAGTTATCGTACTTTGAGCAAAAGCCATAAAAGACGAACTGATCAGAAAAAGGAAAGTTAAGGAATACCGCAATCTATTCCACTGGATTTTTTCAAATCCAATGCAGGTAAAAGTCCTCTTCAAATTGTAAAGTCTATCCATAATTGTTATAAAATATTAAATCTATTCGGTTAAAATTTAATGCGTAGTTAATATTCAGACCAGTAGATTTACATGCGTAAATCCATTCAGTCTATTTAAAATGTTTGTATCATATTGCCTTTTCTGAATCAGATTGGCGCGGTAGAAGAAGATGAAGGTTAAGTGTTTTTACGCATCCTGAGGATTGTACGATTTTGTCTTTGAAGCGTAATATTTTGAAGGCAAAGTAAAGTTATTGTCTCCAACTAAACCTGGTACTTCAGTTAAAGCCCTTTTAATACTGAAGTGAGTGTAGGATGATTTCATCATGTTTATTTGGTTAGTTTGTGTTAGCGGTAACGAATTTAGAAAAGCTAGCAGGATAAAAGTGTTTTTAAATAGCTTAAAACACGATAAATTCCATTGAAACTACATTTCAAACGTTTGAAATAATTGCGTTTTTTTTCTTATCTATGCATTGAGATTGGAAAAGATGACGAACAATACCCCTGTTACACTAAAGTTCTTGGCTGAAAAGTTAAAGATGTCAGTATCAACAGTATCAAAAGCCCTTAATAACTACCCTACCATTAATGAGTACACTAAAAAACGCGTACAGGAAATGGCTCGCGATTTGCATTTTACACCCAATAAATCGGCCATTAATTTAAAGGAAAAAAAATCTCGTATTATCGGTATCATCTTGCCTAACCTTTTAGATCACTTTTTTACACGCAGCATATACGGGGTGGAGCAATTTGCCACCCAAAATGGATATAATGTTATCATCAGTCAATCTCATGATGATCTCGAAAAAGAAATCCAATCGGCCAATATGCTGTTAAGAAGCCGCGTTGATGGTTTAATTGTGGCCATTTCGAAAAACACACAAGACTTTGCCCACCTAGACCAGTTTGAAAATATGGGCATCCCCGTGGTTTATTACACCCGGAATCCGAGTTTTAATTTAAGTTGCCATAAAGTATTAGGCAATACCTTCCAGGGCTGCTACCAGGCAACTAAATTTTTAATAGACAGGGGCCATAAAAAAATCGCCTACCTCGGCGGACCAAAGATGATCAATTTTACACATGATCGTTTCAACGGTTATATCAATGCCCTTAAGGATAATCAGGTACCTTTTTCAGCCGAATTAGTGGCTTATACTGATTTTGACAAAGAAAATACCATTACCGCCATCAGGAATCTTTTTGCCAATCCAGAAAATATGCCTACCGCTCTTGTGGCTTTTAAAGAGCCTATTTTATTCGATGCCATAAAATATCTGAGGTCTATTAATCACCCCAATTTTGATGAAATCGAATGTATCGGTTTCGGCAATACTTCATTTATCAGCTACCTCGATTCGCCACCTATTGCATCTGTTGAAGAAAATCCCGAATCTGTTGGCGAAAATGCGATAAAATTATTGCTACAGCTGATTAACAAAGAAATCGATATACAGAACTACCAAAAGGTAATGGTAGATTGTAAGTTGATTGTGCATGGTTAAATTGATAGGCGTTATGCGTATGGCGTTTAGCTTTCTATGAGTCCGAAAGTCAGAAAACCGGGGTCGGAAGACAAACAACCATATTAAAAACCAAACTTTCTTAATGTTTCTTAACTCCTTAATGGTAAAAAAGTCCGAAGGCAAATAGCCATATTAATAACCAAACTTTCTTAATGTTTCTTAACTCCTTAATGGTAAAAAAGTCCGAAAGTCAGAAGACCGGGGTCCGAAGGCAAATAGCCATATTAAAAACCAAACTTTCTTAATGTTTCTTAACTCCTTAATGGTAAAAATGGCCGAAAACCGGGGTTCGAAGACAAACAATCATATTAAAAACCAAACTTTCTTAATGTATGATCTAGCTTCCGAATAGTGAAAATTTATTCTTTAATTGATTGCGATGATTTTCGTTGTACACAAATGCCGCAACAATCAATAAACCGGCTACACCTTCAAAAGCCACCACTACCTGCGTACCGAAAAGATGTGCCAGATACCCCATGAGCAAGCTCCCTATCGGCAATACACCCTGATAAGCCATAATATAATAACTTAATGTCCTGCCCCTCATTACATCATCGGCATGTGTTTGGAGGTAAGTATTAATAGATGAAGTTTGTGCCATTAAACCCAATGCAGCCAAACCAGTACAAATTAATGCTAATATTAATGTTGGAGAAATTGCCAGTGCTACAACTGCAACAGCCAGCAAAATACCCGACATCATTACTATTTTCTGTAGGTTTTGACCAGCTTTTAATGTAGCCATATAAATTGCGCCGAAAAACGCTCCAAATCCGGCCGCACTTTCAAACCAGCCGAAAGTTGTGGCATTACCATTAAATATATCTTTAGCAAAAACGGGTAATAAGGTAGTAAAAGGAATCACCAATAAGCTCGAAGCAGCCATCATCAGCACCATAGAGGCTAAATCTGGTGATGATTTAAGGTAATCATAGCCTTTTTTCAGGTCGATCCATATATTTTCGGTTGATTTTTGATGTTCTGTCAGTTTAAGCTTCATCATTACCATGCAACCCAGCACTGCAATAAAGCTCACAAAATTAATCAGAAAACAGATATCTTCACCCAAAGTGCTTAAAATTACCCCTGCCAGCGCCGGTCCGATTAACCTGGCTGCATTAAACATCGAAGAGTTAAGTGCAATGGCATTTGGTAAATCTTCTTTATCATCAATTAAATTTACCATCAGCGATTGTCGCGCCGTTACATCAAATGCATTTACCAATCCCTGAACCAGCGAAAGGGCTGCAATCCAGAACATATCGTACACTTTAAACCAGATCATTAAGGCTAAAGCGCCGGCCTGTAACATCAGTATCACCTGCGTAATCACCAGAATTTTATACTTATTATGCCTGTCTACATAACTCCCTGCATAAGGAGCAAGCACTAAAGAAGGGATTAAACTTAAAAAAGTAATCAATCCCAATAAAAATGCCGAACCTGTTAAACGGTAAACTAACCAGCTAATGGCTACACGTTGCATCCACGTACCAATTAATGAAATAGCCTGACCAGTAAAAAATAACCTGTAATTATAATGCCTTAGCGAACGAAAAATACTCATGTTTAAAATAGTAAAGTAACTTTACAAAATTAATAATTTTAACGCTAACTGGAAAATCAAAAACATACATTTTTATCACTTTAAAATCATAAATAAGACATTCTATAAAAACACAGCAAATAATTAGTAAAAATAAAAGCTTATATTTGTAAAGTTTATTTACCATTAATATGCCTACTCAAACACAAGAAATTGCAGCAAAGCTCAGAAGCACCGTTACCCGCTTAACCCGTCAGTTACGCCGGCAGAACGTAAGTTCAGAATTCAGCAATGCCGAATTACTCACCATGTCTTTACTCGAAACACATGGCAAATTGTTATCTACCGAGCTGGCAGACATGGAAAGGGTATCTAAACAAGCCATTTCGCAGATTATAAACCGTTTGTTCGATGCAAAATGTGTAGAACGTTTTCCGAGTGAAGAAGATAAACGTAAAGTATTTATCGGCTTAACCAAGCTAGGTGAAAAACACATTATCGCCAGCCGGAAAATCAAAGAAGAATGGCTGGCGCAGACACTCGAAAAAATATTCTCTTCTGAAGAAATTAACCTGATCCAGGCTTTTCTTCCTCTCCTATCGCGTTTGGTTGAACACAATGGCACAAGGGTGTAGTTCTGCTTTTTCTTTAGCCAAATAAGCCTTATCTTGCAGGCTGAAAATGGCACTATATTTTACATCAATAAATTCGGGGAGTAACGGCAACTGTTACTATGTGGGAAACGATAACGAAGCCGTTTTGGTTGATGTTGGTTTAACCTGCAAAGAAGTGGAAAGGCGTATGGAACGCCTTGGTTTATCATTAAACAAGGTTAAGGCAATTTTTATCTCTCACGAACACAGCGACCATATTAAAGGCTTAGCCGTTTTCGCCAGGAAACATAAATTACCAGTTTATATTAGCTCAGCCACCTTAAAAAGCAGCAAACTGCTGTTAGATGCCAGCAATACCTTTACTTTAAAACATTTACAAAACATTCAAATCGGAAATTTAAAGATTTCGGCTTTTTCAAAATTTCACGATGCAGCAGATCCTTATAGTTTTACCATTGAATGTAATGATATCAGGGTTGGCGTTTTTACTGATATCGGCGCTGTATGCGATCGATTGATTACGCATTTTAAAAATTGCCATGCAGCCTTTTTAGAAGCCAATTACGATACCGAGATGTTACAGAATGGCCGTTATCCTTATTTTTTAAAAAGAAGAATTATGGGTGGGCATGGTCACTTAAGCAATACACAGGCACTTGAACTTTTTATGAATCATAAACCTGCCTACATGAGTCATCTGTTGTTAAGCCATTTATCAAAAGATAATAATGACCCGAACCTGGTAGAAAGCCTTTTTAAAAATGTTGCCGGTGATACTTTCGTAAAAGTAGCTTCAAGATATGAAGAAACAGAACTTTATTACGTAGGCGGAAACCAGAATACCACCCAATCCTATAGTTTCGACCCTAATCTTTACCAGCCAGAACAGCTAAACTTGTTTTAACATCCCAAAGTCAAAAACAAACTGCAATTTTGTTACAAAATGGCCTATTTCAACTGTTTTGCTTCAATTGAACTAATAAATTAGATTTTTTATGCTAAAAAATTCAAATAATTTAATTTTTCCGAAAACATTTCATTTAAACAGGAGTTATATATATACTTCATAAATAGTTTGTTTGGTTTATTGGGGCTTATGGATTTAAGCCCCTTACTTTTGCCCAAAATTTTTGTGATTTTATTTTATATAGTTTATTCTATTTTTCTATATTCGTTTAGAAATCGTCCCGATATAATATTTAAACCTTTAAATAATAATTATATATGGAGACAAGTAAACTTTCAAAATTCGGAGCTGAATTCATCGGCACATTAGTATTGGTTTTAATGGGTTGCGGCAGCGCAGTAATTGCAGGTGCAAATGGCACCACTGGTGTGGGTTTACTAGGTATATCCTTTGCTTTCGGTTTGTCGATAACTGCCATGGCTTATGCCATAGGTCATATTTCTGGCTGTCACATCAATCCGGCAATTTCAATTGGTATGGTAATCGCTGGCCGTATGAAAATTAGCGAAGCGGCATATTATATTCTTGCACAGGTACTGGGTGGTATTGCCGGAGCATTCATTTTGCTACAAATTGCTTCGGGTAAGCCAGAATATACTTTGGCTACAAATGGTTTAGGACAGAATGGTTATGCAGCGCTTTCGCCCCAACATTACAGCTTACAGGCAGGTTTTATTGCCGAAATTGTACTCACCTTTATCTTTTTGCTGGTTATTTTCGGTTCAACTTCTACCAAAAATATTAATGGAGGTTTTGCCGGATTAGCTATTGGCTTAAGTTTAACGCTTATCCATATTGTTGGGATTCCGGTAACAGGAGTATCTGTAAATCCCGCCAGAAGCATAGGCCCAGCGCTTTTAGCAGGCGAACAAGCGCTAAGCCAGGTTTGGCTTTTTATTGTTGCACCAATCATCGGCGCTGCATTGAGCGCTTTAGTGTGGAAAACGGTATTGGAGAAAAACTAGGTTGAATGCAAAAGGGAAAATGTAATGGATAATGGATTTTGTCCACTATAATTACATTTTCCCTTTAATTATGCGATAGAAAATCATTCCATTCTCCACCTCACATTTACACCTCTCTACAGGTTCTTTACAATCACTTCGTCTGTAGGTTTTGTTTTAGAACGAAAACGGTGTACCAACTCTCCTTTTTCGTTGATTAAGAATTTCTCAAAGTTCCATTTAATGTCGCCCTGCTCTTCCGTGTTGGTTTGCGAGGTAAGGTATTTAAACAATGGACTAATGTCATCCCCTTTAACACTACTTTTTTCTGCAAGTAAAAACGAAACATTGTACTTTCCGGTACAAAACTCTTTAATTTCGGCATTGGTAGAAAACTCCTGACCGCCAAAGTTACCTGCCGGAAAACCGATTAAGACTACTTTTTTGCCATATTCTTTCTGAAGTTTTTCTAAATCTTCGTATTGTGGTGTAAAACCGCATTTAGAGGCCGTATTAACAATTAGGATTTTTTTGCCTTTAAATTTAGATAGTTTAATTTCTTTACCATCAATGGTTTTAAAGCTGAAATCGTAAACATTTTTTGGTGGCGATACCAATAAGTTTAATAAGATTAAAATAGTGCTGATCATCGTTGTTTTTATTTTTATATACGAATATAGGTACAAATCGGTTGCCTTGATGTAATGTGGCTGTAAATAATATGATGGATGAGGTAAAAGGTAAGATGGAATTTTTAGACCTCGCAGGTTTCGAAAACCTGCGAGGTCTAAGGTACAAGATTAAAACCTGATTAAAATCACACTATAAACGAACATATTTTACCAACATTTAATAAAAAAATTGTATAAAAATCCACGCAGGTTTGGATTTATGCTTTAATTATAGCTTTATTTGCACAAAAACGTATTTCATGGCAAAAAATTTATTAATCGTCGAGTCACCCGCAAAAGCTAAAACCATAGAAGGATACCTGGGAAAAGATTTCCTGGTAAAATCTAGCTATGGTCATATTCGTGACCTAGTGAAGGGAGATATGGCGATTGATATTAAAAATAACTTTGCCCAGACCTACGAGGTACCTGCCGATAAGAAAAACGTAGTCGCCGAACTGAAAAAGCTAGCTAAGGAAGCCGAAATGGTATGGCTAGCATCCGATGAGGACCGTGAGGGAGAAGCCATTTCGTGGCATTTATTCGAAACTTTAGGTCTTAAAGTGGAGAAAACGAAACGTATTGTTTTTCACGAAATTACCAAACCTGCAATTTTAAAAGCAATTGATAGTCCGCGTGGAATCGATTATAACCTGGTAAATGCACAACAGGCACGCCGCGTATTAGATAGGTTGGTAGGTTTCGAACTTTCGCCTGTTTTATGGAAAAAGGTAAAACCATCACTTTCTGCAGGCCGTGTACAATCTGTTGCCGTACGTTTAATTGTAGATAGAGAAAGGGAGGTTTTAAACTTTAACGCCGCTGCTGCCTATAAAATTACCGCACAGTTTTCTACCGGTAAAGGAAAAGAAATGGTTAAGGCAGAATTGCCTCAGCGTTTTGAAAGCGAAGCGGACGCCGAAAAATATCTTCAGGATTGTGTTAATGCCAAGTTCGACATTACCAGTTTAGAAACCCGTCCGGCAAAACGTAACCCAGCGGCTCCTTTTACCACCTCTACCCTGCAACAGGAAGCCTCGAGAAAATTAGGTTTTTCGGTAGCCAGAACCATGCAGGTGGCACAAAGGTTGTATGAAGCCGGTAAGGTTACCTACATGAGAACAGACTCTGTAAACTTATCGGAAACTGCATTAAATGCTGCTGCTGCTGAGATTAAATCAGCTTACGGCGATAAATATCATCAACACCGCGTTTATAAAACCAAATCGGCCGGCGCACAGGAGGCTCACGAGGCCATCCGCCCTACTTATTTCGACAGACATACGGTAGATGGTGATATTTCGGAGAAACGTTTATACGACCTGATCTGGAAACGTGCAATTGCATCGCAGATGAGTGAAGCATTGTTCGAAAAAACAACGGCTCAAATCACCGCTTCAACCAGAAAAGAACATTTAGTTGCCGAAGGTGAGGTATTAAAATTCGATGGTTTCTTAAAAGTTTACCTGGAATCAACTGATGATGAAGAAGGAGAAGAAAAAGAAGGTGGTGCAATTTTGCCTCCTTTAGCTAAAGGACAGGAATTATTTTTAAAAGAAATGCAGGCAACAGAACGTTATTCACGTCCACCTGCCAGATATACAGAGGCCAGTTTGGTTAAGAAATTAGAAGAACTGGGCATCGGCCGCCCGTCTACTTATGCACCAACCATTTCTACTGTACAAAACCGTGGTTATGTGGTTAAAGAAGATAGAGACGGAAAACAACGTAAATTCACTTCCATCGTTTTAGCTGACGGACAGGTAAAAAAAGAAATTAAATCAGAAATTACTGGTGCAGAGAAATCGAAACTCTTCCCTACCGATATCGGGGAGGTGGTTAACGATTTCTTAGTGGAACATTTTAAAGGAATTGTCGATTTTAACTTTACCGCCAAGGTAGAAAAGGAATTTGACGAAATTGCTCAGGGTTTACAAGAGTGGACTAAAATGCTGCATTCTTTTTATAATCCTTTTCATAGCGAAGTAGAAACCACTTTAGAAAACGCTGAGCGTGCTACAGGTGAGCGTTTATTAGGATTAGACCCTGCAACAGGTAAAAATGTATATACCAAAGTAGGTAAATTTGGGCCATTGGTGCAGATTGGCGAACTGGATGAAGAAGAAAAGCCGCGTTATGCGAGTTTAATGCGTAATCAATCGGTAGCGACCATTACTTTAGGTGATGCCTTAGAGTTATTTAAACTTCCTTTCCAATTGCCAGATTTTGAAGGCAAAGAAGTAATGATTGGTGTTGGCCGTTTCGGACCTTATGTAAAATGGGGCGAAAGTTTTATTTCACTTCCAAAAAACGAAGAGCCATTATCTGTTACTTATGAAAGAGCTGTTGAAATTATCAAACAGAAAATGGATGATGATGCACCAATTGCCCACTACGAAGGTTTGGGCGTTACCAAAGGCAAAGGCCGTTTCGGTCCGTTTATTAAGTGGAATGATTTGTTTATCAATATCCCGGCAAAAGGTTACGATTTCGACAATTTATCACAGGAAGATATCAATACTTTAATCGGCAAGAAAGTAGAAAAAGAAGCCAACCGTTTTATTAAAACCTGGGATGCAGAGAAAATTTCTATCGAAAATGGCCGTTGGGGACCGTTTATCCGTTTTGGCAAATTGATGCTTAAGCTGAGGTATAACGAGACAACCAAACAGAAATATACACCAGAAGAACTCGTTGATATTGATTTAGAGGTGGTAAAGAAAATGATTGTAGAGCAGGTACCGAACGCTTTCGAAACAAAGAAAAAGGCTCCGGCAAAGAAAAAAGCGGCACCTGCAAAAAAGGCGGTAGCCAAAAAGAAATAGGATCAAAATTAAAGGATTTTTGGATGGTAGGATAAGTAATTATATCATCCAAAAATCAATAATTTACACATTACAATTAACCGTTTAAACAGTTAACCCGTTTGAAATCAGATTTACCAGAAAATACAGTTGAAGATATTGCGATGGCCGTAGTATTGATGGGCGAAACACCAGAGGTAAGCAGCTGGACGGTTTATCTCGTTAATCTAAAAGATGAGCCGATTACTAACGTCTTAATCAGCTCTAAAGGTTATGGCGAAAAAGACGGCAAACAGGTAAAAACTTCTGTTTTGCGGCATTTTGTAGGTGATATGAAAGCCAATTCTTTTGCCGGCGTAGAAGCCATAGATCCGGAGGTGTTTGGCCTAACGAACGAATACTGGTTAAGCTACTACATTGGCAGCACCATTTACGATAAAAAATTTATTTTCCTTCCCGAAAGTATCATCGATTCTAATTTGATTAAAATCCCATTGGTAAACAAACCGGGGGTGATGATAAAGTAGTTTAGAGTTTTAAGCTGGGAGTTTGGAGTCTTTTTCTACCGATTTAAGCAGTGAAGAAAAATACTGATTACAAACTGTTAGTTCTCAAAATCCAAACTAAAAACAGACTATAAATCGCTTATAATTTCTGCCGGTTCTGCTCCCAAAACTGCAAACTCAGCTAAGGCACCTTAACCGCTTGTCTTCCAATTAATTTCCAGTCTGATTTTTCTTTACTCCAGATTAAAAGGATATACAATTTTACGTTTCCAGGAACGTTTTTATCATTGGTTTTTGCATTCAGGGTATGACGAACCAAAGCTGTTTTATTTTGGATAATAACAGATTGATCGGTTAAATTGATATCTACAAAATCAGATTCGCCGGAAAGTAAAGAGTGTAAAAACTCCTGTTTGGTTTGAATTTTTCCACTCGAGTGGCCATAACTTAAATGATTCAGCACCATTTTATCTAATGCAGCACTATCAGGCGTAACCATCAGTTTGGTTAGTTTATTTACTGCCTCTTCCACCTCTGCTTTTTGCGCAAAACAAAAATGTGTAGAAATTAATAAACACGAAAAAATTAAGAGTTTCTTGATCATATCTGGTTGTATTGGGTTGATGGTGTAAACTTATCCAAATCCATGCAAATGAACAAACCATTCGCTTTAATTTTCAACATTATTTATTTTAACGTGTATTTTAGTTAATTTTCAGAAAGAATATGGGTTTTTCGGATTATTCAGATCAATTACGGCATAGCAATTGCTCCAACCGCAACATTATATTCTCATTTATCTTAACGAATTCATCCTATGGAACAACCATCTACCTACCAGTCGTCCTCAAAAAAGAAATTTATTTTTATCGGATTGCTTGTCCTTTCTATTGCAGCAATTGTATTTATATATTTCAACCGGAAAAAGAAAAATCACGAAGAAAATCAGGCTTATGCCAAATACATCGAAGCCTATACCTCCGGAACCATTTCCAAAAAAAGTTTTATTCGCGTACACCTCGCCAATGCGGCAACTGGTATGCAGGATTTGGGCAAGGCCGATTCGCGTGAACTTTTCGACTTCTCCCCTTCTATTTCCGGCAAAACCTATTGGATCGATCCGCAAACGGTAGAGTTCAGACCTGATGAAAACCTGAAGCCCGGGAAAAATTACGATGCTACTTTTAAGCTATCGGAAGTTTCTGCTACCGAAAAAGGGCTTGAAGATTTCGATTTTGAGTTTAAAGTGATTACGCCAGGCATCATGCTGATGCAAAATGGTTTGGTTTCGCAGAATAATACTTCCCTTGATTATATGAAGTTAACTGGCGAAGTGGCCACTGCCGATGTAGAAGAAACCGGTAAGATAGAGAAAACACTTTCATTGGATTTTGATCAGAAATTAAAAATTAAATGGCAGCATGATCCCGCAAAAAACATTTCAAAATTTACCATCGATAGTATCAAAAAGACTGGCAATGATCAGAATTTAAAAGTAAAATGGGATGGTGATGCTATTGATGCTGACCAGAAAGGTGAAGTAGAAGTTCGTGTTCCATCCATCAATAAATTCGAAATCCTGGATATGAAAGCCATTCAGGGAGAAGAAGATTATGCTTTGGTACAATTTTCGGAGCCGATTGGCGTAGGTCAGGATTTAACCGGGATGATTACGTTAGGGAATTTAAGCGATGTGAGGTATACCATTGATGCCAGTCAGGTTAAAGTTTATGCCCCTGAAGAATTAAAGGGCAATTATACTTTAAGTGTAAACGCTGGTGTGGAGAATATTAATGCTAAAACATTAACGAGCGGTAAGGTAGCTAACCTCGTTTTCGAGGATAAATTGCCATCAGTTACCATTGCGGGTGCCGGTACCATTTTACCAAACTCAGGAAAACTTGTTTTACCATTCGAAGCGATCAATTTGAAAGCAGTTGATGTAACCGTAATTAAAATTTACGAAAACAATATTCCTCAGTTTTTCCAAACCAACAGTTATAAAGATGGGAACGAACTCCGCAGGGTGGCAAAACCTATTTTGCAGAAAACCGTACGTTTAGACGAAGATAAAGCGCTAAACCTGCACAAAAAGAATCGTTTTACACTCGATCTGGATAAAATGATCCGTACTGAACCTGGTGCCATGTACCGTGTTACCATCGCATTCAGACAAGAATATAATGCCTACAACTGTAAAGCGGGGGTAGAAAAAGCTGATGGAAGTGATGAGGAAGCCGAATATGGAAGTGATGAAGGTTACGGCGAAAAGATTGATGAAGATGATGATTTCTGGCAACGGTACAATAATTATTATCCTTCAAATTACAGATGGAATGATAAAGATAACCCTTGTACGCCATCATTTTATACCAACCAACGCTGGGCAAGCAGAAACTTAATTGCTTCGAACATTGGTTTAGTAGCTAAGCGCGGAAATGATAATTCGATGCTGATTATCGCAACCGATTTATTAACTGCAAAGCCATTAAGTGGTATCAACCTCGAATTAATGGATTACCAAAAGCAGATTATTTTTACTACCAAGACTGATGGTGATGGTTTTGCAAGATTCGACCTCAAACGTCAGCCTTTTTTATTAATCGCCAAAAATGGCTCAGAACGCGGTTACCTCAAATTAGATGATGGAAGTTCACTTCCTTTAAGCCGTTTTGATGTTGGTGGTGATGTAGTACAAAGTGGCTTGAAAGGCTTTATTTATGGCGAACGTGGCGTTTGGCGTCCGGGTGATAGTTTATTTGTTTCTTTCGTTCTCGAAGATAAATTAAAGAAACTGCCTGCCAATTATCCCGTAACCATGGAGTTTTACAATCCAAAAGGTCAGCTTTATAAACGACTGATTAATGGTAAACCTACAAACGGGTTTTACACCTTTAAAACCGCTACTGAAAGTACAGCCCCTACAGGTAACTGGATGGCAAAAGTTAAAGCAGGTGGCGCAACCTTTACCAAAACGTTAAAAATTGAAACGGTAATGCCAAACCGCTTAAAAATTGATTTTAACATCGGTAACCGGCCGTACTTAAGCACAGGCACTTCTGCCGCTACCCTATCGGCCAAATGGCTCTTCGGTGCAGTGGCTCAAAATTTAAAAGCCAAGGTTGACGTTAATTTAAACACCACCGAAACCAAGTTTAAAGGCTTTGAAGGTTTTAGTTTCGATAATCCAACGGTTAACTTCCAATCGCAGGTTAAAACCATTTTCGAGGGGACTTTAAACCAAAACGGTACGGCACAGATCAATACCAACTTAAATGAGAATAACACTGCTCCTGGCGTATTAAGGGCAAATTTCACTACAAAAGTTTTCGAACCTGGAGGTAATTTCAGTATCGACAATTTCAGTATCCCCTACCATGTTTACAGCAATTATTTGGGCATCCGTCCTGAAAAGGGTGACCGTTTAAGCGGTATGTTGGTTACCGGAAAAGAGCATAAAATCGAAATTGTTAATGTAAATACCGATGGAAAATTATTGAGCGGCACCAAAACTGTTACCGTAGAATTATATAAAACCCAATGGCGCTGGTGGTGGGAACAGGATGATCAGTATACCTATGCCAATTTCACCCAAAACCAGTACAATAAGTTGGTAGAAAGTCACCAGGTAAACTTATTCAACGGAAAAGGAAGCTGGAATTTACGTGTCGATGAACCAGAATGGGGACGTTATTTAATTTTGGTACGTGACGTAAACGGCGGGCATGTTACCGGAAAATCGGTTTATGTAGATTGGCCAGGTTGGGCACAGCGCGAGCAGGGCAGCAATCCTACAGAAGCTTCGATGTTATCTTTCACGGCAAATAAGGAGAAATTTACCGTTGGAGAAGACATTACTTTAACCATTCCTACCGGAAAGAACGGCAGAGCATTAATTTCTATCGAAAACGGAAGTCGTGTATTAAAAACTTTCTGGGTTGATACCAAAGCCGGTCAAACCCAATTTAAGTTTAAAGCAGAAAAAGAAATGGCACCGAATGTATTCGCGAACATCACTTTATTGCAACCTCATGCACAAACGGTTAACGATTTGCCGATCAGGATGTATGGAGCCATTCCACTTTCGGTGGAAGATCCACAAACGATCCTTAAGCCAACCATAAAGATGTTGGATAAAATCAAACCTGAAACGGAAAACACCATTACTGTTGGAGAACAGAACGGCAAAGCAATGACTTATACCATTGCACTTGTAGATGAAGGTTTGCTGGATTTAACCCGTTTTAAAACACCAGATCCGCATGGTGCATTTTATGCCCGCGAAGGTTTGGGCGTTAAAACATGGGATTTATTCGACTATGTATTGGGTGCATGGGGCGGAAACCTGGAGCGTATTTTAAGCATCGGTGGTGATGGCAGTATCAACAAAAACCTCAATCCGGCAAAAGCGAACCGTTTTCAGGCTGTAGTTAAATTTATGGGACCATTTACCATTGGCAAAGGCGAAAGTAAAACACACAAGTTTAAATTGCCTCAATACATTGGTGCTGTTAGGGCCATGGTAGTTGCCGGACAGGATGCCGCCTATGGTTTTGCAGAAAAATCAGTTCAGGTTAAAAAACCTTTGATGGTATTGGCTACCCTGCCACGGGTGATTGGCCCAGGGGAAAGTTTCACCCTTCCTGTAACCGTTTTTGCTACCGAAAGTAATCTGAAGAATGTATCAGTACAACTTCAGGCAAGCAATTTAATTGTTCAGGGAACTAATAAACAACAGCTTTACTACAAGCAAACAGGCGAACAAATGACTTATTTTGAAGTTAAAGCACCAAATACTGTTGGAATTGCAAAAGTAAAAGTGATTGCACAAAGTGGCGCAGAAAAAACAGTTTACGACGTAGAAATGGATATCAGAAATCCAAATCCTTATGTAACCAATGTGGTTTCTTCAACAGTACAGCCACATACCAAATGGGCAGTAAATTATTTACCGATCGGAATGACTGGTACAAACTCCGGATCATTGGAAGTTTCTTCTATCCCGGCCATCAATCTCGGTAAAAGGTTAAGCTACTTAATCCAATATCCACATGGTTGCATAGAACAAACTACTTCGGGCATTTTCCCTCAACTGTTCCTTGATCGTTTGAGTCCGTTAAATGGACAGCAAAAAGCCACAACGGAGAAAAATATTAAGGCTGGAATAAACAGGCTTAAAGGTTTCCAAACTACCGATGGTGGTTTATCTTACTGGCCTGGAGAAGGTACTTCTGACGAATGGGGAAGTAATTATGCCGGTCATTTCCTGGTGGAAGCACAAAATGCGGGTTATACCCTACCTGTTGGACTTTTAGATGAACTGTTGCGTTTTCAAAAATCAAAAGCAACAAATTGGGCCCCAAATAGTAATAATTTTTATGGTGGCGATTTATCACAAGCTTACCGTTTGTATATGCTTGCACTGGCTAAAAGGCCAGAGATGGCCGCAATGAATCGTTTAAAAGCCTTTGAGTACCTGTCTGTTGCAGCGAAATGGCGATTGGCGGCAGCATACAAACTGGCCGGACAAAATGACGTTGCCCAAAATATGATCAGGGGTTTGGATACTTCTATCCAGGCTTACAAACAATTGGGCGGTACTTATGGCTCTGATGTTCGTGATGAAGCCATGATTTTAGAAACCCTTACCCTACTCGGTCAGAAAGCGAAAGCAGCTAGTTTATTACAACCTTTAGCGGCCAAATTGGGCGAAAATACCTGGTACAGTACCCAAACAACGGCTTATAGTTTATTGGCCATTGCAAAATTCTGTGGTACGAACCAATCGGCCAATAAATTACAGTACCAATATGTTTTGGATGGAAAAACGGCTCCTGTTAACTCTAATCAATACATCAATAGCACACCTGTAAACTTTAAAGGCAACAGTGCATCAATTACCAATAATGGCAATAATGTATTATTTGTACGGTTGGTTTTAGAAGGACAACCCGTTGCTGGTCAGAATAATTTCTTACCAAACCGACCAGACGTACTGGATATGAACGTGACTTACAAACGTTTAAATGGCAAAGTTTTAGATCCAACCACTTTAAAACAAGGCACCGATTTTTACGCTGAAGTAACGGTAAAAAACCCGGGCCGAATGGGTTATTACGAACAAATGGCGTTAACCCAAATTTTCCCTTCAGGTTGGGAAATTATCAATACAAGGGTTAATGATAATCAAAGTATATTGGCCTCCTCTCCTTTTACCTACCAGGATATCAGGGATGACCGTGTTTTTACCTATTTTAATGTAAGAGAAGGTGAAACTTTGGTGTATAAAGTGCTGCTGAACGCCTCTTATTTAGGTAAATATTATTTATCAGCGGTTCAATGCGAAGCAATGTATAATAATGATATTTCGGCTACTGAAGCAGGTAAGTGGGTACAAGTAGTGAAATAGGTATTTTAAACCTCGCAGGTTTTCAAAACCTGCGAGGTTTGAGTATTTAGAAAAAATACATATATCGGTGGTTCGTGGAGACACAAACCACGGCGATAAAACTTATTTTTCAAAGCCTTGGTTCGTGTCTCCACGAACTGAAATTAAATAATTATGGATAAAATATTTGCAGACAGAAGAAAGAACTACATGGAGACTGGGCAAATTTACTTTTGGACAGCTACCATAAACAAATGGCAAAAGTTACTGGAAGAAAATATGTTCAAGCATATCATTTTAAGCTCGTTTGAGCATCTAAGTAAATTTAAAAAACTTGATATTTTCGCTTTTGTAATTATGCCTAACCATATTCATACTATTTGGAGAACAAATGAGCTGAACGGCAAAGAAACTGTTTAAGGTTCATTTTTAAAATATACTGCCCACGAATTCAAAAAATTATTAAGTCCAGGTGAACTTATCAATTACCATACAAATGCAATTAATAAAAATTACGAATTTTGGCAGAGAGATCCTCTAGCTATACATTTATACACTCCAGAAGTTGCATATCAGAAACTGGATTATTTACATAATACCCCTTGTACTGCGCATTGGCAGTTAGCAACAGAACCCGAAGATTATTTATATTCGTCAGCATTATTTTACGAAAAGAATGAATTAAAATACTCCTTTTTGAAAGACTTAAGATTAGAATTTTAGTGGAGAACAAAATGGTTCGTGGAGACACGAACCACGGCGATAAAACTTATTTTTCAAAGCCTTGGTTCGTGTCTCCACGAACCGAAATTTAAAACAATGAATAATTTATTCAAGTACAAGAGAAAAAGTCATATTGAAATTGGCCATTTTGCTAAGAAAGCGCTAATGGTTCGTGGAGGCACAAACCATGGCGACAAAACTTATTCTTCAAAGCCTTGGTTCGTGTCTCCACGAACCGAAATTTAAAGCTCAATACATTTAAACCCATTCTGAAACCAAATGAACAAAATCCCAAAAGCATTCCTCCTTTCCGATCTGATTTGCTTTGTCCTGCTTTTGGCGTTTTTATTTTCACTGCCTTCAAAACTTTTCAAAACGCCTACCTCCTACGTAATTGAAGCCAGCAATGGTAATTTATTGAGCGCTGCAATTGCCAGCGATGGACAGTGGCGTTTTCCGGTGGCAGATAGCATTCCGGTAAAATTTAAGGATTGCATTATTGCCTTTGAAGATAAACGGTTTTACAACCATTTTGGCGTAGATATTTTGGCTATGAGCAGAGCCATGCGTCAAAATTGGCGGGCTAAAAGTGTGGTTAGCGGTGGCAGTACATTAACCATGCAGGTCATCCGTTTATCTAGAAAACAAGACCGGACCGTTTGGCAAAAACTACTGGAAGTGATTTTAGCCTTACGCTTGGAATTAAAATATTCAAAAGAAGAAATTCTTGGTTTATATGCTGCAAATGCGCCCTTCGGGAGTAATGTTGTCGGTTTAGAAGCCGCGAGCTGGCGCTATTACGGCCGTGATGCCAAAACACTTTCTTGGGGCGAAATGGCTACCCTTGCAGTGCTTCCCAATAGTCCATCTTTGGTTCACCCTGGTAAAAACTCCACCAGACTCATCAAAAAAAGAAACGATTTATTAGATAAACTCGCCCAGCTTAAATACATCGATCAGGCGACAGCCAATTTATCAAAATTAGAACCTGTTCCGGGTAAACCTATGCCTTTGCCTCAAAATGCACCACATTTATTAAACCGGTTTAAGGCAGAAAGGAAAAGCCTGGAAATTAATTCAACAAGAATTACTTCTACTTTGGATGAAAATATCCAGTTAAAAGTAAATTCCATTTTAAAACGGTACAATAACCGCTATCGTGCCAACGACATCAACAACATTTCGGCTTTGGTACTCGATGCACGTACAGGCAAGGTGGTAAGTTATGTCGGCAATATTTATCAACCAGAAAATGCTGACTTGCAAAGCCACGTGGATATGATTAAAGCCCCACGTAGTCCGGGCAGTACCCTAAAGCCTTTGCTTTATGCCAGTATGATGAACGACGGTTTTATATTGCCACATACTTTAATTCCCGATATTCCGACACAAATTGCGGGCTATTCGCCACAAAATTACGATTTGGGTTATGATGGTGCCATTGCTGCAGATAAGGCACTGAGCCGCTCCTTAAACATCCCTGCTGTAAAAATGCTGCAACAATACAAGTACGAACGTTTTTATGATAAGTTAAAGAAACTTGGAATAGGTACATTAAACCAACCAGCCGATCATTATGGTTTATCGTTGATTTTAGGCGGAAGCGAGGTAACCATGTGGGATTTAGCCAATACCTATATGGGTATGGTACGCACCCTGAATCATTTTAACACATATAAAGGCCTTTACAATCCCGAAGATTATAAACGGGCAACTTATTTTAACCAAACAACTAAAGACGAAAAAGACTACCAGCGCAATTCATTTTTAGATCACGGTGCCATTTGGGCAACTTTTAACGCCATGGAAGAAGTGATGCGGCCAGGCGACGAGGGGCTTTGGGAACAATTTTCATCATCGCAAAGGGTAGCCTGGAAAACAGGTACCAGTTTTGGTTTTCGTGATGCCTGGGCTGTAGGATTAACGCCAAATTACGTAGTATGCGTTTGGGTGGGCAACGCCGATGGAGAAGGAAGGCCCGGTTTAGTGGGTATTGAAGCAGCCGCACCTGTTTTGTTTGATATTTTTAGGCTGCTACCTAATGGAAAATGGTTCGAAACACCTAAAACCAAACTCAAAAAACTAAAAATATGTAAGCAGAGTGGTTATAAAGCCGGCGAATACTGTACTGATGTAGTGGAAGAATTGGTTCCTGTTGCAGGAGAAAAAACAACCGTTTGCCCCTATCACAAACTGGTTCATTTAGATAAAACAGGTGCTTACAGGGTTACCGATTTATGTGAAAGCGTAACCAATATGCAGCATAAAAGTTGGTTTATTTTACCACCTGCAATGGAATATTACTATAAAATAAAAAACAGCGATTATAAAAACCTTCCTGCTTTTAAAGAGGGCTGCAACCCTGCAGGCGGGAATAGTGTAATGGAGGTAATTTATCCAAAAAATAATGCAATAGTCTATATTCCGCTCGAATTAGATGGAACAAGGGGCAAAATTGTAATTAATGCTGCACATAGAAATTCAAGTTCGAAAATATACTGGCACATTGATAACGAATATGTAGCCACCACTACTAACTTTCATCAACTGGCTATTAGTCCACCTCCTGGGAAACACACTTTAACTTTGGTTGATGAAAATGGAGAACGGTTGGTACAGATTTTTACGGTTTTGGATAAAGAAAAGAAATAAATTTTATTGTTAACCACAGATTAGCACGGATAAACACAGATATAGAATCTTTTTTCGAACCACGGAGACTCATAACACACGGAAAGGCCACTATTTTATTGGTTACCAATCATTATAAACCTGATAAAGTGAAAATCCTTTTTTATTTGCAGTACCTCCAAATGTGCTGTCATGCTGAGGCACGAAGCATCTACAGGCTATGGAACAGATGCTTCGTGCCTCAGCATACAAGTATCTATTAAAAAGATTGAAACGATAGCAGGACTACAGTTACCGATTAACACAGAACCCTGCTTTTCAAAAAACAAAAACTATAATTTCGTTCTATACTTCTGTCCTCGTCACTACTAGCTTCCTTTCAATAGTCCCGTAAACAATCAAATATTGTGCTACCATATAAGTAGCCATAATTAAAGCGCCGATTTGTGGAATGGGCTGAGCAAATTTATTAACAGCCAATGCGCTATCAGAAAGTAGAAAAAATAACACACCGTATAAAATTAGTTTAAAACTAAAAATATTCACCTTACCATAACGGTTAACCGCCATAAGCGCCATCACACAGATGATAATCGCATACATTAAAACCGGAAATTGCATTGCCCCCAGGTGTGGCTGCAAATAGAAGAACAAACCAGCACAAAAAATAGCAAATGCCCCCACCGCCCATAAAAAGTAAGGTGTTTTATGTGCCGGGTTAGATTTATGATCAAGTGTAAAAGCCCTGATATAGAAAATATGGCAGATCAGAAAAGCAACCAGTCCGAAAATAAAAAAACTTCTTCTGTCGTTTTGCAGCATCAGTAAGATATCGCCTGCCCAGGCAAAAATTAATCCTGTAAAAATCCGCTTGTGGAAACGGCCTTTTAATTGAGTGCCTACATAAAGCCAAACCAAAAGTACCACCACAATTAATGGTTTTGAGAAATTGCGCAACCCGGTGTTATTGGCATATTCAGCATAAAGCTGGATTACAAATACCAGAAAAAAAATAAATGAAAATAACTTAGTCTTCATTGGGATTAGGATTTGCCTTTTGCAAATTAAAAAACCAAATTACGGATATTAACTGGATAGCCACAAAAATTACTTGATAACCTAAAGGGAATTTAAAAATCAGCACCAATAAAACGCCAAATATTAACCTGAAATATTCGAACTTAATTTGCCATTTTTTCTGCTCCAACAATGCGCCACAGGTAATTAAGGTTAATATGGTAAAAAAAGATCCTGAAATTAATGGCAGGGTTTCCAGTTTATGATAGGAGAATAAAATAGCGGAACCTGCAGCGAGCGATATTAAAAATTGTACCAGCACATAACCCGTTAGCTTGGTTTGATATACGGGATTGTATTTTTGATAAGTTACCGGATTAATTTCGGGTGCAGATTGAAATCCACCTAAATGAGCAGGAAACCAACCTGGTGGTTTAATAAAAACTTTAATTTTATCACTCATTCTTGGCGATTGCCTCGCGGTTTTAACTAGATCATCCCAATAATGCAGGTTCGCCCAAACCGGGTTCCAGCTGGCTAAAGGTTTGGTTATGCCATAATACACCTCTTCTTCTTCTTTTTGAAAAGTACCGAAAATACGATCCCAGATAATTAACGTACCTGCATGGTTTTTATCTATGTATTTGGGATTAGAGCCATGATGTACCCGGTGATGTGAAGGCGTATTAAGAACATATTCTAAAAAGCCCATATTTTTTATTGCCCTGGTATGAATCCAAAATTGATATAGGGTATTAAACGAACTTAGTGTTAAAAACATAATCGGATCAAAACCAACAAAAGCCAGCGGCAGGTAAAATACCCAGCTAAACCAGCCCTGAAACCAGCTTTGGCGTAAAGCCACGGTTAAATTATATTCTTCTGACTGGTGATGTACAATATGTGATGCCCACAAAGCATTTACCTGATGACTCATCCGGTGGAACCAATAGTAAAAAAAATCAACCCCGATAAACAAAAGAATCCAGGTCCAGACGGTATTTGGCAGTTCAAATAAGCGCCAATGCTCAAAAATGTATTTATAACCAAAAAATAAGGCTGTTTTCATGAAAATACCGGTGAGTTGCTGTCCTATCCCCTGACTTAAATTGGCAATACTATCGTTAAGCCGGTAATAATTTAACTTTTTATAAAAATTATAGGCCAGTTCAACCCCAATCAGGATAAAAAACACAGGCACAGATAACGCAATGTAATCTACTTTCATACAGGCTTAAAATATTTGGCTAGCAATATTGGTTCTACAATTTAAACAATATCTATGTGAAGATAAAATCCTGTTCATGTAAAATTTATGCTTGTTTTGCATTTACTATTGATTTGTGTCAAATTCGCCTTAACTTTGCAGTGCTAAACAAATGCAATGCACATTATTGGCATTTTCACCCATTCATCCCATCAATATGAAAAAATTATCTCTCCTGCTGTTGTTATTGGCACCTGCATTTTATGCAAAAAGCCAGACTTTGGTATTGGCTAAAGATGCAGCCCAATATGTTGGTAAAAGCGTAACCATTTGCGATTCGGTTTACAGTACAAAAGGATTGGAGAAATTAACTTTGATCAACTTAGGCGGTGCCTATCCAAAAGAACTGATTACAGTGGTAATTAATAAAGAGGACGAAAGCAAATTTCCATCAGAACCGGCCAGTATGTTTATGGGAAATAAAATTTGTGTAACCGGCATTGTAACCGAGTTTAAGGGTAAAAGACAAATTGTGGTTACCGATCCAAAACAGATTGTAGTAAAATAGTCAATCACCATTTCTTCCTTTTATTGAGGTTTTTACAGCCTTTATATCAAGCAATACCTGATATTATACAATAGGCAGTTTTTTTTCAGCAATTTCATTTAACGCAACCCTTCACGGTATACAAAAACAACCTAAGCTCCTCCCTGTTTAAAGGAGGTGGGCTTCGGCTGGAGCGTTAACACTAAATTATTATTTATGGAATAAATGTAAAGTGGAGTTGCCTCTTCAGTCGGCAGGAAATTAATCCTGCCAACCTCGTAAGCATAGATATCCTTATTATCTGTTTCGAAGATTCAAAATCATTTTAACATATCATAACAGATTATACATATAGGCATATTTCCTTGATGAATCGTTTTATTTCCTTGATGAATTTTTCTCACTACTGTGGCTTTGTCAGGTTAAAAATTTATTTTTCCTTACAAACTTTAAATTTTCAGCGATACAATCATTTAATTAAAAGCAGGAAAATTTTATTTTGATTGCCATAAAATCCATAGTTTTGAATTTTGACCCGCCTATGTCCAACCTTTTGAAAAGAAACACCCTAATTTTTATACTTGCGGTATTGATTATTGCTTTTGCCGCTTTGAGTTTTTTCATCGCCAAACATCCCATATTGGCTTTCGATATTAAAACTTCGCTTTTTATTCAGCAATACCATGCCGATTGGTTGGATAAAGTAATGCTGGCCATTAGCTTTTTTGGCGAACTCCCCTATTCACTACTTTCTGTTGTGGTGGTTGCTGCAATTTTTTACTGGCAAAAATATAAAAGAGAAGGTCTTTTTATTTCTACCGTATTGTTATCCGGACTGATTATTTTAGGTATCAAAAATATCATTAACCGACCAAGGCCTACTGCCTTTTATGTTCGCCTGGTTGAAGTTAACCGTTTTCAAAGTTACCCTAGCGGGCATGTACTTTCGTACACTTTATTTTTCGGTTTTCTGATTATCCTGATGAATAGCTCGAAGAACATCCCAAAGCTTACTAAAAACATCGTTACTTACCTATCAGCATTTCTCGTTATTACCATTGCCCCATCAAGAATTTACTTAGGTGCACATTGGTTTACAGATACCGTTGGGGGATTTTTATTGGGATTAATCTGTCTTTTTCCGCTCTGTTACTTCTATTTAAAAAAGAAACAGGTTAATTCTTAACTTTTCCTTCGGGTTTTTCCTTTTTCCTGATCCTGCTTAAAGTTTCGATGCGTATCCCAAGGTAACTGGCCAAAAATTTTAAGGGAACCCTTAACTGTAAAGTGTTATGCCCGTTTTTAAATTGCCTGTAGCGAGCTTCGGCAGAGGGTATTCTCGACAGAATGGAGCGTTCCTGCGACATATAATAATGTATGGCTAAAAGTTTTCTGGCCAGTACATTCGTTTCAGGAAATTGCACATACATATCATCAATAAAATGGTAAGGAAGGATAAGCAATTCCGAATCTTCCAACGCCTGAAACTGCTCTTGATAAGTGGGTTTGATGGAACCCGGGTTGCGGATGCTCCCTATCAGGTGGTTTTCTTCAATTAACCAGGAGGTGATGTCTTTTCCTTCATCTACTATAAACCCGCGTACCAGTCCTTTTATAATAAAAAACAAACAATCGCCATGTAATTCGTTAAAACAAGGTAAAATATTATTTTTGCGTACAGAAATCCTGAATGTTTTAGCTTTTGCCTGCTCAACTATTTCCTCGCGGAGCGTCTGCAGGTTACTTAAATAGCTAATAAGCGGTTCACTTTCGTGCCTGGCAGCATCCATAAAATTTATCCCGGTTTTTAAACAATGTAAGCTATCACTTGTGTGCCGGATTTCCAAATACCCAAACGTATTGAACAGCTAAAAAATTACAAATTCACCAGTAATAATTTATTAACACTTTTTTTCAGCTTAATAAAGGGATAATTTAAATGTTAAATTTCGGGTTGATGACGCTATTTTAACTTAATCATAAAAAAATCTGATAATTTTGCCGCCATGATGAACCATAAACCCAAAGCTTTCCTTTTCGATCTAAATGGCACCATGATTAACGACATGGCTTTTCATAACCAGGCTTGGCATAACATCCTTACTCAGGATTTGGGCGCCAGCATTAGTTTTGAGGCGGTTAAAAAACAGATGTATGGCAAAAATCAGGATCTTTTGGAGCGTGTTTTTGGTGTGGGCCATTTCTCTCAGGAGCAGATTGACCAGATTTCGATCGAAAAAGAACACCGTTATCAGGCAGCCTATAAAAAGCATTTAACGCTGATTGCAGGATTGGGCGAGTTTATGGAAAAAGCGAAACAATCGGGTATTCAGATGGCCATTGGCTCAGCTGCAATTCCTTTCAACATTAATTTTGTACTCGATAATTTAAATATCCGATCTTATTTTAAAACGATAGTAAGTGCCGAAGATGTGGTAAACAGCAAACCTGATCCTGAAACTTTTACCAAAGGAGCGCAAATTTTAGGGATTGATGCCAGTGAATGTATTGTTTTTGAAGACGCTCCAAAAGGGATTGAGGCCGCACAAAATGCTGGAATGAAATGTGTGGCGCTAACGACCATGCACACGAAGGATGAATTTTCGGCTTATCACAATATTATTGCCTTTATTGAAGATTATACCGATCCAGTTTTACAGGATCTTTTCTAAAACAGATACGGCCTGTGTTTCCACAGACCGTATATCATGTTATCATCGTTGAGATGTAGGGATTACCAAATCATTATTTGGTAAATTTATAGATCGAACTTGTTTTATATACCTGTCCTGGCTTTAGCACTGTTGAAGGAAATGAAGGCTGATTAGGAGAATCAGGAAAATGCTGGGTTTCCATTGCAATAGCTGTTCTAAAATCATCCTTAACGCCAGACTTAAAGGTATTTTTACTTTGCATAAAGTTACCACTATAAAATTGTAAACCAGGCTCTTGTGTAAAAATATCCATCACCACACCCGATTTATCTCCCTTAACTGTAGCCGCATGGAACATACCCATTGCTTTTGTTTTGTTCAGCACGTAGTTATGATCGTAACCCTTACCAAAAGTTAACTGTTCGTTTTTATCGTTTATACGCGCACCAATGGTTGTCGCTTTGTTAAAATCGAAAGGTGTACCCGCCACTTTTTCAATTTTCCCTGTCGGAATCAGGGTCGAATCTACCGGCGTATATCCATCCGCATAAATTTGCACCTCATGGTTCAAAATGGTACCACTTCCATCACCATTTAAATTAAAAAATGCATGATTGGTTAAGTTTACCACAGTTGTTTTATCTGTTTTGGCTTCGTAATCCATTTTCAATTCATTATCGTCTGTTAATGTATACGTTACTTTAACGTCTAAATTGCCAGGAAAATTTTCATCACCGTCCTTTGATAAATAATGTAATACTAACGTACCGGCGTTTGGCTGAGTGGCATCCCAAACTACATATTGATAGCCCTTTTTACCACCGTGCAATGTATTTTGCCCGTTATTGGTAAATAATGAATAGGTTTTACCTTCAAGGGTAAATTTGCCTTTTGCTATGCGGTTACCGTAACGACCAATGGTTGCACCAAAATAAGGTTCAGTAGATTTTTCGTAATCTGTTACGCTTTTAAAACCCACCACCACATCAACCAGCTTTCCATCTTTGCTTGGTACTAATAAACTAACCAAACGTCCGCCATAATTGGTAAAAACCGCTTCTGCATTGTTTTTATTTTTTAAGGTGTACAGCGCCGTTTGTTTACCATCAATTTCTTTTTTAAAAGAATCGGCTACTAATTTTACTACCGCTGCAGAATCGTTTTTCAAACTATCTGTTGAGGAAGATTTTTTGGTTTCAGATTGGCATGATGCAAACCCTATTGCAGCCAGAACGCCGAGGCCCGCTAATGATTTTAATTTCATAAAATGGAATACTTGGTTTAGATTGATTAAGTTTTTAAATATAAGTATATCGCTTAACTTTACAAATAAAACGTTTTAGAAGATTATGAAGGGATATATTCTTAAAAATTTCATTGCAAACAACATCTATGATACGATTTGTAGAAGCAGTGATAACAAAATGTAGAATTTATAAAAGAGATGAATTAACCTTTCAAAAGAAGATCCTCTTTATGGCATAAAAATCAATATAATCGACATTTAATTATGCGGTCTTTTAATTGCTCCTCTTTCAGAGGGGCGTCCGCTCGACGGGGGTGTCTTTTTGTCGTAGCCCATTTAAGTAAACCGAATTTTGTTCTTCAACAACTTGTCCCGATTTTCATTGGAGGGCTATCATATTTCAAAGCAAGCTAGCGTAACGCCACAAAAATTTAAAAAAGATGTGCCCACACCATAGGCGCAGGCGGGAACCACGAAGTGCTCAGCGAAGCTAATCTTAATGCAACTTCAAATCCTGTCAAGGCATTAAGATGATTCATACATTTTCATTTTTTTTTAAAGCATTCATGAGTACTCCGTGGTTCCCAATCATTTGGGAACCACGCCTCCTGTAACTCTGTCATTAACGCTCCGATTTATTAAAAAATTCTAACATCTACCATTTACGGACTCCAATAGAACGGTCGTCAGCAATTGATGATTTATCTAGGAATATTGCCATCATAGCGTTCCTCTGTCGCCCATATTGATTTTATGAAATAAATTAACCCTCATACGAATAACAATTAATCCTTAAACCCGATTATTTTCAGGCAAAATCTATTAAAACCCGCGAAAACTGATTATTATTGCGACCAATCAATTCCAAAATATGAATCAAAACATATCAGCAGATCGTTACGATAAAATGTTATACCGCCGTTGTGGCAAAAGTGGCATCAAACTGCCGGCCATTTCTTTAGGCTTATGGCACAATTTCGGACATGTAAACGTTTTTGAAAACAGCAAAAATTTAATCTATACCGCTTTTAATAACGGCATTACCCATTTCGATTTAGCCAATAATTATGGCCCGCCTCCGGGTTCGGCCGAAGAAGTATTTGGAAAAATCCTTCATGAAAATTTCAGTGCTTATCGTGATGAAATGATTATTTCGAGCAAGGCCGGTTATACCATGTGGGATGGCCCGTATGGAGATTGGGGCTCAAAGAAATACCTGGTTTCGAGTTTGGATCAGAGTTTAAAACGCATGAAACTGGATTATGTTGATATTTTTTATCACCATCGTCCAGATCCGGAAACCCCGTTGGAAGAAACCATGAATACGTTAAGTTTAATGGTTCAGCAAGGCAAAGCTTTGTATGTAGGCATATCAAACTATCAGGCTGAGGATGCCGCAAAGGCAATCAAAATTTT
Organism: Pedobacter miscanthi; assembly: GCF_032678605.1. Lineage (GTDB taxonomy): Bacteria > Bacteroidota > Bacteroidia > Sphingobacteriales > Sphingobacteriaceae > Pedobacter > Pedobacter miscanthi_A. The sequence continues at coordinate 268,855 of NZ_JAVTSU010000011.1, forward strand.
AAAGGATAATGGTACTCCATGTTTAATCCACCAGCCGAAATATTCGATGTTTGAGCGTTGGGTAGAGGGTGGTTTGCTAAATGTTTTAGAGGATAATGGTGTAGGCTGTATTCCGTTTTCTCCCCTAGCACAAGGATTACTTACCGATAAATATTTGCATGGCATCCCTGCCGATTCGAGGGTGGCAACAAGTGGTGTTTTTTTAAATGAAAGTAGTATTACACCAGAGAAAATAGAAGTGATTGGCAAATTAAATGAGGTAGCCAAATCACGCGGACAAAAATTAGCACATATGGCTTTGTCGTGGATTTTAAAAGACAATCGCATTACCACTGTTTTAATAGGCGCCAGTAAACCAGAACAAATTACAGACTCAATTAAAGCTTTAGATAATATAGCGTTTAGCGAAGCGGAGATCAAATTGATTGATGAAATTTTAAATTAAAAAACGATATAATCGTTAAGCTACTACTGCACTCGTTTGGAAACGAGCGCAAACAATTATTACTTAAATAGTTTATCGTTTTTAACGATTGTTAAACTATCACCGCACCCGTTTGGAAACGAGCGCAAACAACTCTATTGCTGCTAACGCTCGTTTCTATCGAGCGTTAAATAGTTTATCGTTTTTAACGATTGTTAAACTACCACTGCACTTGTTTGGACGCGGGCGAAAACAACTCTATTACTGCTAATGCTCGTTTCTGACGAGCGTTAAATAGTTTATCGTTTTTAACGATTGTTAAACTACCACTGCACTTGTTTGGACGCGGGCGAAAACAACTCTATTACTGCTAACGCTCGTTTCTAACGAGCGTTAAATAGTTTATCGTTTTTAACGATTGTTAAACTACCACTGCACTTGTTTGGACGCGGGCGAAAACAACTCTATTACTGCTAACGCTCATTTCTAACGAGCGTTAAATAGTTTATCGTTTTAAACGATTGTTAAACTACCACTGCACTTGTTTGGACGCGGGCGAAAACAACTCTATTACTGCTAACGCTCGTTTCTAACGAGCGTTAAATAGTTTATCGTTTTTAACGATTGTTAAACTACCACTACACTTGTTTGGACGCGGGCGAAAACAACTCTATTACTGCTAACGCTCGTTTCTAACGAGCGTTAAATAGTTTATCGTTTTTAACGATACCATCGTTAACCTACCACCGCACTTGTTTGGCAACAATAACTATTACCTGGTTTTAAAGAAGCGACTACTTGCCTCATTTCAAAACCAAATCAGCCTAAAACCGTTTAAGAAATAAATCCTTTACATTTCTTAAACTATGGCAAGAGCCAACAATTCTATTTACAGTGCTTTGGCAGCAAATTTATTAATTGCAGTAACCAAATTTATTGCCGGGGCCTTTACCAACAGCTCATCAATGATTGCGGAAGGCATCCACTCCACGGTTGACACCAGTAACCAGCTTTTGCTACTTTATGGTTTAAAAAGAAGTGTAAAACCACCTGACGAATCTCGTCCTTTCGGCTATGGTAAAGAGCTCTATTTCTGGTCGTTTATTGTATCCATCATGATTTTTGGTTTAGGTGGTGTAGTATCTATTTCGCAAGGCATTACGCATATCCGTCATCCGGAACTTTTAGGCGATCCAACCTGGAATTATGTGGTATTGGGCTTATCTTTCATCTTCGAAGGTGCATCGTTGATTATTGCGATGAAAGAATTTAACAAAACACGTAAAGGTTTGCCCTGGTGGAAAGCAATTATCAAAAGTAAAGATCCATCTGGTTTTTTGGTATTATTTGAAGATGGAGCCGCGGTTTTAGGTTTGCTGATTGTTTTTGTTTTTATGGTAATGAGCCATAACCTAAACCTTCCTTTTTTAGATGGATTGGCTTCTGTATTGGTGGGCACACTTTTAATTTTTGTATCATTTATATTGGCAAGGGAAAGCCGCAGTTTACTGATGGGCGAAGGCTTAACGCCAGAAACACAACAAAAAATTAAAGATCTGGCCGAAAATGACCGGGATGTAATCTCTGTAACCAGCATTTTATCTCAATATCAATCGCCAAAGGAAGTATTGCTGGTGCTCATTCTTACTTTTAGAGCAGAATTAAATACGACCGATTTAACCAATGCCATCGACAGGCTGAGGGATAAAATTAAATTAGAATACAAGGTGATTAAATTTGTGATCATCCAACCGCAATCTGCTGATGTAGCGGAAAATGATTTTAGTAAGGATATTTATCTGGAGTAGTTTTTTAAGGATGCTGAAAGAAGCTCAAAGCCAGCAAAGAAAGGTGTAGGTAATTTTTTTTCGCCACTAATCGGTTTTGATCATAATGATTTCAATATATAAGCGTAAATGTTACCGTCCTCCTGAACTTTTTCATGAGGACGATAACAAAGTTAATTGTTAATTTTATTAATCTTCGGACCACTGACATCCGACTTTCCTCTTAAATTACCTGTAAAACAATTTTACCTCTTGTATGGCCCTGTTCGCTTTCGGCTTGTGCCTGCCTTGCACTGGTAAAAGGTAAAACTTTTTCTATAACAGGTTTAACTTTACCCGAATCTATCAATGTAGCAATTTCAGCCAGTTGAGCCGGAATTGATTGTGCGGTAAAACCGATAAGGTGAACTTTTTTTGCCTTTGCCTCTGCAACATATTCAGGCATTAAGGTCGTAATTACCCTTCCGCCTTCTTTTAATACATTTAATGATTTAAGTTGGGTTTCTCCACCAATTGTATCCAAAACCAGGTCTATATCATTTAAAGTGGTTTCGAAATCCTCCATTCTATAATCGATTACCTCATCCGCACCTAAACGTTTCAAAAAATCAACATTACTGTTCGAAGCTGTACCAATTACATGTGCACCCTTCCATTTGGCAAATTGTACGGCATAAGTTCCTACCCCCCCAGCGGCAGCATGGATTAATACTTTTTGTCCGGCCTTTAACAAACCATAATCGAACAAAGCCTGCCATGCAGTTAAACCCGCCAAAGGTACTGCGGCAGCTTCTGTATGTCCGATACTCGTTGGTTTGATGCTGATAATGCTGGCTTTAACGACGATATATTCTGCATAAGCACCATTTTTTGTCGGATCTGGTCTGCCGTATACTTCATCTCCTTTTCTAAAAGCACTTACTTTTTCGCCTAATGTCTCTATTGTTCCAGAAACATCCCAACCTAAGGTTAATGGTAATTTAGCCGGAAATTTCTCCTTCCGTTGTCCTTCCCTGATTTTCCAATCAACCGGATTTACGCTGGTTGCATGCACTTTAATCAATACTTCATCTGGTGCTGGCTGAGGGATATCTATTTCGTCTATTGATAAAACTTCCGGTCCGCCAAACTCGTGGATTCTAATCGCTTTCATATATTATTATTTGATGTACACTGTTTTAATATTTACAAATTCATGGATGCCGAACATGCCTAATTCTCTGCCATAGCCAGATTGATTGATGCCCCCGAAAGGTAATGCAGGATCTGATTTAACGCCTTCATTTACAAAACATGAGCCTGCTGCCAGTTTATTTCTGGCGATATTTTCAGCAAGAGAAGCATTTTCAGTAAAAATGGCCGCCCCTAAGCCAAAATTGGTATCGTTGGCTATATGAATCGCATCTTTTGTATCATCAGCCGTAATAATGGCGGCTACAGGGCCGAATATTTCTTCATCATAAGCCAGTATCCCCTTTTTTACACCTGTTAATATGGTGGGCTGGTAATAGGCATGTTCGCCCTCTGTAACAGGAATTTCGCCACCCAAAATACATTTAGCGCCCTGTTTGATGCTTTTTAAAACCTGCTGGTGAAGTTCATCTCGAAGTTCGGCTCTTGCCATAGGACCAAGATCAGTATCATCAAGGAGCGGATCTCCGGTTTTTTTACTTGCCATTCCGGCTTTAAAAAGTGCTGTGAATTGTTCAACAACTTCCTTCACTACAATAAAACGTTTTGCTGCAATACAACTTTGTCCGTTGTTAATTAACCTTGCCTCTGCACAGATTTTTGCAGCCTTTTTTAGATCTGCATCACTCAAAATTATATAAGGATCGCTTCCGCCAAGCTCTAAAACTGTTTTTTTAATGAGTTTACCCGCTTGTTCGGCTACTTTTTTACCAGCTTCGGTACTTCCCGTAAGCGTTACCGCTTTAATATATGGGTTTTCGATTACGCCTGATATGGCCTTACTGCTACAAATGAGCGTTTTAAAAACATTTTCAGGAAAACCTGCATCAATAATTAATTTTTCTATTTCAATTGCACAGCCGGTAACACCCGATGAGTGCTTTAAAACCCCACAATTACCAGCCATAAGGGCTGGTGCTAAAAAACGGAATACCTGCCAAAAGGGAAAATTCCATGGCATAATGGCCAATACCACACCAATAGGCTGAAAACTGACATAACTTTTTGCAGCAGTTGTTTTGATGCTTTGATCAGCTAAAAATTCGGCTCCGTTTTCAGCATAATATTCGCAAACTGAGGCGCATTTAAGTACCTCTGCCACTCCTGCTTTTAAGGGTTTCCCCATTTCTAATGCCATCAGTTTGGCCAGTTGATCTTTCCTTTCGGTTAAAAGCTTCGAAACCTGCAGCAACAACATGGCACGACTTTTAAAGTCAGTTTCTTTATAGCTTAACCAAGCCTGGTGTACCTGATCAATTTTTTGATGGATCTGGTCTGCTGAATCTTCCTGATAAGTTTTTATGATTACCCCATTAACAGGGTTTATAGATGAAATGCTCATATAAGTTTAACAAATGAGCATTTAAGATTGTGTTTTTTATTTGAACATTAATCAGTTGAAGAAAGGGGAAGATTAAAATGAAAGGTAGATCCTACGCCGTATTTACTCTCTACCCTTATTTTTCCTTTATGGTGGTTAATAATCTCTGCACTGAGGTATAAACCAATGCCAAAACCAGAAATACGCTGCGTTTGCTGGTTTTCTACCCGATAAAAGCGGTCAAAAAGTTTTTCTATATCATATTGCTGAATCCCAATGCCACTATCGGTTACGCTAACATTTACCTGATTTGCCGTCATTTCAGATTCAACCCAAATCGTGCTGCCTTGTGCAGAATATTTAATGGCATTACTGATTAAGTTTGAAATAACCGAGGATATTTTTTCTTTATCTGCATGTACCATTTTAGGCCCGCTTTCAATAAAATTAATATGATAAGAGGTATCGATCAAACGTGTATCTTCCACTACATCGCAAATGAGTTTATCCAGGTCAAAATCTGATTTGATGAGCTGGATCTTTCCGGATTCGAGACGTGAGACGTTTAGAAACGAACCAATCATGCTGGTCATTTTGTGTATCTGTTTTTGAACCTTATTTAAGGTTGTTACTAAAAACGTATCGTTTAAAGCCTTCTGTTGCATCAATTGCACATAAGCACTGATGGAAGTAAGTGGTGTTTTTAATTCGTGGCTAACCATGCTGATGAAGTCGTGTTTCTGTTGATTTTCTTTTATACTGATCAACATCTGCTCTTCATCCAGCGCCTCGCGTTTTAGTTCGGTTTCCTGAATAATCTTTTTGGCATGTACCATATCGGTAACATCGCTGGCAGTATGTAAGATGCAGTAAGGCAAGCCTGATTCATCTTTTATAGCCCTATATTCGTAATTGTAATAAGCAAAATGTTTTTTCCCGTCTTTTATCGTTTCGGCAGCTATTGCCTCTCCTATCTCGGTGATTCCTGTTAACCATACATTTTTTAATAACGAGATGAAAGGTTGTTCCTTTAACTCAGGTACAGCTTCATCTAAAGGTTTACCGATAATGGAACGGTCTTTACCCCAAAAGTTAATCATGGCGTCATTGGCCATTTCGATCACAATATGTTCGGAAGTATAAATGGCGGTTGCATCCTTTGATAAAGCAAGTACGTTTATCAGTTGATCACTACTTAAAAGTCTGGAATGACGGTCCATGTATATTTGAAGATTAAAATGCTTATCGTGATTTACCTTTTGTAATATTTCAGGTATATAACATACAAGCAGCTGTCGTAAATGTTTGGGTGCTTTACTAAATGTTGTCCGTCTTTTTTAATTGTTCGCGTATTTTCTGCTTCAGGATCCCGGCTGCCTGGGTATAACCGCCCTCTGCCCCATCAACAAAATGAATGTGATCATCTTCCAGATCCCTTACATAACACGACATGATTGATTCGCCGCTTACATATAGGGCGTACAGGATTTCGTTTTGGTTCTCCAATGTATCCAATGTTTTCTGTAAAGCTAACCGCTGGTGTGCTGTTCCTGTAATCACCGTATTGATTCGCCCATCAATCACGAGGGTATCCGACATGTCTACCAGCTGTTTAAGGTAGTTTCTTCCACGTTCTGTACGAAAATAAATATAGCCGTAAATATTTATGAACCATGATTTGATCAGTTCAAATATTTTGATTTTCCCTAAACGATGTTTCATTTCTTTACCCAGGCTATTAAAACTTGTTCTGAAAATCAGTTTGGAAACAGAAATCGGCTGGCGTTTTTCTGGCGAACCATAAATCAGATCGAGGTTTTGAATAACCTTACTGAAAACTTTGGCCTGTTGCCTGTAATTTTGGGCAATTACAATTAAGGTTACAATTTCTTCACTATTTTCTGGTGGTTCAATTTTATCCCAACGGCATTGCATACCGCTTAAATCAATTTCTTCACTTGCAGTATCGTGGCCGGATAAGAGGTAATCATCACCTTTGATCATTTTTTCGGCATAAGCCAAACCATCACCTAAAACAATCGGGATGGAAAATGTTTCAGAACTGCTGAACCTGCTGATTTGAAGATGATGATTATGGGTATAGATTTCTTCGACTGGTATAATACCCACCCTTAACTCTAGGTTAAAATTTTCGAGGGTAGTATCTTTGTATTTCAACAACGATTTCATTACCTCATTTACAATTCCCGGAGGAACAATAAAGGTTGCTCCATCGCCCCCAAAGAAAAACGGCACAGCGATATTAGCTTTGAATGCGATATTAAGCACAGCCACAATGCTACCGGTAGCAATAAGGTTTACATTTTCGTGCTGACCGGCATTAACGGCTGCAGTAGAACTTTTTATATCCGTAATAATAACTTGCCAATCTGCAGGAACCCCTTTAAACAACTCGTTTTTAATCAATAACTGATAAAGTGGAATTTTATTGATGGGCAGGTTGGAATAGAAATGATCTTCGATATTTGGCATAATTTGACTTAGAACATTCTAATATACGTATTCGGAAACCATGTGTATTGCAAAAATAACAAATCTGTTCATTCGGCATTTTTATTTTACATGGTTGGTGCCTGTTCATATATTGTCCACTGCTGATCTTTGGTCTTTGTTTTTTTGGCTAAGATAATGGCAGAATTCGTCGATCCTTTTTTATCCTCTGGTGTGATATACAGATCAGTTCCTTTAAGTTTAATGAGGTAAATATCTTTTCCCGCTGGTTCAAATTCGTACTGTTGGTTACTGTTACCCAAGTTTAATGGTTGTTCCTCTAAAGCTAAATCGTTTATTTTAGGTTGAAAAGTTTTACTGGTAAAAAGGTTTTTCAACTGATAGGTATTACCTTCCACAGGAATGAAATTCCAGGTCATGCATTTCCAGTTTTGCGGATTGTAGGCTACTAATGGTGTTCCATTTTTACCATTTGCATCTTTAATACGTAAAAGCATACCCGTAACTACATTTTTAATGGCATAATTCCCTTTAATATTTTGGGCAAAAACAACCTGATGAATAATCAAAGCAAAGCCAAGTGTTATAAGAAATTTTCTCATCACACTAATGTAACCAATTTATTAACCTAATAAAAAACTAAAGAATAATCAGTATGGTGCCTGATTTGAGCAGTTTAAAGTAATAATGATATTCGCCATGGCGGTTTACTTTTTCAATTTCACAAACTTTACCTGATTTACCATATTCATCAGCTAATAAATCGCCAATTTTAATGCTATCTAAGAGATTCACATTAATAGACGCTCTTTTAATTAGTGTAGCGTTTTTTTCCATGAGATTGCGGTTTAGTTGTATCTACGCAATCAAAAACATTTTGGTTTTGTAGTATCATAAATTACTTATTAATAAGTATCAAAGATACAAATTTGTAGTTTTAATTAGCAATACATTATTTCATAAACACGTTTCATATACAAGGCTTCATCAATTTTTGCAAAAAACTCATGCCATTCCTCCCGGGTAAAAACCAAACTGATATCTGGAAAAGGGGTAGATAAAATAACAACTTGCCTCCCATCAGGACGGTTTTCGAGATAATTGTCGAAATCGAGTTTCTTGGTAGCCACATAAAACGCATCAAATTGCTCAAAAGAAAAGTTCATCAGTACACCAGAACGCCATATATTTAAAACTTTGCAGTTATTACACTGGGCAATGGTGATGTTTGCATTTTGAGCTAGAACAGTTGTTTTACACATGGGCTATAAATTTAAATCATCGGTTGATTTAGCAAATATCATATTATTTAGAATAATTCCAAATAATATAATTGATTTATGATTAATATGATAGCAACTATTGATAAATCCAGCGAAATTCGTGATTAGGGCGCATAAAACTCAGGTGAATTAGTTGTAAAAACAAAACTGTACTATTTAATCCACTACCTAAGGGCTTCTAAGCTGTTAGATGGGTTTGGTGCAAGGCTTTAACCATGTAAGAAATATAAGAACACTTAAGCTTACGTGTCCCTTGATTGTCTTATTTGGTAAAACATCACTATTTAGATTTTACATTCTATTATTGGTAATGTATTTAGGAAAAGAACAAATAAAAAACCTCCGATGCTATCGGAGGCTTAAGGATTATGCTGCGTCATAAATTACAACCTTTTCAAAATATGACCTGAACTCATCCAAAAATGCTTTATGCAACGGGTGAACCTGGTAAACATCGTGTGCCGCCAGATCTTCGAAAAATAAAATCAGGCTAAAAGTATAAGTAGTGTCCACAACCGCACGTTCAATGGGTGCTGGTACGCCAATATGGAAAGTTTTTACGCCTTCTATGTTCTCTAATGTTAGTAAGCTATTGCGAAATGCAACTTTTTGCTCATCGGTGGTATCGGCTTTAAGCCAGAATAAAACGTGGTGTGCTATCATTTTTTTATTTTTTTCAAATATAATGAAAGCAGGAAAAGATTACTGCGCTTTATCCAAAAACACTTTTTGCTTTATTAATGGCTTTTTTCAAATCTATTCCCTTGCCCAGCACGCCTTTAAACAAATCCCCTTCTACTTTTAACCTGTCCATGGTGTTAAAAATATTAAAATCTTTCATTTTCAAACCTGGTTTCACTTCATCCCAATGCAAGGGCATGGAAACAGTTGCACCTACTTTAGGCCGTAAAGAGTATGGGCAGGCAATGGTCGCCCCTGGCCTGTTCTGCAAAAAATCCAGGTACATTTTCCCTTTTCTTGCAGCTATCATCCGTTCTAAAGAAGTATAATCAGGAATTTGTTTGTGCACCAGGTTAACCACAAGCTTGGCAAATAACTGGCTTTGATCGTAACTGTATCTGGCATTTAACGGAATGTAAATGTGCATACCCGTTGAACCCGATGTTTTACAATAACCGGGCACATCTATAGCATCTAGCACTTTTTTTGTTTCGAGGGCGGCTTCAACTACCTGATCGAAAGGTTGTTTATCCGGGTCTAAATCAATTACACAATAATCAGGGTTATCGGGCTGTTGCACACGGCTAAACCAGGGGTTCATTTCTATACAGCCTAAACTGGCCATCCATAACAACGATGCTTCATCTGTACCCACTAAATATTCTTTTTTTTCGCCTTCACCATTTTCATAAGGAAAAGTTTCTGCCCAATCCGGTCCTTTGCCTTTTACATCTTTCTGGTAAAAACTTGGTCCGTGGATACCGCCCGGGAAACGGTTAAGCGATTGGGGACGATCTTTAAGGTAAGGCAAAATGTATTCGGCAACCTGATAATAATAGTTAAACATATCCCTTTTGGTTACTTTATCTTCAGGCCAGTACACTTTGCTGAGGTTCGTAAATTTCAGTTCATGCCCTTTTATTTTCCGAACCTGAGTTTCATCTTTCGGGTTTAATAAAGTTTTGGGTGTTTTACTTTTTGGCGGTTTTATCGCCCCGGTATGCTCATCTTCCTTAACCTGTTCAACTATTTTTTCTGTAGCCATTTCCTCTTCCCGAATTACATCTTTAGCTTTTTTATCCTCCCGGATACCCTGGAAAGAAGGATGGCGAAAAACCCCATCATCGGTTACTTCGGTAAAAGCCACTTCGCATACCAATTGCGGTTTTAACCAGGTGGCTTTTGCCTTTGGCGGGTTGGGCCTAAACCGTGATGGTTTATTAACATCGGGAATACTTTGGAACGGACTTTTATCCACAATAAGTGGCTTAAATTGCTCCATCATTGTTTTTTGCAGTTTATCTGAAAATCCGGTACCTACCTTGCCCACATATTGTAATTTTCCTTTCTCATACACGCCCAACAAAAGCGAACTGAAAGATTTTGAGGTATCGGCATTTTTGGTAAAACCAGCAATTACCACTTCCTGTCTCTTGTGTACTTTAATTTTTAGCCATTCTTTCGATCGCCGGTCTGATGCATAGGTGCTGTTTATTTTTTTTGCGATGATGCCTTCCAAGCCCATTCTTTGTGCAGCATCGAAAAAATCGACACCGCTGGCTTTAAATACCTTTCCCAGGCGTACACGGTCATCATCAGTAGGCAGAATATCGTTTAAAACGGCCTGTCGCTCATAAAGCGGCAGTTCCATCAGGTTTTTACCTTCATGCCACAAGATATCGAAAACATAAAAAACCAGTTCTCCATCGGCTTCGCTCCGCCAGTTTTGAAGTGAACCGAAATTGGATATGCCCTTCTCATTCAGCACCAGAATCTCTCCATCGAGCACGGCATTAATTTTCCAATCGTTAAGCAGATCGTAAATTGGATAGAATTTTTCGTTAAATGATTTATTATTTCTGGAGTAAAGTTCTGCTTTTCCTTTATTGATAAAAGCCAATGCACGGTATCCATCCCATTTCACCTCGTATTGCCAATCGGGATCATCAAAAGGCTCGTCTACAAGTGTAGCCAGCATCGGTTTGATGTTTTTCGGAATGGCCGATTTTGGAGCTTTTTTTAAAATGGCTTTTACATCGACAGCCTGATCATCACCCACCGTTTTTATTTCTTTTTTGGCTACTGATTCAGGATTTTTTTTTTCGGCTTTTATTTTTTGTTCTTTTCCCTCTTTCCAAACCTTATCGGAGGTTTTTTCCATTTTTTCGATGGTTTTTCCTGAGAGCACGGATTTATCTGCTTTGGTGATGTCATTGGTGGAAGCATAGTCATCTTTATGTTTAATCAGCAACCAGCCATTTTCGCCCATACCATGGGTTTTAACAAGGGCAAATTCGCCATGAAGTTTTTCTCCGTTTAATTTAATTTTTAAAGAACCTTCTTTTAGCTGATTTAAAAGGTGTTTCTCCTGTGCTTTTTTGCCCTTAATGGTTTCTATAGGCTCGTACGTACCTTCATCCCAAACAATAACGGTTCCTCCTCCATATTCTCCCTGAGGGATAATACCTTCAAAATCTTTGTAATCGTAAGGATGATCCTCTACCATCATGGCTAAACGTTTGGTTTTCGGATCGGTAGACGGACCTTTAGGCACGGCCCAACTTTTTAAAACACCTTCCATTTCGAGTCTGAAATCATAGTGCAGCCGCGATGCATCGTGCTTTTGGATTACAAAATGTAACTTATTCCGATCGCTGCTTTTGCCTGATTCAGGCTCTGCTGTTTTTGAGAAATCGCGCTTGGCAACATATTTTTCCAGACTCATAACTGATGTTTTACTTTTTTAAAAAATCTTCCACCGCATCGGCAGAGGTACCAACAGTTTGTACTGCTGCTTTCAATTTATCCTTGCTCACGCCAAATTTATTCGACCAATAATCCAGCTCGTAGCTTTCGTTAATGTTGATCCTACCGCGATCAGCACCTCCCTGTTTTTGTTTATCATCCATAATTATTTTTGATTAGACTTCTATAAAACAGCTTGATAACAAAAAAGGTTTTAACTGTCGTTTTTACAAACGGCGGTTAAAACCTTAAAAAAATAAAAATTTAAACTTAATCTATTAACGCAGTAACCATCTCTGGTACTGTTTCTTCTGCATAGGCGAACCTATTTTTTGTTGTATGATAAATAATTCTCAGCCACACTAAAAAATAGGGTAAACTGATAATAGCCAGGAATAGCGGATGTGATTTAGCAAAGGCCGGAAACAGCAATAGAGGAAAATTACAGGTAATAAATAGTAAAACAGGCAGCAATACCTTTTTCATGGCCTGGTTACTTTCTTTAACATACCAAATTCCTACGCCTACGATGGAGATTATAAAGGTACAATCCTCTGCTCCTGTACTAAACAATACAGGAAACAATAAAACTGAGGATAAGATCATGAGCTGAAATTTGCCTTTTTCAAAGTTGGCAATGCGGCTAAAAGGTAACATAAACACCAAAGCGCCAAGGGCAAGAAAAATAAAATTGGATATTTCGGGTTCATCTAAAAGCTGTCTGAAAAAACCCATAATCGAAATATCAATCCCTCCACCTAAAACATTGACCATATTTTTTCCCACCAATGAGTTTTTCCAGTCGATATAACAATGCGCCACATAATCGGGTGAAGCAAAAAGCATGGGCAATAAGAAAATTACCAGCGACCACATTAGCAACCACAATATAAATTCGGGCTTTTTCTTTGCGAAAAAGAAAAATACCAGGCCTACAATGCCATAAAGTTTAATGAATGTACCCAGCACAATGCAAAATGCTGCCCATATCCCTTTATCTTTATTGAGCAGGGTATAACTCAATATCATTAATGCAGCAGCACCGGCATTAAACTGTTGGTTAAGCATCGATTCTATCAAACAAGGGATGGTAATATAACCAATAACTACTTTTTGATCCTGAGTTAAAGGCAATGTTTGTATCGCCTTAAAAAGCAGGAAACAATTGAACAAATTCCAAAATAACAAACCTACCCAATTGTGAAACAGCGCGAATGGCGCAATTAAAATGCTAAAAACAGGCCCATAATGGTTTGCATCTTCATGATAATCCGGGTATGCTGCATAGAGCGATTTTTCATGAAGAAGATTTCGAAACGTATTTTCGAAAATAAGGTAATTATTGTACCGATGTGTTATCCACGAATCGATCACAAAAATCAGGGTAATCAATACCCAAATGGATAATACAAAACGATTATCCTGATAAAATTTTCGACGCAGGGATAGACTGGGAGCGCCGGTTAGAAAATGATTTAGCATTTGTAAAAATTATATTACATTACAATAATAAATAGGCGAAATGACAAAACCAAATGCTTTGTAAAGAAAATGTTACTCTTATTTGAAATAATGAGCGGATTAAAAACAGACATGTTAAATTGGATAATCAGACGGTTTGCGTTGCCTTCTTTTTAAAAAATTTCACCGCCAACAGGGATGTTCATTGACTAAATTTCAAGCGTTAATATTTTAGCTCATTTATTTGAGAATTTACTGACAAAACTCTAAAACCAAAAGCGATTTATTGGTGTTTCTAACTTATTACTAACCAAAATTCATAAAAGATGGAATATCAACTTAACTCGATGAATGCGAGAAAAGAATTTATCGAAATCGCAGACGAACAAGATCGTAATTATTGGGCAGCCAGATTAGGAATAACCAGCGAAAAGCTTAAATCGGTGGTTAAAGCATTGCACAGCATGGAATTTTCCATCCTTAAGGAATACTTAATGATGGAAAAAATTAAATCTGGAAGTGCCTATCAAAGATTTGTAAATCAATAACAGCAGAAATGGACTACAACATTAATGAAAACAAAAAGCAGACAGTAATTGAGCATCCCATTGCTGATTGCACACATTTAATTGATTTACCAGCAGTTACCACTGTTTTTAATCACAAGGTAAAAGAAAATAGCATTAATCATCCAAAAGCTTGCATTAAAATCTTAACTGCCTTTTTCAATAAAAATGGCTTAGCAAATCTGCTGTAGCATTATTTAAAAAAGGATTGATATAAACTATTGATGGCTGCGCGGGTAAAATCGGGGAAACCGTCAGTATAGGTGGCATTTATGCCGTTGGTGATGATTACAAACCCAAATTTTTCTTTTGGATTGAAGAACATGGTGCTGTATAAACCATAAGCCGAACCGGTATGTCCTTTTAATTTAACATCAGGAATTAGGTTATCAGCCGTTCTAATGGCGAAACCATAACCTTCATCGGGTGTTAATGCTTTTTGCATTTGTTTAGCGCTCTTTTTACTGATTATTTGCACACCGTTGGCTGTGCCATAGTTCATATGCATCATCATGTACCTGGCCAGATCGTTTGCAGAAATTTTCATTCCTCCGGTTGGCGAAAAAATTGGTGTGGTGTAACCCATTACATAATTGGCAATTTCGGTTCTGCGTGGTGCATACGCTGCCGGCGAAGGGGTATAAGTTTTAGTATCAGCATGATATTCGTACAGCTGCACAAAACGCGTGCTATCCAAAGAATCCACACAATAACCTGCATAAAGTCCGAGTGGTTTTAAAACATGGTTTTTCACATAATTATCGAAACGTTCGCCTGATTTTTTTTCAATAATGGCCCCGATGAGGTTGAAATTGAGGTTGCAATAATCAAATTTGCTTCCTGGTAAATAATCGTTGTAACATTTGGCCCAATCAGCATTTTTATTGGGATTGATTAAATCGAGGTTTAAATAGCCCTGCGAATCGTTTAAGCTGGAGGTATGCGACAAAGCCATTTTTAAGGTAATTTTCTGATCAGGAAATTTTGGGTTCCTGATTTTGAAACCAACCAGATCACCAAAGTCATCATCTAAATGAATTTTACCTGCCTCTACGAGTTGCATGATAGCAGTGGCCGAAAAAGATTTTGATATGGATGCAATCCTGAAAATATCCTCATTGTTTAAAGGTTTCTTGCGCTCTAAATCTTTTAAACCGAATGAATGGGTGTAAATAATTTTACCCTCTTTTACAACTGCAACTGATGCGCCTACAGCATTATACTTTTCCATTACGGCCTTAAAATCAGCTTCAGCTCTTTCACTCTGGGCAAACAAATGGCAGTTTAGGCCAGCAATTAAAAAGAAGATAAGGAGATGTTTTGAAAAATAAGGTTTCATCATGATGTTGGATCAAACCTAAATATAGGATTTGATCCAACATAAAGTTCAGACGTAGTAAAAAATTTACTTCGCGTCGTTTACTTCCAGCCAGTGTCCGTCTGGATCTTTAAAATAAACCTGTTTTACACCATCAACACGAAGGGTAATGCCTTTTTCTTTACCGGCCCAATCTTCAAAGCTGATATTTTTGGCATTTAGTTTTTTTACAAATTCATCAACCGAAGGAACGCTGAAACATAAATGCCCGTTTTTATCAAAAGTTTCATTGCCTTTGGCACCTTGAATTAAATGTAACTGTCCGGCCGGCCCTAGCGTAAACCAGGTATGCCGGTTATCTTTAAATGGTTCGGGGATGATTTTAAGGTTAAAAACACTTTCGTAAAAGGTGGTGGCCTTGTTTAAATCGGCTACATAAACAGCAATGTGGTTTAAAACAGCAGGTACATTTTCGGTTTTATTCTGCGCCATGGCTTTTTGAAAGATGATAGAAAATAAAATAATGGTGGTTAGGAAGACTTTTTTCATGTTTAAATATCCTATTTATAAAGGAGTATTTTTAGAAAAAAGGTGAAAAGTTGTTAAATTAAACACAGATAACTAATTATCTTTTGGGCTTATGGATTTCTCGGCTACGCTCGAAATGAAAGATTATAAAGAATGGTCGTCATTCCCGCGCAGGTGGGAACCACGAAGTGCTCAGCGAAGCTAATCTTAATGCAATGCAATCCCTGCTAAGGCATTACGATTGCCAGTCGGGCTGGCAATGACGATTCTACGCACTGTCATTAAACCTCCAATGTATTTGA
>NZ_JAVTSU010000012.1:0-262765 GCF_032678605.1 Pedobacter miscanthi
GTTATCTAAATTGAAATTTCAACGGAATGTTGATTTTGCACAAACCCTCCTTGATTATGAAACTAAGCTTGATTTATTGCTGGATTCAAATTTTTTGAATACCAAATTAACTTTCAATGACTATGCAATTCTCAATAATAAAGTTCCTGGTATTAAATTTTTACAGAATATGGATTTTAAAGGGAATCTGGTAGGTACCACAGCCTACATCCAAATGTACAACAATCAGCTTATAAAGCTTCATCGTTTAAATGAAAACATTACTTTATTATCCCGTGCAAGCGTTTTTCTAGGTGGGGTGTTAATCGATGGGTGGTTTTTGCCCGAAAGAAGAATATATGAGAAGGAGCCTTTTTTTAAGTTGACAGATGAGTAAATAAGATGTGCTAAAATGTGACCCGCATTGTTTACTGTTAGCAATCTCCACTCAGAAGATGTAAACTAATTCTAGTATTATAACTCAAAAACGACAAGTAAAATCAGGACGAGTCAAATTGCTAATGACAAAAAAATAAAGTGACTGCGCGGTGTATTTGCGTAGATAGATAAAATAAAAAATAAGGAAAATATTTTTAGTGATTGCAACAAGAGATTATTATTTCCGTTGGTATGAAGTTCATTTTCTGAAGTATTTTCAACATCGTTTTATTTAGAATCTTAGAAAAAAATGCCCATACCCAATTTTGGACGTTTTTGAAAATCTCGCATACTGAATTGAAAAATGGTTCAAAAACATGTTCTATTGTTGTTTAAATGGGGTTCAATTCTGATCCCAAAAATGCATTTTTTCGCATTTTTTGGACGTTTTTTCAGTCCTTAAATTAGCTAAAAAACTAATTTTCCAATTTTTCAGATTAATGGGAAGAAATTTAGAAACTACCTTCTGGGTATCACAAATGGGCTATTTTTGTCTACGTTCCACATTATCGAACAGTGTTAGTAATGGAATTATTTGTTCAAGTGGCGTCCCCAAGTGTGCACAAAAGCTTCAGAGAAATCTGGAGCTTTTTTGTTTTATCGCTTTCCAATCGCGATATCTAACGATACATATCTTTATATTTCCTAAATTTTAATTAATGGTTAAAGAAATGTTTTGCGGTTTAGTTCAATGTTTCAAGAATATTCTGTTAAATGTAAAAATGGCACAAGATTCTTTGTAGAATAAGATAAATGTCATCAAAATAGCGCTTTTTTAAATAAATTCTTAATTATAAATGGCATCTAAATTAATAATTATATATTTGCAGCCTTGAAAGTACACAATTGTCTCATCCCTTTTATTTGATGATTTGCAGTTTACTTTTAATAGAGCCATAGGAATAAGGCTTTTTTAATTTTGAAGACAACCTAAACAACTTGAATGCTTAATTTAGTTCTCTTTGGCCCTCCAGGGGCGGGTAAAGGCACCCAATCTGAAAAACTGATTACAAAATATCAGTTAGTACACGTTTCAACAGGCGATCTTTTTAGAGCACACGTTAAAGGAGAAACCGAACTAGGAAAAAAAGTTAGTCAATTGTTAGCTGATGGAGAATTGGTTCCTGATGCCCTTACAATTGCCATGCTTGAAGAAGAGGTGGATAAAAATCCTGATGCAAAAGGATTTGTGTTTGATGGATTTCCACGTACCGTTCCTCAAGCAATAGAGCTTGATTTATTTTTAGAGCGTAAAGGCAGCAAAATCGCTGGTGTAATTGCTTTAGATGTTGATCAGCACGAGCTAACAAAACGTATAGCCGAACGTCATAAAACCAGTGGCCGTCCGGATGATGACGCTGAAAAATTGAAAAAAAGGATTTCAGAATATTTCGATAAAACCATCCATGTATTACCTTATTATGAGGAGCAGGGAAAGTTAAATAAGGTAAATGGAATAGGCGAAATAGAAACGGTATATAACGATCTTTGTGCTGTAATTGATCAGTATCAGGTATAAGTGTATCGGATAGTTCGTATCAATTAGCAAGTATCAAATATCACGGAAAAGGAATATGATTAATTCCTGATCCAAATATTTAAAAACATACAAAGAGTTATAATGTTAAAACGTTATAACTCTTTAATTTTAAAGGAACTGTCATTTTAACGTTCCAAATTAAAACATTCAACATCTCAATAGCTTATTATGTCACAGGGTTCAAATTTCGTAGATTATGTAAAAATCTGTTGTCGTTCTGGTAAGGGAGGGGCAGGTTCGGCGCATTTACACCGTGATATTTTAACATCAATGGGTGGTCCTGATGGTGGTGATGGTGGCCGCGGTGGCCATATTATTGTTAAAGGCAGCATCCACATCTGGACATTATTACACCTTAAATACCGTAAACATATCATTGCCGAAGATGGCGGTGCAGGCGGTAGTTCGCATAAATTTGGTAAACAAGGTAAGGATGAAATTTTGGAGGTTCCATTAGGTACCATTGCTAAAGATGCGGAAACGGGAGAAATTCTGTTCGAAATTACGAAAGATGGTGAAACCAAAATTTTAACAGCCGGTGGCCGTGGTGGTTTAGGCAATGCACACTTTAAAAATTCAGTACAGCAAACACCACGTTTTGCACAGCCCGGAGAACAGGGACATGAAGTTTGGAACATCTTAGAATTAAAAGTGCTGGCGGATGTAGGTTTGGTAGGTTTCCCAAATGCTGGTAAATCAACATTACTTTCTGTGGTTTCTGCTGCTAAGCCCGAAATTGCCGATTATCCGTTTACTACCATTGTGCCTAACCTGGGCATTGTAAGTTACAGGGGCGGAAAATCTTTTGTGATGGCCGATATCCCCGGGATTATCGAAGGCGCATCAAAAGGTAAAGGTTTAGGTTATCGTTTCTTACGCCATATTGAGCGTAATTCGGTGCTTTTATTTATGGTTCCGGCCGATACCAGCCGTTCCATTAAAGAAGAATATGAAATTCTTAAAAGTGAACTGGAATCTTACAATCCCGAATTGATGCAAAAACCACATGTGCTGGCGATCACTAAATCAGACATGCTGGATGATGAGCTGATGGAAGAAATGAAACAGGATTTACCAAAAATCCCATCCATATTTATTTCTTCAGTTGCCGAAAAAAATATCCTGGAGTTAAAAGATATGCTTTGGAAGGCGATTGAAGGATAAAGCAGTTCATAAGTCAATGGTCAGTTGTTCATTAGTTTTTAATCTGCCAAATGAACCAACTAACCGGCTAACTTCTATAACGGTCTGCCACTAAGCCAATCCATTCTTTAAATAGCAGTTCCCACGTGCCTAAGGCTGAGGCGCTGGGGATGATGAAATCACCTAAATCAAATTCGGTACTTCCGGTAAAATTGGTTGGGTAATATTCGATTTTCTGCGTATTCTGCTTTCCGAAGGCAATTTTTGCCCTTGGGATGTGCCAGGCACTTGTAATGATTAAAATCTTAGCCTGAGGATTCTTTTTTGCAATTAGCGCTAAACTATTTTTTGCATTTTCGAGGGTATTTCTGCTCTGATTTTCGATTAATATTGCAGAATCAGGGATCCCGATCAGTTTCAAATAATTAAGGGCCAAATCGGCTTCTTTTACCTCTTTATCGATCAATTTTGCACTTCCGCTGCTCAATAAAATCTGCTTAATCTGTCCTTTTCTGTATAAGGCAATGGCTTGGAATAACCGGTCACCAGTCCAGTTGAAAGCGATTTCGTTGTTACGCTTATTTAAGCCAGAAAAACCTCCCAATACAATGCCTACATCGTATTTCTGTGGTTTGGGGTAACTGGCTTCGTAATGACTTAATATTTTTCCAACGATAAAACCATTGGAAAAAAAGAAGAAAAAAATGGTGCTTACTATTAAATATTGTTTCCTTTTTTTTGGATTTTTAGTTACAATGGCTAAAATCAAAAGCATAAAAACCCAAACGATGGGTTTAATCAAAAACAATAAAATTTTAGAGAGGATAAAAAACATGTGATGCCATTATCCTGTAAAGCTAAGAAATTAGCCTTGGAATGTCGTCAATTCCAGCAGAATGGAGAAATCAAATCTATAATAGATCTCTCCATTCACTGCATTTCAGTCGAGATAATGACTTTTCTTTAATATATTTTAGTTTTTTATCCCTGTCCTTCCTGCACCTGACCATTTTCATGGGCATTTTCCAAAATTTCTTTTACATCCGATTTACGTTTCTTGGTAACAGTATGTTTAAAATGGGGTATTTCGTGTTCAACAATATCTTCTTCGATGGCTTCCACTCCAAAAACCTTTTCTTTTAAAAGATTGTATTTGTCCTGAAATCCATAACGTAGATTTCTGGCACCACCAGCAATTTTTCCGCGGGTACCGGCACCACTATCGGGTGCAAATAAGATACTAATTACAGCACCTGCAGCTAAACCAGCCACAATGGCAAGGGCAATTTTCGCACTATTATCCGATTCGTGTTTTAAATATTTTCCGATTAACTTTCTGTATTTCATAACGTAGCATTTTTAAAAGGAACAAATGCCGTCATATAATGTTTCGTAAAATCTCAACAAAGCATAAAATTTGGTAAGTTTAATATTTTAAAATATCCGATAAATGGTAAAAGCAACAATAAATAAAGAACACTATGCGTGTTCGGTAAGTAATGGCTCTCATGATATTATAGTAGACGAACCGATAGCGTTAGGCGGTACACATAAAGGTTTTGCACCAAAAGGTTTGTTAATGGCTTCCTTAGCATCGTGCGTGGCCATCACCTTAAGGATGTATGTGGATAGAAAAGAATGGCCGGTTGATAAAATAGAAGTAACGGTAAATACCGATACCGAAAATGGCGAGATGGTGTTTTTTGAAGAAATTACCTGCACCGGGCAATTGAGCGAGGAACAAAAAAGCAGGCTGGAAGATATTGCTTCTAAATGTCCGGTAAGTAAAATTTTAACCGTAGGGCACGAAGTGCGATCAAAAGTACTTTAAGCAAATGGTGCAAAACTTGGCTATCCAATCCTGAAAAAGCTTTAATATCTTTGCAAATCCCAGTGTTCGCTGTGGTAAAAAAATAATTTATGCCTACCGAAATAAAATGCCCCAACTGCGCCCATGTTTTTCCGATGGAAGAAGCCATGGCCGAAGATTATAAAAAAGAGCTGCGTGAAAAAATGTTGTCGTTTACAAAACAACGTGATAAAGAGTACCAGGACAAAGTTGCTGCTTTAGATGCTGAAAAACTGCAGCAGCAACGGGCTTTTGAAGTACAGCTGGCCGAAGAAAAAACTAAGCTTAAAGATAATTTAGAAGAAAACCTTCGCAAAAGTATTTCTGCTGATTTTGAAACGAAATTGCAGATGCTGGAGGGGACCGCAAAAGATAATGCCGAAAAACTAAGGCTGGCCCGCGAAAAGGAACTGGGGTTTTTACGTCGGGAAGAAGGGCTGAAAGTAAAAGAAGAAGAGATGGAACTGGCTTTTCAGCGTAAAATGCAGGAGCAGCGCAACGAACTGGTAGAGCAGATCCGTAAACAGGAAGCCGAAAAAAACAGCATTAAAGATACCGAACACCAACTGCGTTTAAAAGAACTGGAAAAGCAGCTTGACGATCAGAAAAAGCTCGCCGAAGAAATGAAGCGTAAAGCCGAGCAGGGTAGCATGCAATTGCAGGGCGAGGTGCAGGAGCTAATTTTAGAAGAATTATTACGTAGTAATTTTCCTTTCGATTTAATCGAAGAAGTTGGTAAAGGGGTTCGTGGTGCAGACTGTGTGCAGGTGGTACGCAACCAGTTTGGTCAGGAATGTGGCAAAATTATTTATGAAAGTAAACGTACCAAAGATTTTGGAGGTGACTGGATCGAAAAGCTGAAAAAAGATATGCGGAGTATGGGCGTTGATGTTGCCGTAATCGTGAGTCAGTGTTACCCAAAAGGCATGGATTGTTTCGGTCAGCGCGATGGCGTTTGGATTTGTTCTTTCGAAGAAGTAAATGCGGTTGCTTATGTGTTGCGTGATGGGATTTTACGCTTATCAAGTGCAATGAAATCACAGGAAAACCGGGGCGATAAAATGCACATGCTTTACGATTATTTAATGGGTGTTGAATTTTCGGAGCAATGGAAAGCGATCAGGGAAGGTTTTATGAGTATGAAATTATCCATTCAGCGTGAACGCGATGCCATGGAGCGTTTATGGAAAGCCCGCGAAAAACAATTGGAAAAAGTATTGTTAAATGCCACACACATCCGAGGCTCGATAGAAGGAATTGCAGGCAACGATAGTGTGCAGTTAAGTTTAACGGATGAAGATGATGATGCGTTACTTTTGGAGTAATGTTGTTGATTTAGCCCTCGCAGGTTTAGAAAATGGTTCGTGGCGACACGAACCATGCGCGGGAAAACAAATATAAATTTCATACATTCCGCCGCGATTCGTGTTGCCACGAACCGGAACATAGCAGGCATTTTAGTATTAGATAAACCAAAACTTGCAATCTCTAATGTTGTAAATAATAATAATAAATAAACGATAACATGAATAAAAAACTTAACCAATCTTTTAACTACTCTAAAATCCTTACTTTAATATGCGCTTTGCTCTTTTTTGGGGATGCTTTCGGGAACGTTCCCGTAAAAGATTTGAAATCGCCGGATGGTAATCTGGTAGTTAGCTTTGCTTTGGCTGAAGGGGGAGTACCTACCTATAGTTTAAAGTACAAAGGAAAAGACGTGATTAAAACCAGCCAACTGGGGCTTGAACTTAAGGAGGGTAAATCTTTAAGGAGTGGTTTTACGATAAGCGATACCAAAACCAGCACTTTTAACGAAACCTGGAAACCGGTTTGGGGCGAGGTAAAAGAAATTGTAAACCACTATAACGAACTGGCCGTAACGCTGACCCAAAAAGAAACGAACCGTTATATTGTGGTGCGCTTGCGTTTGTTTAACGATGGTTTAGGTTTTAGATATGAATTCCCGGAGCAGAAAAACTTAGATTATTTTGTAATCAAAGAAGAGAAAACCCAGTTTGCACTGGCCGGAGATCATAAAGCGTTTTGGCTTCCCGGCGATTATGATACACAGGAATACAGCACTGTAACTTCAAACTTATCAGAAGTACGGGCTAAAATGAAAGCTGCGGTAACACCAAATGCATCGCAAACTACTTTTTCGCCCACGGGATTACAAACGCCTTTGATGATGAAGAGTAAAGATGGTTTATACATCAATATCCATGAGGCGGCATTAATCAATTATTCGTTGATGTCGTTAAATCTCGATGATAAAAATATGGTTCTAGAATCATGGTTAACCCCTGATGCCATTGGGGATAAAGGTTACATGCAGGCACCATGTTTATCACCCTGGAGAACTATTATTGTGAGCGATAAAGCGGCTGATATTTTGACTTCAAAACTCACTTACAACCTTAACGAACCTACAAAGTTTAAAGATGTATCGTGGATTAAACCAACCAAATATGTGGGTGTTTGGTGGGAAATGATCACCGGAAAAAGCACCTGGGCCTATAACGATTTAACCAGTGTGCAATTGGGTGTAACGGATTATTCGAAAACAAAACCAAACGGAAAACATGCTGCAAATACAGCACACGTAAAAGAATACATTGATTTTGCAGCTAAAAATGGCTTAGATGCAGTTTTGGTTGAAGGCTGGAACGAAGGCTGGGAAGATTGGTTTGGTAAAACCAAAGACTATGTATTTGATTTTGTAACACCATATCCAGATTTTGACGTGCAGGAACTGCACCGGTATGCGGCCAGCAAAGGCATTAAAATGATTATGCACCATGAAACCTCTTCGTCGGTACGTAACTATGAACGCCATTTAGATACTGCTTATAAGTTTATGAAAGCCAATGGTTACGATGCGGTAAAAAGCGGTTATGTGGGCAATATGATCCCAAGAGGAGAGCATCATTACGGTCAATGGTTAAACAACCATTACCTATATGCCATCCAAAAGGCAGCAGAATATAAAATTATGGTAAATGCGCACGAGGCAGTCCGTCCTACAGGTTTGGCCCGTACCTACCCGAACTTAATCGGAAACGAATCGGCTAGGGGAACAGAGTATGAAGCTTTCGGGGGCAACAATGCCGATCATACCACCATTTTGCCATTTACGCGTTTAATCGGTGGACCAATGGATTATACCCCGGGTATTTTCGAAACAAAAGTTAGCGCCTACAATCCTGAAAATACTTCTTTTGTACACAGTACATTGGCCCGTCAGCTTGCCCTTTACGTTACCATGTACAGTCCGCTGCAGATGGCGGCCGATTTACCAGAAACTTATAACAAGTACATGGACGCTTTCCAGTTTATTAAGGATGTGGCGGTAGATTGGGACGATACCAAAGTTTTGGAAGCAGAACCTGGCGATTACATCACTTTTGCACGTAAAGCTAAAGGAAAAAACGACTGGTTTGTAGGCCGTACCAATGATGAAGAAGCACGTACCTCTAAAATAGATTTCAGCTTTTTAGATCCGGGAAAAAAATATACAGCAACCATTTATGCTGATGCAAAGGATGCTAATTATGAAACCAATCCAAAAGCTTATACCATCCGTAAAATGGAGGTAACCAATAAAACGAAACTTACACAATATTGCGCTCCGGGTGGAGGGTATGCGATTAGCATAATGGCTAAATAATTTTGTGGTGTCAGTTGGTAACAACTGACACTATAATCTTCATTAGTCACAGGTAACATCTTACTACACATTATTTTCTAGTCGTAGCGCCTCGCTACGACTTTTTAGTTTCTAGTTTTTTCACGGATGTACACACCTGCTCTACCATTCAGGCGGGGCTGAGAGGGATCAAATGTCAATATCTGTGTTTATCCTTTTTATCTGTGGTTAAATCTTCCTATGGTGTTAAATGCTGCTTTAATAAGTTTGTCTGTCAGATGGTAACATCTGACAGCACGACATGACTTTTTTGCTGTGGCTTTTAATTATACCTTATTTTATAATATCTTAGCAACACCATTAAACCAAGCAGGATACTATTATGCCCAGGACTAAAAACCATATCGAACTTCAATTTTTAAGCGAACCTTCTGATGTTAATTACGGTGGTAAGGTACATGGTGGTATGATGATGAAATGGATTGATCAGGCTGCTTTTGCCTGTGCATTGCAATGGAGTCAGAGTTATTGCGTAACCGTTTATGTGGGAGGGATCAGGTTTTTTCATCCTGTGCATATCGGGCATTTGGTTAAAATGGAAGCCAGGATTATTTACACTGGTAAAACCAGTATGCATATTGCCGTTGATGCTTTTTCTAAACCAGTTGGAAAAGGCGACTTTGTTAAAAACACGCATTGTATCATCGTTTTTGTAGCGGTAGATGATAACGGACAGCCCCAACCGATCCCGTCTTTCAAACCAAAAACAGAAAAAGAAATTGCCATGCATGGCTACGCCATCAAACTGATGGAACTGCGCAAAAGCATTGATAAGGAAATGGAACCGTATATTGTGTAAGCGTAAGGTGGGTTGCGTTTGGCGGCACAACCATCTTCAGTTTAACCACGGAGAGAACAGAGGAGAGGCACAAAGCACACAGCGTTTGGCGGTGCTGTTTTCATCTTTTACCTGCCTCTGTGCCTTCTGTGTAAACTTAGTGTCCTCTTTGGCAAATCTTCGACTCCGCTCAGCCTGACAGGGACTATCCTCTCTACGTTTCTTTGCAAAAAAAACTTCGCGTTCTTTGCGGTAAAAAATGCGAAATCTATTCCACAACAGGCAAACTAAAACAAAATTTACTTCCCTCACCAATAGCACTCACTACCCATATTTTGCCTTGCTCTGCTTCGATAAAATCTTTAGAAATAGCTAAACCCAAACCTGAACCCGATTTATTCTGCCCATCGGTAGGTACCTGGAAATACCGGTCGAATAAACGTTTCTGGTATTTTTCATCAATGCCTTTCCCAAAATCCTGGACTGAAAATTGGATAAAATTATCTTTTTGTAAAACATCGATCACCACTTTCGATTTTTCGGAGCTGTAGCGTAGCGCATTGGATAAAAAGTTGACCAACACCCAGGCTGTTTTCTGGATATCGGCATATACATTTGGCAGATTTTGATCGCAGTTTAATTCGAGTTTGATGGACTTTTGCTCCGCCTGAAATTTAACAGCATCTACCGCATATTGCACAATATCTTCAGGTTTGGTAAGGGCAAAGGTGAGTTTTAAATTGCCGGTTTCTACCTGCGAAAGATCGAGCAACTCGCTGGTAATTTTTAAAAGCCTGTCGCTATCTTCCTTAATATGGTTCAGCAGTTCGTGCTGTTCTTCGTTCATGGTGCCCACACGTTCATCATTGAGCAGTTTTAAGCTCATTTTGATGGATGATAGCGGTGTTTTTAGCTCATGTGAAACTGTGGCGATGAAATTCGTTTTGGCCTCATCCAATTCCTTAAACTGGGTGATGTTTTTCAGAATATAAACGCTACCAGCAGATTTTGATGAGGCAATTAAGGTTTTTTCTTCCTGTTCTTCATAGTTAGGGATAATGATTTCGCGGTTTTCTAAAAGGAAATAAGATTCTTTATCGTCGGCGTATATTTTTAGGGTATTATCTTCCGTATCCGGTTTGATGATGCGTTTTAACAACTCGTTTTTCTGCATCAGTTCCGCAACATTCTGTCCGATTACTTTATCTTCATCCAGGTTCATCAGTTTGGCTGCCAGGTGGTTCAAAAACAGCACTTCACCTTTTTCATTTAATCCGATGATGGCATCCTGCATCTGTGCGATAATGGCTTCGATACGCGATTTTTCCGATTTAATTTTCGATAAATTACTATTTTCCCATTCGTTCAGTTTAACCACCATGCCGTTAAACGAATCGGCCAGTTCGGTAAATTCATCACCGTTTTCGAAATGCAGGCGTTGTTTGTAATTTTTGCGACTGATTTGTTTAATGGCAGCGCTAAATTCGGCCAGCGGGTTGGCTACAAAACCCGGAAAATTGACGATAAAAGTAAACAGGATGATAAAACTTAATGTCGCCGCAATCATGATATACAGGTTTGCTCTTGATGAAGCTTGGTTTGCCAATTCGTTTTTGTCGTAAATGGCTTTCATGTTTACCTGCTCAATGTTTTGTAACGCCATCCGCAAATCTTTAATGCTATTTTCTTTAATGGCCACAGATTGTGCGCTACTCAATAGCTTAAAAGCAGTTTCTAGTTTTTGAAAAGCCACTTTTTCGCCGGGTTCGGTAATGTTTTGGCCTTCGTTTTTTAAGTTTTCGTTAAATATAACCTGTTGTGGACTACTTAACGGAAACTGGTTCTGATCGATTACATTGCGCATAGCAGCAACATATTTCAGCGATTTGTAGTTGTCTTTAAGGATCACTTTCGATTTATCAGACAACTCATTTAAATAAAAGAGCGCGATCAACCCGAAGGATAAAACGATTATAAAGAGAAACCCGAATCCGAGGCGGAGCTTGGTTTTTATTTTCATGGTGTTGTAGTTTAACCGCAAAGGGATCAAGGTTTTTTCGCTAAGGAACGCAAAGCAATTTTTTCTCTCTGTGGTTTTGCAGTAAAAATAGGTTATAATTAAATCTGTTTCTTGATTAACTAAATTACATAACAACTCGTTAAATAAATAGCATCTGTTTGGTCTATAGCCAATAGCTGTGCCAGTAGATTGGGGTTTTATTTAAGTTGTTGTTTATTAGTTAGATATGATATTTTTGCAATTATGCCGAGCAAAAAACCTTTTCATTTTGGAAGGGTTTTTATCATATTGAACTGTTGTTTTTGGAAATTTAGAGCACTGTTTTATGTTCCCTAAACCTGATCGTAGCGAACACGGAGTGCAACGGAGTAATGCGAAGAGCAGGGACAAACGCTCCTATGAAATATGGATTTTGCTTTCAAAAAAAATAAATATATTATTTTGTTTTTTTTGGAAAGCAGATGCATACCATTTAGGATAATGTAGTCCCACTGTCCGCTTTACTGCGTGCCCGCTTCCATTGGGTTTAGGTGGCCCGGCTAGTAATAAGATTCGGGGCTGCGGGGTACAGAAAAAATGAATAACTACTAGATTTTTTTTTATCTGTCGGTGCCTCACCGACCAAAATATCAAGATCAGTTTCCTAAAAATTGATAAACTTCTCTATCTGCTCGTTGGTAAACTTAATGGTATCCGAATGATTGAAATTACCTTCGGCATCTAATTCGGTTTTAATATTGGGAATATGCAGTCGTAAAGGCAAAATATTAAGGTGGATATAATGACAAACACCTGTAAAATGATCTACACCGCGGATATTACCGTATTTACCAGAAGAAATACCAACCAAAGCCGCTTTTTTATCATAAAAACTGTCGGGGAAATTACAGGCATCAATCAAAACCTTTAACACCCCCGGATAACTGCCATTGTACTCGGGCATAATAAACAAAAACTTTTCCGTTTCGTTAATCATGTTCTGGATTTCCTGAAAAGCTTCCGATCTTTTACCATACATATCCGTATTCAATACATCGATGGGCAAGTGCTCCAAACTAAACAAATGGGTATCTACACCTTTTTCTTTTAGTTGCCTTTGGTAATATTTGGCCACTTTTAGCGTATTGCTATTGGGCCTGTTGGTAGCGGCTATAATTGTGATCATGGATAATTGTTAATAAGATGTGTAAAACCCAAATGCGCTTCTTGCTAAAATTGCCATATAGTTTGTATCTTAGCTGATTGTGAAAAAGGCCGTAAACAAGGCAAAAATAGAACTTTTTAACAATTTTAACGCATAAATAACACAGCCCAAATAAACGTTTAGTAAATTTCGGATACATACGATGAGCAAAATTATTGCATTAGCAAATCAAAAAGGTGGGGTTGGTAAAACAACTTCATCTATAAACCTGGCTGCGAGTTTGGCCGTTTTAGAATACAAAACTTTACTGGTTGATGCTGATCCTCAGGCAAATTCGACTTCAGGTATCGGTTTCGATCCCCGGAATATTAAAGATAGTATTTATGAGTGTATTATTAACGATATCGATCCTTTACAGGCGATACAGAAAACAGATACACCTAATCTAGATTTACTGCCTGCCCATATTGATTTGGTTGGTGCGGAGATTGAGATGATTAACCTGAACAACCGCGAGTATAAAATGAAAGCGGTTTTGGAGAAAATAAAAGATCAGTATGATTTT
Source organism: Pedobacter miscanthi (assembly GCF_032678605.1). GTDB lineage: Bacteria > Bacteroidota > Bacteroidia > Sphingobacteriales > Sphingobacteriaceae > Pedobacter > Pedobacter miscanthi_A. The sequence continues at coordinate 13,166 of NZ_JAVTSU010000012.1, forward strand.
ATCATTATCGATTGTTCTCCATCATTGGGTTTAATTACCATTAATGCCTTAACAGCTGCTGATTCTGTTATTATCCCTGTACAATGTGAGTATTTCGCTTTAGAGGGTTTGGGTAAACTGTTAAATACCATTAAAATTGTACAGAACCGTTTAAACCCTGATTTGGAAATTGAAGGTATTTTATTAACCATGTACGATGTGCGTTTACGTTTATCAAACCAGGTGGTAGAAGAAGTGAAAACACATTTCCACGAATTGGTTTTCGATACCATTATTCAGCGTAATACCCGTTTAAGTGAGGCGCCAAGTTATGGTGTGTCGGTAATTATGCACGATGCCAACTGTAAAGGGGCAATTAACTACCTTAACCTTGCCCGCGAAATTGTAAAGAAAAACGGCCTGTTAAGGGAAGAAGAAAACATTGGAACAGCAACTTTATAAATTATAGATGACATCTTTTCAGCGAAAAACAGGTTTAGGAAGAGGGTTAAGTGCGCTTTTAGATGATAGCGAATCTTCTCATCCGCCGAAACAGCAGGTAAACGCTGTAAGCGAAACCGAGCAGATTGGCAATATCAGTCACGTAAGTTTAACTGAAGTTGAAACCAATCCATTCCAGCCGCGTACCGAGTTCGATCAGGTAGCTTTAAACGAGTTGGCCGATTCGATCAAAGTACAGGGCCTCATCCAGCCGATTACGGTTAGGAAACTGGGTGCCAATAAATACCAGTTAATTTCTGGTGAGCGTAGGTTCAGGGCTTCTAAACTGGCTGGTTTAACCCAAATTCCTGCTTATATCCGCAGTGCTAACGACCAGCAGATGTTGGAAATGGCATTGATCGAAAACATTCAGCGCGAAAATTTAAATGCCATTGAAGTGGCTTTGAGTTTCCAGCGGATGATTGATGAAGTAGGTTTAAAACAGGAACAGTTGGGCGAACGTGTAGGTAAAAACCGTACAACCGTTACCAATTACCTGCGTTTGTTAAAACTTCCGCCAGCAATACAGGCTTCTATCCGCGATCAAAAAATCAGCATGGGCCATGCCAGGGCATTGATTAATGTGGATGGCGTGGATAAGCAATTATACATCCACCAGGAAATCCTTGATAAAAACCTTTCGGTACGTAAAGTAGAAGAAATTGTGCGCAACCTGCAGCATGTTCCGGTACCGGCAAGTGAAAAACAAAAAGAAAGGGCTGTTTCTTTTCAATACCAGAAACTACAGGACGATCTGGCCTCTAAATTTGCTACCCGTGTAAAATTAAAGGTAACGCAGAACGGTAAAGGGGCAATTGAAATTCCTTTTATGAGCGATGACGACCTCAACAGGATTTTAGAGTTATTAGACTGGTAATGCAGAGGACTAAACTTTTAATACTGGTTTCTCTATTTACATTTTTTATGGTAAACCTTGCCTCAGCGCAGGTTAAGGATACGGTAATAAAAATAACAGATTCCTCGAAAGTTAAATTGGCTAAACCATTGGATACTGCTGCCCGCAAACCAATGACCAGAAAAGATTCTTTAAAGGCCAAGTATGTAAATCCTGGTAAAGTTGCCGGCAGAAAAGCTGTTTTCAGATCGATGCTTATTCCGGGTTGGGGGCAATATTACAACATCCAGCTATTGAGCGATGGTTATGGTACAAGGGCAGGTAAAAGCCAGGTATTTCAGAAATTATATACCGGTGGAAAAATTGTAGCCATTTACGGCGGCGCCACGGCACTTACTTTATCCCTTATGGATAGCCGGAAAAATTACAAGCGTTTTTTGGCCGAAGCACAGTACCGGGAAAGTCATCCAGGATTAAAAAGTGATTTGACTCAATATACCAATCAGGGGATTTTGGACGGCAAAAGTTTATATAAACGAAATTCGCAGATTGTGTATTTTTCTTATGGTTTACTTTATGCAGCCAACATTATTGATGCTTACGTAGCCGCACGTTTACATTTCTTTAATATTGATGATAACCTTTCTTTTAAAGTAATGCCATCGGTAATCGGTTCCGATACCATGTACGGTTTTAACGCAACGCCTGCATTAAAACTTTCCCTCACCTTTTAATGTAACAAGTTATAAATGATTTCTTCCGATCAATATGAAATCTTAATCGTTTTATTACCTTTAAAGCGTTAAATGTGTTACATACACACTCAATCAATCATAAAAAAGAAATAAATATAAAGAAATGAAAATTGCGCTTTTAGGTTACGGCAAAATGGGGCAGATTATCGAAAAATTTGCAGTCGAACGTGGTCATGAAGTGGTTTTAAAAATCACAGTTGACAATCAGGAAGATTTAACCAGGCAAAATTTAAAGTCGGCAGATGTGGCAATCGATTTTAGTACACCAGATTCAGTGCTTAAAAATATTGATGCCTGTTTTGATGCTAATGTTCCTGTCGTTGTGGGCACTACCGGTTGGTATGGCAAATTACAAGAGGTTAAAGATGATTGCGATAACAGTAACAATACGCTGCTTTATGGGTCTAACTTTAGTATCGGCGTTAATTTATTCTTTAAGTTAAACCAAACTTTAGCCAAACTGATGAATAATTATCCCGCTTATGAGGTACAGGTTGAAGAAATACACCATACACAAAAGCTGGATGCGCCAAGTGGTACAGCCATTACCCTGGCCGAAGGCATTGTAGATAACCTGGAAAGAAAACAGGAATGGTTAAATGAAGTGGTTGGAACTGATGTAGAATTGTTTCCAAAAGCAGAGCAGTTGCTGATCGAATCGCACAGGATCGAAAATATCCCGGGTACACATACCGTGATTTACAGCAGTGAAGTGGATGAAATTGAAATTAAACATACCGCACATAATCGAGCAGGTTTTGCTTTAGGTGCAGTTGTGGCAGCAGAATGGGTGAAAGATAAAAAAGGATTTTTCAACATTACTGATATTTTTGAATAAGGAACAGTTTTCAGTTGATAGTTAACCGTTTATACAATTAACCAGTTAACCAAAAGAAGTGATCGCAGATCAAAATTAAGATATATGAATTATAAATTCTGGCAGAAAAAAAAGGACGCCACCAAAAAGAAAAAATCTAAAACCCGCGAGTGGGTAGATGCTATTGTTTTTGCAGTAGTTGCTGCCACCATTATCCGCGTTTTCTTTATAGAAGCCTATACCATTCCATCTGGTTCGATGGAAAGATCGTTATTAATTGGTGATTTTCTTTTTGTAAGCAAGGTTAACTACGGTGCCCGTATCCCGATGACGCCTGTTGCTTTCCCTTTTGCACACCATACCATGCCTTTAACTACTTCTACAAAGGCTTATTGGGATGGCGTACAGTGGAAATATCACCGCTTACCAGGCTTATCTAAAATCAAAAGAAATGATGTAGTGGTGTTTAACTTTCCTGAAGGAGATACCGTTGCGGTAGAAAACCAGGCTGAAAGTTATTATACCCTGGTGCGTAGTATGGGGCGCCAGCAGGTAAGGAATACCTTTACCATCGTCGATCGTCCGGTTGATAAGCGTGAGAATTTTATTAAACGTTGTATCGGTATTCCAGGCGATGTTATTTCGATGAGCAATGGAATTGCCAACGTAAATGGTAAAAATGAGCCGTTGAAAAATACGGGTATGATGCCTTACCGCATCGAGTTCAAAACGATGGATTTTAACTATGCTGCCCTGGATGAATTTAACCTGAACCTGGGTAATACACCAGCCGTTACTGCTAATACCTATATTGTAGATGCCTCACCTGAAATTGCAGATAAGTTAAAAACTTTCGATTTCGTAAAATCGGTAACTTTAAGTTCTGATGCCCCGGGCGCAGTGCCGGGAGGCGTTTTTCCTAACGATCCGAACAGGGTATGGAACAGGGATAACTTTGGACCAATTAAAATCCCTTCAAAAGGATGGACAGTTAAGGTTGATAGCGTTACCATGCCACTTTATTACAGGGCTATCAGAACTTACGAAGGAAACAAAGTAGAGCAAAAAGCAGGTGTTTGGTATATTAATGATAAACCAGCTACTACTTATACTTTTAAAATGGACTATTATTGGATGATGGGTGATAACCGCCATAATTCTGCCGATTCGCGCTATTGGGGTTTTGTACCCGAAGACCATATTGTGGGCAAAGCCTTATTTGTTTGGATGAGCTGGGACAGCACTGCATCCTTCTTACATAAAATAAGGTGGAGCAGGTTGTTTATGGGGATTCACTAATCAATCAATCAATTCTTAAAATATTTAAAAAGGCTTGCTTATGCAGGCCTTTTTTATGTTAAAATCACCTTTTTAAAAAAATTAAAAAGTTTTTATGTGTTTGTGTTTTTTTTTCATAAGTTTGTTATGTCAGCAATCAGTAAAAAAAATGTACAGAGATAATAAGCTATTATGAACTTAAATTTCGATCCTAACTAAATCGAAGTTTACAATAGAATAATTGCTCATTATAACACCAGAACTAATCATTCCTAATATTTTTTTACTGATTGTTGCCGATGCGAAATGCAAATAAATCTACAACCTAGCCAAAGTATTAAGGTGGAGTTCTAATTTATTTTAGGACCAACCAAAAATTGATACCTGACAAGTATGCAGCTTTATCTGAATAGATATTGATGATTTAGAGAAATTGCAATTCAACCAAATTAAACTAATACCATTTTTATTAAGCCGAACTAATTAATACCAATATATTTCTTTAAAAGAGAGACAGGCAACTGTGCGATAAAATTTATTCAAACTTCGTAGGGATTGCTTTGTGCAATGTTTTATGTGTTTAATTTTCTAACTAAAAAATATGCCAATGAAATAAAATAATTCACCAATAAACCACATGTAAAAAACAAACAAACTAATCAAAAAAGAATATGCAAAAAAATTACTTAAAGTATTTGAGCCTAATTCCACTAATTTTCCTAACCACAATTGCTTACTGTCAAAAAATAATCACAGGAACCGTAAGCGAAAAATCAATAGGGTTACCAGGTGTTACGGTAAAAGTTAAAGGAAAGAAAATAGCCACTCAAACAAATAATGCTGGTAAATATACTATCTCCGCAGAAGAAGGAGATGTTTTACAATTTTCATTTTTAGGATATATTTCAGCAGAACGAACTGTTTCGAAACAAAATACAATAGATCTTACGCTTAAAGAAGATAACACAAACTTGAAAGAGGTAAATGTGAGTATCGGTTACGGAACTCAGAAAAAGCGTGAAACAACGAGTTCTCTATCTACAGTAAAAGGCGAACAATTACAAAACCAGCCAAGTGCATCAATAGAAGGCTTATTGCAAGGACTAGTACCAGGTTTGGTTGTGCAAAACAATTCGGGTTTACCCGGCGGAAGAAGCAATGTAACCCTAAGAGGTGTTGCTGCATTCTCCAATTCTGCCAACTCGAATGTGGTAAGTACACCTTTATTTATTATTGATGGTGTACCGTTAGAACAAGATGTTTTTAATCCTTCCGATCCACGTCAGGCAATTACAAGTGTATTGTCTGGATTTAGTCCTTATGATATTGAATCCATTGATGTGTTGAAAGACGCAGCGTCTACCGCTATTTATGGTTCAAGAGGAGCAAATGGGGTAATTATCATCAATACCAAACGGGGGAAAATTGGTAAGCCAATTGTGAGTGTCAATTCTCAGTTTGGTTTAAGTTATTATCCCGAATTACGTAAAACATTGGGTGGTAAAGCAGAACGTGATTATAAAATTTCTCAGTTTGTAAGATATGGAGGATCAAAAGTAGGTGGTGGTTATACTGATACGCCTATTGAATTAACAGATAGTTTAAATAGTTTCTATAATAATTCAACTGATTGGCAAAAATTATTTTTTAAAAATGCCACTATAAAAAATGTAAATATTGGCATTAGTGGTGCAACTGAAAATGCCAGCTACCGTTTAGGTGCTGATTATTATGACGAAAAAGGTATTGTTCTCGGCTCAGGCTTTAAGCGTTACTCATTAACCTATTCTGGTGTATTTAAGCCTTCAAGTAAATTAACAGTTACAGGTAGGGCAAATTTAAGTCAAACTGATGCCAGCCAACGAAGAGGTGATACCTATAATGCAGCGGTTGTTGGGAATAACTTTTCTTCTTCTTTCAGGCCAGGGCCGGAAAGCGGTTTTTTCGATGCCTATTTAGAATCATATAATAAAGGGGTAAATATTGATTTAACACGTAATGTTCTTGCCCAACTTGAGGCATCTTACGACATATTAAAATGGTTAAACGTTACCTCAAGAGCTTCTGCTAATTATGGTTTTTACAGAACCCGCGGTTTTTCTCCGTCTGCAGTTAATGCAAATCTAAAATCTTCAGCATCCTACTATTCAAGAGAGAATGTAAACCTGTTAAGTGAAACATTTGTTCGGTTATATCATACTTTTGGGGAGAAACATAATGTTGATTTTGTAGTTGGTAACTCGATAAACACCAGCCAAAATGATAATATTTATGGAGGAGCTACCGGAGGTGCTAATGATGCCCAGCAAGTTATCCAAGGATACCCACAGGCTAATTTAAACTTAGTTACCCATAATATCGGTTATGGTTTATTATCGTACTATTCAAGGCTTTCTTATAATTATGATAAGAAATATTTGTTCCAAGCGGTAGTACGTGCTGATGCTTCTTCTAAGTTTGGTGCAAATAAACAATGGGGTTATTTCCCTTCAGGATCTGCCGGATGGGTATTTACGAAAGAAAATTTCTTTATCGAAAACGTAGGTAAGTGGTTTAGCTTTGGTAAAATCAGGGCAAGTATAGGTAAAGCTGGTGAACAATATCAGGATAATTACCTTGCTCTTGGTGCTTATAACTCAGGAGCAGCTGCTAAAAATCCAAATGATCCTCCTGCTTACAGCGATCTTCCAACTTACAACGGAGTGCCAACATTATATCCAAATTATAATGGTGGTAATGGTATTCCATTGCCTGATTTAACTTGGCAAACCTCAAAAGAATATGGGTTAGGTTTAGATTTAGAATTTTTAAACAGCCGTTTAACTACAACTTTTGATTATTACCATAAAAATAAAGATGGTTTCTTATTTCCTGATGCTTTAAATGGTACGAGCGGTTATTCATCTCGTTTTATTAATAGTGGTGCTGTACGTAATACTGGTTTCGAGGCAGCAATTACAGCCTACATTACCGCACCAGAAAAAAGTTTTCAATATTCAGTAACCTTTATCGGCGGAACCAATAAAAACGTGCTTACAAAATTGCCTGATTTTGGACGTAGTGTTACGCGTGGTGGTTATGCAGGTGGATCACCTTATTTACAGGTTGGTAAGCCATTAAATGGTTTCTATCTGCTAAAATACCTTGGCGTTTATCCTGATGATGCATCTGTACCTGTAAATAAATATACTGGTGGTAAGCTTTATCCTAATGGAAGTGGTTTTACTTCTCAGGATCCGTATCATGCCGGAGATATCAGATTATTGGATGTAAATGGCGATGGAGTTATTGATGTTAGAGGTGTTGCTGATAAAGTATATAGTGGAGATCCTAATCCTAAATTTACCGGAAGTTTAGCGCATACATTCAGCTACAAGCTTAGAAATAATTCGACACTGCAATTAAGTTTGTTTTTTAATTATTCTTTTGGTGCTAAAGTATATAATACTGTGTTAGCCGATAGGATAAAAGCGGTAAGTTGGACAAATAGTACAAATGTAAATTATCCAGGTGGACAGAGAAACCTATTGGATGTATCTGACTTAGATATTTGGACACCAACTCACACTGATGCTAAATTCCCTGTACTCAACCCTTGGAGATACTATGCAACTTCTAGTTATGATTTTATCGGTAACTACGATACCAATACCGATCTTTTCTTAGAAAATGGAAGTTTTGTAAGGTTGAACAATGTAAACTTAAGTTATGATTTTGCTCCTAAATTCTTAGCCAAAATAAATGTAAGGAGATTAAGGGTTTATGGAGGAATGAACAATGTGTTTATTATCACCAAATATACTGGAATTGATCCTGAAAATGTTGATTACTATGGTTACGATCAAGGAAACGGATATCCGCTTCCAAATAAATTTAATTTAGGTTTTAACTTTGAATTTTAAGAGATATGAATATTTTAAATAAAAGAAAATCAAAAATACTATACATCGCATTAATGGCTTTTGCACTACTGTTTTCGTGCAAAAAGATATTAAATCCGGATGTTATAGATATTCCGACAGAGGAAAATGCAATAAGTTCTGCTGCAGATGTTGAAAAGGCAATTTCAGCCGCTTATTCTTTCTTGCGTTTTGTTGTACCAGATAAGGTTTTTTTAATGGGCGATATGCGGGCAGATGTTTTTTCGAGTTACTCGCAAGGTCAAAATACTAAAACAGAAACAGCTATCGCTACCAATACTATTGCTCCACTTATCAATAATGGGGGCGGCAATTGGAACGATTTTTATAAAGTAATTGCCCAATGCAACCTGGTACTAGAAAAAATTCCTCAAATATCAACTTATGATGCAGCTACTAAAAAGCGACACATAGGAGAGGCTAGTTTTATCAGGGCTTTAACTTATTTCTATTTAACACGTTTTTGGGGCGATGTGCCTTTGAACTTAAAAAGTATTAATCTGGATAATCTTTCAAGAGCGCCCAAAGCTGATGTTTATAAACAAATCAATGCAGATTTAGACGTTGCAATTGCCAATTTACAGCTTTCTTATGCTGCTGATGATGTCGCCGTAAGAGCTACAAAAGGCGCTGCTTGGGCTATAAAGGCACACGTTATGGGCTGGATGCAGGATTATTCGAGTTGCGAAAAATTGTGTGATAGCGTAATTACCAGAGGCCCATATACACTGGTAGCCGATACAAATAATTTAGTAAGCATTTTTGTCGGAAAAACAAAAGAGGGGATATTTGAATTAAATTTTGATGCAAATGCCAGGGAAGTTCAGAAAAACCGGGTATACAATCGCACATTAGGTCGTCCTTATTATTCCGATTATTCAGATGGTGGTGGCGGTACAGAGAAATTTTTATTATCTCCATCTACAGCCCAAATGAACCAAATGTTTATACCCGGTACCAAAGATGCCAGAAGATTTACGTGGTTTGTAAAAGAGGCCTATGGTAAACCTTTTCAAGTAGGTAAAGACGTTTTCAATAATGATGCAACATCAGGAAGCAGATATTACCTGGGGAAATACAGAACCTTACAATTGAAAGGTGACACAACTTCCCAAAACATCAATGAATCGAATATCATTATAACACGTTTATCAGATATTATTTTGTTAAGAGCCGAAGCGTTGGCGAGCAATACTGTTAACCGACCTGCAGAAGCTATAACCTTACTTAACAGAGTAAGAGGAAGAGCATATGCTAAACCTTATACCAGTGGTGGTGATTTACAGGATACTATTTTGTTAGAACGTAAAAAGGAGCTTATTGGTGAAGGTCAATTTTTCTTTGACTTGGTTCGTACAAGAAAACTTGCAAAGTATTCAAAAATAACGGCAGCTAACTGGTATGAAACTGGTGCATGGTTGTTGCCAATAGATCAAACCATAATTGCAAAGAGCGATTTTGTAATTACACAAAATGACTTTTGGAAATAACGGTACCGTTTAAATTAATATGATAAATATGAAAACTAACTCATTTAAAATTATAATATTCAGTTTTGCAATGGCGCTAATTTTATCGGCTTGCCAAAAAAACGAATATTATGTTGATGGTGGCCTATCTGGGCAGCCCGAATCAGAAAAGAGTATGACTGCATATGATTTTTTGGCTAGCCGGCCCAATCATTTGTTTGATTCACTGATTAAAATTATCAATCTAACAAATACTAAAGCTTTAATTAATCAACAAAATATAACGATATATGCTACACCTAACGATGCAATTATGCGTTTCCAGAGGCGATTTACGCCTTCAGACAGGCAAGCAGCGAGGCCATTAGCTAAAATTGGTGTAGATACATTAAAAATGTTACTAAACAGATTTATAATACCTAATGCTAATGTAGCTTTAGAAGAGGTAATTCCTGATAAAATTAAATATTATAAAGATAATAATACTGATAGCCTGTTAATTTATGGCGTAGGTGGAGGCTTTAGTCCGGGAAGTACTTTACAAACTTCAGCTTTCAGCATGGAATACGAACATAGAAAAATAAAATTAGTTGATTCAGTAAACTATCGTTGTAAAATACAAACGCATAATTTAATAACGGCTAATGCTAGGATACATGTTTTAGAGCGTGCATCAAGTTTTAGTGGGGGGCTTAAGCTTAAATATTTTAGAATAGCTGATGTTAATTAATTTAATAGATATGAAAAATTTAATCCTAAAAAATGCCTATTTATTACTGTGTTGTGTTATTTTTTTATCAGCATGCAAAAAAAATGATACGACAGGTTTTTTAAGTCCGGCAATAAAATATCCTAGCCCTTCTGTTACAGTAACAACAGGTAGAGGTTTATACACTTCGCCAGCTTTGGCTACTGATGAATCTACAAAACCGCTTGAATTTAGTATTGATGCGATACGAGACGAATCAGGGAAAGTACTGACTGATTTGATGAATTATAAAGTTGATACTTACTTTTGGAAAGCAACTGCAACGGGTTTAGAAACAGATTTATCTCAAATAGATGCCATAAGGTATAAAGTAAACAGACCTGCCATAGATATAAAACCCGAAAACGGACAAATACTAATTTATGGTGAAGCTACAGACGTTAAAATATTCCCAAAAGGAGTTTACATAATCGATGTAAAGGTTAAAAATAGTTCAGGTGAAATGGTATTAAAAAATGCTCTAAAAATTACTACAACTCCTGCTGGCCCTTATTCTTATCAATTTGCAGGTGTAGATAAAATTGATGGTATAGACGTTACATTTACAAAATTACAGGCCACTGGGAATAAATTAATTATTAGAACCCTAAAGAAAGATGGTACAGCAATTGATCCTAAAACCTTGCTAGGGTATGATTATGGTACTGCAGCAAATCCAAATCTGAAAGACTGGCATAACTTAGGTTTGCAGAAAATTACAAAGTATACCGAGTTTCCTGATCGATTGGAGATAGATGTAGCCGGAATGCCGATTCCTGTTATTGGAGGGCTTCCGGCCGGCCAGGGTATTCCCATCTGGGGTCAGCGTATAGATATGTACAATAATGAAAGTGCCATTGGCAAATACTTTAATTATTGGTTCGATTTTGCAATTTTCGAACCTGGTACATGGGAAATAGTTATTAAGCTGCAATATTAATCCAATAGTGTGGCAAAAAAATGATAAAGGTATTTTAGATAAATATACCCGGCTTAATTTTTATTAGACACAAATTTAAATTTAAAACGGCGATTTTCACTTTAGAAAATCGCCGTTTTTTATTACTGGTATGGGTACAATAAGCGCTTTCTGGCCAGTAGGATTCGTTTTAAAAACGCTTTTCTTTTAATCATAAAATATGGTTGCATGAATTTTCTTTTTAAAATTTTTAAAAAGATTTCATTTCTTTTGTTTTTTTTATAAATTTATACAAACTAAACAACAAAATGTCAGCAACAATTAAAAAAGCACAACGACTCCGAGCCGACATCATTAAGCTGCTTTATTATAAAAAAAAATCATCTCTTACTGATTTAAGCAAGCATACCAAAAAAAGCCTTCCATTAATTACCTCTACTGTAAATGGGCTGATAGAGGATGGTCTAATTATCGAGCAGGGGTTAGCCCCTTCAACAGGAGGCAGGAGGCCTTTAAATTTTTTATTAAACCCCAATTATAAAAGATACATTATAGCAGTAGCGATGGATCAGTTAACTACACAGTTAACGATATATGATTTGTCAAACCATCAGGTTTTACCAACTCAAGTTATTGATTTAGATATGACGGAAGGTGAAAGTGCTAATATGCTGATCTCTTTCATTGAGCATTGCATCAAAAAATCAACTATAAACAAAGAACATTTGTTGGGAATTGGTATAGGAATGCCAGGTTTTGTTAATGCCGAAAAGGGTATGAACTATTCTTTTATGCAGGTAGAAGGCGATATAAGTCTGCAAGATTACCTTTCTAACAAATTAAGTTTACCCGTTTATATAGATAATGACTCGAGTTTAATTGCCCTGGCTGAATTGAATTTTGGTGAAGCAAGAAATTTAAAAGATGTACTTGTTGTCAATATTGGCTGGGGTACAGGTTTGGGAATGATTGTGAATGGTAAATTATATCGTGGAAGTAGCGGTTATGCCGGTGAATTTAGTCATATACCTTTATCTAATTCAAATGCATTATGCTCTTGCGGCAAGCGGGGGTGTCTTGAAGTTGAAACATCCCTTTTAATAATGGTTCAAAAAGCTGAAGCTGCGGTGAAGAATGATGAAGAAACAAGTTTAAAAGCCCTTTTTAAAGATAAAAGCAAAAGTCATGTAGATCATTTCTTAAATGCAGTTGTAAAACAAGATCCTGTAGCCATTTCTATTTTAGCCGATGCTGCATTTCAGATTGGTAAAGGTCTGGCTACTTTAATCCATATCATGAATCCCGAACGCATTGTATTAAGTGGCCGTGGTGCAAAGGCTGGAAAAATGCTTCTTCCGTCAATACAACAAGCCATTAATGAATTTTGTATCCCCAGAATAGCCGAACAAACAGAAATTAAATTTTCTACGCTAATTAATGAAGCCGAATTATTGGCTGCCGCCAGCCTGATGGTAGAAAACAGCTTATTCGAATAATCCGATTTAAGTTCATTTAAAACAAATATTTTTTAACAAAACCAATCATACATGATAAAATAAAAGAAAACCATTGAACCAAAATTTTGAACCACCATTAACTAATACTAACCTAAACGAATTATGAAAAAAATGTACTTAAAGTGCTTAAGTGTGTTTTTGTTGATGTTTTTAACAATAACTGCTTTTGCACAAAAAACTATTACCGGTAAGGTAATAGAAGCATCCGGGCCACTACCAGGTGTAAGTGTTTCTATTAAAGGAACAAGTAAGGTTACCCAAACAGATGCTGATGGTAAATTCTCTATCGCAGCAGCAGAAGGGAATATCCTTGTTTTCAGATCTGTTGGCTACACTTCCAGAGAAATTACTGTAGGGGCTTCTGCCACTGTAAATGTTAAATTAGAATCATCTGCTAGCAGCCTGGAAGAAGTTCAGGTTACTACTGCGTTCGGTATTAAGAAAGAAAAAAGAGCGTTGGGTTATTCTACTCAGGAAGTATCTGGAAAAGACTTAACGATTGGTCAGGCGCCTACTATAGCCCAGGGTTTAATGGGTAAAGTAGCTGGTTTGCAGATTTCGCAATCAGGCGGTGGGGTAGAAGGCGGTTCGTCAAGAATTGTGGTTCGTGGGAATACTTCTTTAACAGGTGATAATAGGGCCTTAATTATTGTAGATGGTGTAGCCATTAATAATGATCCTGCCAACGTAAATGGTAACAACACTTCATCTGTTGCCGGTAATACAGGTGCCGATGTTTCATCAAATAACGATTGGGGTACAGGGATGAACTTTATCAATCAGGATGATATTGAAAGCATTACGGTATTAAAAGGCCCTGCTGCGGCGGCATTATATGGTGCAAGGGGAGGCAATGGCGTTATTTTAATTACACGCAAAAAAGGGAGTAACCGCCCGGGGCTTGGTATCGATTATAATTATTCTTACCGACATACAGATCCTTACGAAATACAAAATTTTCAAAATGAATATGGCCAAGGTGGTGTAGCCTCTATGTTGACGGCAGATAACAGTAAAATGTTCCCTGTTAATGGTGCTGGACAAAGATATCAAATTGGTAATGGGAATACAGCACAGGGCGAATATTTGAGTAATTCTTTTGGTACGGTTCCTTATCCAAACGGTAAAGCAACAGATGCCTATTTCAGTTATCCCGGTAGCCAATCTTGGGGCCCTAGATTTGATAATCTGCCCATATTAAATTATGATGGCGTTTTAAGGCCTTATTCAGCTCAGCCAGATAACTGGAAAGCATTTTTTCCTGATGGTTCTGTAGTAAGTCATAATGTAGCCATTTCTGGAGGCAATGATAATGCTACTGGCCGACTTTCGTATACCAGAAATGATACTAAAGCCAACATTTTAAATAGCAATATCCAATCGAACGTTTTTAACTTAGGTTCTACACTTAAAGTATCGAAAAAACTAAGTGCAGAGGTTACGGCAAGCTACGTTAATTTTACGCGTTTAAATGCACCAACAGTAGGCTCGGGTTATTTGGGAGGCGTAATTTATTCCATGCCCAGAGATTATAACCCTTACGTGGATTTTGATAATACCTATGGTCCTAATCATTCACGCAAGGATGTACTTACTCCAAGTAATTTTCCAGCAAATGCACCTAAATACCCCTATAGTGGTGGCTATTTAGGTAATCAGTATTGGAGTATTAATAACAACAATACCCTTTTTAACAGAAACGGATTAACAGGTGGAATGAAGTTAATGGCCGATTTAACCGATTTTTTAAATGTTACAGCGCAAGGTGGCGTTGATAATTCGAACGATGTAACCACTGTAAAAAATTTCCCTACCGATGTTTTAGGTCAGAAGGATGGTGCATATAAATTGGCCCAGGCAAAAAATTTGTCAACCAACTTACAAGCCTTTGCACGTTTACATAAAGATAATCTTTTCGGAAAAGAGATTAATGCCAGCTTAACGGCCGGGGTAGAAAGTTATTATCGCAATGACTATATTTCGAGCAACCGGACAGATGGCGACTTGGTAAAACCATACGTATTTGCTTTAAATAATGGCTCAAAACCGGTGCCTCAGCCTGAAGAAACCAAGTACGCTAAAAAGATAAACTCTGCATATAGTTTCTTAAACCTTTCTTACAAAAATTATTTGTTTTTAGAAGCCACAGCACGTAACGACTGGTCGAGCACTTTGGCAAATGGTTCTAATTCCTATTTTTATCCGGCAACCAATTTAAGTTATGTCTTTACAGATGGAATTAAGGGTTTACAAAGCAGTTTGCCATGGCTAAGTTTCGGAAAGCTGAAATTCTCCTATGCAGAAACAGGTTCTGATACAGATCCGTACAGCATTTTTAACCTTTTAGATGTAACCACCAACAATCAACAACAGGCACAAAGTTTACCAGGTACCTTAAAATTTGAAGGAGTTAAACCACAAAAAAGCAGATCGTTCGAAGCTGGTATCAATTTGGGTTTATTTAACAACAGGTTAAACATAGATTTAACGGGTTATACCATGAAAAGTTTTAACCAGATCCTGGATAATCCATTGGCTTTATCTTCTGGGTTTAATTTTGTGAAAATCAATACAGGCTCATTGGGGAATACTGGCTTTGAATTTATTATAAGCGGTTCGCCAATAAAAACGAAAGATTTTAGCTGGGATGTGTCCATTAGCGGCGCACATGCCAGAACTAAAGTGCTGGCTTTACAAGATGGCGTTGAAACCTTAACCCTTGGAAACTTTTTCGGTGGCAGTGGGATTACACAAAGGGTAAAGGTTGGCGATTATTACGGAACCCTTTATGGAAAAGATTTTACCTATTCAAACGGGCAAAAAATAGTGAAAAGAGCTACCGGTACTGACGGACTGCCTTTACAATATACTGTTGATGGCAAATCTTATTACGCAGGTACACAATGGGTATTAACACAAGATGAAGTGCCAATTGGTAATTCTCAGCCAACATTAACTGGTGGTATTACCAACACCTTTAAGTATAAAGCATTTTCATTATACGTATTGGCTGATGCGAAAATTGGAGGCGATACCTTTTTCGGTTCTTATGCTGCGGGTATGGGCAGTGGTAATTTAGTAGAAACCTTAAAAGAACGTAATGGCGGTGGTTTGCCTTTGGTGTATCCTGATGGGACGAGGGCTAATACCGGAGTTAACTTCGGGGGAGTATTTGCAGATGGCACTCCAAATAACGATGTGGTAAATTACCAGTGGTATTATCAAGGCACTTTCTCCGCCTGGAACCACCTTGGCGTGCCCCGTTCGGCATCGGTATTTAAAAACTCCTGGATGAAATTAAGAGAAGTGGCTTTAACCTATCAGGTGCCGGCCAAGTTTATCCAAAAAACCAGGTTTATCCAAAATCTATCACTTTCATTGGTTGGAAGAGACCTGTTTTACATCTTTACCACGATACCTAAAGGTTTAAATCCTGAAGGTGTAAACAGCATCGGTAACATGCAGGGTATAGAATATGGATCTCTGCCAAAAACAAGATCATTTGGTTTTACTATCCGGTCTTCATTTTAATCACTTAAAGCATTAATCACATGAAAATTCAACATAAAGTAATTCATTCTATACTTGGCTTGTCTCTAATGGTTAGCGTGGGATCTTGTAAAAAGGGCTTCGAAGAACTAAACAAACCCTATAAAGATGCAACTGTTGCTACAGCAACTCCTGCGGGCTTTTTTAATAACCTGGCCAAACGTGCAACAGAAGAAGATTATACGATCTATTCTGGTTTGTTTATACCAATTACCAATCAGCAAGGCGTCCAAAATGTTAACCTTCCTTATGTAAACTATATCACTTCTTTTTGGCGTAATTATTATCAGGATCTGGCAGATTATAAACAATTGTTAAAGCTGATCAGTGCATCTCCTAACCCTGAAATTTATGGCGATGTAAAATATATGGCAACCATGCTCATCAGCCACAAAACTTTGTCGATGTTGGATCGTTATGGCGATATCCCTTACAGCCAGGCAGGAATAGCATCAGAAGGTGCAGCAAATTACCAGCCGAAATATGATAAAGAAGAAGCCATTTACAGCAGTGTATTGGATGATTTAAAAGCTGCTGCTACAGGTGTTGGCGGTACAAATCAGAGTGCCCTTGGCTCTTATGAATCTTTTTTGGCCAATGATTTTGTTGCCTGGAAAAAATTTGGAAATGCCTTAAGGTTAAGATATGCCGTTCGTTTGAGTAAAACCAATTTACAGGCAAAGGCCAAAGCTACCATTGCAGAGATTTTGGGAAACCCGACTGTTTACCCTCTGCCTAACGACCAGGATCTTACCGCATTGTATAAAAGTAATTTTGGTAATTTTCCTCAGGTTATTGTGCCAAATAATCCCGATTACAACGACCGCTATTGGTATGGATTCCGTGAACTTTCTGTTTCAAACATCAGGATGAGTTCAAACGTTTTTGCAAAAATGTCGTCAACCAATGCTGATGATGGTTCCGGATTTTTCGATCCACGTTACAAAGTATGGTTTATGCCTAACAATGCAGGTAAATGGGTGCCTCAGCCACAAAATGGGTCAATTCTTGATGGAGGAACTCCTTACCCTAATACCGATACAAACGCACCTAAAGCTCCCGGCACCGATCCTGGTAATAAATTTGCAGCATTTAATTACTACCTCGTTCGCGATTTTCTGAATTTCCCTTATGTTATTATTTCGGAAGCTGATGTTCATTTCTTAAAGGCTGAAATTTACAATCAGGGTATAGGCGTTGCTGCCGATCAGGCATTGGCCGAAACAGAATATAATGCTGGCATGAAAGCCTCCGTAAATTTTTGGTATACCACAGTAAATGGTAGTACATCAGCCATATGGCCAGCTGCAGCCAAGCCTGGTCCCATTACCCAGGCACAGATCGATGTTTTTACCAGTAACCCTGCGGTTAAATTTACAAGCGGAGATGTAGCAGGAAATTATCGGAAAATCATTACGCAGTCATGGCTGGCAAGTATGTTTAATGCCGTAGAAACCTGGTGTACCGTTCGTCGTACCGGTATAACACCTAAAGATGCTACTTATACACCAGCTACTTATAACCGGCTACCTTATCCAGACGATGAAAGAAGTTATAACTCAGCAAATTTAAATGCGATTGGTGGTAATGTAGACGCTAATGTTCAGGTTGCCAAAAAGGTATATTGGATGCCGTAATTTTAATACACAATAACTTATAGAGTCTGTATCATAAAGGCGATCTAAGTTCAGATGCTGTCATATTGAGTTTTTCGATTCTTCGGGAAGCTCAATATGACAAATTTATATTTATGACAACCTCTTTTTATATCCTGATAATGAAAATAAAAATTTACCTTTTTTTCTGTTTAACCCTCTTTACCTGCCGTTCTTTTGCCCAGCAGAACGATATTATGCCCCAATCGGAGATTTACGAATGGCCCAAAGATGCCGCGGTTAAACAAAAACTCGATACCTGGCAGGATAAAAAATTTGGGATGATTATCCACTGGGGCCTTTATGCCGTTCCTGGGATTATAGAATCATGGTCGATCTGTTCGGAAGACTGGATCGAAAGAGATAGTACCATCAAATATGAAGATTATAAAAAATGGTACTGGGGGCAGAGCGAAAAATTTAACCCAACCAATTTCAATCCCGGGCAATGGGCCAAAGCAGGTAAAGATGCAGGTATGAAGTATTTGGTATTCACCACCAAACACCACGATGGTTTTGCCATGTTCGATACCAAACAATCAGATTTTAGTATTGCAAAAGGTCCATTTTCTACCAATGCTAAAAAAGATGTAGCTAAATATGTTTTCGATGCCTTTCGTAAAGAAAATTTTATGATCGGCGCCTATTTTTCTAAACCCGATTGGCATTCCCAATATTATTGGTGGGACAAATATGCCACAGCCAACAGAAATAACAATTACGACATCAGGAAAAATCCATGGCGATGGAATATGTTTAAAAGTTATACTCAAAATCAGATCAATGAGTTGATGAAAAACTATGGAAGCATCGATATTTTATGGTTAGATGGAGGCTGGGTTCGTCCGCGTGCCAGTGTAAACCAGGAAGTGCTTTCCTGGGGCGCACCTATTCCTGATTGGAGCCAGGACATTGATATGCCTAAAATTGCTGCTGATGCCAGAAAAGCACAGCCAGGATTAATTGTGGTAGATAGAACTGTACATGGCCAGTTCGAAAACTACCAAACACCCGAACAGAAAATCCCCGAAAAACAGTTAGATTATCCTTGGGAAAGTTGCATGACTTTAGGCGGTGCCTGGGGTTTTGTACCTAACGATCAATATAAATCTGCAGGAGAAGTAGTGCGTAAACTGGTAGAAATTGTAGCCAAAGGCGGAAGTTTGCTGTTAGGCGTTGGCCCCAAAGCAGATGGGACATTGCCTGATGACGTGGTTAAAAAATTAGAAGAAATTGGGTATTGGACATCCAAAAATGGTGCCGCCATCTATGGAACAAGAATTACCAAAAACTATCATGAGGGACAAAACTGGTTTACCCAAAGTAAAGACGGTAATACTATTTTTGGTATCAGTTTTCTCGAAAATACATCGGTTAAAGAAATTTCATGGCAGGGGAGTATTCCTAAAAAAGGAAGCTTAATTACCCTTTTAAGTACTAACCAAAAAGTAAAATGGAAACTTCAAGATGGGAAAGTACATTTCGATCTTCCTAAAACTGACGAGAAAATAGCACTCACATTTTCTTTTATGCCCGAAACCAGATAGTGATGCCGAAAGCCATAAAATACCTGTACTTATTGCCCACGCTTTTTTTCTCCTGCAGTCTTTTTGCGCAGGTTAAAAAAGTACAAATTTTGCCTTATAAAAACTCAAAGTTAAGTATCGGTTTAAGGGTAAAAGACCTGATTTCGAGAATGACGGCTGAAGAAAAATTCTGGCAGTTATTCATGATTCCCGGAGATGTTACCGAACAGAATAAACAACAGTTTAAACAGGGGATTTTTGGTTTGCAGGTAAGTGCTGCTGCGCAGGGAAGTGGTAATGCACAGCAAATGTTGACCTATAATACCTCTGAAGATGGGCTTTCTCTTGCCAAAAAAATCAATAAAATACAGAAATTTTTTATAGAAGAAACCCGTTTAGGCATTCCCATCATCCCCTTTGATGAAGCTTTACATGGTTTGGTGAGGCAAGGAGCCACAGCTTTTCCGCAATCCATTGCTTTAGCCGCAAGTTTCGATACAGCTTTGGTGGCTAAAGTGGGTACAGCTGTTGCCAATGAGGCAAGGGCGCGCGGTTTAAGAGACCTTTTAGCGCCGGTGATCAATATGGCTACCGATGTAAGATGGGGCAGGACAGAAGAAACCTATGGGGAAGATCCTTACCTCACGACAATAATGGGACATGCTTTTATGAATGCCATAGAAAAGCAGAATATCATCGTTACCCCAAAACACTTTATTGCCAATGTGGGCGATGGTGGCCGCGATAGTTATCCGATAGAAATGGATAAACATTTTTTAGAAGAAATCCATTTCCCTGCATTTAAAGATGGTGTTAAAAATGTGGGAATTCGTTCCTTAATGACTTCTTACAACAGCGTTTTCGGCTCGCCTGCAACATCAAACAAATGGTTACTTACTACAAAATTAAAATCTGAATGGGGATTTAAAGGTTTCGTTATTTCTGATGCAGGTGCAGTGGGTGGTGCAAATGTATTACATTTTACCGCTAAAGATTACAAAGATGCTACTGCACAATCGATCAATGCCGGGCTAGACGTAATTTTTCAGGTAGATTATAACCATTATAAGCTGTTTTTACCTGCGTTTCTGGATGGAAGTATTCC
This sequence comes from Pedobacter miscanthi, assembly GCF_032678605.1. GTDB lineage: Bacteria > Bacteroidota > Bacteroidia > Sphingobacteriales > Sphingobacteriaceae > Pedobacter > Pedobacter miscanthi_A. Next base: position 33,760 of record NZ_JAVTSU010000012.1, read on the forward strand.
TAAATCTCGAATTGATGATGCCCTTACCAGGGTTTTGAAGGCGAAGTTTGAGCTTGGCCTCTTTGAGCAACCCTATGTTGACGAAACTATTGCCGAAAAGATGTTAAGTGATCAAAGTAATTATTTATTGGCCAAAGAGGCTGCCTTAAAATCTTTTGTACTGCTCAAAAACGATAACCATGTTCTCCCGCTAAAAGGCGTAAAACGTATTTTATTATTGGGTGAAGATGCTGTTGAGGCTAGATTGGGCGGCTACAGTGGTACAGGAAATCATAAAATAAATATACTCGAAGGATTGAAAAACGCAGTTTCCGGCGAAATGGAAATTAATTATTTAAAAGGCAGCAGTCGTGAGCTTCAATCTTTTGTTCCGGTGGATAGCCAGTTTCTTTCATCAGACCAGCAAACAGGCTTAACCGCGCATTATTATAAAGGTTTAAATTTTAGTGGAACGCCGGTAAAAAAGGAACTGGATAAGGGCATTAATTTCAGCTGGACTTTATATCCGCCAGACGAAAAACTTCAATTGGATGATTATTCGGTCCGTTGGGAAGGTAATATTAAAGTACCACAAAATGCCGATCTTAATATCGGATTGGAAGGAAACGACGGTTACCGATTATACCTGGATAATAAATTGTTGATTGATCATTGGGATAAACGTTCATTTGGCTTAAAAACGGTTCCATTTCATTTTGAGAAAAATAAGCCCTATGCCATTAAAATAGAATTTTTTGAACCCAAAGGTAATGGGAAAATCAAGCTTATATGGGATTATAACGTTCAGCAATCAACGGAAATAAACGATGCCGTGAAAGAAGCAAAAAATAACGATGTGGTGGTATTTGTTGCAGGAATAAAAGAAGGCGAGTTTTTAGATCGGGCCATGTTAAACCTGCCCGGTAATCAAGAATCATTACTCGTAGAACTTGTAAAAACCGGTAAGCCGGTTGTAGTGGTGTTAACCGGCGGGAGTGCCATCAACATGCAACCCTGGTTAAATAACGTAAATGCGGTGCTTAACGTTTGGTATCCGGGCGAAGCAGGAGGCAGTGCTGTTGCTGATGTGTTATTAGGGAAAATAAACCCATCAGGAAAACTACCCATTACCTATCCGGTAAACGAGGCTCAGTTACCCCTGGTTTATAACCACAAACCAACTGGTAGGGGCGACGATTATAATAATTTAACTGGCGAACCGCTTTTCCCCTTCGGGTACGGGTTAAGCTATACCGACTTTTCTTATAGCAATTTAAAATTCAGCAAAAAAAGTATCACTACAAGTGAAACAACTGTGGTAAGCTTCGAGCTCAAAAACACCGGAGATTACTATGGTGAAGAAGTGGTTCAATTATACATGAGGCCATTGTTAAGCAAGCTGGCTCAGCCAGTTCTGGCATTGAGGGCTTTTCAAAGGGTAAATTTAAAAGCTGGGGAAACGAAAACTATTTCCTTTCAAGTGGGTAAAACAGAACTTCAAACACTTGATATCAACAACGTTTGGCGTGTCGCTTCCGGAGCATATAGGATCATGATCGGTTCATCGAGCAAGGCGCTTTATTTAAAAGATAATTTAACGGTAAAACCGTAATAAGAAACCCCTTATGGTTGGGTATAAACCATCAATCGAGTAATAGTTGCCGTAGATTCTGGTTAAATCTGCGGCTTTTTTATTCCGGTATCTCGTCATTGCGGAGCCAATTTTTCATCGGATGACAATCATTATAACGGCGCTCCTAAGTATGAAAGATTGCTTCGATGTTCCTTCTCGCAATGATGCCTTTTCTGCTAGATTCTTCATCCTTAGCGTATCCAAAGGGTTTAATGAATGGAAAAATGTTAGATAGCCTCATTTTTTGCCAAGGAGGTACGGAATGCACGGAGTTAGTTGAACTTGATTTTATTCTCCATCCAACTTTGTGTACCGCTGCGCCTTCACTCTGCGTCCTCTGCGGTTAAAACATACCCGATATTTAGGTACCCGGCACCAATTAACCACTTTAAACAATTAACCCTGAAATGTAGTTTAAAAATCATAATTCATGTACTTCATACTTCCCTGTCAAAAAAACAAACAGTAACCTTCATTTGCGATCTTAGTTTAAAGCCATGCCATCATACATTTTCCATCTTCCACCATACATCACCCCTTAATCCTTTACTTTCAGGTATTTAGCATTAAAAACTATTTGCTTGATTATCTGTGAAATACGGAATATTAACTGTACCTTTGCGGCTCAATTAAAAATAAAAGACGAATGACAAACCCATTTCAATTATTGGGGATAAGTGATGACGTCGTTAATGCCGTAAAGGATCTTGGATTTGAAACTCCAACACCTATTCAGGAGCAAAGTATTCCTGTACTGTTAGAAGGCACTAATGATTTTGTTGGTTTGGCCCAAACAGGAACAGGAAAAACAGCCGCATTTGGTTTGCCGCTGTTAGAACTAATCGATTTTAAAGTTAACAAACCACAGGCATTGATTTTATGCCCTACCCGTGAGTTATGCTTGCAAATCGCTAACGACCTTAAAAACTTTTCTAAAAACATTGCTAATGCCCACGTAGTTGCCGTTTACGGTGGTGCGAACATTATGCAACAACTACGCGAAATCCGTCAGGGAATTCAGATCGTAGTGGCCACGCCCGGCCGTATGTTGGATATCATTGGCCGTAAGGCGATTGATTTTTCAAACGTTAAATATGTTGTGCTTGATGAAGCTGACGAGATGTTGAACATGGGTTTCCAGGACGACATCAACGACATTTTATCAACTACACCTGATGACAAAAAAACCTGGTTATTCTCGGCTACCATGCCTGCAGAAGTTCGCCGTATAGCTAAAAACTATATGGATAACCCTGTTGAATTAACCATGGGCACAAAAAATACTGGTAACGTAAACATCGAACACGAATATTACATTGTTCGTGCCCGTGATAAATACGCTGCCCTAAAACGTATTGTAGATTTTAACCCTGAAATTTTTGCAGTAGTATTTTGTAAAACCAAACTGGATACACAAGATGTTGCCGAGCACTTAATTAAAGATGGTTACAATGCGGATGCTTTACACGGCGATTTATCGCAACAACAACGTGATAAAGTAATGCAACGTTTCCGTGAGCGTAACATGCAGTTGTTAATTGCTACTGATGTTGCTGCCCGTGGTATCGATGTAAACAATGTAACACACGTAATCAACTATTCTTTACCTGATGAGATCGAAAGTTATACCCACCGTTCTGGCCGTACTGGCCGTGCTGGTAAAACCGGTATTTCTATCTGTATCATCAACTCTAAAGAAGTTGGAAAAATCCGTCAGTTAGAGCGCATTATTGGTAAACAATTTACCAAAGCTGAGCTTCCTACAGGATTTGATGTTTGCGAAAAACAATTATTCTCTTTGGTACATAAAGTACACAATGTAGAAGTTAATAACGAACAGATTGACCAGTACATTCCTCGTATTATGGATGAATTTGCTGATTTAACCAAAGAAGATGTAATCAAACGTTTTGCTTCATTAGAGTTTAACCGTTTCTTGGATTACTATTCTAAAGCACCTGATTTAAATGCAGCAGTTGGCGACGACCGCGGAGCAGACAGAGGCGAAAGAGGTGCCGGACGTGGACGTGGTAGCGAAGGTTACACCCGTTTGTTCATCAACTTAGGTTCAGTAGATGAGTTTACCCGTGGCGATATGTTATCATTTATCTGTAACAACGGTAAAATTGGCGGCAAAAGCGTTGGTAAAATCGATTTAAAAGGTGTTTTCTCTTTCTTTGAAGTGGAAGACGATGTAGCTGACAAAGTTTTTGAAGGCTTTAAATCTGTTGAATTTAACGGTCGTCAGGTACGTATCGAGAAAAGCGGAGATGGTGGTCGTGGTGAAGGTGCTGGCGAAAGACGCGGTGGCGGTGAAAGACGTAGCGGCGGCGGCGGTTTCGGCGGAGAACGCAGAAGCGGCGGTGGCGGCGGTGGTTACCGTGGCGGCGACAGAAAATCTGGCGGTGGTAGCGGAAGACGCGAAGGCGGAAACAGCGGTGGCGGTTTCAGAGATTTCTCTGGACGTAGCCGTGATGACAAAGGTGGTAACACCGGAGGCCCACGCAGAGAAGGCGGAAATCGTGAAGGTGGAAGTGGCGAACGCCGTAAAAAATGGTAAATCACTAAACCAAATATTTTACGAGCCGTCCCGATTATTCGGGGCGGCTTTTTTTGTTTAAAGGCCGTTATTGTGAAGTGGGATTTATTGCATAAATCGATAGGGTTGATAGAGGAGTTTAATAAGATAGTTTACCAGGTTCCCGTCATCCCGGGTCGAGCGCAACGTAGTCCGGAGATCTATCTCGAGGCAGGTCTCTCTCTCAAATATTCGGAACTGCGCTATAGTCGAGATGGTGATCATTCAAACAAGGTACGTCAACCCTGAACTTGTTTCTGGGTCTTTCATGCCAAGATTAGATCTCTCCATTTCGCTGCGCTACAGTCGAGATAACGAAGCCTAATTGATAAATCGTATTGTCGGATATTACGACCATAAAAAATCAAGAAATATCATCGTTAAAAGCATGTAAAATATTATATTTAACGTTTAGCTACACTAAACAAATCATGCGTTATTTAAAGTTTTTCATCATTTTATTTCCACTCTTCGTAAGCAGCAGACTTTCGGCCCAACAAGTAGCTCCAAATCAAAAAATGCAATGGTTTGCCGATGCCAAACTGGGTATTTTCATTCATTGGGGTATTTATTCTGTTAATGGCATTTCCGAATCATGGTCGTTTTTTAACAATTATATCAATCATGATGCCTACATGGAACAACTCGATGGTTTTACTGCGGCTAAATACAAACCAGAAGAATGGGTAAATTTGATTAAAGAAAGTGGCGCCAAATACGCGGTAATTACCACAAAACACCATGATGGTGTGGCCCTTTGGGATAGTAAAATGCCCTACGCCACCACAACTGTTAATAACAGTGCAGCAAAAAAAGATTTAATTACTCCATTTGTTGCTGAACTTAAAAAATCCGGCTTAAAAACCGGTTTATATTTTTCATTGCCAGATTGGAGTTATCCAGACTATGATGGTTTTACACGCGACAGAAAACGTTATGATTATAAACATGATTCTACACGTTTTAAAAAGTTTCAAAATTATTTCCAGGGGCAGTTGAACGAGCTTTCTTCAAAATACAATCCCGATCTGGTATGGTTTGATGGCGATTGGGAACATAGCGGAGAAGAATGGCAGGCAAAAAAAATCTTATCAAACCTACGCAAGGTAAACCAAAATATCATTATCAATTCGCGCTTAAACGGACATGGTGATTATGATACGCCTGAGCAAGGTGTGCCTGTTGTTAAGCCAAACTCACCCGAGTGGGAGCTTTGTTACACCATGAACGATTCCTGGGGTTATCAGCCATATGATAATCACTATAAATCATCAAACATGATTATTCGCACACTGGTTGATTGTATTAGCATGGGGGGTAATTTGTTGCTGGATATCGGGCCAAAAGCCGATGGCACGATTGCGCCAGAGCAAGTACAGATTTTAAAAGATTTAGGCCGTTGGACTAAAAAACATGGTGAAGCCATTTACGGAACGCAAAGTGGGATCTCTAAAAAACATTTCAATGGAAAAACTGCACTTTCGAAAGATAAAAAAACCTTATTTCTATACCTGGATTATAAAACGGATGATGGCATTATATTAACGGGGATAAAATCAAAAGTGAAAAATATGCAGTTAGTGGGTGGTAAACCGGTGGGTTTTGCCAATATTAGCGCCTCAGATTATATGTTCAATATTCCTTCAATTGATTTTGATCAGGATGTAACGGTCATAAAAGTAAATTTCGAAGAGCCTGTTGATCTTATTGAAACCGAAAACGAAGCCATTTCATTAAAAGATTTGTTCACAGCAAATAATAAACTGAATGCGACTTATTATAAACTGAAAAAATTAGCTGCATCCTTAGATAAAGGCATCAATATTTTTAATGATACCAATTTAGCAGCTGATGGAATGAATTTCAACACAAATATTAAACCTCTGGATCAAAAGATAAACAATTGGGTAATCAAAAATGCTGAAGCACTATACAAAACAACTGGTGGTATTCCAGCCGGACATTACCAAGGCAATACGGCACTTTCGGCCGATAAACAAACGCTCTATTTGTTTGTAGAGGGCAAACCAACTGGCCCGATTGCCATAAAAGGCTTAAAAAACAGCATCAGCAGGATCAGGATAGTGGGAGAGGGTACCATGTTGCAACACGAAATTTATAACAAACTCTATTGGAGTAAGATACCCGGTATAGTGTATATTCCCGTGCCCGAAGATAAACTGGATCCGGAATTAACCGTAATTGCCGTGCTTTTAGATAGCCCTATTGAGTTATACCGCGAAAAAGTAGGTGCAATTGAAAGTAACCTCTAATTATTTAACAATTGTAAAATAGTAACGCAACTTTATAATTATCCTTAAATTGCATTACTTTCGCACATCATGCAGGCAAAATATATCTCATATCAGGAAACCGGATCTTTTTCAAAACTGGTTTTGGATTATATTAATAACGAAGAACAGCTTAAAGCTTTTTATAGTTACCGTCCTGATATGGAGGGCTTGGCCAAAGCAATAGCGGATAGAAATTTCTTAGGAAATAGAAATACCTTAGTGCAGGTTTTACAAGATCAGTACCAGCATTTGCAACCCAATAAATCAGTTACAAAAAATATAGAACTTTTAGGTTCAACAAATACTTTTACGGTTACCACCGGGCACCAATTAAATCTGTTTACCGGTCCGCTTTATTTCATTTATAAAATTGTAACTGCCATTAATCTTGCCATTGAACTGAAAATGGCACATCCCGACAAAAATTTTGTTCCGGTATATTGGATGGCAACAGAAGATCATGATTTTGATGAAATTAACCACGTAAGTGTTGATGAAAAAAATATCAGCTGGATACAGCAAACCAATGGTGCAACCGGAAGGTTAAGTACCAAAACCGTTGCCGCAGCCGTAACGGCTTACAAAGGTTACCTTGGTATTTCGAAAAACGGAAAACGGATTGCTAAATTGGTAGAACAGGCTTATTTACAGCATGATAATTTAGCTGATGCGACCCGGTTTTTGGTGAATAACCTTTTCGAAAAATATGGTTTGGTGATCGTAAATGCAGATGATCCTCAATTAAAGAAGCAGTTTGCAAATATTATTACCGAAGATATCATACAGCACAATAGTGCTAAAAACATAGAAAATAGTTCGAAAAACTTAGAAGATTTAGGCTATAAAACCCAGGTAAATGGCAGGGACATTAACTTCTTTTATCTTGTCGATAACCTGCGCGAGCGTTTAATCTTCGAAAAAGGTAAATATCAGGTAAACCACACTGACATCAGTTTTACCGAAGCCGAACTTAGAACTGAAATCGAATCACATCCAGAACGCTTTAGTCCGAATGTGGTCATGAGGCCAATGTACCAGGAGGTGATCCTGCCAAATATTGCTTACATAGGTGGTGGTGCCGAAGTATCTTATTGGATGCAGTTAAAAGCAAATTTCGACTTTTATAAAGTTGATTTTCCTGTTTTATTACTACGTAACTCGGCATTATTGATTGATAAACGCAGTGCACAAAATTTATATAACCTTGGTTTTTCACTCGAAGATATTTTCTTACCTGTTGAAGAACTAAAAAACATCTGGGTAAAACGGAATACAAGCGCTCAATTAAGTTTAGCTGATGAAACAAGAGCGATAAACAGCATTTTCGATCAGATTAAGCTAAACGCTTATAAAATTGATAAAACACTTTCTGTTTCAACCGATACCGCAAAACAAAAAACCAATCATTTATTAGCTAATCTCGAAAAGAAATTGTTTCGTGCCGAAAAACGTAAACACGAAACCGCATTATTACAGATTGATAATGTGAAAAAAAGGCTTTTCCCAAACGGAACATTACAGGAAAGAATTTTGAATATCGCCCCGATGTATGTAAATTATGGAGAAGATTTTCTTTCATCTTGTATAGAAAACTTTGAACCATTGGGAGGCGATTTTACCGTTTTATTACCGTAACATTAGTCTGAAGTCGGGAGTCCGGAGTCGCAAGTCGATACCCGAAAGCGCCCAATCTCGATACTTGATACTCCCTACTTAATACTTACTACTCAACACCTACAACCTGATACTAACAAAATGAACTTCATCACCTTTACCGAAACCGATCTCAGAACTTTTACCTTCAACGTTTTTAAAAAAATGGGCTGTTCTGATGTGCATGCTGATTTAGCAACCGATGTGTTGATCCGTTCAGATTTACGCGGTATCGATTCGCATGGTGTGGCGCGTTTAAGCGGTTATGTTCGCCTTTGGGAAAAGAAAAGGATTAATGCTACGCCTGATATTAAAATTGTGCACGAAACCCCAACTACTGCAACGGTAGATGGAGATGCCGGTTTGGGTTTAGTAGTGGCCCCGTTTGCGATGAAAGTTGCGATTGAAAAAGCCGAAAAATATGGCAGTGGATGGGTATCGGTTAAAAATTCCAACCACTTTGGTATTGCCGGTTATCATGCTTTAATGGCGGTAGAAAAAGATATGATCGGCATCAGTATGACGAACGCCAGTCCGCTGGTTGCGCCAACTTATGCCAACGAACGTTTATTGGGCACCAACCCGATGTGTTATGCTTTTCCGGCCGGAAAATATCTGCCTGTTATTGTTGATATGGCCACTGCAGCTGCAGCAAATGGAAAACTGGAAATTGCCCAAAGAGCCAATAAAAGTATTCCCGACGGCTGGGTGCAGGATAAAAATGGCGAAAACTCTACCGATCCTAACGAATTGAAAAACGGTGGTTCATTATTGCCTCTTGGCAGCGATAAAGACCATGGCAGCCATAAAGGTTATGGGTTAAGTGCAACCGTCGATATTTTATCTGCTGTGCTTTCTGGTGCCAATTACGGGCCTTGGGTACCACCTTTTGTTGCTTTTTTAGAACCTTCTGCAAATCCGGTTGGCGAAGGATTAGGTCACTTTTTAGGCGCCATGCGGGTAGATGGTTTCAGACCGGCTGCCGAATTTAAAGATCATTTAGATAACTGGGTGGAGCGCTTTAAAAGTGCAAAAACAATCGACCCAGATAAAAAAGTCATCATCCCCGGCGAACCCGAACACGAATTTGAACAGGAAAGAAAAATAAGCGGCATCCCGTTGATTGATGTGGTGGTAAAAGATCTGAACGAACTTGCCGTTAAGTTAGGGATAGCTGAATTGAAGTAATTTTAGGGTTAACCGGTTAATTGTTTAAACCGGTTAATTGAAGTTGTATCGGGTAAAGTATAATTTCATTATCCATTTTACATTTTCCACAATGATATTCCGCCACTTAACATGATTGTCGTCATTGCGAGGAGGCTTTTTCAGCCGACAAAGCAATCTTACAACGCTTGCTGTTATAGGCAAGGATTAAGATTGCTTCATCGGAAAATCGTTTAATTGCCGCTAAACGCCAACCTCTTAACGCTGCACGCTATTACCTTAATCTTTCTGCCGAACGGATTAACCTTTCATCCTTATTGATCCCGAAAATGGCCAGAACAATAAATAAGATGGCCAGTGCAGGTAAATAAGCACCAACGCCAAAACTTGCACCTTCAATACCGCCAGGTAATTTTTTTGCAAAAATACTGCACCAGAAAGCGAAACCACCGATTAATGCAATCGAAAGGATAGCAAAACGTTTCTGAAAAGCTCTTTTTCTGAAATTGAAAATATTGATAAAACAAAGGATAGCGATAGCAATATTAGTGATCAATAAAGGTAAAAATGATTGTACTTTAAACGGCGATCCTGCTTTGCCCGAAATAATCTGAAATAATCCGCTTGAATATACTGCAGTTTCGGTTCCTGTAATCTGTTTGCTTGCAATAGGCAAAAACAACATTAAAACCAGGGTTAAAGCCGCTAAAAAAAACCAGATCGATTGTATTCTTTGTATCATGAATGTAAAATATATAAGAACAAATCTAGCCTTTTTTGAGAAAAGAAAGAAAGATTAAAGTTCCTGGATGAGGACAGAGACTGATAAGGAGCATTAATTGTTGTTTACAATGGAAATTTGGCGCCGAACTCCAAACTCACCACTCAAAACTCCCAACTGATTACTTTGCCCTTTCCCCCTTAAACTGTATTTTTGCATCGCTTTGAGTAAAAAAAGGTATTTCATCCAATTGGCTTATGATGGCAGTTTGTATCATGGCTGGCAAATTCAACCTAATGCAATCACCGTTCAGGAATTGCTGGATAAAGCTATGTCTGTTTTTTTTCGTCAGCCGATAGAAACGCTTGGCTGTGGCAGAACAGATGCTGGTGTACATGCAACTGATTTTTATGCCCATTTTGATGTGGAAGGCATAGCGGAAACAAAGGTTTTAAATGCCATATCCGGTATTAATGCCATGTTGCCCTATCAAATTGCAGCAAAACGAATTATTCCGGTTCATGATGAAGCGCATGCCCGTTTTGATGCCACTGCACGTGCCTACAAATATTACCTTCATTTTCAAAAAGATCCTTTTAAAGTTAACCGCTCGTGGTTGCTTAAAGATAAACCGGATATGGAGTTGATGAACCAGGCTGCGGCCCTTTTATTAAATTATACCGATTTTTCATGTTTCAGTAAATCGAATACCCAAACCTTTACCAACAATTGCAAGATAACTAAAGCTGTTTTCGAAGCAGATGAAGATGGATTGGTTTTCACTATACAGGCCGACCGTTTTTTAAGGAATATGGTGAGGGCCATTATGGGTACCTTAGTACAAATTGGCAAAAAAGAAATAAATTTAGATGCTTTTAAAGCAATAATTGAAAGTAAAAACCGCAGTAAAGCCGGGCAATCCGTACCTGCATGCGGTTTGTATTTAGTGAAAATTGATTATCCATATATAAGGTAGAAGGCTGAAGGTTTAAGGTAAAGCAATCGCCATAGAAGCGGTAGAAGGCTGAAGGTTTAAGGTGGAAGGTAAAGCGTTTGCCATAGAAGCGGTAGAAGGCGGAAGGTTTAAGGTGGAAGGTAAAGCGTTTGCCATAGAAAAGGGTGATGGCGAAACCGCTACTTTATAAGAAAGATAATATTATTAAAATTTTGATGATGTAAGGCCTTAAATCCTAAACCTTACATCCTAAACCATAAACATGGCAGTTACAGGCGACGTATATAACACCGGATTATTAAAGCGTATTTTTAAATATGTAAAGCCTTACCGTGCCGTTTTTGTATGGTCGGTTATTTTAACCATTCTTTTGGCAGCTATTTCACCCGTTCGTCCGTTTTTGATAAAATATACGCTTGATCATTACATTTTAACCGGAAAGTACACGGGTTTGGTTAATATGACGATGCTGATGATCTTCATGTTGATTTTGCAAACGCTGATCCAGTATAACCATACCCTTTTAACCAATACTTTGGGGCAGTCGGTTATCCGCGACCTGAGAATCAATGTTTTTAACCACATTACCAAACTGCGCCTTAAATATTTTGATAAAACACCCATAGGGCAATTGATTACCCGTACCGTTTCCGATCTCGAAACCATTGCCGATATTTTTTCGGAAGGTTTAATTTCCATGATTGGCGACAGCTTGCAGGTGGTGGTAATTGTGGGCGTAATGCTTTACACCGACTGGGAATTAAGTTTGATGGTACTTTTACCAATTCCATTGTTGATTATGGCAACCCGTAAATTCCAGAAGGCCATAAAAGTGGCTTTTCAGGAAATCAGGAATGAGGTATCAAACCTGAATACCTTTTTACAGGAACATATTACGGGTGTTTCCATTGTGCAATATTTTGCAAGGGAGAAACAGGAGTATAGGAAATTTTATGCCATTAACAAACGTTACCGTGATGCCAATATCCGTTCTAACTGGTATTATTCTATATTTTTCCCGGTGGTAGAACTGATTTCGGCCATGTCGCTAGGTTTATTGGTATGGTATGGCGCAAAAAGTATCCTTTCTAAACCTTTGGATGTAACACCCGGTACCATTACTCAATTTATCATGTACCTGGGCATGGTGTTTACACCGATCCGCCAGTTGGCAGATAAGTTTAATACCCTGCAAATGGGCATGGTTGGTGCTGAGCGTGTTTTTAAAGTTTTAGATACCGATGAAACCACTCCAAACGAAGGGACACGGAAACCGGAAAAACTGGACGGAAACATCAAATTCGAAAACGTTTGGTTTGCCTATAATGATGAAAATTATGTGTTGAAGGATTTATCTTTTGAGGTAAAATCGGGCCAAACTGTAGCCTTAGTTGGTGCAACAGGTGCTGGTAAGTCTTCTACTATTAATATCCTCAACCGTTTTTACGAAGTTAAAAAAGGAGAGATTACCGTAGATGGGATTCACATTGAAAATTTTGACCTTGATTACCTCAGAAGTAATATTGCAACTGTACTTCAGGATGTTTTCCTGTTCTCGGACACCATTTTAAATAACATTACGCTTAATAACCCCGAAATTACGATTGAGGAGGTGGTAAATGCTGCCAAAAAAGTTGGTGCGCACGATTTTATCGAACGTTTACCCGGCGGTTATCAATATAATGTGATGGAAAGAGGGGCTACACTTTCTGCTGGTCAGGCGCAATTGATTTCCTTTATCCGTGCGCTGGTGCATAATCCGGCTATTCTGGTTTTAGATGAAGCGACTTCTTCAGTAGATACCGAAACCGAAATCTTAATCCAGAAAGCCATTGATAACTTAATGGAAGGTCGTACCTCGATTGTAATTGCCCACCGTTTATCTACCATCCAAAAAGCCGATCAGATTATCGTACTCGATAAGGGCGAAATCAAAGAAAAAGGGACACATCAGCAGTTATTAAAGCTAAATGGTTATTACAAAAAACTTTACGATCTGCAGTTTTCTTCCAAAGGTATTGCCAAAGTTTAAACCTTGTGTTAGTCGCTAATTAGGCTAAATGTCTAGCGTAAAAAGCTTTACAATGTTAATTCTTGTCTGAAAGGATTTACAGAAGTCCTTAAAAATGATTATGTTTGATTTCCCAACCAACCTAATCATTGAATATCGAGAGAAATAGTGCGCACGATGATGCTCTTTTTGACTTATTAAAGCAAGGAGATGAAGCGGCGTTTGGGAAAATTTACAAGCTATATTGGGTCGAACTCTATAATTCGGCCTATAAACGTTTACCCGAACGGGAAAAATGCCAGGATATTATTCAGAATATTTTTACCGACCTCTGGAACAGAAAGGCTGAACTCTGTTTAGAAAACCCACTGGCTTATCTGCATACTGCGGTTCGTTTTCAGGTGTTAAAACATATCGCCAGAAGTCCAAAAAGTAGTTTTTTTGCCGAATCATTCGAGAACGAATTAATTTCACCCCTACAGGCCGATGGAATGTTGCTGGAGAGGGAAGTTGCTGAATTAGTTGAATTATTCATCAAGGCTTTACCCGAAAAACGCAGGAAAATATTTGTTTTGCATTATTTCGAGGGTTTGTCTACCGCGCAAATTGCCGTTGAGTTAAAAATTTCTCAAAAAACGGTTCAAAATCAGTTAACCACTGCCACACATGCCTTGCGTTTAAGGTTAACGCATCTGTTTTTATTGGTTTCGGTAGTCATTTCTGCTATTTCTAAATAAATTTAAACTCATTTAAATTTTTATTTAAAATATTTCAAATTCTTTTGGGATATTTTCCGATTTCTGGTACATCTATATAAAAGCCAGAAGAATGAGTCCGTTTAATCATCAGAAAGAATTACAAAAAATCATCCAGCGTTATGTATCGGGTACAGCAACGGCAGATGAAATCCTTTTTGTAGAGAAATATTATCAATATTTGGATAAAAATGCCAATGTGCTGGATCAAACCAGTACTGATGAACTGGCCAAAATGGCCGAAGCTAATTTTGTGGCCATCAAATCTAGAATCGAAAACCCCGAAAAACGTAAGGTTGTTGCCCTATATAAATACATTTCGGCTGCGGCCGTATTAATCTTAATCTCAGCAATCACCTTTGTTTTCTTAAATAAAACAAAACCGGTTGTTAAAAGTGATACTGCCATAAGCAAAAAACTGGATGTTCTGCCCGGAACCGATAAAGCGGTTTTAACGCTTGCCGATGGATCAAAAGTGATTTTGGATGAACATACATCAACGGATATCAGCGATAAGGACGGTTTAAAAATTTCAAGAACTAAAGATGGCCAACTGGTATATACTATTATCAATCAGGACGATTTAAAAGCAAATTCAACCATTGCATTTAACACCATTCAAACACCAAAAGGCGGCCAATACCAGGTAATTCTACCTGATGGTACAAAGGTTTGGCTAAATGCCGCATCCTCTTTAAAATATCCTGAAGTATTTACAGGTAACGAACGCAGGGTAGAACTTACCGGCGAGGCCTATTTTGAAGTGGCTAAAAATAAGGCAAAGCCTTTTCATGTTAAAAACCACAGCCAGGATGTAGAGGTATTGGGTACACATTTCAATATCAACAGTTACATGGATGATCATACCATTAAAACCACGCTGCTTGAAGGAAGTGTTAGGGTAAGCAATGGTAAATCGGTCAGGATCTTAAAACCCGGAGAGCAATCTATTGCAGAAGCTGCCGGAAAGGGGATGATCAGGCTGGCTTCAGGAGTTGACACAGATGATGAAACAGCATGGAAAAACGGACTTTTTCAGTTTAATAACGCCAACCTGAAAAGCATTTTAAGTCAACTGGAAAGGTGGTACGACATCAATATTGATTACAGCACAATTCCTGACAAAAAATACAATGGTATGGTTCCAAGGAAAGCTAAACTATCGGAAGTATTAAAAATGTTAGAAAAAACCGGAAATATCAGGTTCGAAATCGCAGAAGGCAAAAATTTAAAGGTTGTACAAGAAAAATAAGGGCCTATGGCTAAAACACATTAATAAATCATTTATCACGCACAAACAAACTAATCAATTCACACCTAAACCAAACTGAATGTATGAACTTTTACACTCAATGTAATCATCCCGGTGCCTCAAGGGCCGGAGGTTTTATTACAAACTATTTTAACCAACCATTTATTAGGACTATGAAACTTTTTATTATTCTAATGACGGTTTTATGCGTACAGGTAAGTGCCTCGGCATTTTCCCAAAACATTAGCATAAACCAAAAAAACGTGCCGCTGATACGTGTTTTAAAAGAAATTAAACGCCAGAGTGGATATTTCTTCCTATATGATGCCGATTTAATCGAAAAACTGGCAAAACCGGTAACTATCGACCTTAAAAATGCCGAAATTAAAGATGTACTGACACAGGTTTTAAAATTGCAGCCTTTTAGTTGGGAAATTAAAGAAAATACCATTTTAATAATGCCTGTTGTCAAAAACAACAATGCAAAAGGCATTGATGTAAGCGGAAAAATCGTTGATGAAAACGGTAATCCTATGCCAGGTGCTTCGGTAAAAATTAAGGGGCAGTCGGCTATTTCAGTTACCGATAACAATGGAGATTTTATCCTCAGAAACGTTGATGAAAATGCCACTTTAGTCATTTCTTATATTGGTTATACCGATAGAGAAGTAGCAGCCAAAACTCAGTTAGGAACATTAAAACTCAGTTTATCCGCAGGTACTTTAAATGATGTGGTGGTAACGGGTTATACCAGTTATAAAAAATCGCAATCTGCAGCAGCAAGCTCTTTGGTTACTTCTGATAAAATTAATCAGGTTCCGGGTTTAACATTAGATCAGATTTTGCAGGGCCGTGTACCGGGCATGAGTGTGATCTCAACTTCGGGCCAGCCGGGTACAAGTGCATCAGTGGTTATTAGGGGGATTGGTACCATCAATGGTGTTAGAGGTCCGCTGATTATATTGGATGGCGTACCTATCGAAGCAGGCTATTTTCAAACCATCAATCCTGATGATATCGAATCGGCTACGGTATTAAAAGATGCCTCTGCTACTGCCCTTTATGGCTCGAGAGGCGCTAACGGAGTAATTGTTTACACCTCTAAAAAGGGTAAAGCCGGTAATGTTTCCGTTAGCTATAACTCGCAATATGGTTTTTCTAACTTGAGCAGGCCAAATTTTGTGATGATGAATACGGATCAGCGTTTACAGTTTGAAGAAGAAATTGGTTTAACAGGGGTGAGCATCGGTCCCGGGTGGACTTATTCTCCAAAAAATCCATCCTACGCAGCAGGATCGGCAAGCTCAAGGGCTCGTGCCGATTTTATTTTGGATAGTTTAAGGCAGATCAATACCGATTGGAGAGATATCTTTTTCCGTAGGGGTAAATTTCAGGAACAACAGGTAAGCATTAGCGGCGGTAATGAAAAGTTGCGTTTTTATAACTCATTAAATTATTACAGTCAGGAAGGTGTTGCCGTTAATACAGGCCTTAACCGTTACGCCCTCAGGAGCAATCTAGATTTTAATGATAATAAGTTCAGCGGGAGTGTTAATGTATCCTTAGGTTATTCTCAATCTACTTTTATAGATGGAGAAGGCGCTACTACGGCAGGCACCCCAATGTCGGCGGTTTATTATGCGCTTCCCTATGAAAAACCCTATGCTTCTGACGGTACTTTGGTACATCCGGGAATTAGTAGTTTGCCTAAATATAATATTTTAGATCAGCGTGAAGGTACTTTGGCATTAGAGCGCTTGCTCAACTCGAGCAATAAAACCGATCAGTTTAAAGCCATAGTAGGCGGTTCATTTGCTTATCAGATTTTACCATCATTAAAAGCAACAACCAGGTTTGGTGTGGATTACCGGAATTCTTCTGATGAGAATTATGTTAATCCAAATTCTTATTATGGATCGAGATCTGTGGCGAATACATTAGGCGGGAAAGGCCGTTTGGATGAGATTAGCCGTAGAAATTTCGGTATCGTATCTACCAGTGGTTTAACCTTTGCTAAAACATTTGATAGCAAACACGATGTAGAATTTTCGGCATTATATGAGTATATCTACAACGATTATAAATCTTTTGGTTACAGAGGATTTGGAATTGATGACCGTTTACCAGAAACACCCGCAGGCATTACGGTAAGTACGGTCTTTCTGCCTTCACTTTCCGGAAGTAAAACCCGAAATGCGATGGCCTCATTTATGGGCGTTGGCCGTTACACTTACGATCGTAAATATACCTTAACCGGAAGTTACCGTTATGATGGTTCTACAACGGTTGTACAAAAAAACAAATGGCATGGTTTCTATTCAGTAGGGGCCAACTGGAATGCCAAACAAGAAGATTTTCTTAAAAACTTAGCCGTTATTTCAGACCTGAGCGTTAGGGCAAGTTATGGAACTACAGCAAGTACATTTGGTGGTAATTTCGATTACCAGCAAGCCTATGGTAACACGAGTTATGGAGGTAATATCGGAATCCGTGCCAGTGCTGCAGGTAATATAGATTACGACTGGGAGTACGTTAGTACATTTAATGCCGGTTTCGACCTGAGTTTGTTTAAAAGCAGCAGATTGCGTTTAACTGCCGATTTTTATAATAAAATTACCAGTAACATGTTTATCAACCAGCCACCATCTGCTGTTGCGGGTTATTCCATTTTGCCTTTAAGCTCGGGTAAAATGAGAAACAGGGGTATCGAATTTGATATTAGCGGAGATGTAATTAAAACCAAAGATTTTACCTGGACTTTAGGTGCTAATGCAGGTTACAACAAAAACATGATTTTACGGGTGAGCGATGTAACCGATAATTTCCCGGATGGCGATTCGAGAATTATAAAAGTTGGTTTGCCTTATGGAACTTACTTTGCTCCAGATTGGGCGGGCGTAAATCCACAAACAGGAGAAGCGCAATATTATAACCTTGATGGCAGTATTACCACATTGTACAATGCAAATACACAAAGTACAACAAATTCTGGCAGCATGTACCCAACATTTACCGGCGGATTTAATACCGCATTAAGTTATAAAGGCATCACAGCTTCTGCTTTGTTCTCTTTTGTGAGTAATGTAATGCGATGGAATAATGAAGATTTCTACAATGAAAACAGAACCTACCGTACCAGTAACCAATCGGTAAGGATGTTGTATAACCGTTGGCAAAATCCGGGCGATACCGGAGATGATGCCATTCTGCAAAGATTTGATATCCCAAGGAATTTCACCTCTAAAGATATTCAGGATGCTTCTTATTTAAGGTTGAGGAATGTAACCATTGGTTATACTTTGCCAAAATCTATTTTAGAAAAAACTAAAATTATCAAAGGTGTAAAAGTATTTGTTCAGGGCCAGAATCTTTTCACCTGGACGAGTTGGAGAGGTTTAGATCCCGAAAATAATGATGTTTTTGGGCGTTTTCAGTATCCAAATACCAGAACGTATACTGCAGGAATTAATGTTAACTTTTAATAAATCAGTTATGATTAACAAAATATATACAAAATGCACTGTTTTATTGGCAGTTGTATTATTGGCCGCATCTTGTACCAAACTAGATTTTAAGCCAACAGATTTGATTTTGCCAGAACAGGCATTCAGAAATATTAACGATATTAATTTAGGTGTAATTGGTGCTTATGCCCCAATTGATTATTCTACCCTGAGTTATAGCTCAATCGTTTCGGATGAGGCCATTTACCCTCAAGAAAATACAGTAGGCAACAGTGACGCATTTAGGTGGTTGTATAATGGTTCTAACGGCTCTGTTACAGGTTTGTATTATACTAATTATACGGCTATAGATAGAGTAAACCGCGTTTTAGAAGCCTTGGATAAATTAACTTTTACAGGTGCAGATGTTGCCTTAGCCGATCGTTATAAAGGTGAGTTGCTGGCTTTACGTGCTTATTTACATTTCGAATTATTAAGAGCTTATGCCGCTTCCTATCAAACGGGTGCATTGGGTATTACTTATATGCAAAAGTCTGCTATTATTTATCCAGCCAGAGAAACTTTTGGTGCTGTAATTGCAAAAGCAAAAACAGATTTAATTGCGGCTAAAGCATTAATTCCCGCAACTTTTACAGATAAAACAAGAATTACCAAAACTGCAGTTTCAGCCATTCAGGCCCGCGTAGCATTGTACGAAAAAAACTGGACCGATGCCATTACCTACTCAACAGAAGTAATAGCGGCATTACCATTGGCTACAAAGGCACAGTTTCCGGGTATCTGGACAGATGCTAACGATGCTGAAGTGGCCTGGAAATTAAAACGCGTAACCGGCGATTCGAGAACCGGCGATTTCTTTTTTAGACAATCGGGTAGCTATGTTTTATATGCGCCTTCGTTTAAACTGATTGCAACTTTTGATCAGGTAAACGATATCAGGTTTGTACCTTACATTAAATTCGATAATACGCGTACAGGTACAAAATCAAAATATCTGGTCAATAAATACATTGGCGGAACATCTTCTGCCCCTGGTTTAGCAGATGTAAAACAGTTTAGAACTGGCGAGATGTACCTGATCAGAGCAGAAGCAAGGGCAGAAACAACAGGAGATGCCGCTGGAGATATTAATACTTTACGCGCTGCAAGAATTAATGGTTATGTTAATGCAGCTTTTGCAGATAAAGCAGCTTTAATTGCAGCCATTTATGATGAAAGATATAAAGAGCTGGCATTCGAAGGCCATCGTTTCTTCGATTTAAAACGTAGAAATATGGTAATCGAAAGAACTGCAGCAGATGTTGCAGCAACACAGAGCGCACTTACTTTGTCGCCAACGCAGGCACAATACGCCTTACCAATTCCTGCAACAGAAATTTCTGTTAATAAAAATATTGTTCAAAACCCTAATTACTAAGGGATGGCCTGGCTGGGGAAGTTATCCCTTCCCCGGTTTAATTTAAATATTATGTTGAAACAATCACTGCTTGCGCTCTTAATGGTTTTTTGCATTTCATCTATTGGCTGCGGCAAATCGGAAGGTACAACACCAACCCCTGCAAAACCTTCAGAAGGAGGATTAATAACGAAAAGGCCAGGTTCTATTGGCATTATAGGCGATACTGCTAATGTGGTGAAGCCTGTTAGCGGTGGCATGGTTTTAATGGGTGGCGGCGCTGATGTAGAAGCTGCTTTTAAGTGGATGATAGCAAGAAGTGGAGGTGGGGATGTGGTTATTCTTCGTGCCACCGGAACTGATGCTTACAATCCTTTTATAAATGCATTGGGAGCCGTAAATTCGGTGGAAACCTTATTGATCAATTCAAGGGAACTGGCGAATGATGATGGTGTAGCCTACATTATCCGAAATGCAGAAATGGTTTTTATTGCAGGAGGGGATCAGTCTGATTACATGAAATATTGGAAAGGCACCAAAACCGAGCAAGCTTTAAACTATTTGTTGAAGGATAAGAAAGCACCTGTTGGCGGTACCAGTGCAGGTTGTGCTATTTTAGGCGGTTTTTATTACAGTGGCGAAACTGGTGGTGTAACCTCTGCCCAGGCGCTGGCCAATCCCTACGATGCCAACATTACCCTTTACAATAACGATTTCCTGAAAGCACCCTATTTGCAAAATGTAATCACCGATCAACATTATTTAACACGCGATCGCGAAGGGAGATCACTCGTGTTTTTAGGAAGGATCAATAAAGATTTTAAAACACCTGCAAAATGTATTGCTGCCGACGAAAGAACCGCGGTGTGTATTGATGCCGATGGAAAAGCAAAGGTTTTTGGCGATTATTCTGCAACAAGAGCTTATAGTTATGCTTATTTCATTGTTCCTGATGTAGCCAAACAACCAGAATTGTTTGAGACAAACCAAAAAGTAAATTGGAACAACGGAGAAAAAGCGGTTTCCGTTTACGAAATTCCTGCCTCGGTTGATGGTGGCGGAAACTTTAATGTTGCTAACTTTAAAGCAAGCGAAGCCACTGGAGGCAAATGGTACTGGTGGTGGATTGATAATGGCGTTTTAAGTAAAAAAGATCAATAAAAATAATATGAAAGCATTAAAATTAGTTGTGGTACTGCTTATTTCAGTATTCACCTTAAATGTTGCTGCACAGCAGCAAAAATATGTAATGGTCATCCACGGTGGCGCAGGTACCATTTTAAAGAAAAACATGACGCCTGAAAAAGAGGCCGCTTATGTAGCCGCCTTAACAAAAGCGTTACAGGCAGGTTATGCCGAAATTAAAGCCGGTAAATCAAGTCTTGATGCCGTTGAAGCCACTATTCATGTATTAGAAAACGACCCACATTTTAATGCAGGTAAAGGTGCTGTTTTTACGCACGATGGCAGGAATGAACTGGATGCAGCTATTATGGATGGAAAAACTTTAATGGCTGGGGCAGTTGCAGGTGTTACAACCGTTAAAAACCCAATTTCTGCAGCAAGGGCAGTGATGGAAAAATCGGAACATGTAATGATGTTTGGAGATGGGGCAGATAAATTTGCCAAAGAAGTAGGATTGGAAATTGTAAATCCTAAATATTTCTGGACAAAAGAACGTTGGGACGGTTTGCAGGATGCCATTAAAGAAGATTCTACCAAAGCCGTATTAGATCATGGAAGTAAAAAATCTTCCCTTTTAGGAACCATTAACCACGATTACAAATTTGGTACCGTAGGCTGTGTGGCTTTAGATAAAGCGGGTAACCTGGCCGCAGGAACATCAACCGGTGGCATGACGAACAAAAAATACGGCAGGGTGGGCGATTCGCCGATCATTGGGGCTGGCACTTACTGTAATAACGAAACTGCCGGTATTTCTTGTACCGGATGGGGCGAATTTTATATCCGCAATGTGGTGGCCAAAACCATTTCCGATTTAATGGAATATAAAGGCATTTCAGTAACCGAAGCTTCGAAAATTGTATTGGATAAAGTAGGCAAAATGGGTGGCGATGGCGGTTTAATTGCCTTGGATAAAAAAGGTAATGTAGCCATGCCATTTAATACCGAAGGTATGTACCGCGGTACCATAACTGCCGATGGAAAAATTGAGGTAAACATTTATAAATAATGAAGAAACTGTTTTTTATAGTATGGCTTGCCGCTTTTTCTTTATCGGTAAGTGCACAGGTAAGCCCAAAAGGCGACTTGTTTATTATCGGTGGTGGCGACCGATCAGATGCTTTGATGAAAGAAATGCTGAATACGGCAGCATTAAAAACCAACGATTATATTATTGTATTACCGATGGCCAGCGAAGTACCCGATGTAGGTTTCGGAGCCATTTCTACCCAGTTGAAAAAACTGGATAACAGAACCATCCGGAATTTTAACTTTAGTAAACACGATGTAAACGATAAAAAATGGATCGATTCCCTTACAGGGGCAAAGCTGATCTATATTTTAGGTGGCGACCAAAACCGTTTTATGAAATCGGTACTGAATACCCCCGTTTATACCGCTATCCATAAGGCTTACCAAAATGGTGCTACCGTTGCAGGTACAAGTGCCGGCGCTGCGGTAATGAGCAAATATATGATTACCGGCAAACAGTTGTTAGATACCGTTTACAAAGAAACCTTTAACAAACTTTGGGATAAAAATATCGAATTTGCAGAAGGAATGGGTTTGCTGCAAAATACCATTATCGATCAGCATTTTTTAAAGCGCAACCGGTATAACCGCCTGATTTCTGCTTTGGCTGCCCATCCCGATCTGGTTTGTGTAGGTATCGATGAAAGTACCGCCATTATTGTACATGGCAATAAAGCTACGGTTGCCGGCGAAAGTCAGGTAATCCGTTTATCAAACCCGAAAGACCTTAAAAAAACCGATAAAGGCCTGCTGAAATTTAAACAGGCAGAATTTGGCATTTTTACTGCAGGTGATGTCATTGATATTAAACCCTAAATAACACGGAACTTGCGCTCGTTTTTAACGAGTGCACCAATAATATTGCGATTCAATCCCATTTAAGCAAAAGCCTATCTCGAGAAATCAGGATAGGCTTTTACTTTTAACTCCTATTTTAACCTGCTGTTTAAACAAAAAGAAAAATTACCCTATCTTTCATTTTTCCTACGCATAAATGAAAAAGATATTTTCCAATTTAACATTTCAGGTTTTAGTTGCCATCATCATCGGGATCAGTGTTGGTACTTATTTTCCGGGCTTTGCACCGACTGCCAAATTAATCAGTCAGGGTTTTATCAACCTCATCAGCATGTTAATTGCGCCAATTATATTTTTTACCATTGTTTTGGGCATCGCACACATGGGCGATATGAAGAAAGTTGGTAGAGTAGGAGGCAAGGCACTCTTGTATTTCGAAATTGTGAGTACAGTAGCCATTGCCATTGGTTTACTGGTAGCCAATATTTTAAAACCCGGCGCCGGAATGATTGCCAAAACTGGTGATGCAACAAAAATCGCCGGTTATGCTGAGCAAGCCAGGGATATGAACTGGGCAGAATTTTTTCTTCATATTATTCCACACAATGTAATTGCAGCTTTTGCAGAAGGAAACATCCTGCAGATTTTGCTTTTTGCCATTCTTTTTGGTTATGGGTTAAACAAACTGGGTGGAGATGGTGCCAGTGTTTTAAACGCCTTTGATAAAATATCTAAAGTGCTTTTCAAAATCATGAAGGTAATTATGCGATTGGCACCAATCGGAGCTTTCGGTGGGATGGCATTCAGTATCGGTACACACGGCTTGCAAAGTATTGTGGGCATGGCCAAATTGATGGGCTCAGTGTATTTAACCTGTATGCTCTTCATTTTTATTGTATTAAACGGAATCTGTAGGTATTATAAGTTCAGTTTATGGGCTTACCTCAAATATATCCGTCAGGAAATTTTAATTGTATTAGGTACCTCCTCTTCCGAATCGGCTTTGCCAAGCATGATGCAGAAAATGGAATCTTTTGGTTGCGATAAATCCGTTGTGGGTTTGGTAATTCCCACAGGTTATTCCTTTAACCTTGATGGTACCGCAATTTACCTCGCCATGTCGGTTATATTTCTTTGTCAGGTGTTTAATGTCGATTTATCCCTGGGGCAGCAGATTACAGTATTAGGCGTGCTTATGGTCACTTCAAAAGGTGCTGCGGGAGTAACAGGTAGTGGTTTTATAGTTCTGGTATCAACATTAACCGCTTTAAAAATTATGCCGATAGAACACATTTCCATATTAATTGGTGTAGACCGTTTTATGAGCGAAGCAAGGGCTATTACCAACGTAATCGGTAACGGTATTGCCACCATTGTAATTGCCAAAAGCGAAAGCCAGTTCGACGAAGAGAAATACAGGGAAGCCATCAGGATAGAAAAAGGATAGTTTGTTTGGAGTAATGAGTTAGTTTAGAGTTCTCAGTTTGGACTTTTCAGTTTTGGGAGCAAATGCCAGGTCACTAAGCAACTCCCAACTCCCGACTCCCAACTAGCCCACCTGCTAACTCCCAACTAAAAACTCCCAACTCCCAACTAATTAACTATCTTTGCAGCAGAAACATGCACACAGCTTGTTTAATTAATCCATAGCACATTGGCTCAAGAAGAACAAAATAACCGCAAAGAAAAGAGCGAGTTACACCCACGCAACAAACACCGTTCGCGTTACAATTTCAAACAACTTATTGCAACTTCAAAAGATTTAAGACCTTTCGTTTTTAAAAACGAGCATAACGACGATTCTATTGATTTTGCCGATCAAAATGCTGTAAAAGCATTAAACAGAGCATTGCTGAAATATTTTTACGATATTCAGCAATGGGATATCCCTGCAGATTTTCTTTGTCCACCCATTCCGGGCAGGGCCGATTATATCCATTATGTTGCCGATCTATTAGGGTCGAGCAATAAAGGTAAAAATCCAAAAGGAGCCAAAATCAATGTACTCGATATTGGAGTAGGCGCCAACTGTATTTACCCGATTATTGGCCACCAGGAATATGGCTGGAATTTTGTTGGTTCTGAAATCGATCCACTTTCGGTTGAATCGGCAAGACGAATTATCGAAGCCAATAAACCATTACAGGGTGCTATCGAAATTCGTCAGCAATCGTCAAAAATGGGCATTTTTAGAGGGATTGTAGGTAGAACAGAACGTTTTGATGCCGTTGTTTGTAACCCACCATTTCATGCTTCGTTAAAAGAGGCTGAACAAGGTACCCGTCAGAAATGGCGTAACCTGGGCGGAAACGAAAAAGAAGTAAAACACGTATTGAACTTCGGTGGAAATAAGGCCGAACTTTGGTGCCCGGGCGGCGAGCGTGCCTTTGTAGAACAAATCATTATTCAGAGTGCACAAATTAAAAATCAGGTTTTATGGTTCAGTTCACTCGTTTCTAAAAGTGCAAATCTTAAAAGTATTTATAATGCTTTAGTTAAGGCCGATGCTTTTGAAGTACGTACCGTTCAAATGAGCCAGGGACAGAAAATCAGTCGCTTTGTAGCCTGGACTTTCCATGATGAAGCTGCACAAGCCGAATGGGTAAAAGGATGGAAATAAGTCCTGAGTTGACTAGTAATCATTTCAGGTAATAAGATAAAAAGGATCGTCATTTCGAGCGAAGTGTACCGTAGTCGAGAAATCTATCAAGATAGAGCGCTCTCCCGAAACTTCGGGACTGCACTTCAGTCGAGATGACGGTTTTTTTAAACCCTGTTGTTGAACATTGCAATTTGAACCTTATTTTTTCTCATAAACAATCAAAATCACCAGGTCGTTATCCGCATTCGGAGTAATGCCATGCGAACTGCCCGGTCGGGTTAAAATCGCATCGCCAGGTTTAACTGCAAAGGTTTTTCCGTTCATTTGCATGGTTCCCTTTCCGCTAATCACATAGTAAATTTCATCTTCTTTTTGCAAATGATAACCGATAGAGGAACCTGGTTTCAAAATCCTTTTCCGAAAGGCTGTTTTCAGGCTTTTGGTCTTGGCGAAAAAGTTAAAACCAATCGTTTTGCCTCCGCCATTGTGCGTGCCTGCTTCTTCTTTGGCTACTTCAGTATCATTTTGAAGGATATATTTACTCGTATCCGTGCTTTGTGCGCGCGCACTTATAGAAATGAAAACAGCAGCAAAAACAGTTACAACAGGAATTAATTTCTTAATCATAAGGGTTTATCATTAGTCTTTGAGCTTTAGTTTCTCCGCTCGAAAAGTAAATTTAAGCGTTTTACCCGGATGTTGCTACAGGTATCAACACTTTGTTTCTAAACCCGATCGGAAGCCGTATCAGATTTTTCATCTGGATTTAGCAATGAGCAGGACTAAATGAAAAAAAGCGAGTGACAAGCGCTCCAAAAACAACCGACGATCTTAATATCTATTATTTGATGGTTTTTTATTTTCAGGAAAGCAATTGTAGTATTACATAGGTTAATTTCTGCCTGCTGCCATGAAAAATGGCATTCGTTCGATCAGGTTTAGTTTAGGTAGTTTTCTGCTACTATGTCGGTTTTCCGTGTCACAGGTTTAAGTTTCTAAACCCGATCGGAGCGGTATTCAGATTTTTCATCTGGATTTAGCAAATGAGCGGGGCTGAAGCCCTCCAAAAGTGCTGAACCGCTCATTTCCTAATCCTAAGCGTTAATATTTTGATTTGAAAACGAACGGTTTGTGGTTCTTGGCCTTTAAAGCCCTGCCATCCGCTTTACTTCGTTGCACTACGTGTTCGCTGCTGTCAGGTTTATAATCGAAAGGCTTGTTCCTGATGTGGTGCCAAAAAACATTTATTTTTCGTACCAAAGCCCTATAGAGGCAGTCTCAACTTTACTTCTGGATAAAGCGTATGACGGGCTATAGCTGCCATAAACCATTTCCTTACATTTTCCTGAAAAAACGGACTAAATAATATGGTTTTAGGTTTGAATTCCAGTTCAATAATATTAGCTTTGCACAAAAAAAATATTGATACATGAGCGTTTTAGTAAATAAAGATTCTAAGGTTATCGTTCAGGGTTTTACCGGAAACGAAGGAACTTACCACGCTGAGCAGATGCTGGCCTATGGTACAAACGTAGTTGGTGGTGTAACGCCTGGCAAAGGTGGGCAATTGCATTTAGAAAAGCCTGTTTTTAATACTGTTAAAGATGCCGTTGATCAAACGGGTGCAAATGTATCTATCATTTTTGTGCCACCTGCTTTTGCTGCTGATGCAATTATGGAAGCTGCTGAAGGTGGTATTAAAGTTATTGTTTGTATTACCGAAGGTATCCCTACAAAGGATATGATTCAGGTTAAAGAATATATTGCAGATCGTGATGTTACCCTTATCGGCCCTAACTGTCCGGGTGTAATCACTGCTGATGAAGCTAAAATTGGTATCATGCCAGGTTTTATCTTCAAAAAAGGTCATGTTGGTGTGGTTTCTAAATCAGGAACTTTAACTTACGAGGCGGTAGATCAGGTTGTTAAAGCTGGTTTAGGTATTACTACGGCGATCGGTATCGGTGGCGACCCAATTATCGGAACGCCAACAGTTGAAGCGGTTAAATTATTAATGAACGATCCTGAAACTCACGGTATCATCATGATTGGTGAAATTGGTGGTGGTATGGAAGCTGAAGCAGCACGTTGGATCAAAGAACACGGTACTAAACCTGTTGTTGGTTTCATCGCTGGTCAAACTGCGCCTCCGGGACGTAGAATGGGCCATGCTGGTGCTATTGTTGGCGGTGCTGATGATACTGCAGCTGCTAAAATGAAAATCATGCGTGAGTGTGGTATCCGTGTAGTAGAAAGTCCTGCTGAAATCGGTGCTGCAATGGCAGAAGAATTAGCAAAATAAGATTTAAAAATCTCGTTATAGAAAAGCGTTTCGATTAGGTTCGAGGCGCTTTTTGTTTTACCTGCTTATTTTAACCGCAAAGTTTGCAAAGATTGGTTTAATCGCTAAGGCGCAAAGAACCTCTCCCTATCAAAGTCAGTGTTGAGGCTAACTGGTGCTGTTCCTCTCCTTAAAGAGAGGGATTTAGGGCTTGGGAAGTGTAACCTAGCAGTTTATTGATGTTTCTTAAACCATAAACATTTTTCTTTTTCCCATAAGGATTTGCAATTCTTAGTGCCCGTGCTTTGGCTCTTGGGTTAAAAGTACTAACCCACGTTTCCCTCTCCTCAAGGAGAGGGCCTTGCAGAAAGGACATACCGCTCAAACTTTGTCAGGGTGAGGTTCTGCACCCAAAACTGAAAACTCCCAACTCCAAACGGAATTATCATTCCTTTGTAAACACTACTCAATTCCCTTAAACCAGCGAACCAAAACGCAATCTAAACCGTATATTGACATATGAAAACGATGATGAATAAACTATTTTTGATTTCTGCTGTTGTTTTAATTACAGGTCTTTCAGCTTGTGCTCAAAAGCAAGATAAAGAAGCTGCAAAACAACCGAAGGAAACAGAACAAATCATACCAAAGAAGAAAATGAACTGGAATCCATTAACACCCGAAGAAGAAAGAGTAATTGTAAATAAAGGTACAGAATACCCTGGTACAGGTAAATACGAGCATACAACAGATAAAGGAACTTATACCTGTAAACGTTGTGATGCGGCACTATACCGTTCAGAAAGTAAGTTTGATGCACATTGCGGATGGCCAGCTTTTGATGACGAAATTAAAGGTGCAGTAAAGCGTATTCCCGATGCAGATGGTTCGCGTACAGAAATAGTTTGCGCCAATTGTGGCGCGCATCTTGGTCACGTATTTTTAGGCGAAGGATTTACCAATAAAGACGCTCGTCATTGTGTAAATTCCATCTCGATGAATTTCGTGCCAGATCAAAAATAAGGTGGGTATAGTAGGGTTAGGTAGAGGTGTACGGCGATAAGCTGTACACCTTTTTTAATGCACAAAACGGGGCTGTTTTTCCACAAATTATTGATTATAAACTAAATGCTTATATTTGCAGGCTCGATAAAGAAAATTTAGCCTATGAAGTATCTGCTGTTATTAAGTTTTTGTTTCCTGTTTTTACAAGGTAAAGCACAAAATTCTGATTCATCAAATGAACCGGATAGTATCAAAAAAACAGTTCTCGCTACTTATTATCACAGAAAATTCGAAGGTCGCCGAACCACAAGCGGCGCTAAATACAGATCAAAAAAACTTACTGCCGCGCATCGTACCCTGCCATTCGGTACTCTGGTTACCGTAACCAATCCTGATAACGGAAAATCGGTTGTGGTGAAGGTAAATGACCGCGGTCCGTACTCCAAAAAACTAGCAATAGATTTGTCTGAACGTGCTGCAAAACAGATCGGTATCTACCATAAAGGCATCGCTAAGGTAAGCCTCAGTTATACTGTTGAGTAATACTCTTTTTAGCTCTATTCCGGAGCAGTTACACCCCTAAAATTTAAGTTATTAACACTCATTTTTGTTTGTTAAACCCTTGAAAAGAAACGATTAGCTTTTTTTTCGCTTGAAAATGATATTTAGCTGATCGTTTTTCCCCAGCAATGAGGTCGGGTGTTAACAACTTTGGTTCACAAAAAAGGGCTGTCGTATATATATTTGTTTAACAAAGTTCTTTAACTTCTTGCGCTTGAAAACAAATATAAAAGCTTAGTTTTTAGTAATTTATGCGTACATCATCCCGATTGTAATTTTAAATTTTCCTAACTAAAAACTCAGTTGTTTGTCAGGTTATAGGGTTAGCACTTTCACAACAGCGTTTTGATAAAAGACATTACAATCATCATATAAAATTGATGGATGCGTGCCTTTGTCGGCTCTGTTAAAAAAATAGAATTAAAAACATCAGCGTATGGAACAGGAATTATTACTACAAGAAAACAAAGACAGGTTTGTGCTTTTGCCGATTAAGTACCCGGCAATTTGGGAAATGTATAAAAAGACCGAAGCTAGTTTTTGGACGGCAGAAGAAATTGATCTTTCTGATGATCAGAAACACTGGGATAATTTAAATGATGGCGAAAGGCATTTCATTTCTCACATCCTTGCTTTCTTTTCTGCTAGTGATGGTATTGTGAACGAAAACCTTGCAGTAAACTTTATGAGTGAGGTTCAATTGCCTGAGGCGCGTTGTTTTTATGGTTTCCAGATTATGATGGAAAACATCCATGCCGAAACCTATGCTTTATTAATTGATACTTATATTAAAGATCCTGAAGAAAAAGACCGCTTATTCCATGCTATTGATACTGTTCCTGCAGTAAAAAGAAAAGCAGAATGG
This sequence comes from Pedobacter miscanthi, assembly GCF_032678605.1. Lineage (GTDB taxonomy): Bacteria > Bacteroidota > Bacteroidia > Sphingobacteriales > Sphingobacteriaceae > Pedobacter > Pedobacter miscanthi_A. The sequence goes on from NZ_JAVTSU010000012.1 coordinate 63,947, forward strand.
GCTTTACGCTGGATCGAAAACGGAACTTTTGCCGAACGTTTAGTGGCATTTGCTGCAGTTGAAGGTATTTTCTTCAGCGGAAGTTTCTGCTCTATTTTCTGGTTAAAGAAACGTGGCTTAATGCCAGGATTAACCTTCAGTAACGAGCTGATCTCGAGAGACGAAGGCTCACACTGTGAATTTGCTTGTTTGTTATATAGCATGCTAAGCAATAAATTAAGTGAAGAAGCTGTTCATGGCATCATCAGCGATGCGGTAGAAATAGAAAAAGAATTTATTACAGATGCCTTGCCGGTTGCTTTAATCGGTATGAATGCAAAATTAATGAGTCAGTATATCGAATTTGTAGCCGACAGATGGTTACAGGAGCTGGGTTACAAAAAAATCTACAATGCAACCAATCCATTCGATTTTATGGAAATGATTTCATTGCAGGGTAAAACCAATTTCTTCGAGAAACGTGTAGGCGATTATCAAAAAAGTGGTGTATTAACCTCTGCTGATAATAATAAACAAGCGTTTTCTTTAGATGAAGACTTTTAAGGTAGAGGGTTAAAAGATAGAAGGCAAAAGGTTGTTTTAATCTCGATACCTGATACTTAAATCTTGATACTTGTTACCCGCTACTCGATACTAATAAATAAATAACAAAAATACAAAAGTGATGATTAAGTCTTGATACTTGATACTCACGACTTAATATAAACTTAAATCTCATAAAATATGTTCGTACTAAAAAGAGATGGCCGCAAAGAAGCGGTGCAATTTGACAAAATCACAGCCCGTATTCAAAAGTTGTGCTATAGTTTAAATTCAGACCTTGTAGATCCGATCGATGTAGCCAAAAAGGTGATCGAGGGTTTATACGATGGGGTAACTACTTCAGAGCTGGATAACCTTGCTGCCGAAACAGCAGCATCGTTAACAACAAAGCACCCTGATTACGCTTTGCTGGCATCGCGTATTGCGGTTTCCAACCTGCACAAAAATACCATTAAGTCATTTTCAGGTACGATGAAGATGTTGCATGAGTATTTTGATCCTAAAGCACAAAAATCAGCACCGCTTATTGCTGATGATGTGATGGAAATCATCAATAAAAATTCAGAGATTTTAGATAGTTCTATCATTTACGACCGCGATTTCGGTTTCGATTATTTCGGTTTTAAAACCTTAGAAAAATCATACCTTTTAAAAGTTAACGGTCAGATTGTAGAACGCCCGCAGCATTTGTTTATGCGTGTTTCTGTTGGTATCCACAAAGAAGATATCGAGAGCGCAATCAAAACCTATAACTTAATGAGCGAGCGTTGGTTTACACATGCTACACCAACTTTGTTCAATGCCGCTACTCCAAAACCTCAAATGTCATCATGTTTCTTGTTAACCATGCAGGATGACAGTATCGAAGGTATATACGATACTTTAAAGCAAACCGCTAAAATTTCGCAAAGTGCAGGTGGTATCGGCTTAAGTATCCACAATATCCGTGCAACAGGTTCATACATTGGTGGTACAAATGGTACAAGTAACGGTATTATCCCAATGTTACGCGTATTTAACGATACCGCACGTTACGTAGATCAGGGTGGAGGTAAACGTAAAGGTGCCTTTGCTATTTATTTAGAGCCCTGGCATGCAGATGTTTTCGAATTTTTAGATCTTCGTAAAAACCATGGTAAAGAAGAAATGCGTGCGCGTGATTTGTTCTATGCCCTTTGGATTAACGATTTGTTTATGCAACGTGTTAAAGATAATGGCGATTGGACCTTATTCTGCCCGCACGAAGCACCAGGTTTAGCCGATTGTTTCGGCGCTGAGTTTGAAGCCCTTTATGCTAAATACGAAGCCGAAGGCCGCGGACGTAGAACCGTTAAAGCGCAAGAACTTTGGTTTGCTATTTTAGATTCGCAAATTGAAACCGGTACACCATATATGTTGTTTAAAGATGCAGCGAACAGCAAATCTAACCAACAGAACTTAGGTACCATCAAAAGCTCTAACTTGTGTACCGAAATTATCGAGTATACTTCTAAAGATGAAGTTGCGGTTTGTAACTTAGCTTCATTGGCATTGCCTCGTTTTGTAATCAACGGTGCTTTCGATCACCAAAAATTATACGATGTAACTTATCAGGCTACTTTAAACCTGAACAAAATCATCGATCATAACTATTACCCTGTTCAGGAAGCAGAAAATTCAAACATGCGTCACCGTCCGGTTGGTTTAGGTGTACAAGGTTTGGCTGATGCTTTTATCTTAATGCGTTTACCTTTCGAAAGTGATGAGGCTAAACGTTTAAATAAAGACATTTTCGAAACGATTTATTTCGCTTCAATGACGGCTTCGCACGATTTAGCGGTTAAAAATGGTCCTTACCAAACCTTTAAAGGTTCTCCTTTATCAAAAGGTAAATTCCAGTTCGATTTATGGAATGTTACACCAGATAGCGGCCGTTGGGACTGGAGCGCATTGCGCAAAAAAGTAGTTAAAGATGGGGTGTACAACTCATTATTGGTTGCGCCAATGCCAACAGCATCTACTTCGCAGATTTTAGGTAACAACGAATGTTTCGAACCATATACTTCTAACATTTACACCCGTCGTGTATTAAGCGGAGAGTTTGTTGTGGTAAATAAACACTTATTGAAAGATTTAGTAGCATTAGGATTGTGGAATAACGATATGAAAAACCAGATCATATTGGCTAACGGTTCTGTTCAGGCAATTGATTCAATTCCTGATTACATTAAAGAATTGTACAAAACGGTTTGGGAGATCAAAATGCGTAATATCATCGATATGGCTGCAGATCGCGGTGCTTATATCTGCCAATCGCAATCGTTAAACTTGTTTATCAATGCACCAAATACTTCAAAATTAACTTCAATGCACTTCTACGCATGGGAGAAAGGTTTAAAAACCGGTATGTATTACCTGCGTACACAAGCAGCATCGCAAGCTGTTAAGTTTACAGTAGAGAATCAGGGTGGTAAAGCCATTGAAGCCGTTATCCCTGCTGAAATGACACAAGATCAGGTTGCAGAAGAAATCGTCGACGGACCAGTTTGTTCAATGGAAGAAGGCTGTATCAGCTGTTCTGGATAAGGTAAAGGGTTGGAAGGCTGAAGGTTTAAAGCCTGCTTGCCGATTACATATTCAAAATTAAGTAAGGTTTTGGGCAAACGCTCAAAACCTTTTTTTACGGTATTGCGGTGCACTTGCTAATGGCTGTAATTTTTAGCCATAATTTTTCTATTATTATCCATATGAATAAAAAACGATTAGTAATATTGATGATGAGTTCTGCCATTCTGCTTTTCTCAAATTGTAAAAAAGATGAAACAGAAGAGAAGGGCCCTTTAGATTATCTCACTAAGCGAACTTGGAAAAGAGCTACGGTGGATAAAAATCCTGGTTCGAATCCGCTACTTAACATTTATCTTTTACCCGTAGATTGTGAAAAGGATGATGTTTACTCTTTTAGTGTTGATGGTATAGTAAAAATTGATAATGGTACCGAAAAGTGCAATGCTGCAGAAAGTAAAATAGAAACCAGCGCTTATAGTGTCGCTAAAAGGGAAATTACGATTAAAGGAGTGCAGTATATCCTTACAGAAGTTTCACCTCAACAAATAAAATATGTTAATGTAGTTTCTGCTCAGACTGGCTATTATTATGCTGTAATATTGTTGCAGTAAGGGTTCCAACTTTTAAGCAATGTTAGTGTAAGGTTTTGAGTAAACGCTCAAAACCTTATTTTTTGTCCTTATTTTTGTATCTAGATCATTAGCCATTGGTTCAACAGTTCACTCGTACGATGTGCCAGGCCCCAATGAACTTATGACGAATGAATCAATGAACACTCAAAAACATAGCAAACACGAAATCATTCCCTGCGAAAGATGTGGAACCGCTATTGAGTGCAAGGCAAATTCTTATACCAAATGCCAGTGCAGCGTAGTGCAGTTAAGCATTAACGAAGTGCAGTATATCTCAGAACTGTACGATGGTTGCCTGTGTGCCAAATGCCTTTTCGAATTACAGCAGGAGTATAGGGAAGAGCTTTTATAGTTTATTTAAAAATTAGGGCTATATTCTTTTAAAAGAAAAATTCTAATTATCTTTTTTTTAATTTGAATGTCGACTGTGCGTCAACTGTTTCACCTATGTAAAGGTATAATATGTCGATTACTGATCTCATTTCGCTGATAAACATTGGAAGGCTAAAGGTTTAAGGTCGCCAAAGCCTTCATTGCGAGGCACGAAGTAAATAATTTTTATTCGTTTTTGGTTGGTCTGTGGCTAAAAAGAAAATGTAATGGAGTATACAAGGAATTGATATCATAAAGAGATCAAGCAAGCCCGTGAAGCTGTAAATATTTAAAATTTGGACATACACGCTAACATACAAGAAACATGACATGCAAAATATTACTGTATTCTCTCGTTCAGCCATTTTAGTTTTTATTATAGAACAAGTAATATACCTGGCAATAGGTAAACAAAATATAACAACGATGAGTATGTTAAATAGAACAGACCTGCTTTGGGTAAGGGTGAGTGCCAGACATAATACCATGCGCGTGTAAATCGAAAAAGTATAAATTGCAAGATACCTCCCCACTGATTTTATGTAGTTGCTAAAATGTTCCATTATTTATAAGTTGTCCAGCCAATGTCCAACAACCCCTTGTGTTTTTCGATGTGGAAATAACCGCCTTTCAGAAAGCGATAATATACCTGCTCTGTAACCATCAGGCTTGTTGATTTAAATTTTTTCTGTAATAAAAAATAATACTGCGGAGTATTCGAATGATCGACTTCTTTTTTCCGTTCAATTATTTCATAATTTTCAAATCGGGTTTCGGCTAGCGCTTTACTAAAAACCGATTTATAATCGTAATATATTTCCTCATCAACTTTTTGCCAGTTTGGTGCTTTAGGGATACTATCTGCAGATACGAGGTAGAAATAATACTCATCAGGTGAAGATTCCTCGTTACTTGAAGAAGGAAAATCATGTTTATATGCATTTGTAATCCAATATTTTTTAACAACAGGTTTAGCAAAATCAAAAGTGTAGTTAATGGCAAAAATAAATGGTAACAGGTAAAAACACATTGTAGATAAGAGACTGTTTTTGTAATCTAAAACATCAGGCCAAAATTTAATCAGGGCGAAAAAAATTGCACAGGGAATTGAAAGTAGGATGACTATAACCGGAATAGAAAAATTATAAATGATTAATATGTGTGTAAACACGATCAGGTATAATATAGGGGAAATGACCGTGACTGCTATGCCAAAATTGTTTTCCATTACCCTATTTGCCGATCGATACCAAATGTACCTAACCACGGGTATGCAGAAAATAATGATGATGGTACACCTGAACGCTAGCGAAAATGGGCCGATAAACAAGAGGAAAAAGCATAAACCTAAACGGGTATATATAGAAAATAAAAAATCCGTAATGGGGTCTAAATAATCTTCTTTTATGCTCATAATAATTTTAAACGATTACCTGTAGTTAACCCTACTGATGCCAAACAGGCCACTTTGTATTTCTTTAAAAACATAATGCCCTTTTTTCACTTTGTTATATACTTTCCAATCTACATTGATAAGCTTGTAAGCCATATTTTTTTGCAATAGAAAGTAATACCTAAAATGTGTTGCCCCAATGCCCATGGTATCAACTTCTTTTTTCTTGTCAAATATTTTGTAGGTTTCCTTATCTATCGTTACAGACGTATTGAGGCGAAAATAATTAGAATTATCATTTACATTTTTAGTAACATCTATCCACCTGGCTGGAAGAACATCTAATTCTGCATCTACTAAATACAGATAATAATCTGCATCCCTTCCCGTTCCTCCATCCTCTGCTTGATAAGTGTAATTGGTAATCTCCGACTTATCGATTACATAATATCTATTAACGATAGGTTTTGAAGAGTCGAACGCATAATTAACAACAAGCAAAAAAGGCAAAATATAGTAGCACATGGTTGTAAATAGCCGTGTTCGGTTATTAAGTGGCAAATGTGGAACTATAATAAATTGGTAATGAATTAGTGATGGCAGTAAAAGGATTATTCCCAATGATAACCAGAAAGAAAAATTGTAAACAGCCAAAATATGCATGGTTACAAAAGCATATACTATTGGTAAGATCCAAATGGCCATCATGTCAGAGCCACCCTGCATTTCACTTCCATTAATCCAGTGAATTAAATATCTTAAAATTGGGATGCAGAATACAATAACCGCTAGATATTTAAATTCGACTGAAAGCGGGTTGCTAAAAGCCAGATAAATACATAAGGCAATACGCGTATAAATAGAGAAAGTAATCAGTACGATCAGTTCTCCGAAAGGTTTTATATAATCATCTCTAAAATCTTTAATCGTGCTCATGTTAGATTATATGTTGAAATAAATATAATTAATATTCCTGTTCTTTAACCTTTAGCTTTTTGTTAAAACCCTTAAGTGTATCCCAATCTGGTCAAACAATGAGGTCTAAAAAAGGACACCTTTTTCCTATTAATTGTAATTTATACATTTAAAATCTCTGCAGCTACCTGTGTAAACCTAAATGGTTAGTTTTTGGCGTTTATAAGCGTTCAGTTAAGTTGTTTAGTAAAATGTCATCTGCAGTTGGTGTTTCGCTTTAAATCAATCCTGAATCATCTTTGAGGCTTTAAAGTCAATAAAAAATAGTTTTATAATAAGTGTTAAAAATGGTAACAATGCACATCATTTGCTATCAATATCATGCTTAATAAATGGTTTATCAGGCTAAAAAAACAGAAAAAATATAAAAGATTATGGAAGCGCTCATTTCTAATTACTGGTGGGTTTTAGTGGCACTGTTGTGCGTAGTTTTATACAAATATATTTTACGTTTCTTATTCGGGATGGTTATTGTGCCTGAAGACAGAATCGGATTGATTACCAAAAAATTCGTGCTCTTTGGTTCAGACAGGGAGTTGCCCGACGGGCGCATTATTGCTGTAAAAGGCGAAGCAGGTTTCCAGGGAAAAACATTGGCACCAGGACTATATTTCGGGATGTGGTTTTGGCAGTACAGCGTAACCATGGAGCAGTTTACGATTATTCCAGAAGGTAAAATCGGGCTGATTATGGCCAAGGATGGTTCCGAAATTCCTACGGGGAATATTCTCGGACAGCGGGTAGAATCTGATAACTTCCAGGATGCGGTAAAGTTTCTCGATAATGGCGGTCAGCGGGGTCGGCAAACTTCTTACATCACCTCTGGTTCTTATCGTATCAATACCATGTTATTCCAGGTTTCCGTAACCGATATGATCCGCATTCAGGAAAGCATGGTGGGTATTGTAACTACGTTGGATGGTTTACCAATTGAAGCGAATCAGATTGCGGGTAAACTGGTAGAAGGCCACAATAATTTCCAGAATTTCGATGCCTTTATCAAACAAGGCGGTAACCGTGGTTTGCAACCACAGGTGATTTTAGCGGGTTCTTACAACCTCAACCCGTGGGCTGTTCAATTAGAAGAAATCCCGATGATGGAAATAGCCATCGGTTACGTAGGTGTGGTGATCTCATTTATTGGTACAGATGGGAATGACTTAACCGGTGTAGACTTTAAGCACGGTAATATTGTAGGTAAAGGCTCTAAGGGTGTTTGGTTGGAGCCGCTTGGCCCAGGTAAATACCCGATTAACAAATACATTATGAAGGTAGAACTGGTGCCCACAACCAATTTGGTACTCAATTGGGCATCGGCACGTAGTGAAGCACATAATCTGGATAAAAACTTATCAACCATTACGGTACGTTCTAAAGATGGTTTCCCATTCAATTTGGATGTGGCGCAGATTATCCACGTGCCAACCACTGAGGCCCCAAAAGTAATTGCCCGTTTTGGTAATATGGTGAACCTGGTTTCGCAGGTTTTAGAGCCTACCATCGGTAACTATTTCCGTAACTCGGCGCAGGGAAGTGATGTGATTGCTTTTTTGAGTACCCGTAAAGAACGTCAGGAATCGGCTAAAGAACATATTCGCAAAGTGCTTGATGAATATAACGTTAATGCAGTTGATACGCTTATCGGTGACATTGTTCCACCAGAATCGTTAATGAAAACCTTAACCGACCGTAAAATAGCGGAAGAGCAAAAGGTAACTTACGAAACCCAAAAACAGGCACAGGAAACACGCCAGGGGATGGAGAAGGAAACTGCAATTGCCGATATGCAGAAAGATATTGTGAAAGCACAACAAAGTGTAGAGATTGCCGAACGTACTGCAAGTGCCACGGTAAAAAAATCAGAAGGTGATGCTGCTGGGGTGAAATTAGCAGTTGGTGCAGAAGCTGAAGCTACAAAAATGAGGGCACATGCCGAGGCAGAATCTACTAAAGCAAGGGCACAGGCCGATTCAGAAGCGATTAAATTGCGTGCATCGGCAGAGGCTGAACAGATTTCGTTAACAGGTGCTGCCGAAGCAGGTAAAATTCTAGCAGTAGGTAAATCAACTGCCGAAGCTTACGAACTTGCTGTTAAAGCCCTGGGAGGAGAAAACTTTACCCGTTATAAAATCACCGAAGAGTTATCAAAAGGCAATGTAAAACTAATTCCTGATGTATTGATTGGTGGCAGTGGTGGCAATCATGGCGGTTCAGCAATGGATGGCCTGTTGGGCTTGAAACTGATGGAACTGATGGATCCACAGGCACGTAAAGAAGTAGTGGCCGTTGCCGAAATTGTAGAAACAAAACCAAAACCTAAAAGGGATAATATTAATCCATAATTTGGTTTAATCAGATTGGAAAGCCTCGATGAGAATCGGGGTTTTTTCATTTTATTAGGTAATGACTTGAGGCGCTGGCTGGGTTTACGTTGATAGCTGTAATAACTATGCCATCTAATCGGGATAGAAATGGCAGCCTCCGATATTTCATCGAAGCTATAATGGATAGCCCGACTAACAATAATCAGAATTACCGCTGTAGCTTTTCAAAAACAATTACACAATTATGCCGTTCTACTTTTAAACAAAATAGTAACTTTGACGAAAATTTTGAATGAATGAATTTTGAATGGGTGAATGCGGTTTATAACTACCATAACATTCTCTCCATTAATCATTCTCTCATTCTCTCATTTCAAAAAAACATGAAGAAAGTAAACGTTGGCTTGGTGCAGATGAGCTGTACTAAAGATAAGCAGGAAAATTTAAATAAAGCGATTGCGAAAGTAAGAGAAGCGGCTGCAAAAGGCGCACAGATTGTGTGTTTGCAAGAGCTTTTTACTTCTTTGTATTTCTGCGATGTTGAAGATTACGACAATTTCGACTTAGCAGAAGCTATTCCGGGCCCGTCTACAGATGCTTTGCAAGTGGTAGCTAAAGAACTGGGCGTGGTCATTATCGCTTCTTTATTTGAAAAACGTGCTGAAGGCCTGTACCACAATACTACAGCTGTTTTAGATGCCGATGGTTCTTATTTGGGTAAATACCGCAAAATGCACATTCCTGATGATCCTGCTTTTTACGAAAAATTCTATTTTACCCCGGGCGATTTAGGCTATAAAGTTTTTCAAACCAAATTTGCTAAAATTGGTATCCTGATTTGTTGGGATCAATGGTATCCTGAAGCTTCGCGTATTACCGCTTTAATGGGTGCCGAAATCATGTTCTATCCAACTGCTATTGGTTGGGCTACGGATCAGGATGAAGAAACGAACCAAGATCAATATAATGCATGGCAAACCATTCAACGCTCGCATGCCGTTGCAAACGGTGTTCCGGTGGTGAGTGTAAACCGCGTAGGTTTTGAGCAGGATGGTGCCATGAAATTCTGGGGTGGAAGTTTCGCTACAAACGGACAGGGTAAAATACTTTATTTAGGTTCTCACGATCAGGAAGAAACCGAAGTAGTTGAACTGGATTTATCAGAATCTGATTTCTTCCGCAAACACTGGCCTTTTTTAAGGGATAGAAGGATCGATTCTTATCAACCGATTACGAAAAGATATATTGACGGGGACTAAGCAGAAAGGTTAAAGACCAAAGCTTAAAGCGAAAACCATACATGGGTGTCATCCTGAGCCTGTCGAAGGACTTACATTCCGACAAGCTCAATGTGCACCTTTAAATTAAAAGACTACACGAAATGTCAAATTTCCCTCCAAGAAAAGATTTAAATATCAATCAATTCGATTATTCACCGAAAAAACAAGGTTATGTTTTCCCTGCCGAGTGGGTAAAACATGAGGCAACCTGGTTAAGCTGGCCGCATAAAGAGGAGAGCTGGCCTGCGAAAATCGAAACTATTTATACGCCATATTGCCAGTTTATTAAAGCTGTTGCCGAAGGCGAAAAGGTACGCATCAATGTGAAAGATGAAGAAATGAAAGCTTTTGCTGTTTCTGAATTAACAAAAGTAGATGCCGATTTAAGTCAGGTTGAATTTTATTTCAATGAAACCAACGATGCCTGGTGCCGCGATCATGGTCCTGCATTTTTGCTAAAAGGAAATGAAAAGGCTGTTGTAGATTGGGGATATAATGCCTGGGGCGGTAAGTATCCGCCATTTGACCTGGACGATGTAGTGCCGACAAAAATTGCCAAACATTTCGATTTACCTTTGTTTACACCAGATATTGTGATGGAAGGAGGTTCAGTAGAATTTAATGGCGCTGGCACTGTTCTAACCACAACTGCCTGTTTATTGAACGAAAACCGTAATCCGCATTTAACCAAAGAGCAGATTGAACAATATTTGCTAGAATACTATGGTCAAGATCAGGTATTATGGTTAGGAGATGGAATCGTTGGCGATGATACCGACGGCCACATTGATGATATTACCCGTTTTGTAAACGAAGATACCGTTTTAACGGTTGTAGAAAGTAATCCACTGGATGAAAACTATAGCCTGTTACAAGAGAACCTGGAAGCCTTAAAAGCCATGAAGTTGAAAGATGGTAGGTCATTGAATATTGTTGAACTGCCAATGCCATCACCGGTTATTCATGAAGATACCCGTTTACCGGCATCTTATGCAAACTTTTACATTGCCAATGCAGCCGTAATTGTTCCTGTTTTTGATGACGTAAACGACCAAAAGGCTTTAGCTATTATTCAGGGCTGTTTTCCTGATCGAAAAGTTATCGGTATAAATTCTGTAGACATTATCTGGGGTTTGGGAAGCTTTCACTGTTTGAGTCAGCAGGAACCGGCTGTTTAAGCTTGGAGTTAAAATTTACATTCCATCAGGCTGTCATCCTGAGCCTGTCGAAGGATTTTCGATAAGCTCAACTTGAAAATTTTAGCAAGAAATATTTTTAGTAACTTTATGTTTCTAAAGATATTTATGGCTAGAATACATAATTATTTTGTCTACATCTTAGAATGTGCTGATAAAAGTTATTATGTTGGTGTAACAAATGATTTGGAGATCAGGCTTTCGCAACATAATAATGGAGAAAATATTCGCGCTTATACTTTTTCAAGGAGATCGGTCATTTTAAAATATTACCAACGATTTGACCAGATAGAAGATGCTATAGATTCCGAAAAGCAAGTTAAAGGTTGGAGTAGAAAGAAAAAAGAAGCTTTATTCAAAGAAGATTGGGAAGAAATTGTAAGATTATCAAATTATAAAAATAAATAATAGATTCGGTCTTCGACAAGCTCAGACTGACAAACAATAAAATAACGAATGAAATTACTAGAAGGAAAAACAGCATTAATTACAGGGGCATCGAAAGGAATCGGCCGTAAAATAGCTGAAAAATTTGCTGAGCAAGGCGCTAATGTAGCTTTTACATATTTATCATCAGTAGAAAAAGGCGAAGCCTTAGAGCAGGAATTACAAAGTTTTGGAACAAAAGTTAAAGGTTACCGTTCGGATGCTTCTAAATTTGCTGAAGCGGAACAATTGATTAACGATATCGTTGCCGAATTCGGTACGATTGATATCGTGGTCAATAATGCAGGCATTACCAAAGATGGTTTGTTGATGCGTATGAGTGAAGAGAACTGGGATGATGTAATCAACATTAATTTAAAATCGATCTTTAACGTAACTAAAGCGGCTTCTAAAGTGATGATGAAAGCCCGTAAAGGTGTTTTTATCAATATGGGTTCTATTGTTGGTACAACGGGTAACGCGGGACAAGCAAATTATGCTGCGTCTAAAGCTGGTATAATCGGTTTTACCAAATCAATCGCTAAGGAATTAGGTTCGAGAAATATCCGAGCCAACGTTGTAGCGCCAGGCTTTATCCGAACCGAAATGACTGATATCCTTGATCCTAAAGTTGTTGAAGGCTGGGAAAAAGATATTCCGTTAAAGCGTGCCGGTGAAACTGAAGATATTGCTAATGTTTGCGTGTTTTTAGCCTCAGATATGAGCGCTTACGTAACCGGACAAACTTTGTCTGTTTGCGGTGGAATGCTTTAAGATTGGTAGAGAAAGGTGTAAAGCAAAGCCATAAATAGTAAAGGCGTAAAGTGTATTAACCCACCTTACGCCTTTTTTTATTGCTGAAATTTTATTAAATTAGTTTTGATATAATCTTCATTAATGAAAAAAAAGTCGCTCATAATTCTAATTTTATTGTTTTCAATTTTAAGTGGGTTTAGTCAAACAGCTCAGCCTAAAAAAATAGAATCAGCTATAAAGATAACTATTGTGGGCTTTTTAAAATGGTATAAAGAAAACGAACCAAAATTAACCACCTCTGCCATAGTTAAGGGTTATAACGAAGACACCATAAAAAAGGATAGTATTCTTAGAGTTGATATGAGAAGCGTTGATGAATATTTATCAAACTTCAGGAAATCTAACTTTGTGTCGGATTCTTTTCTCGGAGCTTTAAGATTTAAATATAAAAGTGTTTCTGATTCACTGACAAAATATCCCGTTATTGATTATTTTGGGCCAGTTCCAGGATTGGAATGTGATTTGCTTTTTGGATTTGAACCGGAAGAAATCTTGGACCATGCCGATGAAGGAAAGATATCTAAGATTTTTTTTATTTACAATAAGGCGTTAGTCAAATTTGATATATCTAAGTATAATCAAATGATTTTCTGTTTAACGAGATCTTCAGATCAAAAATGGGTAATTGATAATTTAGATTATGACATAACTAACTTTTGATGAATATTAGTGAAAATAAGAATAGATTTTTTCTCAATATAATTTATCCAATGAGAAATTGGCCCTCAAACCTTCCAGCTATCTCACAACATATTTTCCTTTAAACTCAGTAACCTTCGCTGGTATTTTATTCTTCTCAAAAGCTAGATATCCGGCCTGTAGGGATTTCCAAAAGCTGGCCTGCGATGGAAATTGAGCAACGTATTTCTTCATATTCCCATCGGTCATTTTGAAAGGATAAATGTTTACCGGAATTTTCTCCTGACCAGCATTTCTAGCTTCAACCCCTAAAACGTATACTTCTTTAATTTTTTCATCTGTTAAAGGGATGCAACCTACGGTTACACAATTGCCATGGATGTAGATGTCGCTTCCAGGTTTCCTATCTTTTCCAGTTCGGGCATAATCTACTGTATTTGGATAGTTTACGCCTAAGGATAAATGAAAATTGCTCATGGGGTTAAAAACATTGATATAATAAAAGCCCTCAGGCGTTTGCCCGTCACCTTCAAATACCTTGGGGCCAATAGTGCCGGAGTGTGCACAGAAATCGTATGTTCTGAACAGTGAATAGGTTTTTGCCGAATTGTTTTTTAACCAAACTTCCAGTTTTCCTTCTGTTTTATAGGCGTTGATCACCATGGAGAATTTATCTCCATAGCCACCGGCTTGAACAAACTTTCTTAATGTTTCCCATTTTTCGCTATATGCTTTGTCTACTCTTTCGAATTTGATCTGAGTTTCTTTAAAATTATTTTGGGCATTCACCATGAGGCTTATGGATAGCAAAAACGTTAAACAGGTTAATTTCATAAAGATTGATTTGGTTAAAAATAGGTATTTAAACACAGAGAAAATAGTGTTCTCTTTTTTTACCACAAAGGTCACACAGAAAAAGGCACGAAGTACGCAGAGGTTGGGCGCTTAAAGGGTTTAGGTAATTTGTGATCCTCTGTGCAAAATTCAGTGCACTCCATGGTTTAACAAATGGGTATTTAACTGCAGAGGCCATAGCGATTTTTTCGTTGTTTAGCACAGAGCGCACGGAGCGGTTAAATTTTATGCTTTAAACTCTGTTATCCTCTGTGCAATTCTTTGTGTACTCTGTGGTAAACCAATTTGAGTTTTAGTACTTGCATAAATTCTTTGTGCACTTTGCGGTTAATAATCTTGAAAATTTCCCCAAAATTACCATCTTTATGAATTATGACTGGTTTTTTTTCGGGTACTTCTATTTTGTTTTTTCTCGGTTGCTTAACCTTAGGCGTATTGTATGCCTGGTTGCTTTATCGCGGCAACAAAAATTTAGATAAAAAACTTCAGTATGGCCTAACGGCATTAAGGATTATTGTGGTGACTACCATTGCGTGGTTAATATTCGCACCGCTGATTAAAACCTTAAATTACACTTTAGACAAACCTGTAATTATCATCGGACAGGATAATTCCTTATCGGTAGGTCAGGTTAAGGCTGCTGGTTTCGACCAAAAGTTATACGAACAAAACCTTAAAATATTACAGGCTAAACTTTCGGACAAATATGAAGTGAAAACACTTCATTTTGGTGATCAGGTTGCTGATGGTTTCGACTTTAAAAATCAGGGAAAATTAACTGATGCCTCCGCATTTTTTCAGAAAGTAAGGGATGAATATACCAACCGGAATGTTGGTGCAATTATTTTAGCTACCGATGGTATTTTTAACCACGGTGGAAATCCGCTTTACAGTGTCAATCAGATTAATGCCCCGGTTTACACCATTGCCCTGGGAGATAGTATCCCGAAACGCGATGTGCTTATTTCGAATGTAAATTATAACAACATTGTTTACCTGGATGATGATTTTACGATCGAAGTACAGGTTCAGGCTTTTCAAAGTGACGGCGAAAGCACTTCTTTAAGCATGAGCCAAAACGGTGCAAAGGTTGATCAACAAAATATAACGATTAATGGAAATTCTTTTGTTAAAACGATTCTGGTGAAAATCCATGCCGGTAAAATAGGTGTACAGAAGTATACCGTTCAACTGGGCGCTTTAAAAAATGAAATTACGACACGAAACAACTTTCAGACTTTTTATGTTGAGGTTATTGATGGCCGGCAGAAGGTATTACTGGCTGCAGCTTCACCACACCCCGATTTAAGCGTGTTAAAGGAGGCTATTTCGCTTAATCAACATTATGAAGCTAAACTTGCCCTTGCTGATGATTTAAACACAACAGACCCCTCTAAATTCGATTTAATCGTATTGTATCAATTGCCCGATGCTCAGAACCTGTCAACTGCTTTTCTCAAAAAGTTGACAGGTCTGAAAAAGCCGGTTTGGTATATTTTAGGTGGTCAGAGTAATATAAATGCTTTTAACCAGATTCAGAATCAGGTAAACCTGAGTTCTGCGAATGGCTCTGTTCAGGAAGTATATGCCGATTTTGCCAATGGTTTTACAAGTTTTAACCTCAGTGAAGAAGATAAAAAGCAGTTTTCTGCCTTCGATCCATTGCTGAGTCCATTTGGAAGGTTAACCGTAAATGCGGGCGCAACACCCGTTTTTAATCAACGTATTGGCAAAGTAAGCACACAGCAGCCACTACTGTTCTTTGCAAACGAAAACGGTTTAAAGGCAGGTTATCTGTTGGGAGAGGGGCTTTGGCGATGGAAACTCTCAGAAGCTGAAAATGAAAGCAATCAGTCGGTTTTGAACGATCTGATTTCAAAAACGGTCCAATACTTATCCGTTAAGGATGATAAACGCAGGTTTAAGGTTTTTACCTCAAAGTCTGCTTATGATGAAAATGAAGCCATTCAGTTTAATGGTACGCTTTATAACGACAGTTATCAGCCTGTAAATGAAGCAGAAGTCAAACTTCAGGTAAAAAATGAAACCGGAAAAGTATTTAACTATATTTTCTCTAAAACCGAAAATGCTTATCAGTTGGATGCCGGAACCATGCCTGCAGGGAATTATTCTTATCTGGCGAATACTGAACTTGGGGGCAAGAAATTCACTGCTGCTGGTAGTTTTTATGTAAATGCATTAATTGCAGAATATCAGCAAACTACAGCCAATCACCAGCTTTTAAATACCATGTCTAAGCAGAGTAATGGTAAATTGTTTATGCCCGAAAACCTCCTTAAAATAGCTGATGAGATTACTAAAAACGAAAATATTAAAACCATTAGTTACGAAGACCGTAAATACAACGAACTGATTAACATGAAGTGGCTGTTTGGTTTGATATTGATTTTATTGGGAGTAGAATGGTTTTTAAGGAAACGCAATGGAGAACTATAACATTTCTACTTCGGAGATTATTGAGGTTTTAGGAACCATTGCTTTTGCAATCTCTGGTACTTTTACCGCCATGCAGCGTAAGCTGGATCCATTTGGTGTGCTCATCATAGCTTTTGTTACCTCAATTGGTGGGGGTACAGTAAGAGATTTGTTAATTGGTGATACTCCGGTGGCCTGGATGCGTGATATGCAAACCTGTTTAATTATTTTATTTACGGCATTGGCAACCATGTTTTTTAAAACACATGTGCAGAAAATGAAAATCACGCTGTTTTTGTTTGATAGTTTGGGCCTTGGGCTATTTACGATGGTTGGATTGCTGAAAGGCATTGCTTTCGGCTTAAATCCGGGTATTTGCATCGCATTGGGTACAATTACCGGTTGCTTTGGTGGGATTATCAGAGATACATTACTCAACACCATTCCATTGGTATTCAGAAGAGAAATTTATGCCACAGCCTGCATCTTCGGTGGCTTGCTTTACTATTTGTTGTTATGGTTAAATGTGGAGAGTGTGGTGGCAAAACTTTCGGTAGTGGCTTTTATCTTTATTTTGCGCATTATCGTGGTGAGGTTTAAACTTTCCTTACCAAAATTTGAGTACTAGAGAGAGGTTATCGGTTAATTGTTTAAACTGATTAACTGTGAATAATAAACTGTTTAATTGGCGCCTTGAACTGCCAACTGCCAATTGAGAACTGTTCACTCCAAACTCCCAACCCAAAACTCCAAACTAATCTTTCTTCTCTTCCTGGATAATTACAAAAACATCTTCATTGTCTTTTTTCATGAAGTATTTCTCACGTGCAAATTTTTCAGCTGTGTTAAGGTTGGTATTCAGTTCGTTTAAATCTTTTTTAACCTGCGCGGTTTCCTTCTCGAAATATTCCTTTTCTTCCTGTAATTTATTCGCCTGACTGCGGTACTCGTATTGCGACATCATATCGTTTTTGTCGAAAAATAGCATCCACAGCGCAAAAGCGACAGTAGCAAGGAAATATTTATTGCGGAAAAGATCTATTAAACGTTTCATATTTTTCTCGAAAACTGTTATTTAAGCCTTGCAGGTTTGTAGAACAAATATAGTATTAAAATAAAAACATCCGAAGATTTAAAATCTCCGGATGTTTCGCAAATAAGTTTTTCAACTTGTTAACACTATAACATTGGATTGTCATGTTGAGCCTGTCGAAACACCCTATCGAAAAGTTCTTCGACAAGCTCAGAATGACATCTTAATTATTTTTTAGCGTATTTGAATTTTGAACCGATGAAACGTGCGTTTTCACCTAATTCTTCTTCAATACGTAATAATTGATTGTATTTTGCAATCCTGTCTGAACGTGATGCAGAACCTGTTTTAATCTGTCCGCAGTTTAATGCAACAGCTAAATCAGCTATGGTAACATCTTCAGTTTCGCCAGAACGGTGACTCATTACCGAAGTATAACCATTGTTTTGAGCTAAAGTTACCGCATTGATGGTTTCAGTTAAAGAACCGATCTGGTTTACTTTTACCAGGATCGAGTTAGCAGTAGCCTCGTCAATACCACGTTGTAAACGCGTAACGTTAGTTACAAATAAATCATCACCTACCAATTGAACATGATCACCAATTTTATCAGTTAAGCTTTTCCAGCCAGTCCAGTCGTTTTCGTCCATACCATCTTCAATAGAGATAATTGGATATTTTGCAGAAAGATCAGCTAAATATTGTGCCTGCTCTTCGCTTGAACGAATTACGCCGGTAGCGCCTTCAAATTTAGTATAGTCATATTTACCATCTTTGTAGAATTCAGATGAAGCACAGTCTAAAGCTAAACAAATCTGTGAACCTGGTTTGTAGCCAGCAGTTTCAATTGCTTTTAATACCGTTTCAATTGCATCTTCAGTACCATCAAAAGTTGGTGCAAAACCACCTTCATCACCTACTGCAGTTGATAAACCTCTATCGTGAAGAATCTTTTTCAAGCTATGGAAAACTTCAGTTCCCCAACGTAAAGCTTCAGAGAAAGAAGGAGCGCCAACTGGCATAATCATAAATTCCTGAAAAGCGATAGGCGCATCAGAGTGAGAACCACCGTTAATGATATTCATCATCGGGATTGGTAAAGTGTTGGCATTAACACCACCAATGTAACGGTATAAAGGTTGGCCGATTTCATCAGCAGCAGCTTTGGCAGCAGCTAAAGAAACACCTAAAATAGCATTAGCACCTAAGTTACCTTTGTTTTCAGTACCATCTAGGTCTAACATGATTTTATCAATTGTATTTTGCTCAAAAACATCAATACCTCTTAATGCTTCAGCAATTTTAGTATTTACATTTTCTACAGCTTTTAAAACACCTTTACCTAAATATGTAGATTTATCACCATCACGTAATTCAACAGCCTCATATTGCCCGGTAGATGCACCGCTTGGTACAGCTGCACGGCCAAAAGCGCCTGCTTCTGTTACTACTTCTACTTCTACTGTTGGATTGCCTCTCGAATCGAGAATCTGTCTGGCATGGACATTAACGATTATGCTCATTTTTATTTGATTTTTATTGATTTTTTAACCTGCTTAGTGTAAAAAGTACAATTACTAAGCGTAACATCAAAGTTAGTATATTTTTTAAATAAATAAAGCGTTTTAAGGGTTAATGTTACGATAGTTGTTTGAGTTAACCGATGGTTAATTTTGATTTAATATTGGTCGCCAAACTCATGTTGTATCTTGTTATCCTTGTAATTATAGACCATTCATAATTTTTTGAAAAGCAGTTGCAGTATTACTTCGTTTGGGCAAAATGTTTTAATCTAAAGAATTCATCATGGCTTGACTCGCGGTTGTTTAATATGGTCTTAAACCAGCTGATGTTTCCTAAAGCCAAAAATCAGTTCATTATAATATTCACCATTTTTAAAAATGGTGTTTTTTAATTCTGCCTCGAAAATAAAACCTGCTTTTTTTAAAACCTGTTGTGAGGCCAGGTTGGTATGTGAGGTTCGCGCGAAAACCCTTTCAATATCGAAGGTACCGAAACCATATTTCAGCATTTCCTTTACTGCCAGTGGAACAATGCCCTTGCCCCAATGCTCTTCAGCAATCCAATAACCCATTTCTGCACTTTTGCTGTAAATATCGGCCAGTTGATGCACACCTATCGATCCGATTACCTCACCATTAAACACAATGGCCTTAATTTGCAATGGATCATGGCTTAAAGCCAATCGGATAAAAGCTTCACCATCTTTTTTCTCATAAGGAAAAGGGAATTTATTGGTTAAATATTTCGAAATGTTAAGGTTATTGGCGTATTTAACCAAACTTTCGACATCATTGGGCTCGTAAGGACGTAAAACTAATTGCATTGATGTATGATTTTATCAAGATGAGATCAGTCTGTAACTTTTCAATAAAACTAAAGTCAGAAATAAAACGGTTTTATGTTACACTTCAATCAATTTGAAAAATCTTATTTCGATCATCTTGTTTTAAAGATAGATAATATTAAAATTCCCGAAGGTATTTTCTGGATAAAAGGTAATAATGGTACTGGAAAAAGTACCTTGTTGAAAGCAATTGCAGGGATATTATCTTTTAAGGGAGATATCGCGATTGGCACCGTTTATTTAAAAAATCATGGTGTTTCCTATCGGAAACTGGTCAGTTTTGCCGCTGCTGAACCAGTCTTCCCTGAATTTTTAAGTGGAACAGAAATGATTAGTCTTTTCACGAAAGCTAAAGGCTTAATTCCCGGTCAGGCTGAAATCTTAGTGAACGAAATTGGAATGAAAGCGTATATCAATAATCCATTGGGTTCTTATTCCAGCGGAATGCTGAAAAAACTTTCGCTGGTACTAGCCTTCCTGGGTCAGCCTAAATTAATTTTGCTGGATGAACCGTTAAATACCATCGATGCCGAATCTCTTGAAGTATTATACCGTTGGATCAATGAAAAACACGCGAACGAGAAGATCAGTTTCCTTTTATCATCGCACCAGCCTTTGGATGGGTTAAAGTTACCCGGACTTAAACAGATTATTATTGAGGATAAAAAATTAAACCTGAACTTTTAGTGCAGCCGCTTCCGAACCTTGTTTTAAGAAAAATATTTGTGGATGGGTTTTACCGTACCCATGCAGGTATGCTGGTATTCGTTTTCGTCATGTTGATCAGTTACTGTTTGTTCATTAATACCTTAGGTACGGTTATGCCTGATCAGATCGATTTCTGGCAGTTTTTCTTTACCATCAGTTTGGTAAGTAATCCATTAATTATGGTTTTTTACCTCGTAGCGAGCTCATTGTATGCCTATAAAAGTTTAAAATATGTGTTAAATCAAATGGCTTTGCCCCAGCAGGAATTTTTGCATTATAGTTTCACTTCATTACCTAAAAAACATCAATTTTTGGCCTGGTGCGGGGTGCAGGCTTATATATTTATCCCGGTATGGTGTTATACTTTTTATACCATTGTTATCGGGTTGGTATTTGGATATTACCTTATTTCTATTGCGATTTTGATCTTTCAGTTGCTTTTAATCCTCGGTAGCGCTTATGTATGTTCAAAAGAAAGTAACCGTTTAATGGAATCCAGTAAACCCAATTGGCTAATCCGGATCAGCCGGAAATGGAATAAACCTGTGTTTTTATTGTATAGCTTTCAGGTTTTTAACCAATCCAAACTGGCCTATTTATTAACCAAAATGCTTTCGTGGGTATTGATTTTAAGTGTTTATATGCTTTTTTCTGATTTGGAAGATAATTTCAGGTTACTCATGCTCATTACTTCCTGCATTATTGTGGCCCATGTTGTGCTCATTTATCAGGAGAAAATTTTCAATGATAGTTATTTGTCCTTTTTGCCAAATTTTCCATTCTCAGGGTCAAAAGTTTTTTTTGGCTTCTGTTTAAACTATCTTATTTTATTATTGCCCGAAATGTGCTGGATATTCACCCGTTTTGGTATATTAACCTCACTAAAGCTGATCTTTTATGCATTTTCCGCTATCCTTTTATTTAGAAATTTGCTTTTGCTCAATGGGGTTGTGGTTAAAGGATTTTTGATAAGTGTTTTTTGCCTGTTTTTCCTCTTTTATGTGTTTATTATGTTTGGCTTAGGCTTAATGCTAATTCCACTAAACATTATTGTGGCTTGGTTGGTATTCAGGAGAAATAACTTGAATAATAATGGTATAGGTATTTGAAGTAAAAGTTTATCTATCACGATCGTTATGCTGTCCCGATTTTCACATCGGGATCAGATCTTTCCTGCTGGATAGACCCTGAAATAAATTCAGGGTGACTACATAAATATAAATTAAAGCTGTGTTATTAATCGAACTTTCTTTCCTAAATATTAGCAAACACAAAGTTTAACCTGGCAAGCTCCGTTTTGACCTGGTTTATGCCAATTAAACCGCCAGACATGCCGCTTGATTGCTGAAAAATGTTGACTGTAAGTTCGTTGTCAACGCCTGGAGCCATTGTTACGCTAAATTTAAAATAAGTTACAAAAGCACCAAGTAAAAGTCGTTTTATACGGCTGCCTTTTTCTAAGATTAAATTACCAAATTGATTGTTAATCACCTGATATCCTTGTTGTTCCATGACTTCGGTGACTTTTTTAGTCATTTCTTCTACTGAAATACCTTTATATAAGTTAGAAATCAGTCCATCAACAGTTTGAAGGTTTTTTACAAAAAGCGCCATATTATTTATAGGGATGTTTTATTTTAATTCGTCTAATACCTTAAACAACTTTTTGTTAATACTGTTTCCGCTATAATTATTAATATTGATCACCACCACATATTTGTTACCAGCCGCATCCGTATGGAAACCTGCAAAGGCAGAAACATCGTTTATGGTTCCGCTTTTAATTTTCATACCATTGTATTCAGGCAGCGCTTTATAATAATCAGGGAACCAGTTTTCTTTCTGAATCTGAAAAAGTATAGTCGCCATTGCAGAGGTTGTGATCCTGTCGCCTGGTGAAAGTCCGCTGCCATCAATAATATTCAATGCCGTTCTATCAATTCCTTTATCAGCCCAAAAGTTGATTTCCGTTTCAGCACCTTTACTTGTTGTGCCTGCTTTGCCCGATTTTATGGCAATGGTTTTTAACAGTGATTCGCCATATAAATTAATGCTTTTCTTTAAAAACCAATAGGTAATCTCGCTTAGGTTAGGCGAGCTGATGGTACTTATCTTTTGTGTAACCGAAGGAATAATCTGGTTGTTTAAAGTCATCAATCTTGCTGTAGTAACCTGTTGGCTGGTCGAAATTCCCAATCTTTTCAACGTATCTTGTAAGCGGTAGGCGCAATCAAAAGCAGGGTCGGGGAGGGCTACAGAAATACCTGTTTTAGCAATGCCCATTCCCCAACTTCCTCGGAGGTAAGCTACATT
This sequence comes from Pedobacter miscanthi, assembly GCF_032678605.1. Classification (GTDB taxonomy): domain Bacteria; phylum Bacteroidota; class Bacteroidia; order Sphingobacteriales; family Sphingobacteriaceae; genus Pedobacter; species Pedobacter miscanthi_A. The sequence goes on from NZ_JAVTSU010000012.1 coordinate 86,803, forward strand.
GCTGTAAGGTGGAAGAAAAGCGTAACTTCTATCGCCAGTACCAGATGCACCGGTTTTTAATTCATTTATGATTTGTACATAAGGTGTAGCCGGAACGGTTTTCACAATTTTCACTTCATCTGCTGTGCTGCTTCCAGGTTTTAGGTGGATGTCGAACTGATTTTCGCGCCAGGCTAAGCCAGAAGTCCCGGCACCATAATAATTGCCGATATCCTGCCAAACCCAGCCCTCTGGTGTGGTTTGTGTGCCGAAAATACGATCATCGCCAATTATAGTTCCTTCAATTTTTTTAATGCCGGCTGTTTTTATTGCCGCTACCCATTGCATTAAAACATTATTTTCTTTGTTTTGATAACGCCATGATCCCAAAGTTGGGTCGCCGCTACCAATAATGATGAGGTTGCCTTTTAATGTTCCATCTGTAGTAATTGTTCCAGTATAGGCCAAAGTAGTCTGAAATTGAAAGTCTTTACCTAAAATACTAAAAGCTGTTGCTGCGGTAATGGTTTTTAGTGTTGAAGCGGTAGCTAAACCGATCTGCTCATTTTTGGCATAAAGCGTTTTACCGGTATTGGCATCCAAAACGCAAAGAGATACTAGGGCATGTTTTGCCTGTTCGTCGTTTAATAAATTATCAAAGGCTTTTTCGATGTTTTGGATCCTGTTTTGAGCAATTGCTGCAATTGTTAAGCACAGCGATAGGGACAATATTTTGAAAAATTTCATTTTTTTTTGCAGGCGATTATTTTATACCAGGAAACTGGTATAGTTAGCTTTATTTATAACGTATGTTTCGTTGGTGGGGTATGCATCTAAAAAAGTTGAGGGAAACTTTACTTTTTTATTCGCATTCCACTTGATCTCTATTGCATTTATTTTTCCATCAACTTCTTCTATTAAATCAATTTCCTGTTGCTGAAAACTGCGCCAAAAATAATATTTTGCATGCTTTCTTTTATTATTACTGGCTTTGATGTATTCAGATACAATGTAATTTTCGAACAGCTGACCAGCATCCTGTCGTAAGCCAAGCATACTAAAATTTTCGATTACCGCGTTGCGAATTCCTGTATCATAGAAGTATATCTTTTTGCTCTTTTTAATTTCGTTCCGCAGGTTACTGCTGTAAGCACCTAGCCTAAATACAACGAAACATTGTTCTAATAAATCGATATAACGCTCAACAGTAAGTTTATCGGCCTCAATCATTTGGCCAAGTTCAGTATAAGAAACTTCGTTACCAATCTGTAGGGCCAGTGCCTGTACCAGTTTTTCGAGCTGTAAAGGTTTTCGGATGCCAGTAAGGGATAAAATATCCTTAAAAAGATAACTGTTTGCCAAATTTAATAACAGCTCTTTTTCTTCACCCGGATAATTGATCGCATCAGGATAAGTGCCATAAATTAATCTTTTTTCTAAAGCCTGTTCTTCAATAAGCACATTCGTGTCTTCAACAAGTTCTGCAACAGAAAAAGGGAAGAGGTGATATTCGAATTTTCTTCCCGTTAATGATTCTTTGATGCCAACAGCCAGATCTAATGATGAGGAACCTGTAACCAATAACTGGACATCAGTAAAATTATCGACGATCAGTTTTAATGTTAAGCCAATATTGGTAACGCGTTGTGCTTCGTCGATAAAAATAATTTTGTTAACACCGATGATTGATTTGAGCCTTTCGATACTGATATCAGTTAAGGTAGCACGTACGTTTGCCTCATCGCAATTTAGAAAAACAAAAGGTAACTCCTTCTTATTCACTAACTCCTTTAACATAGTGGTTTTACCCACTTGTCTGGCACCAGTAACGATAATGGCTTTTTGTTTAAAAAATTTCGATTCGATGTGATTCTGCAGATTTCTGATAATCATCTTACAAATTTTGTTTCTCTCAAATATAGCAAAATTCTGTGCTAATCTCTTTTTTATATATAATTTAGTGATTACGATCTCTTTTTTATATATAATTTAGTGATTAAGGTCGCTAAATTATATAATTATAAAAATTTAATTTACCCGTTAAACAGCTTATTGCGCTTAATTTCTTTTCCCTGTCTCAGTTTTACAGCATGATATATGGTAGGTACATCATTTGTCCATTTTTTGAGGGTAAAAACAATGGCAAGTATTTCCAAGCGGGTGGCCATGCCAAGCCAAAAGCAAATTTCAAATAATACTACTGATTCGCAATGCACCATAATTTCGACCAAAGTGGAAAATATGGTCAGCGTCCAGATTTTAGCACCGATAGAGTGTGTGGCAATTTCTTTTTTGAATTTGATGTAACTTAAAGCATAAATTGAAGCTTCAAAAGCACCAAGGACAATTAATTTGATCAGGTTGGTTTTAAAGAAATCAGGACATTGGATATAAGTTGCCACTGCTACAGAAATGAAAAATACCTGGTCGATGCCTGAATCTAAACGCCTTAATTTTTCAGAAGAGATATTAAGTTTACGGGCAATAATGCCATCAAAAACATCGGTTAACAAACCAATGGATAATAAAGTGATGGCCCAAAAGGAATAATGACTGACGTGGAAAACGCTTAATAGGATGATTCCAAAACCGATAAGTAATCTGGAATATATAAGCGCAATGGGAATATGTTTCATTGTTGGAGCGCATAAAAAAGCCTCCCGATTTTACATCGGGAGGCTTTTGAGTTTTATTGATTAAACCAATTCTTTCTGAATCAGGTATTCGGCAATCTGAACGGCATTGGTTGCAGCACCTTTGCGCAAATTATCGGCAACAATCCAAAGGTTTAATGCTTTGGGAGCCGACTCATCTCTACGGATCCGGCCTACAAAAACCTCATCTTTTTCATGAGCATCTTTAGGCATTGGATATTTTAAGTTAGCAACATCATCAACAACTATTATGCCTGGCGATTTTTCTAAAATGCTGCGCACTTCAGCTAAATCGAAATCATTTTCGAACTCAATGTTTACCGATTCTGAGTGACCACCCATTACCGGAATACGAACCGTTGTAGCGGTAACTTTAATGCTATCATCGCTCATGATTTTATTCGTTTCCTTAACCATTTTCATTTCTTCTTTGGTATATCCGTTTTCCAAGAAAACATCAATATGCGGAAGAACGTTTAAGTCGATTTCGTATGGATAAGCTTTCGGGCCATCAATACCTTTACGCTCATTCATTAATTGCTCAACCGCTTTAACACCAGTACCAGTAACCGATTGGTAAGTAGAAACCACTACACGTTTAATTTTGTATTTATCGTGCAAAGGTTTTAAAACCACTACCATCTGTATTGTAGAACAGTTTGGGTTAGCAATAATTTTGTTATCGATAGAAAGTTCGTGTGCATTTACCTCCGGTACAATTAATTTAATTGCCGGATCCATTCTCCACGCAGAAGAATTGTCGATAACCGTTGTTCCGGCTTCTTTAAAACGTGGTGCATGCTCCAATGAAGTATTGCCACCGGCAGAAAACAAAGCGATATCTGGTTTCATGCTGATTGCAGTATCCATGCTAACAATTGGGAACTTCTTACCCTTAAAAGTAATTTCCTTACCAACACTCTTTTCTGATGCTACGGGAATTAACTCTGTTAAAGGGAAATTTCTTTCTTCCAATACTTTTAACATGACAGTGCCAACCAATCCGGTTGCACCTACTACTGCTACTTTCATTTTAAATTTTTTTATATTATTAATTATTTGATATGAGCCAAATATGCTAAAAATTAAGCTTATATCCCTATTGTTACCAATTAAATTTGCTTTTAATATTTAAAATTTTGGGTTTTCGATAGAAAATATGGGTAGAGGGTAAATCATTAATTCGATTTAGTAAAACTTGATAAGAGAGGCTTTTTACTTTTTTGGAAAGCAGGTTCAAGCATTTATCGGTTACGAAAGTCCTGCCATCCGCTTTATCCCGATGAAGAATCGGGATGCCCGCTACTGTCAGGTTTAATTAACCTAGGTCAGCCGTGCTAACATCAAGAGATCATTAGTGCGGTAGTGCTGCGTTAGGGATTGTAAGGGTTCAGTGCTGATGTTTTCATCGGCACCGGAGCGAAGCGGAGCCCTGAAAAAGCCCGGCCCTTGCGTAGCATGGGAAACACCCATATCAGTTTGCAATCTGCAGTTTACAGTTAGAATCGTTTTTTATATACCCCGCAGGTTTTTAATTCCTGAGGGGTATAATAAATTTAAATCAAACTTGCTTTGATATAATCGCAGCTTGTTTTGATCGAGCCAATTGGATCTGGCTGATAGTTATTTTCGTGCTCTACAAAGAAGTGCTGCATGCCTGAAAGTTTTGCCTGTGCAAAAATGGCTTTAAAATCAATTGATCCTTTTCCCACCTCTGTATTTAACTCCGGTTTGGCTTTGTCCATATCTTTTACGTGCCACATTGGGAAACGGCCCGGATATTTTTTGAACAGGGTTAGGGGATCGTTACCCGAACGCACCACCCAGTATAAATCCATTTCAAAATTAACCAGGTTTTTATCTGTTTCGCTTAAATACACATCGTAACCGGTGGTATCGCCCAATTTTTTAAACTCGAAATCGTGGTTGTGGTAAGCAAATTTTAAACCTGAGGCTTTCGCAATTTCAGCCACTTTGTTAAAATCACTTGCGGTTTTTTTGAAACCATCTGCACCCTTGCTCATATCAACATGTGCGCCGGCAATGGTAAAATATTTACCACCAATTGCAGCTGAAGATTCGATATCAGCTTTTAATTTATCGGTATTTCCGGTCTTAACAAAATCGTCCATCCCGTAATGACCGCTTGGCGCTTTTAGGCCATTGGCATCTAACAGGGCTTTAAATTCTTTAGGGGTTAATCCCCAGAATTTCCCGTTAGAAAAACCATAGGTTTCCACTTCTTTATATCCGGCTTTTGCTACTTTTTCAATAACGCCTTTTACATCTTTTGGCAATTCATCACGTAAGGTGTACAGTTGGAGGCCAACATTTTTGCTTACTTTATCAAAAGCAAATGATGGAATTAACAATGCCGCTCCGGCTGCTAATCCTGCCTGTTTTAAGAATATTCTTCTTGAATTCATTGCCTAAAAATTAAATAATTTCTTTTTTAATAAATGCACAACTTGCAGTAACCGATCCAAGCGGATTTGGCTTGTAATTGGTTTCGTGCTCAACAAAAAAGTGCTTCATCCCTGAAAGTTTAGCCTGGGCAAAAATTGGTTTAAAGTTGATTGAACCTGTTCCAACTTCAGCGTTTAATGCCGGATTGGCCTTGTCCATGTCTTTAACGTGCCACATGGTAAAACGGCCCGGATTTTCTTTGAATAATTTAATCGGATCGTTGCCTGAGCGCACTACCCAATATAAATCGAGTTCAAAATCAACAAACTTTTTATCAGTTCCTTTTAACAGGATTTCGTAACCAGTGGTATCGCCATGTTTTTCGAACTCAAAATTATGGTTATGGTAAGCCAGTCTGATACCAGCCGCTTTAGCCATTTTACCGGCCTCATTTATTCTTACCGCAATTTTTTTATAATCATCGGCAGTTTTTCTGATGCTTTCATCTAACCAGGGGATGGTTACATATTCGCTTCCAAGCACTTTAGCGGCGGCAATTGCAGCTTTAAGTTCTGTGGTATTTCCATCAGTTAAATAAGTGCCTAAGCCGTAATGGCCGCTTGGTGCTTTTAAACCATTGGCATCTAACAAAGCTTTAAATTCTTTAGGTGTTAAACCCCAAAATTGATCTTTTATAGAGAAACCATAAGTTTCTACTTCTTTGAAGCCTGCTTTTGCCACTTTGGCGATGGTTCCCTTTACATCTTTCGGAAGCTCGTCTCTTAAAGAATATAACTGTAAACCTACTACTTTTTTATCGGCAGCGAATACAAAAGATGGAACCAAAAGTGCTGCCGCTGCAGCCATACTACTGTTTAGTATAAAACTTCTTCTTGATATCATAGGTATATTTTTAAATGTCACAGATGGCAACAGCCTTTTTTAAGGAGGCTATTTTATCAGCGTTTTTTGGTATAAATTCTTGTGCAACGAAACCTTTAAAGCCGGTTTCGGCAATGGCTTTCATAATGGCAGGATAATAAAGTTCCTGGGTATCATCGATCTCATTTCTACCCGGAACACCAGCGGTGTGGTAATGGGCAATGTATTGTTGATACTGTTTGATATTGCTGATTACGTCTCCTTCATCGATCTGCATGTGGTAAATGTCGTAAAGCAATTTAAAGTTTTCCGATCCAAGACGCTTGCAAAGTTCAGCACCCCACGAAGTTCTGTCGCACTGGTAATCTTTATGGTTGAGCTTACTGTTCAATAACTCCATTACGAGTACCACATTGTGTTTTTCTGCGAGAGGAAGGAGCTGTTTTAGACCCTTTACACAGTTGTTCCATCCTGTTTCATCATCTTTTCCACGGCGGTTTCCACTAAAGCAAATGAGGTTTTTATAGCCTGCTTCAGCCACAAGTGGAATCATTTTGGTGTAATTCTCAATCAGTTTTGCGTGGAATTTCTCATCGTTAAAACCATCCACCAGGTTAATTTCGGCACCATTGCACATGGAAGAGAATAGACCATGTTTTTTTAAAGTTGGCCAATCCTGCGGTCCAACGAGGTCGATGCCTTTAATACCGATTTTTTTGGCTTCGGTACAAAGTGTTTCTACATCGAAACTGCTAAAACACCAGCGGCAAACGGCATGGTTGACATTTCCTTTTAATTTCAAGGGCTGATCTGATTCTTGTGTATCCATTGCTAATGCTGAAAAGCTGGAAGAAACACCAATCGCAGCAGTTCCTGCGATGATGTTTTTTAAAGCATTTCTTCTATTCAGGTTTGAGCTCATATTAAGCAGCTTTGGCTTGTATCTCTGACTTGGTTTTATCATTAAAAAGAACAGCGAACAACAAGAAAACTGCTGCTGCAATTCCTGCCGGGATAATCCAAACCATTTTCCAGTCGGTTACATCACCGGTTTTATACATATCAGTAATTAATCCTGCCACTTTAAAACCAATCAACATACCAACACCATAAGTTGCAAGGGTAATGATACCTTGTGCTGCACTCTTAAATTTTTCTCCTGCTTTAGAGTTGGTATAAATCTGACCAGAAACAAAGAAGAAATCGTAACAAACACCATGAAGGGCAATTCCGATAATGAGCATAAAGCTTAAGTTGCCTGCATTACCATAAGCAAACAGCACATAACGTACCGCCCATGCTAACATACCCACTATAATGGTTTTTTTGAAACCATATTTTGAAAAGAACACAGGGATAGCCAATAAAAATAACGCTTCGGAAACCTGACCAATAGCCATTTTACCTGTTGGGTTGGAAACTTTAATATCTGCCAGGAAAAGCCCTGCATTTTGGTAATAAAAGGCTAGGGGAATACAGATCAGGATGGAAGAAATGAAGAAAACAGCAAAGTTTTTATCTTTTAAAAGTTTTAATGCATCTAAACCTAAAATGTCGCCTATTTTTATTTTTTCGCCTTTAGCAACCTTCGGTGGAGTAGCTGGCAAAGTGAAGCTAAACAAGCCCAATACCAAAGAAGCGATTCCGGCCATTAAAAAGGTACTTTTTAGTAATCCGGCCTGAATTCCTTCCGGCGAGTCCCAGTGGAAAGCAAAGCTGATTAATAAACCGGCAATAATCCAACCGATTGTACCGAACACCCTGATGTTTGCAAATTCTTTTTCTGCATCTTTCATCTGATTAAAAGAAACTGAATTAACCAGTGCAAGGGTTGGCATAAATAAAATCATGTAACCTAAAACATAAGGGTAGAAAACACTAACATCAGGTGCATTGTACATTTGATACATTAAAATGGCGCCAATAATGTGTAGAACGCCTAAAATCTTTTCGGCATTAAAATACCTGTCGGCAATAAGGCCTATTATAAATGGAGCAATGATGGCTCCCCATGATTGGGTTGAAAATACAGAACCAATTTCGGAATTGGTTGCTTTTAAGTTGTTGCTCAGGAAGGCTCCCAAAGTTACAAACCATGCGCCCCAGATAAAAAATTCCAGAAACATCATGGCAGAGAGTTTAAAGCGAGTAGTGCTATTCATTTGGTTTATATAAGGTTATTTTAAGGTATAAGGTTAAAGGTATAGGGTTGTAAGGTTAAAGCGAAAGCGGGTAAACATTATGTTTTCCCGCTTTCTAACTCAAATATATGATTAAAGCGAAAGAAAGGAAACCCTCAGCCTCTTGCCCTACACCTTCAACCTCTTTTTACTATTAAGTTTTAAGTGTATTGTTAAAGGGAAAGAAAGAAAACCTTCAGCCTTTTACCTTACACCTTTAACCTCTTTTAAAGTTCTTTAATAGAGATGTTTTTGTACCAAACTTCATCTCCATGATCCTGTAAGGCAATTTTACCGGTTTTAAAAGTTCCCCAGTTTTCCCATGTTGCAAATTTACTACCTGCAACAATTTTTTTCCAGCTGTCATCCCAAAGGGTGGTTTTTACAACTTCAACACCATTTAAAATTAAGGTTAAATTACCTTTTTTACTAATGATTTCTGCTTTATTCCATTCGCCAACAGCTTTAACCGGCTCTGATGAACTTTTTACCAGGTCGTATAAATCACCTGCACGGTGTTTGGTGATTTTTCCGTCAGGGTGACCATCGTTATCAATTACCTGCATTTCTAAACCGGTAGAGTAGGTAGCATGGTATTTAGGTTCTTCGTGAACGTAAAAAATTAAACCGCTATTGGCTTTTGGAGCTACTTTCCATTCATATTTTAAATGGAAATCACCATATTCTTTATCGGTAACTAAATCGCCACCACCATCAGTGCCTTTTTTGGCTAAATCAAGGTGTAATGCACCATCCTGAACTTGCCAGCCGCTACCAACGTTAGTTTTGTTATAAGTATGCCAGCCTGTAGTGGTTTTACCATCAAACAGTGGTTTAAAGCCTTTTTGAGCTTTTGATATTTGCGTAACTGCTAATAAGATGCAAGCAGAAAGAAAGATTTTTTTCATATTTTTTTAAATAAAACCTGATAGGTTTGGATTATTAAAGCGTTAAATTGTTCCAGCCTTTGCGGTATTCGCGTTTAACAAACTGGTTTGCTTCATCGAAATTGGTTACTTTCATGTTGTCATTATCCCAAAGCATTTTAGTGTACCTGCCCGGATAAGTAACTTTGCCATTTACGGTTTTCTGGATATCGAAACTTCTGATTGCCAGGTTGGCCATTAATAAAGCTTCAGTTAACGGACCAGCAATTTCGAAAGGAGAACTCACTTCCTGTTTGCCATAACCCGCAATTGCAGCTTCTACCCACTGTTTGTAGTGTCCGTTTGCGCCATCTGGCACGCGGGCATATTTAGCGGCAACTTTAATGTCCTTATTTCTGCTTAGCGGCAATAATTTAGGATTTGCACTATAAGTTTCAGACATCATTTTTCCTTTAGTTCCGATAAACAAGGTTCCGTTACCACCATCGCCAAAAGTTTCGTCAGCTCCTAATTCTTCAGGACGTTCTGGCTGGATACCACCATCCATCCAATGCAGGGTAACATCACCTTTGGTTTTATTCGTTTTAGGGAATTTTAAGGTAACGTGACTTGATGGAGGGCAGCTTTCGGGGAAATAACCGCGTTTAAATTCGTCAACGTAAACAGAGCCCACACTGGCCTCTACTTCTTTGGCATATTTTAAGTTTAATACACTAAAAGGAGCTTCAATTAAGTGACAACCCATGTCGCCCAGGGCACCGGTTCCGTAATCCCACCAGCCACGCCAGTTAAAAGGAACTAATTTGTCTATAAAATCTTTTTCGGGTGCAGTACCTAACCATAAATTCCAGTCTAATTCAGCAGGGATTTCGGCTTTTTTTGTTGGTCGAGGAATTCCTTGCGGCCAAACCGGTCTATCTGTCCAAGCGTAAACTGTGTGTACATCGCCAATTAAACCAGCTTCATACCATTCTTTCATTTGGCGCGGACCATCGTTTGATGCACCTTGATTTCCCATTTGGGTTACCACTTTATATTTTTTTGCGGCTGCGGTTAGAATACGAGCCTCATAAATATCATGTGTTAAAGGTTTCTGCACATAAACGTGTTTGCCCAATTGCATAGCTGCTAAAGCCTGGATGGCATGGTTATGATCAGGAGTAGAAACAGACACAGCGTCGAAATTTTTATGTTCCTTATCTAACATTTCACGCCAATCTTTATAGTATTTTGCTTTAGGGAAAGCTTTAACACTATTTGCTGCACGGCGGTCGTCTACATCGCATAAAAAAGCAATGTCTGCTTTTCCGCTTTTGTAAAACATGTTTAAATCGCTTTGGCCTTTGCCGCCAACGCCAATGCCGGCAACCAATAAACGATCGCTTGGTGCTAAATAACCGGGCCCACCTAAAACGTGGCGGGGCACGATCATAAACGCAGCAGCGGCAATAGCTGTGGTCTTAATAAAATCACGGCGGTTACTCGTGTTTTTATTTTCTTGCTCTGTTTTCATAACTAGTAAATCGATTTGCTAATTTGGTTAAAATTATTTTTTAAGGGATAAAATGTACTTCACCATTAATTTTGCATCGTCTTTTTTAAGGGTAGCATGAGCAGTCATTGGCATATTGCCCCAAACTCCGGTACCACCTTTAATAATTTTATCGGCTAACATGTTGATGTTTTTCTCGGTAGCCGGATATTTCTTTGCAATGTCTACATAAGCAGGACCGATAATTTTATTGGTCTTGTTGTGGCAACCTAAACAGTCGTTTTTGTTGATCAGTTTTTCGCCTGGATTCGATTGGAAAGCAGCATGGTTTGTCATTGTTGCTGTTGCAACCACGGTCTTTTCTTTTGCTAAATCTGCTTTTGAAAATGAAGCCATAAAAATGACTACAGCGCCTAAAATTAAAAATGTTTTTTTCATGTTGTGTGTGTGTTTTGTGTTTTGTTAATCTTGTAATCCTAATATTCTTTTATTGAAAGCGCTATCACTACCTGATGCTGCAAAATCGTCAAAGGCCTTATCCGTTACGTTGATAATGTTCTTTTTAATGAATTCTGCACCTTCACGGGCGCCATCTTCCTGATTTTTAATGCAGCATTCCCATTCCATAACGGCCCAACCTTTAAAATCGTACTGGGCCAATTTACTAAAAATGGTTTTAAAATCAACCTGCCCATCTCCTGGCGAACGGTAACGGCCAGCGCGGTTTGCCCAGCTCTGGTAACCACCAAAAGTGCCTTGTTTGCCCGTAGGGTTAAATTCTGCGTCTTTCACGTGGAAGGCTTTGATGCGTTCGTGGTAAAAATCGATGTACTGAATGTAATCCAATTGTTGCAGCACAAAGTGTGATGGATCGTATAATAAGCATGCACGAGGATGATTATTTACTGCGGCGAGGAACATTTCGTAGGTTTCGCCATCAAATAAATCTTCTCCCGGATGGATTTCATAACAAACATCAACACCGCATTGATCAAACTCGTTTAAGATTGGCGTCCAGCGTTTTGCCAGTTCAGCAAAACCTTCTTCAACCAATCCCGCAGGGCGTTGTGGCCAGGGGTGGAAATATTGCCATAATAATGAACCGCTAAATGTAGCATGTGCATTTAAGCCTAAGTTTTGAGAGGCTTTTGCTGCATATTTCATTTGTTGCACGGCCCATTCCGTTCTTGCTTTCGGGTTTTTATGTACTTCTTTTGGTGCAAATGCATCGAATAAATCATCGTAAGCCGGGTGTACAGCCACCAACTGACCCTGTAAGTGGGTAGAAAGTTCGGTGATCTCTAAACCATAAGAAGCAATTTTACCTTTCAGTTCGTCGGCATAGGTTTTGCTTTCGGCGGCTTTTTGAAGATCGATAAACCTTGCATCGAGTGTTGGCATCTGGATGCCTTTAAAACCTAATCCGGCTGCCCATTCACAGATATTTTCTAAAGTGTTAAATGGCGCTTCGTCGCTTATAAATTGTGCTAAAAATACTGCTGGTCCTTTTATAGTTGTCATGCTGGATATTATAGTTTATAATCGTGCCATTTTTGATCGGATTGGCTGGAAGCCACCACATTTTCGATAAATGCCATTCCCCTGATGCCGTCTTCTGTACCTGGAAAATCCAGCATTTCTGCTGTAGGCTGCTCATTATTGAGCTTTGCATCTATTGTTAACGCGAAATTTCTGTAAATATTTGCAAATGCCTCCAGGTAACCTTCCGGATGACCACCAGGTGTGCGGGTATTGTGTTTAGCAAAACTGCCCATATAACCGTTACCAGTTCTGTAAATCTGTGCAGGTGCGTTTAACCATCTTACAATCATGGTATTTGGTTCCATCTGGTGCCATTCTAAGCCTCCCTTTTCGCCATATACCCTGATTTTTAATGCATTTTCTTCCCCGGCAGCAATTTGCGATGCAACAAGCACGCCATTGCTGCCATTATCGAATTTTAACAGTACGTTACCATCATCATCAATGGCCCTGCCTGGAACCACTATATTTAAATCGGCACAGATTTTTGTGATTTTCAGGCCTGAAATATATTCGGCTAAATGTGCTGCGTGTGTACCGATATCGCCCATGCTACCGCTTTTTCCGGTTTTAGATGGATCGGTACGCCAGGCCGCCTGTGCATTGCCTTCGCGTTCTGATAAGGTGCTTAGCCATCCCTGTGGGTACTCTACCACAATTTTGCGGATGGCACCCAAAGCACCTTCGCTAACCATTTGTTTAGCCTGTTTAACCATTGGGTAGCCCGAATAGGTATGTGTTAAACATAAGGTTAAGCCGGTTTCTTCCACTTTTGCCTGCAACTGTTTTGCCTCATCCAAAGTTAAAGTGATCGGTTTTTCGATTACCACGTTAAAGCCTTTATCCAACGCCATCATTGCAGGGGCAAAGTGGGCAAAGTTTGGTGTAACGATGGTTACAAAGTCAATTTTTCCATCTGCTGGCAATTCGCTTTCCTTGGTCAGCATTTCTTCGTAATTGCTGTAGATCCTGTTATCAGGAAGGAAAAGCAATTTTCCAGATTCATACCCGATTTCAGGGTTTACACTTAAAGCTCCGGCAGTTAATTCGATCAGGCCATCCATATTGGCGGCCAAACGGTGTACGGCACCGATAAAAGCGTCTTTTCCACCGCCTATCATGCCCATTCTTAATTTTCTTTTCATTTTATAAAGGTGTGAGGTGTAAGGTGAAAGGTTTAGGGCGATTTTCCTATAGCTTAAATCTTGTGCCTCTTGCTCTGTTTTTTAATTTAATTAGGGTTTAAGGTGTGAGGTTTAGGGTTTAAGGTAATTTTCTAGCGCCTTCAGAAAGGTTTAGGGTTCTTAAGCCTTACACCTTCTGCCTTCTACCTCTAAAAAGGTTTAGGTTTTGAGGCAATTAAATCTACCTTACGCCTTCCTCCTTCTACTTTAAAAAGGTTAAGGGTAAAAGGTGTAGGACTTTTGGGTAATTAAACCTTGTACCTTACGCCTTTTACCTTAAACCTCATACCTTTCTAGATATTCTTTTTCTTTAATTCTTTAACAGCATAATCGCAGGCCCTGGCAGTTAAGGCCATAAAGGTTAGCGATGGATTTTGACAGGCGATTGATGGCATACAAGAACCGTCGGTTACGAAAACGTTGTTCACTTCGTGCATCTGGTTCCATTTGTTCAGTACGGACGTTTTTGGATCGTTACCCATTCTTGCCGTTCCTTGCTCATGGATGGCCATGCCGGGATAACAGCCATTATCAAATGTTTTGATGTTTTTCAAGCCTGCTTTTTCTAACATTTCGGCAGCATCGTTCATCATATCCACACGCATTTTTTTCTCGTTCTCTTTGTATTCGCAATCAATAGCCAATACCGGCTGACCCCATTTATCTTTTTTGTTGTGATCGATGTATACCTTATTTTCGTAGTAAGGAAGCATTTCTCCGAAACCGCCCAGTCCCATGTTCCATTTGCCTGGTTTGGTCATTTTTTCTTTTAAATCTGCACCAAAGGATAGTTCGGCAACATCACTTTGCCAGTTTGCCCTGCTTGCACCACCCTGGTACCCGAAACCACGCAAATAATCACGTTTATCGTTGCCGATGTTTTGATATCTTGGTACGTATATTCCGTTTGCACGGCGGCCATAAGTATATTTATCATCAAAGCCCTCAGCTTCTCCATTTGCTCCACAACGAAAATGATGATCCATTAGGTTATGACCTAACTGACCACTTGCGTTACCTAATCCATTTGGATGGGCTTCGGATGTTGAGTTTAACAGCACGAATGTTGAACCTAATGTAGAACCGTTAACGAAAACAATTTTTGCATAAAATTCCATTGTTTTGTTGGTCTCCGCATCAATTACCATTACACCTTTTGCTTTTTTGGTATCTTTATCGTAAATGATATGATTTACGATCGAGTATGGCCTAACCGTTAACCTTTTTGTTGCCATCGCTGCAGGGAGGGTAGAAGATTGTGTACTGAAATATGCTCCAAACGGACAACCGCGGCTACATAAGTTTCTGTACTGGCAATTACCACGGCCTTTATGGGGAACGGTTAAATTGGCGGTACGGCCAATCATAATAATACGTTCTCTTTTATAATGTTCTTCTACGCGTGCTTTTACCGATTTTTCTACAATGTTTAAATCCATTGGTGGTAAAAACTCACCATCAGGACAGGTAGGCCAGTTTTCTTTAGAACCACTGATGCCAGCAAATCGTTCTGCATAATCGTACCAGGGAGAAAGTTCGGCATACCGAATTGGCCAATCATTTCCATGGCCATCCTTTTTGTTATCCTCAAAGTTATGGTCGCTAAAACGGTAGCTCTGGCGGCCCCACATTAAAGATTTACCACCCACGTGGAAACCACGGTACCAATCGAAACGTTTATCTTCGGTATATGGGCATTCTAAATCGTTTACCCACCATTTTTCATTAGCTTCCTGGTAAGGATAATCTCTTTTTTGTACCGGGTGGGTACGTTTTTGCTCTTCGGTTAGTTTACCTGCATGTTTAAAATCCCATGGATTTTTCATCGCGGTTTCGTAACCGGTAATGTGTTCAATGTTCATTCCTCTTTCGAGCATTAAAACACGTAAGCCTTTCTCTGTTAGTTCTTTTGCAGCCCAGCCGCCACTAATCCCCGATCCTATTACAATAGCATCGTAAGTATTTTCTGCTTTTAAATCTGTATTTAAATTCATGATGTTTTGTAGTTGAGGTTAGAAATTAGGTTGCCCATGATTTTTGGCCTGGCTTTAATGTGGTGTTACCATCATATCGGCCCGGGATAAGCACATATTCGCGTGCTTTGGTGCAACCAATTTCTGAAGAATAATAACCGAGCAGCGTTAAATCCCTTGCGGTGGTGAAAAAGTAAGCCAGATCTTTGTTTTCTTCTGATTTGCTTTCTTTTTGGGCAAGTGTGATTGTTCTTAAATCGATCATTAATTTTTTCCGGTCGACTGGTGTTAAAGTGATGTAGCTTTTACCGAAATCTTTCATTGATTTTGCCTGAAGATCTTTAAAGCCCTGTGCAAATGAAGTTTGCATGGTAGCAGGATAACAGTCTTTCATCATCATTGGGATGAATTTTCCTAATCCTGCGGCTTTGGCCCCGGCAGAGGTTTTGGTAGTCGGGACAATAATATCAGCGAACTCGGCAAAAATCTTTTCGTCTTCCAACGAGTAGTTCACAAAATTTTTTTCGTTTTCAGGGAGCGTAAAACTTTCAAATAAAACGCCCATTGTGCTTGCTGAGATTGCTCCTCCCAGCAAAAATGCGACGTTTTTGAGTGCTTCTCTTCTGTGCATCGTCTTTATGGTTTTATATATTGGTTATATTATGTGTTGAATTAGTAATATTAGAAAAAATATAGCGGAAAGAATAAATTTTTTGGAGTAAATTATCAGACTGCAATGCGATTGTTACTGAGTAGAATTGTTCTAAATAAATAGGTTTTTGTGGCTCTATTTCTATTTTAAGCAGGTTTTTATAGTCAATTTACTTGGTGTAAAAAGTACATTTAGTATAGGTGAGTGGCTTATTTACTAATAAATTGAAAAACGAACTTATTTAAAACTAAAACCTGATCTAGATCAGGTTCTTTTTGATGTAATTATAGCTTTCGGTTATACTTTGATAGGGTTCTTTTTTAATGATGTCCTGCTCTGTGAAAATGTAATCCAGTCCGGCCAGTTTTGATGCCGCAAAAATACTTTTGAAATCTATTCTGCCAGCACCTACTTCGGTAAAAACGGCTTTGTCTGTTTTATCCATATCCTTTACATGGAACGTTTTATAACGGCCCGGATTATTCTTAAACATCGCTACCGGATCTAAACCTGCATTTACCGCCCAAAAGATATCGAGTTCAAAACTAACCAGTTTGGCTTCGGTTTCTTTTAACAGGATTTCGTAACCGGTAACGCCATTGCCCTGATCTTTAAATTCGAAATTATGGTTGTGGTAAGCCAGTTTTAAACCCGATTTCTGACAAAGTTCTGCAGCCTGGTTAAATTTTGCAGCCATACGCTTGTAATCGTCTAAGGTACCGTTCGCCCTGATATCGGTTGGCAGGGCAGGAACTACAAAATATTTCTGGTTTACGGTAGCAGCGGTTTCGATATGCGATTTTAATACTTTGTCGTCACCTGAAGATAAAAACTCGGTTACGTTATAATGTCCGCTAGGAGAGGTGAGGCCATTTGATTTTAGCAACGTATTGAAATCTTTTGCTTCTAAACCCCAAAAACCTTTTACTTCGTATTTGCCCGGATAACCGTAATAGGTTTCTACCTGGTTATAGCCAATTTTAGCAACCTGTTGTATGGTGGCTTTTACATCAGCCGTTAATTGTTCCCTCAGGGTAAAAAGCCCGATACCGATCTTTGAAACCTTGGCTGATTGGGCCAGGGCTGTGGTAATAATAGATGGACTTAAAAAAGCGGCCGCACCTGCTAAACCTGCCTGTTGTAAAAATGATCTTCTTGTTGTCATGGTGTTTTTAGAATTAAAAAAACCGGAGCGTAAACTCCGGTTTGATTTGTTAGAATGAATAAGCCAATGATCCCCAGAAAGTACGCTGAAGTAATGTTCTGCCAATCATCAATGTGCCAGGGGTAACGGTCGAGAAGTCCCTGAACTGATCTCCGCGTACATCGCCCTCTGTCAGCACTTTTGCATTTAACAAGTTGTCTGCCCAAAACCTTATCGAAACTTTTTTAGTGAAATTATATCCTGCACCAGCTTTCATTACCACATAGGCAGGTAATTTATAACTATCGCTAGGAGAGGTGAAACGACTGCCCACATAGTTTGCCGCTACGTATAAATTGAAGTTTTTGTAATCGTAGTTGGCACCTAGTTCGGTATTTAATACCGGAACACGTTCTGTTCTTTTACCGGTAAAACTATACACGCGGTCGCCAAATTCGGCCAGTATCGCTGCGTTTCCTTTGGTAGAAGCTTCGTAATCGGTGTATTTAGAATCCTGCAAGGTTCCGGTTAACCGCAAACTAAGTGGTTTGGCAATTTTGTATGAAACTTCGTATTCGGCACTGAATGTACGCGTAGAACCAAATGCAACAAGCGCCTGTGTACCGGCTGCTGCTGTTGGCACATTGATGGTTAAGGATACATTTTTAATGGCCGAATAACTTCCTGAAGCAAAAATGGCCAGGTTGTTCTTAGCATATTTAAAACCTACCTCTCCTAAATAAACCGGACGTTTTTTGATGTTGGCCGCGTTATATGCAGATGCATTGTAATCGCCTATTGTTGGTGCATTGTAAGCTTTGGTAGCCCTGACAAAGATACTAGAGGTTGAGTTGATCTTGTAATTGGCACCAACCGATGCAGCCCAATTGGTTAAGGTTTCATCATAAGGCGTGTAACCTAAAATGGTTGCCGTTGCAGTAGCTGTATTATTAACTGTTCCATCTGTATTTAAGGCGTAATACGGTCTGTCGCCTTTAACATTCTGGTTATCAACCCTTGCGCCTATATCTAAACGCCATTGTTCGGAGATTTTGATCTCATCAGAAGCATAGGCTGATAAAGTTCTGGTATCGCCGATAAAGGTATTTTTGGTCTGGATGGTACGTTCGCCTGCAGTAGGCGACTGTAATATAATGCTCGGATGTTCTTTAAATTCGGAGAATGAACGGAAAGCATAGCGCAAATCATCGCGGTTATACTGGTGGATGCCTGCACCGATGCCTAAATTGTGGTTTTTAATGGTTTTTTTTAAATCCAGATAATCAACGATCTGTACATCGCTGTTAATCTGTCCGTTGGCTGACGAAGTGATTACATAATCGCCTGCAGCAAATGGAGCAACAGCGCCACCAGGATAATAGTAAGGTGTTGCTGCAGTTCTCGCTGCAATTCCGGATGGAACGGTATAA
Source organism: Pedobacter miscanthi (assembly GCF_032678605.1). Taxonomy (GTDB): domain Bacteria; phylum Bacteroidota; class Bacteroidia; order Sphingobacteriales; family Sphingobacteriaceae; genus Pedobacter; species Pedobacter miscanthi_A. Next base: position 105,208 of record NZ_JAVTSU010000012.1, read on the forward strand.
GTAGAATTGGTATGGGTATTCTGATAACGGAAATTGTTAACGATCTGCCAGCCGCTATCCGTTAAATAATTGAACTGGAAACCACCTGATCCTAATTTGGTATGGATACCATCGGTTAAGCTGAAATTGTGGTTGCCGGTTGCCGGATCGTTATAACTCCATTCGGTTTGAAGCGGAACGATTGATTGCGAAGCCATATCGTAATCGCGGTAAGTAGTCGGTTTCCCGGTACCATCGTAAGGATAATAACTGGTTAACAGGAACTGCACTTTATCATTCAGGTATTTACCATATACACGGATAAAGCCTTTATGGTTTTTGAAGTTAAAAGTCATGTTACCTTTAACCTGTCCGCCCTGGTTGGCCGGATTGAAACCCTGATCTACCACGCCGTTATCGGTGCGGTAAAAACCACCAATGTTGTATTTAATGTTATCGTTTATCTTGCCTCCGGTATTTCCATCAATACGGTATAAACCCTGTGAAAAACCTGAGGTAAATTTAAACTGGCCATATTGTTTATCGGCACCCACATAACTGATGTTGTTTACCACAGCTCCTGGTGTATTTGCCTGGATGATGGAAGCATTACCACCCCTAACGGCTTCGATATTCTGAATGGTTAAATCTGTTTTGTAATATTGATCTACTGATGGATTGGTATTGAAACCTGTTGGCAGAAGCGGTAAGCCATCTTCCTGGATGCCGAGGAAAATATAACCACCCTGCTGCGGAAACCCCCTTACCCAAACGTTACCCGGACCATCACCACCGGTACTTTCTACCGTTAAACCTGGTATTGCTTTTAATAAATCGGTACTATTTAAGGGAGCCCTGTTGGTAATGTCTTTATTGCTTACAGAGGTTAAGGCCACACTACTTTCCAGTTTTTTCTTCGGATTACCACCAGTTACCATCACACTTTCCAGTTGCAGGTTATCTTCTGATAAACTGATGTTCAGGTTTTCATCGGCATTGCCTGCAGATAGGTTGACTTCTTTCGAAATGAAACCTACATAACGCACGACTAAAACCCGGCTATCAACGGTTAAACCTTTTAAGGCAAAGGCACCGTTTTCGTCGGTTGTGGTGCCGATTGATTTGCCTTTTACGGTAACGGATACCCCTGGGATAGCATTGCCCTTGCTATCGGTCACTTTTCCGGTAACGATACCTTCGAAGGCTTTTAACAATTCGAGGTTGTTATTGGCGGGAATAGAATAGAGCAGAATCTGATCCTTAACTATCCTATATCCCACGTCATAACGTTTTAGCGAATTCTCAAGAAAGTATTTAAGCTTTTGGTTCACCACGTTAATGGAAACTTTACGTTGGGAGTTAATTAACTGCGGACTGTAAACAAATTTAACATTGGCCAGTTGTTCGGTTCTTTCTATAATGGATTTAATATCGGTTTGATCGGCTTTGATCGAAATTGGTGTATTCAGAAAGTCCTGTGCGCCTACATTGTTTGCAAACGCAGCACAGGTAAAAATTATTATTGCAAGTATTTGGTAAATCGAAACTCTCATTGCATATATCGCCAGCGAAATAAGTTGATTTTTTTTCATAAATTTGGTTATTGTTCATTAAATGATTGGATTTATTGGACATAGGAATACCATGAATACATTTCTAATGTATTTAACTCGCCGGCAATGCCCCACATTGTCGGCTTTGTTTTTAGAAAAATATGATGGAAAACGAGCCGCGGTTACGGGCTGCTGGTGGTGTAGTTTTTCTTCATCGTTTTTATATAATTTGGTTAGTTTTTATTGGAAACCACAATGCTGGTTCCCTGGATATAATATTTGCTTGATATGGTTCCGCAAATCAGGTCGAGCTGCTCATACAGCCCCTTTTTGCTTAAATCTCCGGTAAAAGTATAGGTGGATATCTGCTCGTTATCCGATTTTATCTCAATGCCATAAGCTTCGGATAAGGTTTTGAAAATTTGTTTAATGCTTTCTTCTTTAAAGTTGTAGCTTAAGCTGGTGGGTATATTGTAAGCTTCGGCCAAAGGAATGGGTTTACTTACCAGTGTTTTGTTTAACTGATGATCTGTAAAAATACCTTTTTGATTCGGTGTAAGCAGGATCGGTTTAGCCAGTTTTTTTTCTGAAAAGACAAATAGCGAACTTTTCTGGTTTTCTGCTACGCTAACTTTTCCGGTTCTTACCGCAACCTGTGCAGGCATTTTATCAGTAGCCGATTTAACCCAGAAACTGGTACCCAAAACACGCACAACCAATTTTTGATTATACACATAAAAGGGGCGTTTAGGGTTTTTACTCACCGAAAAGAATGCGCTTCCTTTTAAATAAACCGTTCTTTTATTCGCTGCAAAAACTTTTGGATAAATAATATTCGCTTGTGGCTTAAGTGTTACCGTACTTTCATCGCTTAACGAAATTACCATGGTACTGTCGCTCTCATTGGTTTTACTGATTAAGCTTAGACTGGCATTTTCGTCTAAAAAAGATTGCTCAGCGTGGTTGTAAGTGGCCAGGTATAAACCAGCGATAAAAAAGGCAACCAAGATAGAAGCTGCAATGGCAAATTTTGGCCAAAGCTTTTTAACTTTTGGCACCGGCACCGGTTTGCGTTGTGTACTATTAATGTTCAGCCAAACATTGGCCTGCATTTCTTCTAATGCAGTTGATGATAAATCTTTAAAGTCGTGGCTATTTAAGTTATGATACCATTTATCGATCCAAAGCTTTTCGGCCTCGGTACAATTTCCGCTTTCGTAACGGTTAAGTAAATCGTAAAATGATTTCTGGTTCATAAGGAAGAATATTTGGCTTTATATTATACCAGTAACACAATGAGGGTTAACCCCTAAAGGCAGGAATGAAAAAAAACGAAATAATTTATAATTTACTGATAATCAGTTATAAAAAGATGTAAAAATTTTTAATATATTCTTTTATCCTTTTGATAGAGCGGGTAATGTGGTATTCTACAGCCTTTTCTGTAATGTTTAAACCGGTAGCAATATCTTTGGTAGATTGGTGCTGGTAGCGGCTGAGCCTGAAAACTTCCTGTGTTTTTTCGGGAAGAGAATTAATACCTTTTTCAATAATGGAAGAAAGATCGTGAAGGTCTACAAGGTTGGCGGTATCCTGGTGATTTTCTGAATAGGTGAGCGTTTGGTACGCTATGTATTTATTCTCCATCACCAAACTGCGGATATGGTTGATCACGCTGAGCTTTAATGCCCCAAATAAATAAGCCTGGAGATTATTGATCTGTAAATCCTGCCGCTTTTCCCAAAGGGAGATAAAAATATTTTGTACCAGTTCTTCAGCAATTACCCTATCGCCCGTTTTTTTGTAAGCAGCATAGAGCAGTTCCTTACTAAAAGTAAAATATATTTTTTCGTAAGCCTGCTTATCGCCCTGTTTTAGGCGGTTAAGTAAATTTGCAGATTTTTCAGGCTCAAAAGAGGTCATTTATTTGGTTGTTCGGGGTAATAATGATAGTAAATGTAATAAAATTAATGTTGTATCGTGCGATTGTTGTATCGTGCGATTGTTGTATTGTTGGGTTTGATTGTTGTATGTTGGAAAGTTGAAAGGTTTTAATGTTGGAATGTTAGCGTATGGTGCCAGACGCTTAGCATTAATTTGATTTTCTCGCAAATTCTGTCCTCCTGAACTTGTTTCAGGATCTGCAGCAGATAAGTTTCAGTTAACAATTCAACAATTCGCTGTTGCAGTTAACCAGTTTAAACAATTTATGCAGTTAACCTTTTCCATTAGGCTTCCTTCAAAAATTAACCAATCATGCCCCTTTTTACACTAAGTATAAATATTTTATCGCGTTTTATCTCATTTTTTTACCTTTGCTCAATCTCAAAAAAATTATGCAAGAAAAAATTGTTGTTTTAGGCTCAAACGGGCAAATTGGTACCGAGTTGGTAACCATGTTACGTAAAATATATGGTGATGATCACGTAGTTGCGTGCGATATCCGCAGACCGGATTACGACATCAAAAACTCTGCACCGTTTGAATTTGTGAATGTGCTGGATAAAGAAATGATTAATGGCATTTTTCATAAATACAAACCAACACAGGTTTACCTTTTGGCGGCTTTATTATCGGCTACCGGTGAGCAAAACCCAAAACTGGCCTGGGACTTAAATATGAATGGTTTGCTGAATGTGTTAGATTTGGCTTTAGAATATAAAACGGCAAAAGTATATTGGCCAAGTTCTATTGCTGTATTCGGACCAAACTCTCCAAAAGATAATACTTCGCAATATTGTGTAATGGATCCAAATACCGTTTATGGAATCAGTAAACTGGCAGGTGAGCGTTGGTGCGAATATTATAACCAAAAATACGGATTAGATGTGCGGAGTATCCGTTACCCTGGGTTGATCAGCTGGAAAGCCGCACCAGGTGGTGGAACAACCGATTATGCCATCCATATTTTTCATGATGCATTGAAAAAGGGCAGTTACCAGAGTTTTTTAAATGCGGATACGGAATTGCCAATGATGTACATGGATGATGCGATCCGAGGAACCATTGAATTGATGGATGCTCCGGCTGATCAGATTTCAGTTCGCAGCAGTTATAATTTTGGAGGGGTAAGTTTTACGCCTGAGGTTTTAGCAGCAGAAATCAGAAAACATATTCCCGATTTTACATTAACTTACGGCGCTAATGATCCACGTCAGCAAATTGCAAACAGCTGGCCACGTTCTATAGATGATAGTTATGCAGCAAAAGACTGGGGCTGGAAACCAGAGTTCGATTTATCGAAACTGACAACAGATATGTTAAATAATTTAAAAAAATAAGTAGAGAGGTTAAAGGTGTAGGGTATAAGGTGTAAGGGTTTTTCCCTGTCCTGATACTCAATTCTCCATACTTGCTACTAAAATACTTCATACTCAAAAAATGGGAAGAGCATTCGAATTTAGAAAAGAGAGAAAATTTAAGCGTTGGGCCAAAATGGCGGTTCAGTTTACGCGTATTGGTAAAGATATCGTAATGGCGGTAAAGGAATCCGGACCTCATCCTGAAACCAACTCTCGTTTACGTACGGCGATGCAAAATGCGAAGGCCGTAAATATGCCAAAAGATAGGGTAGAAGCAGCTATTAAGCGTGCATCTGATAAATCGATGGCCAATTATGAAGAAATTGTGTACGAAGGTTATGCACCACATGGTGTTGCCGTTTTAATTGAAACTGCCACTGATAATACCAATCGTACGGTAGCTAACGTTCGTAGTTATTTTAACAAAACTGATGGCTCTTTGGGGAAAACCGGTTCTTTGGACTTTGTTTTTAACCGTAAATCTATTTTCCGTTTTGTACCTGCTGAAGGTCTAGATCTGGAAGAATTAGAATTCGAATTAATCGATGCCGGTTTGGAAGAACTTTATGTAGAGGCCGATGAAGATGGAAACGATGTAGGTGTTGCACAAGGTGCTTTCGAAAACTTTGGTTCTCTACAAAAAGCTTTAGAAGAGAAAGGTATCGAGCTAAAAAGTTCTAAATTAGAACGTATTGCTTTATCTCACCACGAGGTTACCGAAGAGCAGGCTGCTGATGTACTTAAATTAATTGATAAGTTAGAGGAAGATGATGATGTGCAGGCCGTTTACCACAATATGGCTGAGTAATAGCGATTGATATTTATTGAAAAGGTTCCGGTGTTAACATCGGAACCTTTTTTGTGCGATAGTGTCGTCATCTCGACTGAAACGCAGTGGAATGGAGAGATCTATCTCGAGACAGATTTTTCGACTGCCCTGCACTCCGCTCGAAATGACGATACGTTATTATTTCTTGTGCGAAAATAACCAGCTTAATAACTCTGGTTCGGCAAAAGCACTATCCCAGCTGTTGTGGTTGGCATTTGGATAAAGGGTAAATTTCACTTCATCACCAACCGTTTTTAAGCGTTCGGCAATGGCAATTGAAAAAACAGGATCAACGATATCATCTTTAGCACCATGAAAAATCCAAAGCGGAATTTTCTGGTATTTTTTAATGTTGTTTGTATTGTCTCCACCACAAATGGCGATGGCTGCGGCAAATTTACGATGCTCTCTTCTTAACAGTTCGTAAGTCCCCATTGCACCCATTGATAAACCACCAATATAAACCTGATCTTTATTTACATAAGGTTTTTTAAGGAAATTTTTAACCATACCCTGTAAGGCATGCATCACTTTGGTTGGCTTGCCGCCTTCTACAAAACTGATTTTCCTTTTACCTTTCGCATCTTTTTCAAAATTTGCATTTGCCCAAAAATCGTTCTGCGGACATTGGGGGAAAACCACAATGGCCGGGAAATTTTTGCGGACATCAGCTTTTAAGAACAGTTTTCCTCCATGTACCAGCTGACTGGCGTTATCATTACCCTTTTCTCCGCTTCCATGCAAAAAGAAGATGATCGGGTATTTTTGGTCGGGATTAAAATTCTCGGGAAATAATATCCTATAATAAATAGAATCCTTTCCCTTGACATAGCTTCCCCTGTCGTATTTTTTAAAATCCTGAGCGTTTAAAAAGAGTACCGAAAAAAGAATGCAGATAGTTAGAATAATCTTTTTCATTCAACAAAAATAGGAAACCCTGGCTACAATACAATAGCACAGGGTTCGTAACCTAACCAAAATGTTTTTATTTCAACGTAAACGATGTTTCTTTTACATCACGCGAGTTGGTACCAATAAATAATTTAAAATCACCGGGTTCTGCAACAAATTTCAGGTCGGAATTGTAAAATTTAAGGTCGTTTTCCGAGATGTTAAAAGTGATCGTTTTGCTTTCACCCGCTTTTAAACTTACTTTTTGGAAACCTTTCAATTCTTTAACTGGACGGGTAATGCTGCCCACAAGATCCTGAATGTACAATTGAACCACCTCTTTACCCTCAAATTTGCCTGTATTGCTCAAAGTAACCGATGCGGTGATGGTTTTTCCTTTGGTTAAGGTGTTTGAGCTTAATTTAATGTCGCTATAATTGAATGTGGTATAGCTCAAACCAAAACCGAAAGGATATAATGGATCGTTGCTTACATCTAAATAATTGGAACGGAATTTTTCGAACCATTTACCTTCTGCCAACGGCCTACCGGTATTTTTATGTGCATAATACAAAGGCACCTGACCAACATTTTGAGGGAAAGTTGTACTCAATTTGCCTGAAGGATTAACATCGCCGAAAAGTACATCTGCAATGGCACTTCCTGCTTCGCTACCCGGGAACCAAACATTCAATATAGCTGGCATATTTTCCTGCTCCCAGTTTAGTGCCAACGGCCGGCCAGTAAACAATACCAAAACGATTGGTTTGCCTGTTTTAGCCAATGCTTTTAACAGGTTTTTTTGTGTTTCAGGAATCTGGATATCAGTTACACTGCTGCTTTCGCCGGTAAATTCAGAGCCTTCGCCAATGGTGGCCACAATTACATCCGATTTTTTGGCAACCTCTAAAGCTTCTTTGATCATTTCGGCTTCCGAACGTGGATCACGTTTATAAGTAGGGTTGTGGATGTTTACATAACGGTGCTCCATGGTAGAATCGGCCAGGAAGTTGGAGCCGCGTGCTGTTAAGATTTTTGCATTATTGCCCAAGGCATTTTTTAAACCTTGTAACACGGTAACCGATTGATCGAAAAGGGCAGCAACACTCCAGGTGCCGTACATATTGGCGGTATTATCTGCCAATGGACCGATTAAACCAATGGTGCCTGATTTTTTAAGTGGAAGTAAATTATTGTTATTTTTTAGCAATACAAAGCTTTCGCCGGCAACTTCGCGTGCCACCTGGCGGTTAGCCGGACTAAAAACCTCTTTTTCTGCTCTTTCAGGGTTACAGAATTTATAAGGATCGGTAAATAAGCCCAGTTTATATTTTGCCTGAAGCACTAATCTACAAGCCCTGTCTATTTGTGCAATAGCTACTTTTTTCTCTGCCAACGATTTTTTTAAAGTACCCAAAAAGCCTTCGCCAACCATATCCATATCTATACCTGCATTTAAAGCCAGGGCAGAAACAGTTTGTAAATCGCCCATACCATGTGCAATCATTTCAGGGATACCGGTATAATCAGTTACTACAAACCCTTTAAAACCCCACTGATTACGTAAAACATCGGTCATTAACCATTTGCTTCCGGTAGCCGGGATGCCATCAACTTCGTTAAAAGAAGCCATTACGCTTGCAGCTCCGGCATCAACAGCCGCTTTGTAAGGTAGGAAATATTCATTATACATGCGTACTTTGCTCATGTCTGTGGTGTTATAATCCCTGCCAGCTTCGGCAGCACCATACAACGCATAATGTTTTACGCAGGCTAAAATCTCATTATTGGCCTGAAGTTTACCCTGGTAACCTTTAACCATGGCTGCGGCGATCTGCGATCCTAAATAAGCATCTTCTCCACTGCCTTCTGAGATACGTCCCCAGCGCGGATCTCTCGAAATATCTACCATAGGAGAGAAGGTCCAGTTGATTCCGCTTGCACTGGCTTCTATTGCTGCCACACGCGCCGATTTTTGCACGGTTGCCATATCCCAGATACAGCTTACGCCCAATGGAATTGGGAATACAGTATTGTAGCCGTGGATTACGTCCATTCCGAAAAGTAAAGGAATTTTCATACGGCTGTTTTCTACGGCAATTTTTTGAACAGCTTTGATCTTATCTACACCTTTGATATTAAATAAACCACCAACCTGTCCGTCTTTTATTTTTTTAGAAATGTCGCTGCTGTTGGCCTGTCCGGTGGTAATGTCGCCAGAACTCGGTAGGTTCAGCTGACCGATTTTTTCATCTACTGTCATCTTCGCCATCAGGTTGCTGATGAAGGTATTCATCTTCGCTTCTTCTGCCGAAACAGGCTTTTTGGTCTGTGCTGATCCGTTCAGTACAAACAGGGTTAAAAAAACAACCAGGATATTCGCTCTCTTCATTATATGTGTGTTTTATTCTTTATTAATCATTTTTTTATGGTAATCGTTAGAAACGATCGGTTATTTCACGCTCGTTTCCAATGAGTGCCTAAATAGCTTTACGATTCTATCGTATTTAATGTTGATCGTTATAAACGATCGGTTATTTCCACACTCGTTACAAACGAGCGTGAGCTATTTTTTTATTAATTTGCTGGCGCTCGTTTCCAACGAGTGCCTAAATAGCTTTACGATTCTATCGTATTTAATGTTGATCGTTATAAACGATCGGTTATTTCCACACTCGTTACAAACGAGCGTGAGCTATTTTTTTTATTAATTTGCTGGCGCTCGTTTCCAACGAGTGCCTAAATAGCTTTACGATTCTATCGTATTTAATGTTGATCGTTATAAACGATCGGTTATTTCTACACTCGTTAAAAACGAGCGTGAACTATATTTTTTATTAATTTGCTGGCGCTCGTTTCCAACGAGTGCCTAAATAGCTTTACGATTCTATCGTATTTATTGGTAATCGTTACAAACGAGCGTGATCGTTTATTTTAATCAACTTTCTTTACTTCAGTTTTTACCGAGACTCCATTTTCGTTTATGGCTTCTATGGCAAAATAATATGCTTTTTGGCTATCCATGGCTTTAAACCAGTATTCATTAAAATCGTGGATCATGATGCAGTTATACAGTTTATCGGGCGCTGTACCATAGTAAAGGTTGTAGGCAAAAGCATTATCAACAGGTTCCCATTTGATGTATGCGCTACGTTTATCTTTTTCTGTTCTTAATACAATCAGGTTTTTCACTTTTGTGGGTGTTTCTCCATTTCCGTTACCGAAAACACGTAAACCGCTAATGGCAAATTTTCCGGTAGGCATGTGCATGTTCACCATTTTGATAAACCTCGTTTTTACCGGTTTTTGCAGTTCAATGTAATCGTGAGGAACATCGGTTTTGTTTTGGCTTTTATCTACAAGGGTTATCCATTTTTTTCCATCTGTTGAAGAAAGGATTTTATATTGATGATAAGTACCTGTTTGTTTACCTAAAAATTCGGCATCCTGGTCAGCATAATTGATTTGTATGGCGTTAACAGTTGCGAGGCTACCTAAATCAGTCTGGATCCATTCGCCGTTATTGGCTGTTTTGGCGCTCCAATAGGTTTTAATACTTTCATCAACGGCATTATTGGCATTAAAACTTCCTAAAGTTGAGGAAACCGTTACCGGTTTTTTATAATTAAGGAGCATCCAGCCCGGTCCGGCAGGACCACCTTCTTTCCTTGCAGCAGGTAAATACAGCGGGTAATCGCCAAAGGCGGTATTGGTCCACATCACATCGTCTTTATCAAAACCGGTTGGCCATATGCCAATTCTACGTTCCCAGGTATTTTTTACACAGATAATGCTGGTAGAAACATGCCAGTAATTTTTGCTGTTATCCTGATAAGTTGCACCATGACCCGCACCCCGCGAAAATCCCCCGCCTTTATAGCTTAAAGGATCAGATTGTGGAACTGTAGGGGTATCATAGAACAAAGGTTTGGTACCAACAACAACACCATCAGAATAGCCACTAAATTCGGTTCCCGGTGCACCATACTGGAAATAATATTTGCCATTATGTTTGGTCATCCAGGCACCTTCGGCAAAAGGATCGAGGAAAGTATCGTCCATATATTCGCCAAAACGCTGCCAGCCATATCTCCAGCTTTGGAGCAGGTACATTGGCATACGAGTTCCTTTTGGCTTAAATGTTTTACGGTCTAATTCTACACCGTACATCGGGTAATTGTTACTACTTCCGTTATACATGTAAAATTTGCCGTCATCATCGGTAAAAAATGCGGGATCCCAGCCACCGATTTCTAAAGAATCGACCAAGGGAAACCATTTATTGCCTTTTGGATCAGTGCTTCCCCACAGGGTGAAGTTTTTGGTATAAGTACTTCCGAAAACCACCATCGTATCGCCAACAATGCCTACGGCAGGTGCGCAAAGTTCATCCTGGGTTTTATTCCATGGACGAAGAAATTTCTTTTCGTGGAATTTCCAGTTCAGCATATCGGCACTGTGCCAGTAACCCCATTGGTTGGTGCTGAAAAGGTAAAAATCTCCTTTATAATTTACAATTACGGGATCGGCGGTGGCGCGGTGTTTACCCCACTCGGTAAAAGATTCGATGGGCGTATAACCATAATCGATATTAATGGGGTTGCAATAGGTTTTCTGCTGTGCATACACGGCATAAGTGCTGCAGAACAGGGTTGTAATTAAAAATATTTTGAATAAATGTTTAGCCATTGGATAATAGGGTTAATTAAAAGATTTTAATCTGGGCGCAGCTTTGGCAGCCAAGTGCCATTCCGCTCGCACTCAATCCGGTAACGTTGGATTGATGTTCCCAGTAAATCCACATGTTATGGGCTCCGCCTGTTGAAGTTAAGCCAACATTATAAATATCTGAACCTTCAGGTATTTGACCTAAAACAACTCCATTGGGTGTATTTGGCGGTATAAAGAAATAATAAGCACCACCACTTGTTGTGTTTTGCAAAGTTACATGCACACCATCACTGGTTGAATTTGTGGCAGTTACATTAACAGTATTAAATTTTACCTTTTTATTGTTTTTTGTTGTAGCCGGCTTATGTTTTGGGATGGTTGTGAAACTTGAATTCACAAAAGTGATCCCGATCATTGCTGTTAGTATTAAAATAATTCTTTTCATGGTTCTGTAGATTTAATTTGAAATATATGGTGGCTAAACATTTATATACAACTCAATACTATGGCTGAAACTGGAAGTCCAGTTTTTTTAAACCATTTTGAACGTCTTTATTTCCCATAAATAATTTCCAAAGCAGGCCTGATCTATAGTTCTCGATCATCACCACCATTGGTCCCTGGTCGATGCCTAAATATCTTTTGGGATACCAGTTATCCGTTTCAGAAAAGGCATCGTAGAAACCGTATTTACCCCAAACTTTGTCGCCAAGATCTTCGTAAAGATGTCTGATTACTTTCATCGATTCTTTTGGTGTATATGGGATAGATGATATGGCTGCAGTAGGAGATATTACACCGTAATCTTCCTGAAGACTATGAGCGGCGTAACCTTTAACCGAGTAACTGGCAGTTAAACCCCAGTTATTTTCGCCATAACCTTTAAATTTTTTCGGGTTTGCTACACAATAATCGTGTATGGCTAATGTTTGATTGACATTGTTTTGCCAATAATCGGCGTAGCGGTCTTTTAATCCTTTTGGATTTAAACCTAAATATGAATAATGTGCCCAGAATAACGGACCCACAGAATTTTTTGCGCCTTGATAATCTAATGGAATATGATGTCCATAAAGATCGAAATTTGCCTTAATTGCCCCACCTCTTGCCCAGCCTTCGTGATAAACTTCAGCGGGTATGGTATGGGTAGGGGATGAGGCGGCAATCACGTACATAATTAAACATTCGTTATAACCTTTAACCGGGAAGTTCATTTCCCAGTTATATTCTGGCGACCAATGCCAGTACAATACATTTTGTCCGTTTCGGAACCAGTTAAAATCAATTCCCTTCCAAAGTTCACTGGCTTTTTTTGCCAAAGCTTTTTCGGGCTCGGTTCCGTTTTTATAGTATTCGTTTATACAGATTAAAGCCTGAGCAACGAATGAGGTCTCCACTAAATCACCTCCATTGTCTTTTTGTCCGAATGGACGTACTTTTCCTGTTTCACCGTTTATCCAATGCGACCATGCGCCATGAAAACGATCGGCTTTGGATAGGAAATCCAATATTTTATTTAATCTTTCAAGTCCTTCTTTTTTGGTTACATAATTCCTGTCGATTCCGCTTAAAATAGCCATTAAACCAAAACCTGTTGCGCCTGTAGCTACCGTGTTTTTATCATTATCCGGATATACATTATCTACATGAAAACGCTCTCTGCCAGCACCGGATGTAGGTTCGGCGCCATCCCAAAAATATTGGAAGGTCTGTTTTTGAACCAGATCCAGTAATTCGATATCAGAAAGATTTTTTTTGATTGTTAAATCGGGAACATAAGTTGTGTTTTTGCTTTTTGTACAGGCTGCGAAGAGCAAAAAAGGACACAAAACTGTTATCAGTAGGTAAGTTATTTTGCTTGGGACAATGTTTAGCATAGTAATAGGGTAAGGAAAGAAAGGTTGTCAGCTCATGCTGACAACCTTTATCAAAAGATGTATTAGTAACCAGGGTTTTGCGTTAGCAAGCCGCCACTTAAATCAATTTCTGTTTGTGGGATTGGCCACACTTCATTTTTATTAGCTTTCCAGCCTTTAGGGCCTAAAACCTGTGCGCCTCTGCCCTGGCGGATCACATCAAAAAGCCTGTCGCTTTCTAATGCCAGCTCTGATTGTCTTTCTTTCCAGATAGCGTTGCGTAAAGCAGTTTTATCGGTAGTGGTAACATCCGGAAGAATGCCTGTAAGGCCTCCTCTGGCACGTGCACGTACTTTATTTAATGATGTTAACGCCAGCGTTGGATTATTAAGTTCGTTGGCCGCTTCAGCATTGATTAACAGGATATCAGCAAACCTCAATACCCTGAAGTTTTGCTGTGAGCCTTGGTTACCAGAAACAAACATGCTGAAAGGCACATATGATTTTTGGTTGTAGCCAATGTTTACAACATTTGTTTTGATAAAATCGCCCTGCGGAGTAGTTTCTCCAGGGAATAAAATTGTAGCATCCTTTCTGGGGTCGCCAGCTTCGAAAGAAGCGATCAACTCTGCAGATGGGGTATTAAAGCCCCAGCCACCACCTGGCTCGCCAGCTACACCCTGAACCTGGCTGTATTGAGAGTTGGATGCATCGTTATTTCCGGGAACAAATTCGCATTGAACTTCGAATAATGATTCAACATTATTTTCGTTCTGCGTGCGGAATCCTTTCTCGAAATCAGGGAAAAGCGCATAACCCATACCAATTACCTGGTTGGTTAAAGCTAAAACATCGTCCCATTTTTGCTGATACATGGCTACTTTTGCATGCATGCCTATGGCAGCACCTTTTGTAGCCCTTCCAATATCATTCGAACCGTACGATGCTGGTAATACTGCCGCTGCCTCATTCAAATCTTTCTCTATCTGAGCATAAACAGCTGCTTTATCTGCTCTCGGAATGTTGTATTCTGATGCATCAGCAGGTACTTTTAATCGTAAAGGTACACCGCCGTAAGCCCTTACCAGCCTGAAATAAGAATAAGCCCTAACAAACTTCGCTTCTGCTAAATAACGGGCTTTTAAACCGGCATCCATCGAAATATTTGGAATATTGTCTAACACCTGGTTGCAAAGGTTTATATTTCTATACTGGCCTGTCCAAAAGCTTTGTAAAGAGCCTTCGGTAGAAGTTACAGTAAAGGTATCGTAAAGGTTAAAAAATGTAGCATCGGTTACCGTACTGCCTTTATCGGCCTCATCAGACCCGGTACTTTCGATCGCTAATGCAGGGAAGGCGAGATTCTCCCAGGTGCGTAAATTTGCATATATCGCATTTACACCTTTGGTAGCATCTTCCTGTGTTTTCCAGAATTGCTGGGCTGCCTGCTGACCTTGTGGGTCGACATTTAAGAAGTCCTTTTTACATGATGATGCGAATATTAAAGTTGATAACACACCAACTGCACACCATTTTTGTAAACTTATATTTATATATGTTCTCATGTTCAAAATCAATTAAAAGGTTAAGTTTACACCGATGTTATAGGTAGCAAACATTGGATATACATTGAAATCGATACCTGCTTTTGTAGGTACACCACCAACCTCTGGAGTAAAACCTTTATACCCGAACAGATTAACTGCGTTTTGGGCGTTGGCAAATACTCTTAATTTTTGCATTTTCCATTTTGATATCAATGATTGTGGCAGATTATAACCCAATTGGATGTTCCTTAACCTGATGTAAGCACCACTTTCGATATAAAATGAGTTGGTTTGGTTGTTATTTCCGCCCGCTAAACTCGTAGATGGGTAAGTATTGCTGGTTCCGGGTCCGGTCCATCTGTGATCGTAAAAATCTTTAGTGTAGTTCTCGTTACCAAACCTGTTACCCAGATTAGCATTAAATACATCAACATCGGCCACACCCTGGATATCAAGTGTTAAATCGAAGTTTTTGTAAGCAAAATTGGTATTAATACCATAAGTGTATTTAGGATTTGGGTTACCTAAGAAAGTTTTATCTTTCGAATCTACAATGCCATCCCCATTTAAATCTGCGTATTTAAAATCGCCTGGTCTGGCACCCGGCATGCCCGAAGCAGCTGCTTCTTGTGCTGTTTGGATAATTCCGGTTACCTGATAGCCATAGAAAGAGCCGATCGGCCGGCCAACCACTGTTCTTGTCGGAATTACAGCGTTGTTTAAGCCGTCGCCACCTGCATCAATTGCATTTGAACCAGTAGTTACGTTTAATACTGTATTGCTATTGATACCGATGTTACCACTAATTGAATAGGTTAAACCACCGGCAGTTTTATCAGACCATGTTGCAGATAATTCGAACCCCCGATTTCTAAAATCTGCCTGATTGGCTAATATTTTGCTATCTGTTGTACCTAAAGAGCCTAAAATTGGGACGTTGAAAATAGCCTGTTCAGTTTTTCTGTTATAGTAATCGGCTTCAACTGATAATTTATTATTAAAAAAGCCCATTTCCAAGCCAATATCAGTTCCAGCACTACGTTCCCAGAAAAGAGCTGGAGGAACTATTGTTGTTACACTTGCACCTGTATTGGCAATACCATTATAAAATGCAATTAATGCAGCACTTTGATTTACAGTTAAGATTGTAGGGTTAATCGGAACGCCCGCATTACCTACTTTACCCCAGCTACCACGTACTTTTAAATTGCTAAAGATTTTTTGATCTTTCATAAAATCTTCGTTGGTTACTACCCATCCGGCACCAATAGAAGGGAAGTATCCCCATAAATCGCCACCACCAAAAAATTGTGATGCGGCATCGCCCCTTAAAGAAGCATTTAACAGGTATTTGTTTTTGAAGCTATAGTTAACTCTTCCAAAATATGAAGTTGCGGTGTTTAACGAACCTTTATCTTCTATGGTTCTGCCTGCTGCGTTACCTAAGCTTAGATATAAATCACCATCTCTGGCAAAAGGCACATTTTGTGCAGTACCGGTTATGGTGTACGATTTATAACGTTGTGCTGTTTGCCCTGCTAAAATAGTTAAACTGTGGTCGCTCCACTTGTTTTCATAAGTTAGGGTATTTTCTAAAATCCAGTTTCTGGTTTCAGTTCTGCCGATAGAAAGTGTACTTATTTTAGTATTCTGTCCGGTAGTGGCATAATATAATGGGGTGTAAATCCTGTTTTCTTCCTGTCCGAAATCACCACCCGCACTTGTTTTAAATGTATAGTGTTTTGCAAACTTTAATTCAGCATATACATTTCCGGTAACCCTGTACTTCGATGTGATGCTGTTATTAAAATCAATAGTAGCCTGCGGGTTTACATTGCTTCCGTTACCCAACTGGTAGGTATTAGGATCGCCGTAGCTCCCATCAGCATTAAAAACAGGTACAACCGGCGATGCAGTATATAAAGCCCTGTAAATTGATGCCGGAGCATTATTTGATTTACTCGAACTTCCGGTAACATTGTATCCAACTTTTAAATTCTTAAAAACCTGGAAATCGTTAGATAAGCGTGCAGTATATCTTTTGTAATTGTTATTGGTAATGATACCATCCTGATTAACATAACCCAATGAAAAATTATAGCTTGATTTTTCGCTGGCCCCATTGATAGAAACCTGGTGGTTGTTGATCATTGCATTGCGTAAGACCTGATCATACCAATCGGTACCTTCGCCCAAATTTGTATTAGCGAACAATGGGGTAGCTGCCTTGTTAATAGCATAAGCCTCATTTACTGCAGTTGCATATTCACTCGCATTGGTCATTTTAACCTGATTGGTTACACTCTGTATACCAACTGTTCCGTTATAATTTACAGTGGCATTTCCATTTTTGCCTTTAACGGTAGTAACCAATACTACACCGTTTGCAGCCCTAACACCATAAATAGATTGACTTGATGCATCTTTAAGAATATTGATGCTTGCAATGTCTGCAGGGTTTAAAAATGTAATGTCGTCATACCAAACACCATCAACAACGTATAAAGGTCCTGTGTTGCCATAAATGGTTCCTGTACCGCGAATGGTAATTTGAGGCGCCGAACCAGGGGTTGCGTTATTGCTGATCGAAACACCAGCAACCTTACCTTGCAAAGCACTGATTGGGTTTGTAGAAGGCTGTTTATTGATATCCTCACCCTTAACCGAAGCTACAGCCCCCGTCACATCAATTTTTCTTTGCGTACCATAGCCCACAACCACAACCTGCTCTAGTTGTTGTGTTGATGATGCTAATGATACATTAATGGTGGTTTGATTATTTACAGCCTGCTCAAGTGCTGTGTAGCCTACAAAGTTGAATACTAATGTGGCGTTTGCCGGCGCACTAAGGGTGTAGTTGCCGTTTACATCTGTTTGGGTGCCACTTTGTGTGCCTTTAATTAATATAGATACGCCCGGTAATGGAGTTTTGTCACCTCCATCAATTACTTTACCTTTTACGGTAATGTTTTGCGCTAATGCTACGTTAATTGTTAGCAAACAAAATGCAGCGAGAACAGAAATTCTTGTAAAGATTCTTTTCATGCTTTATTATAAATTTTAGTTTAATTGTTAGTTAAATGTGAGGTTGTTTTTGCTCATGTGCAAGTGTTTGTACCTCAACATTAATACATCAACTTGCGCTCTAATGTTTCATCACAGAATAAACCAAATGCGATTTTAGCCTAAAAACGCAGTTTTTTTAGATTTTAACAAAATATTAACATAGGTATAAGTGTACAAAGAACACTAAGTGTTTTGTGGGGCTGTAAAAACCTTTATGAGAGGTAATGATGTAGTGCCCAATTTATGATTTGGGCGTAAAACACATAAAAATAGATTTCTCAATAGAAATCACAGAGGGATTTTAGTCAGGTTTGATACTTTAGAAATGGAAAATTCTAATCTCGTAGCGGGCACTAAAGCTCCATTAAAAATTCGGTTAAATTTTTATCATGGGGTACTTCCAGTTTTTTACGTAAACGGTACCTGCGTATTTCTACCCCACGTAAACTGATGTTTAGTAACGACGACATTTCCTTACTGCTCATGTTCATCCTCAGGTAAGCACAAAGTTTTAAATCGTTTGGAACAAGATCAGGATGTTGCGCTTTTAATTTTTTGAAGAAACTCTCGTGCGCTTCGTTAAAGCTATTCTCGAACAGGTGCCAATCGCGCTCATCGTTCATGCCGTCGTTGATTACTTTCTGGATTTTTCTGGTTTGATCGTCAGAAAGTTTTTTACCATTTTCGTCCTTTAACTTGGTAATTTCATCACTTAGTTTTTGGAGCAGCTCATTTTTGTATACCAAGGTCATGGCAGAATTGGCCAGTTCCCTGTTTTTCGATGCCAGTTCAGCCTGCAGTTTCTCTGTTTGCAGTTTAATGATCTGTTTTTCGTTGGTTTCTGCTTCCTGTTTTAATATTTCTTCTTGCTCGGCCTGCAGGCGGTCGCTTATTTTCTGACTATCACGTTGTAGTTTTCTTTCATAAATTTTCTTGCCGAGAATTAATACCACAACAAACAGGACTGCATAAAACAATATTGCCCAGTTATTGAGGTACCAGGGGCGCAAAATGGTAAAGGCATAAAGGGTTTCTTCACTTACCGTGCTATCATCGATCTTAGCCCTCACTTTAAAAACATAGTTTCCGGCGCTTAAGTTGGTGAAATCTTTTTGTGTGGCATAAGTCCAGTCAGACCAGGCTTTAGAATATCCTTCTAAGTAAAACTGAAATTTAACCTTTGCCTGGCGATAATAGGGCAACGCATAAGAAATACGGATGTTGTTACGGCTGTTTTCGATCTCTGTAGCATCTTCGGAATTTCCAGTTTCACTAATGAGTGAAAATTTATCGGTAATATCTTCCACGCGCCTGATTAAAATGACTGGTAATTTCTGCTTTTGCAGGTTGAGCTGTGCCGTAGGATTATAAATAACAAAACCATCATCAACACTGATCAGGTAAATGGAACTGCTGATGCGGCTGATATTCTCATAATATTGAACCATCCGGCCGTCTAAAATACTAAACTGGTTCGAATCGATTTCTACCTTGCCCGGCTCACTAAAATTAACCAGGGCTGTTTTACCATGATTGATAAACCAGTATTTTTTACCGCCTGCATTAATGATTTTGTTCGACGATTGGAACGAACCAAGTTCTTTATTTAATGCCGCATACTTTGTAAATTTATCGCTTAACTCATCGTAAGTATAAAAACCAGCATCAGATGAAAACACAATTTTGTTTTCCAAATTAAATATATTGATGTTGTAATTGCCCGGTAAGCCATTCTTTTCGTCGAAATATTTTGTACCTGTTACGCTGGTATAGTTAGGACTTAAAGTTAATTTATATAAACCTTTATATGCGTGGGCCACCCAAATGTCGCCTTTGTTATCTTGCTCTACATATCTCGATGGTGCGTCAAATCCTCCAATTTTTGCCGCAAATTTTAAACCCGAACCCGGAGATTCAGTAAAGAGCGATAGTCCGGTATAAGTGCCCTGAACCAGATAATTGGGGTTGGAATTTAGCTTTTTGATCGTCCAGCCGCCTGCGGATCTGGAAAGCCAATCAATCTGATCGCCATTTACCTTAAAAGTTCCGCTATTGTGCCCGCAAATCAATTCGTTATCGATAATCGCCAGTTCCCAAACCTGTCCTTGCGAATTGGGGATTAATCTAAAATTAAAGGGTAACAGGTTATCAGGAGACCATTCGCTATAAAATAAACCCTGGTTGGTACCCAGGTAAATTTTATTGTTAAAAATAATACTCGAGTAAACCGTTCCAAATTGTCCTGTTTTATCAAAATAGAAATATAGGGGAGAGTTAAGTTCTATCCGATCAATGCCATTATCCAGGCCTGTCCATAAATTTTGCTCATTATCCGCATATAAACTTAAAACGGTATTGTTCTGTAAGCCGCTGGATTTGTTAATCCGCTGAACAACCCTTCCGTTTTCATCAATAATAATTAAGCCGTTAAGAATGGTACCGTAAGCAAAATATTTGCCCAATAAACTTACCCCGTTATTAAGTTGATAGGTTTTGAGGTAGCCATTGGCTGGCGTATTTAGTGGTGCAAAGTCTTTTCCATCATAGGTAAATAAGCCTTGTTTGCTGGTGCCGATAATGAAACCATCCGTTTTATAAGGAAGGATAGAAAGGATGCCTTCTTTACCCAGTTTTTCGCTATTTGGAATGTGGATTAACCGGTTTCCTACTAATTCAAATAAGCCTTTTTCCAGTACCTCAATAAGATACCTGTTGCGTACTTTATGCAGGAACAAAAAGGAAGATGGCGATTTTACCACCTCAATTTTATTGTTTTTGTAGATAAAGATTTTTGAAAAAGACTGAAAGATTACCCGGTCCTGATCAACATAAATTTTCCAGATTTCATCATTGATTTTTATATCTTTTGGTAAAAGGTTGATGAGTGAATTATAACTTAGCCTGTTGTTTTTAATTGCCCAGAAACCAAATTCGCCGAAACCGCCAGTATAAATTCTTCCTTTGTTATCTGTAGCTACCGATCTAACAATCTGTCGGTTAGGGAGCTGGTATTTTTGCCAGTAACGACCGTCAAAAGTTAAAAGTCCTTCGGCATTGCCAAAGTACATTACGCCATTTTTATCTTTTGTGATGCTCCAGTTTTGATTACCGGATGAATAAACAGATTTGGGATAATTTTCTATATATGGTACGCCAATGCTTTTAATTTCTGATGCATAGGAGTTTACAGTAAAGCAACAAAGCAGTAATAGGAAACGGGAATAGTTTAGCATAAAATGGTTACTGGATAAAGCCATTATTACACAAAGTAAATGAAAAATAGTTTAAAACGGGCGAGAGATGTATTATGGTTGATGGTTTTTGGATCATAGTTGATAGCCAAATTGCTTAGGTTAGTGGTTAATGGTCAGGTTAGCTCGTGGTTTGATGGTTGTATAGGGTTGATGGTTTTTAATTCATGGTTGATAGCCGAATTGCTTAGGTTAGTGGCTAATACTTTATAGCAGGGGTTTATTATACCTAGCCATCAAACGATCAACTATGAACCATGAGCTAGATAGAGAATGCTTCAAAACCCTGATTTACTAATGGCTACCAAACCATCAACCATGAACCATCAGCCAAAAAATACTTCCTTAAAGCGAAGCCTTCAACTTCGAAATCATTTTGCAAAGCTGTTCGTATTCAGTATAGAGTCTTCTAAATTCAGATTCCGTAATATATTTTCTGGAAGATGCCATGAAAAGGCAACTTACCACTTCTAATCCAGAACGGACAGCGTAGGTTAAAAATCTTTTAAACTCAGCCTTTGATTGTCCCATGCAGCCTTCGGCAATATTAAGGTTTACTGAATCTGCAGCTTTTTTAATTTGATTGGCTAAACTAAAAAGTTCTATCCTTGGGAAATTTTTTGCTATAACGTCTATTTCATTAATGAGATTTAGCGAAATCTGCCAAACTTTTAGTTCTTCAAATTTGAAAGCCATAACGTTGAATTTGAAATAAATATAATTATCTCTCTCAA
The DNA here is from genome assembly GCF_032678605.1 of Pedobacter miscanthi. Taxonomy (GTDB): domain Bacteria; phylum Bacteroidota; class Bacteroidia; order Sphingobacteriales; family Sphingobacteriaceae; genus Pedobacter; species Pedobacter miscanthi_A. The sequence continues at coordinate 126,887 of NZ_JAVTSU010000012.1, forward strand.
TATTACGACTTATAATTATTTGAATTTTAGCTAAGTTAAATTACTATTGGCTACAAACCACGGACCATGAACAATATAAGTATGGCTATAGGCCATCAACCATAAAACTACGGATCATTAATCGATGGACTAATTAACTATGGCTATAGGCTATCAACCATAAAACTATGAACCATTAACCGATTTTCATAGCCACCGGCTGCGGAACCTTTACATAATATCCAGTGCCATCATATGGACGCTTGCGTGGATTGGTAGTGCACGCTGTTGAGCAGCAGCCCTGTAGTGCATCTCCGCAATCATCGCATTGGGTAATGTGCTCGTTACATTCCGGATTGGCACAGTTGATCATTTTAGGCGTGGTTTTACCACAGTTATAACAAACCGAAACAATACTAGGGTTTACCTCGTTTACATCAACGGCAATACGGTTATCGAAAACATAACATTTGCCTTCAAAATCCTTTCCTCCGGCTTCTTTTCCGTATTTAATAATGCCACCATGTAATTGGTAAACATCGTTAAAACCATGGTGTAAAAGCAAAGCAGAAGCTTTTTCGCACTTAATCCCACCTGTACAGTACGTTAATATCTTCTTGTCTTTATATTGGGCAAGCTGATTGATCTGTTCAGGGAAATCGCGGAAATTCTCAATATCAAGGGTTACTGCATTTTTAAATTTACCCAGGTTATGTTCGTAATTAGAACGTACATCAAGGATGATTACATCCTCATCATCTTTCATTTTCATGAAATCAACGGGCTCTAAATGTTTTCCTGTTTTTTCGTTCGGATTAATAATCGAAGTATCCCTTAAACCTGAGTGTACAATCTCTGATTTATAACGGCAGTGCATTTTCAGGAAAGAAGGCTCTTCAACATCATCTATCTTAAATTCTGTTTTTGCAAATCTTTCATCGGCGTGTATGGCTTCCATGTAAGCTTCGCAAGCTTCGGCAGTACCAGAAACGGTTCCGTTTAAACCCTCGTCGGCAACGATAATACGGCCAACTAAATCTAACGATTTACAAAATTTAAGGTGATCGGCAGCAAATTGTTCTGCCTCTGCTATATAACTATAGCAATAGTAAAGTAAGGTCTGATATTTTTTCATAACGCTGTTGATACCGTTGCAAACGGCGTTTAAAGCGGGGCAAAGATAGTAAAAAAGGTTTAAGGTAAAAGGCTTAAGGTATAAGGTTTTTAACTACTGCTTTCAGAGTATTCCTTTTTTAAGAATCACATCTAAAATTAATTGAAGCTTACCTTACGCCTTATACCCTATGCCTTAAACCCTATTAAAAGCCGTACGAAATCCTAAATCCTTGCGTTAACTTGGTTCCACCGTCGTAGGCAAAGCCATAACTGGCGCGTAATACGAGGCGCTGGATACCAAAATAAAATTCTTTGTAATTTCTTTTTTCAGGAGAAGACAGATAACCTCCGCCGATAAATTCTTCCAGCTTCGCTTTGCGCAATAAAGGAATTTTATTCATAAAGAAACCAGCAAAATTATGCTCCAGGTGGGCCTCGAAATATTGTTGGTTCGTACTAAACTGGTAAAAATCTAAATATTGGAATTTCCTTAAATTAGGAGGGAAGATGGTAGAAATGTTACCCGCGAAATGTTTAAAATCAGGGTAGTACATTTTTTCGTTGTTCAGGAACTTGCCCACACCTGCCAAAAACGAGGTATATCCCCATAATCCCAACCCAATCCTATCCTGAGAAACTTCAAGTTTTACAAAATCGTAATCAACATCGCTGTTTAATACACCATTAAATCCCTTTTTATATAAAACCGTAATTTTCGGAAACTTAGATTCCGTATAAAACTTGCCATCAGGGCGGCTAATGTATTGCTGTCCGATAGTATAGGTTAAACTTGCCGTTGCACTTAAAGTATTATATGTAGGAAATAGCGGTGTTTCTGTTGCCGGACTAAAAGGGTTGTTTGAGGTAAACTCCCTTTCTTTCGCATCGATAATTTTAAATGTAGAGTTATTCGTTAATGTTTTGTTTCTGCTATAATCTACGCTTACACTTCCCTGAAGACCTGAAGCCAGTTCGCGGGTAGTATTGATATTAATAAAACTCTTTTCATAAAACTTAGCAAAGTTTTTTTCATAAAATAATGAATTGATGGAGTTACCCAATGTCGTCATAGAACCAAGATTGTTCAGGTCGAAAATGCCGTTACCGAACGATGCACCCACACTGGCCCGTTTAAGTGGGTTATAATAGTAGCTTCCGGTTAAAGTGCCGGTAAGTTTTTGATTGGCAAAACCATACCTCAATTCCGGGCGGATGGAATAGTTTCTGTTGTTTTCAAATACCTTTCGGTAGGTAACACCATATTTAACAGCAAAACCTTCTACCGTATTATAAAATATCGATTTCAGTATAGGATCGAATGACCAATATTCTTTATCATACCGGTCGTTAATGCTGTAACCCCTCAGTAATAATTTTCCAATTCCAAACTTATTGTTGTCTTTTTCAAGCGAATCGAGGTATTTCTTCGATTCCTTTAATTTAGCAACGCTGTCTTTTTTTACATAGTTGATTTTTTCATCCTCGGTTAAAGGAATGGGCCTGTTGTTTTTCCAGTACACAGAATCTTTCTTGTTCACCATTTCGGTAACTTTTAAAATCTCACCACTAAAAAAGTTTTTTGGAAATTTAGGATCAAGGTTATAATTACTGTAAATCCCCACAAAATAACCTGCTATTTTAAAGCCTAATACATTGCCTGCAAACTGAAAATTAATGGTGGTAGGCATATACACCTCATTTACCTTGGTAAACTGCTGACTGATGTTTAAGGTATCAATAAAGTTGATCCCTGCGTTTTTGGTCAGGTAAACATCAGTATTGTAAATTCTCCAGCTGTCATCAATAATATAAATAATGCCCCTGAAAACCGGATCATTTTCACGACGTGGAATCACCTCGATTTTATGGATGGTTTCACCATTTTCCTTGCTTTCGCCAAGTAACTTATATTTATAATAAAAAAGGGCATTATCAGCTATTGGCGAAATAAAACCCCTTGCACTTAACTTATTTTCTAGCAGATAGTTATCGTAAAAATTGATAATCAGGTCTGATGCCTTATTAAAACTAAAAGTATTGTTCCTTCCGGCAACCTTAGATGAAATCATTTCTTCATGCACATCATTAGGCCTTCTGAAATTAAATTTGCTCTGCGATTCTGATAAATAAATAATACCTTTTCGGTTGGTATCCAGTTCTAAAACTTTTTGTATATCCTGACCGAAGAATTTTTTAGGTGCGCCCCTTAAACGCTGAACGCCTTTAATATAAACATCGCAGCTAAACGCTTTAACTTCATTTAAGTGTGCTTTTCTTTGTTTAATAGCCTTACGGATAATGGCATAAGCAGGATCTTCGGCATTTGCCCTGATATTTACATTTTCTAAAGTATAACTTTCTGGTGATAGCGTTACATTGAGTGAAAGATCTGCCGATACATTTACAATATGCTCCTGCTGCTTGTAACCCACAGCCCTAAAACTTAAAGTATGTTCTCCGGTTTTCAGCTTTACCGAATATTTTCCATCAACATTTGCCGAAGTACCTGTAGTGGTATTTTTTAAATAAACAGATGCAAACGGAACAGGTTGTCCGTTCGTATCTTTAACGGTACCGGTAACTGTAAAGTGTTGAGCAAAAACAAAATTGGTGAGGCCACAAAAAAATAGGAGCGCGCAAATTCTTATCATAAGGTAGATTAGTAAGCTATAAATATCGAATATCTTTTAACACTATACACATAGTTGTGTGTTAAAGTTTGTTAAGATCGAAAAAATAGTAGTCAATAGGTATGGTTTTTATCAAAATTAAAGCTGTAATTACGATTATAAGATCAATCAAACGTTTGTTTGTGAAATGAGTGGTTAAAATTGCCTTTATAGGGCAGAAAAGACTTTTTTTTATAACTTTGGACATAAATTCAACCATATAAAAAGGCCATGTACAAAACATTACAACCAGTTCTTCAAAAAGAGCTTGAAGAAATCGAAAACGCTGGATTATTTAAACGCGAAAGGATCATTATTACTCCTCAGGGTGCCGATATTAAAGTAAGCGGCGGCGCTGAAGTAGTCAATTTCTGTGCAAATAATTATTTAGGACTTTCTTCTCACCCAAAAGTGATCGAAGCAGCCAAAAAAGCGATAGACGATCATGGCTATGGAATGTCTTCAGTACGTTTTATCTGTGGAACACAAGATGTACATAAAGAATTGGAAGCAAAAATTTCTAAGTTTTTAGGTACAGAAGATACCATTTTATATGCGGCTGCATTTGATGCAAACGGGGGTGTTTTTGAGCCTTTGTTTAATGCTGAAGATGCCATTATTTCTGATGAATTAAACCATGCATCGATCATTGATGGGGTACGTTTATGTAAAGCACAACGTTTCCGTTATAAAAATGCGGATATGGAAGACCTGGAAAAACAATTGATCGCTGCAAAAGATTGCCGTCACAGAATTATTGTTACCGATGGCGCTTTCTCTATGGATGGATCGGTTGCTCCATTAGATAAAATTGCTGATCTGGCTGATAAATATGAAGCCCTGATCATGATTGATGAATCGCATTGTACTGGTTTCATCGGTAAAAACGGTCGCGGAACCCACGAACATTTTAATGTAATAGATCGCATTGATATCATTACCGGTACTTTAGGTAAAGCTTTAGGCGGTGCATCGGGCGGTTTTACTTCTGGTAAAAAAGAAATTATCGATATGTTGCGTCAACGTTCACGTCCATACTTATTTTCAAATACTTTAGCTCCGGCAATTGCAGGTGCATCTATTGCAGTATTGGATATGCTGAGCGAAACTACCTCATTAAGGGATAAATTAGAAAGCAATACCCAATATTTCCGTGAGAAAATGACGGCAGCTGGATTTGACATTAAACCAGGTTTCCACCCAATTGTTCCCGTAATGTTGTACGATGCTAAAATTGCACAACAATTTGCGGCTAAAATGCTTGAAGAAGGTATTTATGTAATTGGTTTCTTTTATCCTGTGGTGCCTCAGGGCAAAGCCAGGATCCGTGTACAGTTATCTGCCGGGCATGAGCAACATCATTTAGATAAAGCAATTGCTGCTTTTACCAAAGTAGGAAAAGAACTTGGCGTGATTTAAAATAATAAGATTTAAGATAATACAAAAGCTGCTATTTAGCGGCTTTTGTTGTTTATGGGTTCATTTTCTTATATAATGGTATTGTAAACAGATTATTTGAACCCGGCAACCCTAAAATTATTAGATAATTTGCTGTATATTTGGAGCCATGTTACAGGACAAAATAACACAATATACCGAAAAAATTAATGCTTTCGTAACTGAAAAAGCAGACGAACTAGAGCAATTCCGTATTAAATATTTAGGAAGCAAAGGGGTAATTAAAGAGATTTTCGACGAATTTAAATCCGTTTCTGTTGAAGAAAAAAGATCTTTAGGTAAAGTTTTAAATGAATTTAAACAACTTGCCGAATCAAAATATCAAACATTAAAAGAATCTACTGAAAGTACCGAAACCAAAAGTGAAAATTCTCAACTTGATTTAACTTTACCGGGCGAAGGTTTTGAGATTGGTTCACGCCATCCTTTAGCTTTAGTACGCAGGGAAATTGTAGAGATTTTTGCTAAGCTTGGTTTTACGGTAGCAGAAGGTCCTGAGATTGAAGATGATTGGCATAACTTTTCTGCGTTAAACTTCCCTGAAGAGCACCCTGCAAGAGATATGCAGGATACATTTTTCATTAAAAAAGGTGGCGCAAAAGGTGATATCGCTTTGCGTACACATACTTCATCTGTACAAGTGAGGATGATGGAGCAGGGGCAACCACCCTTTAGGGCAATTATGCCGGGCCGTGTTTACCGTAACGAGGCCATTTCCGCCAGGGCACATTGCTTTTTCCATCAGGTAGAAGGTTTGTATGTTGATGAAAATGTTTCATTCGCCGATTTAAAGCAAACCTTATTTTATTTTGTTCAGGAATTGTACGGAGAAGGTACTAAAGTGCGTTTCCGTCCGTCATATTTCCCTTTTACAGAGCCATCTGCAGAGATGGATATTTCTTGTACCATTTGTAAAGGAGCCGGCTGCCAGTTTTGTAAATACAGTGGATGGGTAGAAATTTTGGGCTGCGGTATGGTAGATCCAAATGTTTTGGAAAACTGTGGTATCGATTCGAAAAAATACAGCGGTTTCGCGTTCGGGATGGGAATTGAACGGATCACCAATTTAAAATACGAAATTAAAGATCTGCGCTTATTCTCTGAGAATGATGCACGTTTCTTAAAGCAATTTAAATCTGCTTTAATTTAATGATGAAATATTTATACAGCATATTATTTATCCTGGTATTAACTACAGGTTGCGGTAAGGATGAAGGTTACATTCCGGATGTACCCGTAAATTACAATGTTACGCTAACCGAATTTAGCATCAAAGCGGTAAATAATGTGTTAGTAGTGCCAAATTACGGCGTTGGTGGCTTGCTGATCGTAAAAACACCACTGGGTACTTATGTTGCCTTCGATCGTTGCAGTACCGTAAATCCGGAGAAAATCTGCAAAGTAGCGCCTGACGATAGCGGGGTAACCGCAACAGACCCTTGTTCTGGAGCAAAATTCTCATTGCTTGATGGCAGTCCACAAAAAGCACCTGCCGAAAAAAGCTTAAAAGCATACAATATCTCGTTGCAGGGCAACACACTATTACACGTAAACAATTAAAATGGAAGCTGAAAAAATAAAAGAAACAGTAAAAAAGGCTGCCAAAGAATTATTTAGAAAATACGGTTATCATAAAACCAGCGTAAACGAAATTGCAAAAAAGGCACGTATTGCCAAAGCAACCATTTATAAATATTTTGAAAGTAAAGAGCAGGTATTGGATAGCATCCTGATGGATTATCTTGATCAGAACCTGCACGAAATTTTACACAATAAAGTAAGTTACGCCTCAGAAGAAGAGCATTTAAAAGCGTTGGTAATGAAAACCAGCCGTTTGTCTTTTACGGCCTGTAATGAGTTTATAGGTTGGGATTTTGTACGCGAAAATGCAAACTCACAGGAATTTCTAAAGCATTTATCAGATCAATTGGAGGCTTTGCTGCTTGCAGCATATCTACAACTGGATAACTTTAAAAATAACCCGGCCAGAAGAGAAGGATTAGCCTTTTTGCTAAAAGCCAGTAAGAGCATTGTATTCTCGTTTGCATTTACCTCGGTAAGCGATTCAGACGTACGCAAGAATTTTGTAAGCTTTCAGAAAGAGATCTTGCCGTTTTTGGTAAAAGCAGCACTTTAAAATAATCAGAATTTAATTCTCAAAGTCGTCATCTCGACCGAAACGCAGTGGAGAGATCTATCCCGAGATAGGTTTCTCCGCTGGGTGGTACTCCGCTTGAAATGACGGTAGATTTTGGCTATTGATTATAATAATCTTTCATCTTAAATTTCTGCACCGTTCTTTTCATTTTGCCGTCAACCAGTTTTTGGGTAATCACCGTAACATAATCAGCAATACTCGAATCTTCAATTACCGATGAGTCTTCATATAGTGCATTTTTATTGCCGTATTTGTAATTAATCGTCTTATCGAAACAGCATCCGTCTTTTTGATGGATGGATACCTGTTGTGCTTTTTTATCTATATCAAACATGCCGAGATTTTCGCTGGCCAGTTTGGTTAATTCGCTGTTCAGTACAAACTTATTTTCGGCTGCTGCCAGGTACACATCGTAAGATGGACTCATATAAGCACCTTTATTCCCATTTCTGATGGCGATATCTTCAAGTCCGTCAAAATTAAAATCGCCGAAAATTAGCGGTGTCTGATATTTTCCGAGTTCGAGCCAGCCCAGTTTAGCATCCTGCGTTTCGGTTAAGCCAAATTCGAGGTCTTCAGAATGAAAAGTATCTATTTCGCGGTCTGTTGCTTTATCGTAAATAATAATAGTCGCTTTTCCATCACAGGTTCTGCTCTCGCACTTATCTACAATAATTTTGGCCTTATATTGATTTGAGCTGTTATTGGCGAGGAATTTAAACTGTGCTTTTGCAGTATTGGCAATCAATAAAATACTACAGAAGATGATCAAATTTTTCATTTAATATTTTTTGGTAAAATTACATCATTATCAAACCGCAAAAAGTTAAAAAAAGTTAACGTTTCCTTTTGCGCGTTTGGATATAGCTTTTTACTGCAGCTTTTGTGGTAAGCCAATCCCTGCCTTCTTTGTAGGCATCTATTTTGCCCTGCCTTGCCAATAAACTTACATACTCTTGCCCGTAAGGAACATCAGGCTCTGAAACGATGTGCGAAATAGGTTCGTAATCGCCATATGTGCTATTGGGTAATGCATTTAGATAGATATTTAAAGAACGTTCTACTGCCTGCAGCATAAGCAGGCAGAGTTTATGGTATTTACCCTTATTGGCCTGATTAAGTGCTTCGTAGTATTTCTTTCTGTCGTTTTTAAGAATAATGGCAGGGGGGAAGCCTTTACGCATCAATAATAGATTCATAGCGAGCCTTACCGTACGACCGTTTCCATCGAAAAAAGGGTGTATCCAAACCAGTTTATGGTGAAAGATAGTTGATAATACAATATCATTTAAACCTAAAGGGTTATCATTAACAAATATGATCAACTGATCTAACAGATCGGAAACCTTATTGGCATTGGGGGGCGTAAAATTTGCGCCAACAATACGCACACCGCCATTTCTTAAGCGGCCGGCATAATCATCTTCAATGCTGCGTAAAACCAAGCCATGCAATGATAAGATATCGATGCTCCTGAGTATATATTTATTGTTTACAAGGGTGTAGAGATAATCGATGGCTTTTTCGTGGTTAAAGGCTTCGAAGTGTTCTCTTAGTGATTTGCCTTTAATGGTAATGCCTTCCTGTAAAACCATCTGGGTTTCTTTCAGGCTTAGGGTATTTCCTTCTATACTGTTCGAGTTGTACGTCCACTCGAGGGTAAGATCTTCTTTGATGCGGTGTAGGGCACTATTAGGCAAGGGCCTCGAGTTTTCCAACTTGGTCTTTTTATCGTACAACCTGCCTATTTGTTGTTGTAACTCTTCTAAATCGCTTAAATCAAAATCCCACACACCCAAATATACTAATTATCGGTTGAATATAAAAATACTACTATCCGATATTAAAATTTTTCACAAAAAAAAAGATAACCAGGCGGTTATCTTTTTAAATTCTTTTTATCATGTTGGTTATTCCCACTTAAATACTTTAACGGCTACGGCATAAATGCCAATTCCCCAAAGTAAAAGGATCATAATCTGGAATTTAACATCCCATAAGCCTACGCCTTCAAAAGCAACTTTGCGCATGGCGTCGTTTAAATAGGTTAGAGGTAAAGCTCTGCTGATGGGCTGTAACCAGCTTGGAAAAGCTTCTATAGAAAAGAAAGTTCCTGATAATAAAAACTGTGGCAAGGTTACAATATTAGAGATAGGCGGTACCATACTTTCGCTTTTTGCAATGCCCGAAATAATAAAACCAAAGCCCATAAAAACAATAATGCCCATTGTTGCCAGTATCAGCATATTGACGACCGTGATTGCCCCGTGGACGAGTGTAAAGCCAAAAAAGAAGTGTCCGATTAAAATGATAAATAAAGCACCTATTAAAGCGAAACCGATACGGGCTATACCTTCGCCTATTACAATGCTCGATCGTCTTACTGGTGTAGCAAAAAAGCGTTTAATGACCAAAGTTTGGCGCAGACTTAAAAAAACGAATGCCGTTCCGAAAACACCTGTGCTCAAAAGTGAGAACCCCAACTGTCCGGGTAGGATAAAATCGATGGTTTTATATTCACGACCGGTTATGGTGCTTTCTTTTATTTCTGCTACGGTTGGTTTTAAGGTTTTATCATAAAAAATATTGTTTAAAACCGATTTTAAAATTCCGCCTTTATCTCTTGATGCGGAAGTGTAAACCACATTAACCGAATAGGCTGCAGAATTTACTTTTCTATGCACATCAATCATGGCATCTACATTGCCTTTTTCAAGCAATTTATCAAAATCGGCTTTCGATTTATTTTTAACCAAACGAATCATACCTGTTTTTTCCAGCATACCCATAACCGGGTTGTTTACATCAGAGCCTGGTGTTACCCCAACATCGATGTGGGTGCCGCCGCCGCCCAAAAAGCCAAAAACGAGGATAAATATTAAAGGGAAAGCTAGCGTAAACACCACCGCCGAAGGGCTCCGCATAATCGACCGGAAACTCGCTTTGGCGAGGGCAAGGGTTGCTGTAAGGTTACTATAGTTCCCAGCCCCTAAAGGGGAGCCTGAATTTCTATCGTGTATATTTTTTTGCATATTAATTCTGCTGGATTCTATTTTTGAACTATGTATTAAACTTCGACATTAAGTTCCCCCTTTAGGGAGTTAAGGGGTTACTCACGCCATTCCTGACCAGTAAGATTGATGAAAACATCTTCCAGGTTGGCCTTTTTAACCTCTTTTTTGCGCTCAAAACCACTGCTTACTAATTTATCGATTAAATTATCTGGAGTATCCAGCGCGATAATCTGACCACGTTCTACAAAAGCAACACGATCACAAAGCTGCTCGGCCTCATCCATATAGTGTGTAGTAATTACAACCGTTGTGCCAGCATTGCGGATCTCGATAATCAGGTCCCAAAGATTTCTGCGGGCCTGTGGGTCTAACCCTGTTGTAGGTTCGTCAAGGAAAATAATTTTGGGTTGGTTGATCAGTGTGGTTGCGATAGAAAAGCGTTGTTTCTGTCCGCCAGAAAGTGCTTTATATTTTGCTTTTGCCTTATCCTGAAGATTTACTTTTTCCAGCATTTCCATTGGTTTAATGTTGGCGCCATATAAGCCGGCAAAAAGTTCAATCAGCTCAATCAGGTTAAGGTTAGGGTAATAACCAGCGGCCTGCAATTGCACACCTATAATCTGCTTAATGGCGTGTGCTTGTTGATCAACAGAAAAGCCATCGACAATAATTTCGCCTGACGTTTTTTCTCTTAAAGTCTCGATAATTTCGAGTGTGGTGGTTTTTCCAGCGCCATTAGGACCAAGCAGTCCAAAAATTTCATGCTCATAAACTTCAAAACTCAGCCCCTGAACGGCCACAAAATCATCGTACTTTTTTACCAGGTCTTTAACACTGATAATGGCTTTCTTTGTTTCCATATTGCGAATGTAAGGAGCTTTAAATGAATTGAAAATGAATTATGATGGAGATGATCTAAAATATCGGTAAAATGATGTTTTAAGCAGGCGAAATAGATTATAAAAGAAATCTGCGGACTGTCAGCCTGTTTTTGCCGCAAATCCGCAGATCTTATTCTTGTTTATTGGTTTATTGGTTCATTGGTCATTGGTTTATTGGTCATTGGTTCATTTGTTTGAACTTTCGCCCTAAACCTTCCACCTTCTGGCCTTCTACCTTAAACCTTTGGTTTTAAGCTTTCACTTCAAACTTTCAGCCTTTCAACCTTCTACCTTAACCCTACCAAACCAACTCGCCTTTCATTACTTCAACGAAATCGTCGAATAAGTAACGCGAATCGTGCGGGCCTGGAGAAGATTCAGGGTGATATTGAACTGAAAATGCTTTTTTGCCTTTAACACGGATACCTTCGATTGATTTATCGTTTAGGTTAATGTGTGTAATCTCTACTTTATCAGAATTTCTAACTTCATCAGGAATTACGCCAAAGCCGTGGTTTTGAGAAGTAACCTCGCAGTGGTTTTTAATGATGTTTTTAACCGGGTGGTTTAATCCACGGTGACCGTTAAACATTTTCATGGTGCCGATACCATTGGCTTCGGCCAATAACTGGTGACCTAAACAGATCCCGAACAATGGTTTATCTTCTGCTAAAATATCTTTAATGGTTTCTACAGCATAAGGCATTACCGATGGATCGCCAGGGCCGTTAGAAATAAAATAACCATCCGGACTAAATTTTTCCATTTCGGCAAAAGTAGTTTTAGCCGGGAAAACCTGTACGTAAATATCGCGGTTTTCGAAACTGCGTAAAATGTTTTTCTTAATGCCTAAATCTAAAGCGGCAACTTTTAAGCTCGCTTCAGGGTTTCCATAAAAATATGGCTCTGTTGTACTTACTTTTGATGAAAGCTCTAAGCCTTCCATTGAAGGTACTTCAGCCAGTTTTTGTTTTAATTCTTCTAAATCGGTAATTTCTGAAGAAATAATGGCATTCATAGCACCTTTATCCCTGATGTGACGAACCAATGCACGGGTATCAATATCAGAAATGGCCACTAAATTATCGTTCTGGAAATAATCCTGAATAGATTCTGTTGCTTCTTTACGGCTGTAAACGATGTTGTAATTTTTACAAACTAAACCAGCGATTTTAATCGAACCTGATTCGATTTCATCTTTATGGATACCGTAATTGCCAATATGTGAATTGGTGGTAACCATTATCTGTCCAAAATAACTTGGATCGGTAAAAATTTCCTGGTAACCTGTCATCCCGGTATTAAAACAAATTTCGCCAGTAGTGGTGCCAATTTTTCCGGCCGCTTTGCCGTAAAAAACTGTGCCATCGGCCAGTAATAAAATCGCAGGTAACTTGGTGTAGTTAGTCATGGTAATTACAATATGGATTTTGATTTAAAAAAGAGTTGAAAAAAGAATGGCTTTCGGCATTTAAGCCGTATTTGCAGGGTGCAAAAAAAGATGAATATATCCCTTCCATTTCGGGGTACAAAGATAGAGTTTTAGATTGGAAATGTAAAGAGAAAAGTGAAATAAGGTTTAAGTAAAAAGCGGAAAGACCAAAGCTGAAAGCTGTGAAGCTGGATTTTTAAGAAAAATGATTTAAGCTTGAGGTTGCTTTAGTCTTTTACCTTTGGTCTTTCAGCTTAATTAAAGAAAAAACAATACTTTTGACAACACAAAACAAATCCCATGTCGGTACATAAAGAAATCAAACGCATCACCACGCATACTTTACAGGAAATGAAGCAACGAGGTGAAAAAATATCGATGCTAACGGCCTACGATTATTCGATGGCTACTATTTTAGATGACGCAGGATTAGACGTTTTATTGGTTGGCGATTCTGCTTCCAATGTAATGGCTGGTCATGAAACAACTTTACCTATTACTTTAGATCAGATGATTTATCATGCTGCATCTGTAATCAGAGCGGTTAAACGCGCCTTTGTAGTGGTCGATTTACCTTTTGGTTCTTATCAGGGTAATTCAAAAGAAGCTTTAAATTCTGCCATCAGGATCATGAAAGAATCGGGTGCCCATGGCGTTAAATTAGAAGGTGGCGAAGAAATCATCGAATCGGTTCAGCGTATCATTACGGCTGGTATCCCGGTGATGGGGCATTTGGGCTTAACTCCACAGTCTATTTATAAATTTGGAACCTATACCGTTCGTGCTAAAGAAGAAGAAGAAGCCAATAAATTAAAAACCGATGTTTTGGCTTTGCAGGCTGCAGGTTGCTTTGCTATTGTGTTGGAGAAAATTCCTGCTGCTTTGGGTAAAGAAGTTACAGCAAGCCTGAATATCCCAACTATCGGTATTGGAGCCGGACAAGCCTGTGATGGGCAGGTTTTGGTAGTAAATGATATGATTGGTTTAACCAAAGGCTTTAAACCCCGTTTTTTACGCCAGTATATTAACCTTTACGACGAAATTTTAGGTGCTGCACAATCTTATATCCGTGATGTAAAGGGAAATGATTTCCCGAACGAGAAAGAACAGTATTAAGCCTGGAGTTTTGAGTTGGGAGTTTTGAGTCAGTTAACCGATTTATACAATTAACCAGTATTAGTTAGCAATCCCAAGTCTGTAGTCTTGAGTCTGAAATCGCCCATAAGCTAAACAAATTAACCAATAAACTTTCGCAATAGGCAATTTGCTTAACCAAATGAACTTATGACGAATGAACTAATGAACTAAACTAATGCCCATTACCGATAACGACATCCTTTTTGAAGACAACCATTTAATCGCCATTAATAAAAGGGCAGGTGATATTGTGCAGGTTGATGAAACCGGCGATGAACCTTTAGATGAACAGGTTAAAAAGTATATCGCTAAAAAATACAACAAACCTAATGGTGCCTTTTTAGGTGTAGTACACCGTTTAGATAGACCGGTAAGCGGCGTAATTTTATTCGCCAAAACCAGTAAAGCCTTAGAGCGGATGAATGCTGTTTTTAAAAATAGGGAAGTAAAAAAAACTTATTGGGCGGTAGTAAAGAATAAGCCAGAAAAAGAATCCGCTACTTTGATTCACTGGTTGGTTAAAAACCCGCAGAAAAACGTGGTTTCTTATTACAATACTGAAGTTACAGGTAGTCAGCGGGCAGAACTTTCTTATAAAGTGAAGGCAAAAGTGGGCGATTATTACCTTTTGGAAGTAGATCCCTTAACAGGACGTTCGCACCAGATCAGGGTTCAGCTATCGTCTATGGGATGCCCGATTATGGGCGATAATAAATATGGTTATCCACGCGGCAGCAGAAAAGGGAGTATCTGTTTACACGCCCGCCGTTTACAGTTTATTCATCCGGTAAAAAAGGAGCCGGTAAATATTTTTGCAAAACTCCCGGTTGATGGTTTTTGGGAGAGATTTGAAGATTTGTAAGCACATACCTCCTCTAATTCTACGTTCCGGTTACAATATTTAAGTATTTAACCGGATTTTTTACGATTTGGCACAATATTTCGTCACTTTGGGGCTAAAACCAAATCAAAATGAAAAACACCATCTTATCTATTGCTGCAGCTGGCTTATTAGCCACAACATTAGTTTCTTGCGACAGCACAAAAAAAACAGAAACGACTAAAGATTCAAGCGCAATTTCTGCAAACGGCGACACTGTTACGAAAGTGACCACTACAACAACTGAAACTGTTAAAACCGATGTTCCTACTTTCTCCAATGAAGAAGTAAATAAAGGTTTGGCAGAGTATAGCAAATTAAAAGATGAGTATGTTGCGGCTGTAAAAAGCAAAAATGCAGCAGAAATTAAAGCCATCAGCGATAAATACACCGCCTGGGCAAATCAGGCAACAGGCTGGGCTGCTAAGTTAAAGCCTGATGAAATACAAAAATACTCTGATTATGTGCTTAAGTTAAGTGAGGAGTGGACACAGGCAGCGAAGGATGCTGTAGGTAAATAGAAATTTGGTCGGGATTGCAAATCCCGGCCAACCTAAAAATCGTCATTGCGAGAAGGCTTCTTCAGCCGACGAAGCAATCTTTAGCGTACGAACTGGCATGAATGAAAGATTGCTTCGTTGTATCTCCTAATAATTGACGATTTATGGCTTGAGATGACGAAGTATTATTTACACTCAATTTTACCGAAAGCCATTGATCCTTCAAACTTTAGCTGATTGATATCTTTAAATTTTGTTTCGCCTTTAACTTCCTGCACATCACCAAAACCTTCGATCAACTGATCGCCCTTTTTTAAGAAAGCAACTTCCCTGACAGATGTTTGCCCTTCTGACTGAAATGTATAACTGGCAATAATGGTATCGCCTTTAATTACTCCGGCAATTGTGCCTGCATTTTTATCTTTCTCGTATAAATTATAACCGAGCGTGCCTGTTACCTTATTATCCTCGTTTTTGAGCGATAGGGTGGCCGTATCTCTGTTTTTAATATATTGGTAACACTGAATGGCATTTGGCGCGGTTTCGGCATTGGTTACAATGGTAGAATCTATTTTGGCCTGTGTCTTTTTTGCAGTGCCGCCCTGACAGGCAGCCACAAATAAAGCAGCAAGACTTAATACTGGGATGATGTTTTTCATTTTATTATCGGATTGATTTTTTTATTGTTAAGCAAAGGGCCTGCCAAAAAAAATGTTGAAGCCTCTATAGCGGAATGAGGCCAAGCCGATAAATTCTTCCGTGTTTTCCGTAAATCCGTGGCAAAAACTAAAAGGCTTATCGGTACGCTAACAAAATTAGACTGTGGATTGCAAATCCCGAGCAACTTAGAAGTCTTAAAAATCTTTCTAGATAGATTTCTCCACTACGGTCGAAATGACGAATCTGGATCGGGATGGTAGCCACTCTATAAACCAGAAAGCCCCGCAATGCGAGGCTAACTAAACAATTAAACAAAAAGATTTTACCAAACGTAAGTACCCACCGCACCTTTATCAAGGCTGGTGTTTACTGCTTTACCATTGTATTTAATATTGAATGCGGTTTCTGAACTGTTATTATTGCAAACAATCAATACGTTTTTGCCATCAGGTGTTTTAAAAGCTACGTTCTGAAGGTTGTTTGTAATGTTTGAAGCAATTCGTACAGAACCTGGTTTTACAAATTTAGAAGCATGGGCAATTACATAATAAGCCACATTTCGGCTAACCGCTGGTGCAATGGTTATAGCACCTAAACAAGTGGTACAGCCACCTTTATCGGTATGTGGATTATAGTTCGGATCGGCAGCTAAATTCCATTCTAAAACGTTGCGGCTCCAGTTACGGGTGGCCCCAACAATAAGGGTGGATACATGCCACTTTAAATCTTCTGCAAAGTTGCCCGGGCCACCAACCCATTGTTCGGTAAAGTATACGTTACGGTCAGGGTGTGCATTATGTACCTGCGTAAGTGCCGTAATCGGACCGGCATATAAGTGGAATGCAGAACCATCAACGTATTTTTTGGCATCAGCATCATTTAAAATGGTAATCGGATATTCCGGCTTGTCAGCGTTGTGATCATATACAATAATTTTCGTTTTAATCCCGCTGCTCTGAAATATTGGACCCAAAGCTGTTTTAATGAATTCTGCCTGATCTAAAGCCGTCATATACATACTTGGGTTATTACCGGGATGCAGTGGCTCATTTTGAGGCGTAATGGCATCAATTACAATTCCTTCAGCTTTCATGGCCTGGATGTATTTTACCAGATATTTGGCATAAGTTTGATAATATTCTGGCTTCAAACTACCGCCAATAAAACTTTTATTGGTTTTCATCCAGGTAGGGGCGGTCCATGGGGAACCTAAAAATTTGATTGTTGGGTTAATGGCCACAATCTTTTTTAATACCGGGATTAAATCTGCCTGTTCTTTAGCGATAGAAAACTTAGCTAAATTATCGTCGGTTTCTCCATCCGCCAGATCGTTGTATGTAAATGGATAAGCACTTAAGTCAGACCCGCCAATGCTAATCCGGATGTAACTTACCGCAATGGCATCATCAGTGGCACTAAAAAGCTCTTTTAACAATTTATCTTGCGCTGCGGCTGGTAAAGCGTTAATCAGGCTTGCACTGCCACCAGTTAGGGTATAACCAAAACCATCAATGCTTTGGAAAGTAGTAGCCGGATCTACCTCAATGGTTGGGTTGCTGTTGGTTGCTGTTGAAAAATTTAAGGCAACATTCTGTTTTTTTAACAATTGCGACTGATCACCTTTGGTTAACCAGAATGCTACATCAGTTTTAACAGGCTCGGTAGATGTAGGTGGTAGATTGTCGCTTTCATTTGCCCTGGGGCTTTTGCTGCAGGCACAGGCAACAATCAGGATGCTCAGCGCAGTGCCCAGGTTGTAAAAAGGTTTCATAATTATGGTTTTGGTTAGAGATTTCAGGGTATTTCGCATAGTATAAAAATGATAGGATATTTAAAATAGCAGTAGCACAAAACATAAATTGTCATCCTGAGCCTCCCGATGAAAAATCGGGACAAGTAGTCGAAGGATCCGTTGAAAATGTTTCGAAGAATTTTCGACAAGCTCAACATGACAAATTATAATTGAATTTACAGCTTATGATACAGCCTCATATTCAAAAACAGGATTGGTTTAATTGGTGTAATTAAAGTTTATTTTCTGGTCGCCGATCTGGATTTTGAATTCGCCTGCTTCGGTTACCTTTTTGCCTTCTAAATTTACAACGGCAATATCTTCGGGCGTTAAAGTGAAAGTAACTGTCTTGGTTTCGCCGGCTTTTAAGTCGATTTTTTCAAAGCCTCTTAAACGTTTTACATCTGGTGTAATTACACTTGCCACTAAATCAGTGGTGAAAAGCAGTACACTTTCTTTACCTGCTCTGCTTCCGGTATTGCTCAGCTCAACAGAAATGGTTAAAGCTTCGCCGGTTTTTAAGGTATTGCTGCTTAATTTAAGGTTACTGTATTTAAAAGTAGTGTAACTTAAACCCTGACCGAAAACATATTGTGGGTTGTAATCAGAATCGTAGTTATAAACACCTTCTACGGTTTCACGCGCTTCTGAAGGTTTGTGATAATAGGTAAATAAGGCATTCGGGAACTGAGGATAGGTGTAAGGCAGTTTTCCTGATGGATTTACCTCACCAAATAAAATATCGGCCAAGGCATCTGCACCATAGTTGCCTGGAAGATAAGTTTGAACCACAGCACTCATGCTTTTCTCGAACTTACTGATAATCCTCGGACGACCTTCATTTAACACTAAAATAACAGGTTTGCCGGTTGCAGCTATTCTTTTGGCCAGTTCGATCTGCTGATCAGAAATATAAAGATCGCTCAAATTACCGGGAGATTCAGTATAGGTATTTTCGCCTAAACACAATACCACAGCATCTACATCTTTGGCAGCAGCAATGGTTTCATCCATTTTATCGGCAAAATCTTCGAAATATTTACCGTCCATTTTATAGCTTACGCCTGGGAGGTATTTAATGTTATCTGCACCATTTTTATGTTGTAGTGCTTCTAAAATGGTATGATAATCTTTTGCAAATTCTTCTACCTTTTCGCCCTGCCAGCTATACGTCCATGCGCCGTTTAACGTACGCATTGAGTTTGCATTTGGCCCGGTAACCAAAAGTTTTATCCCTTTTTTTAATGGAAGGATGTTATTGGTATTCTTTAATAAAGTGATTGATTCTGCGGCGGTATTATAAGCCGCAGTCTGGAATTCTTTACTTGCAAATTTTGGGTAATCTTTAGGGTTGGTGGTTGGTTTTTCGAATAAACCGGTCGCAAATTTTACCAGTAAAATCCGGCGTACGGCATCATCGATTCTTTCCTGTTTCACTTTACCTTCTTTCACCAAAGCAATCAGGTTATCGCAGAATACTTCGTAGTTATAAGCAATCATGCTCATATCTATTCCGGCGTTAATGGCCAGCATAATTGCTTCTTTATCGTCTTTTGCTATATGGTCTCTTTTGAAAAGATTTTCGATATCTCCCCAATCGGTTACCACCAAACCTTTAAAACCCAATTCTTCTTTTAATAATTTGGTAACGATGTTATAGTTGGAGTGTACCGGAATGCCATTGATAATACCTGAGTTAATCATTACGGTATGTGCACCAGCATCAACAGCCGCTTTAAATTGTGGCAAATGGTATTCTCTTAAAGCCTGATCAGAAATGAAAGCAGGGGTTCTGTCTTTTCCTGTTGTTGGTGTTTGGTAACCTAAAAAGTGTTTTAAAGAAGTTGCTACTTTATAAGGATTAGCCACATTATTATCATCACCCTCATAACCTTTAACCGCTGCTTTTCCTAATTCGGTAACCACATAAGGATCTTCTCCAAAACTTTCCCACTGGCGGGGAAAACGCGGATCGGCACCTAAATCTAAAATAGGGGCAAAGTTCCAGGGAATTGAACTTGCACGGGTTTCATAAGCGGTGATTGAAGCGCCGTTTTTAACCAGGCTGCGGTTAAATGTAGCCGCCTGACCAATTTGCTGAGGGAACATGGTGGCACCAGCAGTATAGGTTGCACCATGTACTTCATCAACACCATAAATTACAGGAATTTTATTTTTGCCTTTTTTAATGGCAACATCCTGAATTTCACTGATGATTTTATACCAAACCTGTGGCGTACGTGCCCTGTTGTTTGAGGTATTTAATACCGAGCCCACATGGTACTGGATTAGCGCTTTGTCCATTGCTGCTTTATCGAGCGTAAAAGGCTCATCGCTTTCGAAGCGGCTTTTACCTGTGCCGATTACATCTAGGGTTATTTGTGCCATCTGACCCACTTTTTCTTCAAGGGTCATTTTGCTTAATAAAGCATCAATTTTAGCCTGGTTTGTGTTTTTGATTTGGGCCTGGGTGCTGATTAAGCTTCCCATTGCCAGAAGTGAGAGCAGGGTTCTTTTAAACATCATAGGGGTTGGGTTATAAAACAAAGGCGACCTTGGCCGCCTTTGTTTTAATATAGAAATTAACGTAGGTTAGGGTTTCTGTCCAATTCTGATTGTGGAATCGGGAATAACAGGTTCGCTGTGCTAATGTTGTAATTCAATGAATTACCGTTACCATCTTTTTGAGCATTCATTACGGTAACGGCTCTGTTTGTTCTTAATAAATCGAACCAGCGATGTCCTTCAAATGCCAGTTCCAAGCGGCGTTCTTTTTCGATAGCCAAACGCATAGAAGCCTGATCTGCTGCCGGCGTTACACCTAAATTTACACGATTACGCACCTCGTTTACGATTGTTGCAGCTGCAGACCATCCAGAAGCACTTAATTCGTTTAATGCCTCTGCTTTTAATAACTTAATATCAGCCAAACGGATTAAGTAAGTATCTGTTTTATCATCCGCTCTGTACTTGTTTACATGCGGATATACTGCAGGGTTTTTCCAATAATCATCATCCCATCCAACTCCATCAATCAAAATGCTTGATTTTTTGCGAACTACATCTTTTTCAGCATCAAATGTGCTTACCAAATCATTGGTTGGTGTATTAAATTTTTTCCATCCGGCACCAAAAAGCTGACTTGGCATCCAGTTGCCATGTAAACCACCCCAGCCATCATATTGCATTTCCCAAATTGCTTCTGAGTTGTTTTTGTGGTTTTGATCCCATAAGAAATCGTAGTTTGTTACTAAAGAGTACCCACCACCGATAACAGCATCGGCATAAGTGCTTACTTTATTCCAATCGGGATTGGCTTTAGTTGCATATACCTTAGCTAAAAGCGCATTGGCAACGCCTTTTGTCATTAATCCTTTGTTTGGTGCAGCTATACGTGCATTGGCTGCACCATATTCAAGATCTGTTATGATTTGAGTATAAATGGCATCAACGCTTGCTTTTGGTGGAGAAAACTCTTCAGTTGTTGAAGGGATTTTTAATACAAGGGGAGCAGCACCGAATAACCTTACCACATTAAAATACATGTATGCACGTAAAATCCTGGCCTCTGCAAGGATTTGTTTGCGCCTGTCGTTTACATCTAATTTTGGATCCTGTATGTTAGGAACGTTATCTGTTACCAGGTTGGCATTTTTGATATCTTTATACAACGCGGTATAATCCCTGGTTACGTTTGCATTGGTGTTTACCACTTTGAAAAGATCAATCTGGATATTATCTGGGTTATCACCACCAGCATAGCAGTTATCAGCAGTAGCATCACCATTGGTCATAAAATCCATAATGTGATAATCATTGTACATGCCATCATAAACACCCTGGATCAATTTTTCTGCTGCTGCGGCATCTGCAAAGGCAACATCCGGTGTTACCTGGCTAATGGGTTGCTTATCCAGAAAGTCTTTTTTACAACTGCTTAATGCCATTGTAACAGCACTTACTGTAATTAATGAATATATTTTAAGTTTCATCTTCGTTTAAATTAAAAGCCTACGTTAACACCAAATAAGAAAGTTCTAGCTTGTGGATATGTTCCATAATCGATTCCCATAGATGGACTATTTCCATCATAACGCTGTACCTCAGGATCGAAACCTGTGTATTTGGTAAAGGTTAACAAGTTATAACTGGTTGCAAATACCGTTACTTTGCTCATATTTAATTTCTTCAACAGATCCGAGCTGAAGTTATATGATAAAGTAGCTGATTTTAAGCGCAGGTAAGAGCCATCTTCCACAAATCTGCTTGAAGTACGCGAGTTATCAGTCTGACCTTTTGATGCTTTGGGGATATCGGTAATTTGACCTGGAGTTGTCCATCTGTTTAATACTGCAGTTGATTGGTTTTTTGAATCATAAAGACCTTCAAGATCAATGCGTGATGCATTAAAGATATCGTTACCCTGTACGCCCTGGAAGAAGAACGACAAGCCGAATGAACCGTAATTTAAAGTATTGTTCATCCCGTAAGTGAACTTAGGTTGTGCATTTCCGATGTAAGTACGGTCTGCTGCGGTTATTTTACCATCATTGTCTAAATCAGCAAATTTAGCATTACCATTCGCCGGATCTACACCCTGATAAACGTAACCATAAAAAGCACCAAGTGGTTTACCAACTTCTACCCTGATGGCTGCATCGCGGCTATCGATACCACCAAAATTAATCGAAGTTAAAGAATTACCTAAACTGGTTACTTTATTGCGGTTTAAAGAGAAGTTTAAGTCTGTAGACCATGTAAATTTATCTTTAACTATGTTTTTTGTTGATAATACAAACTCAAAACCTTTGTTTTCCATTGATCCAACATTTCTGGCCTGGGTATCAAAACCTGTACTAAGGGCCAAGGGAACATTTAACAGCAGATCGTTAGTTTTTTTAATATAGGCATCAGCTGTAAAGGTAATTCTCGAGTTAAACATGCTTAAATCTAAACCCACATTGGTTTGCGTGGTTTTTTCCCATGTTAAATCAGGATTGGCCAATTGAATAAAGTTGTAAGAACCAGAAGTAGTTGGTTGATATAATGCTAAATAAGCATAATCTCCAATACCTTCATCGTTCCCCACTTTACCCCAGCTACCCCTAATTTTTAAATCGTTAATGGTTTTACTCTCTTTCATAAAGTTCTCACCAGAAATACGCCATCCGATTGATGCAGATGGGAAGTAACCGTAACGGCCTTCTTTTGCAAAACGTGATGAACCATCTGCACGGAAATTAGAACTAAACAGGTATTTACCATCATAAGCATAAGTTACACGGGCTAAATAAGAACGCTTAGACCATTGTGCAAAAGATGGAATGGTTAAAGCTACAGAGGTAGCAGCTGGTAATAAATTTTTGTTTGCATCCAGGTATTTAGAATCTTCATAATTATAATACTTGTAATCAGATTCTTGTATGGTCATACCGCCGGTAGCTGTAAAAGCATTTTTGCCAACGTTTTTGGTATAGTTTACAATATTTTCATTTAACCATACATTATCTTTCGTTCTGTTGCTCTGGTAACGTCCTTGTTGTGTTCTTCCGTACTCAGAAGTAAAAGGATCTAAGAAATTCTGATAACGGTTTCTGTTTAAATTGGTACTGATGCTCGATTTAAAGAATAAATCTTTGGTAAAATTGATCTGCGCAGCAAACGATCCTAAGAAACGGAAATTGTTGGTTCCGTTGGTCATACGGTAAGCATAAGAAATTGGGTTTTCCCAACCACCCTGGTTAGGGTTACCTGCATATTGCCCGCTACCATCCGGATTGTAAATTCCAATAGTTGGAGGAGTTGATAATGCGGCTAAAATTACGCCACCACCAGCAACACCACTGTTATCGCCAACATCAACCGATTTTCTGTAAGTTAAAGCTGCTGTACCCGTTAATTTTAACCAGCTGGTGATATTCTGAGAACCATTAAAGTTAACCGTATATTTATCTAACACAGCAGGAGCAACAGTACCTTTATCTTGTTGGTAACCACTTGAGAAGTAATACTGACCTCCTTTAATGCCTCCTGATAAAGAAACCTGGTAGTTATTCTGTGTTCCGGTACCAAAGGTAACATCCTGCCAATCGGTATTTTGGTTGCCGAATGCAGTGTAGCCCATTTCCTTAAGCAAGGCATTGTATTGGTCGCCGTTTAAAACATCAAGTTTCTGCCATAGGTTAGAAAAACCAGTAAAAGCATTAAAACCTACCCTCAATTTATCTGCACTTCCTTTTTTTGTTGTGATTAAAACAACTCCATTTGCACCACTAGAACCATAAATGGCTGCTGCTGAAGCATCTTTTAAAATGGTTAAAGTTTCAATGTCTGATGGATTTAAGAAATCTGCATTTCGTGAAGTTACCCCATCAATTACATAAAGCGGACTGTTAGAGCCTGTAATTGAAGTGTTCCCCCTAATGCTTACCGATACACCAGCACCAGGCTTACCCGATTGCGAAATTACCTGAACACCTGCTGCCTTACCTTGAATAGCCTGTAGCGGATTGGTAACAGGCTGGTTTTCGATATCTTTTGCTGAGATAGAAGTTACAGCTGTAGTTAAATCTTTTTTGGTTGTGGTACCGTACCCGATAACCACCACCTCATTTAACTGTTGGTTATCATCAGATAAGGTAATGTTTAGTGTTGTGCGATTATTTACTGCTTCTTCAATCGTTTTGTAACCAATAAATGTAAATTCTAAAGTTGAGTTTTGGGGAGCGCTGATTGTATAGGCCCCGTTTTCTGTAGTAGAGGCACCTTGGTTAGTTCCTTTCACCTTTACAGATACACCAGGCAGTGGTAATCCTTGCTTGTCTTTTACCAGACCTTTTATGGTAATATTCTGCGCCATACTCAGAGAGATACCGCAGAGAATACACACCATAAGCAATGTAAACTTTTTTCTCATAATTTTGCTCTTGTTAATAATATATGCGGTAAAGTTAACACCGTATTAATGTTAAATACAAGTTTTTTGAATGTTAAATTTTGTGTAACTAATTGATTTTTAGTTATTTGTATTGATTTCGATACGCTTTAATACCGTGATGTAAAAACGTGTTTTAGTGCTGATAATCAGCATTTAAGTAGCTCAGAAGAATGGTGCTCCGGTAGCAATTTGATACGCTTAAATACCCTTCCGTTTCTTGAGAAAAAAGGTATAAAACAAACAATATTGTGACGAATGAAAGGCTGTAATTATTCGATTACAAGCTGGCTCCAGCCGTTTTTAGCTGTTTTTTTCAAAGTTTTCTTCCGGTCATCCATCACTTTTTTAATGCGTGATCCGAATGTCCAGCAGGTACTTTGCCTGATTGAGAGCAGTTCTGATAGTTTATGGGAGGAGATTTTTCCTTTTGAAGAATAAATGAGGAAGATCATATAAAATGCTTTATTGATCGGGATGCGTGTATTGTGGAAAATGGTGTAGGTGGTTACCGATTCTTCATAACCACATTTACTGCAGCGGCGGCTATGTAAAATATGTCCGGCAAAATAATGGTCATTACTGCATTTGCGGCAGTGGTAACCATTGCTCCATTTTAGTTCGGCAAGAAATTCATAACAGGTTTCTTTGTCAGGATAAATTTTACTGAATTCTTCAAAACCCACCTCTGTCGACATTACCCGGTCTCTCGTTACCTTTTCTACACTGGTTTGCAGTTCTTCATTGTCATGCTCCAGCAGCACATTCATTCGCGAAATTTCCTCTGCCTGTTGTTGTAAAAGAGAGTTGGCTTCTTCCAGTGCCTGGTTTTTGCTTTCGATGATGAGCGATTTATGGTAAGCCTCGCGGGTGCGCTCTTCTACCTTGCTTTCAAGCTCCTGATTGATGCTGTCTTTCAGTTTGGCATTTACCGCCATCTGCCTGATAATTTTCTGTTGTGCTTTATCTTTTTTAACTTTTAGGATCCGCACTTTATCGCCTATGGCAAAGGATAGAAAGATCATTTCGAGCACGAAACAAAAACTCAGACTGTAATAACTAATGGCCCCAAAATTAAGCCAGGCAATACCTAGCATGATCAGGAATTTAAGTGTAAAGCCTGCAAAAAGGAAACTATAGCCTAAAACAAAGAAACGGGCTGGTTGGTAACCTTTTCGGTAAATATAAATGCCCGTAAAAAAGGCTACAGATAATGGAATGGCCTCAATAAATTTATAACTGAACAAGGTTTGATCGAACAGATAACAATAGATGAAGAAAACAATCCTGCAAACAATAATACCAAAGATAAACCGGTTTAATTTTGGCGCTTTGGCCTTAACATACAAAAGCTCGCGGGTAAAGAGAAGTGCAAAAATACTGGTAGCACATAAAGCAAATGCATAAGCAACCTGATTCCATGCAGGTGCGTTCGGCCATAAATACTGATAGGCAATGCCATCGGTACTCATTTCGAAAAAGCCTACACTTAAATTATAGAGTACATAATAAAGGTACTGTTTTTGCCTGATGGCGATAAAAATGATGAGGTTATAGAAACTGAAAACCAGGATCATCCCGTAAAAAATACCAAAATAGAAATACTCATCTAAAGCATAAGAAATAAACCATTCGGTAGTTCTCAATACGATGATAATATCGGCAATTTGAGAGGAGTTGATTTTGAAATAATAGGTTTGAGTTTCGTTTCCATCGTTTTGGATCGGAATTTCGAAGTTTTTATGGTGAATGAGCCTTTTATCAAATTGATTGGCATCTCCCAGCTTTTCTACCGTGTATTTTTGATCAGGTTGTGGAATATAAGCCGTAATGTGATCAATCGTTTGATCGAAGAATTCGAGAATAAATGGCTTGCTTGCAAGCTCATTTTGCTTAATTTTAATCCTAAACCAGTAAGTTCTGTTGAGTTGTTTGGTTTGTGGGGTGCTGCTTAGGCTTGCTTTAAATTTATGATCGGAGGCTTTACTTTTAATATCCTCAAAAGTATAGTGATTATCTGCATCTTCCAATACCTCAATTTCTTTAAAGGTAAAGATATGTTGTGCAACTGAATCCTGCATTTCTACTATTTTCTGTGCTTTTAAGCTTGAAACAGAAAACAATAACACGATAACAGCGAAATAAGGAAAACGCTTTAAATAAGTTGGTGCCAGCATGATTTACAAAGGTACAAATTTGCAATGATGCCGGATCAATCAGGTTATCAGCCGAATTTCATTTTAAAAAATTAAGGAGATACTGGTTCCTTTGTGCTCTGAAGATTTTATATCGACCTTAATTTTATGAAATTTCGCAATACTTTGAACAATAGCAAGTCCTAATCCAAAGCCGTTTTCTTCGCTATTTCCTCTTTTAAAGCGGTCGAAGGCATTTTCAACCAGTTCAGCACTCATGCCCGAGCCGGTATCGTTGATGGTAAGAATGTATTTTTCGGCCTCGGTTTTATCCGTAATGGTTATTGAACCCCCATTAACATTATATTTGATCGCATTATTAATAATATTAATCAGCAAGGTGTGAATTAAAGCTTTATTCCCGGTAAAATGGAAATCTTTTGTAAGATTGGCCTGGTAACTGATGTTCTTATCCATAATACGATCTTCAAGGTCCTCATGAATATCCGTTATTTCCTGTTTTAGGCTAATTTCTTCGGTTTTTAAGTATTGATTGTTCTCTACCTTTGAAATTAACAATAAGCTATTGATAATCAGCTTTAAACGATTTAATGTTTTTAAAGAAGCATAAATTTTATTTTCGTGCTCTACCGGAATATCGGGCGTGTTGAGCATATTCTCGAAACGTGTACTTAAAATGGAGATGGGCGTAAGCAGCTCATGTGATACATTGGCAATAAACTGTTTCTCTAGAGCGAAAAGCGTGTTTATTTTTCGCATTAATGAGTTAATGCTATTATCGAGAATTTTAAAATCGTTGGTACTGGTTGGGATGTTTTGATAGTTATAATGTGACGGATCATCAACCAGGTTGATTTTTTTATCGATAATAAGGTAAAAAGGTTTCAGCAGGAAGTTGGAAAAGGTAAAATCGGCAACCAAAGTAATCAACAAGGCAGCTACCAATACAATCAGCATGTAAAACCTGATGGAATTTTTAATCGATTGGAGGGTAGTCATGGTTTCGCCAATTTCAAGGTTGTACCAGTTGGTATGGTATGAGAATTTATAGTTCAGGATGCGATAAACTTCTACATCGCCTTCAATTTCTCTTTTTTCGGTAAAAACCTTAGCCGTAGAATCTTGCTGACCATCGGGTATGTCAGTCAAAACAATAAATTCTTCCTTTAAAATGTTATAATCGGTAAATGATTGTTGTTTATTTAAAAGGCTATCAATCTCATCATCATTTAAATGCTCGATAATTTTGTTTTTCTTTTTTATTAAACGATTATCGAGTTGGTTATAGGCAAGTTTGTCTAAAGAAAATAAAATAATGGCACCTAATACCAGGATGATGGCAATTTTGGTTACTGCATTATATAAAGAAAATTTAACCTGTAACTTCATGCAAATGGATGATGTTTTATGTAAAATGGATGAGGGTTCATTTATCGTTGGGTTAACTGGTTAATTGTTCCAGGTGCGTAAATGCAAACTTAACATGGTTCATGGTTTTATAGTTGATGGTTCATGTTGGAATTGCCTGCTTTCCATAACCTCAAAAATTTGGTTATTGTAGATCGGCTATATCATACTAATCATTTGACCATGATCTATCAAGCCATAAACCATCAATCCGTTAATTTCCGACCTCGGACTCCTGACTTTTCGAGTTCTAACAATTAATCCTGTACCCGATACTTCTCACCGTTTCAAACCAATCTGTAGGGCTTACTGCGGCCAGTTTTTTACGGAGGTTTTTAACGTGTACATCAACAAAATTCGAATCAGAGTTTACTTCTAAAATATCGCCCCAAACATGTTCTGTTAAACTCATACGGGATACCACACGATTTTTATTCAGTACCAGGTAATTAAAAATCTCAAATTCCTTTTTGGTGAGGCTTAATCTTTCATCACCAAAGGCAACGGTCCTGTTCTGGATATTGAGCAGAAAATCATGAACATTGATTTCATTTTTTTCTAGCTTGTGTTTTCTGCGGGTAATGGCGTGCATCCTTGCCAAAAGCTCATTCAATGAAAATGGTTTTGGTAAATAATCGTCTGCACCTTCATCAAGGCCTTTAATACGATCGTCTACGGCACTACGGGCTGTTAAAATAATTACGGCATCATCACGGTCTTTAGTCGCTTTTAGCTGTTTTAAAATATCGAAACCATCGCCATCCGGCAAGCCTAAATCGAGTAAGATGAAATCATAACTGTTCACAAATATCTTTTCTTCCGCAGAAGATTTTTTCCAGGCATGCTCTACAATAAAGCCTTCTTTACTTAAGAATTCATCCATTTCAAGCGCGAGGCTTTTTTCATCTTCAACGATTAGTACATTCATTTCAGTAGATAGTTTTCAGTTTACAATTTTCAGTTTATGCTATCATTAGTTAATATATCGCTTTCAGCTTGGCGCTTTATGCTTTATTCTTCTAAAACGAAGTTAATATTTTTTAAGATGATCGCGCAGGCTTCTTCAATTTCTTCTTTGCTAATAATTAGAGGAGGAGCAATGCGCATGGAGTTGCTGCAGTGCAAAAACCAATCGGATAAAACGCCATCAAGGATACAAGCATCGATGATTTTTTTGTTGGTTTCGAAGTTTTCAAATTCAACGGCAAGCATCAATCCCTTTCCCCTGATTTCTTTAATGGCAGGATGTTGAAGAAGCTGTTTGAATAATTGTCCTTTCTCTTCCACTTCATCAACAATACGATTATCAACAAGTGTACGTAAAGTAGCCAAACCTGCGGCGCAACAAACCGGATGGCCGCCAAAAGTTGTCATGTGGCCCAAAATAGGTGTATGCGATAAAACGGACATGATTTCGAGTGAACTGATAAAAGCGCCGATCGGCATTCCGCCACCAATTCCTTTGGCGAGTAGTAAAACATCGGGTACAACCTGATAATGTTCAAAAGCAAACATTTTACCGCTGCGGCCAAAACCGGATTGTATTTCATCAAAGATTAATAGCGTTCCGGTTTCAGTACATTTTACTCTTAAAGCCTGTATATAAGCTAAATCGGCTACACGTATTCCGGCCTCACCCTGAATGGGCTCTATAAAAACAGCGGCGATTTCCGTAGTGATTTTTTCGAGATCAGCAATATTATTGTGCGCTATAAAGCTCACGTGGGGTAAGAATGGGCCATATCCTGAAGAATAAAAATCGCTTTCCATTAAACTTTCAGCACCCTGGGTACTGCCATGGTAAGCATTTTTACAGGCAATAAAGCCTTTACGACCTGTATAACGTTTGGCCAGTTTCATGGCGCCTTCAACCGCTTCTGTTCCTGAATTTAAAAAATAGGTGCAGCTTAAACTCGGTGGTAAAATATCGGCAAGGGCTTTGGCAAAATTTACCTGTGGCGTTTGCACATATTCGCCATAAACCATCAGGTGCATGTAAGTTTCGGCCTGTTTTTGGATGGCTTCAACTACGGCCGGGTGGCAATGGCCTACATTACTTACACCGATACCGGCGATCAGATCTAAATGTTTTTTATCGGCAGCATCGTATATAAAAACACCTTTTGCCCTAACAAATTCAAGCATAAGTGGTTCAGGAGAGGTTTGTGCATTGTGTTGTAAAAACAACTGTCGTTGGGTAAGCATGGCACAAAAGTACGGATTTAAGAAAGATTCTTTTTCTTCTTCGACATCTTATGATAAAAATCCAGGAACTTTCTACCGATAGTGATCCTGATGCCATTGTTCATAATGATGTAGGATCTTTCTAAAGTTGCAATCTGGTTTTCTGCAATAATGAATGACCTATGCACCTGGGAAAAACCTTTTTCTACAGATAATAAAGCTAAAGCTTCGGAAAAGCTTGAATTAGATAATATGGTTTCCTGCTGTAAATAAATCTTAATCAATCTTTCCCGGGCCTCAACGGCATAAATTTTATCCAGTTTGATTTTTATAAACCTGTTTCTTTGCTCAGTACTTTTTAACAGAATGAAATCACTTGCTTTTTCTGTTTGCGCTTTAGCATGACCTGTAAATATTTTTTTAATGATTTGATCAAATTTTGTATAAGAAAATGGTTTTAACAAAAAACCATCTGCTTCTAACTCATAAGAATGAATAGCATAATCAGAATGAGCTGTAACAAACACCAGTTTATGGGTTTTATGCTTGATTAATTTTGCCACTTCAAGGCCGTTCATAGTTGGCATTTCAATATCGAGAAATATGATGTCAACTGGTTTTTTAAGGATTTCGATTTCCTGGAGTGCTTTATCAACATTGATGTATGATTTCAATAATTTGAGCTCGGGCTGGGCAGCAATATAATCGGTTATGATTTCTAAAGCTGAAAATTCATCATCAATGGCAAGGCAAGTATACATATCCCTAAATATTTAAAGCGTTTAATTATTTTATTCGGGGATGTTTGATCCTAAGTTAATTGTTCAGTTTCAATTTAACAAATGAATAGAATTTAAGAAAACATGAAAATGGTCGTTCATGTCGCCTATGGTTGTTCGTGTTGATTAGATGGTAGTCGGTGCAGAAAATTTTATTTTAGTTTTTTTAAAATGAGGTTTGAGGAACAATTAATCAAATAATTAACCTTAAAACCTAAAAAAAATGAAGAAAATTTTAGTTGTAATGATGATGTGCCTGATGAGTGTTGGCGCA
Source organism: Pedobacter miscanthi (assembly GCF_032678605.1). Classification (GTDB taxonomy): domain Bacteria; phylum Bacteroidota; class Bacteroidia; order Sphingobacteriales; family Sphingobacteriaceae; genus Pedobacter; species Pedobacter miscanthi_A. The sequence continues at coordinate 158,297 of NZ_JAVTSU010000012.1, forward strand.
TTTGCTAGTGAAATTATGGTTATTACAAAAAATGAGCAGAGTAACCTATTTATGTGTAGAGCAACAATTATGCAATACGATGCAGACGGAACACATAGTTGTAACTACGTGGCCTATGGAGATACATGTGCAGAAGCAATGGCTAATGCTAGAGCATTGCAAGCAGAATGCGAATAATAATTATTCGACCTCGGCCCCTTTTTCAATATTTGAAAAAAGGGGCTGATTTAAAAGTATTATAAAAAATCTTAATAAAATGACTTGGAATACTAGGATTATATTTACAGCAGTATTTTTATTTATCTCGGTTTTTTCAAAAGCCCAAATATCTGGTACAGTAAGTTATAAACTAACTGTGGTTGATGCAGTTTTAAATTCAACAAGTACAATAAATTCTGTATTATATATTAAAGATAATAAATCTTTACAGGTGAATCTCAGTAAAGATATTAAGCCACAAGATTTGGATGAAAATATTAGGATTGATGTTTTCAAAGGTCGGACTAAATTTGTTCTTAAAGATTTTAAAAGTAAGACATTACTACTATCCGATAACATAGTCGTTAAAACCTATTTAATCGATGATTCTTTAGCAAATTTTAAGTGGAAAATTACCAAAGAAAAAAAACAAATTCTTGGTTTTAAATGTATCAAGGCATTATTAGAATTTAGAGGTAGATCATACATATCATGGTTTGCCAATGATATTCCGATTTAAAATGGGCCATGGAAATTTTGTGGTTTACCAGGATTAATCGTTAAAATCAACGATGATAAAAACATTTTTACTTATGAACTAACTGGTATAGATTTAAAAACCAAATTAGCAAAAAATATTATTACAATTCCTGCCAGCTATGCGAAAGACAAACCTATTACGCACAGGGAATTTATTGCTTTGTTAAATAAAAAAACAGCAGATTTTGAAAAGATGGCTAAAGTAGTTAATACGGGAAAAAATGGTGGGTGGTCATCTGGTACAGTTGTTTTAGCAACTAAGCAGGAAAAATTTTAAATGAAAATTGGATTTATTGTCATTTTTCCGTGTTTCTTAAATGTTCCCGAAAAACAAGCAAAATTTTAATGGTCAGGTGGTTTATTATTTTAGCTTTTCTCTTTCTTTATAATATAGTCTTCGGTCAAACCGTACAATTGGCTGGAATTATAGCTTCAAGTAACGAAAAATTGCCTTCCGCTTCCATTCAACTTAAAACTTTCGAAAGTGAAGAACTCTTATTTTATGGTTTTTCTGATGATGATGGGAATTATAGCATCGGCGGCAAAATAGATCAATCTGCTAAATTCCTCTTGATTGCCGCATATATTGGTTACAAAAAGGATACACTGATTATTACCCGTAATGATCTGATAAAGCAAGCAATATTCAAGCACAATTTCTCGCTAACAGAAGATAAAAAGCAGCTTGATGAGATTTACATCAAAGCGCCTAATGCCATTCAGATAAATAATGATACCACAACCTATAACGTTCAGCGTTTTACAAGTCCTGAAGATCGAAATCTGGAAAGTGTGATAAAGAAGATGCCCGGTATGGAAGTAAATAAGGATGGGACAATCTTTTTTAAGGGTAAAAAAATTAGTCGGGTATTATTGGAAGGTGATGATTTAACCGCAGAGGGTTATAAAGCCATTACCAAAAACCTTAAACCCGAATTTGTTGAAGAAGTACAGGCATTGGAGCATTATGTTGAAGATAATTTACTTAAAGGCATTATTAATAGTGATGACATCGTTCTTAACTTGAAAGTCAAGAATAAAAAAGCAAAGAAAATCATTGGAAGTGTGGATGCCGGGCTTGGCACAATCGAAAGACGACAAATTTCCACTAATCTTATTTCATTTATAGATAAAACCAAAGCATTTGCTTTTGTAAATCACAGTAATTTAAATGGAGAATTGAACAGTAATATTTTGAATTTAGTAGATGAAAACAGAAAATTTACTGGTAATAACCAAATTATCAAACACGAAATCGGTACTTATAATCCTTTTGATGCAACCCTTTATACTATAAATAATACAACTCAAGGGAGTTTAAATGCAATAACCAGGATAACAGACAGATTTAAAATTAATTATTCGCTTTTTTATTCTTGGAGTAAATTGTTTGGACAAACATCAGTACAGAATACCTATTTTCCACCGAATTCTATCTATACAGAAGATAACGATAATCGAACGAGTTTAAATAAAACATTTAAGGGTGATTTTAGTGCTGATTATCTTGTTAAAAAAAATGCCCGTTTTTGGGCTAAATTTGTCTATAAACAAGAACCGAAGCAATTTAACAGTACTGCTTTTTCCATTTTTAATGAGATGATTGGCGATAGTGTTCTTCAAAATCAATCAGATTTAAACCGAAATTTTAATGGCCAGTTAAAATATACAATTAAGGCAAATCAAAAAACTGCTTATCTTTTCTCTGCAAGAATTTTGGCCGATGATGTAGGTCAAACTTACAAAACAAGCTCTCAACTTTACAAGAGTATACCAGTATTTAGTGGTGCTCAAAATCTAGTTCAAATGATTAATAATCAAAATTTTAAACTTAAACTGGATTTTGAGGGATTAAAAAGGCATAACAAGAACTTCCTTTACCTAAATATTGGCAATGAGATAAATCACTTTAAAATAAACTCCAATTTATTCAAGATAAATGAGGGTAATCAGGTTTTAATGGGAAGTGATTTTATAAATGATAACCTATTTAAAGTTAATCAAAGTTATATTGATGGAAAATACGTGTATGATAATCAGCCCATAAAAGTTACAGCTCAATTAAAATCAACATTACAGTTTTTGCAAAACATGGGTAAGGATAGTACCTATTTAATTTTAGAGCCACGTTTATCATTATCATATAAACCTAACCAGGTCCAAAATATATCATTAACGTATAATTATAAAAATAATAATCCACAGCCTATCGAGTACTACGAAAATTATATTCTTACCGACATTAGAAATCTAAATAGTGGTTTGACTAATTTTTATAACTATAATACTCATACAGCAGGCTTAAGCTATGGTTATAATGATTTTTTTAATAGTTATTTCATTATAAATGTTGCTTTAAATGGAAGTTATAGTAGATACGGATTTTTGTATACCAATTTCTTCCAAAACACTTTGAATTACTCCGAAAAACAACCCTATAAGGGGATTAAAACCTTTAATGCCAATATTAATACTAAAAAATTCATTCCATTACTTTCTATTACATTAACCGGAAGTTATGCACCTTCTATTACAAATTATTATAGTCAATTTGGTAGTGGTGTAAAAAAATATACTTCTATTAACCACTCGCTAAACGCTAAAATTAATACAGGTTTTGATCTGCCGGTTAATTTTGGAATTGGTACGGAATTGATGTTAAATAGAACAAAAAATGAGGGTATTAAAATTGCAGCAAGTAACGCTTATAAATATAGTTTAGAGTATAGGTATAAAATCAGTGATCAGATTTTTAACTTTTCATCATACAATATGTATAGAATGAATGGTCAGAACTTTAATCTGATTGATACAGAACTTCAATATAATCCTACAAAAGGAAGTTTTAAGTATAGTATACAAGGAAAAAACCTGGCGAACCTTAAAGCTTTTACCAATCTGAACATCAGTGAAGTAACTTCAACAAATTATTCATCTTCCATTTTGGGCAGGTATATTATGCTTAACGTATCCATGTCGATAAAGTAGCGCCATTCCTTTAAACAAAAAAGACCTACATCGCTGTAAGTCTTTTTGTTATGACTTTTGACCGCCTTTATACCTGTTGAGCAGTTCGCGTTTAAAACCTTCCTGGGCCCTGTAAAACTTGCCTACCACTTTAATCGGCAAAGACGATTTAAATTTATTGTAATATTTTTTATCCAGGTTGAGGTCTTTTTGTTTAAAATCGAACTCGCTGGTAATTAAACTCTGCACTTGTGCATCGGTTAAATTATCAATTTCGGTTGTTTTACGGAAAGAGATCATTTTTTGCATGCGTTCTTTGCGCAGGGCATTTTGTTCTTCCTGCATATCGTTATAAATCGGCCAGAAAATTTTGGCTTCTTCGGGAGATAAATCCAGTTTTTGGGTAAAAAAAGCTATTTTAAGTGATTCTATTTCTTCTCCTTTTGGTCTCTGAGCCAATAAGGTAGTGGGTAATAAAAACATTAAAGCAACAAAAAGTAAATTCTTCATTTTCATCAATTTGTTATTGTTTTCAATTGTGATGAAGCGATCATGATTTGGTATGCATTTTATTCGGTAGATCATGATGGTTCATTAATTATTTAATTCCTGAGATAAATCGTTTGATGAGAAATTGCTCAGGATGTAGTTTTCCATTTCTGTATCTGAGGCAGAAGTAGTTTTTATATTAGATGATGCCGCATTCTGAGCTTCTAAATGATCAATGATGGTACTTTCATCAATGTCGTATAACATTTGTTCATTCGCAGCTTCTGCCGACTGTACTTGCTGAACGTCATTAGATGATCCATTCTGATAAAAATATACACCAAACGAAGCCATTAAAACGAAACATGCAGCACTTGCATATTTAACGATGTTGCGTCGCCATAAAGGAATAATCCTTGCTTCTTTTTTTGGTGCTGCTGCTGCAATTCTATCCGTAATCCTATTTTGTAAAGTGTCAAAGTAGTTTTCGGGTACGGCAAAAGTATTTTCTGCCTTCGGCATTTCTGCAAGGGCAATGCGGGTTTGTATCCGTTCTGTTAATTCTTCAAAATAATGCTGCGGAACGTCAAAATTATTGTCATTTGTTTTCTGTTTCAATCCATCTAAAAAGACTGCAGAAAAAATGGCCTCATCACTATTTTCAAAATATCCATCTGGAACGGAGAAAGGATTGCGTTTCCCCATGGCCGCAAGGGTAGGGGCTTCGTTTATCCAATCGTTATTTTCTATATTTTCGTTCATCACAGATATATGATACAATTAAAGTGAAAAGGTTTAATAGTCTATTTCATCATTTGTAATAAAAGCTTCAATTTTTTTTGCTGCGATGTGAAATGATGCTTTTAAAGCCCCAACGGATGTACCCAAAACCTCCGAAATTTCTTCATATTTCATATCATCGAAATATTTCATATTGAAAATGATCCGTTGTTTTTCAGGCAGGGTGAGAATTGCCTTTTGCAGTTTGAGTTCGAGCTTATCACCATTGAAATAGGATGAGGCAACCAGGTTATCTGCGAGCTCAGATGATACTTCGTCTAGAGGTGTATTATTGCGCTGTTTCTGCTTGTTTAAAAAGGTAATCGATTCATTGGTGGCAATGCGGTAAATCCAGGTGTAGAGCTGAGAATCGCTTCTGAATTTCTCGAGATTTTTCCAAACTTTAACAAATACTTCCTGCAACAGGTCGTCGCAATCATCGTGGTTTAACACCAACCTGCGGATGTGCCAGTATATTTTTTGCTGATATTTTTTTAATAACAGGTTAAAGGCTTCATTACGCGTGCGCTCTACGGCAAACAGTGCAAGGATTTCTGAATCTTCAACTTGTTTCATTATATATAGATTTGAGATGTGAGAATGGAGATGTGAGACATTAGACATAAGATTAGCTTAGACACAAAGTGTCTGCAATCTCACATCTAATTTCTCATATCTAATGTTTCAAATCTATTTTTTTCTGCCAATTACTTTTTGAACAGCTTCCACAATGTTCACCGCATCTAAGCCATATTTGGACATTAATTGATCTGGTGTTCCGCTTTCGCCAAAAGTATCATTAGTAGCTACAAACTCTTGTGGCGTTGGTAATTCAGTAGTTAATAAACGGGCAACGCTTTCGCCTAAGCCACCAAATTTGTTATGCTCCTCGCAGGTAACCACACAACCGGTTTTTTTAACTGATTTTAATATGGCTTCGTCATCCAAAGGTTTAATGGTGTGGATGTTGATAATTTCAGCATCAATACCCAGTTCAGCTAGTTTCTCACCAGCTTCAATTGCTTTCCAAACCATGTGGCCGGTAGCAATAATGGTAACATCGGTTCCTTCGTTAACCATCCAGGCTTTACCAATTTCAAATTTCTGATCAGGATCTGTAAATACAGGAATAACCGGACGGCCAAAACGTAAATAAACAGGGCCTTCGTATTCTGCAATGGCTAAAGTTGCTGCTTTAGTCTGGTTATAATCACAAGGATTGATGACCACCATTCCTGGCAACATTTTCATTAAACCAATATCTTCTAAAATCTGGTGAGTTGCACCATCTTCGCCTAAGGTTAAACCCGCGTGAGATGCACAGATTTTAACGTTTTTATTAGAATAAGCTACTGATTGACGGATCTGATCGTAAACACGACCGGTAGAGAAGTTAGCAAAAGTACCTGTGAAAGGAATTTTACCACCAATAGTCATACCTGCTGCAATACCGATCATGTTTGCTTCTGCAATACCAACCTGGGTAAAACGCTCAGGAAAATCTTTAATAAAAGCATCCATTTTAAGCGATCCAACTAAATCGGCGCATAAGGCAACCACATTTTCGTTTTTCTTACCAGCCTCATGTAAGCCAGCACCAAAACCCGAACGTGTATCTTTTTTTTCTGTATATGTATATTTTTTCATACCCCAAACCCCTAAAGGGGCTTTCTTTATTAGTGTAAATTTTAATTTTTTTTAGCTCTAATTTAAGCACAAGGTAGGTAGCGCTATCTATTTTTTTACCTTGCTGTTAGTTCCCCCTTCAGGGGGTAGGGGGTTAATAATCCCCTAAAGTTTCGGGTAATTGTGCCAAAGCTGCAGCTAATTGCTCATCATTTGGTGCTGTACCGTGCCATTTGTGAGAACCCATCATATAATCTACACCAGCACCCATTTGTGTGCTCATTAAGTTTAAGATTGGTTTGCCTTTTCCTGTTAAGGTTTTAGCATAATGCAATCCCTCTACAATAGCCTGCATATCGTTACCATCGGTATTGATTACATGCCATCCAAAAGCTTCGAACTTATCCTGAAGACTATCTAAAGAAAGTACTTTTTTAGTTGGACCATCAATTTGTTGACCATTATAATCCACACTGCAGATTAACGTATCTAACTCATGGAATGGCGCAAACATTGCAGCTTCCCAGTTTTGGCCTTCCTGTAATTCACCATCACCGTGTAAGGTAAAAACATAAGATTTATCGCCATTTAACCTTTTGGTTAAAGCAGCACCGATGGCTACAGACATACCCTGACCCAATGAGCCGGAAGCTACGCGGATTCCTGGTAAGTGCTCGTGAGTAGTTGGGTGACCTTGTAACCTGGAATCCAGTTTACGGAAAGTTGCCAATTCACTTTTATCGAAATAACCTGCATGCGCAAGTGTACTGTACCAAACCGGAGAAATATGCCCGTTAGATAAGAAGAATAAATCTTCGCCAACACCATCCATTGTGAAATCTTTATTGTGGTTTAGGACTTCGAAATACAAGGCGGTAAAAAAATCGGCGCAACCCAATGAACCACCTGGGTGGCCAGATTGACATCCGTGAACCATTCTTACGATATCTCTTCTGATCTGAGAGGCGATATCTTCTAGCTCTTTAATTGTATGTTTCATTAAAATAAGAGGTTGTTGTTACATAGCAAAGGTAATATTTTACCCGCTATATCATAATTAGTTATTGATTAAATCGAGTACTTGCTGTGTTGAGTTTTTAGTATCAACTTTTTTGATGATGTGTGCAATTTTGCCATCACCATCTATAATAAATGTGGTACGTACAGTACCCATATATTTCTTGCCATACATGTTTTTTTCTGCCCAAACACCATAATCGTTCACGATTTTCTGATCGGTATCAGCTAATAACGTAAATGGTAGGTTATGTTTGGTTACAAATTTTTGGTGCGATTTTTCATCATCAACACTTACACCTAAAACCACAATGCCTTTGGCCTGTAAACCCTGATAATTATCTCTAAAATCGCAGGCCTCTGCCGTGCAGCCCGGGGTATCGTCCTTCGGATAGAAATAAAGAACAACCGTTTTGCCTCTGTAATCGCTTAAAGAAACTTCGATGCCATTTTGATCTTTCGATGTAATTGCCGGTGCCTGATCACCTTCTTTTAACGCTGCCATATATTATAATGATTGAATTTTGAATGTTTTAATGATAGAATGTTTAACCATGTGCAATTTAAACAGTTTAATGTATTATACTGTTCGTGATATGTTAAAAGATGACATTTCTGAGTTCAAGGCCTAAAAACTGATACGAATATGATCTTGAAATCATTTAATCTTAAAAATCCTGTTCCTATTTAGAGAAATTTACAGTATATTTTCTCGTATTTTCTTTCATATCCACTACAACCAGTTCTAATGTATGCTTGCCAGAAGTTGTTCTTTCGTCGAAACTGTGCCATAATGTTGCCGTTTTGGTATCAAACTCCATTAGTGTCCATTTGCCATCTATATACCCGTTAAAGCTTTTTATACCAGATAAATTATCACTTATTTTAAAGAATATTTTAGATAAACCAGCCATGTTTTTTCCTTCTGAAATATTGACCGGCAAAATCCTTGGGGCAATGGTATCCGTAGCAATATAAAAGTTGCCGAAGTTTTTTGGTGTAGCTTTAACATAGCCATTATCAAAGCTGCCACCTTGCGATGAACCATTTGAATTTACAATCAGTGCCTTGCTTCGTAGGTTTTCAGGCAGATTATCGGCCTTAATCCAGAGGTCGAAACCAATGTGTAATGGAGTATAGCGGTTATGGATCTGGTGCACTGCCGACCAGGCGTTACCTGCTGGCCTTGGTAATTTTTTATAAGTGAAATTTAAATCGCTATATAACGTACCGAGCGGGAAAACCACTTTCACATCTTCAGCATTAAATTCGTTTACCTTATTATATGGATAAATCATTCCGGCGGGTACAATTGGTGCAGCAATAGGCGCCGAACCTGCGTTTACCGTAAAAGGTAAAACCGATGTATTTCCTTTCGAATCGGTAATCATGTAGCGGAGTTGATGTTGCGCACCATCGTTAAAATTAATACGGCCGTTATTAATCAATCCGCTATAAATTTTTAAAGGATTACCCGGATCTACAAAACTTTTCTGGATGCTTCTTTTACTGTTTAAATAGGTTGGATAATCAATATGAGAGTTAATGGCCTTACTGTCTTCAAAAGCAAAACGTTCCAACGCCGAAGTGTACACCATTTTACCATCAACCTCTAACTGAATAGAATATACGCCATTTGTGCCCGATAAACCGTTGTGGCGATCGGTTACTACAATGCCAAATCCCGCCTCGCCTGTTAAATTGATTGGGGTTGTGGTTTTAAAACGGCCATTTGCACCTGTAATGGCAATGGCCTGTTTGGGCGTAGATTCGTTAAAAGTTTTACCATTTAAGCGGTACACATATAAACCATGGATTACCGGAGGGATATTATCAGGGATCGCAATTCCGAAAAACTGCGGATTGATGGTTTCTTCTGTTTTCGTATCCCTGATTTCGAAGTGTAAATGAGGGCCGCCAGAACTGCCGCGGTTACCCGACCAGGCAATAATTTCACCTTTATGTACCGGAATTAAGGTTGCATCAGGAAATTCGTCAATCTCAAAAGATTTTTTTTCGTATTCGAGGTTTTTAACAATGGTTGCAATTTTTGGCGCGAAACGTTGTAAATGACCATAAACCGTTGTAAAACCATTTGGATGGTTGATGTACAATGCCTGCCCGAAGCCACTGTTCTGTACCCTTAATCTCGAAATATATCCATCAGCCACTGCATAAACAGGATAACCTTCACGCTGGTTCGTTCTGAAATCTATCCCTGAGTGAAAATGGTTGCCTCGTATTTCGCCAAAAGAGCCTGCAAGGGCAGGAGGGATAATATCCAAGGGCTGCCTGAAATCGGTAATCGGGTATTTATTGTTACTGAAAATCTGTTGTGCCTGAACAAAAGTTGAAGCAATTAGAAAGCAAATTGAAATGGAAAATCTTAACTTGTACTGGATCGGCTTTTTACTCATTCGTTACTTTACATCAAAATTTAAAAGTTGCTTTCCTTCCAACCATGCTTCTAGTTTATCGCCACGGTTTGTTTTGCCAACTCCTTGTGGCGTTCCGGTGAAAATTAAATCGCCTTTTTTTAAGGTGATGTATTGCGAAACAAAACTGATTATCTTCTCGAACGAGAATAATAAATCTTTAGTATGGCCAACCTGACGGCTTTCTCCATTTACTTTTAATTCGAAATTTAAGTTATAAAGGTCTTCGAAATCGCTTTTTGCAGTAAAAGTGCTGATAGGCGCAGAGTTATCAAAAGCTTTGGCCAGCTCCCAAGGCAATCCTTTTTCCTTATGTTTGCTTTGAATATCACGAGCTGTAAAATCGATACCTAAACCCACTTCATCATAATAACTGGCCGCGAACTTTTCGGCAATGTGTTTCCCTTCTTTACAGATTTTTAAAACTACTTCCAGTTCGTAATGTACATCATCAGAAAAATCTGGAATGTAAAAAGGCTTATTGTCTTTTAAAACTGCAGTATCAGGTTTCAGGAAAATTACCGGCGTAGTTGGTACCGGATTGTTCAGCTCTTTTGCATGTTCGGCATAGTTTCTGCCAATGGCGATTATCTTCATCTTAAAATTTATATATGAGAAAATAGACGAGGTTAAACCCACGTCAATCAAAAATAGAAAACAAAATGGTCTTATAAAACTGAGATCCGTTTTACCTGGCTTTCTGACCCTGCAATTACCCTTAAAAAGTAGATGCCTGGATTTATTCTGCTTGGGATATTGAATGTTTTAGTTTGCTCGCCGGAATTTAAACGTTCGTTGGCAAGCGTTGCTACTTCATTACCTAATAAATCGATGATTTTAATAGTCGTTTGAGTGCCATCTTTTCCAATAGAGAGGATAATGTTGAGCTGTTCTTCTACCGGATTGGGATATATTTTTACGATGGTTAACAATTTATCTTTAACTGCAACCGTTGTATTTTTAGGAGTTGTTGAATAACTGTTGAACATTGCCGGGCCTCCTATAGACATATAAAGCGGTTTATAAGGAGTAATATTCGCTTTAATTTCAGGAATTCTGCCTACTTTTTTCGTTCTGTTTTTTAAGCTAATATGAATGCTATCAGGTTGTTGTGCCCAAGAATTTACGCCGCACACCATTGCAATGCACAATGTGCAAGCTATTTTTGTGAGTAACGTTATCTTAGCGTAGAGTTTCATCAAATTGGTATAGCAAATGTATTAATTTAAAACAAAGAAATTAAACATTTTGTTTAAAAGCCATAATTTAACACAATTTAACAATAAAAATTTATTTTCATAGTGTTAAAAATACACAATAATTTGGTTGTTAAATTGTTATAGTTAGTTTACTTTTGCCGCACTAAAAATATCAACGAAGTGTCAAATCATAAAAATGTCAACGCGTTAACCGCCGGCGGTGTTCTAATTAGTTTAGGAATTGTGTTCGGTGACATTGGTACATCACCTTTATATACACTCAATGCAATTTTTACCAGCATTTTAGGCGTAAAAGAAGGCATTGCTCATCATCCGGGGTCGATTACTACAGACGTTGTTCTCGGGGTGCTTTCCTGCATCATCTGGACACTTACCTTACAAACCACCATTAAATACGTAATCATAACCCTACGGGCCGATAACAAAGGTGAGGGTGGAATCTTTTCATTGTTTTCTCTGGTGAGGAAAAAGGCAAAATGGTTAATTGTACCTGCTGTGGTAGGCGGCTGCGCCTTACTAGCCGATGGCGTAATTACGCCAAGTATTACCGTAACATCAGCCATTGAAGGGTTAACCAGTAAATTCGATGTGCCGGTAGTTCCGGTTGTGATTGCCATTTTAACTGTGCTTTTTATTATCCAGCAATTTGGAACCAATCTCGTAGGGAAGCTTTTTGGACCGGTAATGTTTGTTTGGTTTACCGTTTTAGGTATTGCCGGACTTTTATTTATCGTTAAAGATCTTAGTATATTAAAGGCGCTTAATCCTTACTATGCCGTTCACTTATTGGCAACAAACAGTAAAGCCTTTATTATTTTAGGAGGTGTATTTCTTTGTACAACAGGAGCCGAGGCACTTTACTCTGATTTAGGCCATTGCGGTCGGAATAACATCAGAATCAGCTGGATTTTCGTTAAAATAACCTTGATTTTAAATTATTTGGGTCAGGGGGTATGGATTTTACAGAACGAAGGTACTTTTATTCCAAGTTCAAAAATGAATCCTTTTTTTCAGATCATTTCCAGCCACTTTCAGGTGCCGATGGTAATCTTGGCCACTATGGCTGCCGTTATTGCCAGTCAGGCTTTAATTAGTGGCTCCTTTACCCTGATATCGGAGGCTGTTCGCTTAAACCTTTGGCCAAAAATCAAAATTGTTTATCCATCTGTTCAAAAAGGACAACTTTATGTGCCTTCTATTAACTGGATGCTTTGGTTAGGGTGTTGTAGCATTGTGTTTTTTTGGAAAGAATCTTCTAAAATGGATGCTGCCTATGGTCTTTCCATTACCATCGCGATGTTAATGACAACCATTTTGGTGAGTGTTTATTTAAGAAGCAAACGTTTCCCAAAATATCTGATAGCCATTTTTATTTCCGTGTATGTAATTATTGAAGGTACTTTCCTTTTCAGTAACCTTCACAAATTTTCAGATGGAGGTTGGTTAACCGTACTAATTGGTTCAGCGTTGTTTACCGTAATGTGGAGCTGGTTTATTGCCCGTAAGATTAAAAACCGCTTTGTAAAATATGTAGAAATTGAAGATTATTACGAGATTTTAAGCGAGTTAAGTAATGATGAATCTGTTCCTAAATATTCTTCTCAATTGGTGTATTTAACCAGTGCGAACTTTAAAACAGAGATCGAATCGAAGATTATCTATTCAATCATCCAGAAAGAGCCAAAACGGGCTGATGTGTACTGGCTGGTGCACGTTGATGTAATGGATGAGCCTTATACGCTTGATTATAAAGTAGAATTCTTAATTCCAGGGAAGCTGATCAGGATTGATTTCAGGTTAGGTTTCAGGATCGAGCAACGTGTAAACCTGCTTTACCGTAAAGTGGTTGAAGAGTTGGTTAAAAACGGCGAAATCGACATTACCAGTCAATATACTTCATTAAATAAACATAAAATTGCAGGCGATTTCAGGTTTGTACTTTTGGAAAAACACTTATCTAAGTTTACAAAATTGAGTTTCTACGAGCGTACCATTATGGATTATTACTTTATCCTTAAAAAATTAAGTTTGTCCGAAGAACGCAGTTTCGGTTTGGATAGCAGTTATGTGGATGTTGAGAAAGTGCCGTTGATTTTCGTTACACCGGATGACATTGAGTTGCATAGATTGCCGGTATAATGAGAACAGCAATTTTAATGTTAGGGATAGTGCTTTTTATAGCAGGACCCGCCGCCAAGATATATCATTTGGATCATGCAAATAACTATATGATTGCATCAGGCCTGGGGCTGGTGATGATTACCACGCTTGCCTTTATCAAGAAAAAATAAATAGAATCCTCTTTTTGCTAAAGAAAGGGGATTTTTTTATTTACAGATGAAATTTATCTTCATTCCATTTGCCGGGATTATTGATGATATAATTCGAGATGTTCTGGTATGCTCTTTCATCACGGATGATGTGCTCGTAATAGTTCCGTTGCCAGAGCTTTCCCATTGTTTTATTGTGTGATTTGAACAGTTGCAGGCAGCGATTTGAAACGATTGATTTGTATGCGCCGGCTATGTCTGCAATTGTCTGGGCGACCCTTGCGGGGGGTCGCCCAGTTTAAATTATCTTCTTCTTGTGCGACCGCAATGGTCGCCCAGACAGTTCAGCAGAAGAAGAAATATCTGATAAAACGATGATGCCATGCATGTGATTCGGCATGATCTGAAAAACATCCAGTTCAAAATTTGGAAATCTGTCAGCTAAATTAATCCATTCATTGTAAGCAATAGTTCCGGATTCATTTAGGAGCATTTCATTGCCCGAAACTTTTCCGAATCTGTGGATTCTATCTTCACAGCAGATTGTGATGAAATAGGCTCCCGCTTTTGAATAGTCGTAATCCTTTAACCTTATCGATCTTCGATGATGTATTAAAGGATTGTATTTCATTTGCTAAAACTATATCTCCGGATTTGCCAGTTTACTGTGCCTGTAGCCATAGGCAAAATAAACTACAAGGCCTATTACGAGCCATATACCGAAACCAATCCAGTTGGAGATGCCTAGCTCGCACATCATATACAAGCAGCTGATCAGTCCTAAAACAGGGATTAACGACAGGTTTTTAGTAATACAGTAGTAAGTAATCATCACGCAGATGATCAAAAAGATCCACATTGGGATTTTATGTTTAAACAAGCCCCAGCCACTTTCGTATTTCTTTTCTATCGATACTTTTGAAGCCGATATAAATTGTTCGTAACGATCTGCAGGCAAAGCGCTCAAATAAGATTCAGCATCAACTTTTTCTGCCAGAATAATTTGCGGAGCGGCATTTTTAACAATTTCTTCTTTCACAATTTTTAGCTCATCGCCACTTAAAGAAGTAACAAAAGTTACGGTTTGAATGGTTTTTGGCGAATTGAAAAAGAATGCTTTTGTTTCTTTACTATATTTTGTAAACGCAAAAGCTATTGTTGCTATAAAAACAACGGGAATAATAAATTTACTATTCACATAAGGGATTTTGAACTTCCCGCGTTGTACATCGGGCCTGTTCTGCAATACCAAAACACCTGCGCAAACCAGCACGAAAGCAAATAATGTCCCGATAGAACAAAGATCAGTAACAATCGTCAGGTTCATAAACAGCGATGGAACAGCAACAACAAAACCAACTACAATGGTTGCAAATGAAGGTGTTTTGTATTTAGGATGGATTTTCGAAAATGATTTCGGTAGCAATCCGTCTCTGCTCATACTCATCCAGATACGTGGTTGGCCCATTTGAAAAACCAATAATACGCTGGCCATGGCAAATACTGCACTTACTGCAATAATACCACTCATTAATTTTAAATTAATCTGGTCGAAAACGAATGCTAGCGGATCGCCAACGGCTAAAGTATCTGATTTAACAATACCCGTTAAAACCAGGGCAATAGCAACATATAATATCGTACAAATGATGATTGCCCACATCATTCCGCGGGGTAAATCGCGTTGAGGATTTTTACATTCTTCGGCAGTGGTAGAAATGGCATCAAAACCGATGTAAGCAAAAAACACTGCCGAAACGCCTTTTAAAACACCAGCAACACCGTTAGGCGCGAATGGATCCCAGTTTTTAGTATCAACATAAAATATACCTACCGCTAAAACCAATAGAATTACAGCCAATTTAACTACAACCATTGCATTGCTTGCATTACGGCTTTCTTTCATGCCGCGGTAAATTAACCAGGTAATTAAAATGATAATGCCCAAAGCAGGAATATCTGCCACAAGGTGAAAACCACCTATTTGTGGAGCGGTAAGCCATGCATTATTGGCCAAAGCTGTCGCCGGATCTAAGGCTGCTAAGTTTTTACCGGCAGCCAAAAGTGCTTCCGCATGTTTATGCCCATTATAGGCGCTCAGGTAATCCATTGTCATCCAATCGGGCACGTGGATACCATCTATGCCCAAGAAGGGTATTTTTATCGTGGAGAGTAAGCCCGTAAAGTAATCAGACCAGGATATGGCAACGGTGATGTTACCGATGGAATATTCCATAATGAGCGACCAACCGATAATCCAGGCAACCAATTCGCCAAAGGCCACATAAGAATAAGTATATGCACTGCCGGAAACCGGAACCATGGAGGCAAACTCTGCATAAGCAAAGGCCGCAAAACTACAGGCAACTGCCGTGAAAATAAACAAAAAGATTACTGCCGGACCGCCGTCGGCACTTGCTTTACCTATCGTACTAAAAATACCAGCGCCAATAATTGCTGCAATTCCAAAAGCTGTTAAGTCGCGAACACCTAGTGTTTTATGTAATGTGTTTTCATGGTCGCCATAGCCTTTTGCCGCATCTTGTAATATCTTGGAAATAGATTTCTTTCTGAATAGCTTTTCGAACATCTTTTGTTTGATTGTTTCTTCAAACTTATAAAAAGTTTGGTTAAAAACGTTTAAAGCAGGATATAATTTTCATTACACAGCATTTTGGATGCAAAATGTCATGAAAAAGCATTCCAATTATTGAATTTAAGTCAAAAACCACAATTATTTGGCTTGAATAAGCCTTTATTTGATTCGCATAATTTTTGGCTTTTTAGAATGGTTACTTTTGCCCCTGTTAGTCAATAAAGGCAGTGAGGAGTATTTAAGGCCTTGTTTGATTAGAATATAAATATTATTAGGGTAACACATGGATACGAATACAGCACAAATAAAATATATTAAAGAACACAATCAGGGCATAGCCACATTACTGGCTTTTGCTTTGCTCCCTATTTCTGGCTTTGCTACCGATATTTATATTCCTTCTTTACCTGACATGGCAGGGGCAATACACGTAAGCAATGTGCAGGTACAACTTACTCTAAGCATCTTTTTGATTAGTTATGGAATCTCACAGCTTTTTATTGGCAGCGTACTCGATAGTTTTGGCCGGTATAAAATTTCCCTTTATGCATTATTGATTTTTGCTGTCGCGAGTTTAGTTATTGCCACAACCCATAATATTTACCTGATTTATTTTATGCGTGTGATTCATGGGATTACCGTTGGGGCTATTGTGGTAGCAAAAAGAGCATATTTTGTAGATCTTTTTAAGGGCGATCAGCTCAAACATTACCTGAGTTTGTTCTCTATCATCTGGAGTACCGGACCAATTGTTGCCCCGTTTATTGGTGGTTACCTGCAAACTGCTTTTGGCTGGGAATCTAATTTTTATTTCCTGGCAGGTTTTGCAGTGGTTTTTGCTTTACTCGAGATTGTATTTAGTGGTGAAACCTTAAAACATTTTACTGATTTTCAATTGAAAAAAATTACGGGTATTTATGCTGAAATGATCAAAACCACCAGTTTTACCTTAGGTATCGTAATGTTGGGACTGGCTTACTGTATGGTGATGGTTTACAACATGACCGGACCGTTTATTATAGAGCATCATTTAAATTTTTCACCTGTTATAGCGGGTTATAGTTCTCTGTTTTTGGGGTTCGCCTGGATGGTTGGTGGCTTTATTGGTAAGGCAACCATTAACAGGCCTTTCTTTAAGAGGTTAATGATTAATTCGTTGCTGCAGGTTGCTTTTGTGGTATTAATGATTGTAAGCTTAAATTTTGTATCGAACCTTTGGTCGTTAATTTTCTTTGCTTTTATTATTCACGTTGGTGCAGGTTATACTTTTAACAACTATTTTACTTTTTGTTTGAGCAAATTTCCTAAAAATGCAGGGATAGCGGGCGGATTGACAGGAGGTTTTACCTACGTAATTGTTTCTGTGTTGAGTTATGGTATAGTAAACCTGATCCCCGCAAAAGACGAACGTAACCTGAGCTACAGTTATTTGGTTATGATCCTTTTATCGGTTTTGGTGATGTTAGTCATCTCGAAGATCAGGCAGAAAAACGAATCATAACTTATTTAATCCGACCTTCTTCATCGGTTACGCTGGTTTTACGATCACGAGTGCCCTTAAGGCTGCTGCTACCAAAAATGTAGTTTAAAGTAAGCCTGTAAACCCTGGTTTCCTGTTTTTGGGTGAGGTTATACTCCAAACCGGAAAGTGCACTGCTGATCCTCGCCTTTCTTGAATTAAGGATATCGTTGGCCGCAAGTTTGACATTAAGTTTTTTATCGAAGAATGATTTTTTTAAGCCTAAATCAATTCCATAGTATGGTTTAATGGCATAAGTGCCGTAAATCTGCGATGATAGGTATTCGCCAGAAAGTTCTGCTGCGGCTGATGGACTAAGGATAAAGGTGTGACTGCTGTTAATCATGAAATTCACTTTTTTTCGATCATATACACCATCTCCTAAATTTGTGGTTTTAATCTGGTTGTAAGTGCTGGTAAATGTATTGTCCATACTCCAGAATTTAGTAATTGTAGTAGGATAGCCAATGGTTAAATCGTAAGCATATTGTTTATCCAGGTTTTGTACCGTTTGATAAAGTGTTTTCTGTCCATTGCCTGGTAACAGTACATCCATGATGAGGTTATTGGTAATGTTATAACCGAGCGAAATATTTAATGCCTTTTTGTAATCGTATGAAAGTTGAAAAACATTGGTATACTGTGGATTAAGAAAAGAATTTCCCTGACTAAAAGTATATAAATCAACAAAATATACAAATGGATTTAATGATTTATAATCAGGGCGGTCAATCCTTCTGCTGTATGAAAAGCCGATTTCATGATTTGGATTTAAGGTTTGGTTGAGGCTAAAACTCGGAAAAAAATCAAAATAACTGCGATTTACAATTTTGTTATCGTTAATAGAGTTACCTTTTGAGTTGGTTTGTTCCATTCTTAAACCAACTTCAATGTTAGTTGATTTAAATTCGTGTTTTAAACTCGCGTAGGCGGCGTTGATGTTTTCGTCGTAAATAAAATGGTTACTTCTTTTTATATCATTCTTCCAGTCTGTTCCAACCAGGTTTTTAAACTGAAAATCGTTATCGGTACTTACCCAGCTGCTTTTTAAACCCATATCTAATTTTGTACTGGCGTTTAATGGGAGCGTATAATCAATTTTTGCAGCCTTAATTTTGATAAAAGAAGGAGTCGCATTTCTGAAAATGGCAGGTGATTTAAAGGTTAAACCGTTCTGGTCAAAAAAGAAATTTTGGTAAAGCGTATTTTCTTCGCTATGGTATTGTACATAATCCAGATCGATAGCAAATTCCTGACCGAGCGTATCTATTACACTTTTGTAATTGAGATTATAAGCCTGGTTACGGTATTTGTTTTTAGCCGGGTTATCAGCAATGATCGAAGAATCTACCTTCGTAAAACTTGAGCCGATGGCTGTTCCGCCGTTTGATAAGTCGTGGCCATTATTAAAATAACCAGTGGTTAAGAAACCAAGGGTATTTTTCTCGTTAATAAAATAGTCGATCCCGGCTTTATAATTGTTGTTATGGGTAAACCTCACCTGCGTATTGTATTGGTGGAAATAAGTATCCTGGTTATCACCTTTCGCGATCCTCAAGATATCAAGGTTTTCGCTTGCTTTATTGTTGTTGTTTGCAAAGCTGCCAAAAATGTTCAGGTTTTTGTCGCGGTGGTTAATCGAGATCCCGGCATCGCTTTTGGCATTCTTCCCGTAGCCGAAACCCAGGTTTATATTTCCATTTGTGCCATAATTGGTATTCTTTTTTAGTTTAATATTGAGTATACCCGCATTGCCTTCCGCATCATACCTTGAAGAAGGATTGGTAATCAGTTCAATCGCTTTAATTTCGTTACCATTTAACGATCTTAATCGCGTAGCCAGTTGTTCGGCAGATAAATAGGTTGATTTTCCATCAATCAGAACGTTTACACCAGATTTCCCCTTTACACTGATGATCCCGTCCTGGTTAACAGATACTCCCGGCATTTTAGCAAGGATTTCGAGTGCTGTATTTCCGGTTGAAACAATACTGTTTTCTACATTCATTACCGTTTTATCGTTGCGGCGCTCAATTAGTGGTTTACGACCGGCTATTACAACACTTTCGAGTTCTTTTGCCTCTGTTTCCAGGTTAAAACTTAAATCGATACTGGCTTTGCCTGGGAGCGATGCAAATGTTTCTTGCACGGTTTTATAACCCACAGCATTAACGATTACAACAAATTTACCCGCCGGGAAATTCTCTAGTAAATAATTACCTTCCTGATTAGTGCTTACAGTTTTAACAAAAGAGCTATCTGCCAGGCTGGTAAACTTAAGATTAGCTGAAACCTTTACACCGTTTTTTGTAATTACGGTACCCGTGATACGGATTCTTGTCGTTTGTGCTGAAACGATATTCAAAAATAATAACGATAGAATAAAATACGGAGCGAATATTTTCATTGTTAATTAGGGGATGATGATTAGTTTTCCTTTTATCTGATCAGGAATTGAACGAAACTAAATCATTAGGTGCATTAAGCACTGATTTTTAACAATGTTTAACCCAATTAACATTTTTTTACATAAAATAGTTCAGTGGTTCATTGGTCATTTGTTCATTGGTGTTGTGCAAAGTTCAGGGTTTAGTACAATAGCGATCGCTTTAGTTGAATCCCACTCGATTGGTCACGCTGAACGGAGTCGAAGCGTAAAGGTTTTCGTGTTCTCTGCGTTTCCGTGGCAAAAAAGTACGGGGTCTTAGCGAGATGCTAAGACCAGATATTTTTATTCAATAATATTAATCTGTGTTCATCCTTTTTATCTGCGGTTATAAACAAAAAAGTCGTGACAAAATGCCACGACTTTCATTTATTTAACTTTGAGGGAAAACCTTCCAGCCCTCCGCCTTCAAACCTTCTAGCTTTCCTTACCCTAATTTCTCCAGTTCTGATTTCACAAAACCCGCGAGTTCTTTTACATATTCTGCGCTGAAATCAAATTTGATACCTGCGGTTTCATATATTTCATTCATTGGTTTAGTGTAACCTAAAGAAAGTGCGGCAAGGTATTGTTCTAATGCTTTTTCAGGGTTTTCTTTATAGTTTTTCCAAACTGCTATGGCGCCTAATTGTGCAATGGCATATTCGATATAATAAAAAGGAACCTCGAAAAGGTGAAGTTGCTTTTGCCAGCCGTTTCCAAATTGCTGTTGTAAATCTGTCCAATCGGCAAAGCCTGCTCCAAAACGGTTGTAAATCTGTTTAAAAGTTTCTTCGCGGTCGGCAGCGGTATGGTTCGGGTTGGTGTAAATCCAGTGCTGAAACTGATCAATTACCGCAACCCAAGGCAATGTTTTTAAAACATCGGCCAATTGTTCTTTTTTAGCACGGTTTAAATCTTCTTCATTGTCGAAATAAACGTTCCAATTATCCATAGAAATGAGTTCCATGCTCATAGAAGCCAGTTCGGCCACTTCTGATGGACAATGTTTAAAATCGTTCAATTCTAAACCTGCGGTTAAAAAAGTATGGATGGCATGACCGCCTTCGTGAACCATTGTGGTTAAATCGCGAAGTGAGTTTGCAGAATTCATAAAGATAAATGGCGCTCCGGTTTCGGCCAAAGGATAGTTGTAGCCGCCAGGTGCCTTACCTTTTCTACTCTCTACATCGAAAAGGTTATTGGCTTTCATGGTAGCCAGTTTTGAACCTAATTTTTCATCAATCGCATTAAAACAGGCAATACTTTTATCAATCAGTTCTTCGCCATTGTTAAAAGGTTTTAAAGCTGGTTTGCCACTTACGCTTACTTCTAAATCCCATGGCTTTAATACGTCCAAACCTAAAGCTTCGCGGCGTTTTTCGGCCTGCTCTTTTAAAATCGGAACAATTTCTTTTTCGATGGCATTGGCAAAATCATAACAATCCTGCGGGGTGTAATCAAAACGGCCCAAAGCCTGGAACATATAATCGCGGTAGTTTTCAAAACCTGCATTTAAGGCAACCTGATTACGCAATTTAATCAACTCATCAAAAAGAATGTTTAAATCGTCTTTGTCAATTAACCGACGTTGCTGGATCGTTTTCCAGGCATTTTCGCGCACCTCGCGGTTTAAATCTTTAATGAAGATCGAAGCCTGTTCCAAGGTATATTCCTGGCCGTTAATCTCCACGCTCATCGCGCCCGTAGTACCCTGATATTTCTGCTGTTTTACCTGTAATTCAGTAAACAGTTCAATATTTTCATCACGGTAAAGTTCTAAGGCTTTTTTGATTGCACGGCTATAAACGAAGTATTTTTCTTTGTCCAGGTCATCCATAAACGGACTTTCGACAAATTTTTTATTCAATTCGTTGCCTAACGGAGAAATTTTTGGTTCTATTTCAGTCGCAAAATACTGGAAGTTTTTAACCAACTCCTCATTGGCCGTATCGCAGCTCATTTTAATGTATCTCCAGGCAAAATCTTCTTCCAAAGCAGCCTCCAGTTCTGAGCGGTCTTTTAACCACTGTTCTAGTGCTGCAGTGCTGTTTATTTCTCGGTGTTGAAGTTCGGTAAAAAGAGGTTCTAAATTTTCCCAGGTAATGCTTAATTCCTGTGGGATATATGTTCTGGGTTTCTTAGTTATCATTTTTGTAATTATTGAATTAGAGAATGATTGCATGAAAGAATGATTGAATGTTTACCATTCTCTCCCTTCAAAACTCACTCATTCTCTCATTTATTATTTATGTCTCAAATACGCATCTATTAAAAAACATACGGCAAATACCACCGATGCATAACCGTTTAAGGTTTGAAAAGCCCTGTTTACTTTACTGATATCGTTCGGTTTAACCAGTAAATGCTGATAAATCAACATGGAACAGAAAAACACAATACCTACGTAATAAACCCAGCTAAAAGAGGTGAAAAAAACCGGTAAAATTACACAGGTAGCCGATAATATATGTAACAGCACCGAAACATTTAAAGCATTTTTAATGCCAAGAGCTGATGGGATGGAGTGTAATTTTTCTTCACGGTCAAATTCTTCGTCTTGCAGTGCGTAGATAATGTCGAATCCACTCACCCAAAAAAGAACGGTTAACGAATAAAGCACAGGTACTAAAGCAAAATGTCCGGTTACAGCAATATAAGCACCAATCGGGGCCAGAGAAAGACCTAATCCCAGCACCAGGTGACATAAAGCCGTAAATCTTTTGGTATAGCTATAAAACAAAACCACAAATAAAGCCACTGGCGATAAATAGAAACAAAGTGGGTTAATAAAGTAAGTGGTAATGGCAAAAAATACACAATTGGCAATAACGAAAATTAACGCTTCGTTGGCCGAAACTTTGCCGGCAGGGATATCCCTCATTTTAGTGCGCGGATTTTTGGCATCAATATTCCGATCGAGATAGCGGTTAAAAGCCATAGCCGAGTTACGGGCAAAAACCATACATAACAGAACCAGAATTAATTTATACCACGAAAATGGATTTTCTGTAGTGGTTACGCCCAAAAAGAAGCCAATCATGGCAAATGGAAGCGCAAAAACAGAGTGAGCGAATAATACGAGTGAAAAGTATTTTTTCATTTATTTTAGAACTGATTAATTTCCTGTAGGGGGATGATTACACAGATTTTTTTAATTTAAACTGAAAATTATGCACTGCGAACTGAAAACTGGTTAAAATTTCTTATAGTCTGTTGGTACAACAAAATCTTTATTCACCTCATAAATGAAGTCTAAAACCTCATCCTTTCCGGTTCCTTTTTCTGCAGATGAAATAAAGGTGGCGGGAATTTCTTCAAAAAACTCCCCCAGTTTTTTCTTAAAGGCGGCAACATTTTTCTGGGTGGTGGTCATGCCCTGTTTATCAGCTTTAGTAAAAATCAGTGAAAATGGAATCTGTTTTTCGCCCAGCCAGTAGCAAAATTCAATATCAATCTGCTGAGGCTCTAAACGGCTGTCAATTAATACAAAAACACACTGCAAACTTTCTCTTTTGGTAATGTACGCACGGATAAATTTCTCCCATTTCTCTCTGCTTGTTTTCGAAACCTTCGCATAACCATAACCAGGTAAATCGACGATATACCATTTCTCGTTAATCAGAAAGTGGTTAATTAACTGGGTTTTACCCGGACGCTGAGAAGTTTTAGCCAATCCATGCTGGTTAACCAACATATTGATCAATGAAGATTTACCCACGTTAGAGCGGCCAATAAATGCATACTCGGGCATTAATGGTGCCGGTAAGGCCGAAATCTGGGTATTGCTGCAAACAAATGTTGCCGTTTTGATAATCATGGTACAAAGGTAGGGTTTTGAGTCGGAAGTCCGAAGTCGGAAGTCCGGAGTCCAATTTGATAATCTTTTTTAAATCTCATTTTTGACATTACACTGAATACTTTGCGCCAAAGACTTCGGACTCCGGACTAAAGACTCCCGACTTTTCCATATCTTTGCCGTATATCATGAATCAGAATATCACCCCATACCAAGTAGAAGATGCAACTAAAAAAGAGCAGGTTGCAACCATGTTCAATAACATTTCGGGCACTTACGATTTTTTAAATCATTTTCTTTCTTTAGGCATTGATGTATTGTGGCGTAAAAAAGCGATTAAAGAACTGGTTTCCAGCCAGCCGAGGATTATGCTTGATGTAGCCACCGGAACCGGCGATTTTGCCTTCGAGGCCATTAAAAAACTCCATCCCGAAAAGGTAATCGGTGTAGATATTTCTGAAGGTATGCTTGAGGTAGCCAAAAAGAAAATCAATGAACGTAACTTAAACGAAATTTTTACCGTCCAGGTTGGCGATTCAGAAGGTTTGCACTTTGAAAATGATACTTTTGATGCCATTACCTGTGCCTATGGCGTGCGTAATTTCGAAAACCTCGAAAAAGGACTTACCGATATGTACCGTGTATTAAAACCGAACGGTAAAATGGTGATTTTAGAATTTTCTAAACCAAAGGTATTTCCGGTAAAACAATTATATAGTTTCTATTTTAAGCAGGTAACACCTTTCTTCGGAAAGCTGTTTTCTAAAGACCACAGGGCTTATACGTACCTGCCGGAGTCGGTTGCTGCTTTTCCTGATGGAGAAGATTTTACTGGCTTAATGGAAAAAATCGGTTTCAAAAGTACCAAACAAAGAATTTTAACGTTTGGAATAAGTTCGATATATATAGGAACCAAATGATCAGAAAATTAAGCCTCATTATTTCACTCTTCGCTGTTTCTACAACTGCTTTTGCTCAAAACTGGGGTGGCGGTATAGATGATGAAGACTGGAGTTTTGGTTTTAATTTTCAATATATATCTGCCGAATATAAAATCCTTAAAAAGCAGAATTGGCGAGAACCTTTTTATGAAGTGCCAAATTCATTAGGCGTTTCTTACGATCCAAATTCAGGTATTCCGGTTACTTCTAGGTTAAATGCCATTTACAGCACACCTTCGCAGGGCTTCGGACTGGGTTTTGTAATGAACAGGATGATCTCCGATAACTTTGATATCCGGGCAACCCCTTCACTTATTTTTAGTGATAGAATTGTGAGCTACGAATACGAGCCAATGGCACCGATTAATTTAGGTAACGGACAAACCAAAAATTTCCAGAGTCTTGTTGAGCGGAAAGTACAGGCCACCATGTTCGAATTTCCGCTGGGTATAAAAGTAAAATCAAACCGGTTAAACAATTTCAGGGCTTACTGGCTTGGTGGCGCTAAATACTCAATAGATATTGCCTCGAAGAAAAAAACCTTCGATGAAGGTGAAAGTCCGGTAAACAAATTGTTGAAAAATCAGCGTAATTATCTTTCATACGAAACAGGGATTGGCTTTGATCTTTACTTCGAATATTTTAAAATGTCGCCCGAAATTAAGCTGTCGTATTCTAAAGGCGATCTGCTCCAGCATGACAATACTGTTTATGCCAATCCGATCGATAAGTTGAAATTACGTCAATTAACATTCAGTTTGATTTTTCAATAAGCTTACAATCCAAAAAAACTTACCTTTGTTGGTATAGGTAAACAATAAGGGGTTTGTTTAGGGTTTACCAAGACTTAAAATTCATAAACATGTCTAAAATCGCATTCATTACAGGGGCAACTTCTGGCATTGGCGAAGCTTGTGCACATACATTTGCCCAACAAGGTTATAGCCTGGTATTATTGGCCCGCAGGGAAGAACGTTTGGCTAAAATTGCCCACCATTTGGAAGATAAATATGCCATCACCGTTAAACAGGTTTTTGCAGATGTGCGCGATAAAGAAAGCCTTACTGCAGCTTTAGAGATTTTGCCAGCAGAATGGAAAAAAGTAGATGTACTGGTAAACAATGCAGGTTTAAGTCAGGGTTTAGATCCTATTGATAAAGGCGATACCAACGATTGGGATACGATGATCGATACCAATGTAAAAGGTTTGCTTTATGTAACCAAAATTGTTTCTAACTGGATGATTCCAAATCAATCAGGGCATATCATCAATATAGGTTCTATTGCCGGTAAAGAAGTTTATCCAAACGGAAACGTATATTGTGCCAGTAAACATGCAGTTGATGCTTTAACAAAGGGCATGCGTATTGATTTGCTTACCTACGGAATAAAAGTTACGGCCATTAATCCCGGCATGGTAGAAACTGAATTTTCGGTGGTGCGTTTTAAAGGTGATGAAGAACGGGCAAAAAAGGTATACGAAAACTTTGAGCCTTTAATTGCCGATGATATTGCCGACGCCATCTGGTACGTGGTAAGCAGGCCAAAACATGTAAACATTAACGATATGCTGATTATGCCAACCGCACAGGCAACGGCAACGATTATAAATAAAGGTTAATCGTTTAAATTTATAAACTGGTTAACTGTAGAATCAACTTATAACAACCAGGCTATTGGAGCAATAAAATGCGTTTAGCGTGAACTAAGCGATTTGCTTTAACAATCCAGCAATTAAACAATTATACCAGTAGCACGATTAACCAATAACTATTAACCAATTAACCAATAAAAAAATGATATCAAACACCATAGATCAGGAAATAAAAAAAGCCATGTTGGCTAAAGATGCCGCTACATTAAGAGGCTTAAGGGCAATAAAAGCTGCTTTGCTTTTGGCACGGACAGAAAAAGGTCATGCAGAAGAAATTACAGAAGAAACTGAAACCAAAATCCTTCAGAAACTAATTAAACAACGTCGCGAATCTGCCGATATTTATAAACAACAGAACCGCGAAGATTTAGCATTAATAGAAGAAGAAGAACTGGAGGTGATTGGTCAATTTTTACCAAAACAGCTGGATAGGGAAGAGGTTGCCGCAATTATTGAAGACGTAATCAAACAATCCGGCGCCACAACGGTTAAGGATATGGGTAAGGTAATGGGCTTGGCAAACGCGGCACTGGCTGGTAAAGCAGACGGTAAATTAATTGCCGAAATTGTTAAAGAAAAACTGGCTTAAATAAGGTAAAAGGTAGAGGGTTTAAAGGTTTAAGGCTAATTTATCGCCTGCCGCTAACCACTTTATATTATATGAACGAAGCTAAAAAATACGTATCCTGATACTTAATACTCGTCTCTCGATACTTAATACTTGTTTCTTGATACTTATACTTGTTCCTAGATACTTAAAAGTAGGTTTTTATACCGTTTTCGATTTTATTTCAGAAAAATGGCATAGAAATGCATAAATTTAATTTTACTCTACTAACTTAGTAGCACAATACCATCTAAAATAGATATGACTTACCCGATAATAGAAGAAGACGGATTTAAATACATTGAAGCTGGAGAAGGCGAGACACTGGTATTGCTACATGGCCTAATGGGCGAACTAAGCAACTGGGAGCTCGTTATCGAACACTTTAAAGATCGCTATCGTGTAATTATCCCGATTTTACCCATTTACGACCTTCCCATTTTAACCCTCGGTGTAAAGGCCTTATCAAGGTATATTCACCGTTTTTTTAAATATAAAAATTTAAACCAGGTGGTGCTGGTAGGCAACTCGCTTGGTGGCCACGTAGGTTTGGTATTTACCGTTGCACATCAGGAATTTGTAAAAGCCCTGGTATTAACCGGCAGTTCGGGCTTATATGAAAATGCCTTTGGCGGTTCTTTTCCGCGCAGGGAGAGTTACGATTACATTAAAGAAAAGGTTGAATTTACTTTTTACGATCCGGCAACGGCAACCAAAGAACTTGTTGATGACGTATTTAAAACCGTTAACGACAGATCAAGGGTTATCAGGATTTTAACCATGGCTAAATCGGCAATCCGCCATAACATGGCCAAAGAATTGTCGAAAATTACTATCCCTGTATCATTAATCTGGGGAAAGAACGATAAAGTTACCCCGCCGGAAGTGGCAGAAGAATTTCACCAGTTATTGCCAAATTCTGAATTGAATTGGGTAGATAAATGCGGACATGCGCCTATGATGGAACATCCCGAAGTATTTAACGGCTTTTTAGATAAATTTTTAGATAGAATATTATTAAAATAATGTTTGCTGCAGAAATCATATCAGATGCAATTCCATCATTAAGAACCGCTGACACGGTGCAGAAAGCTTTAGATCGCATGAACGATTTTAAAATAAAGCATCTGCCTGTTGTTAATGAGGGTGTTTTGCTGGGTTTGGTTGCTGAAGATGATTTATTAAACATCCATAACCACGATACGCTTTTAAGTGATGCTGCTGTAAACATGCTCAATGTTTTTGTGCTGAACAATGCACATACTTATGATGTAATCAGGTTGTTGAGCCAGTTAAAACTTTCCGCTGTTCCTGTACTCGATCAACAGAAAAATTACCTGGGTTTAATTCCCATTAACAATATGGTTAATGCCGTAGCAGAACAATACGCCGTAAATCAACCTGGTGGTATTATTGTGCTCGAAATCAGTAACCGTGATAATTCACTTGCGCATATCGCCCAGATTGTTGAGGCCGATAATGCACAGGTACTCTCTTCTTACGTTAATTCTTTCGAAGATTCTACACGTTTAGAAGTAACGCTCAAAGTAAATAAAACAGAAATAACTTCATTGGTAGCTTCTTTCGAAAGGTATGATTACCTGGTAAAAGAAGTATACAATAACACACAAATTGATGATGGATCGCAGGAGCGTTACGATTCTTTCATGAATTATTTAAATGTATAAACCTGCTTTATGAGGATTGCAATTTACGGGAGAGATTTTAATGATACGGTTTTGCCCTATGTTCAGGAGGTTTTTGACCATTTTGCCGAGCACCATATCCAACCCGTTTTATATTCTAAATTTAAAACATCCCTTCATGGCAAGATAAAGCTGCCGGCAAATACCCTTATTTTTCATAACCATGCCGAACTTAAAGAACATGCAGATGTATTGTTGAGCTTGGGCGGCGATGGCACTTTATTAGATACTTTATCCTTAATCCGCAATTCGGGCATACCCGTAATCGGGATTAATTTTGGGCGGTTGGGTTTTCTGGCCAGTATCAACAAAAATGAAATCGGATCGGCGTTAAAAGCATTAAGTAGAGGAGAATATACTTTAGATGCACGCTCACTTTTAATCCTGGAATCGGACAATGGTTTATTTGGCGAAGAAAACTTTGCCCTGAACGATATCACCATTCACCGTCGCGATAATTCGGCCATGATGATTATCCATGCCTCCATGAACAATGAGTTTATCAACTCTTACTGGGCGGATGGATTGATTATTGCCACCCCAACAGGTTCTACCGCTTATTCGTTAAGCTGCGGTGGACCGATTATTTATCCTGACTCCAAAAATTTTGTAATTACACCCATTGCACCACATAATTTAAATGTTAGGCCGGTAGTGGTGCCCGACGGTAATAAGCTCTCATTTGAAGTAGAAGCCAGGGAATCGAAATTCCTTGTTTCCTGCGATAGCCGTACCGTAACCGTAGAACGTTCGGTTAAAATTAGTATAAAAAAAGCCGATTTTTGCATAAATCTTATCCGCCTTAACAATGAAACGTACTTAAACACGTTAAGGAATAAATTATTATGGGGCATTGATACCCGTAACTACTAAGTATGACGCCAAACAAACAGCTATTGGTTACCCTCTTTTTCATTTTCAGCGGGCAGCTCGTCCATGCACAGCGTGCAATGGTAGGCACACCCTCCTGGGAAGTTGGTGTAATGGCTGGTGGTGCAGGTTATATGGGCGATCTTAACCAGAACAATCCATTGCAGATTAGTGGTTTATCCGGAGGTGTTTATGTAAAGCGGAATTTTAACCAGTACCTGGGTGTTCGATTAAATTACACCTATGGAGATATAAAGGCCGATGATTCCTACTCTGGCAATGAGCAGTTGCGCGAAAGAAACCTGCGTTTTAGAACTTCATTAAACGAATTTAGCGGACTGGTTGATTTTAATTTTTTTAATTTTAACCTTGGCGGTGGTACACGCCAATTTACACCATACCTGTTTACTGGTGTGGGCTTGCTTGTTTTTAAACCTACCGTAAAAATAAATGGAGAGAGGTATAGCTTAGGTAACTTAGCCACCGAAGGGCAGGAAAATGGATACAAAAGGGCAGTTTTAACCATTCCTTACGGTTTGGGCTTAAGGTATAACTACAAAGATACCTGGAGTGTTTTTACAGAATTAGGCTACAGAACGCCCTCTACCGATTATATTGATGATGTAAGTGGTCGTTATCCGGTTAACCCCGTATTTGTTGGAGATGGCCAGAATCGGGTTAATTTATCCGATCCTTCACGCTACCAAATCGGACAGGCGGGAACACAAAGAGGCGATTTTCGAAAAAGGGACACTTATCTATTTGTTAGTGTTGGCATATCTTTTACCTTTGTATCCTCAAAATGCTATTCCTTTTAAGCTGATTTTGACATAATTAATGGGATTTAAAGAACAAATAGACTATAGCCGCCTGCCAAAGCACATTGCCGTAATCATGGATGGCAATGGAAGATGGGCAAAAGGCCAGGGTAAAGTGCGGGTTTTCGGACATGAGCAAGGTGTACTTTCTGTAAAAGACATTGTGGAAGGCTGCGTAGAAGTAGGTATCGAGTATTTAACTTTATATGCATTTTCTACCGAAAACTGGAACCGGCCAAAAGAAGAGGTAGATGCTTTGATGCAAATCCTTATTTCTACCATCAACAAAGAAACCGAAACACTTAATAAAAACAACATTAAGCTTAATGCTATCGGCAACATTGCATCTTTACCGCAAGAGTGTATTGATGATTTGAAAGAGGCCATGGCAAAAACGGCGCATAACGAGAAATGTACACTAACACTGGCCTTGAGTTATAGCGCAAAGTGGGAAATTTTAGAAGCAGCCAAAAAAATTGCCGCTGCTGTAAAAGATAACAGCATTTCGTTAGATGATATTAATGAAGACCTGTTTTCGTCAAAACTTACAACCGTAAATATACCCGATCCGGAGTTAATGATCAGAACAAGTGGTGAGCACCGCATCAGCAATTATCTGCTTTGGCAAATGGCTTACACGGAGTTTTATTTTACCGATGTTTTGTGGCCGGATTTCAGGCGCGAAGATCTTTTCGAGGCCATTGTAGACTATCAAAAACGCGAACGCCGTTTTGGTAAAATTAGTGAACAATTAAACTAATTTTTCTTTTAACACTTTTTAACAAGCGTTTAAACTAACTTAGCACCACTTTTATACGATAAATGAAACCATAATAAGGGAAACAGAATAAAGAAATTTTGCTTTATAAAACATTGTTACCTTCGTGGCCATTACTGAACAAATTATTTTAATGAAAAAAATATTTCAAGTTTTAATTCTACTAGTTTTAGCCGCTCCGGCCTTCGCTCAAGTACGTCCCCAAGGTCAGGCACCGGCAACCCCTTCTTTAAAGGTTGGTGGCTTAGATCTCGATTATTTTAGTCCTAAAGAATATATCATTGGTGGTACCACAGTAATAGGAACCCAATATTTAGATAAAGAAGTATTAATTACACTATCTAAATTAACCAAGGGCGATAAAATCGTTCTTCCGGGTGAGGCAACTTCTGATGCAATTAAAACCTTATGGGCACAAGGCTTGTTTGATGATGTTAAAATCAACATTCAAAAATTTGTTCAGGATTCTGTTTATTTAGAAATCGAAGTATCAGAACGTCCGCGTTTAAGCTCTATTGATTTAAAAGGCATCCGTAAATCTGAAAAAACAGCCATTCAGGAAAAACTGAATGATAAAACGGGTAAAATTGTAAATGATAACCTATATAATACCACCTCGGCTATTGTTAAAAAATATTTACTGGATAAAGGATTTTTCTTTACCCAGATCGATTACAAAACCCGGAAGGATCCGAATGCTGAAAACAGCGTGGTTTTGGAGGCCTATATCGATAAAGGTCACCGTGTTAAAGTACAGCACATCGATTTTACCGGAAACAAAGATTTTAAAGCCGCAAAACTTAGAAAATACCTAAAAAACCCTAAACAGTTTACCTGGTGGCGTTTTTATGGTTCAGGAAAATTCTCAAAAGAAAAGTACGAAGAGAACAAGGTAAAAATGATTGCTAAATTGCATGAAAAAGGTTACCGCGATGCTGAATTATTAAAAGATACCATTTACCAGTACAATAAGAAAAAGGTTAACATCAGGATGGACCTTTACGAAGGTAAAAAATATTATTTCGGTAATATCAGCTGGGCTGGTAATGCCATTTACCCGGATAGTATTTTACAAAAAGTATTAACCATCGAAAAAGGTGATGTTTTTAGTGAAGAAAGATTAAACAAAAAATTAAACGGTGGTGGCGAAAACGGTGGCGACATTAACAGTATGTATACCGATAACGGATACTTAACTTTTAACATCGATCCGGTACAAACCAAAATTTATGGCGATACCGTTGATGTGGAATTACGTATGTACGAAGGTCCGCAGTATACCAACAACCGCATTACTTTAAAAGGTAACACCATTACCAACGATAAAGTGGTTTTACGTGAGATCCGTACTAAACCGGGACAAAAATTTAATAAAAGTGATTTAATCCGTACCATCCGTGAGATTGGTCAGTTAGGTAACTTTGATGAATCGAAAACCGTTCCAACACCTCGTCCTAACCCGGCAGATGGTACCGTGGATATCGAATATGCTGTGGAAGAAAAACCTTCGGATCAGATAGAGTTATCAGGTGGTTTCGGTGGCGGCCGTATTATCGGTACATTAGGTTTAACCTTCAACAACTTCTCATTACGTAACCTGTTTAATTTAAAAGCTTATAAGCCGCTGCCAAAAGGTGATGGACAGAAATTAAGCTTACGTGGACAAACCAACGGTAAATATTACCAATCATATAGTTTCTCGTTCTCACAACCCTGGTTTGGTGGCGAAAAACCGGTAAGTTTTGGTGTGAGTGCATTTACCTCATTACAATCAAACGGTTTAAGTAACGGCGATCCAACTTTTCAGAAAATCCGTTTAAATGGTGTAACCGTTAGTTTGGGTAGAAGATTAAACTGGCCGGATAACTATTTCCAGTTAACCCATGCCGTGAGTTTGCAACAATATATCTTAAATAACTACACCGGTTATTTATTTAATACCGGTACATCTTATAACTTAAGTTTATCACAAGAAATTAGCCGCGATTCGAGGGATTCGCCAATCTTCCCTAAATCAGGATCATTCTTACGTTTTACGATTCAGGCAACGCCACCATATTCATTGTTTAACAAAGTGAATTATGCAACGGCATCTGATAAGGAAAAATATCGCTTTACTGAATACCAT
The DNA here is from genome assembly GCF_032678605.1 of Pedobacter miscanthi. Classification (GTDB taxonomy): domain Bacteria; phylum Bacteroidota; class Bacteroidia; order Sphingobacteriales; family Sphingobacteriaceae; genus Pedobacter; species Pedobacter miscanthi_A. Next base: position 191,680 of record NZ_JAVTSU010000012.1, read on the forward strand.
AAATGGAAATTCGATTCACAATGGTACCAACGTGTTGCCGGTAACTTAGTTGTTAAAGCACAGGCCCAATTTGGTTTCTTAGGCTCATACAATAAAGCAGTAGGCCAATCAGCATTCGAACGTTTTAAACTGGGTGGTGATGGTATGCAGGGATTCGATTTCTTACAGGGTTCTGAGTTAATCGCAATGCGTGGTTATGCAAATAACACCGTTATTCCAAATGGTTCTGATCCAAGCATCGCTCAGCAATCTGGTAGCCCGATTTATACTAAATATGTATTAGAGGCACGTTATCCGGTAATTGCTAGTCAGCAGGCAACAGCATTTGTTTTGGCCTTTGCCGAGGCTGGTAACACCTGGAACAGGTTTGGTGATTTCAATCCTTTTAACGTGAGAAGATCAGTTGGTGTGGGTGCCCGTATATTTTTACCAATATTTGGTTTATTGGGTATCGATTATGGCCATGCATTTGATAGGATACCTGGCGTTGCAGATGGAGGAAAGCAAAACTTTACTTTTAGTATCGCACAACAATTAGGTGGATTTTAATTGATAAAGAACAAAAAAATAACTAATTATGCAATAAATCATTGCAAGATGAGTTTAAAGAAAGCTTAGGTTATTAACTGTATCATTAACACACACAAAAATGAAGAAATATCTTTTTATCGCATTTCTACTTTGCACTTCTTTCGGTGCCTTTGCACAGAAGTTTGCTTATGTAGACACCGAGTATATTTTAAAACATTTGCCAGAATATAAATCGGCATTAAGTCAGTTGGATGTTGCCTCTAAACAATGGCAGCAACAGGTAGATCAGAATTTTTCTGAGATCGACAGGATGTACAAAGCTTATCAGGCAGATCAGGTTTTATTAACTGATGATATGCGCAAGCGCCGTGAAAACGAAATCATCGAAAAAGAAAAACAGGCCAAAGAATTTCAACGTTCTAAATTTGGCCCTGATGGTGATCTTTTTCAGAGCAGAGCTAAATTAATCAAGCCGATTCAGGATAAAGTGGCTGAAGCCATTAAACAAATTGCAAAATCTAAATACCTGGATTTCATTTTTGATAAGAGCAGTGAAGCCACAATGATGATTTATGCAAGCAGCAGTTACGACGTTAGTAATGATGTAATTGTAAAATTAGGTTACAAGCCGGGGACTGCAAATAATTAGTATATTCGCCTGGATTTTTAGAAAAAACAATTAGAAAAAAATAAAAAAAGTAAAATAGAACGATGAGAAAGTTAATTAACGTATTCTTTGTAGCAGCAGGTTTAATGTTTACAGCGAATATGGCAAGTGCACAACAAAAATTGGGTCACATTAATTCTGAAGAGGTATTCGCAAATTTACCAGAGGCTAAAGCCGCTCAAGCAACTTTAGAGACCCTAGGTAAACAAAAACAAGCTGATATTGATGCAATGATCAAAGAATATCAGACCAAATTGGCAGCTGCTCAGGCTAAAGAAAAAACGTTGAGCGAAGCGAACAAAGAAACTGTAGGTAAAGAGTTACAAGTTGCCGGGCAAGAATTACAGGATTTAGAAAAACGTATCACTGATGCCCGTACTAAAGCTTCACAGGATATAGGTACTAAACAAGGTGAATTGTTTCAACCAATCCAGGCTAAAGTTGCAACTGCAATTTCTGCTGTAGCTAAAGAAAAAGGTTTAGCTTACGTTTTCGATATCGCAAACGGACAGGGTGGTAACAATTTAGTTTTCTGGGATGGTGGCGATGATATCACTGGTTCAGTTAAAACTAAATTAGGTATTACAGCAACTGCTGCAAAACCAGCTGCACCTAAGAAATAGTCCTGAATCGGGAGTTCGGAGTCATGAGGCTCCTACCAATTCAAAATATAAAGCGCAATTAAGTTTAACTTAGTTGCGCTTTTTTGTTTCCAAGATGCTTTAAGGTTGTAAATTTATATAAATGCCCGTCACCCCGACCGGAGCTTGACGGAGCGGAGAGATCTACCTCGATAGATTTCTCGACTGCGTTGCACTTCGCTCGAAATGACGTTCCCCGAGGCACTTTCTTTTTTAACTTTTCCGTCATTAATATTGATTAAAACATTCCAACTTTACAACATTTCAACTAACTTTTCAACTAACTTTACAACATGCAAAACTCTTCTCCTATAGGTATTTTCGATTCAGGTTACGGCGGTTTAACGGTATTCCGTTCCATTGCCGGTAAACTTCCTAATTACGACTACATCTATTTAGGAGATAATGCACGTTCGCCTTACGGAGATCATTCTTTCGATACCATTTATAAATATACTTTAGAATGCGTTGAATGGCTTTTTGCAAAAGGATGTCAGTTGGTCATCCTCGCTTGTAATACTGCCTCTGCAAAGGCCTTAAGAACGATCCAGCAAAAGGATTTGCCTGCCAGGTATCCTGATAGGAGAGTGCTAGGCGTTATCAGGCCTACGGCCGAGGTAATAGATGCTTATACCCAAAGCAAAAACGTAGGCGTAATGGGCACTCGTGGAACGGTTAATTCCCAATCTTACCTGCTAGAAATCAATAAGTTTTTTCCTGATATCAAAGTTTACCAGCAAAGCTGCCCCATGTGGGTACCTTTGATCGAGAATAATGAACATTTACAATCAGGAGCAGATTTTTTTATCCATGAATATTGCGAACAGCTATTGAGTCAATCTGCAGCAATTGATTGTGTGTTATTGGCCTGTACGCATTATCCTTTATTAATGCCTAAATTAAAAAAGGTATTCCCTGATCATATCAACGTTTTAACGCAGGGAGAGATCGTTGCTAATAGTTTAATCAATTATTTAGATCGACACCCCGAAATCGAAAAAAAACTGGCTAAACAAGGCGAGAGACATTTTTATACCAGCGGTGATCCTGCTGCTTTCGACGAACATGCTTCGATATTTTTCGGAGAAGCGCTGAAGTCGGGTAAGATGTAGAAAACGGTTAACTGTTTGAATTGATTAATTGTTCGGAATAGTTAAGCGGTTAATTGTGCATCGTTCTAATTCGTCATTGAGACGGTGGGTAAAGGGAGCCCAAGCAATCTTTAATCTAATCACTACAATATAGGTTAATGAAATCTGCCAACTCATGAAGCTTTCTAAATAATTCTCGCCTTTAAGGCGGCTAAATCTACTCAACACTCTCAACTCCAAACTCCAAACTTTTTATTGCGGTAATTTCTCCACTCGTAGCAGTACAGTAGGTGAAGATAATGCTTCTAAAAACGCAACCACAGCATCTTTTTCAACAATACTTAGTTTAAGGCCTTTAAGCAACTTATCGTTTTTGGGTAATAACGGATCATTAACCTGTTCTGGTTTTACACGCTGTACGGGCATACCTACATTGTACATGTTCATTACGCCATCCATATCAGGGAATAAACCATTGTGGAACCATGGAGCCGTTTTCATTACATTTCTTAGTCCTGGCGTTTTAAACTTGCCTACATCTTCCGGTTTCTTGGTTACGTTGTATAAACCTAAGTCTTCATATTTACGGGCATAATAAGTTAAGCCATCATTGTGGAATTCGTTATCTGTGAATAAAGGTCCGTTATGGCAATTGATGCAGCGGGCTTTGGTACGGAATAAATGTAATCCCACTAATTGCTGATCAGTCAATGCTTTTTTATCATTAGCCAGGAAACGGTCGAAAGGCGTTCTGCGGCTCACTATACTGCGCTGAAAAGTGGCCAGACTTTCGAAAACCCTTTTATTGGTAACTTCTTTTGAACCAAAAGCTGCTGTAAAGTAAGGCTGATAACCTTTAATCTTGCTCAATTTTTTAGGTAAGGCTTTCATATCCTGGTGCATCTCGTTATGAGCCGCCACCGGACTAACAGCCTGTTCTTCTAAACTGGTTGCACGGCCATCCCAAAACAGGCGTTTGTAAAACCAAACATTCTCTAAAGAAGGTGCATTGCGGATATTGGCCAAATGATCATGCCCAATGGAGACCTGGCGGCCATCTGTCCAATGTAAATCTGGAGCATGACAACTCGAACACGAAATCTGGTTGGAGCCGGATAAACGCGGATCAAAAAATAAGATTTTACCCAACTCCACCACCTTCTTAACCGAATCGTTTTTTAAATCAATAGGAGAGGGTGGGAGTTCGCCCAGTTCCTGAAAAACCGCATCTTTATCTACCGTTGGTTTTGGCCATTGATCGGTAGGTTTTGAATAAACTTTGCGCAGGCTATCTATGCTCAGTTCATCATCATTGTTAAAATCTGCCGATTGAAATGAAAACAGGATTAATCCGGTGAGGGCAAGCGTAAGAAGGGCAAAAATTTTATTCATGGGTTAAAAATAGAGGTTTAAGGACAGATTGAAATCGAGATAATTTTTGCCAGGTGTAAAACTTGCATCTAAATTTGATACTGGCGTTCCTAAATTTCTGAAATAAGTAGATTTAAGGGAAATGCCTGTTCGAAATTTGTTGATTAATTTTCCTGTGGTATAATCAACTGAAAATTGTAGCTCTCCAACATTGCTGCTCCAGTATAAATAATCGGGGTAGGCCACTCCACGCGTAAAAGTATTGACCTGTGTTACCGGAACCATTACATCTGACTTTAATGGAACACGAGTTCCTATTGAAAGTTCTGTTGATAAAAAATCACCTTTAAGTTTATTCCAATATACAGTTCCGCCAATTTTTGGATTTATATAACTATACAGTAAAGTGTGACTTGCCGCAGCATCTTTCTGATAAAAATCCCTATAATTTGCTTTAGCAAACCAGGTAATGGCGTTACCATCAAAGCTCGATTTAAAATGGCTGTAATTCAAACTAACGTCGGTTATTTTAAGGGTATAGTTTCTTGCATTTAAACGTACTAAATTATCATCCCCGGTATGTTGACTTGCTTCAATCGAAACTTGATGATTGGTTTTATCAATCCTTTTGTTCAGGATTAAATTTATTTTATAGGTTTCTAATTGATAAGTTCCGAAAGTCTGATCGTTTATGGAATTATCTTTAACCAGTTGATTTACTTCTTTAGAAACTAAATAACTCAACTTTCCATTCATGTTCCAATCAGAAAACTTTCCCGAATAATTTAATTTTAGTCCTGTGTAAGTATTTCTCCTTATGAAATTTGTAGTATTGATTTCTAAAAATCCATAACCAAAATTTAAATACGATATTCTGTCAGGGTAAAGTTGTGAGCCTCCGTAATTATCATTTTTATAGCCAATCTCAATTTTTTCATCACCATAACCTGCGATTACTCCTAAGCCAATCGTACTCCTTTTAAGTTTTAACGCGATTTCTGGACTAAAAACGATTTTATATGTTGTTATTAATGATCTTGGATCTACTGATCGAGCACTAGAATTGTATAGGTAGTCTATTCCTGTTCCAATAAAAAGTTTATCCTTTAAAAGGTTATAAGATATTATACCACCACCCAGGTATTTCTGCCGCTCAAATGTACCGGCCTTACCAGCAATAAAATAATAAGGAGTGTAACTGTCCTCAATTCCTTTTTGACTAAAGGCCAGGCTGTCCTGCCAGGTTCTGTTGAACGAGAAATAGCCATAAAGCTTAAAGCGATCTATAGTGCTAACTCCCTCCGTGGCAAAAGAGGCTGAGCTTGATTTTTCAGCTTGCTGTGCTTGTCTGAAATGACCCTTTTGATAATTGTAGTTCAAGCCGAAGTATGCTGCTTTTTCTATATCAGTATTATGGAGTTGAGTAATGCCCCACTTTAAAGATTGGAAATTTTGCTCTGCCTGTTTATCTAAAAAAATACTATCTGCAGTTGTTTGTGCACCAACAACTGCAGAAAAGAATATGATAAAACTGATTGTTATTAGAAACCTCACTTTTTTTATTTAAAAATGGTTTTTGTTGGATCTGCAATAGTCAGATAATCAAAATCTGCTGTTGAGTTATTGGTGTCTTTTAAAATTCTTCTACCGCCGGCGGTGGTTGAAGTTTTACGGATTACAGACTGCGATGAATAAGAACCTCCTGCGGTAAAAGTAAAACCGGCATCCACCGCATCAGGAATTCTTTTGGCAGCACGGCTCGCACTAGTAGTATGTGCTATATCTACTCCATCTATAATTAAATTGATAGGAAGCTGTAAATATAGCTTCGTTGCACTAGTAATTGCAGTTGCCTCAGGATCAGCATATGCTGATAATAATAAAGGACTTGTATTTGTTTTGAAAATAACAATTGCTTCATATCCGTTCGAATTAAGAACCATATCGCTGATGTAGCCTGTATTAAGAACTTTTAAATTTGGAACTAAAGGATTGTCTATGTCGGAAGCAAAAGAGACATTACCAGGTACATCTCCATAATAGACTTCGAAATCTGCTTTACTAAGGTCAATTGTTAAACTTGGGTCTTTTACAGAATATGCTGTTCCTGTAGGCCCAACGTAAGAGGCCTTGTGATTAAGTGCATTTTGAGCAATGATAATGCTTGTGCCTGGTTGTACAGGATATGTTTTACCTGTACCAGGTATCATATATAATGTTTTCAAATATACATAATCTGTATTAGGGTTAGTGGCTTTCATATTCAGTGAATTGGCCCAATTAAATTGTCCATTAGATTGAAAAGCGGGTTGTGTTACATCTACACTTGATACTTTTGTACTTTTTCCATGCACCATAGAAATGTATAGGCTATCAGCATATAATACTTCATTAGAATTGTTAAATAGTTCTATAAATTGATCTCTAAAAGTGGCTCCGTTGGTGATACTAGAACCACCATAATAAACCTGTTTAATTACCCAGTTACCTAGAGTTCCTGATTTTAATGTGATGGCTAAAGTCCCATTAGTGGCTGTAACATTAGTTTCTAAACTACCATTAAATACAATATCTTGGGCAATATATGTTCCTGTAAGCGTGGTGTAGTCTGCCGCCTTAATAGTTAAGCTTGCTACAGCACTATAATTGCCCGGGGTTATGCTTGCAAAAACAACTTTGCCATCCTTATCAGCCTTAGCTTTGTTTATCGTACCATCCATTTTATTGGTTAACGTAATTTCAGTATTGGTTAATGCCAAGCCCAGGTCTTTAGTGGCTGCATCAAAGCTTAACTGAAAAGTAGCTTGGACAGGTTGCACTTCATCAAGGGCATTTTTTTTACAAGCTGCCAAAAATATAACCAGGCAGACTAAGAAAGGAAGTAGGGATTTTTTCATTATGATTAAAATTTAATTGATAATTCTGCCCCAACGCTTGTTGGGTACGAATATGTGGTAACTGAATTGGTATCAGGGTTATAATACCTATACCTGACATTTAAAAAATTATATGCGTTTACTGATATTCTCAAATTCTGTTTGATTTCTTTTGAAATGCGAATAGACATGTTTACATAAGAAAATGGCAGTTTGGTTTTGCTGTTTGCAGCAGATGTTAAGCTTAAATAACCATACTCGGCATTATTTCGATCAAAAGCTGGAATATTATGCCTTATCATATTTACATCGTAATAGGCTATTGGAAGATAGCTGTCTGCAAGCGTTTTACTTACTGTTTGCCAGGAGATATCAGCAAGAAGATTAACCACAAAACCCAATTTTGGAATATGAGTAGTTGCACTAAATTTGCTCATTAAATTCCAGTTGTAATATTCATTGGCAGGGTAGATTCCAAACCAAGCTACTTTTCCTAAGTCGATATTTGCCTGACTTGTTGGTATAACCCGCTCAGCCGAATTATGGTACAGGCTATAATTAAACGAAGTATTTAAACTAAAGCTGGTTTGGATCGCTTCGATTTTTTTAAATGATAAAGCCCATTCTAAACCATAGTTTTTAGAATCTAAATCGTTACCAACCGTATTAATACCAACATACCGCTTAGTATAAGAACCATTTGGAGTTACAATAGGCCTGGCACCTTGTACATAGGTATAATCGTATTGAGGAAGTACGTATGTATTGTAAACTGTATTATTGCTAAAGCCGTTAAAATCGTGTTTAAAATAACCAAATAATGAGGTGCTGAAAAGTGGTTTGGTCATTTTAAAGCCTAACTCAAATTGATTAGACTGGCTCGATTTCAGATTACTATTATCAGCAATGATACGGTCTGTATAAACAAGAAGAATACTTTCATTTACATATCCAGTGTATTTATTAAGGAGAATCAAATCAATGTAAGTTGGCGCAGGGTAACGATGGGCAAGGGTAGGGCCTTTGGTCGAAATCCCATAGGCCGAGTTAACCTCAATATCATCACTCAGTTTATAATTTGCACTTAATCTGGGCTGGATATTTCCTTGTGCATTTTGTACATCATATCTTAATCCCAAGTTGAAATTTAATTCCCTTTTGAAAAATTTAAATTTAAAGTTATCTTGTACGTAGGCACCATAATTAATAATATCAGGTAAGCTCTCAAAATCGTATGGCCTGTCGTTTTGATAAGCTGTGTTTGCCCACCTTGGTTTTGACGGATCTACAATTACGCCCATGCCTGCATTTCTCGAATAGTAAGCATTTCCACCTACTGTAATCTGATGAAGTAACTTTCCGGTATAAATTTCGTTTGACAATCCAATATTTCCATTAAAATTTAATGGCTTACCTGCTATGTTTTCTACAGATAAATAGTTCCCTGGGATAAAATAGCCTTCATAAATCTCTCCTGAGGTATCTTTGTCAGTTATACCTTTGGTGGCTCCATTTAAATACCTTTGGTTGTAAGTTTCCTGATAGCCCGAACTGTATCCTATACTCATGTTAAGAGATTTAACAACATTATTGTTAATGTTGATGGAGGTTCGGTTGCTAACACTTAAATTTCTGGCTTTAGAGTAGGTTCTAATTTCAAATCCATCATCAGGATCAATTTTTACATTATCAATTTTATAACTATAATCAACAGATAAAGTGTTTTTTAATCCTTTAAGTAAGTAACTTGTCCACATCAGATTGCCACTTAAGCGGTCATAAACTTTGGTTTTATCACTCGGATTTTCATTTGAATTAAGATAATTGGCGCTGAAATTTAAAGCACCCCATCTTTTATTGAGTTTATATCCTTTAGATAGAGAGAAGTTGGTTGAGCCTCCATTAATCCGCGTACTGAATTGATAAGGTGTTTTTCCTGCCTGCCTGTTAATGATGATTGCTCCATCAGTTAAATCTCCATATTTAGCAGGTGCAACTCCTTGTATTACCTCTACACTTTCTATATTGTCAACCGGAATGTCTCTTAAATCTAAACCACCAAATGGAGTGTCGAAGCTGCCATATGGTACACTGTTTATTGTAGAACCAACTCCCCATTTACTTACATTTTTATTTTGCATGTTGGCATTGTTCGATTGCTGTATATCATCTATAATAATAGCAATGCCTAAAGAATTGCTCAGCGATTGTATTCCGGTGGCCTCACTGCGTAGGGTAATCGTTTGTGGGTTTTGTAAATCCGGAGCAATTAATTTTTTCCCGGGTAAATTGTTTAATACGTCAGCTAAACTGAATGCCTGTGATTGTTCAAGTGCCTGTCTGTCAAAAACAATAGATGAATTGGAGTTTTGAGTTTTTCTTATTTGATTTACCTCCACATCTTTCAGTGTAAGACTTAAATCCTGCATTTTAAAAATTAAGGCAGCGGTTGTACTCGAAAAAGGAAGTTTAACTTCTATGGCCTTTTTACCAACGTAACTTATTTTAAATTCGAAATTGGTTATTTGAGTTTTTGATGGAATTGAAAAGTTAAAATTTCCTAATGTATCCGTATAGGTATATCTTTCAATATTGGTAAGATTAACAATAGCGAATGGTATTGGCTGGTTTTTTTCATCCAAAACCTTACCCCTTAAAACAACATTTTGCGCCAATGCAACCGGTGCATATCCGCAGATAATAAAAACGATTAAAAATTTCAAAAACTTTCCCAAACCCTGTAATCTTAATTAGACTAATTCTAATGATTCTGCAAAGATGGGATTTTAACAGTTTTTAACAAAATTATTTAGACTAATTCTAGATAATTTAACGTTTGTAGCCTAATTCTTACAAATGTTCATTGTTTTAGTTGGTAAATCAAATTAACGTCGGTGTGACAAAAGAAAACACTTTTGTTTAGGTTGTAATGGTTTAAAAAGATAACTTTGCGGCTTCAAACCCACACAATGAGTGATCAGATAAAACACGAATGCGGAATCGCTTTTATTCGCCTGTTAAAACCACTTTCTTACTACCAGCAAAAGTACGGTACAGCACTTTACGGCCTTAACAAATTATACCTTTTAATGGAAAAACAGCATAACCGGGGCCAGGATGGCGCAGGTATTGCTACCATTAAACTGGATATGAAGCCGGGCAGTAGGTACATCAGCCGATACCGGAGCATGGCATCAAATGCGGTAGCTGATATCTTCGAATATGTACAGAACAAATTTGTTGATATCCAAGAAAACACACCTGAATTAATGCAGGATACAGAATGGCTCAAAAACAACGTAAGCTTTATCGGCGAGGTGTTAATGGGCCATTTGCGTTATGGTACACATGGTAAAAACAGCATCGAAAATTGCCACCCCTTTTTAAGGCAAAACAACTGGATGACGCGTAACCTGGTAATTGCCGGTAACTTTAACATGACTAATGTTGATGAGTTATTGGAGCAATTATACGAGTTGGGGCAGCATCCGAAAGAAAAAGCAGATACTGTAACGGTACTGGAAAAAATCGGCCACTTTTTGGACGATGAAAACCAGGAGCTTTTCGATCACTACAAAAAAGAAGGGCACGATAATGTGGCCATTACACATAAAATATCTGATAACCTGGATATTGCGAACATTCTTCGCCGCTCGGCCAAAACCTGGGATGGAGGTTATTCGATCTGTGGTATGGTAGGTAATGGAGATTCGTTTATTATGAGGGATCCGGCAGGTATCCGTCCGGCATATTACTATTACGATGATGAAATTGTGGTAGCAGCTTCTGAAAGGCCAGCTTTACAAACCGCATTTAATATCCAGTTTAAAGATGTTAAAGAGATTGATCCAGGTCATGCTTTAATTATCAAGAAAAACGGTGAGGTAAGCATGGAGCAGTTCCGCGAGCCTACCGAAAGATTATCATGTTCATTTGAACGCATCTATTTCTCAAAAGGAAGTGATGTAGAAATTTACCGCGAACGTAAACAACTTGGTCGTTTATTGAGCGATAAAATTCTTCAGGCCGTTAACTACGATTTAAAAAACACCGTATTCTCCTTTATCCCGAATACGGCAGAAGTAGCCTTTTTTGGAATGGTAGATGGTGTGCAGCAATATGTACGCAGGCACCAGAAAGATATCCTTTTACATAAAAAAGAAACATTAACGGATGAGCAGCTTGAAGATCTTTTGTCTTTAGCGCCACGCGTTGAAAAACTTGCTGTAAAAGATGTTAAACTGAGGACTTTTATTACCCAGGATGCTGATCGTAGCGAAATGGTGGCCCATGTTTATGATACCACTTACGGCATTATCAACAACCACAAGGATACTTTAGTGGCGTTAGACGATTCAATTGTTCGTGGTACTACATTAAAGCAAAGTATCATTAAAATTGTAGATCGTTTACATCCTAAGAAAATTATTATTGTTTCTTCTGCACCTCAGATCCGTTATCCTGATTGTTATGGGATCGATATGAGCAGAATGGGGCAGTTTGTGGCTTTCGATGCGGCGATTCAGTTACTTACTGAGCGTGGCATGTGGCAGGTAATTGAAGATGTTTATACCAAATGTAAAGCTTCGTTACTTTTACCGAAAGAGGAAATTGTAAACCACGTGAAGGAAATTTATAAACCATTTACCCCTGAAGAGATTTCGGCTAAAATTGCACAGATTATTACCCCAAAAGGTACTGTTGCCGAAGTTGAAGTAATTTACCAAAGTTTAGAGAACTTGCACGAGGCTTGTCCGAAAAACAAAGGTGACTGGTATTTCTCTGGAAATTACCCAACACCGGGTGGTAACAAAGTGGTAAATAAAGCTTTCGTTAACTGGAAAGAAGGAAATAACCAAAGGGCTTATTAATTCCTAAAATATTTTGAATAACAAATAGCTCATATTTTAATATGGGCTATTTTTTTGCGCTTGTTTTTACCACCGAGTACACTGAGTTTGCACAGAAAAGGATGCCCTTCGACTACGCTCAGGGTGACAAACGCGTGGTTATATTTTTGACCACAAAGGCACGAAGGCACAAAGAAGGATTTTTATAGTTGACCATTACCTTTGTTGATGCCCTCACTCCGCGGTTCGTGTCCTCATGAACCACTAGCACCGTGTTTTCAAACTAAACCTGACATTCGCGAAAAGCCCGCAACCCGATCCTTCATCGGGTGAGGACTTGCAGCATTTGGCAGGACTAACGCTTGATAGTAGCAGTTTACCTGCTTTTCAAAAACAAAAGAAAATTGATTAATCGATGTACCACTAGCTTTAATATCGCTATTTTCCGTATGATCTGTGGCTAAACATGCTCGGTGCGCTCTGTGATATTCTCTGTGAACTCAGTGGTAATAAAAACCTATGCGTAAAATTTCAGATAAGTTTTTACAATAAGCCAGCAGGCAAAGAAGATGATGACCACGCCTGCAATTTTATTGAGTTTCTTCAGCGCATCTTCTTTTATTTTATAGCGGAGTTTGCTGGAATAATAGCTTTTTGCCCCATCAATGCTTAATTGAGTAACCATGGCGATAAAAAAACAGACTAGTTTTTCGTTCAGCATGTTATTCAGTTTTACTGAAATGATTCCGCTAACAATGATCCAGAACATAAGGGTAGAAGGCGTGAGGATACACATGAAGAATCCTTTAATTACATAGCCCCTTTTGCTTACTTTTTGTAAAGTAGAGCTGTCGTAATGCACGGTTATTTTTGAAACCAGGTAATATATACCCACTGCTAACAAAAATAGGCCACCGATAGAGCCTACATATTTATCAAATTCTGCTTTGTAATCAACAAACTGACTGCCAAAAAGAACCAGGCCAATTAAAATCACATCGCTGATAATCACTCCTATGGCTAAAGAAAAACCAGCCTTAAAGCCTCTTTCTATGCTGGTTTTAATCATAGCAAAAAATACCGGTCCTGTTAAAAACGACGAAATAATCCCTGCACCTATACCTAATAAAATGGCTTCAAACATGCGTTTTTGTTTTTTACGATTTGCGAATATGCAATTTTATAGTTTAAACAACTAACATTATTACCATCTATTTTATTAGAATATGAAAAAAGAAAGAATAACATTTTTTAATTTAAAATTTTAAACGGTTTCTGAATAAAGTATTGGTAACAAAAAACAGAACGTTATAAAGTTAACGCTTTAGCTGGTTTGTTGTTTTAAAGCTTAGTGTCCGAAATACACTTATTTTGTTAATATGTATTGTTTATTGTTTTTTTTATTTATGTTTAGAGCCACTAAAACTAAATTTAAAAAATGAGTTCAGAACAAACACAAACCAAGTGGGGCCAGTTTATTCCCTTGGTCACGGTATTCTTTTTCTGGGGCTTTGTGGCCGCCAGTAATGATATCTTAATACCGGTATTTAAAAAAGCTTTTGATTTATCTCAGGCCGAAAGTCAATTGGTTTCGTTGGCATTTTACATAGCCTATACCGTGGGTGCTTTAATTTATAATGGTATTTCTGTCGTAATAGGACAAGATATCGTAAATAAACTGGGCTATAAAAATTCATTGGCACTCGGTTTGGTTATTTCTGCACTTGGAACTTTGTTGTTTTATCCTGCTGCAAACCTGCATTCATTTCCCTTAATGCTTTCGGGCTTATTTATTGTGGCGCTGGGTTTTTCATTACAACAAACGGTGGCCAATCCTTTGGCAATTGCATTAGGTCCTATTACCACTGGTTCGCAGCGCTTAACTTTAGCCGGTGGTATTAATAATTTTGGTACTACAATCGGTCCATTGATTGTGAGTTTTGCCATTTTTGGTTCTGCAGCAAATGCAAGTACCGATATCAGTATTGAAAGTGTTAAAATTCCTTACCTGATTTTGGGAGTAGCTTTTATCGCTGTGGCTATTTTCTTGAAATTATCTTCATTGCCTGATAGACCAACCCTGGTAGAAGCCTCAGCAGAAGATGCTAAATCGATTAAGGGATCTGCATTGAAATATCCGCAATTGGTATTGGGTATGATTGCTATCTTCGTTTATGTAGGCGTTGAAGTATCAACAGCAAGTAATTTACCTGCTTACATGGAAAAAGATCTTGGTTTCGCTATTAAAGATATTGCACCATATATCTCATTATACTGGGCAAGTATGATGATTGGTCGCTGGACAGGTGCTGTAGAAGCTTTTACGGATAAAGTGAGTACACAAAAAATATTGAGGTTTATTGCACCTTATTTAGCTTTCGGTATCTTTTTAGCCGTTAACGCTATTGCGAAACACGATTTGGCTCCTTTTTATGTGTATGCCTTGATTATCCTGGTATTAATTGTTGCTGATATGGCAAGTAAAGGTAATCCTGCACGTATGTTATTGATTTTTTCGGGTATCGGCATTACAGCGCTATTAATCGGTATGTTTACGACCGGTATGACGAGTGTTTACGCCATTACCAGTGTAGGTTTATTCTGCAGTACCTTATGGCCTTGCATCTTTACCTTAGCCGTAAGTGGTTTAGGTAAACACACTAGTCAGGGAAGTAGCTTTTTGATTATGATGATTATGGGCGGCGGTATCATTAGCTGGGCTCAGGGAGCAATATCCGAATTTACTGGTATCCAATACAGCTATGTGGTAGGTATTATCTGTTTCTCTTATTTAGCATTCTATGCCTGGAGAGTAAGTGGAATTTTAAGGTCTCAGGGAATTAGTTTCGACAAAAAACTTTCTGGCGGACATTAATTTTTAATAAAGTATTTTTGTAGCCACAGCGATTAAATGCGTTGTGGCTTTTTTAATTTTATACATGACTGACAAACCAAGTTTCGATTCTATATTTATGAATCTTGCCACCGATCTGGCTGCCCGTTCGCATTGCGTGCGTGCCCATGTTGGTGCTGTGTTGACAAAAGATACCCGTATTATTTCTATTGGTTACAATGGTCCGCCTGCTGGCACACATAACTGTGATGAGGAATGGCCTGACCAGGGTTGTGCACGTGATAGTAAAGGAAGCTGCTCATTAGCCTTGCATGCAGAGGAAAACGCAATCCTATACGCCTCTAAAAACGGATCGAAAATAGAAGGTTGTACTTTGTATACTACGTTATCTCCCTGTATTGCCTGTGCCCGGTTGATTTTATCGTCTGGGATTAAACTGGTGTACTATTCAAAATCTTATGCGGCTTACAAAGGTTTACCAAGCGATGAAGGTGTTGATTTTTTAAGGAAGTTTGGCGTAGAGGTTGTTTTGATAGAATCGTAGAGGTTCACTGGTCATTAAGTTCACTGGTCATTTGTTTATTGGTCATTGGTACCTTGGTGATTGGTAATTAGTAATTGGTCATTTGTTAATTAGGTTAATCGGTTAACTGTTTAATTGGTTAATTAACTTCGGATTAAGCCTTAATGTTCTTAATTCCTTAATGGTCAACAAATAAATTAGCTGCATAAATGGTTAACAGACTTCGGAGTACATCATGATAAAATTTCATCTTGACAACTTGACAAGTTTTGTTTATATTTGATTATAAAACTATTAGCTATGAAAACAATGTCGGTTGGAGAATTTAAAGCGCACTTTTCAGAAGTACTAGAAGATGTTAAAGCAGGTATTGGTGTTGCCGTAACTTATGGCAGAAAAAAAGAGGTTATTGGTTATTTTGTCCCAGAATCGGGTGAAAATAAGGGTAAAAGAAAACTGGGACCTTTAGAAGGTAAGGCTCAAGTGATTTTTAACGACGATTTTGCTATGACTGATGAAGAACTTTTAGGCCTATGATTTATCTGTTAGATACACATATGTTTTTATGGACAATAATTGATACAAAAAGAATTTCAGATCAAGCGCTGTCTATTATCGAAAATAATGAAAATAAAATTATTATAAGTGCGATCAGTCTTTGGGAAATATCTCTTAAATATGCACTAGGAAAACTTAATTTTATAGGTTTAAAGCCCAATGAATTAATGATCCATGCAAAAGATTTAGGTTTTGATTTAATGCCAGTTTCGCCAGAATCAGCAGCAAGCCATTACCAGTTAAATGCCACTTGGCACCGTGATCCTTTTGATAGAATGTTAATTTGGCAAGCTATTCAGAATGATATAACATTAATCAGCAAAGATGAAAACATTAACAAGTACCAGTCGGTAGGACTGAAGGTTATTTGGTAATGCTTGGGTTAATCGGTTAACTGTTCAAATTGGTTAATTGTACCTTCTACCCAATCCGTCCTCCTGAACTTGTTTCAGGATCCAATATCATGACGTTCATTTTTCATTAGCTTAATGAGCGCTGCCTTCCGAAGTTTATTTTTGGTGTAAGCATGGTGTAAGTTACGAGTGGTAAAGTATGGTAAATATAGGTAAAATGTGTGTACTAAAAATTAGTATATTGGTTTTGAAATAGTTTTACTACCATATTTCATTTATACTTATTTATACCTACCTTTGCGGATGCAAGAAAAAATCATTATCGTCGATTTTGGTTCGCAATTTACACAACTCATCGCTCGTAGGGTTCGCGAACTAAATATTTACTGTGAAATATATCCATATAACAATCTTCCTGAGGTTACGCCTGATGTAAAAGGTATCATCTTTTCAGGTAGTCCTTATTCTGTACGTCAGGAAGATGCACCTCAGATCGATTTATCTAAATACCATTTAAAATTTCCATTACTGGCTGTTTGTTATGGTGCACAATATATTGCCCAGCATTCGGGCGGTTCGGTTCAGCCATCTTCAACACGCGAATACGGTCGTGCCAACTTAAACTTTGTAAATCAGGAAAATAAATTATTTAAAGGTATCAACCTCGGGTCGCAGGTTTGGATGAGCCATGGTGATACCATTACAGATATCCCTGCAAATTTCGAACTGATTGCCAGTACCGATAGCGTAAAAGTGGCTGCATACCACATCAAAGATTCTGATACTTATGCCATCCAGTTCCATCCTGAGGTAACGCACAGTACTGATGGGAAAATCCTTTTAGAAAACTTTTTGGTTGATATCTGTGGCTGTAGTCAGGATTGGACTTCTGCTGCTTTTGTTGAAACTACCATTGCCGATATTAAAGCTACTGTAGGTAACGATAAAGTGGTATTGGCCCTTTCAGGTGGTGTTGATAGTAGTGTTGCTGCGGTACTTTTGCATAAAGCCATTGGTGCCAACCTGCACTGTATATTTGTTGATAATGGTTTATTGCGTAAAAACGAATATGAAAGTGTTTTAGAGCAGTACAAAGATTTCGGACTGAACATTAAAGGCGTTGATGCAAAAGATAAATTCTTAAGCCAACTGGCTGGGGTAGAAGATCCTGAAACAAAGCGTAAAATTATTGGCCGTGTTTTTATCGAAGTTTTCGATGAAGAATCTCATTTGATTCAGGATGTAAAATGGCTGGCACAAGGTACCATCTATCCTGATATCATCGAGTCAGTTTCAGTTAAAGGTCCTTCAGCAACCATTAAATCGCACCATAATGTTGGTGGCTTGCCAGATTTTATGAAACTTAAAGTGGTAGAACCACTTAAAACTTTATTTAAAGATGAAGTAAGAAGAGTTGGTACCGCTTTAGGTTTAGAATCGTTTATTTTAGGCCGTCACCCTTTCCCGGGTCCGGGCCTGGGTATCCGTATTATTGGCGAGGTAACTCCCGAAAAAGTAGCGATCTTACAGGATGCAGATAAAATTTATATCGATAACCTGAAAGAAGCTGGTCTTTACGATCAGGTGTGGCAGGCCGGTGCAATCTTTTTGCCGGTTAGATCTGTTGGTGTAATGGGTGATGAACGTACTTACGAAAATGTAATTGCATTAAGGGCTGTTGAATCATTAGATGGTATGACGGCAGATTGGTGCCACTTACCTTATCCGGTGCTGGCCAAAATCTCTAACGAAATCATCAATAAAGTTAAAGGCATTAATAGGGTAGTATACGATATTAGCTCTAAACCACCTGCAACTATCGAGTGGGAATAGTTTAGAGTGGTGAGTTTTCAGTTTGGGGTTCAAACTGCATAAAATAAATGTGATGCTAGCAAGGTGGAATAAACTTTGCTAGCATATTTTGTTAAAAACGATAGGTATGAATTTTAAGAAGCTTTATTGGTTGCCCGTTTTGTTTACATTGATTTTGGGTGCCTGTTCGCCTAAAATAAGAACGCCCAAACCTGAAACCAACAAACCAGCCGAGAAAGAAAAGCCAGCGGATAAAAAAACGATCAAAAAGTTCTCGCAGGCGAGCGTTTCTTTATTAGTTCCCTTTAAGTTGGATGAGTTAAACTTAAAAACGGCCACAAAAGCTGATATTGAGAAATATGCCATGCCCATCGATTTTTATCAGGGCTTTAAATTAGGTTTGGATTCTGCTGCAGCACAGGGTTTAAACTTTAAACTCAACGTTTTTGATACCCAGGATGATAATGCCCATATCGCTACGTTGTATAAAAATGAACGTTTTAAACAGAGCAATTTAATTATAGGTCCGGTATTTCCAGAGGGGTTAAAATTTATCGCCAATTACATCAAAGAAAACAATGCCACTATCGTTTCGCCTTTAGCTGCTACAGATCCGGGTGAGTTTAACAACCCCAATTTAGTATCGGTGGTGAATAATATCGGTTTGCATGGGAAAAAAATTGGTACTTATATCGCTAAAAACTTTAATCCTGCCAGCACCATTGTCGTGCTTATCAATCCGAAGAAAACGGAAGATGAAGCTTTTGCAGCCCCGATAAGAAGCTATTTCCAAAACAGTACGAAGTTTATTGTACAGGAATATGCCTCAGCCTATACTTTTGAAACCAAGATGATTAAAGGCAAACAATATGTGGTAATTGTAACTTCATCTGATCGTGCTTTTGTATTGCCAACGGTAGAAAAACTGTATAAATTAAAGAACCTGCCGGCAGGAGGATATGCTATTAACCTGTTTGGTCATCCAAATTGGGTAAAACAAAATTATCCGGCAGATAAACTGCAGGATCTGAACACCATCATCAGCTCATCCTACAAAATAGATTATAAAAACAGCGCGGTGGTTACCTTTATCAAAAAGTATCGTTACAGATATGGTTTCGAGCCTGGCGAGTACGCCTTTAAGGGTTTTGACATCGGTTATTACTTCGGCAAACTATTGGTAACCTATGGTGAAGATTATAAAGATTATATTGTAAAAGATAAATACAAAGGACTTCATAATAACTTTTCATTTATCCATGATGAAAAATTAGGCTATATTAACACCAGTTTAATGCTGTTGAAGTATAAAAACTTCGCCCTGAATATTGTTGAGTAATCCATCATTTCTTCCATTTTAATTATTGCATGAGAGCAGACCACCAGTTAAGAGCCTTTGAACAGATTTTAAGTAGTTATGATGGAAGTTTGCCCCTGCATCGCTTTCTGCCTGCTTATTTTAAGCAGCATAAGCAAATGGGCTCGTCTGACAGGAGATGGGCAACCCGGCATATCTATAGCTTTTTTAGGCTGGGTAAGGTTTTGCCTGCTTTGCCGAATGAAGAACGGTTGAGTATAGCTGATTTTCTATGTCACGATACTTTAAGCCAGATTGTAGAGAAAAATTTTCCAGATCTGATAGAGCGTATCACTTTGCCCCTGGAGGAGAAATTAAGCCTGATAAAAGCTAAATATCCTGACTTTGATAGAAAAGAAGTATATCCTTTTCATCCTGCACTTTCTGCAGATATCGATAAAGAAGCGTTTTTTGCTTCGTTCTTTAAGCAACCCGATCTTTTTATCAGGGTAGCAGCTGCTGATGCTAAACCAATCATTGGGAAATTAGCAGAAGAAAATATTGCAGTTAAGGTGATTACTGATACCTCTTTGGCCTTGCCCAATGGAACTAAACTCGAAACGATTCTAAAAGAAGGTAGTTATCAGGTTCAGGATTTATCTTCACAACATACTGGCGAATATTTTAAACCCAATAAATGGGATAAATGGTGGGATTGCTGTGCGGCATCGGGTGGAAAAAGCCTGCTTTTACATAGTTTAGAGCCAGTTATTGAACTTTTGGTTTCAGATTTGCGCGAAAGTGTATTGTTAAACCTCGATGAGCGTTTTCGCTTAGCAGGCATTAAGAAATACCATAAAAAGGAAATCGATTTGTTGCAGAATAACGATCAGATTTTGCACCATTATCAATTCGATGGCATTATTCTGGATGCACCTTGTACCGGTTCGGGAACGTGGGGGAGAACACCAGAAATGCTTACTTTTTTCGAAGAACGTAAAATTAACCAGTTTGCGGCCATCCAAAAGGGCATTGTACAGAATATTGTGAAATATTTAAAGCCGGGGAAACCATTAATTTATATTACCTGCTCTGCTTTTGCAAAAGAAAATGAAGAAGTTGTTCAGCATATTATTGATACGCTTCCATTAGAATTGGAAAAAATGGAATTGATTAAAGGTTATGGAAATCACGCCGATACAATGTTTGTGGCCAGATTGATCAGGAAAAGCCAGGATTAGGCAAGATTTAAAGATAGGATTTTTAAGATCGGGATGATTATAAAATTAAGTTAGCCTTATTAAGGTTTTTTTAAGCGACATTTTCCGCGCCATCGTCATGCTGAACTTGTTTCAGCATCTTTTCCGCAAAATAGACCCTGAAATAAAATCAGGGTGACGTTGTTGCATCTAGCCAATGCTAGGTATGCTCAAACCACGACCTAAAATTCTTTTTAAGGTACTTCACCGCTTCTATTAATACAGCGATGGCTCCAATAATTAAGGTATATTCTTCAAAGCTTTTCATAATATGAGCTTTTATCTTTAGATGAAGATACGCAATTATTGTTACAGTTTGATAAGAGGATTGTCAATTATATTGTATTTTTGTCATTGCGAGGAGGAACGATGAAGTAATCCTGCAACTATAGCAGCGATCGCTTTATGATTGCTTCATCGGCTGAAAAAGAGCCTTTTCGCAATGAGAACCTGAGGCGCGATGCGGAACGAACCCTCGTCCATATCCCACCTCCCATTTTCCATCCTTTAAAGCCCTGTATTATTTCTGAATAGCTTAATGGCAATGGCCAGTAAAATTACCCCGAAAGCTTTACGTAGGATATTTAAACCCGATTTTCCGAAAAGTTTTTCCAGTCTGTTGGTGTTTTTCAATACAAAATATACAAAAAGCATATTGAGGATAATCCCAACCAGAATATTCTGGGTATGGTATTCTGTTTTTAATGACAGTAGTGTGGTCATGGTTCCGGCTCCGGCAATTAATGGGAAAGCTAAGGGAACGATAGAAACTGTTTCTGGTGCTTCTTCTTTAAAAATGGTAAGGCCTAAAACCATTTCCATGGCAATAAAAAAGATGACAAATGAACCTGCAATCGCAAAAGATTCTACATCCAGACCGATTACTTTTAATAACGATTCTCCTACAAACAAAAAGAGGATCATTAAACCTGCGGCCACAAGTGATGCTTTTTCTGATTCGATATGGCCAGCCTTTCTACGCAGTTCGATTACCACTGGAATTGCTCCTAAAATATCGATAATTGCAAATAGCACCATCGTTGTCGATAGGATCTGGCTTAAGTTGAACTTCATAAAATCGAATTTCATAGCAGGACAATTTTAAGCAAAGGTAGCGGAATTTGCATTAAATTCTCAATTGTACAATTATTTATTAGAAATAGAACTGTGTTCTTAAAGTAAGTACATTATCTTTCCGGTCAGCAGTATAATCCTGAATCTGAGTCGACTCATTTCTAATGATATCGTAGTACAATACCGCCTTAAAGTGCGTATTAAAATGGTGTAATAAACCAAAGCCAAAAGTATCAAAACGGACATCGGCAGGAGAAAGTCCCCGGCTGCCCGAAATATCCATTCCTTTCACTTTCGTGTTTGGATCGTACCAGTCGTACTTTAAAATAAGCTGGTTATCGGTACTGTTTAGTGTTTGTATAAAAGTAATATAGGCACCATTAAAAGTTCTGGTATAATAGGGCAGGGCAATTGATTTATTGTCGACAGGGTATGAGCCCGGCGTAGTAGAATTGGTTGATGTACCGGTTTGCAAACCCGATACTACCTCGGCCCTCAGTTCCGATTTCCAGCTTTTGGTTTTGGTAGCCAGTTGGATGTCGGCACCATAATACCTTCTGGGTGCAACTTTGTTAATGGTCGTGGCAGAAGAGTCTTTAACCATGCTCCATTGATTGTTAATCCTGTCCATTTTATAACTTACGGGTAAACGATGGTTTAAGCCACCTTGTAGTGTACTGATACCACCTGCTATAGTGAAATTATTAAATGCATAAGTTTTGTGGCTCAGCCTGAAGATAAAATCCTTACTGTTATCAAATTCTGCAGGACCAGCTAAACCCTGACCGTTATAGATACCAAAATCCAATACAATGTTTTTAAGCTTTGCATCTTTCCAACGGGGATTTAAGGTGAAAGTAGCACCAAGATCGCGCTCTGTTTTCATTAAAATCTGCGACATACGGCCACGCTCAGGCGCTTCCCTTACGGAGGATGATAATTGAAGTTCATTCCCGAACGGACGGCCAGAAAGGCCCAGGGTAACGGCTAGTATTTTCCATTTGTTTTCGTAATAACGTCCCCAGAAATCCCTTACCGCAACACCTTGTTCTGTACCGTCAAACTGAAGCACAAAATAAGTAGATGGGGCACCATCATCTGTCAAAAGCATATAATCGGCCCTTAAACGTCCCCTTCTTAACCTGAAACGGTTATTGGTAAATTCGCCAAAATTTCCACCCTGATATTCTGCCTGGGTACCATTGGTTTGGGCCATTTGGAATTGCGGCTGTAAGTATCCGCTAAACGATAATGAACCATATTTTTTGGAGATAATAAGTAAATGGTTAACTGTTGTGGAGTCCATTACATCATTAATTGTTCTTTGGGCGTAGCTTATGGAAGAAAACAGCAGGAAAAAGACAATGATCAGAAGATATACCCTTTTTAATCTGGTCGAATAGCGGTTCATGTTATCGATTTTTTGCAAAGGTAGTTTTATTAACAATTAATTAACATAAAAAAAGCCCCAACTTTATGTTAGGGCTCTAAATATTGTCAATAAACGGGTTGTTTATTTCGCCTGGATAGATTTAAGGTTCATTATCCTAAATCCATAAATAATTAAGTGTAAAACAGCGAAAGCCAGAGAGAAATAATATAATCCAAAATCAGCTGTTGTTTTAGGATCTAATTCTGCAGCCTGTAACGATAAATGGTGGTGTACCAATGCTACTACTACCAATAGCGCAGCTAAAATTAAACCAACATACGATACCACTTTATTGCTTCTGATTAAGGTAGTAACCTTATTGTCTGATAGTGCACTGTTTTTAATCCCGTAGAATAGGTAAACGTTAATACCGATGATCATCCACACCAATAAACGAACCCAGGTATCTAATGGTAAAAACACCATCATGCCTAAACATACCACCACACCAAGAATTGGAATTAAAGGTACCAAAGGCACTTTAAATGCCCTAGGTAAATCAGGCATGCGTTTTCTTAAAATTACGATACCGATACATACCAAGATAAAGGCGAATAATGTTCCGATACTGGTCATTTCTCCTACAACGCGGGCCGGTACAAATGCAGCAAATAAACTCACGAAAACCATGAACAATAAATTGCTTTTTGACGGCGTACCGAATTTAGAGTGAACACTAGAGAATACTTTTGGCAATAAACCATCTTTACTCATTGAGAAGAATACCCTCGACTGGCCCATTAACATCACCATAATTACAGATGAGTAACCACCTAATATAGCTAAGATAATGGCTTTGTTTAACCAAGGATAAGCAGGGGTAACCACACCAGCAGCATTTTTCGCGCCCATGTTATCAATAGCAACCGCTACCGGAGCAATCCCATCCTGACCGCTAAACAGATCGTAGTTGGCTACGCCCGTCATTACGTGTGCAAATAAGATATATAATACGGTACAGATTACTAAAGAAACAAGAATACCGATTGGCATATCTTTTTTAGGGTTTTTAGCCTCTTGTGCAGCTGTAGAAACCGCATCGAAGCCGATATAGGCAAAGAATACAATTGCTGCGGCCCTGATTACACCACCCCATCCATTCGTGAAGAAATCTAAGTGACCTGGTTTATCTGCAGGGATAAAATATGGTGTATAGTTCTCCGTATTGATATACTTCCAACCTAAAATAATAAAGATAAATACGATTACAACCTTAATACCTACAATAATACCATTTACAAAAGCTGACTCTTTAGTTCCTTTGATCAGGATTAACGACATTAACACCACTATAAAGATGGCAGGAAGATTAAGAATTCCGGAAACTGTAGTGCCATCTGCTAAAATTGCAGTATCAAATGGCGACATCACCATCTGCGCGGGGAGATGTATATCAAAGTACCCGAGAAACTTGACCAGGTACCTGCTCCAGCTAATGGATACTGTAGCTGCACCAACGGCATATTCTAGTACCAAATCCCAACCAATAATCCATGCTACAAACTCACCCATGGTAGCATAAGAATAAGTGTAAGCACTACCAGCTACAGGGATCATTGATGCAAATTCAGCATAACATAAGCCTGCAAAAGCACATCCGATAGCAGCAATAATAAAGGAAATTGTAATTGCCGGACCTGCATTATTTGCAGCGGCCGAACCAGTGATAGAGAATAATCCGGCACCAATAATGGCTCCAATCCCCAATGCAACCAAACTGGTAGGCCCTAAGGTCCGCTTGAGCGTCCCTTCTCCACTTTGTTGTGCTTCTTGTGTAAGTAAGTCAATAGACTTTCTAAAATTCATAAATAAAAGTTTAGTTAAAGTGTTTTATAGTTTTATGGTAATAATAAATTCAGCTCCAAACGTAATTAAAAATTACGGAAAATTAAAAGGGATTTTGGTTAAAAATCCCTTTAGTTATTATTTTATCAATGTTTTTACAACTAACGTCTCAAAGTGTCAGTCGAATTTATCAAAGTATCATTAATTGTGTTGCCTGAAGCATCAGTTTTTTGCTCAATTCTGATTTCTTTTCGAACTTCTTGCTTGTGTTCGGTTGTAATTGCCTTAACTGCAATGTATGGAGCAATAACCAGGGAAACAATAGACATTAATTTAATCAAAATGTTCATCGAAGGACCTGAAGTATCTTTAAAAGGATCACCAACGGTATCTCCGGTAACGGAAGCCTTATGTGGTTCTGATTTTTTATAGTGCATTTCTCCATTGATCATCACACCTTGCTCGAAAGATTTTTTTGCATTGTCCCATGCTCCACCTGCATTGCTCTGGAAAATTCCCATTAATACACCAGTAACCGTTACACCGGCCAATAAACCGCCTAAAACTTCAGGGCCAAAAATAAAACCAACAATTACGGGGGTAATTAAGGCAATGGCACCTGGCATCATCATTTCCCGAATGGATGCTTTGGTAGAGATGGCTACACATTTTTCGTATTCTGGTTTTGCCTTGTATTCCATAATACCCGGAATTTCCCTGAACTGGCGGCGAACTTCCTGTACCATGTCCATTGCCGCTTTACCTACTGCCTGGATACAAAGTGCGGAGAAAATAAAAGGAATCATCCCACCTACAAACAAGCCTGCTAAAACCGGTGCTTTGTAAATATCAATGGCAGAAATACCTGCAATACCAACAAAGGCTGCAAATAAGGCTAATGAGGTTAAAGCTGCAGATGCGATGGCAAAACCTTTACCAGTGGCGGCTGTGGTATTACCAACAGCATCTAAATTGTCGGTACGTTCGCGTACTTCCGGTGGAAGCTGACTCATTTCTGCAATACCACCAGCATTATCCGCAATCGGTCCGAAGGCATCAATCGCCAGCTGCATGGCTGTGGTAGCCATCATACCTGCGGCTGCAATAGCCACGCCATATAAACCCGCAAAGTGGTAAGAAGCCATAATTCCTCCTGCCAAAACCAAAATCGGAATTACAGTAGATTTCATTCCGACAGATAAACCTGCTATAATATTGGTGGCATGGCCGGTAGAAGACTGTTGAATGATTGAATTAACAGGTCCTTTGCCCATGGCCGTAAAATATTCGGTAACAATACTCATAATGGTACCCACCACTAAACCCACAATAATGGCATAAAATACATTAATGCTCGAAAACTCATATCCACGCAGGCTTAAAGTTTCTGGTAACATCCACTTCACAATAAAAAATGAAGCTACTGCGGTAATCAAAATAGACGACCAGTTACCAAGGTTTAAGGCCGTTTGAACATTCGATTTATCATCTTTAATGGTAACAAACCAGGTGCCGATAATGGAGAATATAATGCCTAATCCACAAATTACCATTGGGAGCAGGATAGGAGACATGCCTCCAAATTTATCAGTTACATTAATTTCTTGTCCTAAAACCATAGTGGCCAGGATGGTTGCCACATAAGAGCCGAATAAATCGGCACCCATACCTGCCACATCCCCTACGTTATCGCCCACGTTATCGGCGATGGTTGCGGGGTTACGTACATCATCTTCAGGAATACCAGCTTCTACTTTACCTACTAAATCGGCACCCACATCGGCAGCTTTAGTATAAATACCCCCGCCAACACGAGCAAAAAGCGCAATGGATTCTGCACCTAAAGAAAATCCGGTTAAAACTTCTATTGCGGTTTTCATTTCAACGCTGTTCACTGAAACTACATTAAAATGCTTAAGGAATACAATAAATAAGCCACCCAAACCTAAAACGGCTAGTCCAGCCACACCCAGGCCCATTACAGTACCGCCTGTAAAAGAAACTTTTAAAGCTTGTTTTAAACTGGTTCTGGCGGCCTGCGTGGTTCTTACATTGGCTTTAGTGGCCGATTTCATCCCTATATAACCTGCAGTGGCAGAAAATACCGCTCCAATAATAAATGAAATGGAAATAATCCAGCTCGAATGCAGGTGGATGCCATTGATTTCGGTAATTGTTCCTGAATAAGCTAACAGAGCGGCTGTAAAAACAGCAAAAATACTTAATACCCTCCATTCGGCTTTTAAGAAAGCCATAGCACCATCTGCTATATAGCCGGCAAGCTCCTGCATGTTCTCATCTCCTGCATCTTGCTTATTTACCCAGGCGCTTTTAATCATCATAACAATAATCCCAACAAGGCCCAGAGCCGGGATAAAGTAAATTAAATTGTTTTGTAAAAAATCCATAGTTAATAATTGGTTTATATTTGGTTATTGGTTTGTTAGTTCATTAGCCATTGGTTCATTGGTCATTGGGTTAACTGATTAATTGTTTAACTGATATTAGACGCCAGGCGTTGTGTTCCAGACTCCAAACTCCCAGCTCCAAACTTGTATCGTCAGTTATTCAACTCCAAACTCCCTACTCCAAGCTCCCAACTTAATACTCCCTGCTCCAAACTCTTCGCTAGCAACACTCTAGCAAGATAACAAAATATTCTTGTGGTTAAAATTTTACAGCACCTGCGAATAAATTTTTGTCATCGTAAAATAATATCCTACAATTTCTTTTTTTTAAATAAATTAGCCAAAACTAAACTGAACTAAAATGGAAATTCAAAAGGAAGGTAAGCCTTCTAAAAGAAAATTAAGCCTTTTTGATGCTACAATGCTCGTAATGGGGTCGATGATCGGAAGCGGTATCTTTATTGTTAGTGCCGATATTATGAGGAATTTGGGCTCTGGTTATTGGTTAATTGTGGTTTGGGTAATCACAGGGGTAATGACGGTTGCGGCAGCTATTTCTTATGGAGAACTTTCTTCTATGTTTCCTAAGGCAGGTGGACAATACACTTACCTGAAAGAAATTTTCGGTAAAATGATGGGATTTCTTTACGGCTGGGGGCTGTTTACAGTAATCCAAACGGGTACCATTGCTGCGGTTGCTGTTGCTTTTGGTAAGTTTACCGCCTATTTAATACCTGCATTAAATGATGCTGCGCCAATTTTTCAAAGTGGCAGTTATAAAATTACCTGGATACAGATTTTAGCCATCGCGGTTATTCTGCTTTTAACCTATATTAATACTAAAGGTGTTGAAGGCGGCAAAATATTACAGAATATTTTCACAGGGTCTAAAATTATTGCTTTAATCGGCTTAATTGTTTTGGGTTTTCTTCTGGTTAAAAATAGTTTTTGGAGTGGGAATATGGCCCTTGGGTCGAGCGCTTTTAATAATCTTAAAACAGATCTTAGCGGGAATTTTCTAAAATCAGGCTGGGAGTCCATTTCCGGAATGGCCATAATGGGGGGCATTGCCGCGGCAATGGTGGGTTCGGTATTTTCGAGCGTAGCCTGGGAAAACGTAACCTTTGTTTCAGGAGAAATCGAAAATCCAAGAAAAAATGTGGTACGCTCAATGGTTTTAGGTACCACCGCAGTAATGATCCTTTATTTATTGGTCAATTTTGTATACCTCAATACCTTAAACAGGGATAGTATTGCTTTTGCGTTAAACGATAGGGTGGCGGTTGTAGCTTCTGAGCAGATTTTTGGCAGTGGAATTGGTACTATTGTAATTGCCGTACTGGTGATGATTTCTACCTTTGGTTGCGTTAACGGAATCGTGCTGGCTGGTGCCAGGGTTTTCCAGAGTATGGCAGAAGATGGCATGTTTTTTAAAGCCGCACTTACAAATAATAAAAACGGGGTTCCCGAAAAGTCACTTTGGATGCAGGGGATCTGGGCCTCAGCCTTGTGTTTAAGCGGACAATATGGCAATCTTTTAGATATGATCTCCTTTGTTATTGTACTCTTTTATATGATTACCGTTTTTGGTGTTATTTATTTAAGAATAAAAAAACCTGGTTTAGAAAGGCCTTATAAAACATGGTTATATCCCATTACACCAATTATTTACTTATTAATAGGTGCCGCATTTTGCATTTTGCTCCTTATTTATAAACAACAATATACCTGGCCGGGGCTGGTAATTGTGTTGTTGGGGGTTCCTGTTTACTTTTTTATTAATAAAAAAGAGCAGAAAGCTTAAGTTAAAATTAATACCATACCTCGCCGGTTTTAAAAGCCCGCGAGGTTTTTTTATGCCATAATAATTTAAAATCTTTTTTTGAAAATCAGGGTTCTGTTCCAATCGGTTGGGGAAGCCCCGTTATCCGCTTTACGCCCCCGATAGAAAAAATCGGGATCGTGTTCGCTACTACCGGGTTTAGTTTGGTTGGTTTTGTGCAGGGAACATCGTTTTATAAACCCGGCATGGCAGATACCGGCCCAGTGGCTAAGGCCTGCAGGCGTATGAGCACGTGGCGGGACTAACATTAAAATGAAACCCAGGTTTTGCTTTTCACCAAAAAACAGCATTGGTTTTAAACCCCGTTCGTTTCTCCTAAACCCTAAACCCTAAACCCTAAACCTTCTGCCTTATACCTTATATATGTACACCCAATCTCACATCTCACTCCTAATATCTCAAATCTCACCTCTCCAATCTCACATCTCGTTCAAAATCCGTATTTTTGCAGTAAATGGGAACACTAGTAGATTCAGGTATAAAAGGTTATAAAAATTACGGCACGCATTTACGCGAAAAGTATAAGGGGCAACGTGTGTTTAAAGTAATTGTGGATGGTGGTTTTACCTGCCCTAACCGCGATGGCAGTAAAGGATTTGGCGGATGTACCTATTGTAATGTAGATTCTTTTACGCCGGAGCCTTCGCGTAAAAACCCGAATATTAAAGATCAGCTCGAAGAGGGGATGTTGAGGGCGAAAACATCTTACAAGGCCGATAAGTACATTGTGTATTTTCAACCTAATACCAATACTTATGCACCGGTACATTATTTAAAGATGATGTACGATGAAGCTTTATCGATTAATACGGAAGATATTGTTGGTTTTGCTGTAGGTACACGCCCTGATTGTATTGATGCAGAAAAGGTAGCTTTATTAGAAAGTTATACCGACCGCTTTGATGTGGATTTAGAGATGGGCATGGAATCGATCTATGATGAAACCCTCGATCAGATTAACAGGGGTTGCAGTCATGCTGAGTTTGTGGCTGCGGTAGAACTTTTAAAAGATAGTAAGCTTGATTTGTGTGTGCATACCATTTTTGGCTTCCCTTGGGAAACCAGGGAGCAGATGCGCGGTTATATTCATGAAATTAACCGTTTTCCTCAAATTAAGTTCGTAAAATTTCACCACCTTCATGTGGTAGAAGGCTCTATCATGGGGGCGAAATATAAAAAAGAACCGTTTAAATTATTTTCTTTAGAAGAGTATACGGATTTACTCTGCGAATTAATCCCGCTTTTACGTCCGGATATTGTTATTCAACGTCTTTTCGGCATTTCAGACTGGGATTTACTTATTGCACCTAACTGGGGGCTTAATAAATCGGCAATTCAAACCTATATGGATAAAGAAATCGAAAAAAGAGGAGTGGTTCAGGGTTCTGAGTATTTTTAGTAAAAAGAATAAATTTTAATATAATTTTTATAAAAACCCATGATATTTCATGGGTTTTTCTGTTATTTATAAGTTTTTAAGCTAAATTTTTATAATTTTTAGTTAAAATCATACAAAATATGGGTAATTTATGATTTTGTTTTTATTAAAATCTTGTATTAAAATCGGCTGTATTTTTTGTTATTTTTATTTTTAAGGTTAATTTTTGTGTTGTTTTATAAAAATTACTGTTTTTTATTAAAATATTTCAATTTAATAGTGTAAAAAATACATTATGTCGTATTTTTATAAAAATAAATAACCAAAAATCCCATTATTTAAATAATACTAACAAATTAAACTAAAAACTATGAGTAAATTTTCCTTTAAACAGTTTGCGCCCTTCGCGATTTTGATGATCGTCGCGATTTTCGCTCTATTTATTCCACTTCTCCCAAATTTTGATGAAGGTAAATACAGTGCACCCGATATTGCCTTTATTTTAATCGCTGCTGCACTTGTATTTTTAATGACTCCGGGCCTTGCATTTTTTTATGGTGGTATGGTTCACCGCAAAAACGTGTTATCTACCATGATCAAAAGTGTTGTAGCTGCAGGAGTAATTACCGTTTTATGGACAGTTGTTGGTTTTAGTTTGGCTTTTGGTGATACCATTGGCGGTTTTATCGGAAATCCATCAACATTTTTGTTCTTTAAAGGGGTAAATTCTGGTGCACCACATCTTCAGGGCGGAGCAGACTTAACCATTCCGCTTTCTTTATTTGCAGTTTTCCAGTTAATGTTTGCCATTATTACCCCAGGTTTAGTGGTTGGTGCGGTAGCAGAGCGTATTCGTTTTACTTCGTATATCTTATTTATTGTTTTATTCGCCATTTTCGTTTATTCTCCATTGGCACACTGGACCTGGCATCCACAAGGTTTCTTGTTTAAAATGGGTGTATTAGATTTTGCCGGTGGTACCGTAGTTCACATTTCTGCTGGTATGGCCGCTTTAGCTGGTGCATTGGTTTTAAAACGCAGAAAATCTCACCTGGAGCATAAAGAAGTTCCACCTGCAAACATTCCTTACGTATTAATCGGTACAGGTTTATTATGGTTCGGTTGGTTTGGTTTTAACGCAGGTTCTGCATTAAGCGCAGGTAGTTTAGCAGTTTCGGCATTTTTAACTACAAATACCGCTGCAGGTGCTGCTGGTTTATCGTGGATGTTCTTTGATGTAGCTAGAGGTAAAAAACCTTCGGTATTAGGTTTCTGTATCGGTGCAGTAGTTGGTTTAGTAGCCATTACGCCAGGTGCTGGTTTTGTAAGCATTTCTTCAAGCATATTTATCGGTGCCATTGCCGCTGTTATTTCTAATCTTGTGGTTTCATGGAAACAAAAAACAAGTTTAGATGATACTTTGGATGTTTTCCCTTGCCATGGTGTGGGCGGTATTGTTGGTATGTTGTTAACTGGTGTTTTCGCTACCAAAACAGTAAATGCTGCTGGCGCCGACGGATTATTTTATGGCAACCCGGCTTTCTTTATTACCCAGTTAAAAGGTGCTTTAATCGTAATCATTTTCAGCTTTGTGGTGTCATTCATCATTTTCAAATTTGTAAACTTGATTAATCCAATCAGGGTTTCTGAAGAAGAAGAAGAATTAGGATTAGATGCTTCTCAACACGACGAGAAATACTCGCAAGGTACTTTATTGGTTGAAGAAAGAGCCATCTATATTGAAAGAAACAGTCCATTAACCGAACCAGTATCTTAAGGATTTTATAATATCTAAACTCAAATCAAGCTCAAACATGAAGAAACTTTTAACCGCTATTTTTGCAATGGCAAGCGCAAGCTGTGCCATGGCACAAGAGACCACCACATCACCACTTGAAATTTCAGGGTCGGTTGATACGTACTTTAAATATGATTTTGCCAAAAACCCGTTAAACGGAAAAACATCTTTTGTAACCGATCATAACTCGGTTTCGTTGGGGATGATTGATATTGCGCTAAAGAAAAAAACAGGTAAAGCCTCTTTTGTTGGCGAGTTGTCTTTTGGTCCAAGGGGCCAGGGCCAGTCTATCCCTGATGCATCAGTTAATCCCGTACCATCAGCTTCGTCTTTTCATATCCAAAACTTGTATGTGAATTATGATTTTACCGATCAGTTTTCGATGACGGCTGGTTATATGGGTACGTTTATTGGTTACGAGGTAATTTCTCCGGTAGGAAACTTCAATTATTCTACTTCATATTTATTTACCAATGGTCCATTCCAAAATGCGGGTATTAAAGCAACTTATAAATTCTCTGATAAAGTAAGTTTAATGGCCGGTTTATTTAACGATTGGAACGTTTACAGTGCATCGCGTGGTGTTTCTGCAATTGGCGGTCAGTTAATGGTTGCGCCTGTTGAGGGTTGGACGGCTTATATCAATGCCTTATCTGGTGCTGGTTATGGCGGTTACGGAACCATTATCGATTTAACTACTTCTTATCAGATTACCGAAAAATTTAAACTGGGTTTAAATGCGGCTAATTACGATATTAAAGACAGTTCGGTACAGGGAAGTTATGCTGGTGCTGCATTGTATCCACAGTACGCGGTGGCTGATGCCGTTACAATAGGTTTAAGGGGTGAGTATTTTAAAGCTAAAGCTTATGGTACTACTGCTGCAAGTTCTACTACAGCTTTAACGCTTACAGCCAATGTTAAATCGGGTGGTTTAACTTTTATCCCGGAGGTAAGGTTAGACCATAATAGCGATAAACCATTCTTTAACAAGAGCGGAGCAATTGCACCTAATGCAGGCCAGTTCTCATTGGCAGCAGTTTACGCTTTTTAAGGTCATAATTTTTAATATCAAGCCGTCCTGCTGTAAAATCAGGATGGCTTTTTTTATCTTTAAATATTCGTTTAGTCCATTAATTTATTCTGATGAAATACATTACGCTGCTTCTTTTAATTGCCTGTTCAATTGATCTTTCTGCACAGCAGAAACAGTTTACCAAAGATGATAATGGTAAATTTATTTACTATAAAGTGGTCGATTCTCAATCGTTAAGCAAAGATACTTTGCTACAAAGGGCTAAATCTTTCATCAATACGGCTTATAAAAAATCGATGACGCAAGAAAGTATTACCGATTCTTCTGTTTTAGCCAAAGGGACGATGGTTATTGATAAAACAGTTTTGGTTGTTGGTCATCCAAGTGGAGAAGTAAGCTACAGTTTTATGTTTGAGGCACGTAACGGGAAATACAGGTTCTGGTTTACTGATTTGTTGTACATTCCATACCAGCGGGATCGTTATGGAAATTTTGTTGCCACAACTAAAACAGGAACACCGCTCGAACGTAGTCCTGGTAAGCTTAATGCAGGTGCATGGAAGGATGTGGTAAACAGTACCTATAATAAATTAGAGAAACTGGGGGATGAGTTTAAAAAGTATTTGGCAACCAGTAAAGCCGAAAAGGCCAAAAAGAAAACAGAAACCATTTCTACTAAAAAATGGTAATATTTTTAAATTAAAACTTACCGAATAATTCCTCAACTTTTTGATAGCGGAATTTAAAAATTTCGTTGATTTTATTGTTTACAATAACGGCATTTGCAATACCACCAATGGGCCCCCAACCTATGCTATAGTGTAAAATATCGTGCATTAAAACTCCTCCATCTATTTTTTCGAAATGGTGTTGATGGTGCCAGAAAGCAAACGGCCCAAAGCGCTGTTCGTCTATAAAATATTCTTTATCCTTAACATGCGTAATCTCGGTTACCCAGCTCAATTTAATTCCAAACAAGGGCGAAACTTTATAAGTGATAATCAGGCCGGGATACATTTTGGTGTTGGCCATGTTTGGCGATGTAACGTCAAAAGTCATGTCTTTCGGGGTAATCTCTGCGAGGTTTAAAGGCGAAGAGAAAAAATCCCATGCCTTGTCTAAATCAACCGGGAGTTTTTGAGTAAATTCTATTCTATATGTTTTCAAGCTCTTGTTTTAGAAAGACAACAGCAAAGATGAGGTTTTGTTGAGAACAATAAAATATTATTAAAGACCTGCGGGGTTTGGAAAGGCGCAATGAAGTGAAGAACCATTGTAAATAAACTGATAGAACGAAAAGCCCGGAACGAAGAATGAGTGAGGACTTGGAGGGATAGCAGGACCGCAGTAACCTAAGTGTGCAGACCTCGCTTTTTCCAAAAATATTGACAACCTAAGCCACCTGAGTATATTTAAGTGAATCGGTTAATTAATTTTTTTAGACTTCGCAAGTTTTTAAAACCTGCGAAGTCTGATTAAATTAATGTACCATCTTATCCGCACAGGTAGAGCTGGCAAATGCTTCTGGTTTAGCCTTAAAAATAAAACCCATACTTAAAATATAACCCATGGCATCGTTAAGTGCCTTGTTCGATTTAAACGACGGGCTGGTGTTAATATCGGCATGTACCTCTAAAGCTACATCATAAATATCAAGTAAATCGCAGATGGAATAAGCGGTTTCGATTGACTTCTGTACTTCCATCAGCATTCTTTCTTTGATGCTTACTTGTTGTGTGCTTTTTTCCTGGTGGATGTACATAAAACCACCGTGGTGCTCTCTTACTAATACAATTACCGTTGCAAAATCGGTTATTGCACCTTTAACCTGAGAGTCGGTACCGATGCAAACTTTAAGTTTAAAACCGTTTTCGCTTTCTCTGATAATTGCATTTTCTACTTCTTCGAGGATGGAAGACTGAATAACTTCACCACTAAATTTTTTCCACGTCATACATGTGTTTTTTTGAGGTTAATTCCAAAGGAATCCCTTTGGGACAAATGGTAATCAGGTTTTTATAAAAATAAGCGCTAAAAATTAAATACGTGTTAAGTGTAAGTTGTTTATTTGCTAACAAAAAGTTAGTTATCAACAAGTTAGTGATAATACTTCGGATCAGTTTATAAATTATTGAAACAAATTATTTTTTGCCCCGTTAAATAATAGTACATTCATTAAAACTTTTTAATTATGAAAGCAGAATTAATTCAGGAACTCCAGTTATTACAAAATAGCAGGGCCAATAAATTTGCAGATGAATTGGCTGACAGGATTTTATCTTCAGTTGATGCCGTTAATGAAAAGGTGCAGTCATCTATGTCTAAGCGTGGTAACATGTTGATGTTGTTAGATAAAACATTAAATTTTTCTACCCTGCGTAAACTTAGAAACAGATTTTTTAAGCCATAGCTTAATACCCTGCTTTTGCCCTAAAGAGAAATGATTACCTTTATGGCGGAATGATAGAAAATGCTTTAAAAAAATTAAATATTTCTGCACTAAATGAGATGCAGGAAGCTTCTTTGCAGGCGGCTAAAACCGGTAAAGATGTAATATTGATTGCGCCAACGGGTTCAGGTAAAACGTTGGCCTTTTTATTGCCTTTACTTTCCAGTTTAAAAGCAGAGGTAAAAGGTGTTCAGGCTTTAATATTGGTGCCTTCGAGAGAACTTGCCTTACAGATTGAGCAGGTTTTTAAACAGATGGGTACTTCTTTTAAGGTAAACTGTTGTTATGGCGGCCATGCAGTAAGGATTGAAAAAAATAACCTTGCCCATCCACCCGCAGTTTTAATTGGCACCCCGGGCAGGATCGCTTACCATTTAGAACATCAGAATTTTGATGAATCTTTTATCGAGACATTAGTTTTAGATGAATTTGACAAATCGCTTGAATTTGGTTTCGAAAATGATATGTCATACATTATTGGTGCATTACTTTCGTTAAAACAACGCATACTTACTTCGGCAACCAAAATGGAAGAAATTCCAAACTTTGTAAAACTGAAAACACCTGCAGAAGTTGATTTTTCAAAAAATGTTGAGGCGAAGCCTGATTTAAAGCTAAAGAAAATAACTGCCCCGGCTGATGAAAAGCTGGATTATCTTTTCAGGCTATTAAGCAAAATTGGAAGCGAAAATACGCTGGTTTTCTGTAACCATAGGGAAACGGTAGACCGGATCAGCGATCTGCTTTTCGAAAACGGTTTAGGGCATGATGTTTTTCATGGCGGAATGGAACAATTTGACCGTGAAAAGGCATTGCTGAAATTTAGGAACGGCAGTCACAGGATTTTGATTACAACTGATCTTGCCGCCCGCGGTCTGGATATTCCCGAGGTAGAACATATTGTGCATTACCAGTTACCCTATACCGAAGATGCCTATATTCATCGCAATGGCAGAACTGCACGGATGCACGCCAAAGGAACAGCCTATGCCATTTTAACCACTAAAGAACATTATAAATATTTACCTGATGACATTGAAGAAGAAGTTTTATCAGATAAATACAAATTGCCCGAAGCCAGCGATTGGGTAACCTTGTACCTGGCCCATGGTAAAAAAGATAAAATTAACAAGATCGATATTGTTGGTTTATTTTTGCAAAAAGGTAATTTGTTAAAGGACGATCTTGGATTAATCGAAGTTAAAGATACCACCAGTTATGTAGCTGTAAAAAGAAACAAAGTGGAAAAACTATTGAAAACTTTAAGCGGTGAAAAAATTAAAGGAAAAAAACTTAAATTAGAAATAGCAAGTTAGTTTGGTTCATTCGTCATTGGTTAACTGGTTAGTTTTATAAATTGGTTAATTGATCGAAATGTCATTGCAAACTTAAAACCTTCCAACTTTACAACCTTTAACAATTAACAACATTCATTCAATCATCCAGTCATTCAATTATTAAAAAAGCATGAGCAACAACGATATATTAAAAAAACTAAGAGTAGCCTTATCATTAAAAACAGAAGATATTATGACCATTTGCGACCTGGTTGGCTTTAAAGTAACCAAGGCGGAGTTAGGCGATATTTTCAGAAATGAAGACCATGAGAATTTTAAACCTTGCGGCGATCAGATCCTGCGTAATTTTTTAAACGGTCTGGTTATTTACAAAAGAGGTCCGAGGGATGAGAAAAAGCAATAATTTATGCTTTTTATTGTTTTTTATACTGATCACTTTTTCCTTTAACGCTCTCGCTCAGTCTCAGTTTAAAATAAGTGGCAACGTAATCGATTCTTTAAAAAAGCCCATTGAGGGTGTAAGTATCCGATTGATTACCGACAAAGATACCCTTCGCTCAAATACTGATTCGAAAGGTAATTTTACTTTTCCAAAAGTAAGCCGCAACAAATTCTACCTCAGCATTACAGCATTGGGTTATAAACCTTTTGCATCACTTTATGAACTCGAATCTGCTAAAAGGAGCACCGAGCTTGATCCGGTTATACTCAAAACCGAAAGCATCAGGCTCGATGATGTAGAAGTTAAAGTAAAGGTAGATCCCATTAAAATTAAAAAAGATACCATAGAATATAATGCCGGCGCTTACACGGTAAGAGAG
Source organism: Pedobacter miscanthi (assembly GCF_032678605.1). GTDB lineage: Bacteria > Bacteroidota > Bacteroidia > Sphingobacteriales > Sphingobacteriaceae > Pedobacter > Pedobacter miscanthi_A. Next base: position 229,685 of record NZ_JAVTSU010000012.1, read on the forward strand.
AACGACAAAGTAGAAGACCTGTTAAAACAATTGCAGGGTATAGAAGTTGATGAAAAAGGCGCTGTTACGGCAATGGGAAAAAAAATGACCAAACTGCGGGTTAATGGTGAAGACTTTTTTACCAGTAATGTAGAAGATTACATCAGACAGTTGCCTGCCGATATTATTGCCAAACTCCAGGTTATAGACGATTATGGTGATGAAGCCAACTTTACAGGTATAAAAATTGGTACTCCGCAAAAAATGCTCAACCTCGTTACCAAACCCGGCATGGATAAAGGGGTTTTTGGTGGAATGAACGTGAGTTCGGCCACCAATAATGCACATAACCTGGGCACAAATGGCAGCATCTGGAAAAAAACAAAACAGATTGGTTTTGGCGGCCGTTACGGCATTACCAATAATGAATTTACCAAAATGAACAATGGTGGTTTAAATGGTAATATCAGGGATAAAATTTCGAAAGAATTTAGCGTAAACGGGAGTTATAATTTTAGCAATGGTACCAATAGTTCTATCCAGAGTAATTACCTCGAAACATTTAATCCGCAGGGAACCATTTACGATTTAAGGGAAAGTAACAGTAACTCGAATTCCTTAAACAATAATATTAACCTTGGTTTAAACGGTGCCACGAAAAAGAATTATTTCAACGCTTCCTTGGCTGGGTCTTTGGCCAATACCCGCAGTGATGCTTTTTCTACCTCATACAAAACTGGCTTTATCAGGCAGGATCTGACTTCTAATTCAGGGTCCCGTAGCAATAATCCTAATCTAAACGGAAGCATCAATTGGTCTAGGCGTTTATCCAATAATAAACGGTCGCTTTCGATGGGTTTTAATTTTGGAACAAACGGCGGAAATTCCAACAGTACCATTAACGATATGATTCGTTATTACAACGAAACTACCAACATCCTCGTTAAAGATTCGCTCCTGAACCGTATGGTAGAAAACAATACTTCAAGCTCCAATTTTGGTGGTAACATCCAATTTTCCAACTCGCTGAAAAAACCAAACGATAGTGCCGGATATAGTTTTATCAACCTGTCATACCGGTTTTCGGTAAGCCGGAGCCGCAACCTGCAAACTACCACAGTTACTAATCCATTTGGAAACCGTTTTGAAGTCGACTCATTAGGGCAGGATTATGTTTCGAATTTTATTAATCAGAACATTAGTATCGGTTACAATACCAATTCTAAAAGAATCAGTTATAATTTGGGCCTTAATTTTTCGCCGAGTATCATTATCGGTAAATATCAAAATACCGGACAGGAATTAAAAAATTATCAATTAAATTTTTCGCCTTCAGCCAATTTAAGTTACCAGATTAAAGACAACGGAAATTTGAGTTTTGGCTATAACGGTTATACCAATTCTCCCGATTTTAATAAACTGCAACCCATTAGGAATAATAACGACGTACAGAACCTGATTATTGGAAATCCTGATCTGAAAGCCACATCGAGCCATACTGCAGATCTTAGTTATAACAAATTTGGCCTTAAATCCGGACTGAGCATTATGGCCGGTTTATCGGGTACTTTCGCCATTAACAGCGTGGTAAGCAATACCATTTTCTTACGGGATACCCTGAACAGTTTAAAGCAGCAAACTACCTACGAAAATGTAAATGGTATTTATAATGTAGGGGGTAATTATTCGCTGAATAAAAGGATGCTGGATAATAAAATTTCCCTATCTATAAACGGAAATATTGCCTATAGCCACAATGTTTTTTATACTGATAATGTATTAAACCGGAGTAGCGGAATTAATGTTTCCAATGCGGTTAGGTTTAATATTAACCAGAAAAAATACTCTTTTAATACCAGTGCATCCTATAGTTTCAGTTCAAACACTTATTCTGTAATGAACCAGAATATTAAAAATGTGCAGGTTTTGGCCTTAAGTGGTAGTGCCAGCTGGATTCCCAATAAACGTTTCAGGGTAAATGCGTCCGCTTCTAAAAGTTTAAACTTTGGCTATAATTTATATGCGGGTAACCCTTTGCTGGTAAACATGGGATTAAATACCTCTTTCCTTAAAAACAATAAACTGGTTTTTTCTGTTCAGGCAAATGACCTGTTTAACCAGGGCGCACTTTTTAGTACGAGTATTACCAATAATTCCATTTCTGAGAACAGAACAAGGTTTATCAGCCGTTTTGTGCAGGCTACGCTAAGTTATAACTTAAGTCAGTTCGGGGCCAGAAAAAGCAAAGCAAATGGTAACTTTAATAGTGCAGAGTAAAATAATTAAATCCGAATTATTTAGTTTAGCAATTCTCGCGGTTACCTATTCGTTATCCCATGAAAAGAAAAATTCTATTTTTTTTATTGTTGCTTTTTTCAAGCACTTTGTATGCACAGGATCAGAAAAGAGATTCATTAAATAATCATCCGAAAAAGGAAAATTTTGCCGATGATTGGGCTGCCCTCACCAAGTATCAGAGAGAAAACGAACTTTTAAGTCTGCCAAAACGAAAAGAAAAAAGGGTAGTGTTTTTAGGAAGCTCGATTTTTGAATTCTGGAAGCAGAAAGACCCGGAATATTTTAACAACAATCCTTATGTAGACAGGGGAATCAGCGGGCAGATTTCGCCGCAATTGCTGATCCGTTTCAGACAGGATGTGATTACTCTCAAACCTAAAGTTGTGATTATCTTAGCTGGTAGTAACGATATTTCTGGAAATACTGGCCATGTAACCAACGAAAAGATAATGGATAACATTAAATCGATGGCTGAACTGGCCAGGTTGCACCACATTAAAGTGATCCTCTGTAAATACCTGCCGGTTTATCAATATCCATGGAACAAGAGTATAAAACCTGCAGAAATTATTGTTTCCCTAAATGAAATGATTGTTGCTTACGCAAAAGAAAAAAACTATACCGTTCTGGATTATTGGACCCCTTTGGTTGATGAACGTAAGGGCCAGCGGCCCGAATTAACGGTTGACGGGGTGCACCCCAACCTTGCCGGTTATAAAATAATGGAAGGAGTAACAGATGTGGCGATAAAAAAAGCGTTAAAAAACAGGCACTAAGTTAAGTTCATTGGTTCATTAGTTCATTGGTTCATTGGTTAGCATGATGCAGAAGGAATCCGTGTTTTCTGTGAATCTGTGGCTAAAAATTGATTGATTCAATTATCAAATCATTCTTTTCTGTCATTGGTAGAGGTTAGAATTTTTTCAATACATTGGAGGTTTAATGACAGTGCGTATAATCGTCATTGCCAGCCCGACTGGCAATCGTAATATCTTAGTAGAGATTGCAGGTTGCATTAAGATTTCCGCCTGCGCCTATCGTGTGGACACATCTTTTTTAAATTTTTGTGGCGTTATGCCAGCTTGCTTTGAAATAACACAGCCCTAACCGAAGAACTCCGTCAATCCCAAGTGGCGGAAGAATCAAAAAAACAGTTGCACAATAGGACAACTTGCACTACCAAACCTGAAACGCAGTGGTTTTGTGAAAATATCAATCAAACTTTCATTGAGCAGAAACGAGCAAAACAAAGTGCCGATGTTTTTTTGATGAGCGTGGGATCGTGAGAAGCCACATTGCCGGATTGACAAAGCATTTTTGCATACTTTTGATGCGTCAAAAGTTTGATGCCCCGCGGCATAGAGCGGGAAAAGAATCTTTATAATTAATTGTGTCCACACGATAGGCCTGCGCGGGAATGACGACCACCCTTTAGAATCTGTCATTGATAACGACATCAGGGAGGAGGAAGTTTTTTATTTTTATGAATTTTCAATAATATTTGAAAGTTTAATAAGTTTTATTTATTTTTACATCGTGAAAGGGAAAATAGGAGAGAAAAGTTTATAAAAGACCTCATAAAGTCTTATTTTTTTAATCTTTATTTTCAATTTTTCCTGAAAGTTAAATAATTATAAAAGCTAAATCGTTGGTTATGGATTACAATATACTTGGCTATGGCATCTTTATAACGGTTATCGTGTTTATCATTGTAGTTGTTGGGAAAATATGCTACCGCAATGGAAATATCTTTGTAGCCGAACTGATTCCCGACCACCTTGATCTTTGTCAGCAGATTAATAAATCACTGCTGGTTTCTTATTACCTGGTCAATATTGGGTATTGCGCCATGACGCTGGTAGGGTGGGAGACGATTAACTCATCACAACAGTTGGTAGAAGTAATGGCGGTAAAAGTGGCAACCATTGTTTGCATCCTATCCATACTCCATTATTTAAATATCTATTTGCTTACCAATACCATACATAAATTAATAAAATAACACCTTAAACTTTTCATTATGGAAACGACAAAAATTTTAATCGGCTATGCAGTTTATTTACCAATTGCACTTTTTCTGACTTTTTATGTTTCAAAAACGCTGTTCAAAAACAGCAAGATATATATGCTTGATATTTTTAAAGGGAGGGAAGAGATTGCCAATGCAACCAATAAACTTTTCGAAACGGGCTTTTACCTGCTCAATATCGGTTTCGCACTTTTGATTATGAAGATTACGATCAGCGCAAACGATTACCGCAGTTTAGTTGAGGCACTAAGTTCTAAAATAGGTGGTTTTGCCATTTACTTAGGGATTATGCTGTTCATCAACCTGTATTTCTTTTTCAGGGGAAAACGCAAAGCGAAAGAAAACCAAAGACCTGTGCCTTTTACGCAGCCTATTTAATAGTTAAGAAAAGAAGTCAGGTTTTTAAAACTTGACTTCTTTGGAATCGAAAATATATTTAAAATTGCGCCTCTCAAACAAAAAAGTCCCGATTTTTATCGGGACTTTGTATTAATCTAATTTTTTGTATCTGATGCGTTTTGGAGCAACATCACCTAACCGTTTTTTGCGGTTTTCTTCATAATCGGAATAGTTACCTTCGAAGAAATAAACTTCTGAGTTACCTTCGAAAGCAAGGATGTGCGTACAGATCCTATCCAGGAACCACCTATCGTGACTGATTACTACGGCACAACCACCAAAGTTTTCTAAGGCTTCTTCCAGTGCACGTAATGTATTTACATCAATATCGTTGGTAGGCTCATCCAGTAACAAAACGTTAGCACCTTTTTTCAAGGTAATGGCAAGGTGTACACGGTTACGCTCACCACCAGATAGTATACCTACTTTTTTCTGCTGATCGCCACCGTTAAAGTTGAATTTTGAAACATAGGCACGTCCGTTAACTGCTTTGGTACCCAGTTGAATGTTATCCAAACCATCGGTAATGTTTTCGTAAACGGTTTTATCGGCATCAAGATCGTTGTGCATCTGATCTACATAACCAAGCTCAACGGTTTCACCCACGCGGAAAGTACCGCCATCGGCTTCTTCCTGACCGGTAATCAGGCGGAATAAAGTGGTTTTACCCGCACCATTGGGACCGATAATTCCCACGATACCTGCAGGAGGAAGGGAGAAGTTTAAATTATCGAACAATACTTTATCGCCATAGGCTTTGGTTACATTGGTAGCTTCAATTACTACATTACCCAAACGTGGCCCTGCAGGAATGAAAAGTTCCAATTTGTCTTCTCTTTCTCTGCCATCTTCTGAAGCTAATTTATCGTAGTTGGCTAAACGGGCTTTAGATTTTGCATGTCGTGCTTTTGGCGCCATACGTACCCATTCTAACTCACGTTCTAATGTTTTCTGGCGTTTGCTCTCGGTTTTCTCTTCCTGTGATAAACGTTTTGCTTTCTGATCTAACCAGCTGCTGTAATTTCCTTTCCATGGAATACCTTCACCACGGTCTAATTCTAAAATCCATCCCGCAACATTATCTAAGAAATACCTATCGTGGGTTACTGCAATAACGGTTCCTTCGTAGTTTTGCAAAAATTGCTCTAACCAATCGATACTTTCAGCATCCAGGTGGTTGGTAGGCTCATCCAGTAACAATACATCAGGATGTTGCAGCAATAAACGGCACATGGCCACACGGCGGCGCTCACCACCTGATAAAACTCCGATTTTGGTATCAGGATCAGGACAACGTAAGGCATCCATGGCTCTTTCCAGTTTCGAATCGATTTCCCAAGCACCTAAAGCATCAATTTTATCCTGAAGCTCACCTTGTCTGGCCATCAGTTTATCCATAGCATCAGGGTCAGAATAATTTTCTTCTAAACCGAAAGCTTCGTTTACCTCTTCATATTCTTTTAAAATAGCGGTTACTTCGGCAACGCCTTCTTCAACCACTTCGCGTACGGTTTTCTCTGGATCAAGGATCGGTTCCTGTGCCAAATAACCCACCGAGTACCCTGGCGAGAACACCACTTCACCCTGGTAAGCTTTATCTAAACCGGCAATAATTTTTAAAAGGGATGACTTACCGGAGCCGTTTAAACCGATAACGCCGATTTTAGCACCGTAAAAGAAAGAGAGATAAATATTTTTTAAAACCTGTTTTTGTGGCGGGTAAATTTTATTTACACCTGCCATTGAAAAGATTATTTTTTCGTCAGACATTATAATATATGTGATTTAAGGGTATAACACTCATTGATTGGACAAATCAGGAACAAAAATTAAATCCTGCCGGATTGTTAAGATATTCTGAACCATGTTCATCCTAAAGGTTACAAAGATAAGGAAGGCTGGGAGCTAAGCAAATGCTTTGTGATATAAATTGGCTGTTACCAATTGTTTTTATAAATGCCAAGCCATTTTAAACAGTCTTTTTCTTCCGTAAAACGGTAAGGATGGAATGCTATATATCGGGAATAATTTAAGCTGTTTTTAATGATAAATTTTTTGATATACCTATGGCCTTCGGCATAAATTTTTTTCAAATCAAGGAAGTCTTTATCCTCGTTTTCGGTAATTAAATCGAATGATAAAACGCTTTTGTATTTGATAATGGTTTTGTTTAAATCGGCAGAAAAAAACGAACAATGATAGGTAATATCAATGTTTGCTTCATTTTCTGAACGTTTATATACATTTGTGGTAATCCTGATCGTTGGCATTACTATTTCTATCTTACGATCTGTTTTGCGCCCCAATGTAACAAGCTGGTGTTTGTTATCGTGATGAATATATGATTCATCTACTGTATACTTGAGCAGGTTATGGTGTTTATTGAATATTTCCATAATGGGTTTGAAAATGGTGTTAATCTTTTAAGCTTACAGGCAAGCAACAAAAATATTTTTTTCTATCGAGTCAATTCCGATGATGCAATTATCCATCATTATGATTGGTTTATGCATTTTTCACCTGCACTCCAAATGATAGTTTTAGGTAACCAAATTTAAAACCAATATTATGAGCGCTGTTTCTGTAACGCGGATTTCGCTATGTCATCTCGGCCGGGATCGAAAGATTTTGTCACGAAATCCTGTTTTTCTTCAAGGCTGTAATTGTATTTCGTTCGGATTTTAAAAACATCACCTGCATACCTGTAAAAGATCTAAATATATATTAATTCACCCCTAAACAACCAAATTATGTTAAAAAAATCACTATTGGCAGTACTAATGCTTCTTAATGTCTCAGTAGCCTTAAATGCAAAAACCGGAGTACCCGCAGTTAAGAAACACGCTTTTTTTGCCTGTACCTTTACTCCGAACAATTCAAATCTTTCGTATACTTATGCTTCAACTTCTTTTAGTTTAACCAGTGTAAACTATGCTGCTACTTATTTCGGCAGCAATCCATATTCTCAAGGACAGTGGGAAGTTGGTGTAGTTATTGGTTCTGTTGACTGTCATCCCGCTACATATATATATGGTAGAAAATTACAGGCAGATGGCCGTATCATGGAAACCGGCATTACAGCGTCTGGCTATGTAGTGGTAAAATGGGTTTCTGGCCCACCAATGCCATCAAGCGGCCCAATGAATTATGCCGTTGAAATGGGTAATGTAAATATTTCCAGTACCGGCGGATAGGTTTATTATCCTGTTATTTTATTCCGGATCTTAATATAGGTATATTAATTTACCGCTTCTGGTGGATAGCCAGAAGCGGTTTTTTGTTAAAAAGAAGCAGCACTACATGATGCAGCGTTCATTAAATTTTTGTGAAATATTCCCAGCCCGAAGCTGTTGCGCGGGTGCAGGTCATGGCTTGTGTACCATTTTCGCTCGAAATGAATTTTCCGTTATTGCCCCTGAAAGCTATTTTTCCATCTGCTGCAACAACCCAGTCGAATTTTTCCCAATCGCTGATGGTTGCACGGTTACAGGTAATGGGTTGTGTACCGTTTTCTGATGATACATATTTACCCATGCTTCTTAAAGCAACTTTGCCGCCGCCAGCATCTATCACAGTAAAGCGTTCGGTAGATTGTGCAGTTGTGGTGGTACAAGTCATGGCAGCGGCACCATTCTGTCCACTCACATATTTGTTATTAAAACCTTTTAGCGAAATTACCGTACCGTATGGAATGCTTGGGTTTCCGTTGTTTACGCGTGCAACAATAGTATCGTAAATGGCACTGAGTAAAGAATTGCCACCTGTTGCATCTGCATTCAGGTCCCATATCATGATCCCGCCTGTACTGTCATAAGCTAAATTTGCTTTATTTTTAATTGTCGGAATACCGTTGTAACCTACATTTCCAAAAGTATCTGAATTCGGACTTCCGCCCTGGGCCAGAATATCTTTATAATCGACATAAGAACTTGATGAACGGCCATAGAAAGGCACACCCAAAGTAGTTTTAGCTGCAGAAAGCCCACGGCCCTGCCAGTAATTAATCGAGTTTACCGCATAATTATAGGTAGAGTGGTTGGCACCGCCGCCATCGTAGGCCATGAGGTTAAGAAAATCTACCGCATTAAACACTGCATTTTGGATACTTCCACCGCCCTCAGAAACCACAGCTGCGGTAAGCAGTTTCCCGTTATTATGAAGCGCAGTGCTGAGCTGCTGCATCAGCAGCGTATAATTATTTGCAGAAGTTCCGTTATCGGGATATTCCCAATCGATATCCACACCATCCAGGTTATACTGGTTTACAAAATTAATCATGTTGTTGGTGAAATTGGTGCGGTAGGTAGAATTTGCAGCAAAACTCTCAAAAGCGCTATCATTTCCATTGTTCCAACCACCAACGGCGATAAGCACTTTTACACCTGCTGCATGACCCGAGCTCAACAGGCTTTGAAGTTTAGATGGATTATCTAAAGGCTGTAATCCGCCGGTTGAATTTGGCAATACAAAGGCATAATTTATATGGGTAAGTTTGCTAAACTGGATTTGATTAACGGCGCCTGCCCAGGATGGCATGTAGCCTACAACCCTGAATGATGAGCCTGGGATAAGCTCAGTGGTAGCAATTTCTTTTTTGGTGTTATTAAATGGTTCCTGGTCCTGTTCTGGATTCATTTCCGATTTTTTACAGGAATAAAGAACAGTTAGGGCAAGCAGGGTACCCAGCCATGTTTTTGTTGCATTTCTCATAAGTTTTTTTAATTAATTGGTTAGTGATTTATGTAGGTTATTTATCTGCTGATGTTTTTGATATTGCAGTACAGCTATGGTAAAAGCGCATAAATTTTCCTTCATTAAAAAAATGATGCGCAAATAACCTAACTCCGGTACCTTTATCAATACTAATGTAAATTTATTACGTAAAATATGTAAGTTTAATATTACGTATAAGTAGTATATATATGTTTTTTAGCGCGTTCTAACGATTGAAATATTTTGATGAAAGCAGAAATGCTTACTAGCTGACTGAGGTTTTTATTAAAAAAAGATTCCATATTATCGCTTTATCGCTGAAACAGGATAGTAAGAAAATAAGTTTCGAACCGAAGTAGATGAGATTGGCTGAGGAAGGAATAAGTGTTAATGAAGGTTGAATAAAAATCAAAAAGAGGCTGTATTGGTACCATGCCTCTTTTTGATTTTTTTTGTGGCTACCTAAGGATAAACAGAAGCAGCCTCTGTTCTTAAAAATCGCTTTTATGGCATCACTAAAAGCCTAAGCCCAGGGTAAAGCCACGTACAGCTGTAGTAATGGTAGCACCAGCAGTTGCAGCGCCTGTTGTTAAATTTACCGTATAAAGTTTCTGAACACCGCCAACAGTAAATATGCCATAAGCAATTCCACTTGTGCCGCCAATATCAAAACCGCTATTGGCCTCAACGTTTACGCCTAGCATACCTACATCAACCAAAGTGCCGTTATTTGGTGGATCTTGTTTATATAAACGATCACCATTAGCATCGATATCATATAATATAGTTGTGGTTGCGCCTGCGAAGTTGTTGGTATAGGCCGCACCTGAAATTGCCGCAGTAGTTAATGAAATGGTACCATCAACGGTTAAGGCACCATCGGTTGGATTTACCCTAAAGTTTTGTCCGTTGTTGCCTACAATCCTGATCCGATCTACCGTCGGGTTAAAATCAAAACCTACCTGCGTAGCGGTTAACAAAGTAGTTAACGGGCCTGTGCCAACCATAGCCGCAACACCCGAAGATGCATTAATGCTATAAATCCGGCTGGTACTGCCAAGGGCAAACAACTGGCCGTTTAACGGGCGCATATCAATACCTAAAATACTTTCACCTGTTTGAATACCTGTAATGGCTTTAACTACCAGCGTTGGCGTTGTAGCTGCGGGGTTGAAAATTAACAGTTCGTTATTGTTGGATATGGCATAAGCAACAGCTTCGGTAGGAATGGCGATCCCAGTAATCTGCTGATCCATGTTGTTGATTTTTGAGGCTTTGCCTGAAGTTAAATCAATCAGGTATAAACCCGATTTGCCACCAGTGGTTAAAGCCGCAAGCGCTGCGGTACCATCAGGATTGATATCAAAACCACCAATTTCTTCAACATCGAAACCAAGACTTCCAACCTCAACCAATTTTCCATCATTTGGCGGATCCTGTTTATGGAGTTTATCGTTAGCAATATCGATATCGAAAAGTACAGTAGTGCTTGCACCAGCTCTGTTTTGGGTGTAAGCCACCGATGAAACTTTGGCATTGCTTACCCCGTTAATCACACCATCAGTGGCAGCTACTGTTCCGGTTTCGGGATTTAAACGTAAGTTTTGCCCCGATGAGGTGACTACCCGGATACGATCAACCGTTGGGTTAAAATCAAAACCCACTGAAGTGCCACTTAAAGCAGGCGTAAATGGTGCTGCGGAAATAGCCCTTGCTGTACCGGTTTTCGGATCGATTACATACAAACGGCTGGTACTGCCTAAGCCATATAACTGCCCGGTTGCCGGACGAAAATCAATGCCTAATATAGTTTCTCCTGTTTGCAAGCCAGATATGGCAACCTGAGCGGTTACTGAATTAGGATTTTTGGCATTAATTAATAATAGTTTACTATCTGCGGTAAGGGCATAAAAGTTAACATCAGGCCCGGGCGTTAGCGTTTCTTGTTCAGGATCGTTGTTTCGGTCTTTCTTGCAGGAAGAAAATAGAATAGGGGTCATAATAGCCAATAAGGCCACTACGATTAAATGTTGAATTTTAATCATGTTTTTAATGTTTAATTAAGAAAAAATAGTTGTGGAAAAGCTTAGGAGCTTATTTTGGTGGGTATTCTAATGCCTGGAGACAGCACTTTAGGAGTCTGTAATCACCAGCAAATAATTTGGTTTTGGCGCAGGCCATACTCAGAAAATCAATGTTTGTTAAACCATTCGTGATCAGGTCTTCAAGTTTGATTTTTTCTTCCACCTGCTGATCTTTTTCATCAGCGTCGTTACCCTCTGGTTTATCTTTTACAATTTCCAGATTTGGCTTTAACATAGGGATGGCACAAACAGCAACCCTGCCTGCAAATGCAATAAGCAGGATGGATGCTATTAAAATTCTTTGATAAAGAAGTACCATTGCGTTAACCGGAATTTTAGTCTGATTTTGAAGTTATATACGCAGGTTATGGCAAGAGGGATTTTTGCCTTACAATAAATTGTAAATTTTAAGATAATGGAGATAAAATATAGTTTAGAGATGTAAGCCTTTATTCAGAAATTTTAATGTTATTTGCTTTTATGGAACCTCAGGATAAAAATGTCGGCCCAATTTTCTATTTGATTTACAGTAGTATAGAGAATGTTGTATTCGATGAGCAACAGCTTAAAAATCTACTTAACAAGAGTAGGGATTTTAACCAGGAAAATGATATTACCGGGATATTGTTATACGTAAAAGGTCAGCTGATTACCAAAAGTAAAGGCAGGTTTATGCAATTGCTCGAAGGTGATGAAAGAATTGTGCGCAAACTGTATAAAAAAATTATGACTGATCAGCGGCATGAGTCGGTTGTTTTACTGCAGATTGGCCAGTATGGTAAACGAATTTTTAATGATTGGAGCCTGGGTTTCGAAGATTCAGATGATGATAGTTTTCAATCGTTAAGTGGCCATTTTAATTTAAACGACATTATTGAATATTGTAATAAATCTTCCCCATCTGATGTTCCGCTGCAATTTTTACGAAGTTTTTATAATGAAGGTTAAGTTCATTATTAACTCAATTCCATCATCAATTTTTTTGATCATTAAATTAAGGTTTTTCAGAATATCCTTAGGCTATTGATCATTGAAAATAGATTGTTGGTAATTATTCCATCATCCATCTTCCATTTTTTTTAACCATTACGATTTTTCCTTTAGAGATTCAATTCCATTATCCATTTTAACTTTCATCTCCATGGAACAGCTGTAACAACGTTTTTGTAAAACAAAAACAACTTATCAATAGTTATTTTCGTATTGATGATATTGTATCCAACAATGGATATACATTGTTGTTGATAATTGTCTGGCTAAATTGTTAAATGATGTCACGTTCTTTTTGTTTTTCTGTCAAAACTTGTAAATTGCCTTAGTAAAAAGCACCAAATTGTCAGTTAATAGAATCGAACAAATCCTTACAATAAACCGACAAAATGATATTTAGAAGGGTAAATATTAAATAAATCCCCTTTTAAAACCTATAAAACAGTTATTACGTAGATAGATATATATTTATCGGGTCGATATTCATACCGTATTTTTTAGGTTGGGGGATATGTATGCTGCCTTTTATCCACCCGTATGGCGCAATTGTTGATAAAATAAACAAAATGGTACAGTCGCTTTTTATAATTTATTTTATAGTTTAGGGACGTAGCTGTTAAGAAAGGTATTATGGAAGCAAAATTTTCACCACAGGTTAAAGATGTAATCTCTTTTAGTAGGGAGGAAGCGCTCCGCTTAGGGCATGATTACATCGGAACCGAGCATTTATTATTGGGCCTCATCCGCGAAGGCGATGGTATGGCTATAAAAATTTTACGATCGTTAGGAGTTGATACCGGTAAATTGCGCCGCTCAATTGAAGATGCCGTTCGCGGTACTTCGAGTGTTACAGTAAACTTAGGCAATATTCCATTAACTAAACAGGCAGAAAAAGTTTTAAAAATTACTTACTTAGAAGCTAAAATATTTAAAAGCGATTTAATTGGCACCGAACATTTGTTGTTATCGGTTTTGAGAGATGATGATAACATCGCCTCGCAGATCTTATTACAGTATGGGGTTACTTATGATGTTTTTAAACAGGAGGTTGAAGTGAATAAAAATGGTTTCAGAGATGATATCTCAAATAGCGCTTCTACAGGAGGCGATGATGATTATCGCGAAGAAGAAAGCTTTAGTACACCTAAAAAGGTTTCGGATATAAAATCTAAAACACCGGTTTTGGATAACTTCGGTCGTGATTTAACCAAAGCTGCAGAAGAAGGCCGTTTAGACCCAATCGTAGGCCGCGAGAAAGAAATTGAGCGTGTATCGCAGATTTTATCCCGCAGGAAAAAGAACAACCCGATTTTGATCGGAGAGCCAGGTGTTGGTAAATCGGCAATTGCAGAAGGTTTAGCCCTTCGCATTGTACAACGTAAAGTATCGCGTGTACTTTTTGGCAAACGTGTAGTTACTTTAGATTTGGCTTCTTTAGTGGCCGGTACAAAATACCGTGGCCAGTTCGAAGAACGTATGAAAGCCGTGATGAACGAGCTTGAAAAATCTACAGATGTTATCTTATTTATTGATGAGATCCACACCATTGTTGGGGCAGGAGGCGCATCAGGTTCATTAGATGCATCAAACATGTTTAAACCTGCGTTAGCAAGGGGCGAAATTCAATGTATCGGTGCAACTACTTTAGATGAATACCGTCAATACATTGAAAAAGATGGCGCTTTAGACCGTCGTTTCCAAAAAGTAATGGTTGAGCCTGCTACACCAGATGAAACTGTTGAGATTTTAACCCGTATTAAAGATAAGTATGAAGAACACCACGGTGTAACTTATACCGACGAAGCTATTTTAGCCTGCGTTACTTTAACATCGCGTTATATTTCTGATCGTTTCTTGCCAGATAAAGCCATTGATGCTTTAGATGAGGCTGGATCTCGTGTTCACTTGACTAACATTCATGTTCCACAGAACATTATTGATATCGAAGCGAAAATCGAAGATATTAAGTTAGAGAAAAACAAGGTTGTACGTAGCCAGAAATATGAAGAAGCTGCAAAACTCCGCGATACAGAGAAAAATTTAATTGAAGAATTAGATAAAGCCAAAGCAGAGTGGGAAGCTGAAACCAAAACCAAACGTTACGAAGTATCAGAAGATAATGTAGCCGAAGTGGTTTCGATGATGACTGGTATTCCGGTGCAACGTGTTGGACAAACAGACAGTGCAAAACTGTTGAATATGTACGATAAGGTTGCCGAGAAAATTATTGGTCAGGATGATGCGATTAAAAAATTAACCAAAGCCATCCAACGTACAAGAGCCGGATTAAAAGATCCTAAAAAACCAATCGGTTCATTTATTTTCTTAGGTCCGACCGGAGTAGGTAAAACTGAATTGGCAAAAGAATTGGCCCGTTTCATGTTCGATAGCGACGATTCGTTGATCCAGATCGATATGAGCGAGTACATGGAGAAATTTGCGGTATCACGTTTAGTGGGCGCGCCTCCGGGATATGTAGGTTATGAAGAAGGTGGCCAGTTAACTGAAAAAGTTAGAAGAAAACCTTATGCGGTAATCTTATTGGATGAGATTGAAAAAGCTCACCCTGATGTATTCAATATCTTGTTACAAGTTTTAGATGAAGGGCAATTAACAGATAGTTTAGGCCGTAAAGTTGATTTTAGAAATACAATCATCATCATGACCTCTAACATTGGTGCCCGCCAGCTAAAAGATTTTGGTCAGGGTGTTGGTTTCTCTACAGCAGCGAAAACAAATCAGGCCGATTCTCACAGCCGTGGCGTAATCGAAAGTGCTTTAAAACGTGCTTTTGCTCCTGAGTTTTTAAACCGTGTTGATGATGTGGTGGTATTTAATAGCTTAGGTAAAGAAGAAATCTTCAGAATTATCGATATCGAGCTAAAAGCATTATTCGGTCGCGTTCATACCTTAGGATATGATATCGCATTAACTGAAAACGCTAAAGAATACATTGCAGATAAAGGTTTTGATAGTAATTTTGGTGCCCGCCCGTTAAAAAGAGCGATCCAGAAATATTTGGAAGATCCAATTGCTGAAGAAATCCTTAAAGGTGAATTAACTGACGGGGATGTTTTAGAAATTGATTATGATAAAACGACCGAACTGATTTCGATCAACCACAAAAAGGGCGAGAAGAAAAAAGAAGAGCCAAAACAAGAAGAAGATTCTTCAAGTAAATAAACAAAGAGAACTCCCGGTGAAAATCGGGAGTTTTTTTGTTTTAGGCTTATAATGGGGGCATAAAACTGATTAGCTGTTTTTGGAGTAAGAAAAAGATGGGTAGAAATTATTTCTTTTAACAAAAAACGTTGTACCTTTCCTTAAACTATTCCCTATTAATGAAATTTATTGCTTTCCCATTAACGTGCATTGCGTTATGCTGCGTGCTGTCGTGTAAAAAAGGAACGGATTCTGCTGCTGCAGAAATACCTGCTCCATTAAAAATCGAAATTTCTTCCACTACCAATATCAATAACGATGCGCTTTTAAAGCTGATTAACGATACGCGTTTAGCAGGATGTAAATGTGGCAACATTACTATGCCCCCGGTTGCAGCGGTTACCTGGAATGCAAATCTGGCTTCAGCAGCAATTTACCAGAGTAAATATGAAGCCTCAATAAACAAGCTTGTACATACTTCTGCTAATGGTGAAACTGTTGGTGCACGTGTTACCGCTACTGGTTATAACTGGACATCAGTTGGTGAGAATGTTGCTTTTGGACAAACTACCGAAGCTGAGGTTTTTAACGACTGGATAAAAAGTGAGGAGCATTGCAAAAATATTATGACGGCCTCTTTTAAAGAAACTGGCGCAGCCAAAACAGATAAGTATTGGGTGCAGGTTTTTGCTTCTAAATAAACAAATTAATTAAAAAGGGTCAGTCATTTCGACTGGAGCACCGCGTAATGGAGAAATCAAGGCGTCATTCGCGCGTACACGAGAATGACGAAGATGCTAAACTTTAAATCAACTCCTGTAAAGCTTTATAATACCTTTCATAATTTTGAGGATCGGTATTCAAAAATAGAAAAGGCTCTATCAGTTCCAGTTCCATCAGTAAAAATTCGCCATTTACCACAGTACCGTCAACCCTTGCATAAAGGCAATTTTTGGCAAATGAAGTAACGTATTGTTTCGCTACTGCAATCAGTTTTTCATCAGGTTGCTGCGGATGTACCGTTCCGCCATGTGCCGGTTGAACCCGAAAATCGCCATGTTTTGCCTGTTTAATCAGCGAATGACTGTAAGCACCATTAAAAAAAATAAAAGACCATTCTCCACTTTCAAGAATTTCGGGTAAAAATGGCTGGATAATAAAATCTTCGTCCTGAAGAAGCTGATTAAGTTTGTGATTTACTTCCTCAACATTTTCTATAGTTACCTTAAAAGTGTTTTTTGCTCCACCACTAATACATGGTTTTACAATAAGTTTATCGGTATTAAATTTGTTGAAGAAACTTTTAAGGTTTACCTTTTCCTGCTGATTGATAAAAACACTGGGAATAATCTTTAAACCGGAGTTTTCAATTTCCCGGAGGTATTGTTTGTTCGAATTCCACTTCACCACCTCGGTTGGGTTAAGCAACTTCACCCTTTTACTTTCTAAAAGATTAAGCCAATGATAAAAATCTTCTATCAGGTCAAAATAATCCCAGGGCGACTTTAAAATTGCAAGGGAATAATTTTCCCAGTTAATATTAGCATCGTTCCAGATTACTTCTTCAATATTCAGTCCATTTTCTTTCAGGAAATTTAGAAGTTTATCGTCTTCACTTTCAACGGTAGTGGTATCGTAGGCGCCTTTATCAAGGTAGGTGATCAATGCAATGTTCATGGCAATAAAACTAAGTTTTATCCAGGTGGATTACAAGTTAAGCGTGTAAAGAATCCACTATTTTGTTTGTTTAAAGGAGCATGTAATATAGATTTGTCATCCTGATTTTCCCGAAGAATCCTATCCGCTCAACATGAAAGTATCTGGGTGGAAATCGCCTTTATGGTGTAACTGCAGGTCAAAGATCCCGGTTGCAAATCGGCACCAACTCTTTAAAACAAACTCACCTGGTTGCTCGGGATTTTGAATAGCGTATGGTTTAAAATAATATCCTTAACATTTAAGCCATTTAGGCGGCAATGCAGCCTGAAATTATCCCTGATCATTTGTGAAATATTTCCGTCGCCACGCATCCGGTCGCCAAAACGACTGTCGTTTACATTTCCACCATGACAGCTTTGTATGGCATGCCAAACCTTATCAAAACGATCGGGGAAATTTTTTCTCAGCCAATCTTCAAATATCTGACCAATTGCCCCGTTTAGCCGCACTACCGTATAACCTGCTTTTATCGCACCGGCATTGGCCACCGCTTTTAAAATTTTCGGAATTTCATGATCACTTAAGCCCGGCACAAGGGGTGCAACCATAACGCCCATCGGGATTCCGGCTTTGCTCAGTTCTTCTACAACTTTTAAACGTTGTTTGGCGGTGGTGGTGCGTGGTTCCATTACCTGCCGTAAATCTTCATTTAAACTGTTGATAGAAAGATACACCATACACAGGTTTAACCTGGCCATTTCCTGTAAAATATCCCGATCGCGGAGGATCAATGAATTTTTGGTAATCATGCCAATGGGCTGTTTGTATGCAAGGGCGATTTCGAGTAATTGACGGGTAAGTTTAAATTTTCTTTCTGCAGGTTGGTAACAATCGGTATTGCCAGAAAGTGAAATGGTAGTGGCATCCCAGCCTTTCTTCTCTAAAAACTTTCTAAAGAGTTCCGGGGCATCCTTTTTTACAATTATTTTTCTTTCAAATTCTATCCCGGCACTATAACCCCAGTATTGATGTGAGTTGCGGGCATAACAATAAGTGCAACCATGCTCGCAGCCCTGATAGGGGTTAAGAGAGTAGGCCATGCCCACATCCGGACTATCTACTTTATTTACAATGGTTTTAGAATTTTCGAAAATAAAAGCAGTTTTACGATCGCTTTCTTCCCAATCATCTATCCCTTCGTGATGCTCCTTAACGTAAACATCCTTTAAAAATTTGTTGTGTGGATTAACCTGAGCGCCCCGCCCTTTAAAATACTGTTTTTCTTCTTCGCCAATCATAAATTAAAATTACTAATATTTTTAGTAATTTTAAGGTGCTAGAAAGGTTTACTTTTCAACAATTTTTGTTTTAGGTTTAACCGCCATCATCCATTTTCTATCTTAAATGTTTTTACTTCTTTGGCAGCGGAATATAATCCATTGGTACCATATCGGCCACTTTTTCATATGCCCAGTAACCTTCAAATAACAGCGAACGGGAATCGTAAATGCCACCATTTTCGTAAAAGCGTACACCTTCGCTGGTTAAATTAGCAACCGAAATTTCATTTTCTGGAACATCGAGTGGCCTGAAAATCCAAAAGCCCGTTTTCGAATACGCAAGTGATTCTTTTTCTTTGGTGTATTGGATCAGTAATGCATCGGTATAACTTAAATATTTTAAGTTCTGGTTATAATAATGCACCAAAGTATCGGTGAGTACATCTGCTCTCGAAAATTTGTCGATGGTTTTAGGCATTTCCTGTTGTTTTGTCCAAAAGGCAAGTAAGGCTGTATCTATTTTTCCTTTGGTTTGTCTGATGCCTGTTTTTTCGGGTACTGCCTTAATTTTTTCTAAATTGGTACTGATTACATATTGAGGATAGCGGTTGGGATTGGGGATTTTTATCATTTTATTAATGATAAAACCTTCTTCCTGTGCTTTATTGGCATAAAGTGCGCGGAAAAAATGTTGAGAAGAACCATAATAGGCCACTTCGCGGGCAGCGATATATTTTTTCTTTTTAGCTGCTGATGCTTTTAGTTCTTCGAAAAAAGGGTGACCGGAATAATAAATAATGTGTGTACGCGAGTTGTACTCAAAATGATCGAGCATATATTTAAGCCGGTAACCTAAAGCTTTGTTTTCTACCACTAAAAATTCGGTAGTAGAAACGGTTAGGGTGCTTTTAGTGATATCAAAATCTACATTTAACACCTGCGGATTTAAAATTTTACACTGCGTGGCATTGGGTGTTTTGCCAATAAAAAATTCTTTAAACTGGTTGATGTATTTTTGGCGGTTAGGGTCGGCCCTGATTACCACTTCATCGAGCTGGGCAACATTTTCTTTCAACACCAGTTCTACCTGTACCGATTTATCAGAAATGATTACGCTTTTAGAGTAGGGGAGATAACCAACCAGTTGAACAAGAATATCATAACTGCCCGGTTTAAGATTTGTTAGTTTAAATCGGCCATCATTATCGGCCACCGTAGCAATTTTATATCCGCTTAAATAAATACTGGCTCCGGGTAATCCATCTTTTTGATCCCGAACGAGGCCACTAATAGTGAAGGTATTTTGAGCGTAGACATTAGTACCCAAAATGATCAGCATAAGGGCTACTAAAAGGCTTTTAATCATAGAGACGAATGTAATTAAAAGGCTGAATATTTATTAAAAACGAAAAAGATTTTTAACAAATTTAACATTTTAAATTTGCCGTCATTCCGAGCTACAGGAGATGACGACTTTATATAAATAGATATAGTCTCAGTTTAGATCATTTTCGATTTGGAAACGAAAGGCCTGTTTTTAATGGCTAAAACAGCCCCGCCATCGCTTGTAGTCCTCTCCCGATGAAAAATCGGGGTGCGGGCTACCCACTCTGTCGGGTTTATTTAACAAAAGTTGGTACTAACTGCACTGTCTCAAAAACCTTAAAAAGTATTACTGACCTTAGCCAGCTAAACCCGGCCGCAGTGTAAAACCCACAGCCCGAAGCATGAGGGCGAGGATTTGTAACGAAGGGCGGGACTGTAGAAGCCAAAAAGCACTGTATTTGCTTTTCAAAAAAAGACAGTAAAAAATACTCCTACGCCATCACTTTAATCGGTTTGAATGCAATTTTTATTTTTTTCCTTCTACATTAACAGGTGGTAAATAATCCATTGGTACGCTATCTGCAATTTTTTCCCAGGCCCAGTAACCCGAATAAATCATCGATCGGGGATTATAAATGGATCCGTTTTCGTAAAAATAAACCGGAGCAACTTGTAAATCAATGGTCGAAATCTGGTAATCTGGCATATCCAGTGGTCTGGCTATTGATAAACCAATCCGGTTGGCATAAGCAGGATCTTCCCTTTCTTTGGTATAAATTACATAAAGCTTATCGGTAAAGTTTACACTTTTAATACTTTGGTTCTCCTGGTGCACCAAAGTATCCTGCACAATAGGTGCGCGACTTAAAATGGATATTGCACCTGGCAGATTTTTTTTGTTTACCCAATAATTTAAAGAATCGCCGGCATTTAAAGTTATGGTTCGTGTTAAGCCATCCTGTGTTTTGGCTAAGCGTTTAATATTTGCATTAATTGCACTGTCTGAAGGTTTATCGGGATTTGGTTTGGTGATGAGTTTGTTGATGATAAAACCTTCTTCTGTTGCACGGTGGTTAAAAAGCGACCGGAAAAAGTGCTGAGAAGAGCCTAAATAGGCCGTTACCCGTTTTTGATCCCATATTTTTTTTCTTCTGGCCGATCCTTTTAAATCTTCATAATAAGGAAAACCTTCGTAATAAATGATCCTGGTTTTGCTATCGTATTCAAAATTATTGAGCAGGTATTTAATCCGGTAGCCTAGTGCTTTGTTCTCCATAATGAGAAACTGAGTGGTTTTTACCGTGAGTTTAAATTGTTCCTTGTCGTAATCGATAATAAGTACGTTTGGATTAATAAGTTTACATTGCTCGGCATTGGGTGTAGTGCCGATAAAATAACTTTTAAACATGGCAATATAATGTTCCCTGTTTGGATCGGGTTTTATGGTTACTTCGGCTAACTGGGTTACACTTTCTTCGAGGATAAGATCGAGTTTTACGGGTTTATCCGAAATCACTACGTTTTTATTTAAAGCTTTATAACCGATCAACTGCACCAGAATATCATAGTTGCCTGCTTTTAATGGGAGTATATATTTACCATCATTACCGGTAACCGTAGCAATTTTATAACCGCTCACATAAACACCTGCACCAGGTAGCGCTTCTCCACGTTTATCTTTAACCATGCCGGAAAGGATATAACTTTGCTGTGCGAAGGAGAATTTAACAATTAATAAGAAGAATAAAAGTAATAAGGATTTCATTTTATAAATATAAACTAATTTATTAGTTTATTTAAAGTGCAAAAGAAAAATTACCTGGCAAAAATATGGAGTTGTTTTATCGTGGTGTTAGATATTACTATCTGATACTTATTTAAAATTGTCGACGCTGTAAGATGGTAACACCTTACAGCGCATAAAATATATGTACCCACAGATCAATTTTATTATACTCAAACAGTCTGTGGAGACACACACCATGGGATCAGATAAATCATTATAACAGTTTTATGCATATCCTGCCCTGCAAATGCAAAGTGTACCACTAACCATCATTTTTAAATAAATACACTAATCTTCAAGTTTAAAAAGAACTTCAACAATGGCGTCTGATACAATGGGTCTACTATTAGCAATTTGTGGGCGCCATTTTGGAGATAAGCTAATTACTCTAATTGCTTCAGCATCGCAACCATAGCCTATCCCATTTAATATTCTTGGATTAAATACATTTCCTGCTTTATTGATTGAAAACTTAACGACCACCTTGCCTTCAATATTCTTTTTTATTGCCTGATCAGGATAAATCAACTGTTTATAAATAAAATCATAAAAAGCTTTTTTTCCTGAAGGGTAGGAGGCTGGGTTGTTTAACGATGGATATTCACAAATTAAATAACTGCTCACCATGTATTTAACCTTTTTACGCGCTTTTAACCTTTTAGCGGTTACGGTTAAACTTGTGGTATCTAACGTTGTATTTTTAAAGGTATCAAGGGTAATGGTGATAAATCTACTGCCATCGTTAATAATTTTAAACTCCTCGTAGCCTGTATTTATGGTGAAAATGTCGTTAAGCTTAATTCCATTGATGGCAAAATAACCTAAACTATCTACTCTGGCGTTAATTACACTATTTTGTAAAATGGTATCTTGCGAAGTGGTTTTAATATAGAGATCCGGAATTACAGAACCATCTATATTGAGGATCCGGCCTTTTACATGAATGGTATCTAGATAGAATTTTTTAGGTTTTATTTCCTGGGCATTTGCTATAAATACATTACAAATCAAAACTGCAAAAAGAATTATTTTCTTCATGTCTACAAGATGCAGGAGAGGATGTGTTTCCACAATTAAGCCAACAATTCTTTTGCATTTTCAATTGCTGATGCGCCCGGGTTTTTACCGCTTAACATTTCTGCAATTACACCAATGCGTTCTTCCTGTTTAAGTTTGCGGATGCCGGTAGTGGTTTTGCCTCCATTTTCATTTTTATGTACAAAATAATGAGATCTGCCTTTAGCAGCTATCTGCGGCAGGTGTGTAATCGAAATTACCTGCATGTTTTCGCCTAAAACCGAAATGACTTCACCAACTTTTAAAGCGGTTTCGCCAGAAATTCCGGTATCAATCTCATCAAAAATGATGGTGGGCAGGGAAGTATGTTTAGCCAGTAATGCTTTTATTGCCAGCATTAAACGGGATAACTCTCCTCCCGAAGCTACTTTATTAACCGGAGCCGGTGCCTGACCAGCATTTGCTGTAAAAAGTAAATTAATTTCGTCTAACCCGTCTTTATTTAGCTCTGGCAAAGTTTTTTGATCCAAAAGCAGTTTGGCATTTAACATGCCCACTTTTTTAAGGGTGATGCCGGTTTGCTCTTCTACCACCTTAATTGCTTTTTTACGGTTGGTACTTAATTGACCGGCCTGTTTTTGCAATTCTTTTTTAAGCTGATCAATTTCCTGTTGTAGTTTTTCAATGTGTTCATCAGAAGATAATAACTTGTTCATATTCTCTTCTAACTGTTGTTGAAGGGCTAATAACTCGGTATTATTGCTTAGTCTGTGTTTTTGTTGCAGCGAATAAAACAGATCAAGCCTTTGGTTTACCCATTCTAAGCGATCGGCACTGTGCATGGTATTTTCTTCTATTGCAGAAACCTCATCCGTAATGTCTTTTATTTCTATAATCGACGACCTTAAACGCTCGTACAATACATTAATTGCGGGATCGAATTTTTCGATGCCCTGTAACTGTAACGATGCTTCTTTTAAAATTTGCAGGGCAGAGGGTTCACTTTCATTGATCAATCCCGAAGCGGTAAGTAAAGCCCTTTTAATGGTTTCAGCATGTGTTAAGCGCTCCAGTTCCTGTTCAAGTTCTTCCTGTTCGCCAGCCAGTAATTTTGCCTGTTCGAGTTCATTAAACAAAAACTGTTCGTAATCCTGTTTGTTCCTGGCTTCATCAGCCTCGTTAATCAATTTTTTTAATAGCGAGGTTTCTTGTTTAAGTTTTTTAAACCCGCTGCGGTAATCAAATAAGAGCGATTGATGGTTGGCCAGCGAATCTACAATCAACAGTTGAAAATCAGCATCGTTGATTTCCTGTGTAGCGTGTTGCGAGTGGATATCGATCAGTTTTTCGCCAATTTGCTTCAAAACAGATAGGTTAACAGGTGTATCGTTAATAAAGGACCGCGTTTTGCCATCTATGGAAATTTCCCTGCGTAAAAGGCTTTCATTCGAGAAATCGAGATCATTATCTTCAAAAAGTGCTTTCAGGTTTTCATCTGCCAATGCAAAACTACCTTCTATAACACATTTTTTATCCTGGTTAAAGAAATATTTGCTCTCTGCCCGCTGACCTAAAATTAGCGAGAGGGCACCTAAAATGATGGATTTACCAGCACCGGTTTCACCTGTGATAATATTTAAGCCTTTATCGAATTCGATGTCAAGACTATCAATTAATGCGTAATTACGTATAGAAAGTTTTTGTAGCATGCTAAGCAAAAATATTAAAATTTATGTCAACAAGGTGAATACAAAACAAAAACAGCGAAGAATAATTCCTTGTAAGGTGAAACAAATTTTATTAATTCTTTACTTCTGCCTGTTTTAAGAAATTAAGTACGGTTTCATTAAAGAGTGCCGGATTTTCATTGGGTACCATGTGCGTTTCTTTTTTGAAAATAATTAATTGTGACCCACTGATGTTGCTGGCAATAAGTTTGGTATGTTCGGCTTTAATTACGTCCTTTTCTCCTGCCAGTACCAGGGTTTTAGAAGTGACTGTATGTAAGTCATCAACATTTATATTAGGTTCTGTTGATAACATAAAAAGCAACCTGGTCATTTGCTTGGATTCGGCATCATTTTTTTGCTGAAGCATTTTTAAATCTTTTTTTAACTGATTAAGGATGCTTTTTTCAACTGCATTTTCTGTTGGATTCAAATTTGCACCCATCACAATCAATTTTCCAACATATTCCGGATATTTAATTGCCATAATCAATGCGGTATTTCCTCCATCGCTCCACCCCAAAATATTAATTTTTTTAAGGTTTAAGGAATCTAAAAGAACCTTCATATCAGACGCAAAAATGTCGTAACTCAATTTTGCGATACTATTGTCGATACTTTTCCCATGTGCACGGGTATCAACTGCAATAACACGGTAATGTTTCGCCAATATGGGTATCTGTTTAGTAAAATCAACTATCGACTGGCCATTCCCATGTAATAATAGTAACGGTTCGCCATTGCCGTAAGTTTCATAATAAATTTTTATACCATTAACATTGTAATATTTTCCGCCCGGCTTATTACTGCCATAATTGGTTTTCCAACCGATTGTGGCTTTTGTTGTTTTAATCAATAATGCTTTGCCTTTAATTGAATCTGTTCTGTTTTGTAAGCTGATTGTGCTACCTTCAGGTATTTTTTGGCTTGTTAAAAATCCTTTTAACGGATTATCTCCATTGTTTTCAAAGTCTCCATTTTTAATCGGAATGTTGACCCAATTGTTATCTTCGTTTTTAACTTCAAATTTTAAATTATCGGCAAAAAAATTCCCATTACCCTCAAAAGTTGCATATAGCCACATCTCTTTGGCTTTTAAATTTATTTTACGGATAATATTTATCTGATGCCATAGCGTATCTTTAACGAAATCTTTTTTTGAGTGTGCCTCGAGAAATTCGTCTTTGTTAATAACCTGCCGTGTTTGGATAAGAATATTTTTGAGAGAATCTGTTTCAGTTGATTTTAGATCAAGTGAGTATCTAAATTCTTTACCAGCAAATTTTTCGATGTTTAATATCGTACCGAAATAGAATGAATTAGAAATAACCTTAGTTTGAGCAAAAGCAGATAAAGTAAAAATGGTTAGAATAACGAAGAGATTAAGCCTAATAGCGCGCATTATAGTGTAATATTTAGATGCCTGCTAAGGTACAATTTTAACTTTAGCAAGTAATTGTTAAACAAAAACAGCGAAGAATAATCTTCGCTGCTCCATAATCTGTTTGGTTGTATGTTGTTTTATTTTATAGAAATGCTAATGGTATTGTTATTTGCAACGGTAACTGGATTGTCGGTTTTTACAAAACTTTTTATTGCCAACTGATCTGCATTTTTGAAATCGGCTTTTTTGTAAGTTACTACGGCATTCTGAATGTTCAAAGTTTTAACTGGGGCTGAAAAATCTTTATTGTTGTACAGCATAACGGCAGGGCTAATTTGTGAGCTTTTGTTACCACCCTCAACTTTTTCTTTTTGCTCTTTCTTTTCTATTTTCTCTTTCAGTTCTTTTACTTCGGTATCGAATTTTTCTTTCAGCTTTTTGTATTCTTCCGTCTGTTTTACTTTATTGTTGCTAT
Organism: Pedobacter miscanthi; assembly: GCF_032678605.1. Taxonomy (GTDB): domain Bacteria; phylum Bacteroidota; class Bacteroidia; order Sphingobacteriales; family Sphingobacteriaceae; genus Pedobacter; species Pedobacter miscanthi_A. Next base: position 255,993 of record NZ_JAVTSU010000012.1, read on the forward strand.
TGTTGTTTTCGTTATAATAAAACACCGTGCCATCCGGACCTGAAAGCAAGTTCCTGTTTCCTTTAAATATCGAATCAGCTTGTAGTTTTGAAAGCCCCGATAAATGCGCCATATCTCCTGATTTCAAAGCCTGCATTCTGATGTGATCAATTTGTGCCCTAAACTCAGGGGTATTGATTTTGGCAGCCATGTCTTCGCCCATTTTTTTCCATTTTGCCTGAGCCTCTGGAGAGCCAAATTCTTTGGTCATTTCCTCACTCATTTTTTTCCATTTCGCCTGGGCTTCAGGAGAGTTCATTTTCTTGTTCATTTCTTCACCTAACTTTTTCCATTTTGCCTGTGCTTCTGGTGAATTGTATTGTTTGGCCATATCTTCACCAAATTTCTTCCACTTGGCTTGTGCTTGTGGCGAGTTATATTCTTTAAAAATTTTATTGCGCACCAGCGAATCGTTAAACCTGAATTTAAATGAACTGTCGGTATGGATGCGAAATACATTCTGACCACCAAAAAGTTCGTCCCTGTAAAAATCTTTTCTCAGACTATCGGGCATTTCTTTTACCGAGTTATATTCGGTTTTCTTTCCGTTCGCATCAATGGTTACAATTTTGATTTTACGTTTTTTGGTGGTATCGGTACAGATGAAGTGTTTTACACCATTATCTGCAACCTGCAAACTCAATATTTCCTGTTTGTGTTGTTTTTTACTTTCTTTTTTCTTTTCAGTTGGATTGATCCAGGCAATAGAAAACAAACAGGCTATGCCCAGGGTAAGGGCCGCCATCTGTTGCTTGGCATTTAAATAATTTGTTTTCATGTTGGTTATTCTTTTTATACGTTGATATAGATTTTGAGTCTTCCCTGTAGCTGCCAGCGCATAAGCCGGACTGTTTTTATCTTTTAGAAGTTCGAGTTTAAGTAGGGCATGGGCATAATTAAGCGGTTTTCCGGTAATTTTCAAAACCAGGTCATCACAGGCATGCTCGCGCTCAATGTGTATAAACCTACCCGCCATCCAAACAAATGGATTGTAGAATAGTAAAGTTTCGATTGCGGTTTTAATCAGGTTTAATAAAAAGTCGTTTCTTCTGATGTGCGATAGTTCGTGGATCAAAATGGCTTCTACCTGGTCGTTATCCAGTTGGTTAACCAAAGCCAGTGGAAACAGTACTACAGGTTTTAAATAACCGATAACCAAAGGCACATTAACAATAGAAGACAAGTGAAACCTGATCGCTTTCTTAATTTTAAGATGAGCAGTTACTTGCTCGAAAATTACTTTCCAGCTATCTGGTATGGCACTTAAACTTTCTTTTTTCAATTTTGAAAGCTGTCCGTAGCCTTTAACGATAACGAATAACTGTAATAAGATGCCGATAATATAAAACCCTACAACAATAGGAAAATACTGCTCTGCCTTACTGCTAAAACTTGGTGGCAGGTTATTAAAGTACTGGTAAACCTGTATGTTTTGAGGATTAACGGCTGTGACCTGGCTGCCCAGACTCTGCATCAACTGATTGATAAAATTATAAGCAAAACCAATAAACATTAAAATGATGGCACCAAAAGCCAGGTTGTGCTTGTGTTTTGCTGCCAGTTTTGGCAGGCTTAGCATAATGATAAACAGAACGCCATAAATGATGGCACTTTGCCAAAGGGAGTTTAAAATGCTCCATCCAAATGCTTTGATAAACTGTTGTAATAAAGTTTCCATAACGGTGGTTTTAATTTTTTTTAGCCGGGATAAACCGAAAATGATAATGTTTAATTAGGGATCTAAACCCTACACCTTTCAACCTTACACTTAGCCTTATTTAAGGCTATCTAAATATTTTTTTATTTCGTCAATCTCATCTGCGCTTGCGCTGTGGTTGCCCAAAGCCTGCATCACCAATCTTGCCGCCGATCCGTTAAATACGTTATCGATCATTTTGGTTACCAGTTGTTTTTCCGTTTTATCCTGGCTCACCAATGCTTTATAGATATGCGTTTTTTGGTTTGTATCTCTTTCTACCATTCCTTTTTCGTGCAAAATCTGCATCAGTTTTAGGGTAGTGGTATAACCGGCATCTTTTTTATTCAATGCTTCATGTACTTCTCTTACTGTAGCGTTGCCCTTTTGCCAAAGCACCTGGAGGATTTCCATTTCGCCTTCTGTAGGTTTGATGTTCTGATTACTCATATGTTACAGGTTCTACGAATTATTTCGTAATCAAATGTACGAAGATATTCGTAATAACAAAATATTTTAATAAATTTTTAATTTTATTGGTTAATTGTTGAAACTGGCTGAGCAGTTAACTTTAATATAAGACGCAGGAGAGGGTAAAATGTTGCATCTGTAGCGGGTTAATTGTTTAAAGTGGTTAACTGTTATTTATGATGTTGATAGGGGAAAGTGTTGCATCTAAGAAAAAGGTTAACGGTGTAAACTGGTTAATCGGTTAACCGTGATACAGGGTGCGGGAGAGGAAGTGCTGCAAGTTTATTAGGCTTTAGAAAGGAAAACCCTGCTATGAAAAACTGACTTGGATTGTTAAACCTGATTGAGGTGGATACCGGCTTGTGAGTAAGGCCTGCAGGTGTATGAACAAAAGCAGGGACCAGCTTTAATTGAAAAACAGTTGCTACTTTTCTAAAAAATGTATGTATGCAAAATGAGCTAGTTTATCGTATGGCGTATAGCGGGTCAGTTAACCGATTTAAAGAATTAACCGCTTAACCAAAAATAAATAAACTAGTTCTTCTTTAGTCCTTCGTATTTGCCAATATTCGCCGGATCAATTTCTGCCAGCATATTATAAGCTTTCATGCGTTCTTGTGCGTTGAGTTTAGAAAGTACGTTGGTTATTTCTTCTGCTTTTGACGCGAAGTATACATTCGGAAAAATAGAGCCCAGTTTTTGTTTGTCCATCTGTTGTAGTGCAGGCAGGGCCGCAACGATTTGTGTTAAACCTTTATCGTTATCCGTTAACTGATCCAACCCACTGAAGTGATAGCTGTAGATGAATGCACGGAGTTCGCTAAATATCGGGTTCAATACATTTTCGTTAAACCAAAAACGGTTGCGTAAACCATCTGCAGCTTTCCAGCCTGTATTTCCGGAAGCCTGTGCTAAATTGATAATGTTCTGTGCCTTTTTATAAAAAGGTGTTCCGCCCATTTTGCTAAAACTGTCTTTATCCATTCCGATGATGGTGTAAGCATAGTAGGAGAGAAGGGCACTGATGTTGGAAATATAGTTCTGATCAGAAAAATCGATTGTAGAGCCATCAAGATAACTAAAATCGAAATTTTTATCGCTCATGTTTAACAAGGTACTGTTATACGAGCTGTTAAAAACTGGCCGGCTGCTTTGAATCTGCGCTTCGGCGGTATAACCAGAACCGCCATCCCAGGAGTTGATGGTAATGACGAAACTGCACTCAATACGTTCCTGGGGTTTGTAACTTTCGTTACTGAATTTATTGTTATTTAAAAAATCGCGGATGGTTTTTTGAAGTGCATCAATAGTTGGTTTACTGATATTCGAAACCTGAGGAGCCAGCAAAGTTACCCTTGCATTTAACTCCTGTGCCTGTAGTTTCCCAAAACCAGCCAATAACAATATCCAAAAAATCTTTTTTATCATTTCGCAATTTTTAAAATGGCAGCACAAATATCCTTAGCCACATCGGTTTTCGATTTCATTTCGAATACTGTTCGTTCTAAAGCTTTGTTAAAAATAGTAATTTTATTGGTATCTGATTTAAAACCCGCACCCTTATCATTTAAAGAATTTAAAACCACCAGGTCGAGGTTTTTCTTTTCCAGTTTACCTTTAGCATAATTCTCTTCATCATTGGTTTCTAAAGCAAAACCCACTAAAATCTGATCTGCTTTTTTTACCCTTCCTAATGAGGCAAGAATATCTGTGGTTTTCTCTAGTTCCAGAATCAAATCACTATCCTGTTTTTTGATTTTTTGCGTGGCAACCTGTTTCGGGCGATAGTCTGCCACAGCCGCACACATTACCGTAATATCAATAGCTGGAAATACCGAAGTACAGGCTTCGAACATTTCCTGTGCACTCACCACATCAATTCTTTTTAAAGTTTGAGCAGCTTTTTGTGTTGTGGGCCCTGCAATTAGTGTAACATCTGCCCCAAGTTTGGCCATTTCATCTGCTATGGCAAAACCCATTTTTCCTGATGAATGGTTGCCAATAAAACGGACTGGATCGATGGCCTCGTAAGTAGGACCGGCAGTAACCATTACTTTTTTACCGTATAAGGGTGATGCCTTTTTAATGGCACTATCCAGAAAAGAAACAATTTCTTCAGGTTCCGCCATTCGGCCTTCGCCCCAAAGTCCGCTGGCCAGTTCGCCATTGGCCGGAGCAATAACCGTGTTACCAAAGCTAATAATCCGTTCAATATTACTTTGGGTAGTTTCGTGTTTCCACATGTCCAGATCCATTGCCGGAGCAACGAAAACAGGGCATTTGGCCGAAAGATAAACCGCTGTTAATAAATTATCGCAAATTCCCGTTGCCAGTTTTGCCAAAGTATTGGCACTTATCGGGGCAATGATAATGAGATCGGCCCATAGGCCCAGTTCAACATGATTGCTCCATACGCCTGTTTCTTCTTCGAAGTATTGGGTGTAAACCGGGTTTTTAGAAAGCGTAGCAAGGGTAAGTGGTGTAATGAAATTTGCACCATCAGGGGTAAGAATAACCTTTACGTTTGCACCAGCTTTAACGAGCAGTCGAACCAAAAAAGCCGACTTATATGCCGCGATGCTACCGCAAACGCCAAGGATTATATTTTTATTTTTGAGCATAGTATTTAGGGCATAGGGCATAGAGCATAGTGTTAAACGCTTTGCCCTAAACGCTATGCGCTATGCCAGTTACTTTTGTTCTTTAGCAGGATTTCTGTGATAAATTTTCTCGTTTAAAAATTCATCAATAGCAACCAAAACAGGCTTAGGCATACGCTCGTAGTGCTTGCTGATTTCAATCTGCTCACGGTTTTCGAAAATTTCTTCCAAATTATCGTTGCTAGAAGCAAATTCTGCCAATTTACCGTGTAACTCCTCTTTAACGTTGTTCGAAATCTGATTTGCCCTTTTAGCAATCACCACTAATGATTCGTATAAGTTATCAGTAGTTTTATCTAAATCGTGTACGTTTCTGGTTACTGTAGTATTTGGTACAGCAGGTTTGTTAGTATTCATGTATTACTTGTTTTTAATATTCGTATTATCAGCATTAGTTGGTTTGGCAGAAACGGTATCTTTTAATTTACCGGTCCTAATCAACATTTGCTTGTATTTTTCCTGATCGGCAGCATATAATGCCAGTTCTTGTTTTGTAGTTACAATACCCGCTTCAACATCATCCTTAAGTCCTTTGGCATCTTTAGTAAATTTACTGTCAGGGTGGTTTTCAGTAAACTCCGTATATAAAGCAAGTGCCTCATTATAACGGTCTTCCTGGCGGATAACATAACTGTTTTTTGCGTATAAATATTGTGCCCTGATCATCAGGAAGTCCATTTCCTCAGCATATTTAATATCCGGGAAATCTCTTTGCGCATTCTTTAAGGCAATAACAGCAGCCCTGTAATTATCCACATTACTTGGACCAGTAGTTAAGTACATTTTGGCATTTTCGAAAGCTTTATCCTCTAACTTGCCCCTTAACGTAGCAATGTATTTCCCTGCTGCTGCAGCACGATCGCTGGTAGGGTATAAGTTGATAAATAATTGCAATGCATCAATAGCCTTATAAGTATTTTCCTGATCTAAAGAAAAAGCTGGTGATTCTAAATAGAAGCAATAAGCACCCATGTACCTGGCTTCTTCCGCATTTTTACTCGCAGGGTAAGTATCTGCGAAGCTTTTAAACTGGTATCTTGCCGTGGTATAATCACTTAATCTATATAGTGTATAAGCATAATAATAATTCAGATCTTCAGCTTCTGCACGACCACGGTATTTTTGAGAAAGATCCTCAAAAAGCACCAATGCTTTACTGTAATCACGTTTATTATACAAACGAAGCGCCTCCTGGTATTTTTTTGCAACGTCATTACTCGCTCTCAATTTCTCGAAACGACTTTTACAACCCGCAATACCCAACGCGGCAACAAAAACTAAAATAATTAAGTGTTTAACTTTAAACATTCTGCAAAGATAATTAATAATACGATAACATCAATAAAAACAATTCGCCGCTAAGCTATGCAAAGCAATTCAGTACAATATAACAGTTAACAAATTTTAACATATATATAAGGTAGGTTGATTATATACTAAATAGTGTTGTTTATCTTTTTTGGCAAAGCAGAGCTCTGTGTTACTATATAAGTGTGTTCCTGCTATGTTTGCTTTTCTTTTTTCAGTAAAGCAGTGTTCCGTGCTACTATATAGGTATGCTCCTGCTATTCGCTTCAAAGCCTCGGTTCGTTCCTACCTTCGGGTTTTCCGCTGCTATCAGGTTTATGTGGCGGCCTGCAGCAGTCCAAACCTATCAGGTTTTTGACACCTGATAGGTTTTTGAAACCGCCTAAACACCCGATTTGCCAAAAGGTTTTGCCGAGGGTTAAACTTTTTCCTGCTGTAAACCATTCACTTACGGAAAACCTTTAGATAATTCATACAATCCTTTTGCATGTACGGTAAAAAATCCTACTTTTGCATCCCGCTTCGGAGGAAGGGATTTGTTGAAAAGATGGCTTGGTGATTAAGAGGGCGATATTATTTTAAAATAAATATTGCGGAAT
>NZ_JAVTSU010000013.1:0-206438 GCF_032678605.1 Pedobacter miscanthi
CTATCCATTTCGCTGCGCTAAAGTCGAGATGACGAATTATTTATTAAACCAATGAAAATATACCAGCAAGCATTAACACTTAGAGAAAGAAGAAGAGGTTTCCATATTATTACCGACGAGATTGAAGATGCCCTACCCCAGCTTGATGAGATTAATATCGGCATCTGCCAGGTTTTTATCCAGCATACTTCTGCTTCGCTTACTATCAATGAAAATGCCGATCCTACTGTGCGCATGGATTTTGAGATGTTCTTTAATAAAACCGTTAAAGAAAATGATCCAGATTATGAGCATGATTATGAAGGATCAGACGATATGCCTGCCCATTTAAAATCGGCAATTTTAGGGAGTTCGGTTACCGTTCCGATAAGAAATGGCAGATTAGCTCTTGGCACCTGGCAGGGCATTTACCTTTGCGAACACCGCAACCGTGGCGGACAAAGAAGATTGATTATTACCGCCTGGGGAGAATAAGTTAAGATTTTTCCACTTCTTCCTTAATTTCAGGATGATTATCCTGAATAGATTTACCTTCTGTTTCTACCTCAATTTCTTTGGTGGTAACTGCATAATGCGAAGGATAAATCTCCGATCCGAATGCAACAGCATAGGCCTTTGTAAATTCGGCACCAAAATATAAAATGATTGAAGAATAGTAAGTCCACAGAAGTACAACCACTAACGATCCCGTAGCACCATAGGTACCGCCAACATTGCTTTGTCCAATGTAAAGCGAAATGGCAAATTTACCGATCATAAAGAGTACGGCAGTTACAATTGCCCCGGCGATAACATCACGCCATTTAATAATCGCATCAGGTAATACTTTAAATATTACCCCAAATATTAATGAAATAACGGCAAGGGTAACCAGTTGATTAATGATATAAAACACAATAACCGATACTTCGGCAAACCTAACCTGTAAACGGTTGCTAAAGGCATCCAGTACAGAAGTTACGGCTAATGATACCAACAGCACAAAACCCAGGCTTATAATCACTGAAAATGATAAGAAACGATTTTGGAGTAGCTTTACCCAACCTCTTTTAGGTTTCGGCTTTAAACCCCAAATGGTATTGATAGAATCCTGGATATCGCCAAAAACCGTAGTTGCTCCAAGCAACAGTGTAAAAACACCAATAATCAAAGCAATGGTGCTTTTTCCATCCAGGTATGCGTTTTTAATCAGCTGTTGTAAAGAAGTGGCCGACTCTCTCCCTAAAAAACCTTCCAACTGGGCATAAACCTGACCTTCGGCAATTTCTCTGCCCAAAAATATACCACAAAGTGAAATAATCACCACCAATAAAGGAGCCATTGAAAAAACAGTATAGTATGCCAGTGAGCCACTTAGTTTGGTTACCTTATGATCGGTAAACCCTGTAAAAGAAGCCTTTAAAACGCCCCAGATTCCTTTAAAAGTGATTTTATTCTTAGCTGCCATAATAAATTTTTAAAATGCGATTGTTTAGATTAAACCGCTCATTTTTTGAATTGTTTTTTATTATTCGGCAATAGCCACAAAAAAAGCCCTGGCCAAACCAGAGCTTTTATTATTAGCTAATATTTAAAATGAGGCTATTTAGCCTTAATCCAAAGTACAAGATCGTTCACCAAAACGTCAGAAACACTCGCTGCAGCCTGATACTGTGCCATGGTTCCTTTTCCCGTTTGCGAGCTTAATAAATGGTTTAAATCAGGGTAGAATTTAAGGGTTACATTCTTCTTTTTCGCTAAAGCTTCATTCCATAAATCGAAATCAGCTTTGTCCACCTGAAAATCATTTCCACCTTGTAAAATATAAATTTTTGGTTTTGAAAGTCCTTTCGCAACTGCTACCTGGTTATAATTATTTAAATCTATCCAATATTGTGCAGGCAGCCCTAATATAACTGAATCAGGCTTTATTGTTGTTCCCAATTCTGTGATCCTGCTTTTATCAATTTCTTTAATTGCATTGGCCAGTTGTTGCTTAAAAACAGTAGTGGTATCATTAGCTTGCTCAAACATATACTTGTTTTGATCAATAATGACATCCGTTAATTTTCTAGCTGGTGCCGCAGCTAAAATAATGCCTGCTAAATCAGGCGAAAGTGTCGCCACTTTTGGTGCCAACAAGCCACCCAGGCTGTGTCCAAATACATAAATATTTTTCGGATCAGCCCCAACAGCTGTTTTTGCTACAGCAATTGCAGCATTAACATCATTCAACACCTCTTCTTTAACAGTATAAGGCGCAATAAATTCATTTGGATAAATAAGTGTTCTTTTTACATAACGAACAGAACCTATCCCTTCAGAAGCCAGTCCGCCAGCCAAATCTTTAAATGGTTTATTAGCACCAATGGTTTCGTCCATATCACCAGGACCAGAATCGTGCACAAAAATAACCATTGGAAAATTTTTAACATTCTTAGGTATAGTGATAATGGCTGCCAACTGTTTACCCGCAGGACCAATATATGCCGATTTTTCTGTGTACAATGCCGTATCCACATAAGTTGGCTTTAAATAGGTGGTTATTTTTTTAGGAGGAGCGAGAAAAATCCCAACAATTTTTTGCATTTTGTTAAAGCCAACAATAAAGTTCTGGTCGCCCCTGGCAAATTTACCTTCAACGGTTACCGCAAAAAAATCGCCCTGAGCTTTACTCTGAATAGCATCAAAAGATTCAGCTTTACCAAATTTAGTGCCGATATCGCTCCATAGTTTTTTTAAGGCTTCTTCCGGTAATTTGGTTTTTAAGGTATCGTCAAAAAATGCATGTGCATCTTTAAATTTCTCTTCCTGTAATAATTTAAAAAAATCATTTGTACTGTTAAACAGTTGGATTACATTTTGAGAAAACGCTGAGGTAGTAAATAATAAAGCAATTATGAATAAAAGGCTCTTTTTCATTCGAATATTTTGTTTTTAGAGATGATGAAGCAGCCATAACTTACCTTTTTTCGAAGGGGAAAATCACGACGGTTTCAGCGATTGTGTTTGGTTGTTTACAATATCCAAAGTTAACAATATTTGCTTCTCAAAAGCCTTAAAAACAACTAACAATATAGTTTTAACTATTTTTAACATTTGCTCCTCGTCTTTTCCATAAAATGTATGGAATAAACATAATGGCCAATGCAATAACAGGAGGTATTAAGAGCGAAATGCCATCACCAACAAAAGCTCTTGACGCAAAAGCACCAATAAAATTAATGGCAAAACCTGCATAAGCCCACTCTTTAATAACCGCATATTTATTTTGTAATATGCATGCTGCACCCAGCAGTTTTGCAATGCCAACAATAATGAGCAGGTACATTGGATAACCAAGGTGTTTTAGCACTTCTTTACCAGCCTCCTGCTGTGTTATTCCACCAAAGCCATCCATAATCATCATTAAAGAGAAAATAATGGTGGCAATCCAATACCAGGTTTTTAATTTTTTCATGTTTATCTGTTTTTATCGTAATTAATTAACCAATTATTCCCGAAACGGTCTGTTAGGTTGCCAAAAAGCGCACCCCAAAAGGTTTCCTGTAAAGGATGAGATGCCCTTCCCCCTGCCGAAAGCTTCCGGTAAATCATTTGTGCCTCTTCTTCAGAATTGCAGTTGAGCATCATGGAGATTGAATTTCCTTTTACCAATCCCCGCTCTTCTACCATATCGGTACCCATAATTACCAGTTCATCTTTAGCTAAAACGGCATGCATAATACTCCTCTTCATAATAGCGGGCATTTTATCTGCAGGTACCGATTCTCCTATGGTTTCGAGGGTTAGCTCTCCACCAAGGCAATCCCTGTAAAATGTCATGGCTTCCCGGCAGTTACCATTAAAAGTGAGATATGAATTTATACTAGCCATTGAATTTTATTTTTTTGATGCCGTACTGCACATCGTTCCCTCTATTATACATTTTGCATCAGCCGTTTAACAACACAAACATACGGGGAGATTGCAGCAAGCTAAATATGCAGAAACGACAATTGCAGGGGTTGTTTACGACAAATAGGCTCGCTATATTTGAGTTATGAAACATGTATCTATCTTAATCCCAGAGACTGCCGTGATTGAGGCCATAGCAGATCCCCGTTATTTATTTACGGCTGTTAATGAATTTTTACAGGCATCGGGCAAATTGCCGCTTTTTAAAGTTGAGCTTGTGGGGATGACAAAGGAGGTAAAATTAAACAATAGTCTCTTTTCAGTCCATGCCGATAAACTGCTACATGAAGTGGAGCATACCGACCTCATCTTTGTACCGGCAATCAGCGGCCATGTAGGTTACGCAATCGAAGCAAACGAAGAACTGATCCCATGGATTGTAAAACAACATGCAAAAGGTGCAGAAGTAGCCTCGCTTTGTTTAGGTGCCTTTATACTAGCCGCTACAGGTTTATTAAACGGACGGAAATGCTCTACACACTGGTTATTTGCCAATCAGTTTAGAGAGATGTTTCCTGATGTGGAACTGGTTGATGGCAGTATTATTACCGATGCACAGGGCTTATACTCAAGCGGTGGCGCAAATTCGTACTGGAATTTACTTTTGTACCTGGTAGAGAAATATACCGATCGGGATACCGCCATCCTGGCGGCAAAATATTTCGCTATTGATATCGACCGCGAAAGTCAGCTAGCGTTTATGATGTTTCAGGGGCAAAAAGGCCATGAGGATGCAAAGATTAAAAAAGCGCAGGAATTTATCGATGGAAACTATCAGGAGCGAATTACAGTAGATCAGCTGGCAGATATGCTTGCTTTGGGTAGAAGGAGTTTTGAGCGGAGGTTTAAAAGCGCGACTAAAAATACAGTAATCGAGTACATTCAAAGGGTAAAAATTGAAGCAGCAAAGCGAAGTTTTGAATCGAGCAGGAAAAACATTACCGAAGTGATGTTTGATGTGGGTTATACGGATACCAAATCGTTCAGGGATGTTTTCAAAAAAATAACGGGTTTAACCCCGATCGAATACCGGAATAAATACCATAAAGCGGCACCTGTTTTACAGGTTTAGCAAAAAAATAAAAAAAAATTAAACTCAACACAATATATTTTATTTATAGCGTTTATGTATGTGAGAGCGTTAATTTAGATGACGGGGATACTGCCTAAGGGTGGAATCCCCGTTTCTTTTTTTAGCAGGTGCAAAGTGCATGGAACCGTTGCTCCAAGCTCAGGCCCCTCTGCTATTAAGCACAAAAAAGGGACATTGTTAAAAAATGTCCCTTTTTAAAATATATGATGGAGTTAAGAATTTTAGCTTTCTTTTTCAGTAAAGTCAACTGGTTTCTTTTCGAAATAATGATCAAAATTTTGAACTTTTTTAGGTTTTAAAATCACATACAAACCTAATCCGATTAGGGCTACCGGAACACTGATTCCAGATAGATCGAAATCAAAAATACTTATCGATCTAAAGGTAAATATGCCACCGATAACAGTTAATGCCAACCAGCCGTTTCCCTGAAAGTTTTTGCGGTAACCCATCCACAAACCTGCTCCCAACATGATGCTGTGCCAGCTTAATATCCAATGCGGAACATCTACTCCTGTGCTTCTAAGGAAGAACACTGAACCAATTACTAAGATTAAAATGCCTAAACCTAATTGTTTATCTGCGCGATTTTTGTTGATTAAAGTTTCCATGACTGTTTGTTTTATGAATCAAATGTAGCACAGAAACTCAGGCCGGAGAATGGCTTTTCCCTTAATTGCGATGTTTTATCGGTGAGTGAAATAAAATTGTCGGTAAAAATTTTATGGACGTTTAGAGAAAGTGGAATTTATCGGTGAAAATATTTGAGAGTCCTTAGTCTATAGTTTTCAGTTCAGAGTCGATTAAACGATTGAGTACACTGATGGCTAATAAACTGTAAAGATTGCTTCACACGCCCACTTATCCCAGCCCTTCAGTTCGCAATGACGAATTGGACGATGAACTAATGACTAACGAACCAATGAACTAATCTCATTCAAAAATAACAATATCCTTCCCTTCACTCATAATCACCTTTGAAGTGAGGTTAACAAATAAGCCATGGGCCAATAAACCGTTAATTTGGTTAAGGTCGGAAGCCAGTTGTGCGGGATGATCAATCAGGCCAAAATCTGCATCGATGATCTGGTTTCCGTTATCGGTGATAAAGGTTTTATTTTCTACCGATCTTAACCGGCCTTTTCCGCCGAGTTTAACAATCTGATCGAAAACATACTGATAAGCCAACGCGATTACTTCAATTGGGACAGTAAAAGCACCCAGTTTTTTTACTTTTTTAGAAGCATCGGTAATGATGATGGCGTTTTTACTCAATGAGGCTATAATTTTCTCCCTGAATAATGCACCGCCCCCACCTTTAATCAGGTTAAGTGTTTCGGTAAACTCGTCGGCACCATCAATACTGATATCAATTGAACTTAAACTACCCAGATCGAGAATTTGAATGCCTAAAGATTTAGCGAGCTCTTCTGTACGTATAGAACTTGCAGCAGCAGTGATCTTGAGTCCTTCTTTTACACGTTTACCCAATTCTTTAATGGCAAAAGTAGTGGTAGATCCTGTGCCAAGGCCTACAACATCGCCATCTTTTACAAATTTAACTGCAGCCAGGGCAGCCGTAAGTTTTTCAGCATCTTGTTGGGTTTTATCTATCGTAGCCATACAGTAAAAATAGGTTTAAATGATAAACATCGCAAAATAAGATTGGATGAAATAAGTGGTTCGTGGAGACATGAACCAGGGCTAAAAAGAAAAAATTTTACTGCTGATACAATAAATCTTATTTACGGCGTTTATGTATATGAGAGCGTTAATTTAGATGATGGGGATTCTGCAATAGTGGAATCCCCATTTCTTTTTTATTGCTATTCTAATAAAAAGGTCGTCAGCAATGACGGAATTTTATGATAACAGATTTCTCCGATCCGTTACACTCCAGTCGAAATGCTTGGAGGAATAATTGGTTCGTGGAGACACGAACCAAGGCTAAAACAAAAAAATTTACTGTTGATACAATAAATCTTATTTACAGCGTTTATGTATATGAGAGCGTTAATTTAGATGATGGGGATTCTGCGATAGTGGAATCCCCATTTCTTTTTCCAAGTATTGTGTCATCCCAATAAACGAATAAATGGATCGTAATTGCGAGGTACGAAGCAATCTTACTGCAGTAGATGGAATAGCAGGTGCATTAAGATTCCCGCCTGCGCCTATCGTGTGGACACAAATATTAGATTAGTTTTATTTGCTCCTATGCCGCAAGGCATCAAACTTTTGAGGCATCAAAAGTATGCAAAAATGCTTTGTCAACCCAGCAAGGGGCCTTTTACACAATCCCCATAAACATCAAAAAAAACAGTGGCAATTGTTTTGTTTGTTAGGGCTGGGTGAAAAGTTTTTGCAAACATGAAACACAAAACCACTGCGTTTTAGGTTTGATAGTGCCATTTGTACTGCTGTACGCCTGTTTTTTTGATTTTCCTGGCCCTGGGGATTGACGGGCGTGCTTCGGTAAGCACTATGTTATTTCAAAGCAAGCTAGCATAGTGCCTTATATATTCCCTAAAAGATGTGTCCACACGACAGGCGCAGGCGGGAATGACGACTAATTAAATTTAAAACCTTCCTACCAAACTCACTCCGTAGTTTTTTGGACTACCTAGATGGGCAGCTCCAAAATCGTAGGCGTAATCGATATAGGTTTTATTGGCCAGGTTTCTTCCCCAAAAAAATAAATCGAAACTTTTAGCAGAAAAACCAATTTTGGCATTGTAAACGCTATAACCTTTTTGTTGGATCTGGTTGCTTAAATCATAAAACTGATTTCCGGTAAATAACCATTCACCACGGGCAATGGCATTTAACTTTGAGGTTTTATCCATTTCGTAGCTGTACTGCAAAGCAAACATCGAAGTAGTTTCGGGCGTATAAACCTGTTTATTACCTGCTAAATCAACTGTTGCTCCATTTTTAGATATGTTTAACGATTTGTAAGCAGCATTGGTATAGCCAAAGTTATAATCGATACTTAAACCTTTAACCGGGCGGGCAGAAAGTTCAAGCTCTACACCCTTACTCACCAATTTACCAGCATTACGGGTGGTGGTTAGGGCATCAGGCAATATTAGAACAGGAATTTGCGCATCGGTAATATTTACATAAAAGGCTGCAACATTTGCAATTAAGCGTTGATCGAAAAAGGTATTTTTTGTACCAATCTCAAAGTTGTTGCTGTATTCGGGTTTATAGGTATCGAGTGGTTTTGTAGTTGGATCGGACGCCAGTTGCGTGATCCCTCCTGAACGGTAACCGCGACTGTAAGTTGCATAAACATTGTTGTTGCTGCTTATGGCATAAGCCAGAGTTACTTTGGGCGAAATGGCATTAAAATTTGCTTTGGCCAAAGTATCGCCCTGTGTTATAATTGGATCCATGGTTGGGATAAGGTATTCGCCGGAAGCCAGTAATCTTTTGTGCTCATAATCATACCTCAAACCTGCCGTAGCCGTTAATTTTTCTGTTATCTGGTAAGAAAGCTGTCCGAAAGCGGCAAAACCTGCACCTTTTCCTGAATTAATATTTACAGCGGTAGTATTGGGTTCCGCACCATAAATAGCACCATCAGCACCAAAATAGGAACCTTGCTTTACCGGGTTTTTCTGATAAAAACCATATAAACCGGCTACCCATTTAAATTTTGAAGTACTGGAAGCAGACGAACTGAATTTAAATTCCTGCGTATAAACTTTAACTTTATTCCAGTCTTTACCGTAATTATTTACAATAGAAACGATATCGGCCGGAGAAAAATCGCCATCAATTGGCTGCTTGTAATACCTGTAATTGGATTGATAAGCTGTTTGCGAAGTAAAATTGAAATCATTTCCGCTGTAGTTTGCCGATAAAGAGGCATTAAACAGGTTATCGACCATTTCTGTTGCCGAGTTTTGGCCTAACTGAAAGGGATTGGCCAACGCTTCTTCAACCGAACCGGTTAAAGGGAAAGTTCCATTGTTCCTGTTTTCGTTGTGCTTTACATTTAAGGTTAGTGCAAATTTTGATGAAGCCAAAAATTTCAGGTAATAATTACCTAAAAAACCATGCAGCTTATCAAATCTTGTATTGTTAAAGGTATTGGTATAGAAGCCGTTTTGTTTGTTGTACAATCCGGCAGCACCAAAAAAGAGTTTATCTTTAATCAAAGCAGTACGGATGCCGAGGCTATAACGTTGCTGGCCATAGTTACCCAGATCTATCCCGGCAAAACCAGTTGTTATATTAGTGGGTTGCTTGGTGATGATGTTGATTACCCCTCCCATTGCATTGCGGCCATACAAAGTTCCCTGCGGACCGCGGAGCACTTCAATTCTCTCTACATCAAATAAGGAAGAGATATAAGTATCTAAACCAAACTGGTTAACGCCGTCGATATAGGTTGCAATGGCCAGATCGTAAGAAGTCGTACCAATTCCCCTTATCGAAGTCACATTTCTACCATCACCAGGATTACTGCTATATAAATTGGGTACGAGCATGGCTAGATCCTTTGTATTCAGAATGCGGTAATCGCTGACCTTTGAAGCTGAAAATACGGTAACCGCAGCCGGAATATTCTGTACATTTTCTTCGGTTTTTTGTGCCGATACGGTTACTTCATCCAGTTTGGAATTGCTTTCTGCCAGTATAATTTCCAGATTCTGATTATTGGAGATGGTTTTAATAGCCGTAGCATAACCTATGGCACTAAATTTTAATGTCAATTTTCCGGCAGGGGCATTTGTGATTTCGAAATTGCCATTAGCATTACTTATCGTTGATAAATTGGTGTTCAATACTTGTACGGTTACGCTGGCAATGGCCTCGTTTTTATCATTTTTTATGGTTCCCGATATTTTATTTTGCTGTGCATCGGCTGCAAAGCAGGTTAACAGGAACGCACCTATTAACAGTAAAATGTTCTTCATCTTTTTCTTGTAAAAGTAAAAAAACGGCTAGCATTTCTACTAACCGTTCCTAACAACTATACTAACTAACTTATTTGTTTAAAGAATTGATCCAGCCGGCAATTTTTAAAGCTTCTGCTTTGGTTACCTGCGGCATTGGAGGCATTTCTGTCGAGTAACCCGGCCAGTTTTGTGGTTGTGGGTTATGGATCAACTGAAATATTTTTTCTGGTGAATATTTACGTTTGGCAATTTCTGCAAACGGCGGCCCAATCTGTCTTTTGGTTGGGTTGTGGCAGGCCAGACAGGTATTTTTGGTTAAAAGGCCTTCTACTTCTTTATACGTAGGTGCTTTTACTGCTGTAGTAGCTGGTTTGGTTTCAGTCGCAGCTGCTCCTTTGGCTTCTGGTGCTGCTTTACCTCCTTTTGGTGCAACTGGTTTTTTCGCAGGCGCAGCTGGTGCTGCTGCAGAGTTTTTAGTGCTCACTTCGCTGGCAGAAAGTTTGTTTCCATCAGGAATCTGGTTTAAGGTATAATAAGCTACGGGGTGAACCAAAGAGTAAAAACCATCCTGCGATCTCAAACCATCCAGGGTTAAGGTATGGATATAATATTGACGCAGGTTTGAAACAACAATCCTGGCTTTTAATCCATCAGCCGAAACTTTAACACCTGATATTTTTAATTTCTCGGTATTTACCGGAGGTGAACCATAAACCGGGTGGTATTTATAAATGAAGCTTTCTGCATTGTAAGAAGCTAAATCTTCTGCCGATTTACGATCAACTGGTGCAGTAAACTCTACTTCGAAACCATCAGGCATTGCCCTTACGGCTTTCATTTCGAAAGGGGTTTTGTTATTGTACACCAATCTTTCCAAACCTTCGTTGGCATCACCTGCAGATCCCCAGCCACGGTTGGTTTCACCTACAAATAATGATCCATCGGTCCCCCACTCTAACCTTAACACACCAGAACGGAAACCTTTACGGAAAAGGAAGGCTGCGCCCTGCTCTTCACCTTTTACGGTTTCCATAAAAATCCTCGAAATAATACTCATTCCCTGATCGCCAACCAAAATCTGTCCTGCAAAAGGGCCGAATGTATTGGCAGGAATTTTAACAGGTTCTGCAGATGAGATACCCAAAATACCATAAGGCAACCAAACTGAAGGTAAACGCAGTTCAGGAAATACTTTTTTCATTTCGAATAAGGTTTTGAAAGTTTCGTTTACCCTGTTTTCTGGTTTAATATACCTGCCCTGTTCGTTTTTAATACGGCGTTCGTCCATTTGTGAGTAGAAGAAATCGGATTGTAACTTAACAGGAGAATTTGGAAGGTTTGTCCACCTTAAACTTGCAGGATGGCCCATAAAATCGCCTTTGTTTACTTTCCATAAACCGCCAGATCCTACCCAGTCGCCCTGGTTTTCGGTGTAATAAAACTGACCATCAATGCTACCGATACCAGCAGGAGAACGGAAACCTGCAGCATAAGGGCTCATTTTACCATCTTCGGTAATGTTCATTGCCCAACCACGCATTGGTACGCGGCTTTCGGCACGCCACCATTCTTCATCGCCAAAGGCAACGTTTGCGGTAACCATAAAGGTACCATCAGGCATTAATTTTGGTCCGAAACTATATTCGTGGTAGTGTCCGCTTAAAGGCCAGGCGTAAATGGTTTCATATACATCAGCTTTACCATCCTGATCTTTATCGATCAATTTGGTCAGTTCGCCACGTTGTGCCACATATAATGCACCATTTTTATAGGCAATACCTAAAATTTCGTGGAGGCCATAGGCAAATCTACGCCAGTAAGGCTTGGCACTGGTTGGGTTTTCTACAATAAACACTTCTCCCCTACGGGTAGAAATGGCTAAATCGCCGTTTGGCATGGTAATTAAACCACCAACCTCTAAAATAAGGCCTTCAGGTACGCGTACTTTATTTATTTTGAAAAAATCTTCTTCTTTCGGGGTTTCCTGTGCAAAAACTGTAGAAAAGCTAAAACTTAATGCCAGTATTGCTAATTTTTTGAATGTATTTCTCATTGTCATCACAATTAAAACAAAATGGTATAATTTAACCTGGTTCCGATGGCTACAATAAATTGTTTTTTGCCATCAACATCTCTGATTACCGGTTTGGCCGATCCATCGGCCAGCTGGATGTAATAAGATTTATCGTCAACCAGGTATAAACCTTTAGCCACTTCTTCGATGTTTGAGGCAGTAGCCAATAAAAAATACAAGTCTTTTGATGGTTTTTCAACAGCGATTTCGCGGCTTAAACCCTGTCCGTTTTCCAATACTTTAACAGCATCTGTAATATGAGTTCCGTTGATGATGTATTTAAACTCAGGGCGATCTTGTTTATCTGTTACATAACCTTTGGTTTTAAAGCCTGTTCCGGTGGTATCGGTAATCCATGCAGCCTGGTCGTTTGCCAATTTTGCAATAGCCAAAACCGGTTTCTTGGTAAAACGGGTAACACTGCCCAAAGCACGTGAAGTTCCGTTACCGCGGCCATCCCACATTGGCGTAGCATCGATGAAATCGCCGTGCCAGCCCTGTAATAAGGTTCCGTTATCGAGATCGTAGCTGTAAGCTGTTTTTTCTGGTCCACCTACCGAAATGGCATGTACCGAGCGCACGCCTGGTACCACATCAACAAAACTTCTGATCATGTTGTTGCTTGCGGCTTCGATATAAATAGGATCGGCACCACCTCTTTGGTCTGATTTAGGAATATCTGATAATTCAGTGATAGAAATATTCCTGAAAGCTACCGAACCATGATCACCCTGTAAACGTAAAGGGCCTTTTGCTTTTTCGGCACCTGCAGCACCTCTGGTTGCACCAAAAAGTTCTACATTTTCATGGATCAATACACCGTTTAATTCTACACCGACGATTTTTGCATTTTGGTTTTTTGTTCCGGAAGCATCAAATTTTGGTGCCTGAAAAATAATTTTAATGTGTTGCCATAAACCAGGTGCTTTACTCGCATTCTGACGGGGTGCAACACCACCAAATCCTTTTTCGGCCTCTGGTTTGCTGTCATCCCAGCGTTGGTAAATACCACCATTATTTGATGACGTGGCATTTTTTAAACCCCATGCATCATCAATCTGGATTTCGTAATTACCCTGAAGGTAAATACCAGAATTGGTTCCTTTTGCGGTTAAATAATCTAATTCGACCACTACATTACCATATTCATTAGTAGTGTATAAATCTGAACCTGCTTTTTTAGCGGTTGATTGATTAACCAGTATACCTTCGCCCTTGGTTGTTTTTAAAACATTTTCGGCATTAAGATCGGCAACCACATTTTGCGCAAGCGACCATGAATTTGAAGGATTTTTAAAGGCTGAAAGATCTTTGAGATCGATACGCTGACCAAATGCCAGCAGGGTTCCGCATAGCCAGAGCATGGCTGTAAAACCCGTCTTCGAGACGTTGATGTTCATATATTTGGTTTGTTAGTTTAGCCCGGTTAGGGACTAAGGTTTTTTTAAAATATCCACCGGATAAATTGCTTTACCCGGTGGTAGTGTTTTCTATTTTTCTGTTGATAACGAATAAGGGAAATCAACCGGATTTGAACCTCTTGTTTTGTTTGGCGTTGCCGTCATGTTAAAATCTAACACAGCACCTTTTTGCAGGCCACTGTGGCTGATCCAGTTTTTAGAATAAGGTTTACCATTCATCTGCAATGTTTGTACGTAACGGTTGTTATCGCTGTTGGCTGGTGCATTGATGACAACCGTTTTGCCGTTTTCTAAAGTAATGGTTACCTTTTTAAACAATGGCGCACCTAAAACATACTGATCAACCGCTGGAGTTACGGGATAGAAACCCATTGCCGAGAATACGTACCAGGCAGAAGTTTGTCCGTTATCTTCATCACCGCAATAACCATCAGGTGTAGCTTTGTACATTCTGTTCATGGTTTCGCGCACCCAATATTGCGTTTTATAAGGGGCACCACCGTAGTTGTACAGATAAATCATGTGCTGGATCGGTTGGTTACCGTGTGCATACTGACCCATGTTTGCAATCTGCATTTCACGGATTTCGTGGATTACACCACCGTAAGCGCTTTCATCAAATACCGGAGGCATAGAGAAAACCGAATCGAGTTTAGTTATAAATTTACTATGACCGCCCATTAATTTGGCTAAACCATCAACATCCTGGAAAACCGACCAGGTATAGTGCCAGCTGTTACCTTCGGTAAAGGCGCCACCCCATTTAAATGGGCTGAACGGGCTTTGGAAAGTTCCATCCTGGTTTTTACCACGCATTAAACCAGAAGCCGGATCGAAAAGATTTTTGTAGTTCATGGCTCTTTTCTTGTAGATCTCGATTTCTGATGCTGGTTTATCTAACGCTCTTCCCAATTGGTAGATGGTAAAGTCATCATAAGAATATTCTAAGGTTTTAGCTGCATTTTCGTTCTTTTTCACATCGAAAGGCACATACCCCAATTCATTGTAATATTTAACACCATCGCGGCCAACGGCTTCCATAGGACCTTCGTTGTTGGCACCATGTTTTAAAGCAGACCACAAGGTTTCGATGTCGTAACCTCGCATGCCTTTGATGTATGCATCAGAAACTACCGAAGCAGAGTTGTTACCTACCATAATGTTGGCGTAACCCGGGCTGCTCCACTCAGGCAACCAACCACCTTCTTTGTAATCATTGATTAAACCCTGTTGCATTTCTTTGTTGATAGAAGGATAAACCAAATTTAAGAAAGGATATAATGCCCTGAAAGTATCCCAGAAACCGGTACCGGCGAACATATAACCAGGTAAAACCTGACCGTTATATGGGCTCCAGTGTACAATCTGGTTTTGTGCATCCACTTCGTATAATTTATTCGGGAAAAACAAAGTGCGGTACATGGCCGAGTAAAAAGTACGGGCCTGATCAATTGTACCACCTTCAACCGAAATTTTGCTTAAGGTTTTGTTCCAGGTTGCCCTGCCTTTAGCTTTGGTAGCATCGAAACCATCGTTAGCCAATTCTCTTTTTAAGTTTAAATCGGCTTGTTCGAAGCTAATAAAAGAAGAAGCAACTTTAGCAATTACCTGCTCGCCTTTTTGTGTAGCGAAACCGATAACAGCACCTGCGTGATCTACAGTCAGTTCTAAATCTTTATCGTTTAGTTTTTTATCATCCCAGGTTTTAGCCAGTTTGAAATCTTTATTGAAATAGATTACGAAATAATTTTTGAAATTTTTAGGTAATGGACCACGGGCATATTTGGTGGTATAGCCGATGATTTTTCTTTCTGCAGGAATGATTTTAATGTACGAGCCCCTGTTCTGG
Source organism: Pedobacter miscanthi (assembly GCF_032678605.1). GTDB lineage: Bacteria > Bacteroidota > Bacteroidia > Sphingobacteriales > Sphingobacteriaceae > Pedobacter > Pedobacter miscanthi_A. The sequence goes on from NZ_JAVTSU010000013.1 coordinate 15,284, forward strand.
GCATCTACAACCACATAAGAGCTATCAGTTTTAGGGAAAGTAAACCTGAACTGTGCAGCTCTTTCTGTTGGTGTAATTTCGGTGGTTACATCGTGATCGGCTAAATAAACGCTGTAATAATATGGTTTAGAAACCTCTGCTTTGTGGCTAAACCAACTTGCACGGTCGTCATCAGTAAATTTTAATTTTCCGGTTAGGGGCATAATGGAGAAAGCGCCGTAATCGTTCATCCATGGTGAAGGCTGATGGGTTTGTTTAAAACCGCGGATTTTATCGGCATCGTAAGTATATGCCCACCCGTCGCCGTTTTTGCCGGTTTGTGGTGTCCACATGTTCATTCCCCAAGGCAAACCTATTGCCGGGTAGGTATTCCCGTTGGATAATGACTGTTTGGATGCTGTTCCCATTAGCGGGTTGATCCAGTCTACCGGATCTGTAACCTTGCCTATTGTTTGTGCGAAGCTGGTTGTTGCCGCAAAACCCAATAAAGCGATAAATAGTCGTTTCATTTGTTGTGTTTGTGTTTTTTATGTGGGTGTAATTATTTTCTAAACTTGCGAATTTTTAACGTAATCTGCCCAAAGTGCATCTAAATCTTTACCGGTTAATTTGGCCCAGATATCTTTGGTATAGGTATGATCTCTTAATGAAGCATCAACAGCTTTAATGGTACCAGGTTTTACGCTTTTTTCGATCCATGCAAAAAATGCAGCGGTGATGCGGTAGCTGTTTTTATAGCTATGCTCTGGTTTTAAAGCGGGCAACGACCATTTGGCACCTGCATTATCTACCCCGAACTTATAACGGGCATAATCGGCAATACCTTCGGTTAACCAACCCGGGCCAACACTCCGGCCATAATCCTGCACAATGTGCATCACTTCGTGGGTAACCACATCAATATCTTCAGGATGCTTAATCATCCACATGGAGCTAAAAGTTACTTTACCATCAGCTGTTGCAGCTACACCTTTATAAGCTGTATCTACAAAAAACTTTACTTCTTTAATGGTTGACGGATTATATTCTTTTGCCAGTTTGGGATAAACTTCAAAAAATGTTTTGATCAAACGTTTTTTCAATTGTGGATCGAGTTCCTTGAAATTGCTTTCGAACGATAAGGTATATCCGTTCTTTTTAGTAATTTCCTGTGCTTCTAACTGCATTGAAAAAGCAGCAATGAGTGTGGTAAAAATCGAAAGAATAAGTATTTTTTTCATTTATATAGGGATATGATTACTTTGGTTAGCGCGTTTAATTCTGCAAATTAAATATTTTATGTAAAACGTTTTAGTAAATGATCAAAAATTTTACTTTAGTGATGGTTATTTTTACAAAGAGGGCATTAAAAGGTATTGTCATTTCGAGCGGAGTGTAAGGGAGCCGAGAACCACGTAAGTGCTCAGCGGAGCTAAATCTGTCTCGAAATAGATCTCTCCACTCCGCGTTGCTTCGGTCGAGATGACGGCCATACTGTCATTGATAGCCTTTAGCATTTTTCAAATACATCGGAGAGTTGATGACAGTGCGTAGAATCGTCATTCCCAGCTCGACTGGCAATCGTAATGCGTTGGTAAGGTTTCTAAGCTGCATTAAGATTCCCGCATGCGCGGGAATGACGGCCATTCTTTAAAATCTGTCATTGATAGCCCACCAAAGGATCTCCACTTCACTTTATTCCAGCCGAGACGACGTTGTGCAAAATGAGTTTTCTTTTATGATTTTTTGCTGCTATAGGTAAGCGTTACTTTCTGCGGTTCTTTACCGTAATCTGTCCAAAGTTGATCTAATGTTTTTCCGGTTAGGGTTATCCACGACTGTTCTGTATATTGATGAGCCCTTAATTGCTGATCTAACGCGGCAATTAAGCCAGGTTTTACATTTTGCTCTAACCAGGCGAAAAAGCGTGCGGTAATACGATAACTGTTGGTATAATTTTGTTTTTCGTTATAAGCTGGCAAACTCCATTTAGAACCTACATTATCAACACCATATTTATAACGTACATAATCGGCTATGCCTTCTGTTAACCAAACCGGACCGGCGCTATAACCATAACCCTGCACAATGTGCATGGTTTCGTGTGTTACCACATCAATATCGGTTGGGTGTGCTTTCATGTAACCGGCGCTGAACAAAATCCTGTTGCCACTGGCTTCGGCTACGGCTTTGTAAGCAGTATCTACCACGAACAATACATCATGTGTAGATTTTTCGTTAAAAGTCTTAACCAGTGTTGGGTAAATTTCGAAATAGGTAGAAATTAAGTTTTTTCTAACCGCTGGATCTAAGTTAGGGTCTTTACTGATGAAAGTTAAATTATATCCCTTATGTTTCTCTTTGCTGTAAGAAACCCAGTTTTTCGAAAGCGCTGTAAATAATTCCTTCTGGATTTTTTTTTGTGATTTATTTTTAACCCATTCGCTGTTTACTTTAATTTCTCCGGCTTTAGCGATAATGGTTGGTGTTTCGTCTGTTACAAAATCAAGCACTACATTTCTTTTGGTTCTGTAGCCATCTGCTTGTGCAAAGCCCGGGTAAACCTGAAAAAAAGCAGCCTTTAGTTTGGCATCTACAATGGCATTGGTTACACTGTCTTTATCGTTGATGGTAATTTTATATTCTCTTTCTCTGTTTTGGGCAAAGGCAGTGCCTGTTAAGAATGATACCAGCGCAAGGATTAAAAATTTCTTGTTCATGTGTTATTTTGTGTTTTTGATAAAAAAGTAAAGATTCAGGTGATTATCCTGAATCTTTACTGGTCATAAATTTTAGTAGGTAATTGTAGGGAAATCGGTTTTGGCCTTGGCCAGCATCGGTGCCCAATCTGCCCCTTTTTCGTCTTTCGGTCCGAAAGCGGATAATGCAAGCGGAGCCAGATCGGCTTTGGCTGCGCCGCTCCAAAAGTGGATAAACTCGCCAAAATTCATTTTCCGGGTATACTGCTGATAACTTTTGCCCTGCACGGTAATGGCCTGTTTAGGGAATTGCTGCGATAGCAGGGTAAAGAAACCATTTAATGCTTTCGTTTTACCATAGTTTTCATAAATCGGCAGGAACCAGTTTTTAAACCATTGTGTACCTGCCCTTGGGTAACTATCGGTTGTGGTCATCATTTTATTCGACCAGCGTTGTGCATCGGCGGTTCTGTTTAAACCCAAATACACATCATACTGATAAATCTCCATCCATTTACTATCATGCCAAATATCGAAAGCAGGCGATTCTTTTACACCTTTTGATGCTCCCTCTACAATATGACCAATTTCGTGGGTTGATAAATCGATGTCGTTATCTACTCCGGTAACCCAGGCATTTAAATCATTGGAACCGCAATCGGTTACATTTCTGTAATCATGACCGGCATCAAGATAGGTACCCGGATGGCCACCTCCGTATTTACCGGCGTGATAAATCACAAATAGGCGGCTATCATCACCAAATTTACCATAAGCTTTTTTGGTGTAATTCCAGGCCTCGGCCATATAAGTTTTTGGCCAAACAATGGTCGGTTTAACATCACCATCATAATAAACCACTACACTGGTATCATAAGCAACACGGTTAAGCAACTGGACATGCTCAAACCAATGTTCTTTCCAGGTTTTGGGTGGTGCATCTGGTGGATCTACTGCTTCTACAAGCGGAGGTGCAGGTTTTACCGTTTCTACAGGTGCTTTTTTACTATTGCAAGCCAGTAGTACAAACACCGCAATGGCTGATAATGGGAAAGTATTTTTCATAGCATTAATATTTATGGTTTAAAAAAAACACCGGGCAGAATACCCGGTGTTTTTTAATTTACCAGCCTGTATTTTGTACAAGAACCGGAACTTTTTGAATTTCGTTACTTGGTATTGGCCATAAATAATGTTTCTTTTGGAAAACCCTATTTTCGGTAACCACTGGTGTAAAAAATCCTGTGCCATTTTGGGAAATATTTAAACCCTTGATCTGCGTATCTGTAGTTTCTGCAATTTTCCATTCTCTCGTATAGAAATAACGATCTAACTCGAAAGCCAATTCTACGCGACGCTCTCTACGGATCGCATCTTTCATGTCAGTTGGTATTGGAAGTCCACCGGTACCATAAGCAGGAATACCTGCTCTAGTACGGATCCTGTTTAAATAAACTAAAATATCAGGATCAGAAGGATTCGATTCTTGTAATGCCTCAATATAATCTAAATAAATCTCAGCCAATCTGATCATGGTAAAAATTGTCCTACCACTTGTCCAACCGGCAACAGTTAAGTGTTTTCTTGAAGTATAACCTGTTTTGGTATAATCGTTGTTAGGAATGCCACCCTTGCCAGCATTACCATTAAACTCAAAACTGGTAATGATATTTGAAGAAGTGTTGATCCATTTACGGCCAGAATAAGTAATGCTGGCATAAAAACGTGGCTCACGGTTCACATACATATTACTAATTGATCTGGCTGCCCCCTGATCGTTGGGATCTGGTGCCTGATACGCGGAGGTACCAATAGCAGAATATGATGGATCGTTTTCGATTGGCAAACCATTGGCAGTAAAGTAAGCATCTACTAATTGCTGCGATGGTGATAAAAATGAACCTCCTTTATCGCCACCTGAAGCACCTGCGTGATTAGGGGCTAAAGAATATTGATAAAGTGTTACATCTCCTCCTCTACCAAAAATAATTTCAGAGTTCCATCCATTTAAAAACACATCTCTTGTTGCTATAAAGGCTCTATTGAAAGAATTATTTTGTAAACCAGTAGGCGTAGAAGTAACACTGTACAGCGCGTAATTAGCATAATTAACATTATTTAAAAATGCCTTAGCTGCAGTAGCTAATCTTGTCCATTTTGCAACACTATAGGTTTGGTTGATCAATTGCTTACCGTCCTGATTTTTAAGGTTTGCATAGTCTGTGTTTCCATTAAACAACGGACGAGCTGCCGTTAATAAGGCTTTAATTTTATAAGCATCTGCAACAGAGCTTGTAATATGACCATAGTCTTCGGCAGCTTGAGGCGTAGCAGGAAGTTTAGTGCTTACTGCATCTAACTCGCTTACAATATAATCGATACACTCATCCATAGAATTACGTGGTTTACTGATTGCAGCTAATGGTGCATCAGAAGCAATAGGATCATTTCCCAGCAAAACTACCGGGCCATACTGTCTTACCAGATAGTAATAATAGATAGCTCTTAAAGCCCTGGCCTCATTGTAATAGCGGTTAACGATATCAATACCACCTAGATTACAGTCGGTACACTTGGTTACATTAGCCATAAAAGAACTAGCTGCCTGAATACCACGGTAAAAGTTCTGCCAGTGATAGTTTACGGAGCCACTTGTTGCATCCCATGCACCTGTATTTACATTTTCGCTAAAATTAGGTAAGGTATAGTCAGCCTCATCAGAAGCTGCTGTCCAAGGACCAATGTTACCCAATGCCGATGGTGAACGATCCTGATCCTGATCTGGAATAGTAGAATAAACGTTTGCTAATGCCTGTTCTACAGTAGCCTTTTTCTGATACATCTGATCGAAGGTTAACCTATCATCAGGTACCTGGTTTAAAAATTTCTTACAGCCATAATTGCCTACTACCAGCAATGCGCCAACTGTATATATCAATATTTTTTTCATCCTTTTTATTTTTAAAAATTAGCGGTAATACCCAAAGAATAATTAGACGTTAATGGATATCTGGTACCGTTATCTGTACCTAATTCGGGATCCCATAGTTTGAATTTGCTGATGGTAAACACGTTATAGCCCATTGCATAAATCCTCATGCGCTTAACACCGATGGATTTGATCCCATTTTTAAGGGTATAACCTAAGTCTGCATTTTTCAACCTCAAGAAACTGATATCACGTTTCCACCAGGTACTGGGCTGGTAGTTGTTGCTATTGGTACCACCATAAGATAAACGTGGATACACTGCATCCTGACGGGGATTAGTTGGGGTCCAACGATCGGCAGCCACTGCTAACATGTTGCCCAAACCGCCCGAATTGGCGAATGACGGGATGTTCAATAAGATATCTGCATTATCCTGTCCCTGGAAGAACAGACCAAAATCAAAGTTTTTATAGGTTAACGAGAAACCGAAACCATAAGTAGTACTTGGGATATCGCCCCTACCAATTACTGTTTTATCGAACGAGTCGATTTTACCATCACCGTTTAAATCTTTGTACTTGATATCACCTGGCATTAAAGTTCCGAACTGTGTAGGGCTGGCATTAATTTCAGCCTGACTATCAAACAATTTTTCAGCAATATAACCTACCCTTGTAGAAGCCAATATGTTAAGACCGCGTTGCTCCATCCATGGATAAGCCTGTGGAGCCTGATCGTTTTCGATTACTTTATCTTTATTGTAAGTAAAGTTGGCTCTTAGGTTAAGTGACCAATCTTTGCCAAATTGGGTATCGTACTGTATGGTACCATCAATACCTTTATTTTCTACTATACCTAAGTTACCGATCGGGGTATTGGCCAAACCGATGTAATTTGGTACCGTTCCCCTTGTGATAAACTGGTTCTTTCTTCTTTCTTTGAAGAAATCGACAATGAATGAAAGGTTATTGTTCAAGGTTTTCAACTCAAAACCCAGATCCTGTTTGCGTGTTTCAGCCCAGGTTACATCAACTCCATAAGCTAATACGCCTAAACCGCCTGTATTAATGTTATTCCCAGGCACTATTGATCCATTCTGACCAAAAGTATAACTCGCTGCCCCACCAACTTTGGTTAAATAATAAAAACGGTCTCCCTCGTTTGCTGCATAGCCTGAACCGCTGCCCCCACTACCCACAATACCATCAGAATAACGGAATTTAACCATTTGGATAGCATCTTTAAGTGGTTCGAAAAATTTCTCGTTCGAAAGCAACCAACCGATACCCAATGCAGGGAAAAAACCATAACGTTTGTTAGGCGCAAAGTTTTCTGAACCATTATAGCCCATATTAAACTCGAAGAAATACTTATTATCATAAGCATAAGTAGCACGACTTACCAAACCCTGCAACCTATATGGGAGCGAAAGTGTTAAGTTACCGGCAAATGGATTGGTGTTATCATTCTGATTATACAATAATAAACCGCTCACAGCGTGCTTTCCAAACGTGCGGTTGTAGTTAACCCCAAGTTCAAAATACATTTTCTTATCACCATTATTATTAATGCCATAATTCAAGAAATCCTGTCCCTGAAGCACCTGTATATATTTATAACCTGAATTTGGATCCCCAGGAGTAATGTAAGGATCGGCCTGGCTAATCCTATATATAGTTTCTCTTTTCGTCCTGTTAATAAAATTGCTGTTGCTAACATCGAAAGAGAACATTGAAGTTACAGATAAACCTGGTGTTAGTTCTTTTAGATCCTGGGTCAACCGGATATTTGAGTATAATTGGGTGTTATAACCAACTCTATATCCGTTCCTGGTAATATCCCCATAAGGATTACGCTGATCAGCCTGAGGACTAACACCCGGTAAAGTTCCATTTGGAAAAAGGATCGGGAATGAAGTTGGGTTGATCTGGAAAGCCTGGCTGAAAATATCCTGTGCACTATAACTGCTTGGGTAGTTGTTCTGCCCCAAAATCCCTTTTATACCTAAGTCCAATTTGGTGGTACCTGTAATATCCCAGTTTAAGTTGGCATTCACATTATAACGGCCATAATTCTGTTTTACAGCAGAGTTTACGGCTTCGTCGGTTTTAAATAAACCGTCTTCGCCATAATATCCCAATGAAACGTAGTATTTTGCATTGCTTACCCCACCTGATAGGTTAGCAGTTGCAGATCTGTTTCTACCGAAATCGTTATAAATGGCATCAAACCAGTTTATATTTGGATAAAGTACCGGATCCGTACCAGCAGCCGTTTTTTGAACAGCATCAATAGAATATACCGGATTAAATGCACCTGCTGAATTACCTCTTAAATAGTCTGAATATTTAGCTTCATTAGCTAGGTTCATGTAATCTACACCATCAATTAACTGCGGTCTTTTAGTGAAACGGCTTACCCCTTCATAATATTCAACATTAATTTTCGGCGAACCTATTTTGCCTTGTTTGGTATTGATTAAGATTACCCCGTTTGCACCACGGATACCATATACCGCTGTTGCAGCAGCATCTTTCAGTACCGTAAAATTCTCTACATCATATACACTGATATCATTTAAGTTACGGTTTGGAACCCCGTCGATAATTACAAGTGGTCCCCTATCAGTACTTGTTAATGAAGAAATACCACGGATAAAGATATCAGAGCTTGTTGCACCTGGCTCACCATTTCTAGATACGTTAACCACACCTGGTATACGACCTGCCAATAACTGGCTCATGCTCGAAACCGGTTGTTTTAAATCAGCAACATTAACCGAAGATTGTGCGCCTACCAAACTTTCTTTTTTCTGCGTACCGAAACCTACAATGGCTACCTCCTGTAAATTGGCTCCAACGGTCTCTTTTAAACGGATATCCAACACGGTTTGCGTACCAACAGGAATCTCTTTTGTATCATAACCTACATATGTTATAATTAAAATGGCATCCTGACTTGGGACGGTAATAGTAAAGGCGCCATTCGTATCTGCAGCTGCACTGGTAGAACTGCCCTTTACCTTAACACCTGCGCCTGGTAGCGGCAAACCTGCTTCATCTTTAATGATACCACGGATTACAATATCGGCCTTGGTTTGACTCACCGCAACCGAGCTGTTTATATTAATGGCCGAAGCATTAGCTGTTGCATAAAAACCGCTACTTAAGGCTAATGTAAAAGCTAGCGCCTTAAAAGCACAATCTTTAAGCCTGAGCCTGCCCCCAGTTAGATTTGTATTTTTTTTCATCATAAAATTAGTTGTTGTTAACAGAAATACTGTTATTGGGTCTATTGATCAGTTGAAATATTTTATTGCCTACCGGTTACCGGCAGGATTAATCTTAACATGTCTTATTTACAAAAACATGAATAGGCTATTGTTGCTCTTCCGGCACTTCAATTACACGCCACTCAGACAACTGAAACAAAGAGCCGTTGTTATTTGCCGTAATACTAAGTCTGTAGTATTTATACAGGACTTTGTTTTTGAAATTATAGGTTTTGGTCAGGTAACGACCCGAAAATGCTTCACCTGTCCTTGTATCAAGATCTACCCAGTTGCTACCATCTGTAGAACCGCTTAATTTCCAGTTTTTAGGATCCCTATCTGGGGCATCGCCACCTGATGTTAAAGTGTAAGATGCCACTTGTTGAGGCGAAGGAAAGGTTAACTGGAGATAAAGGCTAGACTGATAGGGATTGATCAGGAATTTTGTGTTGATGTCATTATCCACCACTTTTAACGAGCCTTCTCCTGCCGAGGCACCTCCAGAGTTTTCAATGTTAACAGAAAGCGCGGCCTTAGCAGTCACATCTACCTTTGCTTTCCAGGTAAAAAGCTCCACCGATGGATACTTTTCTTTACCACATCCAAAAAGTAAAGCTAAAGCAAAGCAGAGCCCGACAGCTTTCTTGGTCATTTTTAAAAGATTCATAATTGATAATTTATTGTTTGTTGGTTATAAAATGTGCAATATTTAGCCGCATGATCAATGATAGATCGGGGAATTCAATCCGTTTTGAAGAAAAGCTAGTGATAAAATGTGCAGAAAATCGCTGATTCAATACATTAACCCTTGTATAAGTTAATGGTGTAAACTACCAGTTTACGGCGATATGATTTTCAGTTAATTAAACGCTAGCCTCTTTTGTATTACGAAGAAAACACTAATGGCGCATGGCATAGCCCGGGCTGGTTTGGTAAGTTTTTAGTCATGATTAGTTTGGTTGGTGTTTGAATAGTTTGGTTTTCCGCAGGACGGAATAGGCATATTAGAATGTAAAATTTACTCCATTTAGTTTTCTCCTCTAATTTTATGAATGGTTAGTTACTTTTTCCTTAAACTAAAACGTTTTAGTTTTCTTTCGTAAAAAAAAGCCTTGATCTGATGATCAACACTTAGCTTGCTATTCAGTTAAATAAAATGTGTAAATAACTGAAGACTAAAACGTTTTATTAAGCAATAATAAGCATATTATTAATAAATCAAGAATTATTTATCTTTTTTTCTCCGGTAAATATTTAAAAAAAGAGTCTACTGATAATGGAAAATGAAAATATCCTACAAAAAATAACTTTTTCTTAAGAAAAAAGAAAAAACAGAGATTAACTACAGAATTACATTATTAAAATTATAATTCTGTAGCTATTTTTAGGGTGTGTTAAAAAAAGACTGCAAACAGCCCGGTAAATATTAAGTAAGGCTTAAATCGCAGCAACTTGCCGCACCAATTAATGCTGCATGTTCTTTAAGTTCTGAGATTTTGATATCGGTTTCTATGCCATTACCTTTAAGCGTAGCAATTAGTTCGGGTGCAAAAGCACTGAAAGATTGTGCAATATTACCACCCACAATTACGGTATCAATTTTATGCTTTTTTATAATCGGGATTAAAAACTGGGCAAGATTATAACCGAATTCCATAAATACCCTGGTGGCAAAATGATCAGTTTCTACTATTTCTACCAGTTCTTTCACCCCATCTACCGTTTTACCGCTAAGCTGGTTAAAACGTTTTACGAACCAGCGCGTAGAAAGGTAATCTTCTGCAATTCCGTCCAAAAATTCGGAGTTCCAAAGGTCCGCATCGAAGGCTTTATAGTTTAAACAAAGCGACGATCCAAGCCCTGTTCCTAAAGTTAGGCCCAATACACTTGCATTACCTTTTGCAGCGCCGGCAAAAACCTCACCCTGTAAAAAACCCGCAGCATCATTTATAAAATGGATGTTCTCTGCAGGAATATCCAACCGTTTGGCCAGTTCTTCTTTAACATTAACCTGATAAAGTGATTTAAACTTATCCTGGTCTTTGATCAGCGAGATTCCTTCGCTGTAATTAAAAGGCCCCGGCATGGCAATACCCACATTTCGTGCGCCATTTTTAATGTTCTGAAAAGCTTTACTGATGATATCACACCATGCTGATAAAATCACTTCTTTATTCTCCTGTGAGTCCACAGGGCTACGCTTGATGGAATCCTTCACCAAAGTTCTTGTTTCCAAATCCACCAATGCGGCTGTAATGTGCGAGCCGCCAATATCTACACCTAATGCAACAGGCTTTTCCATTCTATATTATATTTCTGTTATTTTTTACTAATTTTCATTAATGCGCTAAAAATAGCGATTCAATATCTATTTACTGAGCGAAAATGGCTTATCCTCATCCAAAAGCCCCCTATTTAACGAAGGTTTAACATTCATCTCTAACTTTAATACCCCACCTTTTAATAAATCGCTGTGGTTAATGAAGTTTTTGGTGAAATTTTTGCCATTCAGGCTCGCTGATTTAATATAAACGTGCGCCGCGTCGTTTGCGGGTGCCTCGATTACGAATTTTTTACCATTTTCTAAATTAATGGTTGTTTTTTTAAATACCGGACTACCTAGCACGTACTCTCCTGTGCCGGGTGTAACGCTATAAAAGCCCAGCGCACTTAACACATACCATGAGGAGGTTTGACCCTGATCTTCATCTCCCGGATAACCGTTTTCGGTGGCATCATATAATTTGCGCATTACCTCGCGGGCATGAAACTGCGATTTCCATGGTTGGTTGGCATAATTATACAAGTAAACCATGTGCTGTATTGGTTGGTTGCCATGTGCATATTGCCCCATATTGGCCATTACCATTTCTGTCATTTCGTGGATCATGCCACCATACGAACCTACATTAACTTTATTGGGTTCGGTAAAAACAGAATCAAGCTTGGCGGTAAAGTTATGGTAACCGCCCATTAAATTGATTAAACCCTTAGTATCCTGAAAAACCGACCATTGCCAGTGCCAGGCATTACCTTCGGTAAAGGGTCCGCCCCACTCGGTAGGATCAAAATTTGGCGACCATTTGCCCTCTGCATTTTTGCCCCTCATAAACCTTGTTGAAGGATCGTAAACATTTTTATAATTATACATGGGTTTTTCAAAAACTTCCATATAATGTTTATTGCCTATCATTTTAGCCAGTTCGTAGGCGCAATAATCATCGTAAGCGTATTCAAGTGTTTTCGCGGTAGCCTCCCTATATTTTGGATAAGGCACGTAGCCCAACTGGTTGTATTCGGTTACCCCATCCCGCCCGTTTGCAGGCCCCCATGGCCCTTTATTCATGGCTTCGTGATAATATGCATCTAATGCTTTTTTCGGATCGAAGGTTTTGATTCCTTTTGCCCAGGCATCGGCCAGTAAAGAAATGGCATGGTTACCAATCATGCTTCCAGCTTCACTTGGGAATGACCAGGAAGGTAACCAACCACATTGTTCATAAGCATCGAGCATAGCCTGCATGTAACGGCCGTGCATTTCGGGTTGTACCAGGGTATTTAGAGGAAACTGCGCACGGAAAGTATCCCAGAAACCGGTATCGGTAAACATGTATCCATCGTGTACTTTACCATCATAAGGACTAAAATAATAAGGTTTTCCAGCTTCGTTAATTTCGTAAAACTTTCTGGAAAATAAACTCGCCCTGAAAAAACAAGAGTAAAAAGTTTCCATATCGGCTTTTGATCCACCTTCTACCTCTATTTTACCAAGCGATTTGTTCCAAACTGCAGCCGCATTGGCCCTGGTATCTTCTACAGTTTTATCGTTGCCTAACTCTCTTTTTAAATTAAGTTCTGCCTGTTTTAAGCTGATATAAGAGGAAGCGGTTTTAACCTGCACTTTTGTGCCCGATTCGAACTGGACAAATGCACCTTTTCCTAAACCTTCGGCAGTTAGTGAATCTTTATTAACGGTATTACGCTTGTTCTCCCAGGTACCATAAGATTTAATGGCTTTATCGAACTGAATCACAAAATAGCTTTTCCAGCCACGTTTAAAGCCTTCACCATTGTTTACCCAACCAGTGATTTTGTTCTCTTTGGGATAAATCTGCACACCGCTTAAACGGGTGTATCCATCTAAAACCAAAAAGCTCCTTTTACCTTTTGGATAGCTGAAACGCAGGTGTGCACCTCGTTCTGAGGGCGAAATTTCAGTGGTAATCTCGTTTTCGAACTTTACTTTATAATAGTTTGGCCTGGCAATTTCATCTTTATGGCTGAACCTGGTTTCACGTTTATCTTCGTCAACGATCAGGTCATCCACCATTGGCATTAATGAAAAAACGGCATAATCCCTTGTCCATGAACTACATTGATGCGCTTGCTGAAAACCCCTGATTTTATCTTTAAAATATTGATATTTCCAGCCATCACCATTTCTGCCGGTCTGGGGTGTCCAGGTATGCATACCAAAAGGTAAAGCTGTTGTAGGGTAAGTATTGCCCCTGGTAAGTTCGTGTTTGGAATTGGTGCCCTGTAAGGTGTTTACATAGCTGACCCAATTTTTCTGCTGTGCCAATAACCCTTTGGCAGCGAGGCAGCATAAAATGGATGCAATTAATTTAAGTTTCATTTGTGTGTTTGTTTGTGGTTCTTTCCAGCCGGTATAAATCAACTGTATATTAAAAATCAGCATTTGCCTGCATAGGTAAATGGTTGCAGGCAAGGCTGATTAATGTTTTTTATTTAATATTCCATTTATCGGCAAGCATTTTGATAAAATAACCGCCAACAACACTTCTGGCCTGGAAACCTGTCATTTTACCGTTGGTGGTTTCGTGCCAATCGCTCAACGGCACTTTACTTTCGGTTTCGGTAGCATAGCGGTAAATAGGACTAATAAATTTTTGGAAATCGGCTTCGTTATCGGCCAAAGTTGCCGTCCACATAATCCAGTCTGATTTCGAATAGGTTCTGCGGCTATCCAAAGGCACCCCGAAATCTTTTTGTTTGGTTAAGTAGAAATCAATTTCCTTTTTATATACTTCTTTAGGGAAAAGATCCAGTTTTAAAAGTTTATCCCAAATCAGGTTATATTTCTGGCTCCAGGTATTTTTATCATTAAAAGTTAAAGCATAGTGATCGCCGGCATCGGCAAGTTTCATCCAGTTTTGCGCCATTTGTAAAGCAGCAGTGTGGTATTTGGTCGCTACATCGGTTTTACCTAACAACTGCGCCATTTGAGCATAACCACCCAGGGCCACAATCGCTTTTACCGATAAATTTGCATTACGGGCCAGGTGACCAGCAAAATCATCGGTACACAACTGATTGGCAGGATCGAAACCTTCTCTAAGCAGGTAATTTGCCCAGGTTGAAAGTATTTCCCAATGTTTTTCGGCATATTTTGCATTTCCTTCTGCACGGGTAATGGCCGCAGTTAATATAATCATATTCCCGGCTTCTTCTACTGGCATATCCTCGCCGTAAGTTTGACCATTGGCTAAAGGATAAGTACCAAGATCATGCGCAGCAAAAGGTTTTTTCCATTTTCCGCTTTCCGAATAATAGAAAATACCGTTCAGCATGCCTTTTAATAATTCAGGATTATAGACTAAAAACTGAGGCGCCGATGGATAAGTTACATCAACGGTGTTGATGGATCCGTTGCTAAAGTTTTCTTTAGAAAGGAAAAGAATATCGCCATTAGGTGCGTAAACAATTTTATGCGCTGCTATGGCTTGTCTGTAGGCCAACTTACACATTTCTGCATATGCTGTACCCCCTGCTTTTTCGGCATCAGCATAAAGTTTAGCATCAAAAGCAGCACATTTGACTATTAAAGAGGGATATTGGCTATTGGCCTCCACCAGTTGATCTTCAAATTGTTGTGAACCCGATTGCCTCCAAACCGGAGATAGTTTTTCGCCAAAGTATTCTACCGATTTTAAATCATCGTAACCCAGCATTACATACTTTTCTACTGCGGTAGAAGAAACGGCACCGAATGAAATCACACTGCTTAAACTTAAGTTTTTAGCATTTAAAACCTGAGCCTGATCAGGATATTTTGCTGCCATAAAAGCTTTTAAACTTTCGTTCTGTGTAGCAATATACTGTGTAGCCTTAAATTTTGCAGGAGCGGCTACATATAAATAGCCCCAATCAATCCGTACATCATCACCACGTTTTTTTAACACCGGCTGTTCAACTGTACCTGTTTTAAGGATAGAAAGATTGTTTTTAGCACTTTTCCATGCCGAAACTGGCTGGGTTGGCGTATTTACGGCTAGATTTGATGATGCACTAAAGAAAACATCAACTTTATGCGTTTTGCCATCGGTTGATTTTACAGCATAATTGATATAACTGATTGGTCTGGCCGTTAATTTAATATCATTAAGCAATAAAGGAGAAGTAAAACTCACCTGCAGTTCTACTTTACCACAATTAAAAGTATATTTTGTTGTAGTGGCTGCTATTGAAACGTTGGTTTGTGTTGCAGGGGCAATTTTTACTTCTTGCGCTTCTTCTTCTACAATACCAGCATCTAAATGCCTGCCGCCAGCAGTATTTTTGCAATGGATAGCCAATATGTTTTTACCGTTTTGTAAAACACCAGCTTCAATCGGCAGGTAGATATAATCTGATACCCAGCCATTTTTGCTGTAAATTAATTTACCATTAAGGTAAACCATTACATTATCATCGTGATTGAGTTTCAGGTATTTTTTTGCAGAGGTTAGATTGGCTACTTCAAAAGTTCTTCTGAAATAAAGATTACCGGTATTCCATTTTGTTTTATCGGCAAGGTCATCGCCAAATGGCGCATCGCCTTTTTTCCAGGCAGCATCATTGTAAGTATTGGTTTCCCAATCCTTTTCTGGCTGATCGAAAGTATAACTGGCCTGATATTTAATTTCGTCGGCAGCCGGCAATATGGTTTTAAAGGTTTTGCTCTCTTCGCCCATAAAACGATAAAGCTGATCGTCGACTTTTATTACGCCCAATAAAGATTGTTCCTTACCCGTCCAATGTTTGGTTACCGATTGATTTAAGCCATCGCCAAAAGACCAGATGCTAAAATAAGCGTCGTGCGTAATCAGTGGATAAGCCGGTGCTTTATCCTGTGCTTTAAGGCTGAAAGTGAAAAAAAAGGCAATTGCCAGTAAGGAAAGGTTTCTCATAGTCAATATTTGGTTCGTTGCAGCATGATAAATCGTTTTACTTAATTTACCGACCAAATATTTATTCTGACTGAATGAAAGATGAGGGTGATAATTCTATTTAAGATGGATTTTCGTTCTCTAAAACCGCAATAAAGTAAAACGTTTTACTAATTCAATATTAGAGATTTTAAAAATCATATTAAAACCGCTTTTGGTAACATTTGAGTTACAAAATATTAATCCCTGATGATGAGTTTGGCCGGAATGATAACCTGTTGATTTTCGGGTTTGGTTTTAGAAGAAAGCTGTTTAAGAATGAGTTTGATTACATTTTCAGCAATTTCTTCTAAAGGTTGTTGCACGGTCGAAATTCCCGGG
Organism: Pedobacter miscanthi; assembly: GCF_032678605.1. GTDB lineage: Bacteria > Bacteroidota > Bacteroidia > Sphingobacteriales > Sphingobacteriaceae > Pedobacter > Pedobacter miscanthi_A. Next base: position 31,713 of record NZ_JAVTSU010000013.1, read on the forward strand.
GTGTGTAATTCGAAGGCTTCGTGGTCATCATAAGCGATAACCGCAAAGTCATCCCCTATTTTTTTATTGATCTGTTTTAATACTTTAAGGCCGCTAATGGCAAGGTAATTGGTTGCAAAAAGAACCGCATCTATTTTTTTGTTTGCTAAAAGCTGTTTTATCTGCTCAATCGTTTCGCTTTCTTCCTGGTTAAAATGAATCTTTAAAACAAGGTTCTCGTCATATTTGATTCCATTATCTTCCAATGCTTTTTTATAACCATCATAGCGCTCTACAATCTGTTCTACGTTAATATCGGTAGTTACCAGCGCTATATTTTTTTTACCCTGATCGATAAAACTCTGGATGGATTGATAAGAAGCATTAAAATGATCGGCTCCTACGTAACTGGTGTTAATATCGGGCAGGTTCCTGTCGAAAAAGATTACCGGGTTACCATCTTCTAACAGCATCTGGATATCTTCTTCTATTCCTTTAATCGGCGAAATGATATAAGCATCAACTTTACGCGATTTAAACATGTTAATGAGTTCTTTCGCTTTATCAACACTGTTTTCGGTGCTTGAATAGATAATTTTATAGCCTTTTTTATAAGCTTTATCTTCAATTAATCGAGCAATCCTGGAAAAGAAAGAATTGGAAATATCTTCGATGATTAGTCCAATGATATTGGAATTTCCGGTACGCAGGCTCCGGGCAATCTGGTTGGGTTTATATCCACTCTCTGCAATAATTTTTTCTACTTTTTCGATAACCGCTTCACTAATCGATTTTTCTTTTGCTTTACCGTTAATAATAAAGGAAACTGTGGTGATGGATACGTTTGCTTTAACAGCTATATCTTTGATAGAAAGCGATTTCATTTGGCTGGAATTCTTTAAGTTAATCGATTCAAAGCTAAATAAAAATTATAGCTTTTAATTTTTTGCCCGTTATAAAAACGCAATTTAGCATTTTTTATGTTAATCGTTTTAGAAACACCTGCTAAAGACCAAGTAGGCATAAAAATGATACTTAAAACAACAAAAGGCGCCGTATAAGCGCCTTTTGTATCAAAATTAATATCCTGGATTTTGGGTTAACTTAGGATTAAGATCCCGTTGCCTTTGTGGAATTGGGAAGAGTGCTTTTGTTGCTGATGAAGAGGTATGGTCCCACCAGCTTTCGGAGGTGAATTTACCAAAACGGATTAAATCGTCCCTTCTAAAGCCTTCGAAGATAAACTCTCTTCCACGTTCTACCAATAGCTCATTTAAATTTAGAGTTGCTGTAGTATAGGCTTTCGAATCGCGAATACCAGGAGCATATGCACGTTTTTTGGTTAGGTTAATTAAAGCTACGGCATCTGCTGTGGCTGCACCTCCGTTTTTACGCATTAATGCTTCCGCCTTTGCAAAATAAATCCAGGTTAAACGGTAAACATTCCAATCGGTATTGTTGTAATTTGGATCAGGCTGAACGGCTGTCGTGTCTTTACCATTGATCACAAAACCCGGAACCGAATTGCCCAGTTTGTATTTATTAAAACGGACACCACTGTTTTCTTCACCCTCACTCATGTTACTAACAGTAGATCCTGATTTGTTTTTTTGAATATTATCAACAAAAACTAGCGGTAAACCCTGGTACTCTACAGTACCTTGAACTGCTTTGGTTTTGGCATTGGTATCTGCAAATTTATATTGCGGCCCGATTAATAACCACTCACTTCTACGACGATCATCTGCCTCATATTTGTCATACACACCAGGTATAAGTACAATACCATCATTTCCGTTTCTACCTCCTCCATAAATATCCTTTTGGGCAAAATGGAAAAACTCATCAGTCCAGGAAGGTTCGAATTTCGCTCTTGTATAATCGTAAGCAATAGAAAATATAACCTCCTTAGATAGATCATTTGTATTTTTAAATTGGTCTGTGATGGTAGTATCTAGCTGCATTACTCCGTTTTGACCGCCGGCTTCATTATTGATTAATTTATCCGCAGCAGCAATACAATCATCCCAGCGGGCTGTTCCCGACCACACTTCTGCATTTAGATAAAGTTCAACCAACATGGCGTAGCCACTTGCCTGACTCATTCTACCCAGCATCGCTCTAGATAGTTTAGGTACATTATTGATATTATCCTTGATCTCTTTTTCTACAAAATCGAAGACTTCCTTTCTGCTCGATGTACCTGGATAAATCGGATTTGCAGGATCGGCAGGTGCGGTTACAATTGGCACGCCACCAAACAAGTCCATCAACTTAAGGTAGTGAAAAGCGCGAAGTAATTTTAATTCGGAAATAAATTCATCTTTTTCTTTTTGAGTAATCCCCATGGCTGAAATATCGCGTGTACTAATATTTGCAATCGGATCATTACAATAACCTATACCTCCATAGATTAAGGACCAGGCATTGTTTAAACCATCTTCGTCAACTGTCCAACTATGATAATGTAATCTTTTCCATTTACCACTATCTTCGCCGTGTGGCCCTTTAGTTGGCCAGGCCAACTGGTCTGCTGATAATTCTGCCGGTCGCCACCAACCGTCCTGTCCGGAAGGGGTTACCCATGCATTGGCATGAGTATACGGCCTTAAAACTGCAGAGATTACTTCATTTTTATTATTATAAAACTTATCAGAAGGAATTTCGCTATATGCATTTTCATCAAGATTGGTACAGGCACTAGCAATGCCAACCAATAAAAGTAATGCTGTTTGTATGATTGATTTATTTTTCATTGTTATATAAATTAAAAGCCCACATTAACACCGAATAAAAACGATCGTGTACTTGGATAAGCACCACGGTTATCAATACCAGGGCCTAAACCTGTATCCTGAACAAAATCAGGGTCGTTACCTGAATAACCTGTTATAGTAGCCAAATTCTGCCCGGTTGCATATACACGAAGATTACGGATCATTTTTGTTTTAAGCTTAAAGTTGTAACCAATGGTTACCTCATCAATTTTCACATTGGTTCCGTTTTCTAAATAATAGTCAGAATACATATAGGTATCTTTGATCTGGCTATATTTTCCAAAAGCTTCTTTTAAGTAATTGATCCCCGAGATTGACGGATTACCGTAAGATAGTGCTGTGGTATTTAAAATCTGGTAATCGAATTTACCCCTTAAGAAAACCCTGAAATCGAAATTTTTATAGGTAAAATTAGCGGTGTAAGAAGCGTAATACTTTGGTATTGCATTCCCGATTGGAGCAAGGTCTGTAAGGTCTTTATCTTTTGAATTATTGATCTGATCATTACGTACGGCAACACCGTTTCTGTTATAGAACAACCACTTTCCACTTGCATCAAACCCAGCAAAACGTTTGCCATAAAACACACCAAGATCTTCCCCCTCATAGGTTGTAATTGCATCACCAAGAGCTCCAGCCCCACCAATAGTACCGAAGGTTTTATATTTAACGGCATATACATCGTTAGAATATGAATCTAAAGTATTCTTGATTGTACTCCCTGTAAAATCCATACTGAAAGTAAAGTCTTTGGTTTTGATAGCTTGATATGATAAAGCAAGTTCAATACCTTTTGATGAAATTTGCCCAACATTGGCAAAAATGCTTGATTGAACATAAGGTGGCTGAGGTGTGGTGTAAGTATCCAATAAATCTTTGGTAGTACGTTTAAATACATCCAAAGCACCCGTCAACTTGTTATCGAATAAAGCAAAGTCAGCACCAATATTTAACTCGCGTTTGCTTTCCCATTTAAGAAACGGATTTGCATTTCTGCTCGGGCCATAGGTTTCGCGGTAAGCACCATCAGGGTAAAGGTATTTTCCACCTGTACTGAGTGTAACCCTCGATGCATTGTTTTGAAAGCCTGAATTACCTGTTACTCCGTAACCTGCTCTTAATTTTAAATTGTTAACCCATTTTATGTTTTCCATAAATTTCTCCTGGCTAACATTCCAGCCTACGGATACTGCCGGGAAATTTCCCCACTTGTTGTTATCACCAAATCTGGATGAACCTTCTCTTCTTAGGATAAACTGTGCAAGGTATTTTCCATCAAATGCATAATTGATACGGCCAAAGAAAGCGATTAAGGTATTGTCATTTTTAAAACTTCCCATGGCAGCTTTGCCATCTGCAAGCGCCTGGCCGGCATTTAAATTATCCTCGTGGAACTGATCGTTTAAAAATCCGCGATTACTTGCTTTTGCTCCCTCTTCGATATAATAGCGGTAACTATAACCAGCCAAAGCGGTAAATGAATGTTTATCTGCAATGGTTTTAGTATATTGTAAGGTTGGCTCAAAAGCAAAACTCTGAGATAAGAAATTATTTTTAAAAGCATAACCACCATTTGGATAATCGGAATTCTCTACAGATCTTTCACTGGCTATATTTGCATAACCCCCATCTATATAGCTATCTCTTTGTACGGAACCAAAAACAGTTCCTTTTAACCCCGTAATGATATCCAAATCTGCTTTAATATCCGCCGAACTGGTTTGTTGTTTACGATAACTTGTTTCCTGAAATAACCTTGCAAACTGATTTGTACTTTGGTTATCAAAATAATATGATCCATCTGGATTATATATCAACTTGGTTGGGTTTTTGGTTGCTTCTTCTTCCCAACCACTGCCTGTTAATTCATTATCAAAAAAATCGAGTTTAGTACCATTTGCAAGCAGGTTGGCATTATTAAAATTAGTAGCCAGGTTCATCTGGACATTCAATTTATCATTTAATCCTTTTTGATTTACATTTAACCTTAAAGTATATTCTTTACGACCGTTTTCTAAAGCAATGCCTTGTAAATCCCTGTAGTTTATACTTGCACGGTAACTTGTTTTATCAGATCCGCCAGATAATGAAAGGTTATGGTTTTGTGAAAGGTTATCATGATTGACTAAACGATCGTACAAATCTTCACTACCGCCATAATCAATGGCATTAATTTCTTTGGATGCAATTTTTTGCCTAAACTCATCAGCGGTTAAAAAATCTAAGCGGTTTTGGATAAACTCTTTCCTTACATAACCAGAATAATTAAAAGTTGGCGCGCCTGGTTTTCCTTTTTTTGTGGTGATTAAAATTACCCCTGCGTTCGCACTGGTACCGTAAATTGCTGCACCAGAACCATCTTTTAGTACATCAACAGATAAGATATCATCTTGCTGCAAAAGATCGGGGTTACCGCCAGGGATACCGTCGATAACAAAAAGCGGACTAGCACTTCCGGTTACAGAAACAACGCCCCTTAGCTGTACACTCGGACCAGAGTTAGGGTTTGAGCTTCCCCTGGTGATGTTTAACCCTGCTACTTTACCCTGAATCAAATCAATGGCACTTCGGGCACCACTCTGCCTGAATTGTGAAGTATCTACGTGAGCAACCGAAGAAGTAACTTCTTTGGTTTTCAATGTACCATAACCAACCACTACCACTTCATCTAATTTTTGCGACTGTGATGGCACCAAACTGATATTTAATGGTGTAGCTCCGTTACCTGCCGGAACAGATTTACTTTGGTAGCCGATATAACTGAAAACCAACACATCAGTTGGCGCAGTTACATTAATGCTGAATTTACCATTTTCCTGTGTTACGGTACCGCCCGTTTTGCCCTGGATTTTAATTCCAACACCAGGTAAACCGAGTTTCTGCTCATCTACAACAGTACCGGTAATTGTTTTTTGTGCGGCTGATGTTGCTGCAGGAGCGCCAGCAGCTGGTGTTGCAGGCGTTGTTGTGGTTGGCGCCGGGGCCGGACTGGTAGCCGGCGGTGCACCACCAAGAGGATTTGCCGGTACTTTTACCGTATCAGCGGGTTTTGCAACCGGTGTTTTTTTGGTTGTGTCCTTTTTAGTTGTATCCTGCTGGAAATAATAACGGTTGAAATTAATTTTCTCGCTCGTAATTTTCGCAAACAACTGGGGGCTTGAAAGTAGGAACAGGCATAGGAATCCTGACATCCTGAGTAAAATGTTTTTCATTGGCACTCACTAGTTTAGTTTATAATTAGTTACGCAATGCGGCCATATTTCACCAAATTAATAAGAGCAATGAGATTAATTAGTTTTAATTAGGATTTCCGCAAAACGATTTAGTAACGCCTTAAAGGGCATTTTGTTTTAAAAAAAATGAAATCACCCTAAAAATGTTACGTTAATAGATAAAACAAAAATTTACTAATAAATTGAAATTAGATTACGGAAAATTAGTTTTAGAAAAAAAACAAAGGATTTGAGATGACAGGTCCAGAATGTTCTTCATTGCTAGGCACGAAGCAATCCTACGACTATGGGTGGGTAAAAACATTAATTAAATTCCATATTTAGCATGCGCTTTAAGATTGCTTTCCCATAAAAACGGGAAAGGCTGTGCCAGGCAATAGTGAACGATTTATATAACGCTGTTATGATAGAGGTTAGAATTCCCAAATACATCGGAATGGTGATAGATACTTTTAAAAAAGGGAAACTTATGAATAATTGTAATGCCTTGGTAGGATTTTGATGGTGTATTAAGATTAGCTTCGCTGAGCACTTCGTGGTTCCCGCCAGCGCCTATCGTGTGGACACAAATATTAGATTAGTTTTATTTGCTCCTATGCCGCAAGGCATCAAACTTTTGAGGCATCAAAAGTATGCAAAAATGCTTTGTCAATCCAGCAAGGGGCCTTTTACACCATCCCCATACACATCAAAAAAACAGTGGCAATTGTTTTGTTTGTTAGGGCTGGGTGAAAAGTTTTTGCAAACATGAAACACAAAACCACTGCGTTCTAGGTTTGATAGTGCCATTTGTACTGCTGTACGCCTGTCTTTTTGATTTTCCTGGCCCTGGGGATTGACGGAGTTCTTCGGTAAGGGCTGTGTTATTTCAAAGCAAGCTAGCATAACGCCACAAAAATTTAAAAAAGATGTGTCCACACGGTAAATGACGACCGCTCTATTGGAATCCTTCATCCGATAGCTATCGGATGAAGGATTTTGTTTAAAACCCTAACTTTTCGACAATCAGTTTAGCTGTTTTTGCTGAGGCACCTGGTTTACCCATCAACAAAAGCAATTCATCGTAATTTTTTAACATTTTATTTCTGCCTTCTCCAGCTAAAATAATCCCAAGTTCTTGGCTAACTTTTTGGGTGTTGCAATCTTCCTGGATGAGTTCGGTTACAATCTTTTTGTTTACGATCAGGTTAACCAACGAGATGAACTTAATTTTCACCAGCATCCTAGCGATGGCAATCGAAATGGCGCCTCCTTTATAAACTACTACTTGCGGAACTTTAAACAGCGCAGTTTCGAGTGTAGCCGTTCCAGAAGCGACAACAGCAGCATGTGCATGGTGGAGCAAATTATACGTATTGTTGAAAAGAAGTGTGACCTTTTTATCTCCGGTAAACTGGTGGTAATAAGCTTCAGTAAAAGTTGGTGCCGCAGCAATGGCAAAAATATAATCGGGGTAACTTTCCGTAATGCTCAACATTACCGGCAATAAACGTTCTATTTCCTGTTTACGGCTACCGGGCAATAGCGCAATAATTTTTCCGCCGCCGAGCTGATGATTTTCGCGAAAGTTTAAATCAGGTGTAAATTGTGCAATTTCATCCAATAGAGGGTTACCCACATAATCAACCTGCATACCCCACTCTTTATAAAAATCAACCTCGAATGGTAAAATACAGAACATGTGATCTACAATCCTTTTGATTTTGAGCACCCGTTTCTGATTCCAGGCCCAAACTTTTGGCGAAATATAATAACAAACTTTTATACCATTGGCTTTTGCAAATTCGGCTATTTTTAGGTTAAAACCAGGAAAATCGATCAGGATCAATACATCGGGTTTCCATTTTAGAATGTCTTCTTTACAGGCTTTGAGGTTTCTAAAAATAGTTCTTAAGTTTAATATCACCTCGGTAAAACCCATAAATGCCATATCGGCATAATGTTTTACCAGTTCCCCTCCTTCTACCTGCATTTTATCTCCACCAAAATACCTGAACACAGCTTCGCCATCTTCCGTTTTTAAGGCTTTCATTAAATTGGCGCCATGTAAATCACCTGAGGCTTCTCCGGCTACGAGGTAGTACTTCATAATTGTAATTTTATAGAAAAATCATCACTGCATGTAATATAAAAAGCGTTCGTCATTCCCGCGCAGGCGGGAACCTTAAAGCATAAAACATTAGGATTCCCAATCAAGTTGGGAATGACGAACCGACACAACAAGTTATGATCACTATTGTATTTTCTCTTAAAAAACTTTATATGCAAAAAATGCAAAAGCGCATAAAAATGTTGCCGCCAGTATGCCCCTGCCGATATTTTCTTTATTGTATTTAAAAAATGTTTGCATGGTGTAGGCGTTTATAGCGATACCGCCAATGTATAACAAATCTGCTTTGGCAAGGTAGGCCACATGATGGATAATATACCATGCGATGGAACAAAAGATTGCAGGGATAAACAAACCAATGCCCAAACCTATCCATACCGAATTATTTAATTTTTTTAACCGATCGATCATTGCAGCACTAGCCTAAATTAATACCATCGGGTGCGGCAACTTTTGTACCGCCATTCCCTGGCTTCGAATCATCATTTCCTATAAAATTCCAACTGTTTAGTGCCTGTATGGCATGGTGTGCAGTTAAATCGAACTGAACAGGAACGATAGAAACGTAATTGTGCTCCAATGCCCAGTTATCAGTATCCTCTCCTTTATCAAAATTTTCGAAAACACCCGTTAGCCAATAATACGGACGTTTGTAAGGATCGGTTCTTTCTTCAAACTCTTCCATCCATTTTGCATTCGCCTGACGGCAGATTTTTACGCCTTTTATATTATCTTTCGGAAAGTTTACGTTTAACAAAGTACCTTCGGGCAAGCCGTTTGCCAATACCTGTTCACAGATATTTTTAATGTATTTTTTGGTATGGCTAAAATCAGCATCAGCAGCAAAATCATCTAAAGAAAAACCAATAGATGGAATTTTTTCTATCGCACCTTCTACCGCAGCAGACATGGTGCCTGAGTACAGCACATTAATCGAGTTATTTAGTCCGTGGTTAATGCCAGATACACATAAATCGGGTTTTTTACCTTTAAAAATCTTATTTACAGCAATTTTAACACAATCTACCGGAGTTCCGCTGCATTTATACATTTCTACGCCCTCATAAAGGTCAACTTTATCAAAACGGATCGGTTTACCAATGGTAATGGCATGTCCCATTCCACTTTGCGGGCTATCTGGTGCTACTACCACTACATTGCCCAGCCCTTGCATTACTTCCATTAAGTTTTTAATACCCGTAGCTGTAATCCCATCATCGTTTACAACTAAAATATTTGGTTTTGTGCCCTGCTTTGTCATGGCGGTAAAAATACAGATTTATAAATTCAGGGCACAATAAACCGTGATTTATATGCTAAAATCATTTATTCCTGGCTTTTTAGTTCCTAAATAAAAATTATTTTCGTTCGATAAGGGAAAGCATATATATTTGAATAAATAACTTATTAAAAATGAACGCAGTATTTGAGATCATACTCCAACTAACAAATACGCACTCATAATCATAAACCAAAATCAAACAATGAAATTCAAACTATTTACTTTGGCTTGTTTTCTGATTACAGGTTCTTTAGCGCAAGCACAAACAACCTATCAATGGAAAACAGGAACTTCGGGTGGCTATGCCTATAAGTATGTAACCAACGATCCGACTAAAACCCGTTTTTATACCTTAAAAAATGGTTTAACGGTAATTTTATCTCAGAACAATAAAGAGCCAAATATTACCTATAAAATGGCCGTTAGGGCAGGTAGTAATACCGATCCGCGTACCAATACTGGTTTAGCACATTATTTAGAGCACCTTTTATTTAAAGGAACGGATAAATTCGGGACCTTAAACTATGCGAAAGAGAAACCTTACTTAGATAAAATCGAGGCACTTTACGAAACTTATAACAAAACCACCGATCCGGTTAAACGTAAAGAGATTTATAAAGAAATTGATAAAACTTCGGGTGAGGCTTCTAATTATTCTATTGCGAATGAATACGATAAAATGATGAAATCGATCGGGAGCAACAGCACAAATGCCCATACTTCGGTAGAAGAAACCGTTTACGAAGAGGACCTTCCATCGAATGCCATTGATAAATTTTTAGCCGTACAGGCCGAACGTTTCCGTGCACCTGTTTTCCGTATTTTCCACACCGAGTTAGAAGCGGTTTACGAAGAGAAAAATATCGGTATGGATAACGACGGACGTAAAATGTACGAGAAAATGTTGTACGCATTGTTCCCAACACATAATTACGGACAACAAACTACTATTGGTACCATCGAACATTTAAAAAATCCATCGTTAGTAGAAATCAGGAAATATTACGATAAATATTATGTGCCGAACAATATGGCCTTAATTATGAGTGGTGACATTAATTATGATGATTTAATTAAAAAAATCGATAAGGATTTTGCTTATATGAAGTCTAAACCTTTATCATTATACAATCCTGCACCTGAAAAGCCATTAACACTGGTTCAAAAAGTTGATATTTACGGCCCAAGTGCCGAAAGTTTATACGTTGCTTACAGGGGTTTTGCACAAAATACACACGAAAGTTTATTGCTTGATTTGATCAGCAGTATTTTAGCCAATGGCAAAGCTGGTTTAATGGATATCAACATTAATAAACAGCAAAAAATGTTAAGGGCAGGTGCTGGTTACAATTCAATGAAAGATTACGGTATCTTCATTTTATCGGGTTCACCAAAAGCAGGTCAGAGTTTAGAAGAAGCTCAAAAATTATTATTAGAGCAGGTAGAATTGCTTAAAAAAGGCGAATTTGATGAGAGCCTGATTAAAGCAACTGTTGCAAACATTAAATTATCGGAATTACAGAACTTTGATAACAACGATGTTCGTGCAGATTTCACCATGAATGCCTTTATCCAAAACCGGGGTACGGAGTGGGATAAAACATTGGCCTCAACCGATGCAATGGGCAAAGTAACCAAAAAAGAAATTGTAGATTTTGCCAACAAATTTTTCATCAACAATTATGTTTCCATCTTAAAACATAAAGGTGAAGACAAAAGCATTGTTAAAGTAGAAAAACCATCCATCACCGCTGTAAAAACCAATGTAAACGAGGTTTCTCCATTTACAAAAGAAATTATTGCAGCACCGGTAAAAGCAATTGCCCCTAAATTTTTAGATTACACCAAAGATCTTCAGTTTGGTAAAGCAGGCATTGCTGATGTAATTGCTGTTCAGAACACTGAAAACGGAATTTTCCGCATGGGATACCGTTTCGATATGGGTTCTTACAACTACAAATTATTGCCTTATGCTGCCCAATACTTAGCTTTTTTAAGTACGGATAAATATTCTGCAGAAGATATCAGCAAAGCATTTTATAACATTGCCTGCAGTTATAATGTTAATGTAGGTACTGATGTTACTACTGTTTCGATCAGTGGTTTACAGGAAAACTTTGATAAAGCCGTTGCCCTGCTTGAAGATGTTTTGGCACATTGCAAACCAAACGAAAAAGCTTTAGAAGATTTAAAAGGCCGTTTGTTAAAATCAAGAGATAACGCAAAATTGAATAAATCGTCAATCTTGGGTGGTTTAATGAGTTATGCACAATATGGAAAAGACAATCCTTTCAACTATGGATTAACCAACGATGAGATCAAGAATATGAAATCAGCCGATCTGATTTATATCCTGCACAACCTTACCAACTATAAACACACCATTACTTATTACGGTCCTAAAACTTTAGCGGCATTTTCCTCTGATATTGTAAAAGCACATCCTCTTGCAAAAGAATTTACAGATGCGGCACCGATTAAGAAATTTGTGTACACCAAAACAGATTCGAACAAAGTTTATTTTGCCGATTACGATATGGTTCAGGCAGAAATCCGTTGGGTACGTAACGGAGGATTATACGATCCGGCTAACTCAGCAAAAATTGCTTTATTCAACAACTATTTTGGTGGTGGTATGGGCTCTGTGGTGTTCCAAACCATCCGCGAATCTAAAGCACTGGCTTATTCTACCTTTGCAGTATATTCTTCTCCTAACAGTAAAGAGAAAGAAAATACCATTATCGCTTATGTAGGTACACAGGCTGATAAAATGAACGATGCAGTTGCAGGTATGAATGAATTAATAACTACGCTACCGGAGTCTGACAAATCATTCGATTTATCAAAAACCAACTCATTAAACGGTATAGAAACCAGCCGCATCACTAAAGATGGCATTATTTACACCTATCTGGCGGATAAAAAATTAGGTTTTGATCATGATTCGAGAATTGATGAGTATGCCAACTTAAAACCTTTAACTTTTAATGATGTAAAATCGTTCCACCAAAATAACCTTTCGGGCAAACCTTACAGTTATTGTATCGTTGCTTCAGAGAAAAAAATCAACATGGCCGATTTAGCGAAATTTGGTCCAGTAACTAAATTAAGTTTAGAACAGATTTTTGGATACTAGGAGGGTAGAAAGGTAGAGGGCAGAAGGTAAAAGCCCAAAGCCTAAAATCAATTTTTACAAGCGGTTCTCAGATATGGGGATCGCTTTTTTTGTTTGGTTCAATAGTTCATTGGCCATTGGTTCAGTAGCCATTAGTTAGCATGGTGCAGAAAAAACTCTGTGTCTTCGTGCCTTTATAGTCAAAAATAACTAAGCTCAGCTAAAATCTCCCTCACCGAAAACTTAGCACCACAAACAAATTCATCCGCAGCGCCGTAATAAATGGTTAGTTCATCTCCGTTAAGCACATGTCCGTTGGTAAATACCACCTCGCCAAAAAAACCGTGCAGTTCGTAATTCTCTTTAGGTATCATAATGGGTTCTTCCGTTCGCGCCAATACTTTAGATGGATCTTCTAAATCCATTAAAAACGCACCTAAACAGTATTGATGTTTTTCATTTGCACCATGATATATTTCGAGCCAGCCATGGGCTGTTTTAAGCGGCGCAGCACCGGCACCAACACGGGTACTATCCCAGTTACCTGGCCTGGTTTTGATGATACATTGATGATTACCCCAATGTATTCCATCCGGAGATTCAGCCAGCCAGATATAATTGCCTCCCAAAGCCACGCTGCTAGGCCGATGCAAAGCATAAAATTTATCATTTATCCGTTCTTCAAATATGGCGCAATCTTTATTATGCGGAGGGATAATCATTCCATGATTTTGATAGGTCTTCCAGTTTTTTGTGGTCCGCATGCCTACCCCTACCCCGTGCCCTGAAACTGCGGTAAAGGTTAAATAATAGGTATCATCAATCAACGAAACACGGCAATCTTCAATCCCAAAAACTTCATTTTCTCCTTCACCCTGCAATAATGGGTAAGCTTCTGGCTGATAGAATTGTATGCCATCGTCACTACAAACCAATCTTAAATGTGATAAAGTGGTTAAATAATCATAGCCTTTATAATTAATTATCCTCGGGTCGCTGGCATTTAATTCAGGGTGATTTTCTTTAATCTCGATAATTTCAATTCCATTTTCTTTCAATACAGGAAAAGAAATTAGGCCATCTTTCTGCTTTGGTCTTTCCGCAACACGGATCAACAACCATGTTTTTGCCCCGAATGTAAAAACACCCGGATTTAGAAGACAAACAATTTCCAAACCTGCTCTGCTTGGCACCAGATCTTTTGGATGTAAAATTGGGTTTTCAGGAAATCTTTTGGCAATATCAGGCATAAAAAATGTTTGTTAAAGCAAAACAGGCGACCAAATTGACCGCCTGTTTCTTTTATAGAATTGATGTTATAGTGAGTTGATCCATTTCACAAGCTCTTCTCTTCCTTTTCCGGTTTTTTGTTGAAGTTTACCCAACAATTCATCGTCTTGCCCCTCTTCGTGCTTTAAATCATCATCAGTTAAATCGGCGTAAGCTTGTTTAACCTTTCCTTTTATTTCATTCCACTTTCCTTTTAATTCTAACTTATCCATGCTCGTATTTTTTTAATATAAAAATCTGTTTTCTATACCTGTTCAACAAGTTTAACCGCTTTTTTGTTTCGATTTCAATCCACTAAACCAAATACTAAACACATTTCTACCTCTTTTACAAAGATTTAGATAAATTTTTGATTATCTTAATAGTAATATTTCTACAAAAACTAAACATTATTAACTAAACCTAAAATTTTGATGAAAAAACTACTCTTAAGTATGATTTTATCCCTCGGTTTAATTTCATTTGCTTTCGCGCAGGGCAAGGTAATTACCGGGAAGGTAACGTCGGCCTCTGGACCAATTCCGGGCGTTAGCGTATTTGTAAAAGGCGCTCCAGCCAATGGCACACAGAGCGACGCCACCGGAGCTTTTAAATTAACGGTATCTGATGATGCCAAAACACTTGTTTTTAGCTTTATCGGTTACAAAACCAAAGAAGTACCCATTACCGGGCAAACTGTTAACACCAGTTTAGACGAGGAAAACAATACCTTATCGGATGTTATTGTGGTGGGTTATGGTACACAGAATAAACGGGATGTGACGGGATCGGTGGCCTCTGTTAAATCGAAGGATCTGGAAAACTTACCTGTAACGAGTTTTGAGCAGGCCTTACAAGGAAAAGCAGCAGGTGTACAGATTGCGGCACAAAATGGAAAATTAGGTCAGGGGATTACCGTGAGGGTAAGGGGCGCGGCATCTGTAACAGCAGGTAGCGAGCCACTTTATATTGTTGATGGAATTCCGATTACTTCTGGCGATTTTTCCAGTACTACTGCACCAACTAGTGCTTTAGCGGATTTAAATACGAACGATATCGAATCCATTGAAGTATTAAAAGATGCCTCTGCATCGGCCATATATGGAGCTAGGGCCTCTAATGGGGTAGTATTGATTACAACCAAACAAGGTAAGGTTGGCAAAACACTTATCCAGTTTAATGCATTAGGCGGAGTAAGTTCTCCCTCTAACCATAGGGATTTTTTAAATGCCGAACAATATGTTCAACTAGAGCGAAGAGCTGGGCAAGGTCAGGCGAACCAGGATTTTCTCGCTGGAGAATATACAACTTTACAAGAAGCTCTTGATGATTATAGTGAAAGTGTAGAGGCACGTTTAAACCGGTATTCGGCCGGCAATAATGATTACCAAACTTATAAAGTAAATACTAACTGGGAAGCTGCTTCTTATCAGGATAAGCCAGTTACCCAGCAATATGATCTGAATTTGACCGGAGGGAATGACAAGACTAAATTTTATATCGGTGGCCAGGCCTTAGATCAGCAAGGAATTGTGATTGGAAACAGCTATAAACGATATAGTGGAAGATTAAACCTGACCAATAAAGTAACCGATTTTTTAGAGGTAGGTGTTAACCTAAATTTCTCAAACAGCATTAACAACAGGTTATCCAATGATAATGCTTTTTCAAGTCCTCTACAATCGGTAGCACTTTCGCCGATTACTCCATTTATCGATCCAAGGTCAGGTTTAATCAGCGGAACTTTGCCTGGAGCAGCTTCGAACTATCCGGTTTACTATAACCCATTTATTAGTGTGGACAATGCCTTTTACAAGGCAACCGTTTATAGAACAATTGGTAAAGCTTTTGCGAATATCAATATTGCAAAGGGTTTAAAATTTAGTACTGATTTTTCTATCGATAACTTAAATCAAAACGAAGAAAGTTATTATGGCTCTTTAACATTCAGAAATACGGGTGCATCAAGTGGATATGGACAAAATATTTCAACGTTTGTTATCAACGCCAATACCAATAACTTTTTCAGTTACAACAAAACTATTGGCAAGAGTGCTTTTGATGTTATTTTGGGTACAAGTTATCAAAAATCGACCACCAAATACAGCACTATAGAAGCACAGGATTTCCCGAGCGATTCATATATTAAACTAGGTTCTGCGGCAACAAAAGTAATTGCAACCAGCAACGAAGGCGCATTTAGTTTTTTATCCTATTTCTTCAGGGCCAATTACAAATTTAACGAACGTTATTTAGTTGGCTTTAGCGTAAGGGCAGATGGTTCGTCGCGTTTTGGCACCAACAACAGGTATGGATATTTCCCGGCTGGATCATTGGCCTGGATTGCTTCGGAAGAAGATTTCTTAAAAGAAAGTGAAACCATCAGTTTATTAAAATTAAGGGCAAGTTACGGCTTAACAGGTAATGCAGAAATAGGCAATTACTCTGCCCGTGGTTTATTTAGCGGAACAGGTGCATACGGTGGCTTACCAGGATCAACTCCTTCTCGAATTGCCAATCCTGATCTAACCTGGGAAAAAACCAAACAACTCGATATTGGTTTCGACTTCGGTATCTTAAAGAACAGAATTACAGGGGTTTTTGATTTCTACCAAAAAAACACCACAGATTTACTGTTGGATCTTCCCATTCCCCAAACAACAGGTTTCTCTATCAAAACCCAAAATTTAGGTTCATTAAAAAATACCGGATTTGAATTGGGTATTAACACCGAAAATTTTGTAGGTGCTTTCAAGTGGTCAACTGCAATTACGGGGGCAATTAACAACAACAAGATTACCAATTTAGGCGGACAGATTTTGAATAGTAATGAAATAAACGCAGCCATTTCAGGTCAACCAATCGGTGTATTTTATATACCAGAATACGCTGGGGTAAATCCGGCAAATGGAGATGCACTTTATTACCTAAACACCACAGATGCCTCGGGGAATATTGATAGATCGACCACAACAGATATCAATAAAGCACAGAGAATATTTGCAGGAAACCCTAATCCTAAGTTTACCTTTGGTTTAAACAATACTTTCTCTTATCAAAATTTTGATTTAGGTATATTTTTTCAAGGTGTGAAAGGCAATAAAATTTTTAATGCTGGTGGTCAATATATGAGCGCTAACGGTTCGAATGGTTATGATAATCAAACTACAGATCAAATGAGCTATTGGGACAAACCGGGTGATATTACATCTGTTCCAGAGCCACGTTTGTTTGCGGGTAATGGTATTGGAAACTCGACAAGGTATTTATCTGACGGCTCTTATTTGAGATTAAAAACCTTAACACTCGGTTATACTTTCCCAACTTCAGTATTAACTAAAATTAAATTAAGCAAATTAAGGTTATATGCTACAGCTCAAAATCTGCTTACTATAACCGGATATAAGGGATGGGATCCAGAGGTTAATGCCGATTATCAATCGACAAATATTAATCAGGGAGTAGATTTTTACTCAGCACCACAACCACGTGTAATTTCATTTGGTATTAACATCGGTCTATAATTAAAAAAGAATCAAAATGAAAAAGACATATATAAATTATATCATATTTGCTTGCATGCTTTTGATGGCTTTATCATCCTGCAAGAAAGCACTGGAAATAAATCCTGTTGATACCATTGAGCAAAAGAATGCTTTACTCACCTCAAAAGATGTTGAAGGAGCCTTAGTTGGTGCATACTCAGATCTCGGCAGCCGCAATTTCTTTGGTGGCCGTTCGTTTTTAATTGCTGATTTCTTAGCAAATACCGATGCCATTGAATGGTTTGGCACCTACGAAGAGTTAACACAAGCCATCAACAAATCACTTTTAAAAACCAATGTTTTTGTTGATAATGTTTGGGCTGCAGGGTATACCGCAATTAATGACGCCAATAATGTAATTGCTGCACTTGATAAAGTAGAACCGACCAAAAAAACCAGAGTTGAAGGAGAAGCCAAATTTATTCGGGGTGCAGCATATTTCGAATTGGTTAGATTATTCGGGAAATCCTATAATGATGGTTCGCCAACTACAAATCTGGGTTTACCTATAGTTTTAACACCAACCAATCTCATTAGCGAGGCGAATTATGTAAGTAGGGCTACTGTAGCTGCCGTTTACAATCAGGCTATAACCGATTTAACAGATGCAGAAGCTAAACTTCCGGCAACTAATGGTTTTTTCGCAACTAAATCTGCAGCAGCTGCAATGCTAGCGAGACTTTATTTACAAATGGGTAATTACAGCGCGGCCGGGGCAGCCGCAAACCGGGTGATTGCTTCTGGAAATTATCAACTAACAGGTACATACCTTGCTGCTTTCCCTAAAATGCCAGAAAGTGGAAGGCCCGCAAGACCTGGAGACAATTCTACTGAAGATGTTTTTGCTGTGCAAGTAACAACGCTTACCGGATTTAACGGTTTTAATGAGTTTTATGGTTCATCAACTTTTGGTGGCCGCGGAGATGCCGTGATATCACAAGATTGGATTGATGAGACTTATTCCACAGATGATGACAGGATTAATGCCTTTTATGACGATGACGATATATTCACTACCAAGTACGGAAATCAATTTGGGAATGTACCGGTAATCAGATTGGCCGAAATGTATTTGATCAGGGCAGAAAGTAATGTCCGTTTGGCACCAGCAGCTCCAATTGGCGGTGTAACGCCGCTTCAGGATTTAACAACCGTTAGAAGCAGGGCTGGCTTAACAACCGCTACAGCTACACTTACAGATATTCTCAACGAAAGAAAACTTGAATTTGCTTTTGAAGGATTTTCGCTACACGACTCAAAAAGAACACAAACCAATATTGGTAGCTTACCATGGAACTCAACTAAATTAATTTTCCCAATACCACAAAGAGAAATTGATGCCAATACAAAATTGACTCAAAATCCAGGCTACTAGTCATAATTGCCTATAAACAAAAAAGCCTCCCGATTTACATCTGGAGGCTTTCTCGTTAAATATTATATGCTACTAAAGCTTCTTTGCTGCTTCAATAATTTCTTCAACCACACCAGGATCCAATAGCGTAGAAGTATCGCCCAGATTCGCTGTATCTCCTTCGGCAATCTTGCGTAAAATCCGGCGCATAATTTTACCAGAGCGTGTTTTTGGCAGGCCGGAAACAAACAATATTTTATCAGGTTTGGCAATGGCACCGATTACTCTTGTAACCGTTTGCAAAATATCTTTTTTCGATAATTCTGCTTCGCCATGCATTTCAGGATAAATGACGAAAGCATAAATGCCCTGCCCTTTTACATCATGTGGATAACCAACAACAGCACTTTCTACCACACCGGCATGCATGTTAATGGCATTTTCTACTTCAGCAGTACCAATCCTGTGTCCGGAAACATTTAGCACATCATCTACGCGACCAGTAATTCGATAATAACCATCTTCATCACGCAAACAACCGTCGCCGGTGAAATATAAATTCTCGTAAGTAGAAAAATAGGTTTGTTTACAACGTTCGTGGTCGCCATAAGTGGTGCGCAACATCCCCGGCCATGGGAATTTAATGCAAAGATTTCCCATTACCCCGTTTCCTTCTATCTCCTTACCATTTTCATCAACCAAAATCGGCTGAATACCTGGTAAAGGCAGCGTTGCAAAACTGGGTTTGGTTGGGGTTACCGTTGCAATTGGCGAAATCATAATCCCCCCGGTTTCTGTTTGCCACCAGGTATCAACAATAGGCGCTTTACCATGCCCGATTTTTTCATCGAACCAATGCCATGCTTCCTCGTTAATTGGCTCTCCTACCGATCCTAAAACACGGATAGAGCTTAAATCTTTTCCCTTTAACGGTTCTTCGCCATAACTCATTAATGAACGGATAGCTGTTGGAGCAGTATACAGCGTATTTACCTTGTGTTTTTCTACAATATCCCAAAAACGCGATGGTGTTGGGTAAGTAGGGATGCCTTCGAACAGCACAGAAGTTGCCCCTTGCGAAAGCGGTCCGTAAACAATATAAGAGTGACCGGTAATCCAACCGATATCGGCTGTACAGAAATAAACTTCGCCCGGCTGATAGTTAAATACATTCGAAAAAGTATAACCTGCATAAACCATATAGCCTCCACAGGTATGCACTACACCTTTAGGTTTCCCGGTAGACCCTGAAGTATAAAGAATAAACAGCATATCTTCTGCGTCCATTTCTTCTGCCTCACAGATATCGTTTACGTGTTTAACCTCATCTTCCCACCAAACATCCCTGCCTTTCAACATCGAAACTGGTGTACGGATATGTGTTAATACGATACATTTTTCAACCGTTGGACAGCCAATTAATGCATCATCAATTACATCTTTTAACGGAATTTGTTTATTACCACGGTAAGAACCATCGGCGGTTATCACCACTTTACATTGCGAATCATTAATGCGGTCGGCGATTGATTTTGCTGAAAACCCGCCAAAAATAACCGAATGAACGGCACCAATCCGGGCACAAGCCAAAACTGCAATAGCCAGTTCGGGCACCATAGGCATATAAATACAAATCCGGTCGCCTTTTTTAGCACCGTTACGTTTTAAAACATTAGCAAAACGGCAAACGCGTTCATGCAACATTTTATAAGTATAGGTAACACTTTCTTCCTCAGGGTTATTCGGCTCCCAGATGATGGCGGGTTTATCGCCATTGGTAGCAAGATGACGGTCTAAACAGTTTTCGGTAATATTAAGTTTAGCGCCCTCGAACCATTTAATATTAGGCTCATTAAAATTCCACGATAAAACCTTAAACCAGGGTTTACGCCATTGAAAATTCTGTGCTACTTCGCCCCAAAACTGTTCCGGGTTTTCTACGCTTTTTTTATAATCTTCTTCGTACTGCTTAAAAGATGTAATCTGCATTGCTCTGTTTTATATTTTGGATTAGTTGCGGCTAATTTAAATAAATAATAATTAGCAGAAATAGGCTAATCGTATCAAAATGAATATCAAACGTTTGATAAGAAATATTTATTTTTAATATCTAAAGAATTTAATAGGTGGCTTTAATAATCAATGCACAAACCTTTACCCCTTGTAGATAATAATTGTAAAAAATAATTAGCTAGGCTATTGTCTTTTACAATTATTATTCAGATATTTGCACACTCTTAAAAAAATTAAGCGGACGATATTAACAACTATATTTACAAGTCATGTCAAGAGTTTGTGATTTAACAGGAAAAAAAGCAATGGTAGGTAACAACGTTTCTCACTCAAACGTTAAAACCAAACGCAAATTTTACCCAAACCTACAACTTCAGAAATTTTATATTCCTGAAGAAAACCGTTGGATTACGTTGAAAGTTTCTACTTCAGCGATTAAAACCATCAATAAAGTGGGCATTAGCGAAGCAATTAACCGTTTCGTAAAAAAAGGATTTTTGTAAAAAACATTAACTGTTGAGATTAACAGTTTTCAATTTATAATAAAATGGCAAAAAAAGGTAACAGAGTTCAGGTTATTTTAGAATGTACTGAACATAAAGAAAGTGGCATGCCAGGTATGTCTAGATATATTTCTACCAAAAACCGTAAAAACACTACTGAGAGATTAGAATTGAAAAAATTCAATCCAGTATTGAGAAAAGTAACCGTACATAAAGAGATTAAATAAGATTGAGGATGTAAAGGTAGAAGGTTTAGGGGATAACATCCTCCATTCTATCAATCTATCATTCAATCATTAAAATTTTATAAGAACATGGCAAAGAAAGTAGTTGCAACCCTTAAAACAGGTACAGGTAAAGAATATTCGAAAGTAATTACAATGGTAAAATCACCTAAAACTGGTGCTTACTCATTCAAAGAACTTATCGTACACAACGACCACGTAAAAGATGCTATCGCATCTAAATAAGGTTAATATTTTTACATAAAAATATTAAAGGCCGTTCCGTTTTAACCGGAAGGGCTTTTTTTGTTAGTGAAATTTACGGTAGGAAATAATTGATTATCTTTGATAAAAAGCATAACCATGGAAGCGTATAAGTTTAAGGCAAAAGTTTCTGAAAATGGAACTATTGCTGTTCCTGACGGATTTGATGTAAAAAATAAAGAAGTTGAAGTCATTATTTTAGTTAAATCAGAACAATTTATTTCCCAAAAAGAACAGGTAGAAATCCCTTAATAACTTACTGAATTTTAGCGCACACGAATCCAAATTCGGATTACAAACACCTACCGATTTTTTAAAAAACATAATTAATAACTAATGGGTTTATTCGATTTTTTCAAAAAGAAAGAAACTGCACCTGAAGCTCAGGAAGCATTGGATAAAGGTTTAGAGAAAACCAAAGATGGTTTTTTCAACAAAATTACCAAGGCCGTTGCAGGAAAATCTTCTGTTGATGATGAAGTCCTCGATAATCTGGAAGAAGTTTTGGTTACTTCTGATGTGGGCGTAAGTACCACCTTAAAAATTATCAAACGTATTGAAGAGCGCGTTGCTAAAGATAAATACCTCAACACCTCTGAGCTAAACTTTATCCTCCGTGACGAGATACAGCTGTTGTTATCAGAAAATAACAGTAACGATTTCCGTCAGTTCGAATACGGCGACCATAAACCTTATGTGATTATGGTGGTTGGTGTAAACGGCGTGGGTAAAACTACCACCATCGGAAAACTGGCGCATAAACTAAAAGAATCAGGACTTAAAGTTGTTTTAGGTGCTGCCGATACTTTTAGGGCTGCAGCTGTTGATCAGATTAAACTTTGGGGCGAACGTGTTGGAGTAAGGGTAGTAGCGCAGGCTATGGGCTCTGATCCTGCTTCGGTTGCCTTTGATACCCTACAATCGGCCGTTGCAAGTGGCGAAGATGTAGTGATTATCGATACCGCCGGACGTTTGCACAACAAAGTCGGTTTGATGAACGAGCTTGGCAAAATTAAACAGGTAATGCAAAAGGTTGTTCCAGGTGCCCCTCACGAAATTTTGTTGGTATTGGATGCCTCTACCGGTCAAAATGCTTTTGAACAGTGTAAACAGTTTACCGAAGCAACGGATGTAAATGCATTAGCCATTACCAAATTAGATGGGACGGCAAAAGGTGGTGTAGTAATCGGCATTTCAGACCAGTTCAGGATTCCGGTTAAATATATCGGTGTAGGAGAAAAAATAGGCGATTTACAGCTTTTTGACAAGAAAGAGTTTGTGAATAGTTTGTTTAAATAGCACTTCGTGTGTGATTACACCGATTTGAGGATTACACAGATTATGTATAAATTTATACATGATTGAGTATGAAAAAGATACACTTACGCAAACCATAATAGGCTGTTGTTATGAAGTTCACAATCAATTAGGTCCGGGTTTTTTAGAGAAAATCTACGTAAACGCGCTAAAAATTAAACTTCAACAAGCTGGTTTAAATTATATTGCCGAAAAAGAATTTAGCGTTTTATTCGAAAACGTAATCATAGGAAAATTTCGATGTGATCTTTTGGTTGAAAATAAAATAATTGTTGAATTAAAATCAGTCACCGGATACCAGCCTAAGTTATTTCAAAGTCAACTTATATCATACTTAAAAGCAAGCAAAATTAAAACAGGATTATTGATTAACTTTGGCAACACAAGCTGCGAAGTAAAACGACTGTCCGCCTAAACATATCATCGGTACTCACCCAAATCGGTGTAATCATTATTATCGGTGCTATCATACATAACATGAATACCAAAACAATAAAAAAAACCACAGTTAAACAGCCTAAAATCAATGTCATTACATTAGGTTGTTCAAAAAACATATACGATTCGGAAGTATTGATGGGTCAGTTACGTGGCAACAATTTAAACGTTGTGCACGAATCTGATAAAATGGGCAAAGATGATATCGTGGTTATTAATACCTGCGGTTTTATCGATAATGCAAAACAGGAATCAATTGATACCATCCTCCAGTTCAGCGAGCTTAAAGAGGCTGGTAAAATTGGCAAAGTAGTGGTTACAGGTTGCTTATCTGAGCGTTACAAACCCGAATTAGAATCAGAAATTACCAACGTTGATGCTTTTTTTGGCACAAACGATTTACAGAATATATTACATGAGTTAGGTGCAAATTACAAACACGAACTTATCGGCGAGCGTTTATTAACCACCCCTTCTCATTTTGCTTATTTCAAAATTGCCGAAGGCTGTAACCGCCCATGCTCTTTTTGTGCCATTCCGCTGATGCGCGGCAAACACATGAGCAAGCCAATGGAAGAACTCGTTAACGAAGCAAAGATTTTAGCTAAAAACGGCACAAAAGAACTGATTTTAATTGCACAGGACCTTACGTATTATGGATTGGACCTTTATGGCGTGCGTAAGTTAGATGAATTGATGCGTCGCATATCAGACGTTCCCGGCATCGAATGGATTCGTTTGCAATACGCCTACCCTTCCGGTTTCCCTATGGAAATTTTAGATGCCATGAATGAGCGCGATAATATTTGCAAGTATCTGGATATGCCATTGCAGCACATTACAGATAACATGCTTAAATCGATGCGCCGTGGTACCACCAAACAAAAAACCATTGATTTAGTAAACCAGATCCGCGATAAGGTACCGAATATTGCGATGCGTACCACATTGATCTGCGGTTACCCTGGCGAAACAGAGCACGATTTCGAAGAAATGAAAGAGTGGGTTGCCGAAACCAAATTCGATCGTTTAGGTTGTTTTACCTATTCGCACGAGGAAAAAACACACGCACATACTTTGGTTGATGATATACCTGATGAAGTAAAACAACAGCGTGTGGATGATATTATGGAAATTCAACAGGGTATTTCATTCGATATTAACCAGGAAAAAGTAGGTAAAACCTTTAAAGTGCTGATTGATAAAAAAGAAGGTGATTTCTTTGTAGGAAGAACTGAATTTGACTCTCCAGAGGTGGATAATGAAGTTTTGATCGACGCGGCAACAGGTTACGCTGCAAACGGAAGTTTTGTTCAGGTAAAAATAGACCGGGCAGAAGATTTCGATTTGTACGGAACGATTGTTTAGAAAAAAACACACAAAATATTAAGAGGCTGTCTCAAAGTAAATGAGGCAGCCTTTTTTTTAATTATTTTTTAGGTGCTGGTCTGTCTTTAATCTGACTAGGTTTTAACCAGATTTTAGCTCCTTTAGCGTTTACATAATATTTTTCATTTTTTGCATTGATGTAAACATCCGTTCCATCTGGTGCCATTTTACCTTTCCAGGTTTTATCTGCAACTTTCGAACTTCCTTTTACTGCTACTTCTGCCGTTTTATTACCTACCGATTTGGCGCCTTTACCAATTGCTTTACCGGTATGGTCTAATGCTTTACCAACTTCGGTTTTCTTTTTTTCCTGAGCATTTACATTTAGGGCTGCACCACCAAATAAGGCAAGTGTTAATAAACCCATTACTAATTTCTTTTTCATGACAGCTATATTTTGTTTTGATAATAACAGCTGATCTTTAGATTTGTTTTATTTCTGTTACACTAATTTGTTTCCTGCACTACCTTGTGTTAAATAAACCTTATTGAAGCGGTTATCCTTTTTGTTGAACCACACCAAAAACATGCTACTAACCCTCACAAAAAGATAAAAGCGGAAAGAAGGGCTGCTGTAAACGAAAAGCAATAAGCCTGCTTTCCAAAAACCTTAAAACCCTGTTTTTGAAGCGCAAAACCAGTGCAATTATATGAGTTTGTTCCCGTGCTCCGCTGTATCCTTTCGCTGCGCTCCAGGGATGCCGCTTCGCCCGGGGCTAAATTTAACGGCACTACAAGTAAAACAGCCCGCCTAATATTATGCAAGGCAACTAATATGTTTCTAGAACAACTTTCTGTTAAATAAACCTTATTAAAGCGGTTATCCTTTTTGTTGAACCACCACAAAAACATGCTACTAACCCTCACAAAAAGATAAAAGCGGAAAGAAGGGCTGCTGTAACCGAAAAGCAATAAGCCTGCTTTCCAAAAACCTTAAAACCCTGTTTTTGAAGCGCAAAACCAGTGAAACTATATAAGTTTGTTCCCGTGCTCCGCTGTATCCTTTCGCTGCGCTCCAGGGATGCCGCTTCGCCCGGGGCTACACAGTTAATTAGTGCAAGGAAAACATACAAATCACGACAATACAATTCTGTGATTGTCAGTCTGAACGTAATCGAAGACTTTAGCGCCTGGTAAATTAAGAAATGCCCTTCGAATACGCTCAGGGTTGACATATTTAGCAGATTCTCTAAATAAAAGAAAATAAGATATAAATATTTTAATTTAATTTCTCGGCCAGTAATTTCATTTCGATGCGTGGTGAACGATTTTCGTAAATAATGTTATATACCGCTTTACAAATAGGCATATCTACATGATAGGCCTGATTTTTAATGTGCATGCATTTTACCGCATAATAACCTTCGGCAATCATATTCATTTCGAGCTGGGCCGATTTTACCGTGTAACCCTTCCCTACCATATTGCCAAAAGTACGGTTGCGGCTAAATTGCGAATAAGCAGTAACCAGCAGATCACCAAGATATGCAGATTCCTTAATATCCCTTTCAATCGGGTGAACAGCATCTACAAAACGTTTAATCTCCCGGATGGCGTTGCTGATTAATACGGCCTGAAAGTTATCACCATAACCTATGCCGTGACAGATACCACTTGCAACTGCATATATATTTTTTAAAACAGCAGCGTATTCTGTACCGAAAATATCGTCTGATACGTTTGTTTTAATATAACGGGTATTTAAAAATGAGGCAAATGTTGATGCCTGCTCTATATTGGTACAGGCAATGGTTAAATAGGAAAGTTTTTCTAAAGCAACCTCTTCGGCATGGCAGGGGCCACTCACCACTAAAATATCGTGGTACGGAATACCATACTTTTCGTGCATAAACTCACCGATAATCAAATTATCTTCGGGCACAATACCTTTTATGGCAGAAACTATTTTTTTACCTTTTAAATCTTCAGGAGTGATAGAAGATAGGGTAGTTTTTAAAAATGCAGCAGGAACGTTTAAAATTACAAAATCAGCCGATTTGATAATGGAACTAATATCAGATGAAATATGATCATCCTCATTAAGTTTAATCTCAACAGAACTGATATAATTAGGGTTATGCTTAAATTTTTTGATGTGCTCGATGGCACTTTCATTGCGCATCCACCAAAAAATTTCCTTTTCAGATAAATTATCCGCAAGCATTTTTACAATGGCAGTCGCCCAGCTACCGCCCCCTATCATTGCTATTTTAGGTACCATGATTAAAAAAGGTTTAAGGTAAAAGGTGTAAAGCCTTTTATAGGCATAAGGCAAAAGGTGTAAGGCTTAAGGTTTAAGACTACTCTGCCCTATACCTTAAACCTTACACCCTAAATCTTAGGAATACACCTTAAACAACGCAAGTTACTATTTCTTGCGGGTAATTATAAACTACTTCTTACCGTCTTTGCTAAACAATTGGTCTTTAGCGGTTTTTTCTACGATCATTCCATCTTTCAACTTGTTCTGGATGGCAGAATATGGACCGGTTACGATTTCCTGACCTGCTTTCACTCCAGATTTTACAATAATGAACTGATCGTTCTGAATACCTGTAGTTACCTCTGTCTTTTTAACTTTTTTAGTTTTAGCATCGTAAGCATAAATATATTGCTTCACCTTTTTATCGGCCAGCTTAGATTTTTGCTTATCGGTGTTTTCCTGGTTGCCCTGGTTTTCGCCAGATTTCCCGTTATCGGTAAATACCGCCTGGATCGGGATAGCTAAACCTGTTAACGATTCACTTTCAATATCAACCGTTGCCGACATACCCGGACGGAAAATAGATTGTTGTTTACCAGCCAACTCTTCAGTAATCCTGATTTTTACGGAGAAATTGGTTACCTGATCTACCGAAGTAGATACTGCAGTACCAACAGCTGTTGATGAACTTGCAATTTCGGTTACTACCCCTCTAAATTTTTTATCTGAGAAAGCATCTACTTCGATTGAAGCTTTATCGCCAACTTTAACGCGGGTAATGTCATTTTCATTTACATCAACATTAACTTCCATTGATGACAGGTTAGAGATACGCATAATTTCGGTACCAGCCATTTGCGAAGTTCCAAGAATACGGTCGCCCAACTCGATTGATAGTTTGGAAACTACCCCATCAACCGGAGCATAAATAGTAGTTTTAGCTAAGTTTGCACCAGCTTCTTTTACGTTTGCGCCGGTTTGTTCTAAAGTAAATTTAGCACCGGTAACATTTTCTTTTGCGCTAGCCAAGTTTGCTTTAGCTGTTAAATAAGCCGCTTTGGCCGAATCAAACTCTGAAACTGATATTACTTTTTTATTAAAAAGCTCCACATTACGTTTATAGGTAGCTTCAGCGTTTACAAAATTAGCCTGGTTTTGTACAAGTTGTTGTTGCGCGGCAGCTACGCTGGCTTTTTGAGCGTTAAAACTTGCCACTGTTCTTTCATAGCCTGATTGTAATACATCCGGACGTACTTTACAAAGCAATTGACCAGCCTTAACAATGTCACCTTCCTTTACCTTTAATTCTACTACCTCTCCAGATACTTCCGAACTTAATTTAACCTCAGTTTCTGGCTGGATTTTACCACTCGCAGTAACGGTTTCTACAACAGTTTTATCTGATGCTTTTTCTGTAGTCACTTTTTCGGTTTTGTCTCCACCGATCACTCCGGTCAGTTTTAGTATAACCAGAAGGGCTACGATAGCAACTACGGTGATAATAATATGCTTCAGTTTCATAATTTATGTATTGTATTTCGTTTGTTTGTATTAAAAATTTGTAAGGTTGTAAAGTTGAAAGGTTTTAATGTTATACTTTGCTTTCAGTTTTAGCCTTAAAAAACAATCTGTTTACCTAAGTAATAATCGATTACCTTGGCACGGAACAGTAAATCGTATTTCGCTAAGATAAAATCTATTTCGGCTTTGTTTCTATTGGTTTGTGCAGTGCTATAATCTAATGAGTTTACCAACCCCACATTATAACGTTGATCGATTACATAAAAAGCATCTTTCTGGGCCTGAAAAGCATTTTGGGTAGAAGAATAACGGCTTTGTGCGGCTCCAAGATCGGCTACTGCCTGGTTAATTACTTTAATCAGGTTATTTTTTGAAATCTGCTCATCAGTTTTACGCTGCATCCAGACAATTTTTGCTTTTCTAACCGACGAACGTGTTGTAAAACCATTAAAAATCGGAATTGAAATACCCATATTAACTGATTGGGCGAAGTTATCAGATAACTGAGTAAAAAAAGGATTGTTCCCAGGTAAGCTAAACTGGTATTGATAGAAAGAGCCTAAGCCTCCTCCAAATGTAATTCTTGGATAATAACTTCCTTTGGCAATATCAATTGCTTTTTCTGCTGCTTTTGTATTCAAATTTGCCAATTTGATATCGGGAAAGGTATTTAAAGCCTGGTTATAAATATCGTTAGGTACATAATTGCTCTGGATATTATTTAATTCGTTAACCAATGGTGGCTGCACCTTAAACGTCATTGGTGGCTGGATTTCCATCAACTGGCCTAAAGTTAGATAAGATATGGTTAACTGGTTTTGTGCATTGGTTAAATTAAGTTCGGCGGTTGCAGCCTGCGATTTGGCCTGCGAAATATCGGCTAAAGTTTTGTTACCAACATCTAAAAGTGCCTGTTCTCTTTTTAAGGTAGAGTTGGCTACATCTAATTGTTGTTTGGTAGCTTTAACCTGATCTTCGTTATTTAAAACCTGCAAATAAGCCGTTACCACTTGTAAAATAAGATCATTTTTCACCTTTTCTACATTGGTTTGATCTGCAGCTAACAACAACTTATTCTGCCTGATCTGATTAAGCTGAGCACCGCCTCCAAATACCAGCACATTAGCCGATAAACTTGGGCTTACACTATAGTTTTGAGTGTTTAGAAATAAACCTGATGTTACCTGGCTCCTTCCCCACCTCAGAGATTGATCGATACCACCACTTAATGTAGGTAAAAGCGCATTTTTAGACTGACGTACATTTTCTTCACTCAAAGCAGCCCCAAAAGCAGCTTGTTTGATGTTTAAATTGTTTTTCAAGGTATTTTCTACAGCCTGCTGAATGCTGATCACTTCTTGAGCCTTAATTTGCTGACTAAAACTTAATGCCACTAATAACGCAGATCCGGTAATTAACTTATTCTTGGTAAACATCTTCATAATTTGTTTCAAATCTATATAAACAACTTTAATAATTTCAATCTGTACAGGCATTTACTAACTTTGAGTCTAAATGTACCTGATCAAATCACCGCTTCTGCTAAAATGGTATTATCCATCACTGTTATGGAATAAATCCCGCACCGAAAAAGTTATTTATTTGACCTTTGACGATGGACCCATACCCAATGTTACAGATTTTGTATTAAAAACTTTGAAAGTCTTTAATGCAAAAGCTACATTTTTTTGCATTGGCGATAATATTGTAAAACACCCCGATGTTTTTGAACGTGTAAAAAACGACGGTCATGCTATCGGCAACCATACTTTTAACCATTTAAAAGGATGGAAAACTGATAATGAAACCTATCTCGAAAATACACTAAAATGCCAGAAACTCACACAAACCAATCTTTTTCGCCCACCTTACGGAAGGATTAAGAAGAGCCAGATCAGAAGTTTGGAGTCGTTAGTTTGGAGTTCGGAGTCTAAAGCGCCAAACAACTCCCAGCTCCCAGCTCCCAGCTCCCAGCTTAACATTGTGATGTGGGATGTGCTCAGCGGCGATTTCGACATCAATCTTGCTCCCGAAAAATGTTATCAAAACGTAATTAAACATACAGAAAATGGTTCTATAATTGTTTTTCACGATAGTTTAAAAGCATTTGATCGTTTATCTTATGCACTCCCAAAAGTATTAGCCTATTTTAGCGATAAAGGTTTCACTTTTTCAACGCTTTAGCCTTAAGCTAATCTTGTGCCAAGGCCTTTAATCCAAAAGAAACAACTGATTAACAAGTAGTTATTATGATAAAAAATAAATAACTGTTCAAAATCGTACAAACCTGTCCGTTAATGAACGCTTATGGAATGCTCAGAAATTTTCATGCTTAATTATAATGTTGGATTAATCTTTCAGCTTTCCCTGATAAGCAATCCATCTTTCGGAAATACCAGGGGATTAAAATCATCAATACACATTCTGTTTTTTCATATTTTATATACTTTTAAAGCCTACCATTTAAACCTTTAACTGTTGTTTAGAATAATTCCAAATTACTTAATCGCCTGCTTAAATTACATTTAAAGATTGCTTTTTGTTATTTTTGCTTTAAGCATAAAAACTGAGTTTTTATGCTTAAAAACCACAAATTAAAACGTAAATAACAGTATTCTTTTGATGAAAAGTATTGTGCTTTTATTGCGCCATCTTAAAGCAAAAAGAATAAAATATCCAAGATGAGTATTTATAACGATTATATCCAGGAGATTGAAGACAGGAAAACCCAGGGTCTTCACCCTAAGCCGATTGATGGAGCCGAATTATTAAGTGAAATCATTGATCAGATCAAAAATGTAAATAATTTTAACAGAGCAGATGCTGTTAATTTTTTCATATACAACATCTTGCCCGGTACTACCGCAGCAGCAGGTGTAAAAGCCGAATTTTTAAAAGAAATTATTTTAGGCGGAACTACAGTTGCAGAAATCACACCTGATTTTGCTTTCGAATTGTTATCGCACATGAAGGGTGGACCTTCTATTAAAGTGCTATTGGATATCGCTTTGGCTGATAATGGTGACAAAGCCCATAAAGCCGCCAATGTACTTAAAACACAGGTTTTCTTGTACGATGCAGATACCGATCGTTTAAAAGAAACTTACAACAATGGTAATGATATTGCCAGAGAAATATTGGAAAGTTATGCCAGGGCTGAATTTTTTACAGAATTACCTGCCATTGCCGAAGAAATTAAAGTGGTTACGTTTATTGCTGGTATTGGTGATATTTCTACCGATTTATTATCGCCAGGTAACCAGGCGCACTCCCGTTCTGATCGTGAATTGCATGGTAAATGTATGATTACGCCGGAGGCCCAGGAGGAAATCCAGGCATTACAGGCATTACATCCTGATAAAAGTGTAATGTTGGTGGCTGAAAAAGGCACGATGGGTGTAGGTTCTTCACGTATGTCGGGCGTAAACAATGTAGCCCTTTGGACGGGTAAACGCTCGAGCCCGTACGTTCCATTTGTAAACATCGCTCCAATTGTTGGTGGTACTAATGGTATTTCGCCAATTTTCTTAACCACTGTTGATGTTACAGGCGGTATTGGTATCGACCTTAAAAACTGGGTGAAGAAAACTGATGAAAATGGCAATGTGCTTCGTAACGAAAACGATGAGCCAATTTTAGAGCAGGTTTATACTATTGAAACAGGTACTGTTTTAACAATCAATACAAAAACCAAAAAATTATACAATGGTGATCAGGAGCTAATTGATATTTCAAAAGCTTTAACACCACAAAAAGTAGAATTTATCAAGGCAGGTGGCTCATATGCCATCGTATTTGGTAAAAAAATTCAAACTTTTGCGGCTAAAACCCTAGGTATCGAAGCTCCATTAGTGTTTGCCCCGGCGAAAGAGGTATCGATCGAAGGACAAGGTTTAACTGCTGTTGAAAAAATCTTTAACAGGAATGCAGTAGGTTTAACAGCAGGTAAGGTTTTACACGCTGGATCTGACGTTCGTGTAGAAGTAAATATTGTAGGCTCTCAGGATACTACAGGTTTAATGACGGCCCAGGAATTAGAAGCCATGGCCGCTACAGTGATTTCTCCGATTGTTGATGGTGCTTATCAATCAGGTTGCCACACGGCATCTGTTTGGGATAAAAAAGCCCAGGCAAACATCCCTAAACTGATGAAGTTTATGAATGAGTTTGGTGTGATTACTGCCCGCGACCCTAAAGGTGAATATCATGCAATGACGGACGTTATCCACAAAGTATTGAACGACATCACGATTGATGAGTGGGCAATTATTATTGGTGGCGACTCACACACGCGTATGTCTAAAGGTGTGGCTTTCGGTGCAGATTCTGGTACGGTAGCCTTAGCACTGGCAACCGGTGAGGCTTCTATGCCAATTCCTGAATCAGTAAAAGTAACCTTCAAAGGTGAGATGAAACAACACATGGATTTCCGTGATGTGGTTCATGCAACACAATTGCAGATGTTGCAACAGTTTGATGGCGAAAACGTATTCCAGGGTCGTATCATCGAGGTACACATCGGTACTTTATTAGCTGATCAGGCTTTTACTTTTACAGACTGGACCGCAGAAATGAAAGCAAAAGCATCGATCTGTATTTCGCAGGACGATACTTTGATCCAGTCTTTAGAAATCGCTAAAAACCGCATTCAAATCATGATAACCAAAGGTATGGACAACCATAACCAGGTTTTACAAGGCTTAATCAATAAAGCAAATAAACGTATCGAAGAGATTAAAACGGGTATCAAACCAGCTTTAATGCCAGATGATAATGCCAAATATTATGCTGAAGTTATAATTGATCTTGATCTGATCCAGGAACCAATGATTGCTGATCCAGATGTGAACAATGTAGACGTTTCTAAACGTTATACACACGATACCATCAGAGATTTAACTTATTACGGTGGTGATAAAAAAGTAGACCTTGGTTTCGTAGGTTCTTGTATGGTGCATAAAGATGACCTGAAAATTGTATCTCAAATGTTGAGAAACATAGAAACGCAAACGGGTAAAGTAGAGTTTAAGGCTCCACTGGTAGTTGCGGCTCCTACTTACAATATCATTGATGAGTTAAAAGCAGAAGGCGACTGGGAATATTTACAGAAATACTCCGGATTTGAATTCAGCGATGCGTTACCTAAAAGTTCTGCACGTACGGAGTACGAAAATATTATGTATTTAGAGCGCCCGGGTTGTAACCTTTGTATGGGTAACCAGGAGAAAGCGGCTAAAGGCGACACTGTAATGGCTACATCAACCCGTTTATTCCAGGGCCGTGTGGTAGAAGATAAAGATGGTAAAAAAGGTGAATCTTTACTGGCATCTACACCTGTAGTGGTACTTTCTGCCATCTTAGGTCGTATTCCAAATATAGAAGAATACAAAGTAGCGGTAGAAGGTATTAATTTAACAAAATTTACCCCTATTTCTACAAAACAATAAGAACAATTAAACCTATCATTTGTTGATATAAAGGGGCTATCCGGTTTTACCAGATAGCCTTTCTGTTTGGTGTAAAAATTGCATAGAATGTTTTTAAATAACACAATTTGACAATTCTCAAAAACAACTCTGTTAAAAATTGTTTAATTTAGGTAGCGTCATTATTGACAATAATTTAAAAAAAATAAAGTATGGCTTTTGATATAGACATGATTAAAAAGGTTTATGCAAACTTTGGTAGCCGCGTTGAGGCTGCCCGTAAAGTAGTTGGCAGGCCTTTAACATTATCTGAAAAAATATTATATGCACACCTTTGGGATGGAGATCCTAAAAAGGCATTTAAACGTGGATCTGACTATGTAGATTTTGCACCAGATCGTGTAGCGATGCAGGATGCAACTGCACAAATGGCATTATTACAGTTTATGCAGGCCGGCAGGCCACAAGTGGCGGTTCCTTCTACCGTGCACTGCGACCACTTAATTACGGCTAAAGAAGGTGCCGCAATAGATTTACCTCATGCTAAAACAGAAAGTGCTGAAGTTTTTGATTTCTTATCTTCTGTATCCAATAAATACGGTATCGGTTTCTGGAAACCAGGGGCTGGTATTATTCACCAGGTAGTTTTAGAAAATTATGCTTTTCCTGGTGGAATGATGATCGGAACGGACTCGCACACGGTAAATGCAGGTGGTTTGGGTATGGTTGCTATTGGTGTTGGTGGTGCTGATGCCTGTGATGTAATGGCTGGTTTACCCTGGGAGCTTAAATTCCCTAAATTAATCGGCGTTAAATTAACAGGAAAATTAAACGGCTGGACTGCTGCGAAAGATGTTATTCTTAAAGTTGCCGGTATCCTTACCGTAAAAGGTGGTACAGGTGCAATTGTAGAATATTTTGGCGACGGTGCTGTTAACTTAAGCTGTACCGGTAAAGGTACCATTTGTAACATGGGTGCCGAAATTGGCGCAACTACTTCTACCTTCGGTTACGATGAAAGCATGGAACGTTATTTACGTGCTACAGGAAGAAATGAAGTTGCTGATGAAGCCAACAAAATAGCGGCTTATTTAACCGGCGATGAAGAAGTTTATGCTGATCCTGAAAATTATTTCGATCAGGTGATTGAGATTGATCTGGATACTTTAGAACCTTATTTAAACGGTCCGTTTACACCAGATTTAGCCACCCCTGTTTCGCAGATGAAGGTGGAGGCAGAGAAAAACGGCTGGCCTTTAAAAGTAGAATGGGGATTGATCGGTTCTTGTACCAACTCTTCTTATGAGGATTTATCAAGGGCTGCTTCTATCGCTAACCAGGCAATTGCAAAAGGTTTGGTAACCAAATCAGCTTTCGGTATTAATCCGGGATCGGAGCAGGTACGTTATACTGCAAACCGTGATGGTTTCTTAAAAACTTTCGAAGATTTAGATGCAACCATCTTCACCAATGCCTGCGGACCATGTATTGGTATGTGGGACAGAACAGGTGCAGAAAAAGCAGAAAAAAATACCATTGTACACTCGTTTAACAGAAACTTTGCTAAACGTGCAGATGGTAACCCGAATACTTTTGCTTTCGTAGCTTCGCCAGAAATGGTTGCTGCAATTGCCATTTCGGGTAATTTGGGCTTCAACCCATTAACTGATACGTTAACAAATGATAAAGGCGAGCAGGTAAAATTAGATCCACCTACTGGTTTTGAATTGCCGACAAAAGGTTTCGCTGTAGAAGATGCGGGTTACCAGGCGCCAGCAGCTGATGGTTCTACAGTTGAGGTTTTGGTTTCACCAACCTCTCACCGTTTACAATTATTAGATCCATTTAGTCCTTGGGAAGGTACTGATTTAAAAGGTTTAAAACTGTTGATCAAGGCTAAAGGTAAGTGTACAACGGATCATATTTCAATGGCTGGTCCATGGTTAAAATTCCGTGGTCACTTAGATAATATTTCTAACAACATGCTTATTGGTGCGGTTAACTACTTTAACGATAAAACCGATACCGTTAAAAATGAATTAACCGGCGAATATGGTCCTGTTCCTGCAACGCAACGCGATTATAAAGCAGCTGGTTTAGGATCTATTGTTGTTGGTGATGAAAACTATGGTGAAGGTTCGTCTCGCGAGCATGCGGCTATGGAACCACGTCACTTAGGTGTTCGTGCTGTATTGGTAAAATCTTTTGCCCGTATCCACGAAACCAACCTTAAAAAACAAGGAATGTTAGGTTTAACTTTTGCCAATAAAGATGATTACGACAAAATCTTAGAAGATGATACGGTTGATATCTTAGGCTTAACAACTTTTACACCTGATCAACCATTAACTTTGGTTTTACACCATGCTGATGGTACAGAAGAATCGTTCCTGGTTAACCACAGTTATAACGCACAACAAATTGACTGGTTTAAAGCTGGTGGTGCATTAAATATTATCCGAGCTGAGGCCGCAGCTAAAGCAGCGCTTTAATTAGTCAACAGTCTTTAGTACTAAGTCTAAAGTCAAAATACAACTCCCGTTTTGTTCATTCAGAACGGGAGTTTTTGTTCTTTTACTAGATACTGTTTAAAATGATGTCTGTTTCTCCAATTTGTCACATTGAGCTTGTCGAAATACCTTAAAATCGTTTTAAAACTCCTTCTACAGGCTATCAATAACAGATTCTAAAAATTGGTCGTCATTCCCGCGCAGGCGGGAATCTTAATGCAACCTGCAATCCCTACTAAGGCATTACGATTGCCAGTCGAGCTGGCAATGACGATTCTATGCACTGTCATTAAACCTCTAATGTATTTGAAAAATTCTAACCTCTACCATTGACGCTATTTTGTAATAGACTAAAAATGAGCAAATTATGCAAGATGTGCATTTCCGTCCAGCTAGGCCTTAGCACCATTTCCCCGTTCTACGTAAATCCGGCCTAACTCCCGATCAAGGCATCGGGATCGGGGGCCACTGTTCTAGCCATACCACTGACTTCGAAAAAAAAATTTTCAGCCGGTGGTTTTTATTTTTTCACTTGCTTTTATTTTTTCAACTGTGTTCAAGCTAGCTTCGCTGGTCTTTTTGGCAGCAAAAAGAAAGAGCCCATCGGCGGCAGTGGACCTGTACCGATTTTCCATCGGTAGCCGAGGAAAGACTGTGCGGATGGACAACGTCACTAATATTGATTTTTATACCATAAATCATCCCTCAGGATGACAAATCTATCATATAGGATTAATCTCTTTATTTTTTTGAAAGCAATTGCAGTAGTGCTTAGGATGAGGCTAGCCCCGCTAATGCTGCTGCTGGTTAGAAGAAAAACCAGCATTCGCGTATATCGGGTTTAGATGGCAAAGACAGTCGCTTTTCGCACGAAAATCCCCTAAACTACCATGAGGGGAGACTTTGTCTTCCTTGCAGGAAACGAACTTTCTAGCCCCGGCCGTAGCGGCATCCCTGAAGCGCAGCGTAAGAATACAGCTGAGAACGGGAACAAACTTTAATAGTTGCCACTACCCTGCGCTTCAAAATGAGAGGATAAATGATTCACTTATTTTTTTGGAAAGCAGTTGCAGTTTTCTTAAGCTGGGTCTGGCCCCGCTAATGCTGCTGCTGGTTAGAAAAAAACCAGCATTCGCGTATATCGGGTTTAGATGGCAAAGACAGTCGCTTTTCGCACAAAGACTCTCTGGACCGCCGTGAGGGGAGACTTTGTCTTCCTTGCAGGAAACGAACTTTCTAGCCCCGGGCGTAGCGGCATCCCTGAAGCGCAGCGCAAGGATACAGCGAAGCATGGGAACAAACCTTAATAGCTTTACTGGCCCAGCGATTCAAAAAATAAAATAAATAATTGCCTTGTTTTTTAGCCATTACAGAAACACCTTCAATAGTTATTCAAACTCGTGACCACAATCGTAACAGTGGTGACACTTATTTGCCTTAATCGGCGTAGTTAGGGTTAAAAAGGCAAGTATAGTTGCCCAAATACTATATTTTTTATCGGTAGCCATTCCATAACCCACATTGGTAGATCCACATTTCTCACAAACTGTTTTATCTTCTCCTGATTCTTCTTCTTCAATAATTTCATCTGATGATTCAAAAGCCAAACTATTATCTTCAGCCAGTAAAGTATTAATCTCCTCTACATCTCTTTCAAAAACAATGAGTTTTACACCGCCAATGGCCTGATTGTAAAGTGGATTTAAGGTTGCAACATTTTCATCAGCCAAAAAACAGGCAAATCCGCTATCTTCCAATTTAGCCTTAATAATATTGGCCTCCATTGGATTGTAATAGGTGCTGTAAACTACTGTTCTATCGTTCATGATGTTAATTTAGGCAAAAAAAAGTTTCCCGCAGATTTAAAACAAAATCGCAGGCTCTTAAAGCATACTATTAGCTAAGATATTAAGATTCCCAATCAGGTTGGGAATGACGCAATGCCAGAATATTATACGCTTTAAATACTCCTGTGGATAAAATTATCCGAAATCAAACTATAAAATCTCTTGCTATAAGCAGTGCTTATGGTAGAATGACTAAGCGTGATAAATCTATTTTTTCAGAAAATCCTGCCACCAATAACCCGAATCTTTAAGGGTGCGTTGCTGCGTTTTAAAATCATTATAAATCAG
The DNA here is from genome assembly GCF_032678605.1 of Pedobacter miscanthi. Classification (GTDB taxonomy): domain Bacteria; phylum Bacteroidota; class Bacteroidia; order Sphingobacteriales; family Sphingobacteriaceae; genus Pedobacter; species Pedobacter miscanthi_A. Next base: position 70,320 of record NZ_JAVTSU010000013.1, read on the forward strand.
ACCAAATCTTGCTGTAAAACCTTCGGCCCATTCAAAATTATCCATTAATGTCCAGGCCATGTAACCGGTAACATTTACACCGTCATTTTTAAGCTTTAATAAAGCATTAAGGTAGAGTTTAAAATATTCAATCCTTTCGGCATCTTCTACTTTACCATCGGTTAATTTATCATGATAAGCAGCGCCGTTTTCGGTAATGATGATGTTTTTGATATTTGGATATGCCGCAAACTGTTTTACGATATTATAAAAACTATCGGCATTGATCTCCCATCCCATGGCAGTATGTGGTTTTTTACGGCTTTTGGCCTTTACTTCCCAGGCCTGAATTACCGGAATAAAAGCATTGTATTTTACCACTAACGGGAAGTAGTTTTGAAGGCCGACAAAATCAAAATCGAATTTCATCCGGTCCTGTAACCGCCAGGTACCATATTCGATCTGAAATTTCTCCAACAAGTCCCACTCTGCGGTTGGAAAACCCATTCCTTGTGTAGGTTCTACAAACAGGCGGTTCATTAAACAATCTACCCGTTTTGCTGCCAGTATATCATTATCGCTCTGTGTATTTGGAATGATTTCTGAACAGGAAAAAGTGGTACCAATATTTGCCTTACTAATTTCGGCACGTAAAATTTTTCCCCCATCGGCTTGCGCTAAAGCGGTATGTAAAACTGCGGGAAAGAAATTGCTGAGACCTGTTTTTCCAGGTGCATGTACCCCCAGCATATAACCTAAAGAGGTATAACCAAAAGGTTCGTTTAATACGATCCAGTTTTTTACCTTATCGCCATATTCTAAAGCACAAATGCTTACAAAAGCATTAAAAGCGGCGTTGATGCTAAAGCTGGTCCATCCCCCCTCATCTTCTAAAGCCTGGGGCAAATCCCAGTGATACAATGTAACGTAAGGTGTAATTCCATGCAAAAGGCATTCATCAATAAGATGATGGTAAAAACGGACCCCTTCCTGGTTAATTTCTCCCCTGCCTGCCGGTAAAATCCGCGACCAGGCAATAGAAAACCTAAAAACTTTAAAGCCTAAAAGTTTAACCAGTGCTACATCTTCGGCATAACGGTGATAAAAATCGCAGGCTGGGTCCAGCTTATGGTTTTTCTTTATCTTTCCACTTTTTGCGGTAAAAGTATCCCAAATGGAAGGTCCCTTGCCATATTGGGTAGCCGTACCCTCTATCTGAGCCGCAGCAGTAGCTACTCCCCACAAAAAATCCTGACCAAAATCGCTCGCATTAACCATTGTTTACCAATTAATTGCCATAAGTTGCAAGTTTAATATTAACTAATCGTTAACAAAATGAATGATTCGAAATGAAAATAATTTTTAATATTTTTACCTAATGCGCTACTACTCATTAATTTCTTTTCTATTGGTATTATTAAACCTCTATGCCTTTGGAAAATTTACACCCCTATTAATGACGAACTGATAAATGCGATAAATATTACCAATACCAGTGCATATTGTAGTAACGATGCCGAATTTAACAATTTAGAAGCCACCCCGAGCAATTATAATAAAGCTTTAAACTGGCAGGCTGTTGGAAAAGATGTTTGGTTTAAATTTACGGCATCTAAATTTGATGTAAATATTTCTGTTAGCGGAAAAATTGACGGCAATAGTATACGAAGCTCACCTGGGATTTTGGCCCGGGAGTAAAAAGCCAGACTGCTTTGGATAACGACAGTAAAACATTAACCTTTACCGAAACCGGACTCAAAACAATCACATTAACTGTTGAAACCAACGATGGCTGCATTTCTACCTTTAGAAAAGACATTTTAGTAGAGTTGAAGCCTGATAAACCGGAAATCAATAGTAATCAAGCCTTGTACTGCTTAAAAGATATCATAAAATTAGCTGTACCAGCACAAGAAGGTATTACTTACGCCTGGAGCGGGCCGAACAATTATACCGCAACTACAAATGCCATTGAAATTCCGGTAACTGATTTTAATGTGGCCGGTAAGTATCAGGTAGTACTAACATCGGGTACTTATAACTCTGAACCAGCAACTATCGTTATTCCGGCGATTGCCAGAATTCCGGTTGCTAAATTTTATACCGAACCTACGTTTAACGTTAAGTTTTCTGCTCCGGTACCCATTGCTTTTACGAATACATCGCTTTACGGAGATTTTTATGAATGGAATTTTGGCGATGGACTTACTTCTTTCGAATCAAATCCCACCCACATTTATCAGACCGATGGATTATTCAGGATTACTTTAACTGCATTTTCTAAAAACGGCTGTCAAAATTCAATTACACAAGGCGACCTGATCATCAAAAAAAATGCATCTACGTTTGTTCCAAATGCATTCTCACCCAATGGCGATGGGGTTAATGATGAACTGGTTGTTGGTGTAACAAATCTCAGGAAATACAACATCCAGATTTACAACCGCCTGGGCACCCAGGTTTTCTTTACCAATAACATATTTGAAAACTGGAAAGGAACTTTTAAAGGCAACGAACTCCCTGTTGGTGTGTATTATTACATCATATCAGGCATTAACTTATCGAATAGCGGTATTAAATATTCAGGTTCGATAACATTATCAGATAATTATAAGCATATAACAGGTTGATATTTAAGGTGCCTTAACCACAGTAGTATCTTGAGCTAAGGTAGGCACTTTATAATTACCGGTATCTAAACTGGTTTTAGGTAAGAGCTTTTTTATTGCCATTAAATCGGTTTTGTTCACCTTAGTTTGGTACAAATAAAGAAACTTTAAATTTTTAAGCTTTTTTAGTTGTGCTATACCTTTAACAGTAATTTGTGTTCCAACTAAACTTAAGGATTGCAGTTGATCTAAATCTTTTAATGGCCCCAAACCAGCATCGGTTATCTGTGTATTATTTAGGTTTAACCTGGTGAGGTGTTTACAATCTTTAATTGCTGTTAATGTTTGATCGTTTACATTCTTGTTTTCGAGTTTAAGCCAAAGCAGTTGTTTTGCAATTGATCTGATGAGGTCTAAAATGTTTTTCCCCATTGATTGTGCATTAACAAAGTTTGCTGAAAGGTAATTGGTATTTTGTGCAACCGGAACGATGGTAATACCAGCTGCAGTTAGTTTTTTTAGCACCTCATCATCGGCCGCCTGCACTTCATCTGCAGGGATATCGCTGTTTTTTGTCTGTCCGATAGTATTTTCACCTTTTTGTAAGCTCGCTAATATTGGCTTAATTTCATCCGTTTGTGGGAGATCTTTAAATTTCTTTTTAAAATCAGCACCGTTATTAATCCACCATTTTAATAATGCAATTTCATTAGGGCTAAGCTGTGGCTTTTCTTTAGGAGCCATGTGGTCTTCATCGTTTAAAGGCAATAAAATCCGTTTAATTAATTCACTTTCATCGGCTTTGCCACTTACAATGGTATGCCCGTTTTCTCCTCCCTTTAAAATATGTTCTTCCTGATCTAACCTTAATTTGCCCTTCTGTTTTTCGCTGCCATGACAACTGTAACAGCGGCTCTTTAAGAGTGGTTGTATGGCATTTTGATAAACAAAAGCTTCCTGAACATTTGGAATTGCAGGAATGGCGGCTACACCTTTTGTATCGCCTGCTTTAAGCGGAGCCGTTAAATAATCAGAACCATGGGTTAAAGAGCCACCCAAATGACCCGTAATTGAAATCAAAATCAGCAGTATTAAAGAAATTGCGCCCAATAAACTGTTAGACTTAACCTTTTTGTAAATAACCCAAAACACAACTGATAAAATGGCCACGCTAATCCCCATCCATTGATGGTTGCTTACCAATTTACCATCATAATCGCCACCATTGGCTAAAAAATATCCGGTAATACAGGAAACAACTGCACTAAGCGCTCCTAAAAGCAACATGATGGGGATTGCAGGTTTTATATGAGCAAATCTGGTTTTTAACGACAAAAGAATGCAAATACAGGCCAGCATTAAAATCCCAATGGGGAGATGGACAAAAACAGGGTGAAAACGGCCAAAAAATTCTAACATGTTACTGATACCTTTTTCTTAATAAGTTCATCATATAAACATTTATTGCCCACTGATCGGCGAGGGGCTGACGGGTGTAAGGTAAAGTGGGCATATAATCAGCAGGACCAAATTCGGTCAGGATCGTCATTCGTTCACCATTCTTCTTTTTACGCTCAATTACTTGATCCCACCAGGCGAGATGTGCTTTAACAACATTATCCCATTCTGGTGCACGCGGATCGTTTACTTGTGGTCCTTCCGGGTGCCCAATGCGGGAGTGGATATGATCTGTTTTTCCTAAAATAAAATCAATGGTTTGTTTTTGATCAGACAATAAACTTTCGTGCACATTACACCAATGCGAAATATCTAAAGTAAATCTTAAATCCTGATTTTTCTCCGCAAAATTTCTGGCAACATGTGCAGCAAACATCATGCGGCTCCGATGGGTTTCATGATAAACCGGTATGCCCGAAGATTTGCTTTTAGCCGTTACGTAATCGATAATTTTTTTATTCTCTTCGTAGGTAAAATAATCTTTACCTGAATGGCAATTTACATAAACAGGCTTTTGATAGGTATTTGCACAAACTGCATCTAAATTGCTTTTAAATTGAGCAAAATGTTCGGCAGGATTTGCGCTAGAGCCAGCGCACAAAAATCCAATCTGTAAGCCGTGTTTTTTTACAGCATCAAAAAGTTCCTTAATGGCTTTCTCCTCTCCGGGCCACCATACTTCTATGCCTTCATAACCTTCTTTTTTTGCAGCTGCACAAAATTCATCTCTGTTCCCATCAAAACCCCAATCGGTTTGCATAAATAACAATTCGTAACCTGCTTTTGCCTTTATATTTTTAAAGGGATTAGCACTTATATTTTGCATTGGCGCTAACATTGAAGCCGCCGTTACCACTGCTGTATTTTGTAAAAATTTTCTTCTTGTTTGGTTCATTGTTTAATAGTTCATTGGTTCATTAGTCATTGGTTCATTGGTCAATAGTTGATGGTTCACAGCCTCATGGACTCCCGACTTCGGACTAAAGAACTCGTTCATTGGTCAATAGTTAATGGTTCATAGCCTCATGGGCTTCCGACTCCGGACTCCCGACTTCGGACTAAAGAATTCGTCCATTGGTCAATAGTTGATGGTTCATAGCCTCATGGACTTCCGACTTCGGACTAATCTTTAAGCTACAACCTCGGTTATCACCTTCCCAGCCACATCGGTTAACCTAAATGGCCTGCCTTGAAAAGGATAGGTAAATTGTTCATGATCGAAGCCTAACTGATTTAAAATAGTAGCCTGAATATCGAAAGCATCTACTTTTCCGCTGATGGCACTGTAACCTATTTCATCAGTTTCGCCATGGGTAAAGCCTTTTTTCACACCTCCACCGGCCATCCATATCGTAAATGCCTCTGTATGGTGATCTCTGCCTTTAAACGGATTCTGAATTCCATTCCGGTTTTCCATCATAGGGGTACGGCCAAATTCTCCGCCCCATACCACTAAAGTTTCTTCTAATAAACCCCGTTGTTTTAAATCGAGTAGTAAGGCCGTTATGGGCCTGTCGATACTTCTGCATTTGTTTTTTAATCCAACATTCAGCGAGTTGTTCGGACTGTCGCCGTGTGCATCCCAGCCCCAATCGAACAACTGGATGTAACGCACACCTTTTTCTACCAGTTTTCGGGCAAGTAACACATTATTGGCAAAACAAGCTTTACCTGGCTGTGTGCCATACATTTCGTGGATATACGCAGGTTCATCATTAATGTTCATCACTTCTGGTGCCGATATTTGCATGCGGTAGGCCATTTCATATTGGGCTATCCGCGATAAAATTTCAGGATCGTTATATTCCTGATATTGCTGTTCATTGGCTTTATTGATGGCTTCGATAGAGGCTTTTCTCAGGTCTCTGTTCATTCCATCGGGATCTTTGATAAATAACACCGGATCGCCCTCACTCCTGCATTGTACCCCCTGATAAACGGATGGTAAAAAACCACTTCCCCAAACACTCTTTCCGGCATCGGGAAAACTACCCCCACTGGTTAATACCACATAACCTGGCAGGTTCTGGTTTTCTGACCCCAAACCGTAGGTTACCCAGCTACCCATACTTGGCCTGCCGAGGCGTGGCGAACCGGTATGCACCAGAAGTTGTGCAGGAGCATGGTTAAACTGATCGGTTTTTACGGCTTTTAAAAAAGTCACGTCATCTACCATGGTAGAAAAATGCGGTAAATTATCGCTTACCAAGGCGCCAGATTGACCATGCCTGGCAAAATTAGCCTGCGGACCGAGCATTTTAGGCACTCCCGTGATAAAGGCAAACTTTTTACCGGCCAATAAAGAAGGTGGACAGTCCTGCCCGTCCATTTTCATTAGCTCGGGTTTAAAATCGAATAGTTCCAATTGTGATGGCGCGCCAGCCATGTGCAAATAAATTACACTTTTAGCTTTGCCTACCAGCGGAGGCGATTTTGGCAATAACGGATGTGCAGGATCGTAAGCAATTTTGGTTTGTTTGTTTGAAAAAAGGTTACCACAGCTACCCAATAGCGAACCCATTGCCAAAGCCCCTAATCCCATAGCACTCTCTTTTAAAAAGTGACGCCTGGAATGTAACCTGGCATTTGCTTCATGTGCTTCTTTAATTAACCGATGTGCATTTAATTCGTCTCTCGTCATAACCTGGTCAGATCAATTTTTGGTAACTACTTCATCCAGATTGAGCATTGCATTGGCCACTAGCACCATTGCAGCATCTTCTGGTTTATATTTCTTTTGTTTATCGCCCATAAATGCGGATACATTTGCCGAATTCTTCTTAAACTGATCAAAAGCTTTGCTATATAATTCTTCAAATACTTTTAACCTATTTTGAGGAATGGTTTTATACAAAATCATCTCATACCCTTTAGCAATTTTTGATGTACTGCTATTTCCGCCAACTTTTTCCATTCGTAGTGCCAGTTTTCTTGCCAGATCGATATACACACTATCATTTAACGTAACCAAAGCTTGTAACGGGGTATTGGTACGGATACGCCGCGGACTACAAACCACCCTCGATGCACCATCAAAAGCAATGGCAGATGGATAGGGAGCCGTCCGTTTCCAATAGGTATAAATTCCCCTGCGGTATTGTTCTTCTCCACCACTCGTGATCCATTTGGCTCCGCTATAGGGCGAAAACCAGATACCTTCGGGTTGCCATGGCATTACCGGCGGACCATACATTTTATTACTTAATACACCACAAATGGCTAAACTCTGATCTCTGATTTGCTCAGCACTTAACCTTACCCTCGAACCACGGGCGTAAAATTTATTAAAAAGATCTTTCTCTTTTAATTCGTCAGAAAGCTTACTGTCTTGCCTATAAGTCGCCATCATTACCAGTTCTTTCAGCATTTTTTTAATGCTCCAGTTGTATTTATACATAAACTGATAGGCCATAAAATCTAAAAGTTCCTGATGGGTTGGTGCCATACCCTGTGTCCCCATATCTTCGAGTGTTTCTACCAGTCCGGCACCGTACAATTGTTCCCACAGGCGATTTACCATGGTCCGTGATACGAGTGGATTTCTCTTATCGGTAAGCCACATCGCTAAGCCCATCCGATTATCAGGTGCATTTTTGGGCATGGCAAAGGCTAAAGAATTCGGCACTCCAGCATTTACTTCTTTACCTTTTGATGTCCACGCACCACGTTCAAACACATAATTTTTACGCTGCATACTCAATGGGTTCTCCACCATAATAGGTGTAGTTGGCGCCTGGGTATCCATTAAACCGGTAAATGTTTTTTTGTAGGTCAAATAATCAGGCCTGCCTTTTCCGGGAAACTGTTTCGTAAAGTAAAACCAATCGAAATACACCATAAATGCATCGGGATTTTTCTCTGTGCCATTTGTATATTTTAAGTACACATCTTTTACACCGCTTTGTTTAGGAAAATCGATTTCTATATTCTGATAGCCTTTAGTTTCGGCCAGTTTCCATGATTTGATCACAGGACCATTTAACGAACCTGCATGTAAAGTCATGGTGCCATTTTCTTTGCTGCAATTATAACGGAGAATTAACTGATCTGCATTTTCGAGGTTAACGGATTTTAATCTCGCTGAGGAACTGTTTTTAAAATAAAGCGCAATATTATTATTGCCTATTACCGAATTAACCAATTGATCGGCTGTAGTAGAATTGATGGCTGGTTGCCCGGTTTTTAAGAATAATTCAACTTCTGCCGACCTTTCCTTGCCCGAAACAGATTTAACCCAATTGGTTAAAAGATTAAGCTGATTTTTAAGGCTATCGTTAAAATTTTTAAATAGCGGATATTCTCCCGGCACATCCTCATCTCTGGTATTGTTAAAATATGACATGAATTTATAATATTCATCATGTTTAAAGGGATCGTAAGGGTGACTATGGCATTGCACACAAGAAAAAGTGGTACTCATCAAACCTTCCCAGGTCGCATTTACGCGGTCTAAAACTGCCGCTGTTCTAAATTCTTCGTTATTTGTTCCCCCCTCATCATTGGTTGGTGTATTTCTGCTAAATGCCGTTGCAATATACTGGGCATCGGTTGGCTTCGAAAACAAATCACCAGCTATCTGATCGGTAATAAACTGATCATAGGGCATATCGCGGTTATATGCTTTAATTACCCAATCGCGGTAACTCCAGATGTTCCGGTTAGGATCGCTTTCATAACCTTTGGTATCGGCGTAACGGGCAATATCCAGCCACATCGATGCCCAGCGCTCACCAAATTTAGGCGAAGCCAGCAAGCTATCAATCAGCACACTGTAAGCTTGTTGTTCGTTTTTACTCTCCAGGTAAAATTTCGCCATTTTATCTGAAGGATAGGTTCCGATCAAATCCAAACTTACCCTCCTTAACAGTGTAGCTTTATCAGCTGTTTTAGATGGCTCAAGTTTATTTTCGTCCAGTTTAGCTAAAATAAATTTATCCAGATCATTGCGTGCCCAGTCGTTATTTACGTCTGGTACTTCAACCGGCTTTACGCTTACATAAGCCCAGTGATTGCCCCATTTTGCGCCTTGTTTTATCCAACCGCTCAGGATATCAATTTCATCATTATTTAATGCGGGATGCTTATATGGCATCCTTTCTTCAGGATCGTTCGATTTTAAGCGTTTGATAAATTCACTATCCTCTGGGTTGCCTGGAATAATTGCCGGCCTGCCACTTTTTGTTTTAGCCAGCGCTTCTTCCCTAAATAAAACACTAAAACCACCCTGTTGCTTAACCCCACCATGGCACGAAATACATTTTTTATTCAGAATGGGTTTTACCTGCGAGTTAAAATCAATCTGTTTTTCAGATGAGAAGAGGGAAAAGGCAATTAAGATGATTGCAACCAGCGCAAAGCCGGATGCAAAAAGTATTTTCTTTTTCAACAACATTTGGTCAGTGTAAACTTAAGTTAATTTTTAGCAGTTTTGTATTTATACACAAAGTTAAATCCGGCTAAACATCAATTAAAATTATAAAGGGGTTGGTTACTTAGCTAAATTACTAAGATTCAGCTCCCGGTAAACCAAAGGTGAATAAAATAATAAAATACAAAAATGTATTAATTTGCGCAAAAGATGGATTATATTACTTTTTGTTTATAAAATTTAATCATGGAAAAATACCCGATTAGAGAAAAGAATAGGTTCGATTTCCAAAAATCCATCATTATTCCAAAAAATGTGCTTCTAAAACAATGCGTTGAAAACGAAATCATAAACAATTTATTTGTTACTGATATTGGCTACTACCGTAAAGCATTGAATCACTACGCACAAAGAGACAAAGGAGCCGATCAGCATATTTTGATCCATTGTATCGAAGGAAAAGGAAATGTAGAATTTCAGCAAACCAATTACCATATCGAGGCTGGCAATTTCATCATCATCCCTAAAAAAACGGCACATATTTACCAGGCAGATTCAACATTACCATGGACTATTTATTGGTTCCACTTTTCGGGCTCCGGAGCAGAGCAACTGATAGCCTCATTACAGCATTATAAAGCTTATGCAGGTTTTAATGAAGAAAGAAATAATTTATTTAATACCATATATAACCGGCTGGAAAGAGGTTTTAGCAGGGAAAATATTATTTATGCCAATTTATGTTTCCACCATTATATTGCCGGAATTATTTATTCGGATAAACAGCCGGATAAAATTATAGAGCCAGATAAAGTAGAAGAGGTAATTGATTTTATGCGGAACAATATTGAAAAAATGCTGAGTTTAAAAGAATTGGCATTGGCCGTTTATTTATCACCATCGTATTTATCGGCCATATTTAAAAAGAAAACCGGCACCCCTCCTATCGATTACTTTAACCAGCTTAAAATTCAGAAAACAACGCAATATTTGCTGTTTACCAATTTACGAATTAATGAAATTGCCCTAAAAATCGGCATTAACGATCCTTATTATTTTAGCCGGCTTTTCTCCAGCATTATGGGCACCTCGCCAAAGCAATACAGGGACAACAGGTTTAATTAAGGTGCAATAAAGTGTTACCACCTGACTGATTCAAATATTTCTACACTATTGCCATTCCACATAGTGTCAGATGGTAACAGCTGATACCACAATTAACAATTATCCGGCAGAAGAATTTCTAGATTACTTTAGCTTGCACATTTTCATTTTTTAATGGATAAACCCCCATACAGATAAATGTAATGAGAAATGATGGACCATAAGTAATCAGGAATTCATCAACTGAAAGTGTCATTAATTTCCCGCGTAACAACAAATAAATTAAAAAGATTGCTATTGAGGCCATAAAGGCATTGATTTTAATACTGCGTTTATTGTAAGTTGCCTGTGCTATGCCACCCTTTTTCTTCATATTAAATAAAAGTGTACAAAAAGTTAAGGCAATAAATACAACAGCATCCTTTATATCAAGGTTAACACTAACACTGTAATTCGAAGCAATAAGCGGCAAAAGCCTGAGGTAAATCATCATGATTACAAAAGTAACGGGCAAGCAAACCAATAAGGTTGTAAGTGTTACTTTTAAAGTATAAATAAGCGCTTGTTTCATGAGGCATTTAATTTAGATGAGGTTTAGATCTTTTTTCAAATTTAAGTTACAAATTCTTTTGTTTTTATAGCGCTTTCAGATGTTACCATCTGGCTGATTCAAATTTATTCTACTCATTATCAGACCGTAACATCTGACAGTATATTATTCCAAAGTCAACCCAATTTCTTTCAATAAAATGGCAGCATTAAAGGTTTTGCAAGGCCCTTGTTTTAGCAGGTAATCAAATCTCATTTCACCTTCCTTAATCTGGATATCAAAGTGAAAATTGCGGACCGTTTCGGGATGACCGGTAATCAAATCGGCCAGTTGCAGGTCATGCGTGGCGAAAAGTGCAGGTGTTTTTTCGGCGATCAGTTTTTCTACAAAAACCTTCGATCCCAGGTATTTATCCCTGCTATTTGTACCACGGAGCATTTCATCAATCAGCACAAAGGTATCTTTATCTTTTACCACGTTGTCTAAAATCATTTTTAAGCGGTTTAATTCTGCCTTAAAAGTAGAAGTGCTTTCATTCAGCGAATCTTTGATGCGCATATAGGTATTGATCGAAAAAACAGACAACTCCATGCTTTTTGCACAAACTGGTGCCCCTGCATAAGCCAAAATCATATTAATGCCCAAAGTGCGCAAAAAGGTGCTTTTACCTGCCATGTTTGAGCCCGTTACAATATCAACAGTTGGTTTTGTTTCCAGGTGAAAATCGTTGTTTACCCTTAAACGCTCATTAATGAGGGGATGCCCAACCTGAACGGTTGTTAACGCAAACTGATCTTTAATTGCCGGAAAAACCCAATGTGGCTGGTTATAAGCTGTTGTAGCCAAAGAGATCAGTTCTTCAAAATCACCCAGGTGATCAAGTGCAGAAATTACATCCTTTGATGACGACTTATACCAGATATCGAGGTTTACACAGCACCTCAAATCCCATAATAAAACCACATTGAGTATTGCACCCACAATAATATTCAACCGGGCATCAAAATTCTGGATGATTTTAGAAAGGGCTTTAATTTCTTTACTCACGGGGATTTTCGAATCGAATAAACCCAGAATGTATGGGCTTTTCCAGCTTTGGTTTTCCGTCCATAAAATAGCGCCGGCATAGCCATTTAACAGGTTCGAACTTCCCCCGAAACTATAAAAAACCTTATTTATTTTGCTGCCCAATAATACATTCCAGCCGCCATGGATGATGCACAACAACACTAATATTTTCCAAAAAACACCGCTCACAAACACTGCAGCTAAAATCAGGGCGATGGCGATATAAGGAACCAGCTTTACATAAAATCGTAAAAATTTTCCAGCCACAAACTTCAGTTGAGCGCCCAGCTGATATTTAAGTTGCGTTTTAATTTGTTCTATTTTTTCTGGATCGTATCCATGAAGATTGGCGCGAAAACTGTAGGTCTCGTCTATCTTTTCAATTATTTCTTTTACCGCTTCCTGGCGGAGTAATATTCTATCCCTGGTTGATTTTTCGGAAAAGTTTTTCGCCAAAATGTTATTCCCGCTTTTGGTACTGCAACGGTTAATCATGGCAAATAAAGAGGCACTTCCAAAAATATCAAGATCGGAAGTATAAGGATGCAGTTCAGATTCAAAAGCCGTACCATGATCATAACCATTGGCTATGCCGTTTAAAACATGCCACTCGTTCTGATAAACCCACAAGAGTTGTTTTTTATAATCGATTTCGCGATCGAGCTTACTTTGCCTGCGTACAATAAAAGCAAATGCAATTACCGGTACACATAAACCAATCTGAATTAAAGTCCGCAAATTATCATCTGCAGAATTAACCAGTAAAATAAAAAGTAAAATTTCGGCAAGGAACAAACCAATGCGTACAAAAGAAAGTTGATCAATCAGTTTTTTGGTCTCACTGATATCTGCTGTAACTTCTTTAATTTTCTGGTCGTAAGCGGCTATTATTTCTTCTTGTTGCTTTAGCATGATTTTTATTCTATGATATATTTCCGAAGGTATCAGATGGATAGATTGTATTTTTTGTTACAATTTTCTCTAATTTTGGAACTCGAAATTCTAAAGATAGGTAAAATATTAAATGAAGATTACCCTGATCGCCATTGGCAAAACCGAAGATAAGTATCTTATTGAGGGAATTGATAAATACATCAACCGCCTGAAACATTATATTAACTTTACTTTTTTGGCCATACCCGATGTAAAAAATGTTAAAAATCTGAGTGAAGCACAGCAAAAAGCGAAAGAAGCCGAGTTGCTGCACAAACAAATTAATAATGGCGATGTTGTAATTTTATTGGATGAGAAGGGAAAAAAATACTCATCAGTAGAATTTTCCAACTATTTAAATAAACAGATGGTGGGTAGCGTTCAACACCTCATTTTTATTATTGGTGGTCCTTATGGCTTTGACGAAACCATTTATAAAAGGGCAAATGGTTTAATTTCCCTGTCTGATATGACCTTTTCTCACCAAATGATCAGGTTGTTTTTTGTAGAGCAGCTTTACCGGGGTTTTAGTATTTTAAAAGGAGAACCTTATCATCACGCCTAAGATGAAAAATGGTTGATGGAAGGTTGACGATGGGATATGGAAAAACTAGATTAAAATCATCATTAAATAAAAGAAACTATGATACTGGATAAATATAAAAGGGAATATAGATATAAAAGCGACCAGAACCGCAATAACAAATACTTATGGATCAGCATTATTGCTTCTTTAGTAATTGTTGCCTTGCTTTGGTATTTTTTCGATTAAACCCATAAAAAAACACCAGACGAATGGCCTGGTGTTTTTTATAATGAAGTAAATTAAGCTTAAACGCCTTTTTTACTTGTCATGCTTGCTTTTTTAGCTGGCGCTGAAGTTTTAGTACTTGCTTTAGCACTTGCTGATGCTTTTGAACCAGTAGCTTTGTTTTTTTTGTCTGCAGCTGCTTTTTCTTCTGATAATTTAACCTCTGCCGGAGTACCAGGTGTTTCCGGAGTTTCTTCAGTAAACAAAGGAAGATCTTTCAGCAAGTTATACCAGGTAATGATTTTCTTCATATCTGAAGCGTAAACCTTTTCCTGATCGTGGCCTGGAGCTACTTCAAGAAAATAAGTACGTAAATCGCCTTTTAAATCCGGGGTAGATCCTTTTTCAGAAATTTTAGCAAAAATATCGGCCAATTTAATTTCTTCTTCCTCACCATATACGGTAATATCTTCTAACGAAGCCAATTTAGTATTGGTAATATTGGCTACCACTTTAGTTTTTTGAGCGTCTAAACCCTCTAAAATGTAACCCACTTTATTTTGTCCAACCAGTTTAAATAAACCCGGTCTGCCAGATACGGCAACAATTCCTCTTAAATTCATATTTTTTTTGAGATATGAGATTCGAGATATGAGAAATGAGAAATCACTCAAATCAAATAACTAAAACTCTTTGTTTAATTATTAAATGAGATAAGGGCATCAATCAGAGCAATCAAGTCTCAAATCTAATGTCTCAAATCTCACATCTATTTTTTAGTCTTCTAAAACTTCAATGTTTAAAATTTTATCGCCTTGACGGATATCATCTACAAGATCAACATTCTCTACAACTTTACCAAAACAAGTATGGTTACGATCTAAATGAGCGGTATTGGTTCTGCTGTGGCAGATAAAAAACTGTGAACCACCAGTGTTACGGCCTGCATGTGCCATTGATAAAACACCACGGTCGTGATATTGGTTTTCTCCGTCCAGTTCGCAATCAATTTTGTAACCCGGGCCACCAGTACCTGCCAAATGAGCTTTAGCCGGATCTTTTGAGTTTGGACATCCACCCTGAACCATAAAATTAGGGATTACACGGTGAAAAGTTACCCCATCATAAAAGCCTTCTTTAGCTAATTTTTTAAAGTTTGCAACGGCTTTCGGCGCATCGTTTTCGTAGAATTCTACGGTCATTTCGCCTTTTTCTGTTTTTATTATTGCTTTACTCATATTAATATCGGTACTAATTTTAAATTTTATTTGCCTAAAAAAAATCTCATTTTTTTTAGTAGAGGGCAAAAATAACAAAATTGTATAACTTATAACATCATTAAATTTTTCTATCCAGTTTAAATGCGGTATTTTAGTGTTTTAAGCATAGCAATTTGATCAAGAAATCTTATATCCTCCTTATTTGCCTGTTTTGCTCCCTAGGGCTCAGGGCTTCGTCGCTATTGATTTATATGGATGAAGACCAAAAAAACCACCTTAAAGCTTATGGTATAGCCTACTGGACCATCAGTAAACAAGTGGAGGTTGATTGGCTGTTAAATTACCGTGGTGGCAGCTTTCTAATTAAATACAATAAAGCAGTTGAGGATGAGCTAAAAATCAGGGGGGTATCTTACGAAGTAATGGCTGATGGCAAAGTAGTGAGTTTGTTAAATGAGATCAGCGACCCGTCGGTTAATATGGAAATGGTAAAACTGGAGAAAACACCAAAAATTGCCGTGTATTCTCCTAAAAGCAAGTTACCCTGGGATGATGCGGTTACGCTGGTGCTTACTTATGCCGAAATTCCTTATGAGGTTATTTATGATGACGACATCCTTCAGGACAAATTGAGCAAATATGACTGGTTGCATTTGCACCACGAAGATTTTACCGGTCAATACGGGCGTTTTTGGGCCAATTTCAGGTATGCAACCTGGTACCAGGAAGATGTTAAAAACCAGGAAGCGCTGGCTAAACGTATGGGTTATAAAAAAGTATCAGAAATGAAACTGGCTGTAGCCAAACACATTAAAGAATATTGTGCTGGCGGAGGTTTTCTCTTTGCCATGTGCTCAGGCACCGATAGTTTTGATATTGCCCTGGCTGCTGATGGTGTTGATATTTGTGCCCAAATGTTTGATGGCGATCCTGCCGATCCGAACGCACAGGCTAAACTGGATTTTGGCAAAACACTGGCCTTTCAGAATTTTAAACTGGATAATAACCCAATGAACTATGAGTTCTCAGATATTGATGCCACACAAACCCGTACTTTAAATCAAACAAACGATTACTTCACTTTATTCGATTTCTCTGCCAAATGGGATTTGGTGCCTACCATGCTTACACAGGATCACGATAAAGTGATTAAAGGTTTTATGGGGCAAACTACCGCATTCAGAAAAAGTTTGGTTAAAACGAGCGTAACCGTTCTGGGTGAGAATAAAGGGGCTGCTGAAGTGCGCTATTTACATGGTGAGATTGGTAAAGGGCAGTTTACTTTTTATGGCGGTCACGATCCTGAAGATTACCAGCACGCGGTTGGCGACCCACCAACAGATTTAAGCCTGCATCCCAATTCGCCAGGCTACCGCTTAATTTTAAACAATGTGCTTTTTCCAGCGGCAAAAAAGAAACCTCAAAAAACCTAATTTTCCAGAATTCGACATTTCGGCATTATTCCTTTTTGGTGTAAAAAATCCTAATTCTGCCAATTATTCCTGTTATCTATACAGTAAAATACCGTTAAAGGCATAACCGCTTGCTGATATTGTTACGCTAAAAATCCTTAAAAAGGATACTGAAAACCAATACTTTAGACTTCTAAATGTAACAGACTTGATACTTTGGCACAGCTTTTGGAAATGAGGCTTGTAATTAACAACAGGTTAAAACCTGAAATTTTAAACAAGATTCTTCTAAAAGAAAAATATTATGAAAAAGTTATTATTAAGCGCTTCGGTTATTTTATTGGCAACAGGTGCATTTGCACAAACAAAAATGACAGGTGAAACTGCCCGTTTTGGAATTAAAGCTGGTGTTAACTTATCAAAATTTCATGCAGGTGGCGATAATGCAGCATCCAATGCCTATAATGACAATGTAAAAAACAATGTAGGTTTTAACGTTACTGCATTTGGTGATTTTGGTGTAGGAAACAATTTCTTCATTCAGCCAGGTATATCATTGCAAAATAAAGGTGCAAAAGGCGAATCGGTATCAACCATAACAGGTAATAACACTACAATAACAACCACTACAACCGGAAAAACTAATTTAATGGCTATTGAAGTTCCAATTAATGCCGTATTCAGAATTCCTACTGGTGATGCTGGCGCAATACAAATCAGTGCTGGTCCATACATTGGATTCAATATTTCTGGAAAAGATAAAGGAGAAATCAGAACAACCACTGTAAATAATACCACTAACGCAAGCACTACAGCTACTGTTAGCAATGATAGAGATTTATCTTTCGGTAGCGCCAGCGATAAAAATTATGGCAGCACAGATTTTGGTGCAAATTTTGGTTTAGCTTACCGTACAAATTCTGGCTTTTTAGTAGGTGCTAACTATGGTTTAGGTTTAACAGACTTAACCCCTAAAGATAGCAGGGCTAATGCCAACAAATTAACCAACCGTGTATTAGGTTTCTCAGTAGGTTATTCATTCTAAGAAAAACCTTTCAAGTAAAAAACCTTTCCGATTTAAATCGGAAAGGTTTTTTTATGCCTTATTAAAGCTTTAGCTGATTTTTTGCTTGGCACAAGGAGCCTTCATTTTTATTGAAGTCTGTCAATATTAGCTTGTCGAAGGATCTGTTAAATACCCTTTTAAGACGTTTCGATAACTTTTTTTATGTCCCCAGTTAATTAATCGTAAAAATTCCAGGTAACGCCGAATTTCAACAATGCATCCTGCATCGGGTATCTGTTTACGGTATAATATCCCCTTTGGAATAAACCCTGATTGATAAAATCGTATTTCACAAATATATTGGCCCGCTTTAAATTGGCTTTAAAGAAAACATCAACAATCGGTTTCGAAGCAAATGTTACCGGGTTACTTTCATCTATATAAAATTGCGCAGTTGCAGGCGAATAGAGGTAATTTGCATATTCAGAATTATACCTTACATCAAAACCGATGTTTGCCTTTAATACTTTAAAAAAAGTATTATCGAAATATACACTGTTATAAGTATAAAACTCCGGCGTTCTTAAAATGGCATTATTATCTGTTTTTTGATAAGCGATATAATTTTCTATTGCAAACCTGCCAAACCTCCATTTTTTTGATACATCTATCCGGATTAAACTAATATCTGCTGTTTCTTGTTTAGGTAAAATGGCCGTGGTACCGCTTGAATGATCTGCGGCGAAATACAGGTAGTTACTGGTTAAAATATACCTCGCACCCGCATTTAAAGCATACTTATCATTAATATAATTGAATGATAAATTGGCAATTTTGGTATTTTTAAAATCGTTATTGGTCCACTGGTAGTGGTTACCATGGTAATAATCAAAAATGGTGGCCGGCGTTTGATTTTGCGCATAGGCACCAAGTTCTATCCTTCCGATGGTTTTACTCAACAGGATTTTACTTTTAGCTTCGTAGAGGTAGTCGCCTGCGTTTTCGCCCTGCAATATCTGTTCAACATTTAAGTTAAAATCTATATTGGAAGAAAATCTATATCCGGCAGCACCCAAAATCGTTATATTTTGATAAGCAAAGCGGCTTTGCTCGTAATTTGTACCGTCCTGTTTAATACCTAAAAATTCATGCTTGTAATAGTCATGTCTGATTCCGGCATCAACCTTTAATTCATTTTTAATTAATGAAGAATTTTTAGGCCTTAAGAAAAAGCTGTAAATAAACTCATTTTTAAGGTGTTGCACATGGGTAGAGTCGTTTGTAAACGTGGTATTATTTATCCCCGGAGGCAATACATTGTTCGGATCGGTACTGTTTTTATAAAAATCGTAACTGTCGTTATTGTACTCTACAGTATAGGTTACCTTATTCGTTGGCAAAACTGCGTTATTTGCATTGGTAGAGGTGTCAATCCTGCCTACGTAGTAAGTCTGTTTTAAAAACAATGTATTTTTTTTATACATGTTGCGCGCATCCGCCAGGTTTACGGCCTCACCATCCCTGCTGATGGCGTTATACCCGGGATCGAATATATTTTTTGCTACAACCGCACCATTTTCATAACCCCGCATGGTATTAAAAATTGCTGAGGCCCACATGTTATAACGTTTACTTGGTGATTGATACCAGGAGAACACCGCAACATTTAAATTATCGCCACGCTGCCTCACATAAAAACCTTTAGAATCTGCACGGTTAAAATTTACGCCAACATTCCAGTTTTTTTTAATGTTTTGTGTATGTATCGCTCTAAAAAGTTGTTCTTTTTGTCCGGCGCTAACAAAATACAGGCTGGTAAAAGGCGTTCTGGCCTGGTAGTAAATAATGTCGTCAGGCGTTAGTGCATAATAATCGAGTGAGTGGAAACCTACATCAAAACCTATCCGTTTACTTGGTTCGTATAACAAAGGCCTTGCAGATAAGCCCATATTACCCGTGCTAATGGTTGGGTGCATAGGCTGTAAAAGCGGACTGTAATTCTGGATGTTAACGGTTGAAGTATCGAGAGGCAGCAATACAATACTATCTTTACTCAGGCCTAGTTTGGTAAAACGGATATATTTGGCCGTAAAAACTGTAGAATCTTTTCCACCATCGAGTTTTTTCCGAACCGAATCAAGTTCTTTGTTTGTACCCACACTTGTTTTTAAATCCTGTGCAAAGGCTTTATTAATGCCAGAAAGCATGAGGATAAAAAAACAGATTTGAACGATTTTACGCATCTTACAATCCAGAGATTAAGCGGGTTAAAATTTCTGTCATTTTTGGCTCGGCCTTGGCAGCAGCGGCTAAAATTTCATCTAAATTAAAAGGCTTCAGGTCTTCAGGAAAACCCTCATCAGTAAGTACAGAAATGGCAAAAACAGGTAAGCCTGCATGATTGGCTACAATTACTTCAGGTACGGTACTCATACCTACTGCATCGGCACCAATTAAACGTAAGTATTTATATTCTGCTTTGGTTTCTAAATTCGGACCAGAAACGGCAACATAAACCCCTTTATGGCATTTAATATCAACATCTTTAGCAATTTCTAAGGCTTTGGCAATGATATCGCGTTTGTATGGCTGGCTCATATCCGGAAAACGCGGACCCAATTCGCTTTCGATGATACCGCGTAATGGATTATCAGGCTGTAGGTTGATGTGATCTTCGATAATCATTAAATCACCTTTTTTAAATTCGGGGTTTAATGAGCCTGCGGCATTGGATACGATAAGGTTTTCGATACCTAAACCTTTCATTACCCTCACCGGAAAGGTGATTTGTTGCATGCTGTACCCTTCGTAATAATGCAAACGACCCTGCATGGCAATAATTTTTTTCCCGTTCAGCGTACCAAAAATGAGTTTACCGCTATGAAATTCTAAAGTAGAAATGGGGAAATTGGGAATATTAGAATACATCAATTGATGTTCAACTTCGATTTCTTTTACCAGGCCACCCAAACCAGTACCTAAAATAATGCCTATTTCTGGCTTAAAATTTTCTGTTTTACGTTTTATATATTCAACGGTTTCTTCTATTGCTCTTAACATAGTCTAAAATGAGTTCGTCAAAGGTAATCTTATCTTGTTCAAATAATTCAACCTCTATGGGTAAATAATATACAGGTAAATCTACCAGTAAATCTTCAAATCCGGTAGCTCTTAAACGCTTGCTATCCTTTTCTGTTGTGATGATGATTTTTTCTTTTTTAATTCCGGCTAAAAAAGTGCTTTTAAACTTCCTGATATCGGCTTCTTTAAAGGCATAATGATCAGGAAAATCTTCGTGTTTTATGGTTTTAGAATATTTTCCGAGTTCTTCTATTAAAGGTTGCGGATTGGCGATACCAGTTAACAGAAAAATTTCAAAATCTTTAACAGATTCCAGTGTACGACTTTCTTTGCCATATAAATGAACAAGATCACCATATTTAAGGTAGGAATGTAGTACAGGCTGACCGGCATTGGGTTGCAGTTCGTTTACGGAGGCTTGTTGGGCCACCTGCAACAAAGGAACTGGCGATTTGGTTACCAATAATACATCTGCACGTTTACGCGAAGCAAAAACATCCCTCAAATTACCAGCCGGCAATAAAAACTGTAAGGTACCCAATTTTCTAAATTCGAACAGCAAGATGTTAAAGCCTGCCCGTACTGCACGGTGCTGAAAGGCATCATCGAGGATAATTAAATCGTGATTTTCTTTTAACTGCTCAATACCTTTTACGCGGTCTTCGCAAACGGCAACGGTTATGCCGGTAAATTTCTGATGGTATTGTAAAGGTTCATCGCCAATGGTTTCGGCGGTGGCAGTGGCATCGGCCAGGATAAATCCTTTTGTTTTCCGGCCATATCCCCTACTCAAAATGGCAATTTTGTAATCGTCCAATAACCTCACCAGATATTCGACGGTGGGCGTTTTACCTGATCCACCCACGGCAAGATTACCTACACAGATTACTGGCAGATCGAACTTTACAGATCGCATAAGCCCCCAATCGTATAGCTTTTTACGGAGCGTAATGGCAATTCCGTAAATTAATGAGAAAGGGAGCAGTAAAAGACGCAGGTAGTTTAGTAACATATCGTGGTTTCAAAAATACTGATAATTTAAAAAAGAATGGCATTGCATAGCACAAGCCTGATAAAGCAACCCTTAAGTGCAGGAAATAGTTTGGAGTTGAGCGTTTGGAGTTTGGAAGATTAATCAATATTCAGTTTTCAGTTGATGGTTGGCAATGAACCAATTCTTAGTCCGCAGTCGATTTATCTATAATCTGTCATCCTAAATGCAATGAAGGATCTTTAAATATGGTTGATAAAATCACTTTCAAAGTCAGTTAACCGATTAACCAGTTGGCGGTTGACAGTTACCAATTAACTATTGACGAATCAACCAATGAACTAACAAAACTTAAAATTGTTCCAAAATATCTTTGTCTGATTTATAAGTTTCTATAATTACTGCAGGAATTGTTAGATGATGTTTTTGATAAATTTCACTCCATAGTCCGACATCATTTTTTTTGGGGTATTGGTAAAAATCCTGTCTGAGTTTTAAGGTGGAGAAACTGTTGTTGTTTTTTTGATTTGGATCGATATTTTCGAGAAAAAGCAGGTCCATTTCTACCGAAGGCTCACCTTCGGAAAATAATCCGGCCACTACATTACACTTCATTGAAGTAGAAGAAAGGTGCGACAAACCATTTTGAATGGTATAATTTTGCTTATTTATCCAGATCATTTTTTTTGTTACTGTGGCAATATTACTTTCCATCCCTTTAAGAAGGTGTTTATCTACAGAGATATAAATCCATCCGTTTTTGTTCCTGTATAATACATTTCTCGTCTTGTTAAAATAAATTTTATAACATTTTGTACCCTCGTAATCAACCTGCCCTTCAATCTCATAATCATTATCTTCACTAAGCATATTATCATTCAGGTTACCTACAAAATAATATTTGAGTTCGACCCTTAAATCAATGGCATAATTGATCTTAACGCTTCCTGCATTCTTCAGATCCTTAAGCCTTCTTATCCCCTCCAATTGCAATTTGATATCGTTTTTGTATTCGTCGGTGTGCAGGTTAAATATTCCTTCGGCATAGGTATTGTATTTGCCTTTCCTAACCACGTACTGCCTGCAGAGTAGCTTTTTACTTACTACACCCGTATCGGCAAGATGTGCCAGTGCATTTTTTACCAGGGCTGAAACAAAATTAGAAGCATAAATCTGTACATCATCTAATGTCTCATATTTATCTTTTAATTTAACGGTGAGATCGGTCTGTTCATCAATTTTAATTGAGCGGCTTTCGTAACCTACAGCGCTAAAAAAAAGCGACTGTTCTTTATTTAATGAATCTATTTTAAAAGCAAAACTCCCTTCAGCATCGCATATTGCAATCAGCTTATCACTATGGTAAATCGAAACGGATGCGATACCTTTATTGGCAGCATTAATAACACGACCTTTAATATTTTTTTGTGCCCATCCTTCAGAAAAAAAGAAAAAACAGCATATTATGAGTGGCAATATTATTTTTGAATGATGCGGCATAGATTTGAGGCGTTATTTATTAAAATTTGGTTAATGAGCTGTAATTTAAATATTCTTTTTTGATAATGGTAATTTAGTCCGAAGTCGGGAGTCTGGAGTTCGAAGTCTCTCAACCAATGAACCATTTTTTTAGTCTGAAGTTAATCAAACTATGAACTACCTGACTATGAAGCATCAACTAATAAACACCTGAACCAATTTTTTTTATTATAATTGTTATCTATCAAAACATAATTTTAATGTCTCCTAGTAAAAGATTAGTTGTTGGCCAGGGCCAAATCAGTGGGTATATTTCTATTTTTTTAGCGGTATTAGCGCTTTTAGGAATTCTTTGTTTCCATTATCCGGAAAAATTGACTACACCTGAATTCCGCGAAATATATACCAAAGAGAGCATGGAAGCTTTAATGCTTGGCGGTGTTATTGGCTGTTTCTTTTTTTCATTGCTGAGTTTAATTCTGAGTAAAAAAATTAAATGGGCATGGCCGGGTTTTGCATTGGGTGCATTGGCGGTAATATTAGGCGCGTTGAGTGTAGAGGGTAGAGATGTGGCCAAATCTGGCTGGCATTTTGGACTGGATTGGATGATTTTGGATCTACTTTTAATGGTTGCCATTTTTGTTCCTTTGGAATTATTCTTCCCTAAAAATAATGAGCAAACCAAATTCCATGAGGAGTGGCGTACAGATTTAACCTATTTTGTAATCAGTCATCTTTTTATTCAGTTTTTCGGTATTATTACCCAAAAACCAGCGGTATTATTTTTTGGTTGGATGGGATTGGATAAGGTACATGCCTGGGTACAGGGTTTACCATTTTTAGTGGCCTTGTTTTTGGCATTCTTCAGCACCGATTTATTTCAATACTGGGCGCACCGTTTCTTCCATACCAGGGTATCACTTTGGCGTTTCCATTCGATACACCATTCTACGCAAAATATGGATTGGTTGGCTGGAAGCCGTACCCACTTTATTGATATCTTTTTTACCCGTGCGATGACGTTTATCCCACTTTATGTTCTGGGTTTTTCGTCTACGGTTTTTAACGTCTACATTATTTTCATTGCTATACATGCTGTACTGATCCACGCCAATACGCGCATTAACTTTGGTCCGTTGAAGTATATTTTCACTACACCTCAATACCACCATTGGCACCATTGCGAAGACCCTAAATATTACGGCCATAATTTTGCCTCTATATTTCCTTTTATTGATATGATATTCGGCACTTATTATTTACCGGGTAAAGAATGGCCCGCCGGTACGGGTGTGCATGAAGCTGCTTATCCGAAAGGATTTGTTAAACAGTCTATTTATCCATTTACAAAAAGTCCGTTTGATACGGATTTGAATATGGAAGAACGGAGCGATAGATAGCCAACGCTCGTTAGAACGAGCGTTGAATAATATATCGTTTATAACGATGAAATCGTCAAGCTATTAATGCACGTATTTGGAAACGAGTGCAAGCGTCAAACCAAAGGCTAACGCTCGTTTCTAACGAGCGTTGAATAGTTTATCGTTTTCTAACGATGAAATCGTTAAGCTATTAATGCACGCATTTGGAAACCAGTGCAAGCGTCAAACCAAAGGCTAACGCTCGTTTCTAACGAGCGTTGAATAGTTTATCGTTTTCTAACGATGAAATCGATAAGCTATTGATGCACGCGTTTGGAAAACAGTGCAAACGATAGAATTATAAAGATTATTTGAAAAGCAGTATCTCTAGATATAATTAATGTCAGTCGGGCTTTCCGCTACATCTTTTGTTTTCAAGGAAACAAAAGTATACCGCTTCAATCCCGTTTAATCAAAACTAACACTGCTACTATCAAAGGTTTACAAACCCAATTAAAGTGGCCAAAAACAAATATTATTATTGTCAGATGGTAACACCTCACAGCACCAAAACGCTATCTATACACCCAGCTCTGTGCCTTTGGTGCTTTTTCTCCCGGTGATCTCTGTGGTTAAAGACGAATGTGCTGAACAAACAGACTTTTAAAACGTTATATTAGCGTTCCATCTCATCGTATGCATTCCGAAACAGAAATTTTAATTATTGGTGGTGGATTGGCCGGGTTAACGGCAGCATTGCATCTGAATAAACTGGGCTTAACTGTAATATTGATCGAGAAAGATGCTTACCCCCATCATAAAGTTTGTGGCGAATATATTTCTAATGAAGTACTCCCCTATTTTGAGTGGCTTGGTTTATCAATCGAAAATCTGGAACCCACGTTCATCAGCGACCTGCTTTTCACCTCGCTTTCGGACAAAAGTATGCAAACGAAACTCCCACTTGGCGGTTTTGGCTTAAGCCGTTATACCATTGATCATTACCTTTACACCGAACTCATCAAAAGAAATATCAGGGTTATACATGAGCGCGTGCTACAAATCAATTTTGCCAACGATCAATTTACAGTAGCCACTGCAAACAGCACTTATGCTGCACCTTACGTAATCGGGGCTTATGGAAAAAGATCGGCCATTGATGTAAAACTCAACCGAAAATTCATCCATAAACAATCACCTTATTTAGCAGTAAAAGCACACTATCAAGCCGATTACCCTAATCATGTGGTTAGTCTACATAATTTCGAAGGAGGTTATTGCGGCGTTTCTAAAGTAGAGAACGACCGTTTAAATATTTGTTACCTCGCCAATTATGAAAGTTTTAAAAAACATAAGAATATGCTGAGCTATCAGGAAAACATCCTCTATAAAAACATCCACCTGAAAAACATTTTCGAAAATGCCGAAAGTTTATTCGAAACACCGTTAACCATCAGTCAGATTTCTTTTGAGGCAAAAGAACCGGTTGACCAGCATATTTTAATGATCGGCGATACTGCCGGATTAATCCATCCGTTATGTGGAAACGGTATGGCCATGGCCATTCACAGTGCAAAAATTGTTTCAACATTATTAGAACAGGTAATAAAAGGTAAAATCACCTCCAGATCAGTTTTAGAGCAACATTATACCACAGCATGGAACCGCGAATTTAAAACCCGCTTAAAAATGGGAAGGCTTTTAGCTGCCTTGCTCAAAAATAATAAACTCGAAAGTTTTGCCATGAATGCCTTAAATAAAATGCCATTTCTGCTCAACCAAATCATTAAACAAACCCACGGAAAACCCATTACCATCCCTCAATAAATGGCAGTAGATACCACATATAGAAGCACCGCACCTGAAATGATGGACGATTTTGCAATGGAAGGTGAAATATTACGCGATGCACTGGATAAAATTGCCAGCATTAACCAACTCCTTGGTGGCAATAAAGTTACATTGGATGGCATTAAAAGCTTAATCGACAGCAAACCAAAGCATGAATTGATACGTATTACTGATATCGGCTGTGGAAACGGCGATATGTTACGCACTTTAGCCGATTATGCCAAAAGCAAGGGCTTAAATTTTATGTTGAAAGGAATTGATGCCAATAGGTTCACCATCGACCACGCAAAAAGTTTATCTGAAAATTATCCCAATATCAGTTACGATTGCAGCGATATTTTTGATGATTTGAGCCAGGAGAAACCCTGCGATATTATGCTCTGCACCTTAACCTTACACCATTTTAAGGATGAAGAAATTATTGAGCTGCTTGAAAATTTTAAAAGATCGGCAAAATTGGGTATAGTAATTAATGATCTGCAACGGAGCGCCATGGCCTATCGCCTTTTTCAGGCTTTATGTTACATATTCCGCTTAAACGATATGTCGCGCGAAGATGGCCTGGTCTCTATCCTCCGTGGATTTAAAAAAGCAGACCTGGTTAAATACAGCAAACAATTAAACCTGAAATCGGGTTCGATAAAATGGAAATGGGCTTTCCGCTACCAATGGATAATTAAAACAATATGAGCGTAATCGTAAAAGCAGTAAGCAAAGCATTGCCCGAATTCTGGAGATCAACCGATGAAATTTTACCCTTCCTCGATGTATGGTTAAAAGATCAGGATGAACGTTTTATCAGAAAGGTAAAAAAGATTTTCGAAGGTGCAGCGGTTGATAAACGCTATTCGATCATGTCGCCCGAAGAAGTTTTTAGCGATTTAAGTTTCGAAGAACGGAACAACATCTATGCAAGGGAAGGGATTAAATTAGGTGCTAAATGTTTAAGTTCGGCACTCGAAAAGGCTGGCTGGCAGGCCCAGGATTTAGATTACATCATTACGGTGAGCTGTACTGGCATTATGATTCCTTCTTTGGATGCCTATCTAATTAATTTATTAAAATTGCGTCAGAATATTGTTCGGTTGCCGGTAACAGAAATGGGCTGTGCAGCCGGGGTATCGGGCATGATTTATGCCAAGAATTTCTTAAGAGCCAATCCCGGCAAACGCGCAGCAGTTGTTGCGGTAGAATCGCCAACAGCCACTTTCCAGCTTAATGATTTTTCGATGGCCAACATTGTAAGTGCCGCCATATTTGGCGATGGGGCAGCCTGTGTACTGTTAAGTTCGCATGAGGATGACCACGGACCAGAAATTTTAGCTGAAGAAATGTACCATTTTTATGATGCTGAAAAGATGATGGGTTTTCAACTCACCAATACCGGTTTGCAAATGGTACTGGATGTAGAAGTCCCGGAAACCATTGCCAGTCATTTCCCTGATATTATTCACCCTTTTCTGGCTAAAAACCAACTCGAAATTAAGGATATAGACCACTTAATTTTTCATCCTGGCGGAAAAAAAATCATCCAGATTGTAGAAGAATTATTTGGACAACTCGGCAAAAACATAGATGAAACAAAAGAAGTTTTAAGACTTTACGGAAACATGAGTAGCGCAACTGTTTTATATGTTCTAGAACGAATAATTGATAAAAAGCCGGCAAAAGGAGAAAAGGGACTGATGTTGAGCTTTGGCCCTGGTTTTTCAGCACAAAGGATACTTTTACAATGGTAATACTCAATCATTCAACAACTTAATTATTCTCTCATTCAATCAATATGACTCCGCAAGAAATATTAGCTCAACTCCCGTATGGCAAATCTTTTCTATTTGTTGATGAGTTATTAGATGTTGATGAAAATGGCGCAAAAGGAAATTTTACTTATCATAAAGACCTATCCTTTTACGAAGGTCATTTCAAAAACCATCCGGTCACCCCAGCGGTAATCCTCACCGAAACTATGGCGCAGATCGGGTTGGTATGTTTGGGCATTTACCTGTTGAGAGATATTGATCAAGATGTATCAATTGCTATGACATCAAACGCGATCGATTTTTTAAAGCCGGTTTATCCTGGAGAAAAAGTGACGGTAACCAGTGAGAAGGTCTATTTCAGGTTTAATAAACTGAACTGCAAAGTAAAAATGGAAAATACTGAAGGGGAAGTAGTATGTAAAGGAAATATTTCGGGCATGTTAATTTCAAAAGATAATGGATAACCGGGTGGTGATTACAGGTTTAGGTATATGTGCCCCCAATGGCAGCACCCTTACGCAATTTTCGGAGGCAATTAAAAAAGGAATCTCAGGTATCCGCCATCAGCCTGATCTGGAAGCTTTAAATTTCTCCTGCCAGATTGCCGGAAAACCTGAACTGAGCGAAGAACGGGTCAGCCAGTATTTTACGCCACTCGAACTCCGTAATTTAAACAGTTCGGGCATTGTTTATGGGGTAATTGCAGGCTTAGATGCCTGGAAAGATGCAGGTTTGACCATTGAAAACAATGACGAACCGGATTGGGAGAGTGGAACTGTTTTCGGCACAGGAACTTCAGGAATCGATAAATTCAGGTGGGCCATCAACAAAATTGACGATCTCGAGATCAGAAAACTTGGTAGCTCCATAGTAATACAAACGATGGCCAGTGGAGTGAGTGCTTTTATCAGCGGTAAACTTGGCTTAGGTAATCAGGTAAGTACCAATTCATCTGCCTGTGCAACCGGTGCCGAAAGTATTTTACTGGCTTACGAAAGGATTAAAACCGGCCAGGCAACAAAAATGCTGGCTGGCAGTACGAGCGATAGCGGTCCTTATATCTGGGGTGGTTTTGATGCCATGAAAGTGTGCACCTTTAAACATAACCACGAACCCGAAAAAGGCAGCCGGCCCATGAGTGCAACCGCCAGTGGTTTTGTACCTGGGAGCGGCGCCGGTGCGCTGGTATTAGAATCGTTGGAAAGCGCCCGCGCCAGAAAGGCCAAAATTTATGGAGAAGTGATTGGTGGTAATATCAATTCCGGCGGGCAGCGGGGTTTAGGCACCATGACAGCTCCCAACCCTATTGCTGTTCAGCGTTGTATAAAAGCAGCCTTAAAAAATGCAGGCATAAAAGCTTCCGAAATCGATGTAATTAATGGTCACCTTACCGCTACTACCAAAGATGCACTCGAAATACAAAACTGGAAAGAGGCACTCCAATTACCTGCGGATAATTTCCCTTATATTAATTCGTTAAAAGGCATGATCGGGCATTGCATTGCCGCCTCAGGAAGTATAGAATGTGTGGCTTCGATACTCGAACTTTCGGAAGGATTTATTTTTCCGAATATCAATTGTGAAGATCTGAGTGAAGAAATTAAGGCATTAATCCCTGAAAAAAGCATTCCTCAAACTTTAATTCAACAGCCAATTAATATCTTAGCGAAAGCCAGCTTTGGATTTGGCGATATAAATGCCTGCGTGATCTTTAAAAAATACACCTATGAATAAAGAACAAATCATTGAAGCTTTAAAAACAATCGTTCAGCCTTACAGCGAAGAAACAACCGCTTTGGCCCATATCGACGAAAAAACCGATTTTATTAACGATTTAAAAATAAATTCGGCCAACCTGGTTGATATTATCTTAGATATTGAAGAGAAATTCAACATCGAAATAGATAACGATTCGATGGCCAAAATGCTCAACGTAAAAGCCACAACCGAAATTATAGCCCAAAAATTAGAAGCGCGTGATGGGCAATGATATAGTTGATTTAGATCTTGCCAAAATTCAAAGCAACTGGCGCCGTAAAAATTACCTCGATAAAATTTTCACTACCGAAGAGCAGTTGCTCATCACTTGTGCAGAAAATCCTGATTTGATGATATGGTTGCTGTGGAGCATGAAAGAATCTGCCTATAAAATCCACAACCGTAAAACCGGTATAAGGAGTTTTGCACCCAAAAGTTTAAAATGCAGCATCCGTTCGAATACTTATGGCGTGGTAAACGTTAATAACGATGCCTATTTCACTAAAAGTGATCTGCAAACAACATTTGTGCATACCATTGCCTCGCCGAGTTATAACAGGCTAGAGAAAATCGAGGTTGCTATTTATGAATCGCCAAATCACCTTTTCGATTATAAAATCACCAACCCGGGTTGTGTAAGCCACCATGGGCGGTACCTGGCTTTGGTTTATTAAACTCCCTGCTAAAAATTGCCCTTAAATCTGCGGCATTTTTCTGCGCAATCTGCGGGAAATACAACAGCTCAATAATTCGCCTGCAGATCTAAAAGGATAAGAAACGCAGATTAAACAGATATTGGTACTTTTAATTTTTAACCTTATTTCTGCTCATTATCTTATTATGCCATTTTTCAGTCGCAGGTAAGTCTTTTTTATATTGCTCAACATCCCATGTAATCCCCAAATCGATCAGGTAAGCCGCATAAGAACCCAACCCTATATCGGCCCGCCTGGTATCAATATGATCAGGATCAATCATTGGCATGATGGTATATTTATTAGTCTGCATGTTCCATGCTACCTGACTTCCATAAATCTGTTTCCTGCCCTGAAACATTGCAATCCTGTCTTCGAGCAATGCAAGGCTTGAAGCTTTCAGTTTTTTGTTTTTTGCAGCAATCCGCATAATGGGCAGGTATTTTTCCTGCGTTTTCAAATCTGCATGTTGAATAACTAAAAATAATGTCGAATTGGCATCTTCCCCTATTTCCTCGGCACTTAACCAGCCATATTGATTAATAATTGCAGATACTGTGATTAAATTTAAGGAGTCTGTTTTATTCATCAGCTTAAATTGTTTCTGCAGCGTATCTTTTAATTTAGTGCTATCACCAGCAAAGTGGCTCCTGATATCATTAAGTCGGCCTCTGTAAAGCTGATCCAGCGCACGTATTGTATCCAATTTCTTGATCAGCATATCATGGTCATCTATCTGACCAAAAGATGTATTGGCAAACAATAGAAAAGTGATTAACAGGTATATAAATCTCATTGGTAATTGATATGAAAAAGCGTTACTGCCAATATCGCTATAATTGTTTAATACTACAATCCGGAATAACCAGATTTTAACCACAAATTCTTTAAAATTATCTCTTCCATGGTTCAGTTGCATACACAAACGTTTGCCCTATTTTCTTTACAGAATTATAGAATTGCCTAGCTCAAAAAGCCTTATCTTTGGCAAAATCATAAAAAATAAAATATGCTTAAAGGATTTTTTAACGTACCTACCCCGGTTAACGAGCCCATTAATAGCTATGCGCCAGGCACAAAAGAACGTTCGCTTTTAAAAGAGGCCATTGCTGAGGCGCGTTCTAAACAGTTGGATATTCCAATGTTTATTGGCGGAAAAGAAATACATACTGAAAATAAAAAGAAAGTAGTAGCTCCTCACGATCATCAACACGTACTGGCAACATTTAGCTATGGCGATAAAGATCATGTAAAACAGGCCATAGATGCCGCTTTAGCTGCAAAAGCTGATTGGGAAGCTTTAGCCTGGGAACACAGGGCTGCCATTTTTATGAAAGCTGCAGATTTGATTGCTACAAAATACCGCTATCAAATTAATGCGGCAACCATGCTTGGCCAAAGTAAAAATGCTTATCAGGCAGAAATTGATTCTGCTTGCGAGTTAATTGATTTCTTACGTTTTAACGTAAGTTATATGCAGGATATTTATGGTCAGCAACCACCAGTATCGCCAAATGGCATGTGGAACAGAACCGAACAACGTCCTTTAGAGGGTTTTATATTTGCTTTAACACCTTTCAACTTTACAGCAATTGCGGGTAATTTACCGGCTTCTGTAGCGATGATGGGTAATGTTGTAGTTTGGAAACCCGCCGATACCCAGGTATATGCAGCCAATGTAATTATGCAGGTTTTCCGCGAAGCAGGCCTACCTGATGGTGTAATTAACCTTATTTTTGCAGATGGTCCAGAGGTTGGTGATGTGATTTTTAATCATGCCGATTTTGCTGGTATCCACTTTACCGGTTCTACCAAAGTTTTTCAGGAAATCTGGAAAACAATTGGAACAAATATCCACAAGTACAGGTCATATCCTCGTATTGTAGGTGAAACCGGTGGTAAAGATTTTATCCTCGTTCACCCAAGTGCTGATGTTGCAGCTTCTGCTACGGCTATTGTAAGGGGTGCTTTTGAGTATCAGGGACAAAAATGTTCTGCTGCCAGTCGTACCTATATTCCAGCAAGCATTTGGCCTGAAATTAAGAAATTAATAATCAGAGATCTGGCTTCATTTAAAATGGGCGGAACAGAAGATTTCAGCAATTTCATTAATGCTGTAATTGATGAGCGCTCTTTCGATAAACTGGCTAAATACATTGATCAGGCTAAAAAAGATAAAGGTGTAGAAGTAATTGCCGGTGGTAACTACGATAAAACCAAAGGATATTTTATTGAGCCAACTATTTTAGTGGTTGATGATCCGAAATATACAACCATGTGCGAAGAACTATTTGGTCCGGTTTTAAGCGTTTACGTATATGCAGATAAAGATTTTGACCAGATTTTAGAAATAATCGACACTACTTCTCCTTATGCATTAACAGGGGCTATTTTATCGCAGGATAGATATGCGATTGAAAAAGCCAGTTACGCTTTGCGCAACTCTGCCGGTAACTTTTACATTAACGATAAATGTACTGGTGCTGTAGTAGGACAACAACCATTTGGTGGTGCAAGAGGATCGGGTACAAACGATAAAGCCGGTGCAATGATAAATTTATTGCGTTGGGTTTCTCCACGTACCATTAAAGAAACTTTTAATCCTCCAACTGATTACCGCTACCCATTTTTAGCAGAAGATTAATATTTAACATATCAAGGCCAGGCATTAATGTTTGGCCTTTTTTTTGTGAGCAATCGAGAAAAGCGATTGTATCACTTAATACAAAAATCACATTAAAAATGTGAATCTTACAAATCCACGCTCGCTACAAACGAGGATGATTAAGGTCGTTTTAAAACTTCAACAATTTTCTAACCATGAACCACAAATTTCTACTATCCATTGCTGTATGCCTGGCCAGTTTTAACTTTTATGCATCTGCCCAAAAGAAACCCAATGTCATTATCATTTATGCCGACGATTTAGGCTATGGCGACCTCAGCTGTTATGGCGCCACAAAAATAAAAACCCCAAATATTGATGCATTGGCTAAACAGGGACTAAGGTTTACCAATGGTCACGCTACTGCATCAACCTGTACCCCTTCGCGTTATTCGTTAATGACGGGCAGGTATGCCTGGCGCAAAAAAGGAACTGGTGTTTTACCCGGCGATGCGGCTTTGATAGTACCAACGGATAATTCCTCACTCCCTTCAATTTTTCAGCAGGCAGGTTATAAAACCGGCTTAGTAGGCAAATGGCATTTAGGTTTAGGTACTGCGGTAGAAAAAGACTGGAACAAGGAAGTAAAACCAGGGCCGAAAGAAGTAGGTTTTGATTATTCGTTTATTTTTCCGGCAACTGCCGACAGGGTGCCGACCGTTTTTATGGAAAACCAACTGGTAGTAGGCTTAGATGCAAATGATCCAATTAAGGTTGATTATAAAAACCAGGTAGGTACTGATCCAACCGGGAAAGAGCATCCCGAATTGTTAAAAATGCCGGCAGAAGCTAATCACGGGCACAATATGACCATTGTAAACGGCATAGGCCGAATTGGTTACATGCAAGGTGGCAAACTGGCACGATGGACAGATGAGGAATTACCTTTTACCTTTTTAACCAAAGCCAAAAACTTTATCGAAGACCATAAACAAGAACCGTTTTTTCTATACTATGCTTTAACCGAACCTCATGTACCGCGCTTACCAGCCACCATGTTTAAGGGTAAAAGCGAATTGGGTTACCGGGGTGATGTAATTTTACAACTCGATTGGGCGGTTGGTGAAATCACAAAACAACTGAAATACCTCGGACTTGACAAAAATACGATGATTATTTTCAGCAGCGACAACGGTCCGGTAATTATGGATGGTTATGAGGACCAGGGTGCTGAGAAATTGAACGGACATACACCTGCAGGCCAGCTGCGTGGTGGAAAATACAGTATTTTGGAGGGTGGCACCCGCGAACCTTTTATTGTTTCGTGGCCATCGAAAATTAAACCCGGTGTTTCTGGTGCTTTGGTATCGCAGATCGATTTTCTTGCTTCATTTGCCAGCTTTTTTAACCTGGAAACCAAAAATGCCATCGACAGTAAAAATGTATGGAATGCCCTTACAGGAAAAGACCAAGAGGGACGTGATTTCTATATCGAACAAAGCAACCAGCTGGCCATTGTTAAAGATAACTGGAAATACATCAGGCCATCAAAAGGAGAAGCATATTACAAGCTTACCCATACCGATACCGGCAACCTGCCCGTTGCCCAGTTATATAATTTAGCCGACGACCTGAGAGAGAGAAATAACCTGGCGTTAAAGTATCCCGAAAAAATAAAAGAACTGGAAACTTTATTAAGTGCAGAGGAAGCCAGGACGAAGTAGGAAAATAGCATTTAACGGCAATAAATATAGAATAATCGTCATTGCTAGGGAAGGCTTTTTCAGCCGACTGCTCGTCCCGATTTTCGGGAGCAATGACGAGCCTTTCTATTGAAGTCTGATATTGATAGCCTGGTCAAAGCATTACCCAACCACCAACATCTTCTTATACTCCTTCGGGGTAATTCCCTTAGCCAGTTTAAAAAATTTATTAAAGCTGGAAAGGTTGTTAAAACCGCAGGAATAGGCCAGTTCGCTAATCTGTTGATCGCTTTGCGCCATTAACTTACAGGCATGCCCAATTCGTACTTCGTTTACAAAAGTGACAAAAGTTTTTTGCGTACGATTTTTAAAATACCGGCAAAAAGCCTGTTTATTCATGTTTGTCATTTCAGCCGCCACATGAAGCAAAATCTCCTGATTAAAATTATCAAAAACGTACTTTAAAATTTTATCCATCCTGTCGTTATCCTTCAACTGGTAACTGTTTGTATAACCCGGACTGGTTAAAAGCTGGTAATCTTTGGTTGAGCAAAGCAGGTTTAAAATTTCAAGTACACCAATTAAACGCCCGATTTCATCAGTTTGGGATACCACTTTAAGCATCAGTTCTTTTAATGGTATTTTTACAGCATCACCAAATTTCATCCCTCTTTTAGCCAGTTGGAAAAAATTTTTAATCCGCTGAACATTGTCGGGTTCCTTAAAAAGATCAAGAATTTTATCGGGATGTATAAAGATAGAAACCGACCGTGCATGGCCTTTCAGGTCTGCATCGCTAAAATATTGATTGCTGTTATGCCAAACATGTGGCAGGTTAGATCCTACCAGAATAAGCTCGTTGCAATTAAAATCTTCAATGCTGTCGCCAATCATCCTCCGGCCCTCGCTTTCGATGGTGTAGGTAAGCTGGCACTCCTCATGAAAATGAAACTCGGTAGAGAAATATGGTGCATCAACTACCTTTAAACCGTATACACCGTTTATTTTACCATCCAGTATTTTAGTAAAAACAGGCTTCATAATAGCATGTAAACTTTTAAAATAACCATAAAAAACATCAATATTACCTTAATACCATCACAATATAGCAATAAAAGCTAATATCGCATTAGTATTAGCGAACCCTATCTCAGTTGTTTTAGATTTTCATCAATAACTTAGTTTAACATTAACCAAATATTAACAGAGGCATGCTCGAAAATAAAATTATCGTACTTACCGGTGGTGGCGATGGTATTGGATGGGAATGTGCAAAAGCTTATACCAAAGCAGGTGCTACCATTTGCATTATCGATAAAAATCCATTGGATGAAGACAAGCTTAAAGCACTTAAAAAAGCAGAAAAACTAATATTAACCTGCAATTTAACCGACGAAGTTGAGGTAGCAGCTGCATTTAATACCATTATCGAAAAATATGGCCGGATAGATGCTATCCATAACAATGCTGCCATTGCCCACCCTTCAAAAACACTGGATGAAACCAGCAATGCAGAATGGGATTTACTGATGAACGTAAATTTAAAAAGCATTTTATATACCACCCGTTATGGAATAGCACATTTAAAAAAATCGCAGGGTTGTATTTTAAATACCAGTTCGATGGTGGGCAGTATCGGGCAAGATAATCATGCTGTTTATGTGGCCACCAAAGGCGCAATAAATGCACTTACCAAAGCAATGGCGCTAGATTACGCCCCATTTAAGATCCGCGTTAATGCAGTATCGCCCGCAGCCGTAAACACGCCAACCCTGCAGGCCTGGAGCCAGGAACAAGCCAATAAAGAACAGATTGAACAATACCTGAATAAATTGCAGCCTTTGGGCATTATGCCGGCCGGCGATGTAATTGCTGACGCCTGCGTTTTCTTGCTAAGCAATGCTGCCCGTTTTATTACCGGAACCATTTTACCGGTTAGCGGTGGTGCAGAATTAGGGTACAGAACTATAATATAACGCAATATGATTGATAAAATACAGATACACGATAAAAGATTCGAACTTGCTACCGGTGCCGGAAGTGATGCCATCCACAAAGATCCTCAATACTCTTACGCAGTAACACAACTTACCGAAAATGGTAAAACAGGAACAGGTTTGGCTTTTACCCTAGGTGCAGGTAATGAGCTGGTTTGCAGCGCTGCCAAATTTTATGCCGATACTTTAAAAGGAATTGAAATAGAGGAATTGATGGGGAATTTCGGACAAACCTTTAAAACCTTATCAAACGAGCAACAATTTAGGTGGTTGGGGCCGCATAAAGGTATAGTGCATCTGGGCTTAGCCTCGGTAACCAATGCCTGCTACGATCTTTGGGCAAAAAAACGTGGCGTTCCGCTCTGGAAATTACTCATCAACCTTAGTCCGGAAGAAATAGTAAATACCCTCGATTTATCTTACCTGGAAGATGTGCTCAGCAGAGAAGAAGCCATTGAAATGCTGCAAGCGAAGGTTGATCAGAAAAAATCCAGAGAAGGCATATTGGATACAGGCTACCCAGGTTACGATACTTCGGTAGGCTGGTTTAATTATGATGACGAAAAAGTACGCGAAAACTGTAAAAAAGCAATCGACAACGGTTTTACCGCCATGAAATTAAAAGTTGGTTCTGCAGATCCGAAACGCGATATCCGCAGGGCAAATATTGTAAGGGAGGTTGTCGGAGATAACTCGAAAGTAATGCTCGATGCCAACCAGCAATGGACTTTACCCCAGGCCATATCCATCTGCAACGAATTAAAAAACATGAATCCTTACTGGGTTGAAGAACCTACCCATCCAGATGATGTTCTGGCCCATCAAACGCTTGCAAAAGCCATTGCCCCTGTAAAACTGG
Source organism: Pedobacter miscanthi (assembly GCF_032678605.1). Taxonomy (GTDB): domain Bacteria; phylum Bacteroidota; class Bacteroidia; order Sphingobacteriales; family Sphingobacteriaceae; genus Pedobacter; species Pedobacter miscanthi_A. The sequence continues at coordinate 107,918 of NZ_JAVTSU010000013.1, forward strand.
CGCTGGGCGAGCATGTGCCTAACCGTGTAATTTTTAAAAACTATTTACAAACGGGCTGCACCAGTTTCGCCCAGGTTGATGCTGTACGCGTAGGTGGGATTAGTGAGTTTATCACCATCAGTTTAATGTGTAAAAAATTTGGGGTCCCGGTGGTACCACACGTTGGCGATATGGGGCAGTTACACCAGCACCTGGTTTTGTTTAACCACATTGCCATGGGGCACGAAGCGTTATTTTTAGAACATATCCCCCATTTAAAACAACATTTTGTAAATCCTATTAAGATTGAAAATGGGGTGTATCTTACACCACAGGAAGCTGGAAGCAGCTGCGACCTGAAATAAAATTCTATTAAAAAAAACCAAATATGATCAGTACCATAGATATTGTAATCACCATAGCCTACATCTTATTTATTGTTACCATAGGCCTGTGGACGGGTACAAGAAAGAAAAAAGATCAGGAAACCACCAGTGGTGAATATTTTCTGGCAGGCAAAAGCCTGAAGTGGCCGATGATTGGTTTAGCCTTATTTGCAACCAATATTTCGTGTTTGCATTTAGTCAGTTTGGCACAAAGTGGTTTTGATAGCGGCCTTTTAAACGGCAATTTCGAATGGATGGCAGCCTTTACCCTTATCCTGTTGGCCCTGTTGTTTATTCCATTTTATATCCGATCTGGCATTTCTACCCTGCCCGATTTTTTAGAACGACGATATAACCGGGCCTGCAGGGATTGGCTGGCCTTTATTTCTATCCTATCGGCCATTATTATCCACATTGCCTTTTCCTTTTTAGCAGGAGGCATTGTACTCGAAACTTTATTTGGCATCAACATGTACACCAGCATTATCGTTATAGCTACACTAACCGGTTTGTACACCATAATTGGTGGCTTAAAAGCGGTTGTAGTTACCGAAACCATCCAAAGTTTGGTACTCATTACGGGTGCCATCATCATCACCATATTTGCCTGGAATAAAGTTGGTGGCTGGGAGCATATGACGGTGTTGTTGCAAAAAGAAAATGCCATGGATAAGATCAGCATGTTGCGGCCCATAGGCGATAAAAGCGGCATGAGCTGGGTTGCTGTGTTTTTGGGTTATCCTGTTCTGGGGATCTGGTACTGGTGTGCCGATCAAACCATTGTGCAGCGTGTATTGGGTGCAAAAGATGAGAACCATGCACGTGTTGGTGCATTATTTTGCGGTTTTATAAAAATCCTGCCTGTTTTCATCTTCGTTCTTCCCGGCCTTTTTGCCTATGCTTTATATAAATCGGGTTCAATGGATTTATCGAGCCTGCAAACCGTTGGCGCTAAAGGCGAAACGGTACTTAACACTAAGGGCATTTATACTTTAATGATTACCCAGCTTTTGCCTAAAGGTTTGGTGGGCATTTTAGTGGCCGCACTCCTATCGGGATTGATGAGCCAGATTGCCGGAGCACTAAATTCTATTGCAACGTTAAGTAGTTACGATTTGTATAAACGCTTTAAACCACAAACTACCGATAAACAATTGGTAAATGTAGGCCGTTGGTCGGCGGGCATTGCCCTTTTGGTTTCCATTGCCTTATTACCACTATTAAACAGTTACCAAAGTTTGTTCGAGGGCATAAACGATGTAATTGCACACATTGCCCCTCCCATTACCTGTGTGTTTTTATTGGGCGTATTCTGGAAAAAAGCATCGGCAAAAAGCGCACAATATACGCTCCTCATCGGTTCAATTTTAGGCGTAGGCGTATTTATCGTTAACAAGTTATACGGTACCGAAACTTTCATCGGTGAAATTCCATTTATGATGATGGCATTTTATCTTTTTTGTGCGTGTGTGTTTGTTCAGGTATTATTTTCTTATCTCTACCCGGTAAAACATACTGCACAAAGCGAAGTGCTTTACTGGAAATCGGTATGGGAACCGCTAAAAAGCAAGGGCTGGAATGGTATTGGCAATTACAAAGCACTATCAGCACTTTTACTGTTAATTATGGCTGTTTTATATGTTTATTTTAAATAAAATCGATATGAAAAAAAGTTTCTTGTTTCTTATTGCATGGATAGCATTTTTCGCTGTTGGTGCACAAACCAAAAACAGTAAATCATTACCCATAAACGATTTTATGGATAAACGTTTCGGTATGTTTATCCATTGGGGCCCGGTAAGTTTGCGGGGTACGGAAATTGGCTGGAGCCGTGGCGACCAGGTAGCGATAGAAGATTATGACAATTTATATAAGGAATTTGATCCTCTTCTTTTTGATGCCGACGCCATTGTAAAAACAGCAAAAGATGCGGGTATGAAATACCTCACCATTACTGCCCGCCATCATGATGGTTTCTGTTTATGGCCAAGTGCTTACACAGATTACGATATTGCGCATACGCCCTACAAAAAGGATATTGTTGGTGCATTAAATGAAGCCTGTAAAAAGCAGGGAATTAAATTTTGCATCTATTACTCGGTATTGGACTGGCACCATCCCGATTATCCGATCCATTCGCCGAAAAATCAAAATATCGATCCAAAATCAGACATGGGCCGTTATCGGGCCTATATGAAAAATGAGTTAAAAGAACTGATTACCAAATACGATCCTTATATGCTCTGGTTTGACGGACAATGGGAAAAACCATGGACAGATGAAATGGGAAAAGATTTATATGCTTATCTCAAAAAATTAAAACCAGATGTAATTATCAATAACAGGCTTGGAAAAGAGTTTGCAGCCATGGAAAATAAAAATATTGATACTTCTAAAATGGTAGGCGATTACGACACGCCTGAACAAGTTGTTGGTAAACTCAATATGACCACCCCTTGGGAAAGCTGTTTCACCATTTGCAACCAATGGGCATGGAAACCAAACGATAAAATGAAAACCTTAAAGCAATGTCTCGACATTATTTCGAAAACAGCAGGTGGTAATGGTAATCTTTTATTAAATGTTGGCCCAATGCCTGATGGTAGGATCGAAGCCCGACAGGTTAAGCGTTTAAAAGAAATCGGGGATTGGTTAAAAATTAACGGAGAAGCCATTTATGGCACATTAGGTGGGCCTTACCAACCTAATAATGATTATGCAACAACCCGGAAAGGCAATAAAATCTACCTACACGTGCTCAATACCGACTTGAATAAACTAAACTTAAAAACCATTACAAATAGAAAGGTAAAAAAAGTATATCTCTTAAACGGACAATCAATCAATATTACGCAGCTCGATGATATTGCGATACAACTTCCTGCCAGTGAGCTTGCAAAATTAAATTACGTCATCGTTTTAGAGTTAAACGGGAATGCAGAAGATATTCAAATTATAAAATAGTTGTAAATAATAACAGTATGAAAAACCCAAAAACATTCTATTGTTCAGTATTCATTCCATTATTATTCCTCTTCGCGTGTAACTCAACAAGCAAAACAAACCTTTCCGGATCAAATCAGCCAGATACCGTTCAGCATATAAAACGTTATGGATCAATAACAGGTTTAAAACCCGAAAAAATTGCTGACTATAAAAAATTACATGCTGCGGCGTGGCCCGGCGTACTTAAGAAAATCAGCGAATGTAACATCAAAAACTATTCAATATATTTAAAAGAAATAGAGGGAAAAACATACCTTTTCAGCTACTTTGAATATACTGGAAGCGATTTTGCCTCCGACATGAAGAAAATGGCTGCCGACAAAACCACACAGCGTTGGTGGAAAGAAACAGCACCTATGCAAATTCCCTTGCCCAATGCCGCAGCAAAAGGCGAAACCTGAAGTAGCATGGAGGAAGTTTTTCACCATAACTAATATCCGTTAACGAATACCTCATCTCAATCTTAACAATAATGAAGAAAACAGTTATCTTATTATTTTTTATATTAACCTGTGCCGCGGCAAAAGTCTGGTCGCAGTCGAACCACAATGACAAAATCTGGTTTTCTACTCCTGCAAGCGCCAGTATCAAAGACAATACTAATGGATGGAAAAGTGATCCGGAATGGCTAAAAGCACTTCCTGTTGGCAACGGTTTTTTAGGTGCCATGGTATTTGGTGATGTGAACCAGGAACGGATACAGCTTAACGAAAAATCTTTGTGGAGCGGAAGCCAGCAAGACAGCGACAACCCCGAAGCGGCTAAATATATCCCTGAAATACGAAATCTTCTTTTTAAAGGAAAATATAAGGAAGCAGCCGAATTAACCAATAAAACCCAAATTTGTAAAGGTAAAGGTAGCGGGCAAGGTAATGGGGCTACAGTGCCCTTTGGCTGTTACCAAACTTTAGGTGATTTACGCCTGGATTTTGGCAAAAAATCTACTTTTAAAAACTACTATCGCGAACTCGACCTGAATACAGGAATAGCCTTAACCAGTTATGAGCAAGATGGCATAAAATACAAAAGAGAGGTTTTTTCCAGCTTCCCCGACCGCGCATTAGTAATTAGATTAACTGCGGATAAACCAAATTCTTTATCTTTTTCTCTATCACTGGATAGGCCGGAAAGATTTAAAACCCTTGCAGAAAATGACCGCTTGGTAATGAGTGGTATTTTAAACAATGGTAAAAATGGCGATGGGATGCATTATAAAACGTATGCCACTCCACAGCTTAACGGCGGAACAATTAAAGTTAATGGCCATGCATTAAAAATTTCAAGGGCAACTTCGGTTACCATTATATTAACGGCAGCTACAAACTACCGTTTACACTATCCTGATTATACCAATGCAAATTTTGAAAGCGAATTAAATGCTGTAACTAAAAATGCAAAGGCCAAAAATTATGATTTATTGCGTAAAAGGCATGTAGCCGATTTTTCATCCTTCATGAAAAGATCTGCATTACAATTAAATAACAGTACCAATAACCTGCCCACAAACGAGTTAATGGCCAGAAATGTTCAGACCCAAAATGAATCGGCCTTATATGGCCTGTATTATCAATTTGGCCGTTACCTTTTATTATCATCATCCCGTAATGGAAGCTTGCCTGCAAACTTACAAGGTATCTGGGCCAACCAGATCCAAACACCTTGGAATGGTGATTACCATACCGATATTAATGTACAGATGAATTATTGGCCTGCAGAAGTGACTAATCTTTCCGAATGTCATGATCAGTTGGTTAACCTGGTATCATCGTTATTAGAGCCAGGAAAACGTACAGCCAAAATACAATACCAAATGAATGGCTGGGTATTGCATCCCATTACAAATGTTTGGGGTTATACCTCTCCCGGAGAACACCCAAGCTGGGGCATGCACATAGGCGGCGGCGGGTGGATCTGTCAGCACTTATGGGAACATTATGCCTTCACCAAAGACAAAAATTATTTAGTAAAGGTATTTCCGATCCTTAAAGAAGCAAGTAAGTTTTACTTAGATTGGCTGGTAAAAGATCCAAAAACGGGTAAACTCATATCAGGTCCTTCTCCATCGCCCGAAAATTCATTCCAGGCCCCGGATGGCGCCAAAGTGCAGATCAGTATGGGCCCTACCCATGATCAGGAAGTAATTTATGAATTGTTTAACAATACCTTAAATGCTGCGGCTATTCTAAAAAACACTGATACCGGCTTTCTAAAAAAAATAAGTGATGCAAAACAAAACCTGGCTCGTCCAAAAATAGGTTCGGATGGAAGATTGATGGAATGGGCTGAAGAATTTAAAGAACTGGAAGTACAACATCGTCATTTATCACATTTATATGCCTTATACCCAGGTAATGAAATCACGACAGATAAAACACCCCAACTGGCAGAAGCTGTAAAAAAATCGTTGGAAATGAGGGGTGATGCAGGTGTGGGATGGACATACGCCTGGAAAATTGCACTTTGGGCAAGGCTAAACGACGGAAACAGGGCTTTTAAAATATTAAATGCACAACTGCGTCCTACTGCCGATACAGATACGAAATATGATCAGGGCGGTGGCAGTTATTATAATTTGTTCGATGCCTGCCCTCCTTTTCAAATAGATGGAAATTTCGGTGTAATTGCCGGCATGGCCGAAATGTTGATGCAAAGCCATGAAGATTTTATATCCTTATTACCTGCTTTGCCGGCGGCATGGAAAGATGGATCGATAAAAGGTTTAGTAGCAAGAGGCGGTTTTGATGTGGATATGAAATGGCAAAATGGACAACTTCAGTCTGCCACCGTTTTATCCAAAAAAGGGGGACTTTGCACAATCGGTTATCAGGGAAAAAAAGTTACCTTACAAACTAAAGCTGGCCAGCATTATCAAATTGGTGCTACAGATTTCAAATAATTAAAGTCAATTGTAATTTTAAATATATGCAATCGATAATATTCGTCAGATTATTTCTCACGGCGCTGTTCATTTTTAATTTTTTGGACCTTACAGCTCAAGAAACACCTTTAGCCTATTCGCCCGATATAGAAAGCTTAAGCACATCCGATTGGCTTGTAAGTCAGAACAAACATCCGGCGCAGGTTTTTTATACAGCAGATAAAAAGGGAATAGTTCTTTTTAACGGATTGATAAAACGTGTATTTACACTGTCGCCTGGTTTAGCCTGTATCGATTTCAAAAACATGAGTAATGGCCAGCAGTTGATCCGATCAATAAAACCCGAGGCCAAAATTACCATAAATGGCAAAATTTATGATGTTGGCGGGCTTTCGGGACAAAAAGAAAATGCATACTTCCTAACGCAGTGGACGAATCAGCTTGATGTAAAAGCCGACTTCATTTATAAATCATTCCAAATAGATAGTTTAAAGCCTTACCTCAACTGGAAAAGTAGCACCTGGACCTTAAACAAGCAACAGGCAAAGGGTAAAATGCTCACGTTTAATTTTGAAAGTAATCAACCCGATTTAAAGGGCATCAGGATAAGTATACACTACGAACTTTATAATCATGCACCTGTAATTGTTAAATGGTTAAGTGTACAAAACAAAAGCGAAAAAGCAGTTAAAATAGACCGGGTGATCAATGAAATACTGGGCGTGGTTGAAGAAGAAAGCGCTGTGGTAGGTACTGAAGCGCAGATGAAAAAGCAACATGGCATTTACATCGAATCGAATTATGCTTTTAACAACTCCATGACTTATGAAATCAGCGACCAAACTACACACTGGAAAAAGGACACCACATATACTTCGCAGGTTAACTACGATTATAAAACCCCGGCTTTAGTAGAAATTTATCCTGAAAATGCGGCTGGAATTTTATTAAACCCCAAAGAAAATTTCAAATCTATCCGCACGCATGAACTCCTGATTGATACTTACGATCGCGAAAGAAAAGGCTTAATGATCAGGAAAATGTACCGTACTATTGCACCATGGACTACACAGAATCCTATTTTTATGCATCTGGTTAGTAAAAATGATGCCGAAGTGATTAATGCCATTACACAATGTGCAAATACCGGCTACGAAGCTTTAATTATGAGTTTTGGAAGTCACTGTAATATGGAAGATACCTCTGCAAAAAACATAAGCCATTGGAAAAATATAGCAGATATCGCACGGAAAAAAGGCATAGCCATTGGTAGTTATTCACTTTTTAGTTCCCGCCATATCAGCGAAGAAGATGATGTGGTAAATCCTAAAACGGGTAAAATTGGTGGTTCATTTTTTGGTAACGCTCCCTGCTTTGGTAGCAAATGGGGTTTAGCTTACCGCGACAAGATCAAATACTTTTTAACCAAAACCGGTTTTACCATTTGGGAAAATGATGGCCCCTATCCTGGCGATATTTGTGCATCAACCTCCCATCCCGGGCACCGCAACCAGGAAGATTCGCAATGGCGGCAAATGGAAATCCAAAAAGAACTTTACCACTGGTGCAACGAAAACGAAATTTATGTAAATGCACCCGATTGGTACCTGCTGGATGGGACAAACAAAGTTTCGATAGGTTACAGAGAAGTGAATTTCTCCTTACCACGTGAGCAGCAAAAAATTTTAAACAGGCAGAATATTTTTGACGGTAACTGGGAAAAAACACCCTCAATGAGCTGGGGTTTTGTGCCTTTAACTAAATATCAGGGCGGTGGCCCGGAAGCTATACTCGAACCTTTATCAGAACACCTTACTGATTATAAACAGTTGATGATGCAATATTATGGGGCGGGCGTGCAAGCTTGTTACCGCGGTCCCCGTTTATACGACACCGAAACAACCAAAAAAATGGTTATAGAAGTGATTGATTGGTATAAAAAGTACCGCAATATTTTAAATAGCGACCTGATCCATTTACGAAGGGCCGATGGAAGAGATTGGGATGGCTGGTTACATGTAAACCCAACGCTTAAACAAAAAGGACTTGCCATGGTATTCAATCCTTTAAAAGAAAAAATAACCAGGACAATCAAAATTCCTTTGTATTATACAGGCCTCACACAGTTTGCATCTGTTCGGATTAATGATGAAAAATCACAACAATTAACATTAAACAGGGCATACGAAATAGCAATACCAGTTACCCTTAACCCGGAAGAATATAAATGGATTACGATTGAATAACCTGATTATGAAAAAGCTACTACATTTTTTATTGTTCATTACGATTACCAACTACGTTAATGCGCAAATCACCGAACGGCCCCGTCCGGAAATCTGGAAGCAACTGAAAAAAGGTGGTGCTTTCAAAGACCGTTTTTTACCCATGCCCGATGGGAAATTGAGCAGCGATACCTGGGGGGCAAAAAATGTACTGCCGAGATATGTGGATAATGGCATTGAAGACAGGCAGCGATCTTACTGGTGTGGCGACATTATCAAAGCAAAAGATAATTTATATCATTTATATGTGGTTGGCTGGAAAGAAAGTGCCCCAAAGGGCCATTTCGAATGGCCAAAATCAATTATTTACCACGCTACAGCTCAAAGCTCTTTCGGTCCTTTCATGATTAAAGATACCATTGGCTATGGCCATAATGTAGATGCCTTTAGGGCAAAAAATGGTAAATTGGTATTGTACGCCATAGATAAAAATTATGTTGCCGACAACGAAAACGGTCCTTGGACAGCAGGGAAATTCAATTTTGATAAAAGAGACCGGCCCATTATAGAAGGGCTTTCTAACCTTACTTTTGCGCAGAGAACAGATGGCTCTTACCTGATGGTTTGCAGGGGCGGCGGAAGCTGGATTAGCGAATCTGGCCTATCAACCTATTATCAAATATCAAACAAAACTGCTTATCCAAATATAAAAGGAGAATTTGAAGATCCTGTAATTTGGCGTGATCATGTTCAGTATAACTTAATCGTAAACGACTGGCTTGGCCGGATTGCTTATTACCTGCGCTCAAAAGATGGGGTAAACTGGGTTACCGAAGCAGGCGAAGCTTATGTTCCGGGCATTTCTTTCCATCAGGATGGTTTGGTAGAAAGCTGGTTTAAATACGAAAGAATGCGTGTTTTTCAAGATCAATACGGTAGGGCAACACAAGCCAATTTTGCGGTTATTGATGCACAGAAAGAAGAAGATTTTGCCAACGACAACCATAGCTCTAAAAACATCGTAATCCCTTTAAATCCAGGGGTTTTAATTACCATGCTAACTAAAACCTTGCCCGATATTAAAACCAAAAACATTAAAATAAAAATTAAAGCCGAAAAGGGTTTTAATCCATACACAGATATTGATCTTAAATCGTTGCGTTTTGGCTCATCTGAAGTCGTAAATTTTGGTAAAGGCGCCAAAGTGACCGGTACAGAAAAATCGGGCAAAGATCTTATTTTAATTTTTAGCACAGCTGGTCTGACTTTAACCAAGGATGAATTTGCACCAAAACTGCTGGGCAAATACCGTTCAGGAAAAATGCTTTTCGGTTATACACGTGTGCCCTGGGTAAAATACGATGAAGCCATTTTAAGTGCGAGAAAACCCATTTTTAAAACCATTTCAGGACAACAAACAGCAGAAATAAATATAGAAAATTTTGGTTTAAGCACTTCGCAAAACAGTAAGATAGAACTTTATGCCAGCATCAATCAACAAGAGAAATTAGTAGCCAAAGGCGATATTCTACCTGTAGCTAAATATACAAGTATCATTAAAACATTCCCTGTAGGCAATACATTCGAGAAAGGGCAAAACTATGATTTTACCCTTTATATCATTAGTGGCAGTAACAGATCTTCCTTCAACTTTAAAGCTGTGCCAAACCAGCCTTAAAACAAGATAGTTTGCAATTTTCAGTTAACCAGTTAAACTTAACAAACCATGCTAAAACCAATTCATTGCTATGCTGTTCTATAATAAACATCTTAACTTAAGATTATGGAAAGCAAAACAGATAACAACGAAAATTTAGCCAATAAAAAGGCAGATAATGCTGCAGATAAAACCAATATGCCCGATCAGCAGGTGCCACGCCACCGCAGCAACGATAACGAAAAGAAAAACACGATAGAAACTGAGGCAGGCAACCTGGGCAGAGATTTCGGAATGGGCGATTTTGGTTCAGAAGAGGCTCGCGAAGATGCCGAAAAAGGCAATAAGGGCCATGCCGGCAATATGCCAAACAGCACAGAAAAATAAAAGCCCCCGATGTAACATCGGGGACTTTCCCTAACAACTAAAAAATAACACCTATGGAGTGTTTTATCCTACTTTAAACGCTGGGGCAACATCATCAAGACAAGTACAGGTTACTTTTAAGTCTTTAATAATCCCAGTTTTTAAGCTATAAACCCATGCATGTACCGCTAACTCTTGTCCGTTAGCCCATGCACTTTGTACAATGGAAGTATTGGTTACGTTTGCGGCACCTTCAATGGCATTTAATTCAACTAAGCGGTCAAAACGCTGATCCGGATCTTTGATTGTAGCCATCTCACGTTCGTGGGTACGGTACACATCGCGGATATTTCTTAACCAGTTATCGATAATACCAACCTGTTTATTGCCTAAAGCAGCTTTAACGCCACCGCAGCCATAATGGCCACAAACAATAACATGTTTTACTTTTAATACATTGATCGAATAATCGAGTACTGAAAGCAGGTTCATATCAGTATGTACCACTACGTTGGCAATGTTTCTGTGAACGAAAATATCGCCTGGTCTGGTATTGGTAATCTGGTTTGCTGGCACACGGCTATCAGAACAGCCAATCCACAGTACTGGTGGGCTCTGACCTTCAGAAAGTTTATCGAAAAAGGCAGGATCGTTATCAATCGTATCTTTAACCCAATCTTTATTACCTTGTAACAAGCTATCGTATGTTATATCTTTCGTATCTATTGTTTTTGCGCACATAACTATAATTTATTAATATCTTCTTCTACTTTTATATTTAATTTTGGTACAGAATAATGTTTCTGTATGTTTTCTAAAGTTACAATAATGCCTTTAGTATAAGCATTATGTTTGTAATTGTAAATCGTTTCCAATACATCCGGATCGATATACCTGGCATTGGAACCATCAATAATTACATTGGTTTCTTTTGGAATATTTGTTAAAACTACCTGTATCGCTGCTTTATTTAAAAAGGAAACTTCTTCTGCCAGTTTAATCCTGATGTTCTTTTTATCGCCTTCATTCGAGATCCTGTAAAAGAAGGGATTACGCATATTGGTACGCAACAGGTAGAAAATAGAAACCAGCATGCCAACGGCAACACCTTTTAACAGATCGGTAAATAAAACCGCTAAAACGGTAACCACAAACGGCACAAACTGATCCCAACCTTTATGGTACATGTGTTTAAATAAACTGATACGGGTTAATTTATATCCCGTTACCAAAAGAATGGCCGCTAAACATGATAGTGGGATCATGTTAATCAAACCTGGTATAAACAGCAACGACAATAACAACCAAATGCCATGAAAAATAGCCGACATTTTAGTTCTGCCACCGGCATTTACATTCGCCGAGCTACGTACAATTACCGATGTCATGGGTAAACCGCCAACCATACCGCTGGTAATGTTACCTATACCCTGTGCAATTAACTCCCTGTTGGTTGGTGTTACACGTTTAATAGGATCTATTTTATCTACTGCTTCAATGCTGAGCAAAGTTTCTAAACTTGCCACAACAGCAATGGTTAAGGCTACAATGTACACGTTTTTATTGGCCAACTGAGAGAAATCAGGCATCGTAAACAGCCCTAAAAATTCTCCAAAGCCGCTCACTACCGGAATCTTTACCATCTGATCGGCACGTAAAGGATGATCAGTACCCGCAAACAACAGCGTGCCTAAAACACCCAGTGTTACTACTAGTAAAGGTGCAGGTACCACGGCCAGTTTCGGAAATTTAGGCCAGATAATTAAAATGGCTACCGATAATAAACTGATTACCACAGCTGCCAAACTAAAATGGCTTAAAGCTGCTGTAATTGCAGAAAAAGTATTTTCGTGATCTTGCTGAAAGAATCCCTCATCTCCTGTAAAATCGGTATCAACACCTAAAGCATGCGGTAACTGCTTTAAAATTAAAATCAGTCCGATGGCGGCAAGCATACCTTCAATTACACTGGATGGGAAATAATTACCAATCGTTCCTGCCTTAACCAATCCCAAAATTAATTGAAATACCCCGGCAAGCACAACAGCAAGTAAAAAGGTTGGATAACTGCCCAAAGAAGTAATGGCACCCAGCACAATAACGGTTAAACCGGCTGCGGGGCCACTTACACTAAGCTGCGAACCACTAAAAGAGGCAACCACTATCCCTCCTATAATGCCTGTAATTAAACCGGCAAACAATGGCGCACCTGAGGCTAGTGCAATACCTAAACACAATGGCAATGCCACTAAAAACACTACAATACTTGCAGGTAAATCTTTCTTTAAATTCTTTTTAAGAATATATTTTTTCACGTCCGAACCTGAAAAGGCCGGGTTAAACTTTTGCATAACGATATAATTATCTAGTAAATTTTAACGAATAAAATCGCAGGAGTTAATAATTGCGCTACAGAAAGATGGGCATAATCTGCCAATTTTAAACATGGCAATAATGCTCAATACAATTGAGTAGGCACAATGAGTTACCCCAATAACAAGAACTAGATAAAGTTGGGTGGCGGTGTTGGAACCGTAGGATGATATGGATCTACATATCTTTTAAAATGTTCAATAAAACTGCTCTTCAAAATAAAGTGACTTGAAGAGAACTCGTAAGAAAAGATAGGATGATTAAGTTCAACGAGTTTAAAATCGGTAAATTTTGCGGTGTCTTTGGCGGTATCCTTCCCGCCTTCATGCTCTAACTCAATCTGCATAATTACCGCATTCATAATTTCCTTGTCAATACTCGTACAAAATACCGGCGCACCAGAAATACCCATCTTCGCCATGAAGATGAACATGAATGCGGTAACGATGATATATTTGTATTTTCTTAAAAACATCTAAAAATTCTAATGCTGTTTTAATAACTAACGGTTACAAAAATAAACGGATAATTGGTTTTTCAATACTTTAAGCTGTAAAAAAAATGTAATTTAAGTAAAAAGTGCCATGGTTGATGCTTTTCTATTCAAATCGCGCAGGCCTCGAAAACCTAAAGGATTTAAACATCAAGGTTTTCCTTAGTTGTTTTTAGATGGCTCAGGCGGTCAATATTTTTATGGAAATGGGGGGTTCAGTTTTTATGGCGACTTCTGTCCCCCTATCGCTTTACTTCGTTGCACTACGTGTTCGCTTCTATCGGGTTTATTTAACAAGGGCTGTAACACAATTGCGGTATTCAAATCTTGCAGGTCTCAAAAACCTAAAGGATTTAAACATCAAGGTTTTCCTTAATTGTTTTTAGATGGCTCAGGCGGTCAATATTTTTATGGAAATGAGGGGTTCAGTTTTTATGGCGACTTCTGTCCCGCTATCGCTTTACTTCGTTGCACTACGTGTTCGCTTCTATCGGGTTTATTTAACAAGGGCTGTAACATAACTGCGGTATTCAAATCTCGCAGGTCTCAAAAACCTAAAGGATTTAAACATCAAGGTTTTCCTTAGTTGTTTTTAGATGGCTCAGGCGGTCAATATTTTTATGGAAATGAGGGATTCAGTTTTTATGGCGACTTCAGTCCCGCTATCGCTTTACTTCGTTGCACTACGTGTTCGCTTCTATCGGGTTTATTTAACAAGGGCTGTAACACAATTGCGGTATTCAAACCTCGCAGGTTTTAAAAACCTCCGCTAACGCCCGTTAGAAACGGGCACAAACGTTTTTTAATCAAACCACACTTTGCTCATAGATAAAATAACATCCCGTAACCTTGCATTACCGTTAGTAATTTTTAATTTTAAAATCTCATAGCTTCAGCAATGGATAAAAAAATAGCATTACTTAAAGATAAAATCAACCAGGCCAACCTTGGTGGCGGACAGGCACGTATTGACAGTCAGCATAAAAAAGGTAAACTTACCGCCCGCGAACGTATCCATTTTTTAATGGATGAAGGGAGTTTTGAAGAAATTGGCATGATGGTTACCCACCGAAGTACCGATTTTGGAATGGAACGCGAAAAATATCTGGGTGATGGTGTCGTTACGGGTTATGGAACCATTAACGGGCGTTTAACTTATGTATTCTCACAAGATTTTACCGTGTTTGGTGGTTCGTTATCCGAAACCCATGCCGAAAAAATCTGTAAGCTAATGGATATGGCCATGAAAAATGGTGCACCACTAATCGGCTTAAACGATAGTGGCGGTGCCCGTATCCAGGAAGGGGTAGTATCTTTAGGTGGTTATGCTGATATTTTCTATAAAAATGTACAGGCATCAGGTGTTATTCCGCAGCTCTCGGCTATTATGGGGCCTTGTGCCGGGGGAGCTGTTTATTCGCCCGCCATTACCGATTTTATTTTAATGGTAGAAAATACCTCTTATATGTTTGTTACCGGCCCAAATGTGGTTAAAACGGTAACCCACGAAGAAGTAACATCAGAAGAGCTCGGTGGCGCCAGTACCCATGCCACAAAATCGGGGGTTACCCATTTTGCCTGTACCAACGAAATCGACGCCATTAACCATGTAAAGAAATTATTAAGCTATATGCCCCAAAACTGTGAGGAAATAGCCGGTCATTTACCTTATGAGGCTGCTGACGAAAGTCGGCCGGAACTGAATACTTTTATGCCCGAGAATGCTTCACAACCTTACGATATCCGCGAGGTAATTAGCACGGTAACCGATACCGACAGCTTTTTAGAAGTACATGCTGCTTATGCAGAAAATATTGTGGTGGGCTTTGCACGTTTAGCAGGAAGAAGCATTGGCATTATAGCCAACCAACCGGCCTATTTAGCCGGCGTTTTAGATAGCAATTCATCAAGCAAGGCGGCCCGTTTTGTTCGTTTTTGCGATTGTTTTAACATCCCTTTACTGGTATTTGAGGATGTTCCTGGGTTTTTACCGGGTACCGATCAGGAATGGAACGGTATTATCACCAATGGGGCAAAATTATTATATGCTTTTAGCGAAGCAACCGTACCCCGCATTACCGTAATTACCCGTAAGGCCTATGGTGGTGCTTACGATGTAATGAACAGTAAACACATCGGGGCTGATATGAACTACGCCTGGCCAAGTGCCGAAATTGCAGTAATGGGTGCAAAAGGTGCGGCAGAAATTATTTTTAAAAGAGAGATTACCTCAGCAGAAAATCCTGAAGAAAAATGGCTGGAGAAAGAAAAACTCTATTCTGATATCTTCGCAAACCCTTACCGTGCAGCCGAACGTGGTTTTGTTGATGAAGTAATTGAACCTGCCCAAACCCGTATAAAGTTGATAAAAGCCTTTAAGATGTTAGAAAATAAGGTGGTAAACAATCCCAGAAAGAAACATGGAAATATACCTTTGTAAGGATGTAAGATGGATGAGGTAAGATGGATAATGGACTAATTTCCCATCACCCATTTTACAACATACATTTTACATATTAACCCCATTTTACATAACCCTACATGTTAAAACGAGCGGATATTCTTCTCATGGCTTTTTGCACAGGCCTCATTGTTGCAAACATTTATTACTGCCAGCCTTTAGTGATTTTGATTGCTAAGGATTTTAACCTCACCGAAACCGATGCAGGAAGGATTACTTACCTTACCCAAATTGGTTATGCCTTGGGATTATTCCTTTTGGTACCGCTGGGCGATATGTTCGAACGCAAAAAGCAGATCCTGATCATTACCGGGATGGCCATTCTGGCATTACTTGTTGCGGCCCTTTCGCACACCTTTTTTATACTAGAAGTGGCTTCTATCCTCATCGGAACCTGCTCTATTGTACCCCAGTTAATTTTGCCATTAGCAGCCAATTTAAGTACCGACGAAAACCGTGGGGCAAATATCGGCATGATTATGAGCGGTTTACTGGTCGGCATTTTAGCCTCGCGTGCGGTAAGCGGAAGCATTGGTTTTTGGTTGGGCTGGAGGGCTGTTTATTATATCGCAGCCGGCATTTGTGGATTACTGATCTTTTTAATGGCAAAACGTTTCCCGCAAAGCTACCCGGCATTTAAAGGTACCTACAAAGAACTGATGCGCTCCATGTTCAGCTACATTAAAACGCAACCCGCTTTAAGAGAAACATCCATCATCAATTTTCTGGCCTTTGCCATTATCAGTGCATTTTGGACCACCATGGTGCTTTTTCTGGCCAATCCGCCATTTAACTTCCAAACCTTACAAATTGGCTTGTTTGGAATTGCGGGCGCTGCAGGTGCATTGGCTGCCCCATTGGTTGGTAAATTAAGTGATGGCAATAACCCCCGTAAAAACCTGATGATCGGTTTTATCCTGCAGATCATCAGTATCGCGCTATTCTATTTTACGGGCGAACATTTGTTCCTGTTTGTAATTGGTATTGTACTAATCGATATCGGCCAGCAAGCCATACATGTAACCAACCAGACCCGCATTTACACCCTAATACCTGAAGCCCGAAACAGACTCAATACCATTTTTATGTCGGTAAGTTTTATTGGTGCAAGTTGCGGATCAGCTTTAGGTTTATGGTTATGGGGACAGGGAGGCTGGGCCTTATTTTGTTACGGCATGACGGGCATTATTGTGCTTAACATGCTAATTTATCAGTTTTACGGAAGAAAAAAATAACTAATCAATAAAATTCATGAAATCTAAAAACGCAATCAAAACATTATTCACGTTAATTATTTGCCTGGCCATTTTTGGTAAGGCAAAAGCGCAAGACAGTACCAAAGTAACGCAACCTACAGAGGTAAAATCGCTAAATAAAATACGACTGAACCTTTTGTCGCTTCATTACGAAAGAGAACAAAAGATAGGAAAATTAACCACTGCCTATGTAGGTGCAGGTGTAGCCGGAACTTTTTTGGTAGAATATAATTACAACTATATATCAGGAGGCAAAACCAACACTTATTTTGACCTTGCACCAAATTTGTATGCCGGGATCAGGAAATATTACAACTTCGAAAACAGAATAAAAAAAGGCAAAAAAACCATTAATAATGCCTCGAATTATTTTGGCCTCGATGTAACCAGTTATTTTTCTCCATTGATTAAAGGAGGTAATATGAATCAGTACAATGTGGTTGATTTTGAAATTGGAATCACTCCTCAATGGGGCATTCAACGGAGCATCGGCAAAAGAACAAATTTCGAACTTTCATTAGGTCCTACCATGCGCATCAATAAATATCAAACCTATTATGGCGTTGATGGAAGAATAGGCTTTAGCTTTTTATTGTAAAAATGATCCAGATTGAACAGATATTCCCCTCACTAACCTGGCGCATCAGGCATGAAACCATGTACCCTGATAAACCTTTCGACATTGTAAAACTGCCCGATGATTTTGATGGTATCCATTTTGGATTATACCTCGATCATAAACTAACGGGTGTGGTTTCACTCTTTCATCATGGCGATGTTTATCAGTTCAGGAAGCTGGCCATCCTCCCTACAGCGCAAAAAGCTGGTTTAGGTTCGCAGTTAATGGCATATATCTTAGATTTTTGTAAAATTCAAAAAGCAGCGAAACTATGGTGCAACGCCCGTATAAATGCTAAGGAATTTTATTTTAAATTTGGCTTCCACGAAACCGATAAAACCTTTTTTAAGGATGGACACGATTTTGTGGTAATGGAAAAGGAATTATCAAATTAGTTAAAAATGAGGAGGAGATCTCGGATCTCAATACTCCCATCTCATATCTATTAAAAATGGCTAAGAAAAAAGACGAAGAAAAAAAGAAACACACACCTGTAGTAACCAAAAAATCGCTACAGTTTCTGGAAGAATACATCAATAACCCTGCCCCTACCGGTTATGAATGGGAAGGACAAAAACTTTGGTTAAACTATTTAAAACCATATATTGATGAACATTTTATCGATAATTATGGTACAGCTGTTGGGGTAATTAACCCTAAAGCAAGTTTTAAAGTGGTTATTGAAGCTCATGCCGATGAGATTTCGTGGTATGTAAACTATATCACCAATGATGGTTTAATTTATGTGATCCGCAATGGTGGTTCCGATCATCAGATTGCTCCTTCTAAACGTGTAAACATCCATACCGAAAAAGGGTTGGTTAAAGCAGTATTTGGCTGGCCGGCTATCCACACCCGTCACGGCGAAAAAGAACAGGCTCCTGAGTTAAAAAATATTTTTTTAGATTGTGGCTGTACCACCAAAGAAGAGGTAGAAAAACTGGGGATCCATGTAGGTTGCGTAATTACTTACGAAGATGAATTTATGGTTTTAAACGACCGTTATTATGTTGGCCGCGCTTTGGATAACCGCGTGGGTGGTTTTATGATTGCCGAAGTTGCTCGTTTATTAAAAGAAAACAAGAAAAAACTTCCTTTCGGATTGTATATTGTTAACTCTGTACAGGAAGAAATTGGTTTGCGTGGTGCTGAAATGATTGCACAACGCATTAAACCGAATGTAGCTATTATTACAGATGTAACGCACGACACCACAACCCCAATGATTAACAAAAACATCCAGGGAGATTTAGCTGCAGGTAAAGGACCAGTGGTTTCTTACGCACCAGCAGTACAAACCAACCTGAATAAATTACTGATAAAAACGGCTGAAAAGAACAATATTCCGTTCCAGCGTCAGGCTTCATCACGTTCTACCGGAACCGATACTGATGCTTTTGCCTACTCGAATGGAGGTGTACCTTCAGCATTAATTTCTCTACCGCTTCGCTACATGCACACTACAGTAGAAATGGTGCATAAAGAAGATGTTGATAATGTAATTAGCTTGATTTACGAAAGCTTGCTGAACATTACCGACGGACAGGATTTCAGAGAATTTAAATAATGGAAAAAGTAAACTATAAAAAAATCATCATCAGAACTTTTTTAAAGTTTTTGCTGATTGTTTTGATCGTTTTTATTTCAAACTCATGGCCAAGCATTAAGCAAAGTTATAGTGGAAATGTGCCCCCATTTAATTATTGGCTCGATCATAGTTTTAAAATCAGTAATATCATCCTTATTTTCGGTTTTACGGCTTATTTCTATTATAAAGATCTAACCGATCAAAAAGAACTGGTAGAAAAAGGAAATAAACAGCATTAAGCTCTAAAGAAGTCAAGTTTTAATGGCAAATGTGCCCATGAAACCTGACTTCTTTTATAACTAAAACCCGTTAGCTCGACCGGAGCATCGCGGAGCGGAGAGATCTGTCTAAACAGATTTATCGACTACGTTGCACTTCGCCCGAAATGACGGCATTACAGGTAACCACAGTCTCCCCCCTCCCAGGCAATTTACAATCATAGGACAATTATTTTCAGAACATTTCACATCTTGATTGTTTAGCATATAGTTATGAAAAAAATTGTATTGATCCGCCACGGACAAAGTGTTTGGAACCTCGAAAACCGTTTTACAGGTTGGACTGACGTAGATTTATCAGAAAATGGTTATCTGGAAGCCAAAAAGGCCGGAGAAATCTTAAAAAAACACGATTACAATTTTGATATTGCTTTTACTTCCTTACTAAAAAGAGCGATTAAAACGCTTCATATTATTTTAGAAGACCTCGATCACCTTTGGATTCCTGAATATAAAAGCTGGCACTTAAACGAGCGTTTTTATGGCGCTTTACAGGGCCTTAACAAAGCAGAAACTGCAGAAAAATATGGCACCGACCAAGTGTATAAATGGAGAAGGAATCCTGATGAAGAACCTCCAGAAATTAACAAAGATGATGAGCGTTACCCCGGAAACGACCTGCGGTATCAGCTTTTAAAGCCCGAAGAACTACCTTTAACCGAAAATTTAAGTGATACCATTGCCAGGGTATTACCTTACTGGAACGAAAGCATAGTACCCGCTATCAGCAGAAACGAAAAAGTAATTATATCGGCCCATGGCAATAGCTTAAGGGCGCTGATTAAATACATCGATAATTTATCGAACGAAGAAGTAACGGCACTCGAAATCCCAACGGGTGTGCCTTTGGTTTACGAACTGGATGATAATCTCCAAAAAATCAGGCATTATTACCTGGAATAAAATAAGATCAATAAACAAGCTGACTAAAACTTTAAGGACTACGTTTATTGTTAATTATACCCGAAATTATTTTTACATTGTTTCGTTATTTAACTATTCAGTTTATCCTTATTATGAGATCAAACAAAAGAAGTGTCGATCTCTCAATTATCCGTGATGATCATTGGGATGTTGTATTCGATCAGGTTGGTGTAGGTTTTTGGGAATTAAGTGTAGCAACAGGAATACTCCGCTCAACCCGGTCGTTTAAGAAGAATTTTGGTTACCCACCTGATGGCGTTTTAAGCTACGAAACCGTTTTAGGCCTAATCCTCCCGGAAGATCTTGATCATGTTCAAGATGAAATAGACCATACGGTTACCAGAGAAAAAAACTGCTATGATGTTGTCTACAGGATCCGCCGTCCGGATGGGGCAATCCGTTGGATCAAAGCCGACGGCATACTCTCACAACAGGACGGCGAATGCTTAAAATTAATTGGCACTACTTTAGATATTACCGATTTTAGACAGCCATTATCTTAATTTACAAATCATCAATTTCTATCCACACAGGTCCGTGGTCGCTTGTTTTTTCCCATCCCCTAACGTTTCTATCTACTCCAGCCGATTTTAAGCGATCGCTCACCTGAGGGCTCAACAAAAAATGATCAATCCGTAAACCGGCGTTCCTGCCATAGGCATTACGGAAATAATCCCAAAAAGTATAAATGGTTTCTTCAGGATATAACTTTCTGATCGCATCTGTCCACCCTTGCGCCAGCAAGTTTTTAAATGCCAGGCGTGTTTCAGGACGAAATAAAGCATCTTCCACCCATCTTTCAGGTTTGTAGGCATCCAGCTCAGTCGGAATCACATTATAATCGCCTGCCAAAACCACTGGTACATTCTGCGCGAGCAAATCTGCTGTATGAGCCGCAAAACGCTCAAACCACTGCAACTTATAATCGAATTTTGGGCCAGGCGCCGGATTGCCGTTTGGCAGGTAAAGGCAACCGATTACCACACCATTAACCAAGGCCTGGATATACCTGCTTTGAAGATCTTCCGGATCGCCTTCCAACCCCCGTTTCAGTTCTTTTATTTCTAAGTTTCTGGCCAGTATGGCCACACCGTTCCAGCTTTTCTGGCCATGCCAGATGGCGTTATAACCTGCATCTTTAATGGCCTGTTCAGGAAATTTTTCTTCTGGTGCCTTTAACTCCTGCAGGCATACTACATCTGGCTGTGTTTCTTCCAACCAACGTAACAGCACAGGCAAACGGCCATTTACACCGTTTACATTATAAGTTGCTATTTTCATCTGTATATTTTAATTGTGCTGAAGTGATCATGAATGATTAAAACCCTTATTTAAAATCATGATGTTTTCTATGTTATAAATCTCCGTAATTTAACTTAAAAATGAAACCAATATTAAATATTTCGGTTCCAGAAAACATCATATTACATTTCCAGAGGCACATTTTATGCAAATAATTAAGATAATTTAAAAATTTGGGATTATCTTGCGATTCATTTTAGCGTAACCGTTCAAATATCCCCATGTTCAAAGCAGTTTTAAACATCCCTTCTGCCGAACCAAAAGACATCCGTTGGTTTTATAACCAGTATGCCCCAATGCTGCTTGGCTATATCAACGGTATTGTACAAGATCATCAAAAATCAGAAGAGCACTTGGTTATCATTCTTACCTCATTTGTGAAGGATGTTGTTTTAAAAGAAAAAAATAAGTTAAATACCTGGTTAGAATTACGCCAGTATGCACAAAGCAAATTAACGTTGTTTACGGCAAAAGATCATCAGTTAAAACCCACTCAGTTGACAAATAAGGGGAAATTAGATTTGTTAGATGATGTACAAAAGCGAATATTTTGCGCGGTATATTATCATGGAAAATCAATTCCATACCTGGCGGCAACCATGGGCACTGATGAAAATGAAATCCGTAATCAGTTAAAATTATCGATAGATAAAATGAGGAGGGCAAGTGGAAATTAATAAAATTATCGACAGTGGCTTAATGGAAACCTATGTAATGGGTATTGCCACTGAAGAGGAGGTGCAACAAGTTTTATTACTCAAAAAAGAGTACCCTGAATTTAAAGATGCTTTAGAGCAACTGGAATTCGACATGGAAGTGCTTGCACAAAGCATGAGCATCCAACCGCCTGCTGGTACTTTGGCTAAAATTGAGCATGAGATTAACGAAATTCAACGCCGCAACCAGGCGATACAAGCCGCACCAGAGCCAGAAAACCGTCATGATAGAACAGACCGGGAAAACAAACAGGAAAGATATATAGAGGTTGAATCAGAATCGAACCAAATGCGTGTAAATAAAGCCTGGAAATGGGTTTTTATTGCTGTTTTTGTGTTGGGTAAAGTATTTTTAGCCTCTGCCATTTACTTTTACCTGGAGAACAGGCAGGCACAGGAACAGATTAAAGAATTAAAAATAGAATTAAAACAAAAAATCAGATAAAATCCAGCTAATAATGGTGGATAAATTTGTCTTTTTAAAACCAATACTAAACTGAAATGTTTAGTTGTTAAGATTCATTCATGTTTGAGCGCATGTTTGAGTTTAGATATAGGGATAGGCCTTTGGTCTGTCCCTTTTTTTATGCTAAACGTTACCCCTGCCTAATAATTGGTTAACTTTTTTAATGAGGTGACTAATATCAAAAGGTTTTTCGATTACATCATCAGGAATGCAGCCCAAATTGTTTAGATCGATATTTAAAGCCGATAATAAGAGAATAGGTAAATGTGCTGTTTTAGGATTTGATTTTAACCTGTTGCAAAGTTCGCGGCCATCAGCATCTCCCATGCGGATATCCATCAGGATGATATCAGGCAAAAAACTTAATACTGATTGTTCTAAATGGTCAGCATTTAAAACACCATGTACTATATCTTGCTCAAAAATTAAATTAATAATGTCGTGAATGCTTTCGTCATCATCAACAACAAAAATTTTCTTAACCGGGGGCGTACTCATTTGCCAGCAAAGCTAAATAAGTTAATTAACCACGCATACCGTATTTATACTTGATTTTAACCCCGCTGGTTATAAGTTATGGTTAGGCTGCTAAACCATCTTTATAGTTTTTAAGCATCTTTTTCAATAAACCTCTGGCAACATGTATTTTAGTTTTCACCGTTCCCAACGGGATATCGAGCTCTGCAGCAATTTCATGGTATTTATACCCTTCAAAATAACGGCAGAAACAGAAACGGCAATCCTCTGGTAATAAATTTAAAGACCGCTGTATATCTTCCATCATAAATTTGGCTGCACCGCCGTTTGCTGAGGCGCTTGGCACCAATTGAACTGAGGTAAGATCATCTTCCTGCTGGATCATTTCATTTTTCCTTTTTACCTTATAATAGTGATTGAGAAAGGTATTTTTTAAAATTGTAAAAAGCCAGGCCCGTACATTACTCCCCATTTCGAATTTTGCCGAAAACCGGAATGCTTTCATAAAAGTATCCTGCACAAGGTCTGCAGCATCATCCTCATCACGGGTATAAGCTAAGGCACGGTCGAGAAGCGGTTGTTTGTACTGATAGATATCACAGTTGAAATTTAATGTTTCCATAGGTTGGTTTTAGGGTTATTGTACTTAATCAACAAAATACCATCATCCAATGTTATTTGTAGAAATACCCGATTTTTTACGGTTTATTCGAAACCATCAAAAAAGCACCCTAAAACAGCCAAAAACACTATGAAACATACCCATTCCGCATGGCAAAACGTACCAAAGAAGCTGAGTTTTTTGTGCCGGTTTTGTTAATCAAAGCCTCTCGCTGACTCTCTACAGTACGCCTGCTGAGGTACAATTTGTCGGCAATTTCCTGGTTGGTAAGGCCATCGGCAATGAGTTTTAGCACATTGATTTCGCGCTCAGAAAAGTTAATTTCTGTACTGGTTTTTTGCGATAACATATTCAATTCGGTATTAAAACGCTCCAGTATTGCAATGCATAAATTGGAAGAAAGATAACGTTTCCCCTTCATTACATGTTGTAAACAAAACAACAGTTCATCTTCCTCTATGTCTTTCGAGAGGTAAGCAAAAGCTCCTGAAATAAAGGCATTTGAAGCATATTTTTCATCATCCAAAATAGAAAGCACCACCACTTTTGTGTCATAATTACCCGCTTTTATTTTGCTGATCAATCCTATCCCATCAAGGTTAGGCATTACAATATCTGATAAAACAATGTCAGCTTTTATTCCTTTTTCCAGAAGTTCTAAAACACCTAAACCATCAGATACTTCTGCTACAACTTTAATCCCTTCATGTTTTTCGATCAGTACTTTTAGTGAGGTCCGGATAATATTGTGATCATCCGCAAGAATAATGTTAATCATAATCCAAATATAACTTACGGTATTTTAAAATTAAAAACGGCTACTTTGGTAGCTCGATATAGAAGGTAGTTCCGATACCGGTTTTGCTCTTAAACCAGATTTTTCCTTGATGTAAATCAACAATTGCTTTGATGATGCCCATCCCAAAACCGCCAGATTCTTCCCCTTTTAAACCGGGTCTTAGTGTTTCTGGTAAGTGATCAAAAAGGCCGGGCTGTAAATCATCCGGGATTCCGATTCCATTGTCGGTTACTGTAATCAGCACCGTGTTTTCCAATTCTTCGGCATGTAGGCCAATGTAACCATTATCATTGGTAAACTTCAGTGCATTGGAAATTAAGTTGTTAATTACCTGAAGAAATTTCATACTGTCTAAATGCAGGTAAATCTGCTCAGCCGAGCTGGTAAACTTAATATTTTTGGTTTTACCCAGTTTAGACCGTTTATAGAAACGGACTACATCCCTAAGTTCCCAAACCAGATCTGCCCGTTCTTTACCGATTTCTACGACTGATGATTTTAAGAATTCGCGGTTAATCATGCTCCTTACCAGAAGTAAATTACGCTCGCACATATCTTTTATAAAAGCAAGCGAATTCATCATCTGTTCATCACCCGTTTGCGCAATGCCATCTTCCATTGATGATGCCGTTAATTTCATCATGCCCAGTGGTTCTTTTAAATCATGTGCAAGAACTTCGAGGGTAATGTTTTTCCGGGCATTGATCTGTTCGATGTGGATTTTATTGTGCCGCATTACGGTAGTATCTTCTACTGTACCAACCAAATGCTTGCCTGTTGCATCCTGAACAGCAGAAACTATGGTTCGCACATATTTTTCCCTATCGCCCAATAACAAACGAAATTCATACTTTTTCTCAGTTCCGCCATCAATACATTCCTCGTAGCAGGATATTACATGCGCCAAATCTTCGGGATGCACCTGCTTTAAAAGAATCTGCGAATGATCAAAAATCTGATCTGTTTCCAATTCCCAAATGTCGCCAAAGGACTTGTTCAGGTATAAAAATTTTTGCTGTTGAGGTTCAAAAATAAAATATCCGTCAGCAGACAAATCGCCAAGTGTACAAAAAAGCTCTTTATTTAATTCGACCATGATTAAGGATGTTTAATTTTAGATATCCGGATTAATTATACCCTGCGAACAATCAAATCACAAACATCAAACGTCCTAAAAAGTTTTTGCTTTAAAAATTTAGGTAGAATTACGCCGGAATCTACCCTTTTTTAACTAATTGAGTATGTTTTACGGAGATACTAACATTTTCCACACGATGTGTAAAATTATTTTGCAGAACAAAACCAAGTATTGCCTAAATTGTTATGCATAAAGAGACGATAAAAAAGTCCTGTGAGCGGGTGATCCGCGGAGGGCAGGCACACCATAAAAAAGATGAAAATCTTTAATCAATAGCCATCATTTAGGTGGCTATTTTATTTTGTGGCATTTTTACTTCAAAATCACTTTTTTACCGGTTTTGGCGGATACTTTGGCGGCTTCTAAAATTTTAACTACGATTAAATTATTCTCTAAGGATGATAAGTCATTTTTAGGATTGATCTCTCCTTTTAAAATGGCAGAAAGATAGTTTAGGTGATTTGCACCGGCAGGCGCTAAAGTTTGTGCCTGGTAAATTTTGTAACCTTCTTTACCATTTAGCTTTGCTCTTAAATCTTTTTCGTTGATGGCCTGAATATAACCTGTTGCACCAAACACCTCCATATCTTTTATACTAAAGGGCCAGTTCCATGAAGCTTCGATAATTCCGGTGGCATCAGGATACTCCAATAATATGGTTGCATCATCATCCACATTCGGGTAAACATCCTTTTTAATTTGATGGGTAATGGCGGTAACAGAAATTGGCGCTTTGCCATCCATTAACCAGGTCATTAAGTTAGCACCATAACAGCCGAAATCTACCAGTGCTCCTGCTCCATTTTTTTCCGGATCGGTTAACCAGCTTAAAAACTCCTTGCTCACACCAATTTCCTTTGGTCCCTGGTGCCCATCGTGTACTATTATTTTTCTTAGCGCACCAACACTGTTACTTTCCTTTACATTTTTATAAATCTCCTGGTTGCTCGGATACCAGGTGGTTTCGTAATTGGTGAGTATATGCACCTGATATTGTTTAGCCAGTGAGGCCATTCTTTCGGCCTGTTTAACCGTTACCGCCAAAGGTTTTTCTACCATCACGGATATGCCCAGCGGGGCAGCGGCTTCTACTACCGCTAAATGATCGCTAATGGCGTTGTAAGCCAAAACCACATCGGGTTTCCTTTTCTTTAATAAATCCGTCAGGTTATTATAAAATATACTATCCGGTAATTTATACCGGGTTTTAAAACGTGTAATCAATTCAGGATTACTTTCAGCAATACCAATAATATTTACTTCGGCCTTTTGATAGCTGTTCATAATCAGGTATACATGATCGTGGTTTAAACCAGCTATTGCCACATTTAATTTCTGTTGCGCATTAACGCTGATAAAAGAAAGTAATAAGCAAATAATAAGGCTATTGACGGCTAAAAAATATTTCAATGGATTGTTCGCTTTCATATGATGTTTCCTAAATTGATGATGACCAAATTAGAAATTTATAAAAGGCTTAGGGCTAAGACTTAAAAATATTACAAAGTGGGCTGTTCGATTTGAAACCACTATTGAATAAGCTTATATTCATATAAAAAAAATAATGGCACAGAATAAAACCACCGAAAACAATTTAAGCGTTACCGACTTTTTAAACACTGTAACCGACGAAACTAAACGCAAAGACTGTTTTAACCTTACGGATATTATAGCAGAAACCACAGGTTTTAAAGCGAAAATGTGGGGTACTGCTATTGTTGGTTTTGGCAGCTATCATTACAAATACGAAAGTGGCAGGGAAGGCGATGCACCATTAGTAGGTTTTTCGCCACGGAAAGATGCCATTGCCTTATATTTATCTTCTCAGTTTAACAACCGCGAAGAACTGCTGGCAAAACTCGGCAAACATAAAACAGCCAAAGCTTGCGTTTACGTTAAAAAAATGAGCGATATCGATGTGGAGGTTTTAAAAGAAATGGTTACCAGTTCTGTTGCGTGGATTAGTAGTTTGTATCCTTGAGTCCGAAAGCCGGAAGACCAGGGTCAGAAGTTTTGAGTGTAAAATAGAAAGATCTATAAATTGCGTGGTCTGCGTATTTTTGCACCCTTTGCCGTTAAATCGCCGCGAAAGGGTTCGAACCCGACCTAACCATGTAAATAAGAAGTTACGCTACAATACCTTAAATTTTGCAATATTTGATTATTCCTTATTTCGAACAAAAACCGGAAATGATTAAAAAACTACACCTCTATTTACTAATAGCAGGCGCTTGTGCATCGCTTAATGCGACAGCCCAGGATGCCATAAGCTATCAAACCCCACCAAAAGAAATTGCCGACCTCTTACTTGCTAAGCCAACTCCGGGCGTTAGTGTTGATGGTAAAGCAGAGTGGATCTTGTTTAGCGAACGTAATTCCTACCCTTCTGTAGAAGAATTAGCGATGCCCGAATACCGCATTGCAGGTTTAAGGCTCAATCCCAATAACTATTCGCCGAGCAGGCAGACTTATATTAATAATTTCAGTCTTAAAAATATAAAATCGAACCAGAGTTTCCAGGTTGCCGGCCTGCCAACGCCATTATTTGCGGGTAACATCAGCTGGAATCCATCAGAAAATAAAATTGCTTTTACCAATACTACACAAAAAGGTGTAGATCTTTACATTATAGATTTGGTAACCAAAAAAGCCACTAAAACCAACAAAACTTTCTTAAACGTAGTTTTAGGCAGTGGCCTTACCTGGTTAAATGATAATACCATTATTTACAGAGCCATAACTAAACCAGCCAGTGCAGCACCAACCAAACCATTGATGCCTAAAGGGCCAACCATTCAACAAAATTTAGGTAAGGCGGCGCCAAGTGTTACTTATCAGGATTTAATTAAATCACCTTTTGATGAACAGTTGTTTGAGTTTTTTGCAACCTCACAGCTAGTTAAAAATACAGCTGGTATAGAAACAACAATCGGTAAACCGGCCATTTATGGTTCAACCAGTTTATCGCCCGATAAAACTTATATGATGGTAGAAACCATCCGTAAGCCTTTTTCTTACCTTGTATCTGCTTATGGCTTTCCTTCAACAGTAAGCATCACCGATTTAACTGGTAAAATCATCAAAGTTATCGCCGAGCTGCCATCATCAGAAGGTACGCCATCGGGTTATGACAATACACAGAATGTGGCCCGCGGTTTTGATTGGCGCGACGATGAACCTGCCACACTGGTTTGGAGTAAACCTTTAGATAGCGGCCTGATCAAAAAAGATGTTCCTTTTCACGACGCCGTTTATGCTTTAAGTGCACCTTTTACAGGAACGGAAAAAGAATTATTTAAAACACAAACCCGTTACCGTGGTGTACAATGGGGCGATGCCAACCTGGCATTAATTATGGAAGGTTTACGCAGCAAACAAACCAGCAAAGTTAGCCGCTACAATCCAACCACAGGAGCTGTTGAAGAATTATACAGCCGTAACCAAACCGATGCTTATGGCAATCCAGGTTCGCCGGTTACCGTTAAAAACAAATACGGTCGGCAGGTAATTAAAACTGTTGATAATGGCTCCAAACTGTTAATGAACAACACGGTGGGCTCATCAGAAAAAGGAGATCTGCCTTTCCTGGCTAAGTTCGACCTAACTACGAAAAAAAATGAAATAATCTGGAGGAGTGCGGAAGGTACTTTCGAATATGTAAGCGATGTAATCAATCCCGACAAGCTGGTTTTACTTACCCGAAAAGAAAGTCAGAAACTGGTTCCGAATTACTTTATCAAAAACCTGGTGCTGCGTATTGCCGATCAGCCGATTACGAGTTTCACCAATCCATACCCATCACTGGAAGGCATTACCAAAGAGAAAATTTCGTATAAACGTGCCGATGGAGTTGATTTAACCGGCGATTTGTATTTACCAAAAGGATATAACAAAGATAAAGACGGACCATTGCCAACCTTAATCTGGGCCTACCCGCGCGAATTTAACTCTGCTGCAGATGCTGCACAAATCCGTGGCTCAAAAGATAAGTTTACCACCATCAGCTGGGCCTCTCCTATTTTTTGGGTAACCCGCGGTTATGCCGTTTTAGATAATGCAGAAATGCCAATTGTAGCGAAAGATGGTAAAAAACCTAATGATACTTTTGTAGCGCAGCTACAGTTAAATGCTGAGGCAGCCATTAATAAATTATCGGATTTGGGTGTTGGTGATAAAAAACGTATGGCCGTTGGCGGTCACAGTTATGGTGCATTTATGACGGCGAATTTATTGGCTCATACCAACCTATTTGCTGCTGGTATTGCACGTAGTGGTGCTTACAACCGTACCTTAACACCATTTGGATTTCAAAATGAAGAGCGCACTTACTGGCAGGCCCCTCAGTTGTACTACGAAATGAGTCCGTTCAGTTATGCCGATAAAATTAAAACACCTATATTGTTGATCCACGGTGATTCTGACGACAACCCCGGCACTTTCCCGATTAATAGCGAACGTTTGTTCAACGCCATTAAAGGAGCTGGTGGTACTACCCGTTTTGTGTTCTTGCCTTACGAAGCACATAGCTACCGTGGCAAAGAAAACCTGTTGCACATGCTTTGGGAACAGGATCAGTGGTTAGAAAAATATGTAAAAAACAAAAAATAATATTCTCTCTACCTTTATCGATTAAAGTGCTCCTATTGGGGCACTTTTTTTGTTTAAAGAACACGCTTTCCATGGTTTTCGTGGTGGCAGATATTTCTATCTGCCACTATCTATACCGAACAACAATTAATTGATCAGTCAGATGGTAACATCTGACAGCACATAAATGCCTGGAGCAAAATGTTATCAAAGTAACTTTGAAAGCTTCATGCAGTGCGCAGCGACCGATCAAAGTAACTTTGAAAGCTTCCCGCAGTGCGCAGCGACCGATCAAAGTAACTTTGAAAGCTTCCCGCAGTGCGCAGCGACTGATCAAAGTAACTTTGAAAGCTTCCTGCATTGTGCAGCTTTGAATCATTATAAATAACAAGGGTATTATTTACAGATCTTTCTTTCGCACTATCCTTACATCATCCGGATAATTAACTTCATCTATAAATCAGATGGAAACCTCCGGCTATATATTGTTTGCCCCCTCGCCTTATGCACATTTACACATTAAAACCTTACATTTATTCCATTAAACTGAACATTACCTTTACTTATTTGTTAAGCCATTATGGACTACATAGACTATTATAAAATCCTCGATTTAAAGAAAGATGCAACTACTGAGGATATTAAAAAAGCTTATAGAAAACTAGCCAGAAAACACCATCCCGATCTTAATCCGGATAACGAAGAAGCCAATAAAAAATTTCAGCAGATTAATGAGGCTAACGAAGTGTTGAGCGATCCGGAGAAGAGGAAGAAGTACGATAAATATGGTAAAGATTGGCAGCATGCCGATCAGTTAGATGCCCAGCAGCAGCAACAAAGGCAATATCAATCGCAAGGTGGCGGTTATGGTGGTGGCAGCAGCTATTCGGGTGGTTTTGGTGGTGATGATTTTTCTGATTTCTTCTCCTCCATGTTTGGCAGCGGCGGCGGCCGGAGCAGCCGAAATTCACCTTTCAAAGGTCAGGATTATAACGCCGATTTACAGCTGAACCTGCTCGATGCTTATGCTACACATAAACAAACCCTAACCGTAAATGGTAAACAGGTTCGCATTACCATTCCGGCAGGCGTAGAAAACGGCCAAAAAATTAAACTCCCGGGCTATGGTGCAGCAGGCGTTAACAATGGTCCTCCGGGCGATTTGTTCATCAAATTTAACATTGCCGACGATCCTAAATTTAAAAGAAAAGGAAACGATATCTATATTCAGGAAGAAATAGACGTATACACAGCTGTTTTAGGCGGAGAAAAAATTGTAGAAACACTTAATGGCAAGGTAAAACTTAAAGTGCCCGAAGGCACACAGCCCGATGCTACCCTACGGTTAAAAGGTAAAGGATTTCCTGTTTACAAGAAAGAAAACCAGTTTGGCGATCTTTATATCAAATGGCAGGTAAAACTACCAACCAACTTAAACCCTGAGCAAAAAGAATTATTCGAAAAACTTTCCAAATTCTAACCATTATGGAAACCAATCTAATACCTGTAGAAGATATCTGCGCTTATCATCGTGTAGAAATCAATTTCATTCAATCTCTCGAAGATTTTGGACTGATTCATACGACCATTAAAAAGCAATCTGTTTTTTTGCCTGTTGATGAATTGTCTAAACTGGAACGATATCTCCGTTTGTCGCAGGACTTAGAGATCAATTTAGAGGGTATTCATGCCGTTTCGCTTTTGTTAAATCAATTGCAGCATATGCAGGAAGAAATAACCACCCTGAGGAACGAACTAAATTATTATAAGCAACTATAATTACCATTAATAAACAACCGTTTGTGCGGTCTTTCACATTAAAAGTGGTAACAAAAACACTACCTTTTTAAGATATCTTTCTTAAATTGGCAATCTAATTTTAAAAAATGAGCGATCTTTCTTCAAAATTCATCGAAAAAATAAAATCATCCTATGCCCCAACGGGCTCGTACATTTATTTAGGCGCCGGAATTTTAGACGGACAGGTTTACAGCGAAGCTGAAGTTAATTTATCATTAAAAATGATGAATAGACATGGCTTGATTGCTGGAGCAACAGGGACAGGCAAAACACGTACGCTGCAATTACTGGCAGAGCAGTTATCAGATGCCGGAGTTCCCGTTTTTATGTTAGATGTTAAAGGCGACTTATCCGGATTGAACCAGCCGGGCTCAGTTAATCCAAAAATTGAGGAACGTGCCCAACAGCTGAACAAAGCTTTCTCGCCAACGAGTTTTCCTATTGAGATTTATTCGCTTTCGGGCAAAATGGGAGCACAAATGCGTGCAACTGTACTCGAATTTGGCCCTACGCTTTTATCAAAAATTTTAGATTTAAATGATACACAGGCAGGTGTTATGGCGGTTATTTTTAAATATGCCGACGATAATAAAATGCCAATCATTGATTTAAATGATTTAAAGAAACTGGTTTCCTATCTATCTGAGGGTGCAGGTGCTGCTGAAATTAAAAATAGTTATGGCAGTATTTCAACAGCTACATCAGGTACCATGCTCCGGAAAATCGTCGCCATAGAACAGCAGGGACTGGGCGGTATGTTTGGAGAAAAATCTTTCGATATTGATGATCTTTTCGAAAGGGTTGATGGCAAAGGTACCATCAGTTTATTAAACATTGCCGATGTTCAAAATCAGCCTGTATTATATTCTACTTTTTTATTGAGCTTGCTGGCCGAGTTATTTAATACCATGCCAGAGGTTGGAGATTTAGATAAACCTAAATTGGTATTTTTCTTTGATGAGGCACATTTATTGTTCAAAAACTCATCAAAAGCATTTTTAGAACAGATAGAAACCATTATCAGGTTAATCCGTTCAAAAGGCATTGGAGTTTTCTTTTGTACACAGGCCCCTGGCGACGTGCCAGAAAGTGTTTTGGGTCAATTGGGTAACCGTGTACAGCATGCATTAAGGGCATTTACCCCAAATGATGTAGATGCATTGAAAAAGACCGTTAATACCTATCCAAAATCTGATTTTTATGAGATTGACAAAATATTAACTTCATTAGGAACCGGACAGGCTTTAGTTACTGTACTAAATGAGAAAGGTATCCCTACAGAGGTTTCGGCAACGCTGCTAACACCACCAAGAGCTGTTATGGGGCCACTTACTACAGCCGATTTCGACCAGCTGATTCATGCCAGTGCGGTATATACCAAATACAAAGACGCCATTGATCCGGAAAGCGCCTACGAAATTTTAACGAAACGCATTAACGACCAAACGGCTGCTGCAGAACAACAAAAACAGGAAGTTGAGGCGCAAAAACAGGCAGAACAGGAAAATAAACCTAAACCAGGCGAAAAAAGCCTGGTGGAACAGGTAATGGGTGCAACCATTACCCGCCAGATCGGCAAAGAAATTGTTCGGGGTATATTTGGCATGCTTACCGGAAAAAAAACACGGTCGAAAACTGGTGGCGGACTTTTTGGATTTTAAAAAATTGACTAATTAACAATATAAAACGCGTAAATTATTAATTTCGCAATGAATCCTTTAATGATTGAATCATTTATTAATCATTAAAGGATTCAAACCACTAATAAATATAATAACAATAGATGAAACCCACCCTATTAATATTGGCTGCAGGTATGGCAAGCCGTTATGGAAGCATGAAACAAATCGATGGTTTTGGTCCAAATGGAGAAACCATTATTGATTATTCTATATATGATGCAATTAATGCCGGCTTTGGTAAAGTTGTATTTATCATTAAAGAAGAGTTTGTAGAAAACTTCAAAGCCATTTTTGAACCGAAACTTGCAGGAAGAATCGAAACCGATTATGTTTTCCAGAATTTTGATTTAAAGCAATTCGGTATTGAAGAAGAAATATACAGAGAAAAACCATGGGGTACTGCACATGCAATCCTTTCGGGCAGAAACGTAATTAAAGAACCATTCTGTGTAATTAATGCAGATGATTATTATGGTTACGATGCCTTTAAAAAAATGGTTGATTTCTTAACCACTGAAGTAACAGATAGTAATTATTCGATTATCGGTTACGAAATTGGTAAAACATTATCAGAGTTTGGCGCAGTTTCGCGTGGTGTTTGCAAGGTAGATGAATCAGGTAACCTGGAAGAAATTGTAGAACGTACCAAAGTTTACCCTAAAGATGGCAGTATATTTTACGAAGAAAACGGAGAAGAATTTCCTTTAGCTTACGAAACACCTGTTTCAATGAATTTCTGGGGATTTACGCCTGCAGTTTTCAAAATTACCGAAGAGATGTTCAGGGAATTTGCAGAAGCCAATAAAGACAAACCAAAAGCCGAATTTTTTATTCCATTAATCGGTGAAAACCTGGTAAAAAGAAATATAGCAACTTTTAAAGTGGTACCAACGCCTAACAAATGGTTTGGTGTAACTTATAAGGAAGATAAACCATATGTTCAGGATAGTATTGACCAATTGGTTAAAAACGGAACATATCCTGAAAAACTATGGAACTAAATTTAGACTCCGAAGTTTTAGAAGCCTACGGATACGCTAAAGAAAATACCAAAATCACACAAATAGGTACGGGTTTAATTAACCGTACTTATTTGCTTTCACCCCAATCAGAAGAAAAAAAATACATTCTTCAAAATATTAATACCTCGGTATTTAAATCGCCGCTTTCTATCGCCCATAACCTCAGGGCAATTGCCGATTACCTTACCTTCAATTTTCCTGATTATCTTTTTATAAAACCTGTACCAACTGTAAAAAGTGAAGAAATGGCGCATATCCATCATGAATATTGGCGTTTGCTTCCTTTTGTACCCAATACCATTTCGCCGGAGGTACTGGCCTACCCAAAACAGGCTTATGAAGCCGCCAAACAATTTGGTAAACTAAGCAGGCTTTTAGACAAGTTTGATGCGAAAACACTTCAACCTACTATTGCAGGTTTCCATGATTTAAATTTAAGGTATAAGCAGTTTACAGATGCATTAAATCAAGCTGAAGAAACGCTTAGAGAAACGGCTAAAACACAGCTATCAGATGCTTTAGCGCATCAATATATTTTAGATTATTATAACTCTTATTCGCATCGAAATGATTTCCCAGACCGGGTAATGCATCATGATACCAAAATCAGCAATGTGTTATTAGATCGTGAAACAAATGAAGGGATTTGCGTAATCGACCTCGATACGATTATGCCAGGTAAGTTTATTTCCGATCTGGGCGATATGATGCGTACCTACCTTTGTGCCTGCTCTGAAAATGAAACCGATCTGGATAAGATTAAATTACGTTTGCCTTATTTCGAAGCAACGGTAAAAGGGTATTTATCTGAAATGAAGGGTATTTTAACGGAAACAGAAAAAGAACTTATTTTATTTTCGGGCAAATACATGATTTATATGCAGGCCCTGCGCTTTTTAACCGACTTTTTAAGCGGCAATACCTATTATCCGATAAGTTATCCTACACAAAACTTAGACCGTGTTAAAAACCAGTTTAAACTGTTGCATGAATTATCTGTGAATGAAAAAGAATTACAGGGCATTATCGAGGAGAATTTGGTTTAGGCCTCATTCGTCACCCTGATCCGATAGCTATCGGATTTATTTCAGAGGTCCAAGCTAGGTTCACTCTGCTACCATTGATAGTTTAATAAAAAGAAGAGTCATCTCGACTGAAACGCAGTGGAATGGAGAGATCTATCTCGATAGATTTCTCGACTACGCTTCACTCCGCTCGAAATGACGACCTCTATTAAAACCCATCCATAAACACCAAGCCCTCCTCTATAAACCCGACAGCAGCGAAAATACTTTTTTGTTGCAGCAACCTTGAATACCCTGTCATGCTGAGGTACGAAGCAACTGTAAGCGATGGAAGAGATGCTTCGTTTTCAGCATGACAGAAGTTAAAAAAAGATTGTAGCGAATGGCGGGACTGCAGTTTCCGAAAAGTACAGAACCCTTTATTTCCTAATTATTTTTGAGCCGTATAACACATTTAAAAATATAAGCTAACCCAATCGCTATTAAACCTTAAAAAGCACAATCCATCCACCTTAAACCCGACAGCAACGAAAATACTTTTTTGTTGCAGCAACTTGAATACCCTGTCATGCTGAGGTACGAAGCAACTGTAAGCGATGGAAGAGATGCTTTGTTCTTCAGCATGACAGAAGTTTAAAAAAGATTTAGCGAATGGCGGGACTGCAGTTTCCGAAAAGTACAGAACCATTCGTTTTTAAAATATTAATTTTATCGTCATTGCTGAAACAAGAAGCGATGCAACTATTGTCTAAACTCATTGTAACAAGATTGCTTCGTCGGCTAAAAAAGCCTTCTCGCAATGACGATATTTCACAAAAAAAGCGCTCCTGAACTTAATCAGAAACGCTTTTTATATTCTCCCAAGACTCTCGACTCAGGACTGAAGACTCAAGACTTATTTATCTTCTTTTACTTCTTCAAAATCAACATCAGTAACGTTATCGCCACCACCTTGAGGCTGACCATCAGCTTGTGGTTGTTCACCACCTTGAGGCTGACCGCCATCTTTGTACATTTCTTCAGAAGCTACGTTCCAGGCAGCTTGCAATTCAGCTTGTGCTGCATCGATATCTGCGAAGTTACGTGATAAGTGAGCTGCTTTTAATTTCTCTAAACTTGATTCGATTGGCGCTTTTTTATCAGCAGATAATTTATCACCAAACTCTTTCAATTGTTTTTCAGTAGAGAAGATTAATGCATCAGCACCGTTAATTTTATCAGCTTCTTCTTTTTGCTTAGCATCATCTGCTGCATTAGCTTCAGCTTCTTCTTTCATTTTTTTGATCTCAGCATCAGTTAAACCTGAAGATGCTTCGATACGGATTTTTTGCTCTTTACCAGTAGCTTTATCTTTAGCACTTACGTGTAAGATACCGTTAGCATCAATATCAAATGATACTTCTACCTGAGGCACGCCACGAGGTGCTGGTGGAATACCATCTAAAATGAAGCGGCCAATTGTACGGTTCTGGCCAGCCATTGGGCGTTCACCTTGTAAAATATGGATTTCTACTGAAGGCTGGTTATCAGCTGCAGTTGAGAAAGTCTCCGATTTTTTAGTTGGGATAGTTGTGTTAGACTCAATTAATTTAGTCATTACACCACCCATAGTTTCAATACCTAATGATAAAGGCGTAACGTCTAATAACAATACATCTTTTACATCACCAGTTAACACACCACCTTGAATAGCGGCACCAATTGCTACAACCTCATCAGGGTTAACACCTTTACTTGGCTCTTTACCAAAGAAAGCTTTAACCGCTTCCTGGATAGCAGGGATACGTGTTGAACCACCTACCAATATAATTTCGTCGATATCGCTTGTGCTTAAACCAGCATTTTTCAAAGCAGATTTACAAGGATCGATAGTACGTTTAATCAAACTATCAGCCAATTGCTCAAATTTAGCACGAGATAAGGTACGTACTAAGTGTTTAGGGCCACTTGCATCAGCAGTAATGTATGGTAAGTTAATTTCAGTAGAAGTTGTGCTTGATAACTCAATTTTAGCTTTCTCAGCAGCTTCTTTTAAACGTTGTAAAGCCATTGGGTCTTTAGCCAGATCCATGCTGTTTTCAGCTTTGAATTCGTCTGTTAACCAATCAATAATAATGTGGTCAAAGTCATCACCACCTAAGTGAGTATCACCATCGGTTGATTTTACTTCGAAAACACCATCACCTAATTCTAATACAGAAACGTCATGCGTACCACCACCACAGTCAAACACAACAATTTTCATGTCTTTGTGTGCTTTATCTAAACCATAAGCTAAAGCAGCTGCAGTTGGCTCGTTAATGATACGTTTTACAGTTAAACCTGCAATTTCACCGGCTTCTTTAGTAGCCTGACGTTGTGCATCGTTAAAATAAGCAGGTACCGTAATTACCGCTTCAGTTACTTCCTGACCAAGGAAATCTTCAGCAGTTTTTTTCATTTTTTGTAAAATCATGGCAGAAATCTCTTGTGGAGTATATTTTCTGTCGTCGATTTCTACACGTGGTGTATTGTTATCACCTTTTACTACTTTATAAGGTACACGCCCAGCTTCTTTCGCACTTTCGTCGTAGCTGTTACCCATAAAGCGTTTAATCGAATATATCGTTTTTGTTGGGTTGGTTATAGCCTGACGTTTAGCAGGCTCGCCAACCTTGCGCTCACCGTTTTCTGCAAAAGCAACAATAGACGGTGTAGTACGTTTACCCTCACTGTTTGCGATAACTACAGGCTCGTTGCCCTCCATTACGCTCACGCAAGAGTTTGTTGTTCCTAAGTCTATTCCAATAATTTTTCCCATTGTATTTTTAATTTCTCTTTTTAAAGTATTATAATTTCTACTCCTATTAAACAATGCTTGTGCCAATTGGTTTTTGGCAGAAAATATGGGTAAAAGACTGATAAAATGTAAAAAAAGAGGTTGAAGTTTACTGACAGCATGACAGAAAATGATGGGTGATGTGAAATGGAAGATGGATAATGGGAAGTAAAAAGGGTAAAGACCAAAGCGAAGTATAT
Organism: Pedobacter miscanthi; assembly: GCF_032678605.1. Lineage (GTDB taxonomy): Bacteria > Bacteroidota > Bacteroidia > Sphingobacteriales > Sphingobacteriaceae > Pedobacter > Pedobacter miscanthi_A. The sequence goes on from NZ_JAVTSU010000013.1 coordinate 147,061, forward strand.
TTTAAAAAGGGTTTGAAAATGAGAATTAGTAGTGCTTCGGGAACACCTGCCCCGCTATCCGCTTTATCCCGATAGAAAAATCGGGATGCACGCTGCTATCGGGTTTATAAACAGCAAACAATGCAAAAAAACGACTGGCGAGCTAGAACACAATTATACAATAAACCTCAAAGTTTTATATCTTTAAATTAAAATCATCTGTGTAATCACCAAAAAAATGCAAATAGCAGCTCAAATCGTAATCGGCTTAGTAGCCTTTATTCATATTTATATCCTTTGGTTAGAAATGTTCGCCTGGACTACCAGGGCGCCAAAAGTTTTTAAAACCATCCCTAAAGATTTATTTGTGCCCACAAAAACGTTAGCTGCCAACCAGGGTTTGTACAATGGATTCTTAGCCGCAGGTTTAATCTGGTCGTTATGCATAAACGACCATCACTGGAAATTTTATGTGGCCATATTCTTTTTAACCTGTGTAATTATTGCCGGCATTTATGGTGCCGCAACAGCGAGTAAAAAAATCCTTTATGTGCAATCAATACCAGCATTAATTGCGTTGATTTTGTTGCACCTGTAGCATCAAGTCTTCTCTTTATGTGATAAATATTTCTGACATTTTAGGTTATGGAAATTAGCTTATCTCTACATCATTCCTTAAACCATTAAACAAATGAAGAAATATTTTATCGCAATGGCGCTAATGGGTATAGTCTATGCCGCTAAATCTCAAAATGCTAAACCTCAAGAAAGTTTTGAAAAAACAATCGAGAATAACGGCTTAATGCTGGATCAACCAGTGGGCTTTGTAAAAACCGAACCAATCAAAAATACAGGTATGATGTATGAATATGCAGTTATCGATACTGCAAAACATATTGAGATCAGATATGCTGTTCGTTCTTTGATTGAGCGGGTAAAAGAATTCAAAAAGTGGCAAGAGACAAAAAAAGAAGGAGAAATTAGAACAGATCCCAATAGAATGGTTAACGCCTCAATTATGGCAATAGGCATGAACATCGCTAATGAATTTACTAAACCACCAGCTATACAACAATTTCCTATCGAGTCTGTAAAAAAAGATTTCAATGCCGACGCCGGATTTTTTACCGTGATTACACCAACAAAAAATTTCGGTAAAAATTACAAATTCTGCATGATGGTTGCCATACACAAAGAAGACATTGCAGATGCTTATATATTTATATTAAGCGATGATATGGAAAATATTAAAAAACATGTGACGCCAGTTATTTTTAACGCTTTAAGGTTTAAAAAATAACAAACATGTTGTTGCCGCTACTAAAAACATATTATGGTTCGTGGAGACACGGACCATTTTAAGTTCTATATAAAGTACAAATACTAGGTTTATCAGATTTCTCACAAAAAGACAGAATGACGAATATCCCTTAAAGCTCCAACAGCCTTTCCAAATGGTGGTAACCAATCCCAAAGTATTTCTTACTTGCTTTAATTTTTCGCAAAATCTCCGCTTGCCTTTCGCTTTCAGCTTTAGTCTTTAAGCTTTCTGCCTTCTTCACTCCAACAACAAGCACATTCTTTGGGGTATGCGCATCAGAAATAAACTCGAATACCTTGGTTTTGTAGCCAAAATATTCCAAAATCAACGCACGTATGCCATCCGTAACCATTTCGGCCTGACGTTCTAAAAAGATGCCATATTTAGTTAAAAAAGACACATCATTCTTTACTTTATGTTGCTCTATTTCCCTGCGAATTTGTTTGTGGCAACAAGGTGCAACCACAATCAGTTCGGCATTGGCTTTAATTCCTTTAAAAATGGCGTCATCAGTTGCCGTATCGCAGGCATGTAGTGCGATTAATAAGTTTACATCATCTGCATTATAATCTTCAATCGTTCCCTGTACAAAATTCAATTGAGTGAAAGCAGATTTAGCTGCAACCTGATTACACAAATCAACCATATCCAGCCGATACTCTACGCCTACCACTTCAGTTTCCAGCTTTAAAACCGAATGTAAATAATCATATAGCGCAAAAGTTAAATAACCTTTACCAGAGCCCATATCAGCTACTTTTTTAATGGTACCTTCGGGTAGCTCCTTAATCAAAGAACTTAAAATTTCAATGTAATGGTTAATCTGCCTGAACTTATCCTGTGCGTTTTTAAAAACCTTACCATCAGCATCGGTGATTTTCAACTCGGTTAGGTACGATTTTAAATCAGGTTTAATCAACCGTATTTTTTCTTTATCATGACTGGCAGATGGGGTTTCCTTACTAGAAGCTTGACCTTCCCTTAAAACAACTTTGCCATTATTCAATTCCTCCAAAATCAGGTCTTTTTCAGTGGTAAACAATGTGGCTATTTTAAATCCATTCTCCAGGCAACCTGCAATCAGATCGATAGCCTCATCAATAACGTAGTTTTTTACCAAATCGCGGGTTTTGTAGCGATAGGTAAAAGCCAGTTTATCTTCACGTTTAATCACCACTTTACGAACCAAAATCTGTTTTAGTGTTTCTTCTTCGCCTTTATAATTCCCTAAGGATACTTTTACAAAAGTTGCTGCGTTTAGGCTTTCTTTTAGAGCTGTGGTAAATTGTTCTATATATTCTGACACTGGCATTGATAATTTTGAACTGCAAAGATAATCAAGTTTATCCGGAGCATCACATATCCCTGATAATGTAACAATAGAGAGACCATACAGAGAATGATGAAAGAGGTAAAAGGGAAAGTGGATAGCGTTTATGTTTCAAAAACCGTTTGCACCAACTTAAATAAATGAATGACGTAATACGATTTAGAAATACGCACGGGCAATATTATCTATATTCATTCCAAAATAGCCGAACACTTTTTTTTCAAAAAATTAAACTTTAGATTAGAGATATAAAAATAGCTAACCATAATACATGAGTGACTTTCAAATAAAAAAATCGCCTACCGTTTATGATGCCATTATTGTTGGCTCTGGAGCTGGTGGCGGGATGGCTGCGTACGTTCTGGCACATGCTGGTCAAAAGGTTTTATTACTCGAGGCTGGTCAAAATTTCGATCCTAGATTAGATTCACATCAATTAAAATGGCCATGGGAGTCGCCACGCCGTGGTGCTGGTACCGTTCGTCCATTTGGCGATTTTGATGCCTCTTATGGAGGCTGGGAATTAGAAGGCGAACCTTATACCCAGAAAAACAAAAGTGAGTTTGAATGGTTTCGTTCGCGCATGCTCGGTGGCCGTACCAACCACTGGGGAAGGATTTCTTTGCGAATGGGGCCGGAAGATTTTAAACCGAAAGATGGCTTAACTGATACCTGGCCAATTACCTACGCTGATGTAAAACCTTTCTACGATAAAGTAGATCGTATGATTGGTATTTATGGAACAGCAGAAGGGATTGAGAGCGAACCCGATGGGATCTTCATGAAACCACCAAAACCGAGACTAAACGAACTTTTTATTAAAAAAGGAGCTGAAAAAGCGGGTGTTAAGGTAATTACCGGCCGTGGATCTGTATTAACTGAAGCATTACCAAATAATAGCGACCGTGCGCCTTGTTTTTACTGTGGTCAATGTGGTAGAAGCTGTAAAGTTTACGGCGATTTTTCTTCTTCATCGTGTTTGGTAAACCCAGCGGTAAAAACCGGCAATTTAACCGTAATTACTGATGCCATGGTACGCGAGGTAATCACCGATAAAGATGGCTCTGCCAAAGGTGTTTCTTACGTAAACCGTAAAGATCTTCAGGAATATCAGGTAAATGGTAAACTGGTTATTTTAGGTGCCAGTGCCTGCGAATCTGCCCGTATATTATTAAATTCAAAATCAGCCTCACATCCAAATGGTTTGGCCAATAGTAGTGGGGTGGTTGGAAAATATTTGCATGACTCTACAGGCGCAAGCGTATCAGGTTTTCTGCCTCAGTTAATGGATAGAAAACGTTATAACGAAGATGGTGTTGGCAGTGTGCATATTTATTCGCCCTGGTGGCTGGATAACCGTAAATTAAATTTTCCGCGTGGCTATCATATTGAGTATTGGGGTGGCATGGGCATGCCTGCTTACGGTTTTGGCGGCGGTGTAGCCCAAATGAACGGGATGGTTCCAGGCAGAGATGGCAAAACGAAAGAGGCCGGAGGTTATGGAAAATCTTTAAAAGATGATTACCGCCGTTTCTATGGAACTGGTGTTGGGATGGCTGGTCGTGGTACTGCAATTGCCAGAGAAAGCAATTACTGCGAAATCGATCCGAATATGGTAGATAAATATGGTATTCCTGTTTTAAGGTTCAATTATAAATGGGACAAAGATGAAATCATGCAGGCGAAACACATGCAGGAAACCTTCCTTTCGATTATGAAAGAAATGGGTGCAGTGGTTACTTCCGAAATTCAGGGTGCAGATACCAATTATGGTTTACTTAACCCTGGTAAAATTATTCATGAGGTGGGCACCATTCGTATGGGCGATGATCCTAAAAAATCGGCACTTAATAAATACTGCCAGGCGCACGATTGTAAAAACCTCTTTGTGGTTGATGCCGGTCCGTTTGTGCAACAAGGCGATAAAAATGCCACCTGGACCATTTTGGCACTTTCGATGCGTACCGCCGAATATATTTTAGCCCAAAAGAAAAAACAAAACATTTAAGAATTACCATATGAACAGACGTGATTCACTAAAAGCATTAGGGATAACAGCCATCAGTACAACGGTATTGCTAGAGGCCTGTAAACAACCTGAAACAAAAACCGAAGCAGCTGCACCAGAAGAAACCGCAAAGGAAGCCGGAAGGGAACAGTGGGAATTAGACCGCAATAAAAACCTGAAATCTGAAACCTTTTTCACCAAACATGAAATGGCTACGATTACAGTATTAGCTGATATTATCATCCCCAAAGATGAGGTTTCGGGCAGTGCATCTGAGGCTAAAGTACCAGAGTTTATCGAGTTTATTGTAAAAGATATTCCCGAACATAAAGTACCGATGCGTGGTGGCCTGAAATGGCTGGATCTATACAGTTTTAACAAATTTCAAAAATCATTTGTGGAAGCCTCGGCAGACCAGCAGATTTCGGTTGTGGATGAAATTGCCTATCCTAAAAAAGCCAGACCAGAAATGCGGGCAGGCGTAACCTTTTTTAACAGAATGAGAGATTTAACGGCATCAGGCTTTTACACCACAGAAATGGGCGTAAAGGATATTGGTTATGTTGGCAATGCGCCAAACCAATGGGCCGGTGTTCCTGCCGATGTACTGAAACAGTACGGCATGGAAAACGTGAAGGTATAATCTAAAAAAAATCGTCATTGCGAGGCACGAAGCAACCCTAAAACTATCGCTACCTTTTAAGCGCATTAAGATTGCTTTGTGCCTCGCAATGACGAAAACTTATATAAACTATTCTACAATCAAAATCAAACCTTTTCCTTTTTCTACAGGAACCGATTTTCCATCAGGGTAACTTCCTGCTGTTTGGAATTTATCAATCGCAGGAGCTATCACCTTAACTTTAGAGGCATCCAAACCTAACTTAGCCCAATTAATAGTCAAATTAACCTTAGTATCTTCTTCTGCCCAACTTGCCAATGCAACCATTGTTTTACCCTTTTGTTTATAAACAGTTGCCAATACATTAGGATTATCGGTTTTAACCGGACAGTTTTCGCTCCAGTAACCGATCATTTCAGATCCTTTTATTCCGAAATTATCCCAGGCTTTCCATAAAGGTTTCGGGTCACTTTTGTCCGACCAGCCCAGGCGGCTTGTCATGCCATAAATCATTCCACGCCAGGGGTTTCCATCATCCTGTAACATCTCTCCCATTAAACCGAAAGGAATACCACTTACTTCGGTTAAAAAGAAATCAGGATTATTTTTCTGGTAATCAAAATATTCACCAAACCATAAACGGTTTAAATAAGGGAAATGCTCCAGGTATAAAATGGCACTATTGTTAAAACCGTCACTTTTATTGTATTGATTGGCCGAATGCAGGTCGATAATACCGGGATGGTTATTCTGCGTAAGTACACGTTTAATCCGCTTCATGGTTACACGATCAAATGCCACATCATCCAGGTAAACGCCGTCTATCCCAACATTGTTTATCAACCAGTTCATTCCCTCCACGTAATAATTATGCCAACGGTTCATTCCGCTGTTAATTACGGCAGCATCCTTAATTTCGGGCACAAACCAGGCAGCAATATAGTTCGAATCTAAGTGCTCCTGCAACCAGCTAAAGCCTCCTCCTTTACCGGGAGAATAAACTTCGGTGCCCAAACTTCTTAAAGCTGGCCACTCGTAAGCGTGGTTTGATAACTCGCGAACAGTATTGTAAATTTTAACTTTTAAACCTTTCGAATGTGCATTACCGATATAATCTTTCATCTTTTTCCATTCAATAAACGGATAATTGATCCATGGATTAATTGGCGTGGCGTGGTGGATATTTACTACCGTTGCTCCAGTTGATTTAATAGAATCTAAATCACCATATTTATGATAAAAGCGGTTATCCCACTGAAAATCTGTATTAAGTAAATGGAAAGGAGTGATCAATAAATTGAAATTGTAATATAGCACATCGCCTTTTTTCATACTTCTGGCACCTGTAAAGTTGTCGGCAAGCATCGAACTGCCTTTAACATTAATCTGGATACCACCTTTATCTCCATTACCCCACGATTTAGGCAATAATAAAGGTTTTTGAAGGTAGAAATTAGTATTAAGCGGGCGAACATAGTTTTCGTCTCTTAAGTTGTAATACAGGCCCGCATTTACGTTCCCGATCCAAACGGCATCCTGATTTTTATTCGCCACATCCCACTTCCACTTTACGGTATCTGGTCTAACGCCACCTTTTTCTCCCAATCCCATCAAATATTTTGTTGAGTTTTTATCAAACGGGATATGAAAATCTACATTACTAAATTCCACATCTTTTAAAGCAGTAACCTTAATTACATAATGTACATAACCATCGAATTCTAAAGTACCTTCCAGGTCCATTTTCAGGTTTTCGGAGGTATTCGTTGCCGACCACTTTACTGTTCCAGCTTCTTTACTCGTAATCTGGAAATTGCCTGGTACAAATTTTTCTTGTGTTTTCGGCGTATTAAAAAAATGAAAGTGAATAGGCTCAGCTAAAATATTATTTGGTTTTTCGCTATAAGCCGTCATTTCCGCATTAAAAAATGTTTGGATCTGCTTAGGAAAACCATCGGTATTGATTTCGAATTTTCTACCTAAAAGTGAAATTACATTACCGTTTACAGTTAGTGGTGTATAAGGCGCAACAACGGTATTGGCTTGTGCCAGGGTAGAATTTAACCATGTTAAGCGGGTTTGCTTATTTGGTGTCCCTACACCTGCATCGGCTAAAACCTCGTTACCCACGGTAATTTTAGCATCAATCACTTTAAGTTTTCCATTGGCTTTAACCGTAAATTTACCAGCATAAGCACCAGCAATGGTATTTTTTGGAATATTAACGGTAATCCACAGCGGCTGAATTTTACCAGCGTTAACGTTTACTGTTTCAACCAGTGGCTTATTATCGTAACTTGTTCCATTGGTATTTAAACAGTTGATATATTTTGAAGAAATAACTTTTCCTGTCGTGGTTTTTAGATCACCAAAGCTCACCTCAACGTTTTTTAAATCTTTTAAAGCATATACCCCCAATTGAAAAGCATAATTTTCGCCTTTACCAGCTAAACCTGCAAAAGTATTTGTAGCACCCTTTTGCACCCAACGATAAGGTAAATCGTTCTGCATTTTGATTGGAAACATCCTGTCCTCCGGAAATACAATAAATGCATCCGAAGGATATTTTGCCTTAATAGAAGCCGTTTCTTTAGCCGTGGCAATTACTTCCATCGGGTAAAAAGAGTTGAAAGCATCGATAGATTGGATTTCGACAACAGCAGCATTCACTTTCGCCTGTTTTGCGGTAGCCAACCACGTCTGGTTTACTTGTTTAGGTTTAATGTAAACGCCTTTAGGATAATTGCTCCTGCCTTCGTTCTTATAAGCAAGATAATACACATAATATTTGTCAGCACCAGAAGTTTCAAAATATACATCGGCACTTTCTCTGCTTAATTGATCTGTACCAACAGCTGAAATCGTTTTGCCGTTTGCATCCTGAACAATAATACCTTTTAACTCCGGATGTTCATCCCTTCTGCGCCAATCGATTTTAGCATGGGCAATTTTACTGGTACCTGCAAACTGCAATACAATCCGATGGTTCCCCAACGAATCAGGATTCCAGGCATTATTACCGTTGGTATATTTTAATATTTGTGCATTAAGGGATAGCTGCCCGAATAGACAGAGCAATAGAAAAAGCCTAAATTTCATTATCAATTTGTTTTAGGCTAATTTATGTATAGCGGATTGAAATAAAGCTATGTAATGAAAAAATGAGACAAACGTTTGTTTATTTGGTTCATTAGCCAATAGTTTATTGCTCAATGGTTCATTAGTTGAGCGCATGTCGCTTAATGGAGTTCATTTCATAGATTCATGTGGTGTCAGATGTTACCATCTGACACAAGAAAAAATCCTTTGATAGATAATCATCGAAAGATCTAACAAATCGTCAGATGGAAACATCTGACGGCACCTTAATCTGTTTATTGAGTGCAGTATTTCATAGCATAGAGATTCTTCACTGCGTTCAGAATGACAGAAAAACAAAAAAAGTCCTGCTCTTTCGAACAGGACTTTCTTATTAAGGTGAATAAAACTATTCTCCTTTTGGTTCTTCAGTAGCAGGAGCTTCTTCAGCAGGAGCAACTTCTTCAGTAACTTCAGCTTTCGCTTCAGCAGCCTTAGGTGCAGCAGTAGCTTTAGTTCTACCACGACGAGTTGTTTTCTTCTCTTCTTTAACTTCTACATCTTTACCGTAAACTGTATTGTAGTCTACCAATTCAATTAAAGCCATCTCAGCGTTATCACCTTGACGATTGTTTAATTTAATGATACGAGTGTAACCACCTGGACGGTTTGCAACTTTCTCAGCAATTTCGCGGAATAAGATTGTTACTACTTCTTTATCTTGTAAGTAAGCAAATACTGTACGACGTGAGTGAGTAGTATCATTTTTTGATTTAGTGATAATTGGCTCAACATAAGTACGTAAAGCTTTAGCTTTAGCTAAAGTTGTTGTAATTCTTTTGTGCAAAATAAGTGATGAAGCCATGTTAGCTAACATCGCCTTTCTGTGGCTTGCGGTTCTACCTAAGTGGTTTACTTTTTTACCGTGTCTCATTGTTTTTTAATTGAGTGTATACCGTCTCGTTGCAATTAAGCTGAGGGAATTATACACTGTGAAAAATTATTTATTTTAGTTAAGGCTTTAGAAAGAAGACTCACGACTCCGAACTAAAGACTCAGGACTAATCTTACTCTTCGTCTAATTTAAATTTAGACAGGTTCATACCGAATGATAAACCTTTTGATTTTACTAATTCCTGGATCTCTGTTAAAGATTTTTTACCGAAGTTTCTGAATTTTAACATATCAGCAACATCGTAAGAAACTAAATCAGCTAAAGTACGGATATCAGCAGCTTTTAAGCAGTTTAATGCCCTAACTGAAAGGTCCATATCTACTAATTCAGTTTTAAGGATTTTACGCATGTGTAAAATTTCCTCGTCAACTTCTTTAGTTTCTTCTTTAGCCTGAGATTCTAATACTAAATTCTCATCAGAGAATAACATAAAGTGTTGGATAAGGATCTTAGCCGCTTCTTTTAATGCTTCTTCCGGATGAATTGAACCGTCAGTAGAGATATCTAAAACCAATTTTTCATAATCCGTTTTTTGCTCAACACGAAAGTTTTCGATCGTGTATTTTACATTTTTCATTGGAGTATAAATCGAATCGATTGCGATTACACCTACAACAGCATCAGCAACTTTATTTTCTTCAGCAGGTACATAACCACGTCCTTTATTGATGGTTAATTCCACTTCCAAAGTAACAGATTTATCCATATTGCAGATTACATGCTCAGGGTTTAAAACTGTAAAGTTGTTAGAGAATTTAGTGATATCACCAGCTTTAAACTGATCTTGACCATTAACGATGATGAAAACTTTTTCAGAATCACCTGAATCACCTGTTTTCTTAAAACGTACTTGTTTTAAGTTTAAGATGATGTCAGTTAAATCTTCTACAACACCTTTCATGGTAGAAAATTCGTGAGAAACGCCTGAAAAACGAATAGTAGTAATAGCATAACCTTCTAATGAAGAAAGTAAAATTCTTCTTAAGGCATTACCAATTGTTACACCGAAACCGGGCTCTAAAGGACGAAATTCAAATGTGCCATCGAAATCAGTTGATTTCTGCATGATCACTTTGTCTGGTTTCTGAAATGCTAAAATTGCCATTTATAATTTTTTAAATTCGTTATTGAATATATAGTAACAAGAAAAAAGTTAATTACCCTTTTGAGGTAATTAACTATCTTATTTATTACTTTGAGTATAACTCGATGATTAAGTTTTCCTTGATGTTTTCAGGAATCTCATCACGTTGAGGGTAAGTTAAGAATTTACCGGTTAATTCACCAGCATTCCACTCTAACCATGCGAACTTGTTAATTGTTCTGCCTGCAACTGAGTTACTAATTGATTCTAAAGATTTAGATTTTTCACGAACAGCAATCACATCACCAGCTTTTAACTGATATGAAGGGATATTTACAACTTCACCATTCACAGTTACGTGTTTATGGCTAACTAACTGGCGTGCACCAGAACGGGTTGTTGCAATACCTAAACGGTATACTGTGTTATCTAAACGTGCTTCTAATAATTGAAGTAAGTTATCACCAGTGATACCTGCACGTGAAGATGCTTTTTTAAACAAGTTACTGAACTGCTTTTCTAATACACCATAAGTATATTTTACTTTTTGTTTCTCCATTAACTGGATTGCATATTCAGATTGTTTTCCTCTTCTTTTAGACACACCATGTTGTCCAGGAGGATAATTTTTTCTGTCTAACACCTTATCAGGACCGAAGATTGGTTCTCTGAATTTACGGGCGATTTTTGATTTTGGGCCTGTATATCTTGCCATTTTTTTCTGTTTTTAAAGTATCATCCAACCTGAAGCTGGAGATTCTTAGCTTTAAAATTAATTAAACTCTTCTCTTTTTAGGAGGACGACATCCATTGTGAGGAAGTGGAGTAATATCTTTAATAGATGTTACTTCAATACCTGCTACTTGCAAAGTTCTGATTGCAGATTCACGACCTGAACCCGGACCTTTTACAAATACTTCAACTTTACGTAAACCTAAATCAAATGCAACTTTACCGCAATCTGAAGCTGCTTGACCAGCTGCATACGGCGTGTTCTTTTTAGAACCTTTAAAGCCCATTTTACCAGCAGAAGACCATGAAATAGTCTGTCCGTTGTTGTTTGTTAAGGTAACGATGATGTTGTTAAAGGTAGCATTGATATGCGCCTGACCAACAGACTCAATTACAACGATACGTTTTTTTGTTACTTTTTTACTCTTAGCCATTTTATCTTTTAGATTTTAGATATGAGACTTGAGATATGAGACTTTCTCTACCCCGATACTCAGTATCCTACTTTTTCTCTTTTATTCCAGATCTGAGCAGATTTTAAAGACGCGAACCTCACATCTAAAATCTCACCGCTCCTATCTATCTATTACTTAGTAGCTTTTTTCTTGTTAGCAACTGTTTTTCTCTTACCCTTACGAGTACGTGAGTTGTTTTTAGTACGCTGACCACGAGAAGGTAAACCCTTTCTGTGACGTAAACCGCGGTAACAACCGATATCCATTAAACGTTTGATGTTTAACTGAACCTCAGAGCGTAAAGCACCTTCTACTTTAATCTCATCGTTGATCATTGTACGGATTGCTGTTAACTCATCATCAGACCAGTCTTGTACTTTTTTGTTCAAATCGATACCTGCTGTAGTTAATATACGTTGTGCAGTTGTTCTGCCAATTCCGTAGATGTAGGTTAAACCGATCTCTCCTCTTTTGTTTCTTGGTAAATCAATACCTGAAATCCTTGCCATATTTATTTATGTTTTTACGTAACTCCGAACGGCGGGCCACCGTTGTGCGGTTCATTACAATATTCTTAATTACCCTTGACGTTGCTTGTATTTAGGATTTTTCTTGTTGATTACGTAAAGTTTTCCTTTACGGCGAATAATCTTGCAATCAGCGCTACGTTTTTTAATTGATGATCTAACTTTCATTTTATTTGTATCTATAAGTAATGCGTCCTTTTGTTAAATCATAAGGAGACATTTCCAATTTAACTTTATCTCCAGGAAGAATTTTGATGTAGTGCATCCTCATCTTACCTGAAATGTGAGCAATAATCTCATGCCCGTTCTCGAGTTCTACCCGGAACATCGCATTTGATAATGCTTCTCTTATTACTCCGTCTTGTTCAATTGAGGCTTGTTTAGCCATATTTTATTGATTGTTACTTAATTAGCTGCTTCTAAACAGGGTTGCAAAATTAAATAAAAAATTTTAATTATTTATTTTTTTTGTTGTAAAACTTCTTCTATTAAAGAAAACGTTGATAAAACCTCTGCTTTGCCCTTTTTTATGGCTACTGTGTGTTCAAAATGTGCCGATGGCTTATTGTCTTTACTCGTTACAGTCCACCCATCCTTATGAAATTTAACACCGGCTACGCCTGCATTGATCATGGGCTCTATTGCAATCACCATTCCTTCTTCAAGTTTTGGCCCTGCGCCACGTTTTCCATAATTAGGAACTTCTGGTTTCTCATGAAGCTTTACTCCAACACCATGTCCAACCAATTCTCTTACTACGCCAAATCCATTAGTTTCTGCATGGTTCTGAACAGCAAAGCCAACATCACCGATACGCATACCAGCAACTGCTTTTTCTATCCCTAACTCCAGACAACGTTTGGTAACCTCAACCAATTTCTGTTTTTCAGCATCAATTTCCCCGATGGAGAAAGTATAAGCCGAATCGCCAAAATAATTGTTCTTGATTACCCCACAATCAACCGAAATCAGATCCCCTTCTTTAATTACATACTCGCCTGGAAAACCATGAACCACTTGCTCATTAGGCGATATACACAAAGAATAAGGAAAGCCATTGTAATTTAAAAATGCCGGGATTGCTCCGTTATCACTAATAAATTCATAAGCCAGCTTATCTAACTGGATAGTAGTCATGCCCGCCTTGATCACTTTAGCCACTTCGGCCAAGGTTTTAGAAACAAGCATGGAACTTTCTCTTATTAACTCGATCTCTTCAAGAGATTTGTAATAAATTTTAGACATTCATTTAAAGTTTTGAATGAGTGAATTTTGAGTGAGCAAAATGCCTAAACCAGCTTTTCGCTCATTCAATCATTCAAAATTCAATAATTCCATTTTTACAACGCTGCGTTGCTACTTGCAGCAGGAATACCTGTTCTGCCTGTAACCCTACCCGTTTTCATTAAACCATCGTAGTGGCGCATCAATAAATAACTTTCGATCTGTTGTAAAGTATCCAAAACAACACCAACCAAAATCAATAAAGAAGTACCACCAAAGAAGTGTGCAAATTCTTGTTTAATACCGAACTTAACAGCTAATGAAGGGAGAATAGCAATGATTGCTAAAAATACTGCACCTGGGAAAGTGATTTTAGAAATTACATCATCAATAAAAGTTGATGTTGCAAAACCTGGTTTAACACCCGGGATAAAACCACCATTTTTCTTCATATCATCGCTCATTTGGGTTGGATTAACCGTAATGGCGGTATAGAAGAAAGTAAATGCGATAATTAAAATAGCAAACGTTAAGCTATAAGCCAACGAAGTTGTGTTACTGAACTGGATTAACCAAGAACCTTGTAAAGAAGGAACAAACTGCATTAAAGCACCTGGAATAAACATTAACGCCTGGGCGAAAATGATCGGCATAACACCAGCAGCATTCACTTTTAAAGGAATGTACTGACGAACACCACCAAACTGGCGGTTACCAACAATTTTCTTAGCGTATTGTACAGGTACTTTACGTACACCTTGAACAATTAAAATGGTAAACATTACCACAGCAAATAATGCAACGATCTCTAAAACCAAAGCAACCGGGCCTCCACCTTCACTGGCAGAACCTACACGGGCACTAAACTCTTGAGAAATTGCAACTGGTAAACGGGCAATAATACCAACCATAATGATTAGTGATGTACCGTTACCAATACCTTTATCAGTAATTTTTTCACCTAACCACATTACAAATAATGTACCTGCCGTTAATACAAACGTAGATAATACTAAAAATAAAGTGTTTGGTAATAAAATAGCTTCTGCAGGAACCTGCGTTTTAACGTAACCAACAGATTGAACGATTGTGATCGCTACCGTTAGGTAACGGGTAATCTGGTTCATTTTCTTTCTACCACTTTCGCCTTCTTTCTGCATTTTTTGGAAAGAAGGAACAGCAATACCTAATAGTTGCACCACGATAGACGCAGAGATATAAGGCATTACCCCCAATGCTAAGATAGACACACGAGAAAAAGATCCTCCGGCAAACATATCCAGTAAGCCTAAAAGTCCTGATTTTTCGTTATTGCCTAAAGCAGTTGGATCTACACCTGGTAAAACCACGTGAGATACGAAACGGTATACCAAAAGAATTAAGAGCGTAAACAATATACGCTCTTTTAATTCCTGAATTTTCCAGATATTACTTAAAGTAGTAAATAGCTTCTTCATTTAATAATTACAATTTTACAATAGAACCACCTGCAGCTTCAATAGCTTTTTGTGCGGTTGCAGAGAACGCATGTGCTGTAATTTCTAGCTTTGCTTTAACTTCACCACGACCTAAAATTTTAACTAAGTCGTTTTTAGATGCTAAACCATGTGCTTGTAAAGCAGCAAAATCGATAGTTGTTAAGCTGTGTTTTTCAGCTAATGTTTGTAATACGTCTAAGTTTACACCAACATATTCGGTACGGTTGATTGGTTTGAAACCAACCTTAGGCACACGACGTTGTAAAGGCATTTGACCACCTTCGAAACCGATTTTGGTTTTGTGACCTGAACGAGAACCCGCACCTTTGTGACCACGGGTTGAAGTACCGCCACGACCAGAACCTGTACCACGACCAATTCTTTTGCTGTTTTTTGTAGAACCTACTGCAGGTTTTAAATTATTTAAATTCATTTTTTTGAATTTGTGTTGCCCTTCGCTTTCACTAAACAGGTACAACGATTAAACATATATAAAGGTAATACCGGTTTTACCCAATATTACCTTTAAAACTTTTATTAAATTGCTTCGATTGCTACCAAATGGTTCACTTTACGAACCATACCGATAATCTGTGGTGTAGCTTCAACCTCAACACTTTGGTTCATTTTTGATAAACCCAAAGCCTGAACGGTTCTTTTTTGGCGCTCGCTTCTGTCGATAACGCTTTTTACTTGTGTTATTTTGATCTTAGCCATGATATTATCCGTTAAATACTTTGTTTAAATCAATACCACGGGTTTGAGCTACTGTATAAGCATCGCGCATTTTAGTTAACGCATCAACAGTTGCTTTTACCACGTTGTGTGGGTTAGATGATCCTTTAGATTTTGCCAATACGTTATGTACACCAGCACTCTCTAATACAGCACGCATCGCACCACCTGCAATTACTCCGGTACCTACTGCAGCTGGTTTGATTAATACAAAACCACCTGAGAATTTACCGATTTGCTCGTGAGGAACAGTACCGTTTAAAATTGGAACTTTAACCAAGTTCTTTTTAGCATCATCCACACCTTTTGCAATTGCTTCAGTTACCTCTTTCGCTTTACCTAAACCGAAACCAACAACACCGTTTTCATCACCTACAACAACAATTGCTGAGAAGCTGAAAGTACGGCCACCTTTGGTTACTTTGGCAACACGTTGTATACTAACCAAACGATCCTTTAATTCGATATCGGTGGTTTTTACTCTTTTTATATTAATAGTTGACATCTTACTTTTTCTTCAGATTAAAATACTAAACCAGCTTCGCGGGCACCCTCTGCCAACGATTTTACACGACCGTGGTATAAATAGCCGTTTCTATCGAAAACAACTTCTTTAACACCTGCAGCGATTGCTTTTTCGGCAACTAATTTGCCTACAGCAACAGACTGATCGCTTTTGTTTCCAGTACCAGTAAAATCTTTCGATAATGATGATGCTGATGCTATTGTTTTACCGGTTACATCGTTAATTACCTGAGCATAAATCCCTTTATTGCTTCTATATACAGATAACCTTGGACGTTCTTCTGAACCGGTAAGTCTTTTTCTGATCCCTTTTTTAATACGATCTCTTCTTGATAATTTTTTACCTGCCATGATTACTATTTTTTAGATGCTGATTTACCTGCTTTTCTTCTTAACACTTCACCTACAAACTTGATACCTTTACCTTTATATGGTTCTGGTGCACGTAACGAACGGATTTTCGCTGCTACCTGGCCAATCAATTGTTTGTCAATACTTTCTAAAATAATTTTAGGAGTCTGACCTTTTTCTGATGATGTAGTTACTTTAATCTCTTCTGGTAACTGGAATACATAATGGTGAGAATAACCTAAAACCAGATCTAGTGTATTACCTGTGTTTGTAGCACGGTAACCAACACCTACTAATTCTTGAGTTAATTTGTAACCTTCTGTAACACCAATAACCATATTGTTAAGCAATGAGCGATATAAACCGTGTAATGCTTTGTGTTTCTTTTGTTCTGAAGGACGTTGAACTGTTAAAATTCCGTCTTCCTGACTTACAGTGATATCTGAATCTACTGCTTGTGTTAATTCACCTTTAGGGCCTTTTACACTTACTACGTTATCTTTAGATACGGTAATGGTAACACCTGCAGGGATTGTAATTGGGGCTTTTCCTATTCTTGACATTGTGCTGTTCTCCTAATATTAATAAACGTGACACAATACCTCACCACCAATGTTTAATTTGGCTGCTTCTTTATCGGTCATTACACCTTTAGAAGTAGATAAGATTGCGATACCTAAACCGTTTAATACTCTTGGCATATTTTCAACACCAGCATAGTTTCTCAAACCTGGTTTACTTATCCGCACTAATGTACGAATAGCAGGAACTTTAGTAATCGGATTGTATTTCAAAGCGATTTTAATGATGCCTTGAACGGTAGTATCTTCAAACTTGTAGTTCGCTATGTAACCTTTATCGAAAAGAACTTTAGTAATTTCTTTTTTAAGGTTTGATGCAGGAATTTCTACAACACGGTGGTTGGCCTTAATGGCATTCCTTACTCTTGTTAAATAATCTGCTATTGGATCTGTATTCATTTTTTATTGTTTTTGATAGTGGTTTCCTCCTGCTACTCAGCTGTAAGACCTGCTACCGGTTAAAATTCTTTTTTTAGTATATAGACATAAGTATCAAGTAATAAGATACAAGTATCAAGTCCGATATGGCCCTGATACTTGCTACTCTATACTTGATACTCAGTACTAATACTTTATATTACCAAGATGCTTTTTTAACACCTGGTATTTTACCGTCTAATGCCATCTGGCGGAACGTTACCCTTGAAATACCAAAGGTACGCATATATCCACGAGGACGACCAGTTAATTTACAACGGTTGTGTAAACGTACCGGAGATGAGTTTTTAGGTAATTTATCTAAACCCTCGAAATCTCCTGCAGCTTTTAATACTGCACGTTTTTCAGCGTATCTAGCTACCAATTTTTGGCGCTTAACTTCGCGTGCTTTTACACCTTCTTTTGCCATTATTCTGCTGTTTTTTGATTTTTAAATGGTAATCCGAATTGTTTCAATAACTCAAGAGCCTCAACGTCAGATTTTGCCGAAGTTACGAAAGTTATATCCATCCCTAAAATTTTATTGATTTTATCTATATTAATTTCTGGGAAAATGATTTGTTCAGTAACGCCTAATGTATAGTTACCTTTTCCATCAAAACCTTTATCGTTAATACCTTTGAAATCACGGATACGTGGCAAAGCTACAGAGATCAAACGATCTAAGAACTCGTACATGTTGTTATCGCGTAAAGTAACACGTACACCTACTGGCATACCTTTACGTAATTTAAAGTTAGAGATATCTTTCTTAGAGTTAGCCGGAACCGCTTGCTGACCAGTAATGGTAGTCAACTCAACGATAGTGGTATCCATAATCTTTTTATCAGTAACAGAAAAACGACCAACACCCTGATTGATACAGATTTTTTCCAATTTGGGAACCTGCATTACAGTTTTGTACTGAAATTTCTCTTTTAGTGCATTTACAACTTCTTCTTTGTATTTGCTTTTTAATCTAGGTGTAGCCATTATTTAATCTCCTCTCCTGAAATTTTAGCAACTCTAACTAATTTACCATCAGCGTTTAGTTTACGACCAACGCGGGTAGCTTTACCAGATTTTGGATCAACCAACATCAAGTTAGAAATGTGAAGAGCAGCTTCTTTTTTAATAATACCACCGTTAGGATTAGCAGCATTTGGTTTAGTATGTTTAGATACTAAGTTAACGCCTTCTACAATGGCTCTGTTTTTATCTATTTGTACTGAAAGTACTTTTCCTTGTTGACCTTTTGAATCGCCAGCAATTACTTTAACTAAATCTCCTGTGCGGATTTTAAGTTTTGATGGTGTATTTACTTTGTTTCCCATTTTATAATACCTCCGGTGCTAATGATACAATTTTCATGAATTGTTTTTCACGTAGTTCTCTCGCAACCGGGCCAAAGATACGTGTACCTCTTGGCTCATCCTGTGCGTTCAATAATACAGCTGCATTATCGTCAAAACGGATATAAGAACCATCTTTACGACGGATTTCTTTTTTAGTTCTTACAACAACTGCTTTAGAAACTGTACCTTTTTTAATGTTACCAGAAGGTAACGCGCTTTTTACGGTAACAACTACTTTATCACCAATTGAAGCATAACGTTTGCCGGTTCCACCTAGCACACGAATTACCAATACTTCTTTTGCGCCGCTGTTATCAGCAACGTTTAATCTCGATTCCTGTTGTACCATCTTATTTAGCTCTTTCTAAAATTTGTACCAATCTCCAGTTCTTGTTTTTACTCAAAGGACGAGTTTCCATAATCAATACTGTATCACCGATACCGCATTCGTTTTTCTCGTCGTGAGCCATAAATTTGGTAGTTTTCTTTACGAACTTACCATAAATCGGGTGTTTTACTTTACGCTCAACGCTCACTACAACAGATTTATCCATCTTGTTGCTAACCACTAACCCCGTTCTTGTTTTTCTTAATTGTCTTTCCATGACTCTCGAATTATTTAGTTTCAGTAGCTGACTCAGTGTTTTTCACTTTAGTCAACTCAGTGTTTAAACGGGCTATGTCTTTCCTTACTTTTGCAATGCGTGAAGGATTTTCGATAGCTGAAATAGTGTGAGCGAACTTCAATTTTGATAAGTTCTCTTTTTCTTCCGCAATCTTAGTTACTAATTCTTCTTTTGAAAGCCCTGTGATTTCTGAATTTTTCATTTTTCTTTTTCTTTTACGTTGAGTGTAGCGGTTATAATAAACAAGTATTTACAACATTCATCTCAACACCTTTACTATGCTTCTACGTAATCTCTACGTACTACGAATTTGGTTTGGATTGGTAATTTTTGTGCGGCTAAACGTAATGCTTCTTTAGCTACTTCTAAAGGCACACCTTCAGCTTCGAAAATTACACGTCCAGGTCTTACAACTGCTACCCAATACTCAGGAGCACCTTTACCTTTACCCATACGTACCTCAGCAGGTTTTTTAGTTACCGGTTTGTCCGGGAAGATCCTGATCCATACTTGGCCTTCACGTTTCATGAAACGAGTTACGGCAATACGGGCAGCCTCTATCTGACGACTTGTGATCCAAGTAGCTTCTAGAGATTTGATACCGAAAGATCCGAATGCTAACTCAGCTCCACGAGAAGCTAAACCCTTCATTCTGCCTTTTTGCATCTTCCTGAACTTCGTTCTTTTTGGCTGTAACATTTTATTTTGTTCTAATCGTTAAACGATGTTAATAAATCAATTATTTACGAGGACCTCTGTTAGCGCCTGCGCCACCACCTCTGTTCGCTCCGGGACCACCTTGACCTGGACCACGACCACCACCTTGGTTTCCACCACGTCTGTCGTTACCACCGCCACGGTTATCTCTTCCACCACCACGGTTATCTCTTCCGCCGAAAGCTGGTTTTTCAGATTGGCCTTTTGGACCGTTGTTTGTTGCACCAATGTTTGGAGACAAATCACGTTTTCCATAAACCTCACCTTTACAGATCCATACTTTAACACCTATTTTACCATAAGTAGTTAAGGCTTCAGCTAAAGCATAGTCGATATCAGCACGGAATGTATGCAAAGGCACTCTTCCTTCTTTGTACTGCTCGGTACGTGCCATCTCAGCACCACCTAAACGACCAGAAGTCATGATTTTGATACCTTCAGCACCCATACGCATGGTTGATGCGATAGAAGATTTCATTGCTCTACGGAATGAGATCCTTGCTTCTAATTGTTTTGCAACACCTTCTGCAACTAATTGTGCATCAAGTTCTGGGCGTTTAATTTCGAAGATGTTAATTTGAATTTCCTTTTTAGTCAATTTCTTTAACTCTTCTTTGATTTTATCAACCTCAGCTCCTGCTTTACCGATTACGATACCTGGACGGGCTGTGTGGATAGTTACAGTGATACGTTTTAAGGTACGCTCGATAACTACTTTTGCAACACCACCTTTAGCGATACGGGCAGAAAGGTATTTTCTTATTTTCTCATCTTCAACTAATTTATCGGAGTAGTTGTTGCCACCGAACCAGTTAGAATCCCATCCTTTGATAATTCCTAACCTGGCACCTATTGGATTTGCTTTTTGTCCCATTTCCTAATTAGTTTTGAGTTGTTTCTGTGTTTTTACTATCTACAATCAGCGTTACGTGGTTAGAACGTTTACGAATTCTATATCCACGGCCTTGAGGAGCTGGGCGTAAGCGTTTTAACTGACGGCCACCATCAACCATAATTGTTTTAACAAAAAGTTGACTTTCTTCAGGGCGGGCACCATCATTTTTAGCTTCCCAGTTTTTGATCGCAGATAATAATAATTTCTCAACTCTTATTGCTGCTTCTTTATTGGTAAACTTTAAAATGCTTAATGCTTTTTCTACACGTTCACCTCTGATAAGATCTACAACCAAACGCATCTTACGTGGTGAGGTTGGACAATTGTTTAATTTTGCTATTGCTTCCATTGTCTAATTATTTTTTCTTTTCAGCGTGTCCTCTGAATGTTCTGGTTGGAGCAAATTCTCCCAACTTGTGACCAACCATGTTTTCTGTAACGTACACAGGGATAAATTTATTTCCGTTGTGTACTGCAAATGTATGATTCACGAAATCTGGTGAAATCATTGATCTGCGAGACCAAGTTTTGATTACAGACTTTTTGCCTGAATCATTCATAGAGTTTACTTTTTTCTCTACGTTATGGTCAATATAAGGTCCTTTTTTTATCGAACGAGCCATTATTTCTTCCTTCTCTCTATGATGTAACGATTAGAATATTTTTTAAGTTCTCTGGTTTTAAAGCCTTTAGACAATAAACCTTTTCTTGAACGTGGGTGACCACCTGATGATCTACCTTCACCACCACCCATTGGGTGATCGACAGGGTTCATCGCTACCGGTCTGGTTCTCGGACGACGGCCCAACCAACGTTTACGACCAGCTTTACCTAATACTTCGTTTGCGTGATCTGAGTTAGATACAGCACCGATAGTAGCAAGACAAGTAGTCAAGATTAAACGGGTTTCGCCTGAAGGCATTTTTAAGGTAGCATATTTACCATCGCGGGCAGCTAATTGTGCATAAGCACCTGCACTACGAGCCAATTGTGCTCCTTTTCCAGGGTGAATCTCCACGTTGTGGATGATAGAACCTAATGGAATCTTCGATAAAGTTAAAGTGTTACCTACTTCAGGTGCTGCTTTATCGCCCGATAATAATACCGAACCAACTTGCAATCCTTCTGGAGCAATGATATAACGCTTCTCGCCATCTGCATAATGTAATAATGCAATGCGGGCAGTACGGTTAGGATCGTATTCAACAGTAGCTACTGTTGCAGGAATATCGAATTTATCGCGTTTGAAGTCGATTAAACGATATGATTTTTTATGACCACCACCCATGTAGCGCATAGTCATTTTACCTGTATTGTTACGTCCACCAGACTTTTTTGATGATACAACCAATGATTTTTCGGGCTTGGTTGCTGTAATCTCCGTAAAACTAGCACCAACTCTGAAGCGGGTACCTGGAGTAACTGGTTTAAATTTTCTTAAGCCCATAGTTATAATATATTATTAAATTAAAGGGTTGCGTAATAATCTATTGTTTCGCCGTCTTTTAACGTTACAATTGCTTTTTTGTATTTCGGGCTACGACCTGATACAAAACCTGCTTTAGTGTAACGAGATTTAGCTTTTCCATCAACAACCATTGTGTTAACTGCAACGATGGTTACACCGTACAATTTTTCAATAGCAGCTTTGATTTGGATTTTGTTAGCCTTGTGGTTAACGCTAAAAGTGAAACGGTTAGATTTCTCAGTTAAAGCTGAAGCTTTTTCGGTTAATATTGGTTTTTTTAAAATTTCCATATTATTTGGCAAATGCCTCCTCCAAAGTTTTAACAGAATCAGTAGTTAACACAAGTACACCAGCGTTTAATACATCATAAGTATTTAAATCTGCTGCCGAGATTACTTTAGTTTTCTGAACGTTTCTGCTTGATAAATAGATATTATTATTTTGCGCAGGTAAAACCAATAAAGTTTTTTGAGTACCTACGTTTAACGCAGCCAATAAACTTGTATAGTTTTTAGTTTTAGCAGTATCGAAGTTGAAATCTTCTAAAACTACCACGCTGTTATCTTTTGCTTTATAAGCTAAAGCAGATTTACGTGCTAATGATTTTAATTTCTTGTTCAATTTAAAGCTATAATCACGTGGCTGAGGACCGAAAACACGACCACCACCGTTAAATAACGGAGATTTAATGCTACCAGCACGGGCACCACCTGTACCTTTTTGTTTGTATAGTTTGCGGGTAGAACCAGCAATCTCATTACGTTGTTTAGATTTGTGAGTACCCTGACGTTGGTTAGCCAAATACTGTTTTACATCTAAATAAATCGCGTGGTCGTTAGGCTCGATACCAAATACCGATTCAGGAAGTTGCACCTTGGCACCTGTTTCTTTACCTGAAATGTTTAATACTTTAACTTCCATCTGATTACTTGTCTAAGATTACGTAAGAACCTTTAGCTCCTGGAATGGAACCACTAACTACTAATAAGTTTTGATCAGCATAAACTTTCAAAACCTGTAAGTTTTGAACTTTTACCCTGTCTCCACCTGTTCTTCCTGCCATGCGCATTCCTTTGAATACACGTGAAGGGAAAGACGATGCTCCCAATGAACCTGGGGCACGTAAACGGTTATGCTGACCGTGAGTCTGCATACCAACACCGGCGAATCCGTGGCGTTTTACAACACCTTGAAAACCTTTACCTTTTGAGGTACCTACAACATCAACAAAATCGCCTTCTGCGAAAGAATCAACCGTTACTACGTCACCTAAATTAAGTGCAGTTGTAAACGAATCAAATTCTACCAGCTTGCGTTTCGGAGTTGTGTTTGCTTTCGCGAAATGGCCTTTCAATGGTTGAGTTGTGTTTTTCTCTTTTTTCTCATCGTAACCCAACTGGATTGATGAATAACCATCTACTTCTTCGGTTTTTACCTGTGTAACTACACAAGGTCCAGCCTCGATTACCGTACAAGGAATGTTTCTTCCTTCGGCATCAAAGATACTGGTCATTCCTACTTTTTTTCCAATAATTCCTGACATTTTATCTTTTAATTTTAACACCCATCGAAGCAGTAGGGCTTCGTTCAAGGTGGTTGTACATCCCCCGAAAGGGACGGCAAAGATAGGCAAGAATTATTAATTTTCAAATAGTTAGCGAAATATTTTTTCAAATAAATTGCTGATATGATGGCATTTAACTTAAAAAGGGAGGTTAGCAGGCCATTAGCGTGTTTAAAGCAGTAGTTATAATTTTGATTAAAAGCACTTTAGGCAATATTTTCAGATGTAAAAATGCTTTTAATTTAAAATATTAGCAGTTTATTCAACCTGTTTGAGTTTGGCTTTTACCAGCTGTAAAACATTAAGTACCGCATTTTCGCTACAAGCATACTTATAAATCTCAATGATCAACGCATCGCTACAAATTATGGCATCAACTAAATTACCACTAGCCATAAAATATTGACATAGCGCAGCATAAAAAAGCATAAACTCGCCTTCTGCAAATGCTGTTCGCTGTGGGAACGCTTCATCAATGTTGTGCTTTTTATTCAATAACTTTAAGCCCTTTTCCAATTCACCATCAACCATCGCGGCATGGGCCACATAAAGTCTTAAATATAAGAAATCAGGAAAAAGCTGCATCCCCTTTTTGGCTATGGCATCAGCCTTTGCATGAAGTCCAAAAACTTTATATTGCAAAAATAATTCTGCGTAAAATAATGGCATATCAGGTTTTTTGATTAGAAGAGAATGAATCTGATTAAGACTTTCGACGCTTTTGACATCAAAAACCGGCTCATATTCTTCAGCGCATTCCATAATTTTATCGTCCAAATCATCATCAAGGCTATAAAGGCCTAATCGTACCTTATTGTCCCAAATTTCGGCAATATGGTCTTCATCTAAGGTAATTGTGTCGCTCTCCTCAAATTTATCTCGGTAATTGTCGGTAAGGGTATAATATATCTCCTTAAAACCTGGATCATTATCGTCTTCAATAATTTCATCTTCCCCAAACTCATCTTCATCGTTATAAAACAGGTAATTGCCCTCTCCTACGTTTTTATCCAACGTGGCCAGTATCTGATTTATCTTAACCTGGTTATCTTCGGGGCCGACATAATAAGCAGGGACGCCATCTTCCCCAAACTCAATTTCGATTAATGGGATTTTATCATCATCTTCTTCCAATATAAATTGGGTTATTGCCCAATCTTTATGGGCCTTAAAACCACAATCATTGGCAAAAGCTTCTGCGCCATAAATGATGTTATGTATTTTTTCGTATTCGATCTCAACTCCGCTTATATAGTCTACAAGGTCGAGCATTTCGTTTTCAGCAATATTAAACTTAAAAAATGCATCTTTAATCCCCAGACATTTCAAATCGATGAGATAAAAGCCCAGGGTAACATTTCCACTGGTATGTTTCCGGCTCACCAACGCACTTGCAATGCCCGATGCTTCCCAATCGAAATTGATATAACAGTTGCCCAACTGTAGTTCTCTGGCACGGGATTTAATAAAATTCTCAGGTTTTTGGAATAATTGAACAACTTTAGCAGATTTCGCCATTGGATTTGTATTATAAATTTCTATTTACAATTTTAGTGGTTTAACTAAATATTTTAAAGAGAATTGTTAAATAGATGCGAAAATAAAATTAATGCGCTATTCCACCATTTAAACTGATGGTGATGATGGTTAAAATGATGATTCCGATGAGTACATAAAGGTAATCGCGCTCGATTAAAAAGCTGAAAATAGCGAAAACAATACGGGCAATAGGCGTAAAAATGAGCATCAGGATACCAAACTGTACAATGGCATCGCCCTGAAAGGTTAATACACCCTTAAATATGGCAGCTATGGAAGAAAAATTGTTGAGTTCGGGCTTAAAAACTTTATAGTCGGTAACAGCTCCTTTATTATGGACAAGAAAAATGGCTCCGCCGATTAATACAATGCTCATCGAGATGATTACACCTGCACGCAAAAGTGTACCCAGAATTACCTGGATATCTTTATCGTTCAACTTTTCTTTTTTTGCTGTATCCATTATAATCCGCTTATGCCTTTATAAATCATTTGCAGGGCCAAAAAGGCAACCACTACAGCAAATACCATTTTAAGTTTATCGGTTTTTGTTCTTAACAGAATTTTAGAGCCTAAAGAAGCTCCTGTTAAAACACCGATACAAACCGGCATGGCAATACCAGGATCAATCTGTCCGCGGTGCAAATAAACCACTGCACTTGCCGCGGCAGTAACCCCCATCATAAAATTACTGGTGGTGGTTGATACCTTAAAAGGCAAACGCATAATGTTATCCATGGCAATTACTTTTAGTGCCCCACTGCCAATACCCAGCAGTCCGGATAACGTTCCTGCAAAAAGCATCATTAAAAAACCACCAGGAACATGTTTTACTGCATATGGATGATCTACACCTTTATCGGGGAAAGATCCGTTTAGTTTAAAAAATTTAGCCCATTTATCGGTATCATCCATGGTGGTATGATCTACTTTTTTCTTTAAGGTCATGATGGCCGAAAAAATGAGGATACAGCCAAAAAGAATGGCAATGTAATTTGCATTGAGGTAAACGGCTACAATGGCACCGCAAACCGCCCCTATCGTGGTCGCAATCTCTAAAAACATCCCGATACGGATATTGGTAATGCCCTCTTTTACATAAGCAGCTGCTGAACCTGATGAAGTAGCGATAACCGAAACAATAGATGCGCCAATGGCATAATGGATATCGACGCCTAAAGCCAAAGTGAGCAACGGGATAATAATTACCCCTCCACCTAACCCCGTAAGCGAGCCCAATAATCCGGCTAAAAAAGCACCTAATAAAACGATAATGGTAAACAGCAATACCGACATGCGGGCAAATATAATGCACCGTTTTTGGGGAAACGAAGGATTAAGGGAATAAAATAAAGTCTATATGGTATATGGGAGATGTAAAATGGATCAGGGAAAATGGAAGATGTACGAGAGATCTTAATGATGTAAGGGGGATTTACTGGTATGACGTAACCGGACTATGCGGATTTGATTTGGGGTAATTTTATATGATATGCGGTAACGATATTTTTCAAAGGCCCGCCAACTGCCATCGTTATTTATTTTATATTTATCCAAACCATATTTTTCAGGATGCTTATCGAGCGCTATTGTCAAATCAATAATTTCATCCCTGACCAATACTGCATATTTTAAAGAGTCTAAAGCAATGTAATCAAAAACCTTTTTTAGTTCTGATCTTGCTCTCTAACTCCAAACAACTACCATTTAGTGGCTTCGGCTTTCAACTGATCTGCGGAAATAAAATTTCCATTTTCTATTTCGGCATTTCCTTCTTCAAGATCGGCATTATATTACTCCAGGGATTAAGGCTTATCAACATTATAAATTAAGCCTAAAGCATCTAAAACAGCTTTTTCTGATTTCTTATTGTCGATATTCACAGTTAAAGTGATCATAATAATAAAGTTAAAAAATAAAAGGCAGAATTGTTTTATTTTTGAGATGTTTATTGTCAATTTTTTGTTGAGGTTAATTAAGATTTATAATAAAGCTTACTTTCTTTATCCAAATCAACATCCTTAAAACTTTCCAGCAGTTCGAAAGCAATTTGCCTAACAGTTTCGGCCATTGGGTTGATAGTTGATTTGTTGCCTTCGCCATCTTTTATTATCCAGCCAGAAGTGTTTAACACCAAATGATCGGCACTGGCTAATGACTTTACTATTTTACCTCTCGTAAAAGCAATACCATCTGAATCAATAATTACTTTTTTATTACTCCACCAGTTTTCTTGAGATACTTTTTTTAATTCCGGCCGGTCTAATTTGGAAGAATATCCCCACCCCTTTCCGGCATGATGCGTCAGTTTTAATAAGCCAATAAAATTAGTGAGGCTTTTAGCATTGTAAATCTCCGAACTGCAATACATATCGAGATGGCTTAATTTAAGTTGGCTCATCAACGCTTTCGAATGATCAGTGTTGTGAAACATCGGCACAATTTTTTCGGCAATTAATTGGATAACAGCTTCGTTTCCATTATCATATTCACCACAAAGTATTTCTATTTGTTTTAATACCTGCTCCAACAGCAAAACCAGTTCAGGTTTATTCAAAATGGTTTTCATATTGAATAATTATTTACCTAAGCGCTTAATCATCTCTGCACTCAAATCGCGTCCATCATTTAAACGGTTCGCGAAGAATGATTTGGCAGCTTCAAAATGCGCTTTGTAACCTTTTAAATCACCATAACCAATAATCGAGGCCCATTCGTGTACAGCGGTATGGAATTCCAAATCATCACCACGGATCGATTTATCGTATAAAGCGGTATTGATCGATTCTTCTAACATGGCTTCATTTTTGAAAAGGTATTCTGCAATACCCAACCTTAACTTAAAAGGTGGCGTTTGGCAAATCAGGTTATCGTAAGGATTTACCCCCATTTTATACCAGGCATACACCATACTCAACAAACTTAAATGCGAATTGGGTTTCTGTTTGTGGTTTGCATCCGACAGGCTGAATTCTTTCATTATATTATCATCCAAAAGCAGCAGCGAACGACTTTCATGAAAAACAAAATCGCGGGCAGCATAAATCTTTTCCCTAAACTCGGTTTCATTTTCGCAGATCATCAGTTTAAACAGTTCTGATTCTGCCTGTGCATAATACTTTACCTGTTTTTGTGCATAAGGATTTAAAATAGCCAAACCGGCATAAATGTGCGATTTATAGCTAAAAATCCTCAGTGTGGTTAAAATTTTCACATTATCAATTCCGCCGGCATAAGCAGGGTTATCCCATGGAAAGAAACCTGCATTTTTCCATGCAGAACCCATACTTTCGAAACCCATGTGCGTTACCGCCTGTGTATCGGCTACAATACGATCATGTTCCCGGTAATCGTCCATTTCAATAATGTTCGATTTTAAAGATTTATAAATTTCCAAAGCTTGCGCATAAACAGCATCGGTTGCGCGGTGGCGTACCACTACCAGTGTTTGCCCTTCGGGACTAAAAGCCGGACCATGCAAAGAGTGACAGGTTACAATCTGGGTATCTTCAGGCAAGTGTTTTTCGAAAGCAGCAATTTCCGGATGTTTTACAGAGGTTTGTCCGGCAACTATGGCACCATATTTTGTCGATCGCGCAAAAGTGGCCACCACTTCATCAATTTTTTCGGCTTCAACGCAATAGATAATAAAGTCTGATTTACGTGCAACCTCATGACCGTCGATTAAAACCTCGATTCCTTTAGGTTCCAGTTCATTTTTTAAATCGGTAAAACGCAAGGGCATGTCTGCCCCACACACCTTATAACCAGCATTTACAAACGATATTGCATATAATTTGCCCATATCGCCCAAACCAATAATTCCTATTTGCATGCAACAAAAGTAACCTATCGTAAATAATTTTATAATAAAACTTAGATAAAATTGTTATTTAGGTGTCAAACACGAAACATTTTTATCAATTTTACTCGCAGCTTAATTAAAAACAGATTACGTCACAAATGGATAAAATGTTTTTTATAATCTAACACCTATATTTAAACTATGCAGAAAATTAAACACACCCTATTGTTTTTAGCCGCTTTGCTATTTGTAAATTTCACATTTGCGCAAACCAAACAAGACACCACAAAGAATACTGATCCATCTTTAAACGGACAGTATAACTTCATGTTATCGAAATCTAAAAGCTTGTATGGCGCAAGGCTGATTAATCCAACCCGGTTATCATCCTTATGGAAAAGTGTTACTGATACGTTGAGAAAGGAACGCAAACAACTACAGGAAGCCCGACAGGAAATTAAAGCGCAGGCAGGCAATATTTCGAGCTTAAAAGGTGAAGTAACTGGAAAAGAAAGTTCGCTGGCCAATGCCAATGCGGCTGTTAATGATATTAAGTTTTTAGGAATTTCTTTCGATAAAGGCACCTACAATACCATTGTTTGGGCCATTATTATTGTATTGGCTATCGGTTTGGCTTTTATTATTTTTCAATCGGGCAAATTAAGGCACGAGGCAAAATATAGAACGGAACTTTATCAGGAAGTGGCCGACGAGTTTCAGGCGCATAAGGTAAAAGCGAAAGATAAAGAGATGAGGCTTGCCCGTGAACTGCAGGATGAACGTAATAAATGGGACGAAGGCAGAGGGAGATAAAAAAGATCTAGCCACAGATCAACAGGGAGAATTTCTTGCATCTGGCAAAATGTTGAGCATGTTCTGATCGGTGTCAGATGGTAATATCTTACACCATTAAAAAATTAAATAAATAGTCTTTTTATTTTGTAAAGCAGGGCTTGTGGCCCTTCGGTTCCGCCAGCCCCGCCATTCGCTATAGTCCCGATGAAAAATCGGGAGCTGCCGCTGCTGTCGGGTATATTGCACCCACAGCATTGCTAGTTGGCCACCCAAACCTGATCAAAACGATATGCCGATAGAGATTAATTCTTAATGCTATATTTCAGGCCCAGTTCGAACTCTCCGTTACTATAATTCAGCATTTTTGAGGTATTGGTGGTGTACTGGAACAACAGCGAAAACTGGTTTTTATAATTGGTACCAAAACCAGCTGTAAAACTGTTTGTACTGTGGTAAATGCCATTTAGCATGAGTTTGTTCTCCAAAAGCTGGAAGTTTACACCAGCATCGAAAATGCCATCATAGTTTTGTACACCTCTGTATACCAATTTTGGTTCGATAGTATTAATCACTTTATCGGTGGTAAATTTATAACCTGCTGCAATAAAATAGGTAGAACGGTCTACCACATTTCTTAACACATCTCTTTTAAAAAAACGTTTAAGATTGGGTAAAGCCGCTTGCAGTGTTAATTTATCCGTTCGGTAAGCGGCACCAAAATCTCCATCTAAATAAAGTTTGCGATCGTTAAAACTGTTCAGCACATCATCATCAAAATCGCCTTTAACTTTGGCAAAATCTACCGATTCGTTCATAATCCCGGCCGATAAACCAAAATCCAGAAAGTTCGTTCCACCATTTAAAGGCAAATGGTATGCGTAGGTAACGGTTGCCCTGGTGCGGTTAATGGCTCCGGCGCTTTCATTATAAAAAAGAAACCCCAAGCCCACTTTATTATTGGCCAAACCATAATCACCGGTGAGGTACTGGATTTTTGGAGCGCCCTCTACCCCAGCCCATTGGGTTTTAAAAGCTGCATTTAAGTTTAAACCCGTTTCCAGGCCCGCCATTGCCGGATTGGCCAAAAACTGGTTTTGGTAATAGATACTTCCCATGGGGTTAAGCTGGGCAAATGCTGGTGTAATCAATAAAAACAACAGCACCAATAGGTAATATTTCATCTTTCTCACACCGTTATTTTTTATATAATATTGATATAAAACCTTTAATAGATCCATCTGTACCCAAATCGAGCATGTAGTAATAGGTATCTTCCATCAATGGCTTCCCGTTAAAGTAACCGTCCCAATTGTTCTGGTAGTTTGTAGCAGTATAAATCATCCTTCCTCCCCTATCAAAAATGGTGAGTTTGTTATTCGGATACTTTTCTAACCCTTTAACTACAAAAAAATCATTTTTACCATCGCCATTTGGCGTTAGGATATTGTTTACAACAGCAACATCAGCTGTGGTTGCTATAATCAGGAAAGGTTGCAAAAAACCCTGGCTCAATGTGGTACTATTGGCCTGGAAAGTTTGCACCACTGTCATTTCTCCTATGCTAAAATCGTATAATTGATTATTGATTTTGCTGTAGCCACTGGTAGCATTAAATATATAGGGCAAGTTCTGTGCTTTCAGCTTGTTCGCAAAAAACATTGGTAACAAGAATATAAGCAGGTAGTATATTTTCCTCATTACGTTTAGTTTAAAGAGATCCACGCTGAACCATCACTTTGGATGGTAAAGGATTTATTTCCGGTAATGGTGGTTAAACCCGAATCGTCGTTCAACAGCACCGGATTATTCAACGTCACATCACCTGATGATAAAGCTTTAACAATTACATAAATTCTTCCTTTGCAACTACTGGCCGCTGGAAGGTTAACCGTTACAGGCGTACCCACATTTTTAATCCTAACGGTATAATGACTGGCATCAAGCGTTAAAGTACCTGCCGCAGTAAATGTTAAAATACTGGCCGAAACAGAACCATTTACATTTAAGGTACTGGCGCTGGCCGGTGCATAAGCTGTAGAAGTGGCAGCCGCCGTTCCATTAAGGGTTATGGAACCTCCGTTTGTTGTAAAATTTCCGGCTATTAAAGGGTAATTGGTATTGCTGTTAGCAATTACGAGCGCATTATTGATATTTGTGCTATTGCTACCGGCATTACTGCCAATAAAAATATTCCCTAGCCCATTGTTTTTTGAGCCTGCAGCATAACCAATTGCAGTGTTATTGTCACCATTACTTGCCTCCAGCGCTAAACTTCCTACAGCAGTGTTAGAAATTCCTGTTCCGTTGGCCATTAAAGTGTGCGTACCCAGTGCCGTATTGTTAGAACCAACTGTATTTGCTGATAATGACTGTGAACCAAAGCCGCTATTGTTAATTCCGCTAAAACTATGTTGTAATACCTGATAACCAAATGCACTGCTCTCGTAACCCGAAATATTTACCGACAAGGCCTCTCTTCCAAATGCACTGTTATTAAAACCAGTTACATTTGCGGTAAGTGTTTTATAACCATAAGAAATATTGGTTTCTGCCGAATTGCCTAATCGCCCCGACTTTAAACCGTTAACCAAAAAGTTAATGGCCACATCATCGGTATTACCCAGGAAATTATTGTTCTGATCGATGTTTCCGGTATTTCCACGCAAAGCCCAGGCATTTGCATTTGCAAATAATGTTCTGCTAATCAGCTCGGGTTTTCCAGTGGTGACGTTGGTGATGTACACCTTATTTGCGTCGGTTGTACCATTGGTTGTTAATTTAGCAAGGGTAACTGAGGCATCTGCAAGCTGAAGGGTATTTACAGCAGCGTCATCAATATTGATATTTTTTATTTCTTTGTTTCCGATTTTGATAGAGGTTACTGCACCATCAGCAAGTTTAGGTGTAGTAACCGAACCATCTGCAAGCTGAAGGGTATTTACAGCAGCATCATCAATGTTGATATTTTTAACTTCTTTGTTTCCGATTTTAATGGAGGTTACTGCACCATCAGCCAGTTTAGGTGTAGTTACCGAACCATCTGCAAGTTGAAGGGTATTTACAGCAGCATCATCAATGTTGATATTTTTAACTTCTTTGTTTCCGATTTTAATCGAGGTTACTGCAGCATCAGCCAGTTTAGGTGTAGTTACCGAACCATCAGCAAGTTGAAGGGTGTTTACAGCGGCATCACCGATATTGATATTCTTAACTTCTTTATTCCCGATTTTAATGGAGGTTACTGCAGCATCAGCCAGTTTAATTGTACTTACGGCACCTGCATTAATATCAATTACTACATCTTTTAATAATGCGGAAGTCCCATTAGCACTTACACTTAAATCGGTAGAAGTTAATGCTTTTGCCCCCGATAACTGATTAACATCCAGGGTTACGGGTTTCCAGGCAGATCCATCAAATAAAAGTACCTGGTTATTGGCTGGTGCCGCTGCGTTTAATGTTTTCCCCTGAAGACTGGCTATGGTTGGATTTGGATAATTTCCGGTTAAATCGCCTCCGGCAGTTCCGGTAGATGGACCAACAGGCCCAACATCACCTTTTTCGCCCTTATCACCTTTTACACCCTGGATACCTTGCAAACCCTGCAATCCGGTAGCGCCTGTTGCACCAGCATCACCTTTTATGCCCTGTGCACCTGTAGCACCCACTGCGCCCTGTGCGCCGGTTAAACCGATGGGTCCTTGCGCGCCCGTTGCTCCGGCAACGCCTGCTGGTCCTTGCAGTCCTGCCACACCGGCTATACCTTGTGCTCCGGCCGGCCCGGTTGCTCCCGGATCGCCTTTGGGCCCTATTGGTCCATTGGCGGCATACAAGGCATAAGGAACGCTTAACAATTGTGCCGTTCCAGCTAAAGTAAAATTGCTTCCATTATCAGGATCGATTTCTACTTTCACAAATTTTAATCCACCTGCCCAGGTAACTCCTCCTATAGTGCCGGTAGCTGAATTAGCACCACTTGATCCGATGGCTACCGCATATAAACCTAAAAGATTTGTGGTTACACTCCTTACTTCCGAATATTGTACCGTGCCGGTTGCCGAGGCATCCAGGATACTGATTCGAAGTGATATGCTTTTATTTGCCAGCGGAGTACCATTTGCATTTCTGGCGGCCCCTTGATAGTTAAATTGTTGTGGAGCCTGTGCCTTAACAGCCAAAGCCAAACCCATACTTAGCAAAGTGATCAGTAAAATTTTTTTCATGAAATAGGGATGAGATCTAATTATCCGGCCTCAAAAAATAAGAAGCCGAACGATCAAATCTAATAATTAGTACAGGTTGGCATCCCTGTTTTACACGAAAGACTAATTACAAATACTCAAAATATTGAAAATCAGATTTATATATAAAAACATGATTCATAATTTTACACCAACGGTCATTTCCATCACAATAAATCGCGACAGATAAAGAAAATAGACAGGCACCTAAATAAGGTTAGGTTTCAGAAGGGAATGAAATGCCTTTAATATTCCGGTATAAATCTACAGCATACAGATCGGTCATGCCCGATACAAAGTCTAATACACTTTGTATAATCGAATAAATATCGGTTAAATCGGTATGGTATTGTTTAGGGATCAGCTTTACCAGTTTTTTATAATAGTGTGTATTGTTGTGGATGAGTGCCGGCACAAACTCTTCTAACAAACCTGCCATAATTTTGTAACCTGCCACTTCTTTTTGTATTACGGAAGAGAAGTTATAAATGCGTTCGACAGAAATTTTTTCGACAGCTTTCCAGGCTGAAATGTATGGTTCAGGCAATAAATCAGTTAGGCTTTGATTGAGTTCTCCTTTTAACAATTTTTCTTGTTGTTCGAAAAAGATGCTTGCACACTGGTTGGTTAAGGTGTTAATGGCTTTTGCCCTTAGCAATCCGATTTTGGCATCATCGTCTTCATAGTCATTTTTTAAACGTTCTTCAATCGTTGTAGAATTGGCAAATGGCAATAGGTAGTTTTTTACTTCTTCGTACGACAGGATTTTTAAACGGTGTGCATCTTCGAGATCGATAATGCTATAACAGATATCATCTGCGGCTTCTACCAGGTACACCAGAGGATGGCGTTTATAAATCAGGTAGTGGTTTTCTTCCTGATCTAAATGAAGTTCGGTAGCAATTTTTTTAAATGTTGCTTCTTCTGACTGGAAGAAACCATATTTTTTACGGTGCAAAAGGCCTTTTTGTTTCCCTGCGATTGATGCACATGGATATTTTGCGATAGAAGCCAGGGTTGAATAGGTTAAGGCATAAGCATCATTGCCTTTTCCTTTTAGCGGGTGGGTAAGGATCCGGATGGCATTTGCATTTCCTTCGAAATTAATCAAATCATGCCACTGCGATTCGTTCATGTCTTTTTGATACACACGGCCGTCGCCATCGGTAAAGTACCTCGAAATGGCTGCTTCACCTGAATGGCCAAAAGCAGGGTTACCCAAATCATGCGCCAATGCAGCCGCGGCCACAATATTCCCTACTTCATTAATTAAAGGCACTTCTTTAATAAGTTCGGGTTGATTTATGCTGATGTTGTTCAGAAAAATATTAGCCATGGAGCGGGCCACGCTTGCCACCTCTAAACTATGGGTAAGCCGATTGTGAACGAAAACACTACCTGGTAAAGGGAAAACCTGCGTTTTATTCTGCAATCTTCTAAATGGAGATGAAAAAATCAAACGGTCGTAATCACGTTGAAAATCAGAACGCGCACGATCGGTACTGGCCCCGTATTGTTCCTGACCGTACCGTTTATTCGAAAGTAAATATTTCCACTCCATGCGTTCCATTAATTTTGGGCGAAGTTAATGATTCAGGGGCTTTAATAAAAAGATTCGTTTTTAAAACCTTTGATTTTTTAAGTCTATTAAGTGGAATATATGGCATGGATCATTTTTACTTCTATAAAAGGGCAATCAAAGCAGTCCACCCGGTTTGATGGCTAGCACCCAAGCCTTTTCCATTTTCACCGTTAAAGTATTCGTAATATAAAATATAGTCTTTAAAATGTTCGTCGTGATTTAATTTGGGATAACCCCCAAATACTGCACGCTCCCCTTTATCATTTTTAAGGAATAAATTTTTCATCCTTTTGCTCAATAAATCTGCAATTTCATTCAATGAGAAATATTCGTTTGATCCTGTTGGATATTCTACCCTAAAATCATCTGTATAATATTCGTGAAAGTGTTTTAAAGCATCAACCAGTAAATAGTTTAAAGGCATCCAAATTGGTCCGCGCCAATTGCTGTTGCCACCAAACATGCCAGTATCACTTTCTGCAGGAACGTATTTTACAGAATAATCACTCCCATTTAACCAATAACGATAAGGATGGGTTTCATAAGTTTTAGAAACCGATCGAATACCAAAATCAGAAAGGAACTCGGTAGTATCCAGCATTCTGCGTAAGAGCATTTTCATCCTATGGCCACGTAAAAGCGAAAACAAGTGTTTATCATTTCCACTTGTATCTGCCCAATGACTCACCAGTTGCACTAAATCAGGGCGTTGGAGCATAAAAGCTTCCAAATGAGATCTAAGTTTCGGCAAATCTTTCCAATCTTTATCGCTAAAAACGATTACCGCAAACATGGGGATTAAACCAACAAGAGAGCGGAGGCGTAACCGATCCCAATCTCCATTGGGATTACGTAATAAATCGTAGTAAAAGCCATCATGATCATCCCATAATCCAACGTGATGGTCGCCCATATTATCAATTGATCCGGCAATAAATAAAAAATGTTCTGCAAATTTTATTGCCATATCTTCATATAACGAATTTTGTAAGGCAAGTTCTATACTTATCTGAAGCATATTCAAAGCATACATAGCCATCCAGCTGGTGCCATCGGCTTGCTCCAAAAAACCACCGCCGGGAACAGGCTCACTGCGGTTAAACACCCCAATGTTATCAAGTCCCAGAAAGCCACCTTCAAAAATATTATTACCCTCACTATCTTTCTGGTTTACCCACCACGTAAAGTTGAGGAGTAAACGTTGAAATACTTCTTCTAAAAACTTTAAATCACCGGTTCCTTTTATTTTCTTATCTACCAGGTAAACCTTGTAAGAAGCCAATGCATGCACCGGCGGATTTGCATCCGTAAAATCCCATTCGTATGCAGGTAATTGTCCGTTTGGATGGATATAACTATTGTTTAATAACAATCGCAATTGTTGTTTGGCAAAATCCGGATCTATAGGTGCAAGCGCTATGCAATGAAAAGCAAGATCCCAGGCCGCAAACCAGGGGTACTCCCATTTATCAGGCATTAAAATAATATCATTGGCCATAAAATGGCTCCAATGGTAATTTCTACCACACGATCTTTCATTTGCTGGTTTTGGGAAACCTGCATCGCCCTTTAACCAGGTATTTACATCATAATTATAATACTGCTTATTCCACAAAATACCCGCCCAAGCTTGCCGTTGCAGCATTTTTTCTTCATCACTACAATCCACAGCATATTTACCGGCATAAAATTCATTGGCTTCATTTTTACGATCTTCAAAAATCTGATCATAATCTTCAAACGGTGCTTTTAACTGGCTACTGCTTAACCTTAATTTGATGCTGACGCTTTGTTTTGCAGGAATAAGCTTTGTATGATGAACTGCAACTTTGGTTCCTGTTTTAGCTGGATTTATAGCCTTTTTATTCCCGTTTACCAGATAGTCGTTTATACCATCCTTTACAAAATCTGATACATTGGCAGATTGATATAAACGTTCGTTATTGGTTTCATTATCGGTAAATAAAAATTCAGGCCCGCCATCTGTATAAAAATACAATTTACCTTGTTTTTCTGAATGCAAAAGCAGTTTATTTTGTCCAATACTGCTAATTGCAGGTTTAGCAGTAGCGCCATTCCAACTCCAGTTGTTACGGTACCATAGTTGTGGTAAGATATGAAGCTCGGCATCTTCATTACTTCTGTTAAAAATGGTGTAATTAATGAGCAAGTCATCCACATCATTTTTTGCATAATTGATAAAAACATCAAAATATTTATCCTCATCAAATATACCAGTATCCATCAGCTCAAATTCGGGCTCCTGCCTGGATCGTTTAGCATTTTCTTCTATAAGCCTGGTGTAAGGGAAAGCAGACTGCGGGTATTTATACAACATTTGCATATAAGTATGCATGGGTGTATTATCCAGATAATAATAAATTTCTTTAACATCTTCGCCGTGATTTCCCTCTCCATTGTTCAAACCAAAAAGCCGTTCTTTTAAAATAGCATCCCTGCCATTCCATAAAGCTAATCCTATACAAAGCAGTTGCTGATCATCACTTATGCCTGCCAATCCTTCCTCACCCCACCTAAAGGCTTTGCTCCTCGCAGTATCATGTGTTGTAAAGTCCCAGGCATTTCCACCGGGGCTATAATCTTCCCTCACGGTTCCCCACTGTCGCTCTGTAACATATGGCCCCCACTTAAGCCATGCTTTTTGATTGGCATATTGTTGATTAATTCGATTTTGCTCTGCCTTGCTCATATTTAAATTTAATTACTCGTGCATTTGCTAAAATTATACCAGTTATCAGCTTAGTAATATTAAGTTAAATATCAACGATTAAAATAAATATATTCTAAGCCTTAAGTCACGATATCAATAATAAAATACAAACCTTTTGGTTTCAGAAACGTTGTTTAAATGAGATTTAATTTATTTGTATGAAAACGAGCATCTATAATAAGGAAGAACATACCGAAGGTTACGTAGGGCAAGATAACAAACAGGAAGAAAAATCGGATGTACAAAAAGCTTATGAAGCTGGCAATGATGTTAATGAGGTTACCGCTTATGGCAAGGAACCGAGTGAACTGATTAAAGGCAATCCATTGGCTAAAGACGGCTATGATAATTCGGGTACTCAGGGTAAAGATTCGCTTAGTGATGATGCCTATAATAGCCCGGATAAGCACCCTACTGTAAAAAGTGCCGAAAGCCATACCGGAAGTTCATCAGATGATTTTAAAACCAATACTGGCCTTGATGAAACAGATGAGGACCGCGCATTAAATACCGGGATATAAATTTATAAGTTATGGGACTATTAAAATATGCCATATTAGGTGCTGCAGCTGTTTACGGATTTAAATATGCTACAAGAAAAAGAACTACAGACGGAAAATCGTTAGTAGATGATTTTAGAGAAAAAGCACCAGAATATGTTGATCGGGTTAAAAATTACGGAGAAAGAATCAGGCAGGATTATTCACAGACCAGTGATTTATATTGACAATGCCGCATAGATGAGAAAGACATTTAAATTTGACATATATCAATAAAGATATAGTTGTGTATTTTGTAAATTGTCGCTAAATCGTTGAAATTTGCACGGCTGTAGGATTCGCGACAAAGATTAACTAAAAAAATCAGAGACTAAACGATTTAAGGGCATTTGCCACTTGATTAAAGCATTAAGTTGTGGAATCCTCATTAATTTCCATCTACCGGAAAATGCATCAATATTACTAGGGGATTATTCTATATGAATATTCCCTTTTAAATAATTGGGCTATTGATCTGTTCCTTTCAATCCTTTATTTGCTTCTTTGTTTCTGCTGCCAATATCATCATTTTGGCTTAAGTTGGCATTTTTTAGTGCAGTATTCACATCATGCTCTCCCGCATTTTCAGTTTTCTCCAAATGGGCTTCATCGGGCTGGTCTTTACGTTTAAAATCAGTACGTTTATGTCCATAAGTTGCCTCTCCATTATCCCAATCTATTTCCTGGTCATGATTAGCATCCGGTTGCGGATCAATTTCCTTTTTATTATTCTCATCATTCATTTCCATAATCGCAATACTTTCAGGTGATTCTACTGCTTAATAACAATTAATATGATGAAAATGTTTAGTTGATAATTAATTACTATTTAACCCCTTTGCCCTGGTTAATTTTGGTATCACTGTCTACATCATCCTTGCCCGATCCGTTTTCTTCACGATGTTTGGGTGGGTGTTCCATCCTGCTTTCTTCCAATTCAGAAAAGTCACCTTCTTTTTGATTGGCTACTTCGCCGTGTGAGGAGGGTTTCTTTTCCTGCTCTTCTGCCGGCTTAGCAAAATCCTGTCCTTCAACGGGCAGTTTTTCGTTTTGATTCTCATCTTTGTTCATATCAGTTAAACCGAACTTACCCGTTTTTGTTTGAAAATGGTTGGGCATAAAAAAAGGTCGTGATTTGCATCACAACCTTTTCTGTTCTTTTAAAATCAATTAAACTTTGATTTCAACTTCAACACCGCTAGGTAATTCAAGTTTCATTAAAGCATCAACTGTTTTAGAGTTAGAGCTATAAATATCCAATAAACGTTTGTAAGCGCATAATTGGAACTGCTCTCTGGCTTTTTTGTTTACGTGTGGAGAACGTAATACAGTAAAGATTTTTTTCTCTGTTGGAAGTGGAATCGGACCACTAACCACTGCACCCGTAGGTTTAACAGTTTTTACGATTTTCTCAGCAGATTTATCTACCAAGTTGTAATCGTAAGATTTTAATTTAATTCTGATTCTTTGGCTCATTTTTTATTTTAATTATGATCCTTGTTAGAGCTATTAATAACAAAGACCGGATTTATCTTTTTAAGTAGCAAGTATTTAGTATCGAGTATCAAGATCGGACAATCCGTCTTGATACTCGATACTTGATACTAAAATACTTATTCTAACTAGTCTTCAGATTTTACTCTTCCTTTAGATTTAGCAATTACTTCATCCTGTACGTTTTTAGGCGCAGCTTCGTAGTGGTCAAATTCCATTGTAGAAGTTGCACGGCCCGAAGTGATGGTACGTAACTGGGTTACATAACCGAACATTTCAGAAAGAGGCACAGTTGCTTTAATTACCTGAGATCCGTTACGGGTATCCATACCTAATAGCTGACCACGACGACGGTTCATATCACCGATCACATCACCCATGTTTTCTTCAGGGGTTAAGATTTCGATTTTCATGATTGGCTCCATCAAAGTAGGTTTACATTTAGGTAAAGCCTCACGGTATGCCATTTTAGCTGCAAGCTCAAATGATAAAGCATCTGAATCGACCGCGTGGAATGAACCATCTGTTAAACGAACTTTCATATCAGGAAGTGGATATCCTGCTAATACGCCATTCGCCATAGATGCCGCAAAACCTTTTTCTACAGAAGGGATAAATTCACGAGGAATTGAACCACCAGTAATTTCGTTTACGAATTGTAAGCCACCTTTTTCGAAATCAGCATCAATTGGTGAGATCACTACTGAAATATCAGCAAATTTACCACGACCACCTGATTGTTTTTTATAAGTCTCACGGTGAGTAGTTGTACCGAAAATAGCTTCTTTGTAAGCTACTTGTGGTGCACCCTGGTTAACTTCTACTTTAAATTCGCGTTTTAAACGGTCAATTAAAATATCTAAGTGTAACTCACCCATACCAGAGATTACAGTTTGACCAGTTTCCTGATCTGTTTGAACTCTGAAAGTAGGATCTTCTTCAGCTAATTTACCTAAACCAATACCTAATTTATCAACATCAGCCTGAGTTTTAGGCTCAATAGCTAAACCGATAACTGGCTCTGGGAAATCCATCGATTCAAGAACGATTGGGTTTTTCTCATCACAAAGTGTATCACCTGTTTTGATATCTTTAAATCCAA
This sequence comes from Pedobacter miscanthi, assembly GCF_032678605.1. Classification (GTDB taxonomy): domain Bacteria; phylum Bacteroidota; class Bacteroidia; order Sphingobacteriales; family Sphingobacteriaceae; genus Pedobacter; species Pedobacter miscanthi_A. The sequence continues at coordinate 188,916 of NZ_JAVTSU010000013.1, forward strand.
CTACCGCAGCAATATCACCAGCAGCCACATTTGGCACAGGGTTTTGCTTGTTAGCATGCATTTGGAAGATACGTGAAATACGCTCTTTATTTTCTGAACGAGAGTTATAAACATAAGAACCCGCCTCTAAGTTACCCGAGTAAACACGGATAAAACATAAACGACCTACGAATGGATCGGTTGCAATTTTAAAAGCTAAAGCTGCAAACGGCTCACTAATGCTTGGTTTTAATAAAACTTCTTCGTTAGTATCTGGGTTAGTACCAATAACACCTTCGCTATCCATAGGTGAAGGCAATAATTCCATCACATAATCAAGCATGGTTTGTACACCTTTGTTTTTGAAAGATGAACCACAAACCATAGGTACAATTTTAGCATCTAAAACAGCTGCACGTAAAGCATCTAAAACTTCGCGTTCTGTGATTGTTTCTGGCGCTTCGAAGAATTTCTCCATTAACGACTCATCATAATCAGCAACCGATTCAAGTAATTTCTCTCTCCACTCAGCAACCTCATCAACCATATCTTCAGGGATTGGCACTTCAGTAAAGGTCATTCCTTTATCATGCTCATTCCAAACAATACCACGGTTGTTGATTAAATCAACCACTCCTTTAAACTGGTCTTCAGATCCGATAGGTAATTGTAATGGAACTGCATTACTACCCAACATTTCTTTAACTTGTTTAACAACTTTTAAAAAGTCTGCTCCGGAACGGTCCATTTTATTAACGAAACCAATACGAGGCACACTGTAGTTGTTTGCTAAACGCCAGTTAGTTTCCGATTGAGGCTCAACACCATCAACAGCCGAAAACAAGAACACTAATCCATCTAGTACACGTAATGAACGGTTTACCTCAACGGTAAAATCCACGTGACCCGGAGTATCAATCACGTTAACGTGATACTTTTGACCTCTGTAATTCCAATCAACCGTAGTTGCAGCAGAAGTGATCGTGATACCACGCTCTTGCTCTTGTGCCATCCAGTCCATTGTTGCAGCACCTTCGTGCACCTCACCAATTTTATGACTTACACCAGCATAATAAAGAATACGCTCAGTTGTTGTAGTTTTACCTGCATCAATGTGAGCCGCGATTCCAATATTTCTTGTAAATTTTAAATCTCTTGCCATGTTATGTTTTTGATTTCTGATTTTAAATGATTACACCGATTATGTAATAACAAATCGGTGTAATTTATCTAATCAGTATAATCTTCTAATTAAATCTGTGTAATCTTACTAATCTGTTAATCCTAATACTAGAATCTGAAGTGAGAGAACGCTTTGTTAGCCTCAGCCATTTTGTGCGTATCTTCTTTCTTCTTAACAGCAGCACCTTCACCTTTAGCAGCAGCTACGATTTCACCAGCTAATTTCTCTTTCATCGTTTTTTCACCACGACGACGAGCATATAAAATTAACCATTTCATACCTAAAGCTGTTTTACGTTCTGGTCTAACCTCAGTTGGAACCTGAAAGTTAGCACCACCAACACGGCGTGATTTAACCTCTACAGCTGGCATAATGTTAGTTAAAGCACGTTTAAATATCTCTAAACCGTTTTCACCTGCTTTTTTCTCAGCAATTTCAACAGCATCGTAAAAGATAGAATAAGCGATAGATTTTTTTCCATCGTACATCATATTATTTACAAAACGAGTTACCTGAACATCATTAAATTTTGGATCAGGAAGAATAATTCTCTTTTTTGGTTTTGACTTTCTCATTTCTTATTTCCTCCCGATTATTTCTTTTTACCTTTTGTTGGTGCCGCAACTACCTGTCCTGGTTTAGGACGTTTAGTACCATATTTAGAACGACGTTGGTTACGACCAGCTACACCTGATGTATCTAATGCACCACGGATGATGTGGTAACGTACACCTGGTAAATCTTTAACACGACCACCACGGATCAATACGATAGAGTGTTCCTGTAAGTTGTGACCTTCTCCAGGAATGTATGCATTAACCTCTTTACCGTTCGTTAAACGAACACGGGCTACTTTACGCATTGCTGAGTTTGGTTTTTTAGGGGTAGTGGTGTACACACGTGTACATACACCTCTTCGCTGTGGACAGCTGTCCAACGCTGGAGACTTACTCTTGAACTCCAGTGCTACTCTACCTTTTCTAACTAATTGTTGAATGGTTGGCATTGTGCTTTTTTATGTTTTTTATTAAAAAATTTACCGCTCCCCCGGCATCTTTACAGATAGCCCATAAAACGGACTGCAAAAGTAGAACAATTCTTTTTAAAAATCAAGGGGTTAGCGTAAAAAGTTTTCAGTTGGCAATTGCCGGTTTTCAGTTCAGGATTAAGGAGTTGTAATTTTTCTTCCAGGTCATCGTCATTGCGAACCGAAGCGGAGGAAGCGGTGATGGCGTGAGGCAATCTACCTCACCTTAAACATTAAATCCATTATAGCATCTTTTCTTGATTACAAAACATTATTTGGAAAGCAATTGCAGCAATCCTTAGGCTGGGTTCGGCCCCGCTAATGTTACAAGCTCGTGAAGAACTCACTTTCCACGTATATCGGGTTTAGGTGGCAAAAAAACCGGAGCTATTTAAGTTTGCCCACTCAAGGTTTAAAAATCCAAATTATCGTAATTGCGAACTGATGGAAATTGTGACGGAGTGAAGCAATCTTTTTAAAACAAAGACTGAAAAGAACTGATTAAAATTAATGAGAGAACGCGGTATGCTAATTACAATCTTTAAAACTATCTTTTAGCACTTTTAGTTTCGCCACTGCGGCTTCCAGCTCTTTTGGCGCTTTACCATACTCGTAAGTAATTTTATACTGTTTACCATCTGCATTAATGGCAATCCATTCTGCTCCGCCGTCGGCACAATCAGGGCAACCGATTACTTCGGGCAGAGAGGAGATTTTGTTGATATTCAGCTCATTTTTCAGCGCAGCTACATCAGCCTCCGAAATGGTTTTACTACAGGTTTTGGTCACTGCCGGCTGTCCGTTGTTTGATTTAGAAAAGGTAAGTTTTAAATCACTAATCATTAAGCTGTTAGAGCAATAGCCAACACACATGCCAAATGAGGAACCATAAGTAATGCTGTTCAGGTTTTTAATATTTCCCTTTTTACAGCTGAAAACAGATGAGGTTAGGCTGAGAATAAGGATGATCTGTAAAATTTTATTCATAATAATGGAAACTGCCCAAAGATATTATTTATCGTTTAAGATTCTATAACAAAGCAACCTATAAACAGTTAAAGCGATCCTATTCGATCGCTTTAACTGAATTACCACGTTTTATAACTTCACATATCCTTCAAAATTAGCAAGGCAAGGGTAACTTGTACCTTCAAGCAGGGTAATTTTTACATAACGGATTGGAGTTGCAGGAGAAACCGCAAATTTCTGTTCGTTTACCGTTGTTGGATTGAAATTGCGGTCATCACCCAATGGAGTAAAAGTAACACCATCTACGCTCCCCGAAATAGAAAATTTGCTAAAACCTTGTTTCGGGTCGGTATGGGCATTAAGACCGATGTAAGAAAGTAAACTTGCTTTTTTCATATCAACAATAATCCAATGCGGATACGGATGCAACACATCGTAATCGGCCTGCCAAAATGAAGGAACTTTTGAATCATCAGGTATCGGGCTTTTGGTAGATATAGGATCTACGATCATTGAGGCCAGGTTCAGTTCATCGCCCGGAAAATTTACTTCGCTCGAAGCTGTTGCCGTCCAGCCTGTTTTGCTCAATGCAACATCGGTAAGCGGTTTTCTTTCCTGCAGGCCAGTCACACTAAATTCCGCTAAAAAAGTAATGTTACCCGTTTGCGTTGCAGCTTTTTCTATGGCAGTTAATTTAAGGTAACGCACATTTCTAGCCGGCGATAAGGTAAATGCCTGTTCGGTATAAAGTGCCGGGTTAAATGCAAGTTCGCCAATAGCTATAAAACTGGTTCCATCGTTACTGCCTTCCAGCCTAAATTTGGTAAACCCTTTCGGGTCGCCCTGTTTCGTAGTTAAACCGATTTGGGTAACTACCGTCTGTTTTTTCATATCGATTAATAACCAGTGCGGAAATGCTGCGGTAGCATTCGAACTCCAAAAAGTATTGGTATTGCCATCTAAAACGGTTGCCGGCAGATTAGCCGTTTCCTGACTAGAAGCTGTTGCGCTCCAGCCCGAACGGTCTAACACGACCTCTTCTAAATTGGAGGTGAGTTCAGCACTTTTATCCTTTTTACACGAGCTTATGGCTAAGCCTGCAAAGAGCAGGCACGTAGCATATATTTTTATATTTTTCATCTCTTTAATTTTGATTTCAATGGTGATAAAGCCATCATAATTTTACCACGAATGAGTTAAGGGTTTTGAGTTAGATTTTTGTTATTGTCTATCTCATACTGTGGAACATAAAAAATAACACGTGCATCGGTAGGTAAAATGGTTTGCGTAATGTTTGTATTGGGTGTGTTATTTAAAGCATGTGTACCCGGATAGTTTCTAACCATTGGCCTGTTGTTTCTGAACAAATCGTAAGCACGCTGTCCTTCAAATGCAAACTCTAGTCTACGTTCTTCTAAAACCACATCCAATATTGTTTTATTTGCCGCAGCAATTCCTGCAATCGTTAAAACAGGAATTCCGGCCCTGGTACGGATCAGGTTTACATCATCGAGTGCCAGTTGGGCATTGCCCAGTTTGGCATTTGCCTCGGCTTTATTTAAATACATCTCGGCTAAACGCAGGTAAACCGGCGAACTTAAATTTGCAATCCCTTCTTGTAAATTATATTTGGTGACATAATACATCGGCACATTGGGCGAAATTTTGGTATTTACCTGCAGTACGCCTTTATCTTTATAAGGTGCAATGAAACTATGTCTTAAATCTTCCGGGTTTTTATCCAACTCGGCAACATATTGCTGTGATGCATAAATTTCGGCATATCCGGTACTGCCTTGTGGCCCTGGCGTAGCCAAACTTCCGGGTGTACCACTATAATACATTGAGCCAATTGCGCCAAAATCCTGATCTTCTGTTTTGGTATAACGGATGGCAAAAATGGTTTCCGAATTGGCTTCGGGCGTTTTGGTAAAGTAACTGGCATAATCTGCCCCTTGTAAAAGTTTATAGCGGCCTGAAGCAATTACCAGATCAGCATATTTTATAGCATTTGCATTATCGCCCATATTTAAATAAACGCGTGATAGCAATGCATAAGCAACTTCTTTCGATGCAAAAATATCAGATTTGGAAACTGTCATTAAATCAGCAGCCTTTAATAAATCGGCAATGGCCGCCGTATATACTTCTTTAACGGTATTTCTTGCCGGAGTACCTGCAGGCACCCCTTCTTTTAAAATGGGCACACCCGGGTTTTCTCCATTGCCTTGTGTATAGGGCCTACCAAAAACACGAACGAGGTTAAATTCCATCATTCCTTTTAGGTAGAAGTTTTCGCCTTTTAGCTGCTTTAAATCTACACTTGCATTATCCGGGATGGCTGCAATAATTTTGTTAGCCGCTACGATTACATAAAATGCCTGTTTCCAGAAATTTGCCCCGTGTGTACCCGTGGGGATATGGTTATAACGGTAACACCTCGATAAATCATCAGATGAGGGCTGGCCCTGCGCAACATTGTCGCCCTGATATTCGGTTAAAAAATGTGCGCTCCTTACATAAGTGGCATCTCTCAATACGGCATAAGTACCAATTGTTGCGGTTTCTATATCACCAGGATTGGTTAATGCTGATTCATCATCTATCGCTGTTGAGGGTTTTACTTCCTTTTTACAACTACTTACACTAAAAATTAATGCAAGGGCAACTATATATATTTTAATTTGATTCGTTTTCATATTTTTCCTCTCCTATAAACTAATGTTTACACCAAACAGTATTTTTTTACTCATTGGGTATCTGAAACTTGAGCTACCTGGAATAACATTGGTATCGTTATCATCTGGTGCAAGTACAACTTCAGGATCGATACCCGAAAATTTAGTTCCTGTCCAAAGGTTATCGCCACTTACAAAAACCCTGGCGCTACTGATTTTAATTTTGCTTAACCAGCTGGCAGGAATCTGATAACCGAGTGTAATGTTGCGCAAACGGATATAACTTCCATCTTCCAGGTAACGTGATGATTGCTGGTTGGAATCGTGATTACCACCTAAAAGTGGCTTTGGATGGGTGGCAATATCACCTGGCTTCTCCCATCTGCTCCAGCCTGACTTTAATACCATCGCATTATAACTTTCGTACAGGCCATCATTATCAAAATAAGCACGACTGTTGTTGTACACTTGGTTGCCATAAACAAAATTGAAAAATGCGCTTAACGAAATGCCTTTATAACTGAATGTATTGGTAAAACCGCCGGTAAATTTTGGCGAGGCCGATGTACCCGTATATTGGCGGGTAGCCTGAGCGTAAGTATTGGTTACGGCAATATGGTTTACACCATCTGCATCGGTAATTACTTTTTCCCATAGCGGATCGCCATTATTTGGATCTACTCCTGCCCAGATCGGCATTTTATAATCGTAAATATCACGACCCACAGCTTTGGGCTGAGAACCTCCTGGTGTAATGGCATCCTTTCCTTCTGTAAGCCCTAAAATGGTATTGCGGTTAAAAGCCATGTTAAAATTGGTTTCCCACTTGAATTCTCCGGTAAAGTTTTTGGTATTTAAGCTAAACTCAACCCCTCTATTTTTTAACGCCCCAACATTTTGAAAAATATAACCGTATCCATCGGTTGAAGGCAATGGCACTTTAAACAATAAGGCATTAGATCGTTTATCATACAAATCGACAGTTAAATCGATGCGATTCCAGAAACCGATATCTAAACCTATGTTGGCTGTTTTTTGCTTTTCCCAGGTTAAATCAGGATTGCCTTTTTGATCTGGTCTTGCTCCTGGTAAACCACCATAACTGGCCGATGCATCAATGGCATACAAACCTAAAGATGGGTAATCGCCAATTTCGGCATTACCAGTTGTGCCGTAACTTGCTCTTAATTTTAAGAAACTAATGGGCTTAAACCCTTTTAAAAATTGTTCGTTGCTTAAAATCCAGGATGCACCCATCTGGTAAAAATCGCCCCCACTTTTATTTAAACCAAAACGCGAGGAATTTTCGTGCACAAATGATGCAATGGCAAAATATTTACCTGCATAATTGTAATCAACCTGGCTTAAATATTTACTAAAATTATATTCGTTGGTACCTCCCGATGGGTTACTGATAATATCGGTTGCGGTAGACATTACCGGGCGGCCGGCAGGCAGGTTTTTACCATTTAAATAAGCATCATCATAATATGATTTCTCCGCTTCGCCTACAGCCAGTACCGTTAAGTGGTTTTCGCCAAAACTGTTTTCATATTTTAACCTGTTCGAACTTAATAACCTGTTTTTGTAAGTTGTGGAGTTATATAATTCTCCATTGTTTGCACCACCTTCTTTGGTTCTTTTATCGTAATAATCTACGGCAAACGTATTGTAAAAAGTGGTTCTGTTGTAACTAGAAAATGTAAGGTTCTTTACAATATTATAATCTAAATTTACATCAGCACTTAAGTTCAAACTTCTCTGATAAGATAAATTATACTGCGTAGAGTGAAGAAAATTTTCAACATCGCGGCCTTTCCATGTTGGAGTAATCCGTGGATCAACCGGTGTTCCATCCGCATTGTAAGCCGGGTCGAAAGGCAGGTTCAAATACCCATCACCTAAAGAGTTGCTGTTTGCATAATTATTTCTCGTAAAAACACCGTTTAGCAGCAAACTTAATTTTAGTTTTTTAGTTAACTGGCTATTTAAGTTTGCACGCAGGTTATAGGCATTCTTGTCATTATTAACCACTGTACCCTGTTCCCTGTAAAAGTTACCTGCAACATAATATCTTGTTTTTTCGGTGCCACCAGAAGCTGAGACTGTGTAATTTTGGGTCATTCCGTTACGGGTAGCCAAATCCCACCAATTGGTATCATTATTTAAAACCGATGGATTGGGATTAGAAAATGTTTTTTGATAATCATACAATTGCTGGCTGTTCATCAATTTGAAATGCCCCGTAGAAGGCGAGTTAAAACCAACTGTTGAACTAAATTCTATTTTCGATTCTCCTGCTTTACCGGTTTTAGTGGTTACAATGATCACACCACTACCTGCACGGGAGCCATATAAACCGGTAGCAGCGGCATCTTTTAAGATGGTAATAGATTCTACATCATTCGGACTGTAGGTGGCTCCTTCGGTACCGTAAGCACCAAGGATATTTCCATCAACAACCAATAATGGCGCTGTTCCTCCATTAATACTTCCAATACCCCTTATGGTCATTCTAGGTGCAGCTGTCGGGTCTCCGCTACCTGAAGAAACCACCACTCCCGGTGCTTTACCCTGGATCATTGAAATTACATCGTTAGAGGCTACTCCTTTTAACTTTTCGGCAGAAATTACCGAAACAGAACTGGATAATTCTCCTTGCTTTTTTGATGAATAACCTACTACAACCACATCGCTCAGGTTATTATTTTCTTCTTCGAGGCTAATGTTGATGGAGCTTCTGCCCTGAACAGGAATTTCCTGTGTTTTATAACCTACGGATTTAATGATTAAAATACCATCTGCAGGTACGGTGATTGCAAAATTACCAGCGCCATCTGTAGAGGTGCCAATACCAGGATTTGATTTTAAGGTGATGGTTGCTCCGGGTACCGGGCCAGATTTATCGGTTATTTTTCCTTTAATTGTGATATCGGCAAAATAAGCAGGGCCCTTCGCCTTAATGTTTGTGTTGTGGTTTATATTGGCAAAGGCTTTACTTTCGTTAAGCCAGAATAAGCCAATTGCACCAAAAATCAGTAAAGACTTGATCTTCATGTTATTGTTGTTTTTAAGTTAGTTGATAGGTTGTTGCGAGATAATTTAGATCTGGTTTTTTTAAATCATAGGCCAGTTATCTTTTCGTTATACCATGGGGATTTCAGATTGCTTTTTGCTCATTCGTTTTAAAAAGAACTTCAACAGTGAAGTTGGTTACCCACTCCCATTTTTGTCCTTTCTAAACCTAATTTAGGCGATTTGAAGCAGGTAAAATCTTAAAACACCACGCAAACGTTTGATCTTAAATAATGAAATGGAACAATTTTACCGCTCTTATTACCAGACAATGGAAACCTAATGAAGGAATATGGAGGGAATATTAATGAACTCATTTTTTTAATTCATTAATTAAAAAAATCTGTCTAATAAACCAGATGAATGTGGTGAAATAAAAAAACTAACAAACGTTTGCGTTAAGATTTTTAATCTGAAACAATAAAAAAGCCTTCAAAATACAACTAAAAGGAGTAATCATTAAAGATTTTATGGAAATTTTAACCAGTTACGGATATTTAGCACAAGATGTTTATGCAAAAAGGCAGATTTTTGAAATTATTTCAGCAAATACTTTATCTCTGCTTTCAACCGGGCTTTCCTTGTGGGTTTCGATCATCAGGTTGGCGTTTATTGCAGGTTCGAACTTAGCGCTGACACCTGTAAAATTTTTAATCAGGTTTAAACCTGCATTTTTATAGAGGCCTTTTACATCTCTTTCCTGGCAGATGGCCAAGGGACAATCTAAATAAACTTCAAAATATTCTTTGCCTATAATTTCGGCGGCCAATGTGCGGTGATCTTTTAAGGGCGTAATGAAAGAACAAATGGTAATGATATTGTTTGTTAACATCAGTTTGGCAATTTCTGCTGCCCTTCTGATGTTTTCGGCCCTGTCTGATTCACTAAAGCCCAGATCTTTGTTGATTCCGCTACGAAGTACATCGCCATCTAAGGTTACCGTAAAAAACCCTTCTTTTTCGAGCTTTTCTTTTAGTAAGGTCGAAATGGTTGTTTTTCCGGAACCCGAAAGTCCAAATAACCAGATGACCATTCCTTTTTGATTTAAACCGGAAAAACTATTTTCAGAGGAGAATGAGAGAGACATTAGCGTTATTCTGTGATTAATCTGCTTTAAAAATCAAATATACGGGTCAGAATTTACATCTATGCTTAAATTTTACGAAAACAGGATTTCTGAACAAACAAAATAAACAAAAAAGTCTTCCAGTTTTACCTGAAAGACTTTCCTTTTTTTAAGCTTTAGCTACTTTTTTTGTGTGCTTTTTATGATGGTGTTTTTTATGGCCTTTTTTGGTCTGTGATTTTTCTGTTCCTGCTTTTGCCGGAGCTGCGGTTTGAGCGCTTACGGTATTAATGGTAAAAGCGGCTACTAGTGCGATTACTAAAACTTTAATTGCTTTCATTTTCAAATTGATTAATGATGAATAAACCTTTGTTATTTTGTTTATTTAAATCTCGAAAATCAAGATGAAGATTGGATGAATTATATAAACGGATGAGCGAAGGAATGATTGAATGCTGATTTGACTTCTAACTCATTCCTTCGCTCATTTTATGATTATGATTTATGAAACGTATCGAGGTATAATTCTTCAACCTTTTTTCGTGCCCAGGGCATTCTTCTTAAAAATTTCAAGCTTGATTTAACCGTTTGGTTATTATTGAAACAATCAATCCTGATTAGTGACCCTAGTTTTTCCCAGCCATAATGTGTTTGAAGATCGGTTACAATTTTTTCTAAGGTGATCCCATGTAAAGGGTTATTTTTTTGCTGTTCGGCCATAGCACAAAGTTAAGGCAAAATTATCAGGGTTTATATTGTGCCACCCAAACATTTGCGCCGCCGCAATCAGGATCGTTTATTTTGTGTTTTAATACTTCAAACTGGTTCGATTGAAGTAAAGCCTGATATTCAGCTGTATCTAAAGAAGCATGAAAAAGGTTTTCGCCACCATTTAGCCCCCAGGCTTCTCCCCTTTCGGTTCCGGAGGTAAACAATAAAATACCATTGGGGTTAAGGTGCTGTTTAAAAATACCGAACATGCCAGGTTGATCATCAGCAGGCAGATGAAAAAAACTATGCCATGCAATTACCGCATCAAATTTTTCATCCAGATCCAGTTCACGCATATCTTTCAGCATAAACCGCGTAGCTGGAAAATTGGCTTTTGCCATTTCGAGCATCTGTTCGCTGGCATCGATACCTAAAACATTTATACTCCGGTTAACAAAATATGCTAATATGGGTTTTCCATTACCGCAGCCTAAATCCAAAACCTTTGCATCTGCCGGAAGATTTTGAAGCAACTCTTTAAGGTAAGTTTCTTCAACAGCATCGGCATAGCGGTTTTCGGCAAACCATTGACCTATTTTATTATAAACCTGATAAACGTTTTTACGTTCTCCCTTTTCCATCCGTATAAAATTCGATTATTATTGATGTTAATTTTGAATTCAAAGATTTAAAATATTCAGAACAACTCCTCCTGCTTTAGCAACACCATACTCATCATATTTCCTTTTTTTTGAAAACTAACGTACAACGATTCTTGGCAAATGCAGCCCTGCCATCCGCTTTATCCCTCTTGATCCCGATGTAAAATCGATGCCCGCTACTGTCAGGTTTAAGATGAACGGTCTGCTCCCAGCATCGCGCCGAAGGTATAATACCCGATGTTTCTAAACCCGATTGAAGTGGAAGCCCGCAGCACAGCGAGGACTTTGAACGGAAAGCGGGCCTGAAAACCGCCAAGAGAGCAGAACCCTTCATTTCTCCAAAAAAACACAATATCGGCTTAACAATAATTGCAACCGGGTTTGTAAATTAGCCGACAGCTGTAGCATCAATTTCAATCAGCATACCGTTTAAGGCCAATCTTTGCACAGGAATTAAGGTATTCACCGGAAATTTCTGGTCCGGCCAAATTTTGTTCGATTCTTCGATCAGCACCTGGTGTTTTTCATCATCATAATCAACCACCAATGTAGTCAGTTTTGCAATATTGGCCATGGTTAAATTTTTGCTTTTTAAAGCTAAGGCAATATTTTCGAAAACTATGCTTACTTGTGTCCTGAAATCATGGCTTAAAACGCCATCTGTTCTGCTACCGCCCTGACCGGCAACAAATACGAGCTGACTATCAGCCTGAACTGAGGCCACGTGCGAATATCCATGTGGACGGGGATCGTATATACCTTCGGGGTTGGTAATTTCTAAAGTAGTTTTTTCCATCGTGTAAGTTTATAGCATGCTAAATTATCCGATAGTATGCACTAAAACGTCGGTATTTTGCAATAAAAAACCTCCTGATCTTTTAAAATCAGGAGGTCTGGAATTATTTAAAGAAAGCTTAGTTGCCTGTAGCCGTCCAGGTATCATTATCAGGATTCGAATCCGGTAATACTTTATCCGGATCTAAAGTAACCGATTCGATTTCTTCAGTTGTTGGATAACGCACCAGCCAACTGGTATTTTTCATCCAAACATCAACCGGCACTTTTACGATTTCAGTTTTTCCGCTTTTGGTTTTGATCTGCAGGATAATCGGCATTGGCATTTTCTCTAAGTTGACAACTTTAATATTATAACCTACCAATTTATCATCTTTTTTAACCTGCTCAACCGCAGCAATGCCCTGATCCATTTTCCAGCTGTTTAACCACCAGCTTCTCCAGAACCAGGCTAAATCTTCACCTGCCCCATTTTCCATCGAACGGAAGAAATCAAATGGTGTTGGGTGTTTAAATGCCCAGTTTTTAATGTACTGGCGGAAAGCATAATCGAAACGGTCTTCACCTAAAATCTGGTTTCTTAAAATATCAAGTCCCCATCCTGGTTTGCTGTAAAGGTTAACACCAATATTTCTTTCGGTCATGCCATCTGGCATCTGCATAATGTTTTCGTAAATCGGGTTACCGATAACATTTTTACCAATTTTATGTAAATCAGACGGTGGAGTAGCATACTCACCTTTGTTAAAGTTTTTCTTAGAAATACCGTTGATGAAAGTATTAAAACCTTCGTCCATCCAGCCATATTTACGTTCGTTAGAACCTACAATCATCGGGAACCAGGTATGACCAAATTCGTGATCGATTACACCCCATGCGCTTCCTTTTTTAGCTGTCCACCCGCAGAAAACAATACCAGGATATTCCATACCGCCAATATTTGTGGCTACGTTAACCGCCATTGGATAAGGATATTCGAACCATTTAGAAGAATAATGCTCGATAGTTGATTTTACATATTCTACACCACGGCCGTAAGAATCAACACCGTTGCTTTCTACCGGTTGCGCAGAAACAGCTAAACCTGTTTTACCACTTGGCAGTTTGTAACGTGCAGCATCTAAAACAAATGCTTTTGATGAAGCCCAGGCCGCATCACGAGCATTGGTGATCTTAAATTTCCAGGTTAATTTATCTTTCGCCGGACGTGATTTTGGATCGGTTACCTCTGCTTCGGAGCGGATGTGTACTGTAGCATCGCTCAGTTTAGCTTCATTCCATCTTTTTAACTGTTCTGGAGTAAACACTTCAGCAGGATTTAATAACTCGCCCGAACCCATTACAATATGGCTTGCCGGTGCAGTAATGGCAAAGTTGATATCGCCGTATTCGCAATAAAATTCACCACCTCCCCAGTAAGGTAAAGTATTCCAGCCAATTACATCATCGTATACACACATGCGTGGAAACCATTGTGCAATGGCAAAAATTTCACCGTTTTTCGTGGTTAAGTGTCCTGTTCTGTCCGATCCTTCTTTAGGTACAATGTAAGAGTAATCCATTTTAATGGTTACAATATCACCGTTAGCGGCCAATGGCTGATCTAAACGGATCTGCATACGGGTATCTTCAACCAGAGAGGTGAATTTTACCGCGCCTGCTTTTTGCGCTACGCTAATGTTCTGGATTTTATATCCACCATCAAATTTTTCACCCTGTGCACCATAACGGCTACGTGAAGGGGTAATGGCATAACCACGAGAAGTTTCTTTAAAAGTATTCTGATCTAACTGTAACCATAAATAAGGTAACTTATCAGGACTGTTGTTTTTATAGGTAATGGTAACTGTTCCCGAAACCATGTTTTTGGTTTCATCAAGGTTAGCGGTAATGTTATAATCTACACGGTTTTGCCAATATTTTGGTCCTGGCGCACCAATTGCCGAGCGGAATTCATTCCCATTTTGGGTGTAAAATAGTGGTCCAAATGCTTCAGCCGGATTATAATTGGTGGCTGGTGCAGTGGTTGTAGCCTGTTGAGCCGATGCCGATAAAGCAAAAACACAACAAACCAAACAAAAATTAATCAGTTTAGTCAGTTTCATGATAATAAGGTTGTAATATGTGGTAAATATAAAAAATAACCACATATAGATTTATATGTGGTTATAATGTTACCAATAATGGTTATTATCTTGGTACAAATTGATTAAAGCATGCTAGTTTGCTTTCAATTTTGGCAAATCCTGCAATTTTCTTTCTTGTGGTGATAATTTTCTCCATGCAACAAAGGCACGTGAGATGTAAAAAGCATAACGAAACGGTCTTTCGGCTTTTACAGCTTCTATAGATGGCCTGTAAATGATCATAAAGTTTTTAAGGTCTTCGCCTTCCAGTTTCGTCATATCGGTTATGGCTTTGGGGGTAAAGTTTTCGTCGATTTCATCCTGGTACATTTCCTTTTCTTCTAAATCGGCTTCCTTACGTTGCTGTCTTTTATATTTGCCGTAACCGAGGTTCAGGTTTAAACCACCCACTTTATCTTTCATACGTTTACGGTTTAAATTACCGCCTGTATTTAATAAAGTGTATTTCTCGGCCAATGGATCTTTAGCATCTGTAACCTGGCTGTTCATTCTTACGGCCGTAACATCTACATCTTTTAAGCTGTTCGATTTAACCGGCAGATATATAGTCCGGTTTAAAAGATTGGTTAAATATAAGGTATCGGTATGGTAACCAATGGCAGAAAACTCGATCAAATCGCCAATGTTAGCAGCAATGGTATATTTACCTTCTTTATTGGTGCTGGTTGATTTTTTACTGTTCAGGTTTCTGATGGAAACACCAGGCAGTGAAAGCGTTTTTTTCGAATAATCGAAAACTGTACCTGTAGTTACCGTTTGTGCAAAAACGCCAATGGGCAGGGCAAGCAATAGAAAAATGATCAGTTTGTACATACTCAAAAGTAATTTAGTTCGACATTTAAAATCTGCATTTAACAAACTTTAACATTAGAACAATTGAATTAGGCTAGTGTTTTTAAATAATTGTTATCGTCAAATCCAATTAATATGGCTTTGTTGTTTTGCTCAATAATCGGGCGTTTTATGGCACTCGTATTTTCTTTTAAATAAGCAACGGCAAGGGCCTGGTTATCAATTTTAGCCTGTTCCTCTTTAGTTAGTTTTTTCCAGGTTAAACCTTTTCGGTTCAGTACGGTTTCCCAGCCAAAGGTATTACACCATTCGTTTAATTTTTCTTCGGTAATGCCTTTTTTCTTAAAATCATGAAATTCAAAATCAACCTGATGCGCTTTTAACCAATCGAGTGATTTTTTAACTGTATTGCAATTTGGAATTCCGTAAACGGTCATTATTGAATTTTGAATGAGTGAGTGAGTGAAAAATGGATAATGTAATATGGATGATGGAAACCAATCCAACAATCCGTTTCAAAGATAGTAAAAAAGGGATGATGTAAGATGGGTGGTGGCATAGTATTCGTGGTGTTGGATATTTCTATCTGACTCGGAGTTTATTATTGTTAATTTCGTAAACAGTCAGATGGTAACATCCGACTGCACAATTATATCTGGCTGTACAATTAACCTGATCCTAAAAACCTCAACAATTCTACCAACCCTATTCATTCGTCACATTTTTTGCCGCATCCATCACATTTTAAATATTAGAGCCATTTCTCTTTGTAAAATTGTACCATAAATAAAATAAAATGGAAATTATTTCAGGTAAACCATATACAACTAAAAACATCAACCAGCTTGAGTTTTGGATTTCTACAACATTATACATTCTTGCTTTAATCAGTATCTGCACACAATCTACTTATGCTGGTGGTGGCTCTTACCGTTTTTCGGATAGTTCAGTTGAATATAGTATCATGCAGAATTTTTTTCTCCCCGAACTATTTAAGATTAGTATCCTCTATTTCAGCTTTTTGCTCTTCAATTTTGTTTCGATGCCACAATTAGCCCGGAATAAGAATGTTACCATGAACCTCATCATGACCATTGCCGTTACTGCGTTTTCTATTATTGGCTGGATGGTAGCCAGTACCTATTCTGAAGCTTACCGCCTCGTGGAATATGATGATATGGAGCGTGGGTACGAGATATTTTTTGGTGAGGCATTTACTTATATTTTCTTTCTCTACCTACTCTTTAACGCTTATGCCTTTTTTAACGAGCGTGGCATAGAGCTTTTTAATAAAATTCAGTTTTTAAAGGATTATAACAAGAACATTGTTTCAGAAATATTTGTGAGCACTAAAATATGGCTAATTACCCTCATGATTTTCACTGCGGTGCTTTCTGTTAAGATAGACTATGAATTACTGGTAATCTGGATTATTGTGCCACCGGTAAATATTTTTATCGCCTTTTGTGCCATTTATTATATCATTCCAAACCTTAGAAAGGATTTTAAAGGCTTTGGCCGTTATTTCTGGGGCAACATTGGCATAACCATTATTATTTCGCTCCTCCTTTTAATCGTTCTTATCCCTTTTATGCGCAATGGCTCAGTTGTACCGGTTACCCTCATTTTAAATGCAATATGTTTAATCTGCATTACTACACCATCTGCCTGGTATGTTTACAAACATAAATTTGAGAAACTGAGTGAAATACAGATGTTGAAAACGGAACTGGGCAAATCGGATGCGAACCTGAATTTTCTAAAATCACAAATCAATCCACATTTTTTATTCAATGCCTTAAATACTTTGTTTGGAACTGCTTTGCAGGAAAATGCAGAAAGAACCGGAGAAGGCATCCAGAAATTGGGCGATATGATGCGTTTTATGCTCCATGAAAATACACAGGATAAAATTTCACTAACGCGCGAAGTGGAATACCTGAACAATTATATCGACCTGCAAAAACTGCGTACTTCACGCTCTGCCGACATCAGGATTGATACGCATATTGAGGAACAACTGAATAATTTGCAGATTACTCCAATGTTATTGATTCCATTTATCGAAAATGCATTTAAACATGGTATCAGTTTGCAACAGCCATCGTATATTAAAATTACCTTACAAACAAAAGAAAGCACTTTATACTTCGATGTAAGCAATAGTATTTATATTAAGGCTGATAGCGATCCGGAGAAATTGAAAAGTGGCATTGGATTGGAAAATGTAAAACAGCGTTTATCCTTGCTATATTATGGAAAACATGAACTGATTATTCGCGAAAGTGCCAACGAGTTTTTTGTTCATTTAACCTTGCAGCTGGATTAGTCCTTCGACCCCGCTCAGGATGACAACCGATCATAAATTTAAGATGAGCGATTTACAGAGCTATGTCACGCTGAGCGGAGTCGAAGCGCAATTATAGCTTTTTAATAACT